>JACKKT010000017.1 GCA_024236295.1 Kordiimonadaceae bacterium | reverse complement strand
ACCCGGACGGGGCGGACGGGTCGTTGTTGAAACTGACAGATATATTTCATCATCTTTTTCGAGAAGCAATTTTGACAATGTCGATTTCCCGGCACCGGAAGGGCTCGACAGAACCAGGAGCAGTCCCCTTCTTTTTATTTCATTTTTATTATTCAACATTGAGCACCTGTTCCCTGAATTGGTCTATTGCTGCTTTTAAAGATAGTCCAATATTTGTTAAAGCTATATCTGAGGATTTAGAGCATAACGTATTGGTTTCTCTATTAAATTCCTGTGATAAAAACTCAAGCTTTCGACCAACAGCCCCCTGCTCCTTTAAGAGTTTTCTTGCGTTTTCTATATGAGCGTTTAATCGATCCGTTTCCTCTTTTACATCGGCTTTTGTGACCAGCAGGACAATTTCCTGGGCAAGCCTGTCAGGATCAATGCCGTGATTATTCTCTAATAATGCACTGACTTTTTCATCAAGTCTTTCCTTTAGAGCCGCAGGTTGGGTGGCGGCAATGTCGATTGCTTTTCCGAGCAAAACTTCCATTTCATCAAGGGTTGCTGACAGCATTTTAAATGTTGCCTCCCCTTCATGCAGGCGTGATGTTTTGAGCCCGTCCAAGGCTAAAATAAATGTCTTCTTGAGCTGCTCATCCCGTTCAGCAAGCAAGTCTTCATCCTCTTCCAGATCTGTAATTTCAACAATATCACGGATTGATAAAAGCCGATCGATCGACGGCAGGGCCAGATCATGTTTTTTTGCGGCAGCCTTGGCAACAGTGACAAGTTTGTCCAGTGCCTCTTCATTTACTCTTACGTCCGGGTTGGTAACATCTTTTTGCAATTGCAATGAAATATTAAGGCTGCCACGGGAAAGTGCATTTTTTAGCGTTGATTTGATATACTGATCCAGATCATCAAGCCCGGGCGGAATGCGATAGCGGATATCAATACCCTTGCCATTTACGCTTCTGATTTCCCAGACCCAGCTGTAATTTTCAAAATGGCCTTCCGCGCGGCCAAACCCAGTCATGCTTGATATTGTCATTTTGCACTGTATTGTTATTTTTGGTTTTAAATATATAGCAGGAAGTCGTGAATTGAAAAACCCTAAATCCATAATGATTACCGGTGCCAGTTCCGGAATCGGGCGGGCACTGGCCATAGAATATGCGGCACCAGACGTTACTCTCTTTATCAGCGGACAATCCGAGGAACGGCTTGATGAATCGGTTCAGATTTGCAAGCGTATAGGAGCCAAAGTCTTTGCCGAAATCATTGACTGCCGCAATAAGCAAAAAATGAATGAGTGGATTACTGACTGCGACCGGATCACCCCCCTTGATCTGGTGATTGCCAATGCCGGTATTTCAACCAGTTTTGGTGCAGATGATGATATCTCTGCTCATACTGAATCAGTTTTTGAAACCAATGTTGGCGGTGTATTTAATACGGTCCATCCTGCAATAGAGCTTATGAAAAAACGCCGCCACGGGCAAATTGCCATTGTATCATCTGTTGCGGGAATGCGCGGTCTGCCCTCCTCACCAGCCTATTCAACCAGTAAAGTTGCTGTAAAAGCCTACGGCGAAGCCCTGCGCGGATATTATTATGAATACGGACTTGAAATTAATGTCATATGTCCGGGCTTTGTCAGAAGCAGAATGACGGATGAGAATAATTTCAAAATGCCATTTTTCATGGAAGCGGAAAAGGCCGCCAAGATCATCCGCACGGGTCTTGAAAAAAACAAGACCAATATCACATTTCCCTGGCAGATGCGCCTGATCACTTTTGCTGTGCGACGGATTATTCCGGAATTTATGCTTGAGCGGATATTTCGGAAACTTCCCAAAAAATAATTTTTGGATAAAATCACTCGGGGGCAATGAAGCTCGGTTCACCATCTGCATATTTACTGATCTTCAGCCATTTTGACAGGCTGTCAGTAAGTATTTTATCGCCAATAACGATCAGTTTTTCATCCTCAATCGCTCTCAGGATAGATAGCTCCCCATACCATATTTTTGTCATCGAGCTCAGCGAACTGGTAATATACACATCAATATCAAACCCTAAATTCTGGCTACAAGTCTGTACCACACCATTTTGAACTGTAATATAATGCTTAGGATTTTCCGGCACGTCTGTAAAATTAAACTGGATATAAACATCGCAGGACGGAAGTGATGCCACATCAAGCGCGCCTGACAAATCACGCATCAGTCCATAAACGGTATTTTGCTTTTCGGTCATCCCTTCACGGGCAAATCTCATGCCCCATTTTCCCATTTCTGTAAGAAGCGGTCCCAAAGCTTTTCCCGATGCAGTCAAATAATAGTCGTATCTGCCTTGTGTTGCTGACTTTTTCCTGAAGATAATGCCATTATCCTCAAGAGTTCTTAATCTGTTTTGCAGGAGTGTTGGTGAAATATTCGGCATATATTTCTGAAACTGTGAATATTTGGTGGAGCCCAAAAACATCTCGCGAATGATCTGAAGTGTCCAGCGCTCACAAAGAACGGATGTTGCCATTGAAACCGGACAGGCTTCGCCGTAATCATAATTTTTAGCCAATATATTTCCCCGTCTTCACTACATTTTTTGTAGTCAGTTACTACATTTCATGAACTTAATAAAAATACTACATCTCCGTAAAATTGCAAACATGACGGTCATTGATCGTTGAAACTTAATTTTAAATGCAGATTTATTTTAGGAGAAACATGATGATTTATCAGAATATAACAGAAACAATCGGCAACACACCCATTGTTAAATTAACCCGCATTGCCCCAAAAGGGGTTGATCTATATGTAAAACTGGAAAGCATGAACCCTGGTGGATCCGTAAAAGACCGCCTCGCCCGCGCCATTATTGAGGACGCTGAACGCTCTGGCGCCTTAAAACCGGGCCAAACCGTTATTGAAGCCACTTCCGGAAATACGGGCATCGCCCTGGCCATGGTCTGTGCCGCCAAAGGATACCCGTTTGTCGCCACGATGGTAGAAAGTTTTTCCATTGAACGTCGGAAAATCATGCGTGCCCTGGGCGCAAAGGTAATACTTACACCAGCAGCCGAAAAAGCCAGTGGCATGGTCCGTCATGCCGAAGAGCTTGCCCAAAAAAATGGCTGGTTCTTAACCCGACAATTTGAAAACCCGGCCAACCCGCGTGCCCACCGTGAGACAACAGCACCGGAAATTTTAAAAGATTTTGAAAATCTGCCGCTGGATTTCATCGTCTGCGGCTGGGGGTCTGGCGGTACCATTACCGGTATTGGTGAAGCGATTAAGGAAAAAAGACCGGAAATCAATATTGTTGGTTTTGAACCCTCCCCCTCACAATTGCTTAAAGGAAAAGAATGGAACCCTCATAAAATTCAAGGAGTCGGCCCAAATTTTATGCCTGATATCCTAAACCCGGATGTTATTGATATTATTGAACCGGTAACTGATGAAGAAGCAAAAAATATGGCATTACGTCTGGCTGCCGAAGAAGGTATATTTGTTGGACTTTCAGCCGGGGGCGCAGTTGCCGCCGCCCTTAATACGGCAATAAAAGCGGAAGGCAAAGTATCTATTCTCGCTCTTCTCCCGGATACGGGGGAGCGGTATCTTTCAACTTATCTTTTTGAAGACCTTAATGAAGGATCGGACCAGGAAGAAGATATTTTGGCCACAGCCGCAGAATAATTATTTCCGGCTACTTTCGATCTGGCGCCATCTGGTCACGTTTTTTTGATGCTCTTCGAGTGTTTTGGAAAAAACGTGGCCGCCGGTGCCATCTGCCACAAAATAAATATCATCAGTCTGCATTGGATGAAGAACCGCCTCAATCGCCGCCCTTCCCGGATGGCAGATAGGCGTCGGCGGCAGACCATCAATCTGATAAGTGTTATAAGGATTGTCCTTATTTTCAATTTCACTTTTTCTCAAACCCCGATCCAGAAAACCTTTTGGATCAATGCCATAAATTATAGTCGGGTCAGATTGAAGCCGCATGTTGCGATTAAGCCGGTTTATGAATACGCCTGCTATATGGCTTCTCTCCCCTGCCACACCTGTTTCCTTCTCCACTATTGAAGCAAGGATGATAACTTCTTCAACACTTGTAAAAGGAAGATTTGGATCCCGATTATCCCATAGCTGGTCAAGCAATAAAAGTTGCTGATCCTGCATTCTTGAAAGCAGGTCAAACCGGCTGGTGCCATAGGTATAATGATAGCTTTCCGGTAATATACTGCCCTCTATTGGTGGGGCTTCAATCGGGTCCACAAGATTATCAAGACTGTTTAAATACTGTTCAATCTGCCAGCTGGTCCACCCTTCTACTATGGTGAGCTGGTGCTGAATGACCTCGCCCTTGACCAGAATATTCATAATGTCATTCATGGATACTCCTGGCGGGATTAAAAATTCCCCAGCTTTCAAATTCCTTTCCTGACCCTTGAACATCACACCAACCCTGAAAATATCCTTGTTCGATATCAGGCCCGCTTCATTAAGCAGTCGGGCAGTACGGATCAGCCCCTGGCCCGGGGGCACCAGAAACACACTATTGGCTTTTACGCCATTGGGAGACATAAAGGCACGATAGGTCAGAAACGAAAACAGCGCTGCAAATGCAACGCTGCCAACGATTAAAAGTATAATATATTTTCTAAACCCCTGCATCAGGGTGCTAGACCGCCTTAATAATTACTGAAGCGTTTGTTCCGCCAAATCCAAAGCTGTTTGACAGCACAGCTTTGATCCCTGATTTTTGCTGCGCTTCATGAGGAACCAGATTGATGCCTTCAATACCTTCTGATGGGTTATCCAAATTCAGTGTCGGTGGAATTTCACCGCGGTTCATAGCAAGAATACTGAAAACGGCCTCAACCGCGCCGGCAGCCCCAAGCAAATGTCCAATGGCCGACTTTGTCGATGACATGGCAATGGATGATGCCGCATCGCCAAACAGGCGCTTAACAGCCGAAAATTCAATTTCATCACCCAGTGGTGTAGACGTTCCATGCGCATTGACATAACCTATTTCCGACGGGTCCATCTGTGCGCGTTTAAACGCAGCTTCCATTGCGCGATAACCACCGCTGCCATCCGGCGACGGGGCTGTCACATGGTACGCATCTCCACTTAAGCCATAGCCAACAACCTCACCGTAAATTTTGGCACCGCGTGCTTTGGCATGCTCATATTCTTCCAAAATCACCATTCCGGCACCCTCACCGATCACAAATCCATCGCGGTCCTTATCATAAGGTCTTGAAGCTTTGGTCGGTGTATCATTGAAATGGGTGCTTAAGGCACGTGCCTGATTAAACCCCGCTACGCCAACCCGGCAGATGGCCGCTTCTGCACCACCGGCAATCATGACATCAGCATCATCAAATGCAATAAGACGGGCTGCATCGCCAATGGCGTGTGTTCCGGTTGCACATGCCGTCACCACGGCATGGTTTGGTCCCATCAGACCATGTTTAATTGAGACGTTACCAGACACCAGATTTATAAGACAACGTGGTATAAAATGCGGGCTAACACGGCGCACACCGCGCTCAAACATATTTATGCTCTCATCCTGAATTCCAGGAAGTCCGCCAATACCGGAACCAATTAATGCTCCGGTACGCCATTTTTGTTCCATGGTTTCGGCTTTATAGCCACTATCAGCAAAAGCCATATCAGCTGCTGCCATGCCGTACAGAATAAAATCATCAACCCGTTTACGGTTTTTTGGATCCATCCAGTCATCGGCATTAAATGTTCCGTTTGTTCCATCACCGAGCGGGACTTCACAGGCCACTTGTGCTGTAAGCCCTTCTGAATCGAATCTGGTAATTGGCCCCGCGCCGCTTTCTCCGGCAATAAGACGTTTCCAGGTTTCCTCTACTCCAGTCGCCAACGGCGTCACCAGCCCCAATCCGGTTACAACAACTCGTCTCATTCGCTAACCCTTTTTTTGTTTACTTATGGAATTTGATGCTACCTAAAAACGGCAGACATAACAAGACCGCGAGCATCATTTTATCCAAATAAATAGATAACATGATTCGCGGTCTCAATAAATTCAGAGCAATGCTCTGGAATTAGCCATTGGCTTCAATGAAGTTAATAGCGTCTTGAACAGTAAGAATTTTTTCTGCAGCATCATCAGGAATTTCGCATCCGAACTCTTCCTCAAATGCCATTACCAGTTCAACAGTATCAAGGCTATCTGCGCCAAGATCGTCAATAAAGCTTGCAGAATCTGTAACTTTATCTTCATCAACACCAAGGTGTTCAACAACGATATTTTTAACGCGTTCAGCTACATTGCTCATTTCATATTCCTTAAATTAAAGACTTTCATTAAAGCCTGAGTTAAACATTCATTATATCTCTAAAACGAGAGTTTGGGGCTTCCTAACACAATTAATCGTGAAATGCAAAGCCCTAAATCATCGCCATGCCACCATTTATATGCAAAGTCTGTCCGGTGACATAGTCTGCTTCGTCACTGGCAAGGTACAAAACCCCCGCAGCAACCTCATCTGCCCTTCCCAAACGACCTGCCGGTACATTTGCAAGCAGCGAAGATTTTTGGTCATCACTTAATTCATCAGTCATCGGGCTTTCAATAAAGCCCGGCGCAATACAGTTTACGGTAATATTTCTTGAGGCCAGTTCATGGGCAAAACTTTTTGACATACCAATCATTCCCGCTTTAGAGGCAGCATAATTGACTTGTCCCGGATTACCAGTCACGCCGACGATGGATGTTATATTGATAATGCGCCCGGCCCTTTTTTTCATCATACCCCGCATGACACCCTGGGTAAGGTTAAAGGCTGCTTTCAAATTGACCTGCATCACATCATCCCAATCGGAATCCTTAAGTCGCATTGAAATATTATCGCGGGTAATGCCGGCATTATTAACAAGAATGTCGATTGCCCCCATTGCCGCTGTTGCTGCGCCTGGTAATGCTGCGACACTCTCCGGGTCAGATAAATTTGCCGGCACAACATATGCCCTTTCACCAAGTTCGGCGGCCAACGTTTTTAACGGTTCTTCACGTGTTCCGGAAAGCGCAACTTTTGCACCAGCCGCATGCAATGTTCTGGCAATGGCGCTGCCAAGTCCGCCTGAAGCACCGGTAATAAGCGCACATTTTCCTGTTAAATCAAACATTTATAAATTTCTCCAGTTATTTTATTTCTTTTGCGAACGCTTCTATATCTTCAAGCGTCTGTAGACTGGATGCAGAAATATCCTTATTGATCCGCCTTACCAGCCCACTTAACACTTTTCCTGTTCCAAGTTCAACTATTTCACTAACGCCGAGCGACCCCATTTCAAGAACACTTTCCCGCCAGCGAACGCGCCCGGTAATCTGATCAATCAGCTGTTCCCGTAAAATTTCAGGATCATTCTGCGCCTTGGCACTTACATTGGTTATAACGGGTATCGAAGGAGCATTAAACGTCGTTGCATTAAGGGCTAAAGCCATTTCATCAGCAGCCGGTTGCATCAGCGGACAATGGAACGGTGCACTTACGGGTAATAAAACTGCCCTTTTGATGCCTCGTTCCTTTGCAATTTCCATGGCTCGTTCAACCGCTTCCTTATGCCCGCTGATCACGACCTGACCGTCGGCATTGTCATTTGCTGCTGTACACACCTGTCCCTGAGATGCTTCTACGGCTATTGCCTCAATATCGGCAAATTCAGCCCCCATAACGGCTGCCATGGCCCCGACCCCAACCGGAACAGCACGCTGCATGGCTTCGCCGCGAAGTTTTAAAAGTTTTGCAGTATCAGAGAGACTTATTGTTCCGACTGCCGCATGTGCGGAATATTCACCAAGCGAATGACCGGCAACATAGGATGCCAAATTGGTGATTTTTAATCCAAACTCATTTTCCATCACCCGAACCACCGCTATGCTGGATGCCATTAATGCCGGTTGAGCATTATAGGTGAGGGTAAGATCCTCAATAGGACCTTCAAACATAAGGGCTGATAAATTCTGTCCTAGTGCATCATCCACTTCTTCAAACACTGCACGGGCATGCGTTGAGCTTGCCGCCAAATCCTTCCCCATTCCAACGGCTTGGCTTCCCTGACCGGGAAAAACAAATGCTCTTGTCATATGAAATATGTCCTTATTTTTTATCCTGTATTTATAAACTCTTATCAAATAGCCCTTGTCTGTCAAGAAAAGTTAGCGTTTATATTATTTAAAAAAACAAAAAAATACCCATAAACCCCTTGCGTTACCTTAGGTTTCATGTATATTGCGCCCTTCCCGTGAATTTCATGCGGATAATCGGTTAATAAAGTAATGTGGCTATTTGATATTCGTTGCCACCCCGATGTAAAAAACAAAAGGAAATTGCTAAATGTCTTTATATGAATATACATATATCGCTAGGCAGGATATCCAACCTCAACAGGTTGATGCGATAACAGACCAGTTTGCCAAAATCGTGACCGATAATGGCGGAAAAATTGCCAAGACTGAGTCTTGGGGTCTTCGTACTCTTGCTTACCGGATTAAAAAATACAAAAAAGGCCATTATGTTCACCTGAACATTGATGCGCCACATGCCGCTATTGCTGAACTTGAGCGTAATGCCCGTCTT
Organism: Kordiimonadaceae bacterium; assembly: GCA_024236295.1. Taxonomy (GTDB): domain Bacteria; phylum Pseudomonadota; class Alphaproteobacteria; order Sphingomonadales; family Emcibacteraceae; genus Pseudemcibacter. The sequence goes on along the minus strand of JACKKT010000017.1, from coordinate 9,144 downwards.
CATGAAGATGTCATCCGTTATATGACTATCCGTGTTGATGAATTTGAAGACGGTGAAAGTGTCGTTCTTCGTTCAAAAGACCGTGACAGTCGTTCTCGTGACGATTTCTCATCAAATGACGATTATTCGGAGGAGGAAGAATAATGAGTAACGATCGCCAATCATCACAAGGCGGCGCACGCCGTCCTTTTTTCCGTCGTCGTAAAACCTGCCCGTTTTCAGGTTCACACGCCCAGAAAATTGACTATAAGGATGTTCGTCTGCTTACGCGTTACATTTCCGAGCGTGGAAAAATCGTGCCAAGCCGCATTACTGCCGTATCAGCCAAAAAGCAGCGCGAACTTGCCAAAGCCATTAAACGCGCCCGTAACCTGGCTCTTATTTCATACGTAAATCAATAAGGAGAACCATTATGGATATTATCCTACTTGAGCGCGTAACTAATCTTGGTCAAATCGGTGATGTAGTAAAAGTGAAAAACGGCTATGCCCGCAACTTTCTTTTACCACAAAAGAAAGCACTTCGTGCAACCAAAGCCAATATTGCTCATTTTGAAGCACAGCGCAAAGAAATCGAAGCCAATAACCTTAAGGCAAAATCTGAAGCCGAAGCAATTGCTGCTAAAATGGATAAAGTTTCTGTTGTTCTGATCCGTCAGGCCGGTGAAAGCGGACAGCTTTTTGGGTCTGTTTCAGCGCGTGACATTGCTGTCGAACTTGAAGAAGCCGGTTACAAAGTTGATAAAAGCCAGGTTATTCTTAACCGGGCTCTTAAAACTCTCGGCCTTTATGATATTGCCCTTCGCCTTCACGCTGAAGTCGAAGTAAATGTTACTGTGAATGTTGCCCGTTCAGCTGCTGAAGCTGAAATTCAGGCGGCCGGCGGTGACGTTTCCGCAGATCTTAAAGAAGAAGAATTTGCAGTAGAAGATTACTTCGAAAAAGAAGAAGATGCTGAAGCCGCAGTCAATGCTGACGCTGAGGAAGAAGAAGTAGCAGAAGAAGCTGAAACAGCAAATGACGCAGAAGAAGAAAAAGCAGAATAAGCTTTTCGAAAAATAATTCTGAAAAAGGCGGGTTTTATACCCGCCTTTTTTGTTGCCGATAGTCTGACACTCCATTAAGTTAAAGCAAAATACAGGGGACTGTCATATGAAAAAAATTCTTTTATATTTGCTAATTTGTTTTGGTTATAATGCGCCACCGGCATCCGCCCAGACGATAGAACAAGCTGAGCATCTGGTAAGTGTTTGGCTTGAAGCACAGCGTGATTATAATGATTGGCCGAGCGTTTCCGTTTCATTTATAGATGATCAGAAAATCATCTATGCCAAATCATTCGGATATGCCAATCCCCACACCAGACTGGAGGCCACACCGGATACACTTTACCGTATTGCATCCAATTCCAAACTGTTTACCAGCCTCGCAATTATGCAGTTAAGGGATGCGGGAAAACTGGATTTAAGAGATCCGGCAAAAAAATATATTCCCTGGCTAACTATAAAACAGAAATACCCGCTTTCAGATGTTATCAGCATTGAAAGTCTTCTTACTCATTCTAGCGGCCTGCCTTATGAACCAAACCTGGGTTACTGGTCCTATCGGGATGGCTATCCGTTTCCCGATCTTGAGCAGCTTAAAAAGGGTACCGAAAATCTTGAAACACTTTACCGCGCCTGGGAACATTACCAATATTCCAATCTTGGCTTTATGCTGCTGGGTCAGGTTGTCGAAAATGCCTCCGGTATGAGCTATGAAAAATATGTTCATGATCACATCATAAAACCAATGGGCCTGAACAACACCTATACCAATATTGACCCCAAAAAGCATGGTAATGATCTGGCTATCGGTTACGGGGCACTTGACCGCAAAAGACAACGTATGGAAGTTCCCTTCATCGACGCCAAGGCGACAACTTCTGCGGCCGGGGTATCCTCAAGCGCAAACGATCTGGCAAAATTCCTGATGTGGCAGATCAGAACATATAATGGGGCGGGGGATAAAGTCCTGAACCAGAACAGTTTACGTGAAATGATGCGGCCCCATGCGGTCCATGCCGCTGAAAATATGGATGTGGGCTATGGATTTAGAACAATATACCGCAATGGAATATCCTATATCGGGCATGGCGGCGTATATGCCGGACATACATCACAAACCATGATTGAACCAAAACAGAAAATCGGGGCTGTCGCCCTGATGAATACCCATTCATCAACCCCACCGCTGCAGATTGTCAATAATATGATGGATATACTTGGCCCCGTGTTAAAGGCCAATAATCCAAAACCGGCTGAGGACTTTTCAGAATATGAAGGCAGCTACGATCAGCAGCCATGGGCAGATGAACTATACATCATGCAATGGGGGGATGAGCTTATTTCCTTCCCGCTTAAATCCGGTTACCCTCTAGATTCCATCACCAGATACAGACATCTGGAAGGCGATAATTTTATTGCTCTGCGCGACGATGGCGGCGAAGCCGATGTTACAACATTCTTAAGGGATGATAATGGCAAGGTGGTCAAACTAACAAATCAAAGTGATTACCTGACGCGGAAATAAAATTGTTTAGTTGCAATCAGCGTAGCATTAGAAATATACTGCTGCCTGAACAAAATTTTCGAGCAAATTAATGTCAGACTATTCCGAAATTCCGATCATTCAGGATAATGATCGTTCAGAATCAGAAGAGAATGAGGATATTTCCTATAAGGAAATTCCCCATAACCTTGAAGCTGAACAGGCTCTGCTCGGGGCTATTCTAGTGAATAATGACGTGCTGGAAAAAGTACAGGATTTTTTAAAGCCCGAGCATTTTGCCAATGGCGCTCACAAAAAAATCTATCAGGCCTGTCAGACCATGATTGAGAAAGGTCAGCTGGTCACACCGGTTACATTAAAGCCTTTTTTCGAAAAAGATCATATGCTCGCGGACGTAGGCGGCGGAATATATCTTTCCAAACTGGCCGCCTCCGCCATTACAATCATTAATGCCCTTGATTATGGATTGCTGATTTATGATCTTGCCATCCGGAGGAACCTTATTGATCTGGGCACGGAAATCGTCAATAAAGCCTATTCATTTCAGGTTGAGGAAACCTCAAAAGAGCAGATCGAAGAAGCCGAAAAGCAGCTCTATTCAATGGCGGAAAATGGCACGACTGACGGCGGATTTAAAAATTTCAGGGATTCGGCCATTGCCGCGGTCAATGTCATTGGTAATGCACTTCAGCGAAAAGGCGACCTCGCCGGTGTCACCACCGGTTTTGAAAGTATTAACCGTAAAATCGGCGGCCTTCATAAATCGGATTTGCTGATCATCGCCGGGCGCCCGGCCATGGGAAAAACGGCCCTTGCAACCAATATCGCCTTTAATGCGGCCAAGGCATGGAAGCACGACCGGGACCTTGGTTTTCCGGATGACCAGAACAAGGGGGCCGTTGTTGGTTTCTTCTCTCTCGAGATGTCATCGGATCAGCTCGCCAGCCGTATTCTGGCAGAACAGGCCGGATTGTCATCCCAGGATATGCGTCAGGGTAAACTGACCCAGACGCAGTTTAATCAGCTTTCCCGTGTCGCAATTGAACTTGAAGATCTGCCCCTTTTCATTGATGATACACCGGGCCTGACCATCGGCGCACTTCGCACCCGCGCCCGAAGGCTACAGCGCCAGTATGGACTTGGGCTTGTAATTGTTGATTATCTTCAGCTACTTAGAGGAACCGGGATCAAAGGAAAAGGAATTGAAAACCGGGTACAGGAAATTTCTGAAATCACCCGGGGATTAAAAGGACTGGCCAAAGAACTTAATATTCCCGTCATTGCGCTTTCACAGCTGAGCAGGACCATCGAAAGCCGCGAAAATAAGCGCCCTTTGCTTTCTGATCTTCGTGAATCCGGTACCATTGAACAGGATGCGGATATGGTAACCTTTGTTTACCGACCCGAATATTACCATAATCAGCAGGAACCGGATGCCGGAACCCCGGAACATATGCAATGGCTTGAAGAAGGGGAAAAGCTTCTGGGACTTGCCGAATTCATTATCGGCAAACAGCGTCATGGCCCGACCGGTATCATTGAGCTTCAATTTGAGGCGGAGATCACCAAATTCAGCGACCGCCCCCTAAGCCCCGAATATCACGCGGAAAAACATTAAATATGAGCGTGGAAAAGGCACTGAATAATTCGTCAGCTTTGCTTAATGTTGACCTTGGTGCAATCATCAACAATTATGAAACTCTTGCTGGACAAGCCAAAACTGCGGTTTGTGCTGCTGTGGTAAAAGCAAATGCCTACGGCCTTGGCATGACGGAAGTCGCACCGGCAATATTCCATAATACCAGATGCACAACTTTTTTTGTCGCCAATCTGGTTGAAGCTGTCAATTTAAGGACCGCCCTGCCCAATGCGGTTATTTATGTTTTTAACGGACTGTTCAGCGACCAGATAGAAACCTATAAAGAATATAATATCCGTCCGATCCTGAATGATCTGTCGCAGGTCTTATTGTGGTCGGGAAGCCCGGAGCCTTGCGCCATGCATTTTGATACAGGCATAAACCGGCTTGGCTTAAGTGAACATGAGGCTGATAAATTTTTAAATTCCCGTCATAATCTTAACCTTGAACTGATTATAAGTCATCTCATCAGATCAGAAGAACAGGATCACCAGACCAACAAAATTCAGTTGGGGAAATTCAGAAAAATAATTGAGGCTCTAGGTGAAGTGCCAGCGAGCCTTGCAAACTCCGGCGGTATATATCTTGGGCATGAGTATCATTTTGACCTGGTTCGGCCGGGCATTATGCTTTATGGCGGTAATCCGGGGCTTAAGCCCCTTCCCGTGGGCCTTAAACCCACTTTTGAAATCAAGGCTAGAATTTTGCAGATCAGGGACGTTCTTCCTGGAATGTCGGTGGGCTATAATGCAACCTGGACAGCGGAGGAACCCGCAAGAGTTGCACTGATGAATGTGGGTTATGCCGATGGCACATTAAAAGTTAGCGACCGTAAAAGCCATGTCAGCATTCATGGTCATCTGGCACCGGTGATCGGCAAAGTGTCGATGGACATGATTGCTGTTAATATTTCTGCCCCCGAATTTGATAAAGTTAAGGTATCCGACTTTGCCGAAATTCTCGGGCCAAATATAACACTTGAAATGGCGAGCGAAGTGTCTACTTTAGGACAATATGAACTTTTGACCGGCATTGGCCACAGATACCGGAGACGGTATGATAAAAACAATAAATTAGGGGCGGAAACTTAATGAATTTTTTGGCCGTTATCGGACGGGTTGCTATCTCCTTTTTACAGGCTGCAGGAAAGATTGGCCTATTTGCTGTCAGTGGCATTACCCACATGCTGACCCCACCTTATTATCCGCGTGAACTTTTCCGGCAGATGATCAATATTGGCTATTATTCGCTGCCAGTTGTCGGCCTGACGACATTATTTACAGGTGCGGCCCTTGCCGTAAATATTTATGAAGGAAGTTCCCGCTTTAACGCAGAAAGCACATTGCCGACTATTGTGGTCATCGGTATCGTCCGTGAGCTGGGCCCCACCCTCTGCGGGCTAATTGTTGCCGGACGGGTCAGTGCCTCAATGGCGGCGGAGCTCGGAACCATGAGGGTTACTGAACAGATTGATGCGCTTGTTACGCTTTCGACAGATCCTTTTAAATATCTGATTGCCCCGCGTATTCTGGCAACCCTGATCATGATGCCTCTGATGCTGGTAGTGGTTGCTGATACCATCGGTGTACTGGGCGGTTATCTTCTGGCCACAAGCAAGCTTGGCTTTAACAGTGGAAATTATATGAAATCAACCATTGATTTTCTGGAAACCATTGACGTTATGGCATCACTCACCAAAGCCACTGTCTTTGGGTTTTTCATCGCGCTAATGGGCTGTTATCATGGCTTTAACACCCGCGGCGGTGCACAGGGTGTTGGCATTTCAACAACAAATGCTGTTGTTTCCGCCTGCATTATGATCCTGCTTTCTAACTATGTTGTAACGGAGATGTTCTTTTCGTCATGACAGATATGGTTCCTAAAATAAGCCTGAAAGGCCTTCGTAAAACATTCGGTCCCAAAGTCGTTCTGGACAGCGTTGATCTAGAAGTCATGCCCGGTGAAAGCATGGTAATCATTGGCGGTTCCGGTTCCGGCAAATCAGTAACCCTTAAATGTATTCTTGGGCTGCTTATCGCTGATGGCGGCAGCATTAAAATCGACGGACAGGAAATGATCGGCATTTCAAATTCTGACCGCAGGGAAATCCTGACCAAATTTGGCATGCTTTTTCAGGGTGCTGCCCTGTTTGACAGTCTCCCCGTCTGGGAGAATGTAGCTTTCGGACTGCTTGCACAACGGCTCTATAACCGTACTGATGCCAAGGAAATTGCCATTGAAAAATTGCGCCGTGTCGGCCTTAGCCCTGATGTCGGAAGCTTAAGTCCGGCCGAACTTTCAGGAGGAATGCAAAAGCGTGTTGGCCTTGCCCGTGCTATTGCCGCCAATCCCGATATCATCTTTTTTGATGAACCGACCACCGGGCTCGACCCAATTATGTCCGATGTTATCAATGAACTGATCGTCGAATGCGTGAAGGATGTGGGGGCAACTGCCGTTACTATTACCCATGATATGTCGAGTGTGAGAAAAATAGCGGATAATGTGGCTATGATTTATCATGGTAATATCATCTGGACCGGGCCTAAAAATAAAATTGACCATAGTGGCAGTGACTATATTGACCAGTTTATTAACGGCAAGGCTGAAGGTCCGATTAAAATGGAAATCCTTAAAGGATAATGGCAAAGCAGAAACGCATATATGTCTGTAACAGTTGCGGCACCACATATGGCAAATGGATGGGCCAGTGTGAAGCCTGCGGCGAATGGAACAGCCTGAGCGAGGAAGCATCAGAAAATATGCCAACCGGCCTTGGCAAATCGGCTTCTGCCAAGGGTACAATTATTGAACTTTCATCGTTAAAAGGGGAAGATGAACCCCTGCCCAGAATGGGATCAAAAATTGGTGAATTTGACCGGGTCACTGGTGGAGGGCTGGTTCCCGGCTCGGCCATACTGATTGGCGGCGATCCAGGCATCGGCAAATCAACATTGCTTTTGCAGGCGGTCAGCAACCTGGCCCGTAACGGGATCAGCACGGTTTATATTTCGGGTGAAGAATCGGTCGCGCAGGTCCGAATGCGTGCTGAAAGACTTGATCTGGCGGATAGCCCGGTTTCACTCGCCTCTGAAACCAATCTAAGGGATATTCTTGCCACCTTAAGCAAGGGAAAATGCCCAGATGTAGTGGTCATTGACAGCATCCAGACCATGTATGCCGACACAATTGAAAGCGCGCCAGGCACCGTCGCACAGGTCAGAACCAGCGCACAGGAACTGATCCGTTTTGCCAAAAAAAGAAATGTATGCGTGCTGCTGGTCGGTCATGTCACGAAAGACGGTCAGATTGCCGGGCCACGGGTGCTTGAACATATGGTTGATACGGTGCTTTATTTCGAAGGGGATCGTGGGCATCAGTTCAGGATACTCAGGGCGGTAAAAAATCGGTTCGGCGGCACCGATGAAATCGGTGTCTTTGAAATGTCCGATCTTGGACTAAGGGAAGTTCCAAACCCGTCTGCCCTTTTTCTTGGGGATCGTGACGGGGATGTTATCGGCTCAGCGGTCTTTGCCGGGATGGAAGGATCAAGACCAATGCTGGTTGAAATTCAGGCTTTGGTCGCACCTTCCTCGCTTGGCACGCCGCGACGGGCCGTTGTCGGTTGGGACAGTGCCCGCCTTGCCATGGTGATCGCCGTGCTTGATGCACGCTGCGGACTTGGACTGGGGGCCTATGATATTTATCTTAATGTTGCCGGTGGGCTTAAAATATCCGAACCTGCTGCCGATCTTGCCGTGGCAGCGGCGCTGATATCCTCCCTTTCCGGGGACCCAATAGCCGGGGAAACCATTATTTTCGGGGAAATTGCCCTTTCAGGGGAAATCAGACCAGTCGGGCAAGCGGAGGCACGCCTTAAGGAAGCTGAAAAGCTCGGCTTCACACAGGCCTTTATTCCGTCAAAAATGAAATATAAAAATGCAAAAATGAAAACAGCGGAACTCAATCAACTGATAAAACTTGTTGATATTATCGCCCCAAATCTGGAATAATATTTTCTTTATGGAAGGATAAAGCCATTAACGCAATTGATATTATAGTCCTGCTGATTATCGGCGCGTCCGTTTTAATTGCCATTACCAGGGGTTTCACAACAGAAGCCCTTAGTCTGGTCGCATGGGTATTGGCGCTTTTCGTTACCCTTCAGGGCCACCCGATCCTTTATCCTCATATTGTAAATTTCGTACAACCAGATTTTATGGCCAGTATGATTACCTATGCAATCCTGGGCATACTCAGCCTGATTATTTTTAAGTATATTGGCGGGGTCATAGGCAGAACCATTAAGGAAAGCCATATTGGTGCGCTAGATCGTGGTCTCGGCATCCTTTTTGGTATGGCACGCGGAATGTTGCTGATCAGCTTTGCTTACCTGCTGACCACCCCCTTTTTCTCAGCCGACGAATATCCTGAAATGTTTATGGAAGCCAAATCAAGGCCTCTGATTGAATATGGAGCCAGCATGCTTAATTCCATGAACCCATACAAGGATGAACCATTATTTGAAGAAGGTCGCTTTGGCACAGAATGGTTCGGCATTCTAAAAAATGTGGCACCATCCTTCCCCTCCAGTGATAAAAAAAAGGACAGTGAAACCCAATATGACGATAAAACCAGAGAAGAAATGGATAATTTGATCCGCGAAGGTACAAAATCGTAAAAAAAGGTTCACAAAAAAGCCAAACCACAATATATAGAAGTGCATATAGACCCCTAATGAGTTGGATTAATGACGGATCATATAAATTCCTCGAATTTTTCACCCTCACCCCTTACCACGACTCCATTTACTGAAGATGACAAGTTCCATGATGAATGCGGTGTTTTTGGCGTTTTTGATACGCCCGAGGCGTCAACTCATACAGTGCTCGGGCTTCATTCATTACAGCATCGCGGTCAGGAAGCGGCTGGAATAGTAAGCTATTATGACGGGCA
>JACKKT010000016.1 GCA_024236295.1 Kordiimonadaceae bacterium | reverse complement strand
AGTTAGATAAATGAAACGCTCAAGTACGAACAACCTACCAATGCCACCGACCACAAGCATCCGGTAACCAATAGTACCACCTTGACTCACACGCTCAAAAATATCTGGTTTTTGAATGAGAAGACCAAGAATTGAACCTCTTGAAGGGTCAACACCATATGGCGCCATAGTATTGGCTGCTGCATTTTGTAATGCAGTTGTTGATTCAGTAAAGCGTGGCTCTGGCTGACGGTCAAGTTCGGAAACAAGACCTTGTGAATATCTGAGGTACTTACCATCTGAAGAAATGTTAAATACACCAACGCGTGTTACTGGCTCAACCACTTCTGATCCATCAGGTAATTTAACAGGGCGATCAAAAGTAACCACACGGCCTTGCTCTGTCATTTCACGCTGGACTTCGTACCAAAGACGTTCAATCTCTTCAATACTTGGAAGTTGAGTACCAGAAGAAGTTTTTTCAATCAGTGTAGTAATAAATTCTTCACGTCCTTCAAATTGTGTTGAGGTGAGTGAAGTTTCCAGAGTGGAACGTGTATCACCTGCCACCAACTGAAGTACACCAAGAACTTCCTTAAGAGCACCTAGCTCATTGGTAAAGTCTTGCTGAAGGCTAGTCAGTTGTTCGTCATTGCTGTTAAATTGTGCTTCCAGTGTATCAGAGCGGCGTTCTTCAGCACGTTGCTCAGCTTCTGCTTGTGAGAGAAGGGCAGCCTGTCTGTCTTTTGCAGCTCTAAACTCAGCTTCACGCTGACGATATTCCTGAGTTTCATTAACCTTACCTTGGCGAACAAGTTCAAGAAGCTCATCAAGATTTCTCGCCTCTTGTGCGTTTGCAAATGATGCAATACCGCTAAATGCTAAGACGATAGCAATCGAAATTAATTTCCTCATTGTGCTTTCTCCGGTGCAGGAATTGGTAATATAAGTAGATCATCCGGCGCCGCTTGTCCGTTAACAATGCGGATCGCTTGCCTAATTGATTTTCTGTAAGTCGCTGGGTCGACAATTTCAAATTCTTTTGTCGCTTTGTTATAGGCACCAGAAATCAAACCGTCTGTTGTTTGATATAGAAGCGCGACACGACCAACCATGACCATATCCACTGTTCTTTCGTTGCCTTCCACAACCATATTTTGCTTATAACCCTGGAAAACGCGACCATAGTCACTTTCGATCTGATAAAGTTCGAACACACTGCGAAATCTTTCGGAGGCATCAACGTTAGGGTCAGTCATCAGATCTTTAACACGCCCAAGACCTTTCAGGCGTGTTTCTAACTGGAAAGGAATGTCATTATTAATAAAATCTTCCAGTCCATCTACCATTCTATCCAGAAGTGGCTCCACCTGACGCTTAATATTTGTCACGTTTTTAATGTTAGCTCTTAATTCTTCCATTGCCTGCATTTGGCGTTCAATGGACCTTTCCATTTGAGCATTATATACTTTAAGACCGTCAACTGTTTTTAGTACGGTTTTATATTCTGTTACAATCTTATCAGTATCGTCAACAATTGCATTGACTCGCGCTTGCGATTCTTGAGCAATTTTGTTAGCGGACATTCCTTCATCAAGAACATCGCTTAATGCAGTTTGCGCCATCGCAGAGGTACCCATCGATATGGACCCTGCTGCAACAACGGCGGAAAGAACAATCGTTCTTACTCGATGCTTAATCATGCGTCTTCCTACAGCTTTTTTTGAGTTGTTATGGTTGATCCACTAAATGTGGCGTTATTTAATATACAAAGTGAGTGAACAAACAATTGTTCAAGATTAATTTGGTTGCGGACACTAGAATTGCCCCTACCTATTTCCTCTATCCCCATCACTTACTCATTCCCTTTAGTAATTCTACTTAAAAATCTTTACGGTTTTTTAATCATAATGTGAATTATATTTTAAAACCAGAGCTAATATTTATTTTATCGTTTTGATTATTTTTATCGACTTAAATAAATACGCAGTCACATGCCCTTTCGGAGCAAATACCTCGGACTGCGCAAACACTATCTAAAACACATTTCAATTTCAAGACTTCCTTCGTTACAAACACAAAAAAAAACATCAACGCAGTAAGTTTAAGTTATTAAATAACGATGAATTATTAAATGGATTTAAATAAAAATTCTTTATTTATGGATAGTTATATAATATTAAATTTATAAATTATATTATATCATTAAGGAAATAATATAACATAATTATCACAAAAAAGTGACAAAAATGTGATCATCACGCTTAAAATATCAATGATTGAGCCCCCAGTTTACGATATTTTAAAGAAAATAGATTCGGGCAACACGCCTTGTTTATAATCCTTTGCAAAGTTTGGAAGATAAATTAAAAAATAATTGAAACTTAATGCTGATCTTATTTAATCAACATTAAGTTATATTTTAATGAGACTAATTCACTCAGGAATGAGCCCTGACCATATTCACAGCACGCAATACCTCATCCCATTTATTCTGGATACAAGTTTGCCTGGCTGCTGCAACTCCAAACCGTTTGATTAACTGTTGTGCCAACTCTTGTTTATACTCAAAATCGCCTTTTATAGGAAACTTACTCATATTACTTTCACTATTAATCATACTTTTACTCCTTAACGAACATGTTACTTATTGCCTAAACTAATCAATTAAATGTCCAACAAGATTTTAACATATATATAAAGAGTAAAAACCGCGTAAATAAAAAACTACAATTTTAAATATTATGAAATCTCCTACACAGTTAATTCCTTCAGACAGGCTTTTTCTATTAGTTTTGAATAAACCATTCATGTATATTTGACTTAAGTCAATGAATTGATACCATGAAAAGCCTACTCAGGTAATATTCCATTTTCATGGGATCATGGAGGGGAGAGATTATTATATCTCTTTAATACAATATTTAATCTTAGAAACGGGTTTAAAAATGACCTATCAGAATAATCCACCAGTCGTGAGCAGACTTTCTCAGTCTATAACGACAATTTGCTTGGCGGTTGGCATAATTCTAGCACTTCTAATCGCCGGAAAAACTTCATCTGCTGCAATGCAATTTCATGCGTTCATTTTAATTGCCACATTTTTTGCTGGTATTGTTGCCCTGTTTAATTTGGGCGGACGTATTAATGATTCAAACCATAAGCCATCGCCGTCTGGTGTTTACTATAATAACACTATTGTCAAATATGGGGTAATAGCTTCATGTTTTTGGGGGCTGGCAGGTTTTATAGTCGGCGATGTACTTGCATGGGAACTTGCATTTCCCGTTTTGAATATGGACATGCCATGGACAAATTTCGGCAGGTTACGTCCTCTTCATACATCCGCTGTGATTTTTGCATTTGGCGGAAACGTGCTAATTGCAACTTCCTTTTATGTAGTACAAAGAACTTGTAAAGCCCGGCTTGCCGGTGAAATTGCTCCATGGTTTGTATTTTGGGGATATCAACTTTTTATTGTACTGGCCGCTACAGGATATCTTCTCGGCATAACACAATCAAAAGAATATGCCGAGCCCGAATGGTATGTGGATTTATGGCTTACAATAGTATGGGTTGTCTATCTGCTCGTTTTTCTTGGTACTATTTGGCGAAGGAAAGAGCCTCATATATATGTTGCTAACTGGTTTTATCTGGCATTCATAGTTACCATTGCAATGTTGCATCTGGTAAATAACGCAACTCTACCAATTTCATTGGTTGAGCCCAAAAGTTATACTTTATTTGCTGGCGTTCAGGATGCCCTTACCCAATGGTGGTATGGGCATAATGCCGTGGGTTTTTTCCTGACAGCCGGTTTCCTTGCGATAATGTATTATTTTGTACCGAAACGTGCCGAACGGCCAATTTATTCATACAGACTTTCAATTGTGCATTTCTGGTCATTGATATTCCTTTATATATGGGCTGGTCCTCACCACCTTCATTATACAGCACTTCCTGACTGGGCACAGACTCTGGGCATGACTTTTTCAGTTATGTTATGGATGCCTTCATGGGGTGGTATGATCAATGGTCTCATGACTTTATCAGGGGCATGGGATAAACTCAGAACCGATCCAGTACTGAAAATGCTTGTTGTGTCTGTTGCTTTCTACGGCATGAGTACATTTGAAGGGCCTTTGATGTCAATCAAGGCCGTAAATGGTCTCAGTCACTATACTGACTGGACAATTGGCCACGTACATTCAGGAGCACTTGGCTGGGTTGCCTATGTAAGCTTTGGTGCCCTTTATTGTCTTACACCATGGTTATGGGGTCGCAAAGGCCTTTATTCCCTGAAACTGGTCAACATCCATTTCTGGGTATCTACTGTTGGCATACTTCTTTACATCTGCGCAATGTGGGTTTCCGGGATTATGCAGGGGCTAATGTGGAGAGCCTATACTGATCTTGGTTTCCTTGAATACTCATTCGTAGAGACAGTAGCTGCAATGCAGCCTTATTATATAATTCGTGCCATAGGTGGTCTGTTGTTCATCGTTGGAAGCCTGGTGATGGTTTATAATCTATGGCGCACTATCCTTGGACATACTGCCGGCGAACAATCTCCGGAAAATATTTCCAAAGCAATTGCCGCGCAAGCCCTCGGTGAATAGGAGTAAAAGTGATGAAATTATTAAATAAACATGCTGTTTTCGAAAAAAATTCCATCCTTTTACTTGTTGGAATTCTCATTATGGTGTCAATTGGTGGTCTGGTGGAAATTGTTCCATTATTCTATCTGGAAAATACGATTGAAAAAGTGGAAGGCGTTCGTCCTTATACCCCGCTTGAGCTGGCCGGTCGGAACATATATATCCGTGAAGGCTGTTATACTTGCCACTCACAAATGATCCGTTCGACCAGAGATGAAGTGGAACGCTACGGTCACTATTCACTGGCTGCTGAAAGTATGTACGATCACCCATTCCTATGGGGATCAAAAAGAAACGGTCCTGATCTGGCAAGGGTAGGTAATAAATATTCCGATGACTGGCACAGAGAGCATCTCAAAGCGCCTAGCTCTGTGGTACCTGAGACAATTATGCCAGGATATCCATTTCTTGCAGAAACAAAACTGGCCTATGAGAATATTGGTCTGGATATAAAAACCAATCAGATGATTGGTGTACCTTATACAGATGAGCAGGTTGAAAATGCTGTAGAAGACTTGAAAGCGCAGTTGGATGAAAATAGTGACGGCTATGATGCCTTCATGGAACGTTACCCATCCGCGCAGGTTAGAGACTTTGACGGCAATCCACGGGAAATCACTGAATTGGATGCCTTGATCGCATATTTGCAGATGCTTGGCACACTCGTTGATTTTTCAATCTATGATGAATCAGAAAATAACCGTTAGGAGGGCGAAATGACATTTCAAGAAATATCAAGCTTTTCACAAAGTTGGGGTGCCGTTTTTCTGATGACTATGTTCATCATCGCGGTAGCCTATGCCCTTTGGCCATCTAACAAAGAAAAATTCGACAATGCTGCTAAAAGCCTATTGGATGAGGAATAATCATGTCAGATTTAAAAAAAGAAATAGATGATGTAAGTGGTGTAGATACCACCGGACATGAATGGGATGGCATTAAGGAGCTTAATACCCCAATGCCGCGCTGGTGGGTATATACCTTCATTGTGACCTGTATCTGGGCATTTATATACCAGTTTCTTTATCCTTCATGGCCACTAATAACAGATTATTATGAAGGGTATTTTGCTGAAACAAACCGTGACAGACTAAATGATGAACTGGATAATGTAGCACAACAAAGAAGCGTCACTCTTGATAAGATAAGATCAATGGATCTTGAGACAATCAGAAATGACAATGCACTGAATACCTTTGCCCTTGCCGGCGGAAAGGCCGCTTTTGGCGACAACTGTGCCCCCTGCCATGGTACAGGTGCCGCCGGCTTTACCGGCTATCCGAACCTGAATGATGATGATTGGCTCTGGGGTGGTACACTTGAAGATATATATACTACAATCAGTTTTGGTATTCGCAGTACACATGAAGAAACACGGGTGAATGACATGCCCGCTTTTCTAAGAGATGAACTGCTTACCAAGTCTGAAATCGAAGATGTAGTTACATATGTGCAGAGCCTTTCCGATAGTACAATTACAGCAACGGAAAGTGGTCGGATACTTTTTGCCGATAACTGCGCTCTCTGCCACGGAGAAGACGGCAAAGGATTGCGTGAATTCGGTGCCCCAAACCTGACCGATGCGATCACACTTTATGTAACAGACCGCGATAGTATGATAGATATTGTCTCTAACAGTCGTAAGGGTGTCATGCCAACCTGGTCAGGGCGCCTGGATGAAGCGACAATAAAGAGTCTGGCACTTTACATTCACAGTCTTGGTGGCGGTGAATAAAATTGGAATATTAATGTAGAACTGGGATTTCGTCATGGATCGGATTTAGGGAGGCTATCCTGTCCATGACATAATCCAGATAAACAGGGTATAAATCATGGCAAGTGATATAAAGAATGCCGAAACTCCCGTTTCTGAAAATGATGAACAAGTCGTCAAGCGCGCTGATGTAGAAGCTGTTAACAAGGCAGAAGAAAGATCTCTATATGCCCCGCGCAAGAAAATATTTCCTCAACGTGCAAAAGGTAAATTCAGAACCATAAAATGGTTCATGATGCTTTTTACATTGGGCATTTATTATATTACTCCCTGGATTAGATGGGACCGCGGCGAAGGAATGCCGGATCAGGCAGTGCTCATTGATATTGCAGGGCGTCGATTTTACTTCTTTTTCATAGAAATCTGGCCACAGGAAGTTTATTACGTTACGGGCCTGATGATAATGGGGGGAATAGCTTTATTTCTTGTGACGTCCACTGCCGGAAGGATGTGGTGCGGATATTCCTGCCCCCAAACAATATGGACTGATTTATTTATTGCCGTGGAAAGGTTTTTTGAAGGTGATCGCAATGCCCGCATTCGTCTTGATAAATCATCGTGGTCCCTTGATAAAATTACAAAACGAGTGCTGAAACATACTGTATGGATAATAATAGCCCTCCTTACTGGTGGTGCCTGGGTTTTTTATTTTTCCGATGCCCCAACACTTTTTAATCAGCTCATTCATAATCAGGCTTCATTCGACGCCTATCTTTGGATGGGGCTTCTTTCCACTTTTACCTATGTTCTTGGGGGAATAGCCAGAGAGCAAGTCTGTACCTATATGTGCCCATGGCCACGTATTCAGGCTGTTATGATGGACGAAGAAACATTAGCCGTTATGTACCGCTATGACAGAGGGGAGCCCCGTGGCCCTCATAAAAAGAATGAATCCTGGGATGGACGAGGCGATTGCGTGCAATGCCGTCAATGTGTTGTCGTCTGCCCAATGGGCATAGACATCCGTGATGGACTTCAACTCGAATGTATCCAGTGTTCACTTTGTATAGACGCCTGTAATAGTGTCATGGAGAAAATTGGACGCCCACAGGGGCTAATTGCTTATGACAGTCTGAAAAATTTTGAGCGACGCGAGAAAGGTGAAGAAAACAGATTTAGAATAGTGCGGCCCAGGACCATAATTTATAGCACTATTCTTGTTTTGGTCGGAGCTATCATGCTCTATACTTTGCTTAACAGATCGATGATAGATGTAAATATTCTCAGGGACAGGAACCCTCTTTTTGTTCAGCTGGCTTCCGGCGACATCCGCAATGGCTACACAATAAAAATAATGAATAAAACAACCGCTGAGCAAAAATACATCGTTGAAGTAAGCGGTATAAACGGCATTACTTTACGGACAGAAGATGCAGATGAATTTGCTGCTGATGGTTCGCCGATCATATCAGTGCCAAGAGATAAGTTAAGATCATTAAAACTGTATGTTGCCATCCCCAGAAAAGAACTGAATGATGATAGTGTTGATATAACCATAAAAGTAAAGCAACTTGGTGGTGATGAAGAAGATGTACAGACAACTACATTTAAAGGACCAAGAACATGACAACTGACATAAAACCTTACACAGGAAAAAGAATTTTAGCATGGTTCATAGGGTTTTTTATATTTGTTTTTGCTGCAAATGGCATCATGGTTTACTACGCGCTTGATACATGGACAGGCTTATCAACAGAAAATTCCTATGTTAAAGGCCTAAATTATAACAGGGAATTAGAAAATGCACGGGCACAAGTCAGTTCGGGCTGGAAAGTCAATATTACTGACCAGCCTGAACTTACTGAAGGTCGGTTTGAAGTGACCATAGAAAGGCCGCTGGAAAGCTTGCCGCCTTCAGAAGTTACGGCAACATTCATCCGGACTGTCACGGAAGGATATGATCAGCAGGTAACGCTGAAAAATATTGGAGATGGAGTTTATGCGGCGCCAATAAAATTGCCTTTAAAAGGGCAATGGGAAATTTTTGTTGTTGTGAAATTTCAAAATAACCTTATTTATAAGCTAGAAGACAGAATTCTGGTTAAATAAAGGCGCCTTACATGGATCAATCTTTGCAAAAAATGTTTAAAATCGAACATTTTGTTGTTGAGGGGCTTCATTGCCCAAAATGTATTCGTGAAATTGAAGGTACACTCAGCGAAAATACAAAAATAAAAAACGCGCGGGTCAATCTCAGCACCCAGAGGCTCGCCGTTGAATGGAGGCCTGATGTCAATACTTCTGTTGAACATTCCGAAGAAGTTATTTCTGCGCTAGAAAAAATTGGGTTCAAGGCATTTCCGTTCAACACGTCCCAGATTGATAAGGAGGGTGAAAAAACCGCTCGTTCGCTGCTATATGCTATGGGTGTAGCCGGATTTGCTTCAGCCAATATCATGCTTTTATCCGTTTCCGTTTGGAGCGGTGATGACATGAACGAGACAACACGCAATATGATGCATTGGGTATCCGCGCTTATTGCCCTGCCAACGGCCGTTTTTTCAGGAATGCCCTTTTATAAATCGGCATGGGGAGCCTTAAAAGGAGGGCGTCTAAATATGGATGTCCCAATTTCTCTGGCTGTTATACTGACTTGTGCGATGAGCCTTTTTGGTACCTATATGCAAACGGATCACACTTATTATGACGCTGTTGTAATGCTGTTGTTTTTCCTTCTGACGGGACGGTATCTTGATCAGAAAATGAGAAGACAGGCGAGAAGTGTCGCTCATAACCTGATGAGTTATAAAGTATCCAAGGCAACGTTGCTGCATGAAGACGGAAATACTGAGGACGTAGCCAGTGAAATGCTGTCTCCGGGCCAGATTGTGCAAGTCATTCCCGGTGGAAAAATTCCGGCTGATGGTATAGTTTTAAGCGGCATGTCCGATGTTGATACCAGCCTGGTAACAGGCGAAACAATTCCGGCAAAAGTCGAAAAAGATAGCGAAGTCTTTGCCGGAACGATCAATTTAAACGGCACATTAAATATTAAGATTACTGCGACATCCGGTAATACACTTCTGGACGAAATCATTGTTCTTATGGAAACAGCCGAACAGGGCCGTGCTAAATATGTAAAGCTCGCTGACCGAGCGGCCGCTATTTATGCGCCGCTGGTTCACATTCTGTCATTATCTACATTTCTCGGATGGTTTTTACTTTCAAACATAGGATGGGAAGCATCTCTGATTAATGCCATAGCGGTTCTTATAATCACTTGCCCCTGTGCGCTGGGACTGGCTGTGCCTGTTGTTCAGGTTGTTGCCTCCAGCCGCCTTTTTAAATCCGGCGTTCTGGTCAAAGCCGCAGACGGACTTGAAAGACTTGCAGAGATTGATACTGTAATATTTGACAAAACCGGCACATTGACACTGGGTCAGCCCGAGCTTGCCAATTTTGATGATGAAGATGTAACCCCATTTAATCTGGAACTGGCAGCAAGCCTGGCCAAAACATCCAGCCATCCGCTTTGCCGGGCGTTGATTGTCGCCTGCCATGATCGTAATATTCCGACTATTGCAACAAAAAGCGAAATTTATGAAGAACCTGGTATGGGTCTTAAGGCAATGATTAATAATCTTGAAGTTCGGCTAGGCAATCGCGAATGGTGCGGCATCCATGCCAGCTATCTACCGAATAATCGCTACAGCGAGTTGTGGCTATCGGTAAAAGGTGCAAAGCCGGTTCTGTTTTGCTTCAAAGACCGAATGCGAGGAGATGCGCACGATGTGGTCGGATGGTTTTTACGTCGTAAAATGAAAGTTATAATGCTCTCAGGGGACCGCAAGGATGTTGTCGAGGAAGCCGCAGAAGAGCTTGGACTAAGCCGATATAAATATTCCTGCAAACCGCAGGATAAAATAGAGGTCATTGAAAGAATGAAAGCCAACGGAGATAAAATCCTAATGGTTGGCGATGGACTTAACGATGCCCCAGCCCTGCGGGCGGCACATGTTTCCATTTCACCTTCCTCTGCCTCAGAGATTAGCCAGAATGCTGCTGATTTTATTTTTCAGTCACAAAAACTGGAAACAGTCGTTCGTGCCTATCAGGTTTCTGTTTCTAGCCGAAGGCTGGTCTTTATGAATTTTGCCCTGGCTGCAATCTATAATATAATTGCAGTACCCTTTGCAGCGGCCGGACTTTTAACACCGCTGATTGCTGCAATTGCTATGTCACTTTCATCAATAGTGGTGACAGCAAATGCACTTAGATTGAATTTTGAGAAGCTTTATCGAAGTCACGAACCTTAATTAAGGCCCGCCAAATGGATGGATTAATTTATCTGATACCCGCCGCCCTCTTTTTAGGGTTGCTAGGACTTGCCGGTTTTTTCTGGTCTATTAATCATAATCAATATGATGATCTTGAAGGGGCGAGTTACCGTGCGTTATTTGAAGAGGATGATATTGCAGAAGAACTTGAGAAAAAAGAAAAGAACAGTCATAAGGAAACATAATTTTAAGTACGGTCGCGAAATATATAAACCACTCCAAATATTCCCAGTCTGACGAAATACCCCATCAGCAGGATAAACCCCCACAATAAAAACTTTCGGTAATTCAGATATTCCAGACTAACCATACCTTCATCGGGTAAGGCGAAATAACTTGCTCTGAGCATTAAACAGCCAAGGGCAACGATTGCCGGCAACGCCGTTTTCACAATATCCTGCTTTTTAATTACAGAATTATCGATTTTTTTATAGCTATTGATGATCACTATAAGTGTAATAAAAATTGCAATAACGATAATGAGCATTTTTTTGCCTTCAATTAATTTAAAACTGAAGATTATCGTAAAGTGGCTGAATGCTCCATAATCAATTTGATCTTTATGTAAATTTGACTAGTATTTACCCTCTATTTAAAAGGAAAAAGGCAAAATGCCGAAAATTAAAATTGGAATTCTGGGATGCCAGGGACGGATGGGCAAAGCATTAACGACTGCAACGCTTGAACATGATGCTGCGATACTTTCCGGTGGCACCGAAATGGTTGGAAACCCCTTAATCGGCAGTTATATCAAACATCCTGAAACGGGCGAACAAACCGATATCAAAATTACCAGTGACGCTGAAGATGTTATAAGAAATTCTGACGTGGTTCTGGATTTTACGTGCCCAACAGCAAGCCTTATTCATGCATCGCTAGCCGAAAAACATAAAACATCAATGGTCATTGGTACAACCGGTATGAGCTCTTCGGACGAAAACGAACTGAAAAAATCGTCTGGAAATACTGCAATTGTCTATGCCTCAAATTTTTCAACCGGTGTAAATCTGCTTTTTTACCTGACAAAATTGGCTTCCTCCATTCTGGATGAAGAATTTGATATTGAAATATTTGAAATTCATCATCGGGATAAAGTTGATGCCCCTTCGGGAACAGCTCTCAGTCTGGGGCATGAGGCCGCCACCGGCCGCGGAAAAGAACTGAAAGATATTATGACACCTGCCCGGGATGGTATTGGAAAGGCAAGAGAAAAAGGCAGCATCGGTTTCGCCTCATTACGAGGTGGTAATATTGCAGGAGAGCATACAGTCAGTTTTAATGCCAATGATGAACGGATAGAGCTTACCCATAAAGCCGGCAACAGGGTTATATTTGCCCGCGGCGCAGTTAAGGCAGCATTATGGGTATATGGCCAAAAACCCGGGCTCTATAATATGGCTGATGTTCTGGGGCTGGATAAGTAATAAATCAGGCAACCAGTTTTTTAACTCTGGAAAAATGACCTAAACCATTGTCCAGGCTGAACCAGATCTTAATTTTTTCTTCCAGATCAGTGTCACCGGTAAGCAGAATTCTATCCTCGTTATAGGCCTTGGCAAAAGTTTCAAAACCCATCCATATTTTTGTCATGGTCCGAAGGTCGGTTGAGATATATAAATTTACATCAAAGCCCGGTTCAATTGAACATAGATCGATTTTTTCTGTTTCCGGCTCAACAATCAGCCACCAGTTTCGATTTTGTTTTGGAAGATCACTATAAATAAACTGAATTGTTGCTCTTTTCTTTGGTTTTGGGGTCGTATTTAGGTGGCGGCGTATGTCCCACATTAGCAGTGTAGGATCAAGATGCTCAAGTGAAGGTTCCGTTTCCACCCATCTAGTACCCCAAATACCAAGCGATTCAACGACAGGAAACAGGTCTTTTCCGGACTGGGTCAGAATATATTCTTCAACATCCGGCTCATTTTCAACCGGCGCCCTATATACTATACCGGCTTCTTCCAAATCTTTTAACCGCTTTGAAAGCAATGCAGGTGACATTCTCGGTACACTGCGCCTAAGATCATTGAATCTTGTTGAACCCATTAATAATTCACGAAGCAGAACGGCCGTCCAGCGCGTGCATACGATTTCCGACGCCATCGCAATCGGACAAAATTGTTTATAACTTCCTTTAGCCATCATAAATCCTCCCTATATGATTCTTTTAATACTATAATAATTAACGATTTTCCAGACCAGTACATTTTCTATACCGGGGTAGTTCAGTTCGTGAACTGGCTAGGAAATATTCTTTTATGAGATACACCCTCTCACGAGATGATATTAACTTAAACATGAAAGGAATTACTTATGCCACTCGTAGATATTCACGTTATAGAAGGTGTATTCAGCAAAGCTGAGAAACAAAATATGATTAAAAAAGTAACAGACACAATGGTTGAGATCGAAGGCGAAGCCCTTCGTGGTGTAACCTGGGTTCGTGTCAGAGAAACAGCCAGCGGCGAATGGGGTATCGGTGGACAACCCCTATCGGCCGAAAATGTTAAAGCAATGCAGGCACAAAATAACAAAGTTGCTGTTTGACTTTAACCGGTTAATCTTGATGAGGCTCAAATTGTGTGGTGGTTTTTTCTGAATACATTCAGGGAACCACCACCATTTTAATTATGGTCAGGTCTATAATTTTTACAATCAATCAGCGCCTGAGACAGTGACTTCATCAAATCATTTCTCATTTCCTGATTTAAGTATGTTCCAAAAAATATACCTTTGCCGTGTGACCTGGCCTGTGGGTATGTTTCACCAACGTTCTTAGGGACATTAGGGGGACAGGACATGGATAAATTGACCCAATAAGAATTAAAGCTGTTTTCGCTTTTGTTGCCTTTGGCATCGATGCGTGTAATCGTCAGGGTATTGTTGCTTAAGCGAATAATTTCAACTGCTTTGCCCTGTTGATATTGTATTTTAAAGGCCCAGTAGATCAGCAATACATCAAGCCCGAAGAACCCGGTTATCGGCCATGCCCCTAATGAATAAAAAAAGAGCCCTATCGAAAGGCTGAGACTTATAATCGCTCCCATCAATATTTTAAACCCGGTCCGGCCCAGTGACCGTCTCGGGAAAATATATTCTTCAAACCAGACTCTTTCCTGCATTTCATTCATGTTTCGACATTACACCCATGATAATCATTTTTGAAGCTTCCATTTTTGAAACGGCTTAATTATTGTTAAAAAAAAGGAATTAAGATGAAAAAAACCGATATTTATGAATTTTTCAGGAGACTGGAAGAACGCGACCCCGAACCAAAAGGTGAGCTTGATTATACAAACCCCTATACATTACTAGTCGCTGTGGCCTTGTCAGCCCAGGCAACTGATGTCGGTGTCAATAAAGCGACCAAAGCCCTGTTCAAAGTCATTTCAACGCCACAGGAAATGCTGGATCTTGGGGAAGAAAAATTAAAAGAATACGTTAAAACCATTGGCCTATATAACACCAAAGCAAAAAATATTATTAAAGCTGCCCAGATACTGGTTGATGATTTCGGCGGCATTGTCCCGGAAAACCGGGCTGATCTTGAAAAACTACCTGGAGTAGGCAGAAAAACGGCAAATGTGGTCCTTAATATTGCCTTTGGCCATCCAACCATTGCTGTTGACACTCATTTATTCAGGGTTTCAAACAGGACTGGTTTGGCACCGGGCAAAACGCCGCTTGAAGTGGAGCTAAAGTTAGAGAAAAAAATTCCGACAGTGTTTGCACGGCACGCCCATCACTGGCTTATTCTCCATGGGCGGTATATCTGTAAAGCTCGCAAGCCAAACTGTCCGATATGCCCGGTCGAGGATTTATGTGCGTTTAAGGATAAAACCCAACTTCCTGACTAAATTAGGGCAGATTAATTCTTTAAAAAAGTGGAAATACAGAAATCTGCGCGCTGGCCTTCCAGCCCCATCAGATTCTTTTCTTCCGAAGTTTCAACAAATTCCACATGCATATCGCTGTTATCATTTTCATAAAAATAAATGTGGGCGTTACAGAACTGGTTATCATAAAGCCAGACTTCAGCCCCTTTTTCGACGCGCTTTAATGATGGCGTACCTAGAATACTTTCAACTGTGCTTTTCTGAAGTCCCATAATATTGCTCATCTGAAACGCGGGCGGCGCCGGTTTTGGTTTTTCGGCGATGACTGGCTCAGGCACCACTTCCGGCGCAGGTGGTGGTGACTGTGAAAGCTTATCCTCGGGCCCACAAGCCACAAGCAATAAACTAAATATTAAAACCGGATAAATTCTCATATTTCCTCATACCTGCTCAAATGAAACAAATGGCAAATCAACGCCGCACCGAGGATCGGCACGACCAATTGAATAACCGGCACTGTAAATAACAGCGTCATAATCATTCCCGCAATCAATATCACACCCCGTATTGATTTTCTATGAACGCCAGCTTCTTTTATACCCAAATGTCTGACGGCCACCATTTCATAATAACCCCAGCCAAGTAAATAACCGTTTAACACGTAGAAAATAGTTAAAACAACAAACGGCATCCAGAAAAGCAGTACGTAGAGGGGCAGGACAAGAATATTCAGAATGACAACAAAAAAGGTGATTCTGAGTGCCAGAAATGACAAATGGGCAATTCCCAGTCTTTTTCCGGCTTTGTGATTGGGATAATATTTATCTTCCACACAATCAATCACATCATCCAGATAAATGGATATAAAAATTGTAGATATTGGTGCAAAAAAGAAGGCGAGCAATATGAAAAAGCCAATATCAACAACATAACCCGTTAGCCAGTTGACAAAATCCGCCCACCATTGCCAGTCCGACTGATAACCGGGTACATCCTTCATAAGCTCATTTGCGGCAAGATAGGCAACAATGACAGATACAATCATCGTCAGCATGCCAAGAAAAAAAACCTTAAGAAAAGCGCGGTCAAAAATTTGCTGGCCAGTTCTTTCAATCGCCGTGAGTATTTTATTCACGTCTTTGTCTATCCTAACTAATTTCTCTACGCCCTTGGGTGAAATATAGGGTTATCCTGATCCAAAAGGCAAGAAATATTCTTACGTTTACTTAAGCGTTCTTTTTCTCTATCAATGTATTTTTAATTTCAAAATCTGGAATAAATATGGCGCATAAATATGATGTATTGGGTATAGGCAATGCGATTGTTGATATCCTTATCCATGTCGAAGATGAATTCTTAAAATCAGAAAACCTTGTAAAGGGAAGCATGCAGCTCGTTAATGAGCAGGAAGCCGCGGCAATATATGCAAAGCTGGGGCAGTGTATTGAATGTTCAGGTGGCTCAGCGGCCAATACTATAGCAGGACTTGCCTCATTAGGTGTTAATACATCCTATATAGGCAAAATTCGTGATGATCAGCTGGGCCGCGTTTTTCGCCATGATATTACCGCTCTTGGGACAAGCTTTAAGACTTCCTCAGCGCCGGACGGTCCGGCAACAGCCCATTGCCTCGTACTAGTCACTCCGGACGCCGAAAGGACAATGTGTACTTATCTTGGCGCATGTATCAATTTAACGGAAGCCGATATTGACGAAGAAACGGTTCGCGCTTCAAAAATATCTTACCTCGAAGGATATCTCTGGGACCCGGAACCAGCAAAAAAAGCCTTTAGAAAAGCCATTAAAATTGCTCATGATGCAGGAAACAAGGTATCATTGAGCCTTTCCGATCCGTTCTGCGTTAATCGGCACCATGAGGAATTTCTTGATCTCGTTAAGGATGGCGTTGACATATTGTTTGCCAATGAAGATGAAATTAAAATGCTTTATAAAACGGATAATATCAATGAAGCCGCCTTACAGGTTCAAAAGGATTGTGATATGGCAGTGATAACCTGCGGTGCTTCGGGTTGTATTGTTATCAATCAGGATGAAATAGGCCATGTTCAGGGCCGCCGGGTTGAAAAACTGGTTGATACGACAGGGGCCGGGGATCTTTTTGCCTCGGGCTTTTTATATGGTCTGACCAATGGGAAAAGCATCGGTGAATGTGGGGCACTCGGTAATCTCATCGCAGGAGAAGTGATTACCCATCTTGGCGCAAGGCCGGATATTGATCTTAAGAAATTTGTTGCGCAAAATGCTTAAAATTTTACCGGCAAAGCATGGGGCCGAGTTTTTTGCCACTTAAAATATGGAAATGCAGATGGGGCACTTCCTGATGGGCGTTGCTTCCAGTGTTGGCAATGAGCCTGTATCCGTCACTTTCAAGCCCTAAAATCCGCGCTGTTTCACCCACAGCACGGAAAAAACCGGCCATAAGCTCGGTGGATGCATTCGCACTAAAATCAGCCATACTGATATAATCACCTTTTGGGATGACCAGCACATGAACCGGCGCCTGGGCATTAATATCATTAAAGGCAAGAGCAAATTCATCTTCATAGATTTTAGCACAGGGAATTTCCTCTCTTAAAATCTTCGCAAAAACATTATTCTGATCATAAGCCATCAGTAAATCCTCTTCTTGCTTTCTTCTCCTCAATTCCGGAAAGCCCCTCACGGCGCAGCAGTTCATCATAGACATCATCAGATTTAATGCCCAGTTCGGACCAAAGCACCATCATATGAAAAAGCAGATCTGCTGATTCAGAAATGGCTTCCGCACGGTCATTATGAGCCGCGGCAATACAAAGCTCCACCGCTTCCTCACCAACTTTCTGGGTGATTTTCTTTCTTCCCTTTGCAAAAAGGCCCGCAACATAACTTTTACTGATATCCGCCCCTTTACGGCTTTCTATAACGGATGCTAATTTTTCCAGAATATCTCTCTTTTCAGTCATCTTAAATCCTTACCTCTATGCCTGCCGCCGCCATATATTTTTTGCATTCCTCTATACTATATTCGCCGAAGTGAAAAATCGAAGCGGCAAGAACCGCTGTTGCATGGCCATCTCTAATGCCTTCGACCATATGTTCAAGTGTACCGACACCCCCCGATGCAATCACCGGGATTCTGACACTATCCGCTATAGCGCGGGTCAGTTCAATATTAAAACCGCTTTTTGTTCCGTCCCGATCCATTGAAGTCAGCAATATTTCACCTGCTCCGTATGAAGCCACTAATTTAGCATATTCTATCGCATCAATACCTGTCGGAGTTCTGCCCCCGTGGGTAAAAACTTCATATTTATCCGGACCAACCGATTTGGCATCTATGGCAACGACAATACATTGTGAGCCAAATTTTTCAGCTAGCTCGCGAACCAGTTCCGGCCTCATTACCGCTGCCGTCATTACCGACACTTTATCTGCTCCTGCAAGAAGAAGGTTTCTGACATCATCTTCGTTTCTTACACCACCGCCTACTGTAAGCGGCATAAAACATTGTTCGGCGGTTTTACGCACCACATCAAGAATAATGGAACGATTATCGCTGGAAGCTGTAATATCAAGAAAACAGAGCTCATCTGCCCCCGCAGCATCATAAATTTTTGCCTGCTCCACCGGGTCACCAGCATCACGCAGACCAACGAAATTAACCCCTTTGACCACACGGCCTTCTTTGACATCAAGGCAGGGAATGACACGCGCTTTAAGCATCAGATGTCTTCCTTAAGCATGGAAAGTGCCGACTTTACATCAAGGCTGCCGTCATAAAGGGCTCGCCCCGAGATTGCCCCCTCAATGGTACCATTTGATTTGGCTGCGGCATTTTTCAGTTGACGAAGATCATCCAGTGATGCGACGCCACCAGAAGCAATAACGGGAATGGAAAGTGCTTCTGCAAGGGCAATGGTGCTTTCAACATTAAGTCCCTGCATAGTGCCATCGCGGTCAATATCCGTATAAATGATACAAGTAATTCCAGCATCCTCAAATTTCTTGCCTAAATCCACCGCTGACATATCAGACGTTTCTGCCCAGCCTTCCACAGCAACCATGCCATTTCTTGCATCAATACCAACGGCAACTTTGCCCGGGAATCTCTTTGCCGCCGCAATTACCAAGTCCGGATCACGAAGCGCAATAGTCCCAAGAATGACCCGACTTATACCTTTATCAACCCAAGACTGAATAGTTTGCAGATCACGAATCCCACCACCCAGCTGCACCGGGATTTTCACATTATCAAGAATTGACGTCACGGCCTCACCGTTAACAGGGTGTCCGGCGAAGGCACCGTTTAAATCAACGATATGAAGCCATTCACAACCGGCCTCTGCAAATTTTTTTGCCTGATCTCCAGGATCATTATTAAACACAGTGGACTGGTCCATTTCACCTTTGTAAAGCCGTACACAGTTTCCATCCTTTAAATCGATGGCAGGAAATAAAATCATACTTCGTCCAAATTTTTTGAATAATAATAACCGGAAACAAACACATCATTGATCCGGGCGTAACGTTCTTTTATGCCCCAGCGATCCATACCAATCCATTCACAAATGGCAATCGCAGCCTGTTGATCTGAGGCCATATGGCATTCCAGGGTACGACACCCTTTTTCGCGGGCGACATCCTCCGCTTTTTGAAGCATTGTTTTTGCCAGATTATGGCCTCTGGCCCAGGGAGCAAGGAAAAATGTTTCGATTGTGCCCCTGAAAGCGCCTGCCTCGTTATTTTTTGGTGGTCTGACCAACTGACAGCATCCTGCGATCTGTCCATCCATACGGGCAATAATCAATGTGCGTTCTGGTATCAGGAATACCCCTTTCCAGAAACTTTCCAGTGTTTTTTCAGGCGGCGGCGTCAACCAGTTAAAGCCTTCATGGGTCAGAATTGCTACGCGAGTTGTTTCACACAGCTCAAGAATATCCACATTATCAAGGGACTTCACTTCCTCAACACTAAGACGGGGACCTTTGCTTTCTTTATTCAGGTCATTCATTCTAAGGTGCCCATTTCAAAAAATTCCTGATCAGCCTTAGTCCCAGTTCCTGACTTTTTTCCGGATGGAACTGCGTACCAATTATATTATCCTGCCCGATCACAGCACTAATATATCCACCATATTCAACATGGGCCAAGACATTTTTTTGATCATTCGCCTTGAATAAATAACTATGCACAAAATAAGCATGCTCACCAGTCTTTATGTTTTCAAGTACAGGGTGGGTACAGTTATCAATGATTAAGTCATTCCAGCCCATATGTGGCACTTTAAGGGTATCAGATTTTATTTCTTTGACCGTACCATTTATCCAGCCCAGTCCATCTGTCCGGCCATGTTCAAGCCCGGCGTCCGCAAGCAGCTGCATTCCGACACATATTCCAAGAAATGGTTTCGCCTCTTTTATCACCGCTTCTTCAAGGGCGTCTCTCATTCCGTCCAGTGATAAAAGCCCTTTCATGCAATCGGCAAAGGCACCTACCCCCGGCAGAATAATTCTGTCTGCTTTTCTTACCTCGTCCGGAGACGAGGTGACGAGCACATCCATATCAAGCCCTTCGGCGGCCCGGACAGTTCCCTTTTCCGCTGAACGAAGATTGCCGGACCCGTAATCGATAATGACCGTTTTCATAATCTAGTCTGTCTTGTCCCCTAGCATGCCTTTGGTCGAGGGAATAGCATCCGATTTACGCGGATCAATTTCAATCGCCTGACGCATGGCACGGGCAAGCGCCTTATAAGAGCTTTCAATAATATGGTGATTATTTTCACCATACATATTTTCCACATGTAGCGTCATGCCCGCTCCGTGGGCAAAAGCACGGAACCATTCCAGGAACAATTCGGTATCCATTTCCCCAAGTTTGTCACGGGTAAAATTGACATTAAATACGATAAATGGCCGTCCGGAAATATCAACCGAACACCGGGTACATGTTTCATCCATTGGAATGATGGCATTCCCATAGCGCGTAATTCCACGAAGATCGCCAAGTGCCTTAGCCACCGCCTGACCGACGACGATACCAACATCTTCCGTAGTATGATGGAAATCGATATGAGTATCCCCCTCTGCTTTCAGGTTCAGATCAATAAGACTATGACGGGATAGTTGTTCCATCATATGGTCAAGAAATCCGATCCCGGTATTAACATTATAAATGCCGGTACCATCAAGATTTACAGTTGCTGAAACGGATGTTTCCTTTGTCGTGCGCTTGACTGTAGCTGTGCGCATGATCTTCTCCTTTTATGAGCCATATCAGTTTTGCATGACATATAGCAGTAGTTTATTAAAAGTGCCAGTGTCACGCGATAAACTTTCCAATATTTTTTAAGAAAAAGTCAGATGCCCCTTGACCAATCTTGAAAAATTTCCCACATGTTAGGTCATGATTATTGCAAAACAGGTTAAAATCAAATGACAGATCAACCAAAAGGCTGGCGGGGTACAACAATTTTAAGCGTCCGCAAAAATGACAAAGTTGTTGTTGTCGGAGACGGTCAGGTATCGCTCGGAAACACGGTTATCAAGGCAAATGCCAGAAAAGTAAGAAGGATCGGTGATGGTAATGTGATCGCCGGGTTTGCCGGTTCAACTGCAGATGCTTTTGCGCTTTTTGAACGCCTGGAAGAAAAGCTGGAGCGCTTTAACGGACAACTGGCCCGGGCCTGTGTTGAAATGGCAAAAGACTGGCGTACGGACAGATATCTTCGCCGACTTGAAGCGATGATGGCCGTCGTCGACAAGGATGTTTCCCTTATTCTTACTGGAAATGGTGATGTTCTTGAGCCAACAGATGGCCTGATTGCCATTGGATCGGGGGGAAACTATGCCTTGGCAGCAGCAAAAGCGCTTATGGATCAGGACCTTGACGCAGAAGAAATAGGAAAGCGTGCTTTAAAAATAGCCGCCGATATTTGCGTCTATACCAATGATAACCTTACTGTTGAAACCTTAGATATTAAATAATAGTGGAAATAATAAATGACAACTTTTTCACCACGTGAAATCGTATCGGAACTGGACCGTTATATTATCGGCCAAAAAGCCGCAAAACGCGCGGTTGCTATCGCCCTAAGAAACCGCTGGCGCAGACAGGAACTTAGCGGCGAAATGAAGGAAGAAGTTCTACCTAAAAATATTCTGATGATCGGCCCGACTGGTGTCGGTAAAACGGAAATTTCAAGACGTCTTGCAAAGCTTGCCGGTGCGCCATTTGTCAAAGTTGAGGCCACCAAATTTACTGAAGTCGGCTATGTGGGGCGCGATGTCGAACAGATTATCCGTGATCTGATGGAAATATCTATAAGCCTGATCCGTGAGAAAAAAAGAAACAGTGTCGTCAGCAAAGCAGAATTATCAGCGGAGGAACGGGTTCTTGACGCGCTGGTCGGTGCAACGGCCTCTGACGATACACGTCAGAAATTCAGAAAAATGTTACGAGAAGGCCAGCTGGATGAAAAGGAGATTGAAGTTGAAGTTCTGGAAAATCAGAGCTCAAGCATGCCGTCCTTTGAAATTCCCGGCATGCCAGGCGCCAGCATGGGTATGTTAAACTTAGGTGATATCCTGGGTGGCCAGTTTGGCCAAAAAACTGAAAAGAAAAAAATGCCTGTTTCAGAAGCGCTTGAAGTACTTTCCAGCGATGAAGCGGAAAAATTGCTGGATGAAGACAGTATTATCCGTGAAGCCATAGAAAATACAGAGCAAACCGGCATCGTGTTTATTGACGAAATTGATAAAATTGCCGGACGGGCCAACAGAAACAGTGGCGAAGTCAGCCGTGAGGGTGTTCAACGCGACCTTTTGCCACTCATTGAGGGATGTACCGTTTCAACAAAGTACGGCAACATTAAAACTGACCATATATTATTCATTGCATCAGGGGCATTTTCAGTTGCAAAACCATCTGACCTGTTACCTGAATTACAGGGTCGGTTGCCGATCCGGGTTGAGCTGGATGCCCTTACCGAGGATGATTTCAAGCATATCCTGGTAGAACCCGATTTCAGTCTGATCAAACAATATGTAGCCCTGCTCGGCACTGAGGATATTACACTGAATTTCACAGACGATGGTATAGCTGCCATTGCCAAAATGTCGGCAAATATTAACGAAAGTGTTGAAAATATTGGTGCACGCAGACTACATACTGTTCTTGAGCGAGTTCTGGATGAAATCAGCTTTGACGCAACTGATATGCCTGCGACAGAGGTTAAAATTGATGCCGATTATGTCACTAAACATATAGGAAATCTGGCAGATACTTCCGATTTGTCGAAATTTATTCTTTAGGGATATATATGAACCTCAAACTGGTTTGAGTTAAAATTTGAAATGCTGTGATTTAATGGAAACTTTATAGAGTTTGAGACTGCAATCGCCAGAATCTTCATGTTTAATAGTGGACGATTCTGTAGGAAATTGGCTAATGTCATTTCATATGCTGCTTATTCCTAAACAAATAATGAGAAATATAAATGTCTTCATCAGCAATTGTTAAGTCCTTTTTTGACCCTGATACTTTTACGGTAACTTATGTAGTATGTGATCCGCTAACAGGATCATGTGCTATTATTGACAGTGTACTTGATTATGACGCGAGTTCCGGACGTACAAGTTCCAAATCTGCTGATAAGGTTATTTCCTTTATTCAGGAAAATACTTTAATTTGTGAGTGGATACTGGAAACACATGTCCATGCAGATCATCTGACCGCTGCACCCTATTTAAAAGAAAGACTTGGTGGGAAAATTGCAATTGGCGATCATATTGCTGAGGTTCAAAAAACATTTTGCAGCGTATTTAACGCAGAGAAAAATTTTAAGACCGACGGGAGCCAATTTGATCACCTTTTCTCTGACGAAGAGGTTTTCAAAATTGGTCATTTATCTGCTAAGGTAATCCACACTCCTGGTCACACCCCAGCTTGTATAAGTTATATAATTGACAGTAACTGTTTTGTTGGAGACACATTATTTATGCCGGATTACGGTACTGCCCGCTGCGACTTTCCAGGGGGAGATGCAGGCATGCTATTTGATTCGATGATGAGGATTTTATCGCTTCCAAATGATACAATTCTCTATATGTGCCATGATTATGGCCCAGATGGTCGTGAATTCAAATGGATTTCAACTGTCAAAGAACAAAAAGAACAAAATATTCATCTTACCGGGAAAAGCCGTGATGAATATATCGAAGCCCGAACAAAGCGGGATAAAGAACTAAAAATGCCGAAACTGATTTTACCTTCAGTGCAGGTCAATATGAGAAGTGGCAATTTCCCCCCCGCCGAAGAGAACGGCATTACCTATCTCAAAATACCAATTAACAGGATATAATAAATCGCTGAATAGTTCAGACGATTAATGGCACCAGACGCCATGGGTATCCACATGGCGAAACCAATCCAGTTCAGACCAGTAACGACTAATATCTGCTGGCGGAACCGGGCATTTATAGAGCCCTTTTTTAAAGCATATTTTTTTTTGTTTAAAAGTGAAAGCCATCGTTTTCCTCCTAATTTTTAGAACATATAGCCTAATATTAAGAATAAATCAAGAACATTTATAGAACAAATTATTTTTTCGACAAGTTTAAAACGATCTGATATAGAACAACATCCATACGGTGAACAACTCAAATTTCATTTTTAATACAAGTTCCCCGTAATTTTAGTAAATTGAATTTTTCTGCTAAAGCAGTTACTGCATGGGGATCCTATGGCAAAGAGAGTAAACCTCCTTAATCGAAATGAATTTATCTGCATAATGGCTATGCTTATGTCTATTACTGCCCTTTCAGTAGATTCTATGATTCCTGCACTCGGGCAAATGACAAAAGATCTTAATGTTACAAATGCCAATGATATTCAACTTGTCATATCTGCGATATTTTTTGGAATATCATTTGGGGTCGTTATTTATGGGCCATTTGCCGACAGTTATGGCCGGAAAAAAGCCATTTATGTTGGTGTTTCCATTTTTCTGCTGGGTACTTTGATTGCTATTTTTTCTACAAGCTTGAATATGATGCTTCTTGGGCGTGTGATACAGGGCTTTGGTTCAGCGTCATGCCGCGTGGTCAGTCTTGCCATTATCCGTGATAAATATGAAGGCCGTGAAATGGCCAAAATTATGTCACTCATCATCATGGTTTTTATTATGGTCCCTGCCCTTGCCCCTCTCATCGGTCAGACAATTCTACTTTTCGCCGGATGGCAGGCTATATTCTGGTTTATCTTTTTCTTTGCTGTTGCTGGTGTCACCTGGATGCATTTTAGACAACGTGAGACTTTGGCTTTTGAAAATGTCCGGTCATTTTCATTTAAACCTATCCTCTATGGCATGATTGAAACGGTGAAACATCCCATTTCATTAGGGTATACATTTGCATCAGGAACCATGTTTGGTGCCTTCGTATCTTATTTAAGTTCTGCACAGCAGATTATGCAGGTTCAATATAATCTTGGTGAACTGTTCCCAATTTATTTTGGAATTCTTGCTATTGCATATGGAATTTCGTCTTATATTAACTCAAAACTGGTTGCCAGGTTTACTATAGAACAGGTGTGTTTTTTCTTCCTTGTTCTTCAATCATCCCTGTCTCTGACCTTTGTAATTGTAAGTTTTTTTAATGGTGGAAACCTGACATTTGAGTTATTTTACTTTTACCAGATGGCTAATTTCTTTTGCCTTGGATGTCTGTTTGGCAATTTCAGCAGCATGGCCCTTCAACCCTTTGGTCATATGGCTGGATTGGCAACATCAGTCATCACCTCAATTCAAACATTACTTGCTGTTCTTGTGGGCGGTTCAATAGCTCGTCTTTATAATGGATCAGTGCAGCCAATGATTGCAGGCTTCTTCTTATGTGGTGCTGTAACCCTGTTTATTTTCTTAAAATTAAGAAGCCAATCTTTAAAGCAAAAATCCTGATATCAGAATTTTTTTGATTAAAATTAATTTTTCTATTGATATTTTCTTTCTTTATTATTAAGAATCATTCTCATTATCATTATTAATAAGAAAGATGAGTTTATGATTACCCCCAAAAATGTATTTTTAAGACATTTAACAACAACGACTTACCTGTTATCATCAGCATTTATCATGGCATTAAGCAATCAGGCTTCTGCGCAAGACAGTATCGATGATAATTCAGATGAAGTGATTACAGTTACAGCTGCACGCAGTCAAAAAAGCCCAAAAGCCATTCCAAGCACTATTACACTCGTTGGTGAAGACGAGCTGGAAAACCAATTAAGTATTTCCAATGATTTGTTTGCTGCAATTGGCAATCTGGTTCCAAGCCTGTCACCCAGTATTCAGAAACTGACCAGTTCCGGTGAAAGCTTTCGCGGACGTAAACCACTTTATTTGATTGATGGTGTACCACAAAGCAATCCTTTACGTGATGGTTCGCGCTCAAGTTATACGATTGACCCGTTTATGATCAGCCGCGTTGAGGTAATCCACGGATCAAACGCCATTCAGGGGCTTGGGGCCACCGGGGGAATTATTAATTATGTCACGCGCGAAGCAAATGATGACGGATCTCTGGAACAAAGAGCCGGTTTTCAAATAACCTCAGATGATGATTTTCATTCAAACGGATTTGGCTATAAGGGCTTTTATTCGGTTGGACAGAAAGTTGATAAGTTTGATTTTTATTTTGCGGGATCATATCACAAAAGAGGAATTAGCTATGATGGAAATGATAATATTGTCGGTATTTATTCGGTTCAGGGTGATTTACAGGATTCAAAACAATATGATTTATACGGTAAAATTGGTTATGAAATTACAGAAACCGGTAAATTATCGCTAATGGTGAATCGCTTTAATCTTAAAGCTTCCGGAAATTATGTGACTGTAAATGGTAATAAAGCCCTTGGCATTCCAACTTCGGGAATGAAGGGGGTTGAACCCGGAACACCACCAATAAACAAAGCGCTTACATCCTCCCTGACGTATGATGAAACAGATTTTGCGGGCGGCACGTTTTCTGCCAGCGTTTATTTTCAGGATTTCTCGGCACTCTATGGCGGCAGTATTTCAGCAACTTTTCAGGACCCTGCTATTCCACCTTTCGGCACCCTTTATGAACAGTCCCGAAATACGTCACAAAAAATCGGTGCAAGAACCACATATAACCTTCAGAATGTTGCTGGTAGTGGCGTCAATTTGATTACAGGTGTTGACTGGCTTAATGATAAAACATTCCAGGAACTGTATATTACAAAGCGCAATTGGGTACCGGAAACAAAATTCAACAATATAGCCCCCTTTATCCAGCTTGACCGTGAAATCGTTCCTGATCTAACACTCAGTGGCGGCATCCGTCTTGAATATGCCAAGCTTTCCGCTGATGATTATGAAACATTAGCCGGCAATACCCGCAATGATCCTGTTAATCCTTATCAGATTCTGACTGTTGAAGGAGGGTCTCAATCTTTCACTGAGCCTTTGTTCAATGTTGGTCTGGTATTTGATGCAACCGATGAAATAACTTTCTTCAGTTCTTATTCTCAAGGCTTCACCATGCCTGATGTCGGCCGCGTTCTTCGCGCAGTAAACACACCGGGTGTTATGGTGGCAAATCTTCTCGATCTTGAACCGGTCATTTCAGATAATCTTGAATTTGGCGTAAGTTATACAGATGAAATTTTTGACACAAAATTCAGCTACTTTATTTCAAAATCTGATCTGGGTTCACGGTTAAGCCCGAACAGTGATGGCATTTTCTCGGTCAACCGTGAAAAAACACGCATCAAGGGTTTTGAAATTGCTCTTAGTGCTCAGGTCAATGATTATTTCAAAATTGGCGGAAACTATTCCAACATTGAAGGCCATTATGACAGTGACGGCGACAATGTGATTGATACAAGGCTGCCTTCGATAAATATTAGCCCGGATACTTTAAATTTATATATTCAGGCAGACCTTCAAAATGGCCTAACGGCAAGACTTCAATCAAGCCATTATCTGGACCGTGAATTTGATATTACAGATGCCAGCACAGCCGGTAATTTTGACGGATATACTTTGTTGGACTTTAACCTGACCTATCAAAGTGAGATCGGTAAAATCAGCCTAGGCATCGAAAATCTGTTGGATGAATATTATATAACCTACAATTCACAGACCTATTCATTTGCAACAGATAACCGTTATTTCAGCGGTATAGGCAGAACATTTACATTGGGATATATGGTGGACTTCTAAAGGTCAATGCCATGAAGCAGAGGGCCGTCCTTCCGCTCCTCACCAAAACGGCCCTCTGCTTTTTTATTTTCCGCATGAATGAGTGAAACATGAAACTGCTTAGAAAAATTCATTTATACTTGGGCTTAATTCTTGGCATTGCGTTCATATTAACGGCCATTTCAGGCACGATTCTGGTTTATCGACCTGAAATTATTTCACTTTCACTTGATACAAAAACACCAAAATATCAAAAAATTGAAGAAGAGGAGGCTGTAAAAGCAATTAGAGAATTAAGCGGCCCTGATATTAATTTTATAGATTTCCCGATGGCGGATGCCCCCTGGTACCGTGTCTGGAACTGGAACGGCTCCATTTCCTATTACGATCCCGTCACTCTCGAAAAATTGCCGGTTAATTATAATATGACAGAAATCATGATCTTTTTATCTGATCTGCATATTCATTTTCTGGGCGGCCATATGGGAGAACAAATTCTGGGCTATACCGGGATAGTCCTTATTTTTATGATCATCAGTGGTCTCTGGATTTGGTGGCCATTTCGGCGTGGGTTTAACTTTAAAGAAATGATCCCACTTAATCTAAAACGAAAATCATCCCTTAAATCACATCGGTCATTTGGTTTTTTCAATGCACTGGTAATGTTTATTGTCACCTTAACTGGTGTCGCGCTTGTATTTTATGCCCCCAGCCAGAAAATAGTTTCAACCTTACTTGGCGAAGTGGTCAGCCAGGAAGACCTTGATCAAAGATATGAAAAAGCACTGGGCACGCTGCCTGCCAACGTTTCCATTGCAAATCTTGAGGACTTCACCCGATATTATTTTAAATATATTCCGGAAGGGGATCTGGCACGTTTTTATATGCCTAAACCTGAAACACCAACCATTGCCAGGATCAGATTTAGATATCCTGAGGGCCTGTCCCCTTTTGGTGCCAGTTTCCTCTCCGCCGATCTGGAGAAGCAGAAAATTGTCAGATTTGAAGATTACCGCCATGCGCCGGAATATTATCATGTGTCGCGCACATATTATGCCCTTCATGCAGGCAAAACCGGCGGTTTTATTTATAAATTTCTTGTGGCCTTATCCGGGTTTGCATTAACACTCCTTTGCTTCACAGGTTTTAACGTTTGGTATAAAACAGGAAATTCCAGAAAAAATACAAAGAAAGAATAGTTGAAAAGAAAATTGGCGCGCTCGGCAGGATTCGAACCTGCGACCTACGGATTAGAAATCCGGTGCTCTATCCAGCTGAGCTACGAGCGCGCAAAAACAAATGATTATTGGGGGCGAAAAGCAAAAACATCAGCATAACTTTTAAGACGTTTTTTCCTCGTATGGGGCTCCTGCACAACATAATCAATTCCGTTGCGCTCAGCATATGCCACAGCTTCCTGCTTTGTGTCAAAGGTTAATCTTATCTGGCTCTTCATATCTGAAGAACCAGTCCATCCCATCAGGGGATCAAGGTCTCTGGCTTTCTCAGGTGCATATTCAAAATGCCACTTTTTTGAGCGCTTCATTCCCGACTGCATAGCATTTTTTGTTGGTTTGAAAATACGGGCTATCATATGTTTTTACCTTTGAAACAAAATTATAGTTTCTTTTTTACTCGACAATATAGCCGAGTTAAAGTGTAAAATTCATAAAGAGTTTAATTTTCGAAAAACTCAAAATATCAGGAAAGTTTCACCGGTGGTCGATCATTCACAATATCTGCAAGGGTGTATTTATCAACAGCTGCCAGAAAAGCATTCCGCGCTTCATTAATTACACATGCAAAATGACATTTTTTATGAAGAGAGCAATTACCGTCCTGATCCCCCAAACACTGGACAATATTCATATCTTCTTCCGTATATCGGATGAGTTTACCAATGTTGATTTTCTTGGCATCCTGACCAAGTTTGAAGCCACCATTCTTACCGCGAATTGTTTCCAGATATCCCCCTTTACCCAGCGCGTGCACAATCTTCATAAGATGATTTTTTGAAATATCATATTCCTCAGACACTTCACGAATAGACGAAAGTGCCCCATTTTTTTTTGCGACATGCATCAGTACACGTACGGAATAATCAGTGAATGAAGTTAGTCTCATGGACATCCTTCCTTTTTAATATCTATGATAGGTATATAAACGACTTACTATAGATTTATTAAATGTATAAATTAATATATTAAATGTATATAATCAAGTATCTTTAATGCATAAACTAAGCGTTAGCTAATACTTTAAAAAAAGAGGTGTTATACGAGGCAGGCAAACAATGCAAGCAATAATATATCATTTCATTAAAATATATTAAACCAGTTTAGATTTTCGCTCTTTTTCAGACTCAGACTTTAACTGCCCACAGGCGGCCAGAATGTCTTCGCCTCTCGTCGTTCTGATCGGTGCAGAAATACCCCGACTGAATATCAGGTCAGAGAATCTTGCTACCCTCTCTTTGCTTGGTCTTTCATAGCCTGATCCCGGCCAGGGATTGAAAGGTATCAAATTTACTTTTGCCGGTATTTTATAATCTTTAATTAATTTGACCAGCTTCAGGGCATCTTCATCACGGTCATTGATATCTTTAAGCAAAATATACTCGAATGTAATTTTGCGGCTGTTTTTTATTCCGGCATAATTCTTACAGGCTGTCAGCAGTTCATCAATAGGATATTTATTGTTAATAGGCATGATCTTGCTTCTGGTTTCATCATCAACCGCATGTAAAGAAATAGCCAGATTAACCCCCATTTCCTCGCCACAACGATAAATTTCCGGCACGACACCGGATGTTGATAATGTAATCCGGCGCCGCGATAGATTAATACCGTTATCATCCATAACAATATGCATTGCTTTTTTTACATTTTCAAAATTATAAAGGGGTTCTCCCATGCCCATAAGCACTATTGTCGAAACCAGTCTTCCTTCAGAGGGGCTTGGCCATTCACCTAAATAATCTCTGGCCACAAGGAGCTGCATGACAATTTCAGTTGGCGTTAAATTACGCACAAGTCTCTGTGTGCCTGTATGACAGAATTTACAAGTTAATGTGCATCCAACCTGAGAAGAAACACATAAGGTACCACGGTCTTCTTCTGGTATAAAAACAGTTTCCACTTCCTGTCCATCAGGAAATTTCAACAACCACTTACGTGTCCCGTCCTTTGAAACGAGAGCCTCTGAAATTTCAGGACGACCCACATCAAAATTTTGGGCCAGTTTTTCTCTCATATCTTTTGATATATTGCTCATTTCGCCAAAAGATTTAGCCCCTCTGTAGTAAATCCAGTGCCAGATCTGCTGTGCGCGCATCCGGCATTGTTTTTCAGGAATGCCTATTTCTTTTAGTTTTTCCGCCACCTCAGAATGAGATAAACCAATAAGACTTCTGCTTTCATCAAAAATGCGCCGCGGTGCAACGACGGGCTCTACACCCAATGGTAAAGTCTTCATAATTTATCTCACTTATATATAAAGTGCTGCAATTTACTTTAATTTAATTAGCGGCAGGCGTTTGTAATGGCGTTATGTGCCGCTGTAAAGCCTGAAAGTGAAAATTGATA
>JACKKT010000015.1 GCA_024236295.1 Kordiimonadaceae bacterium | reverse complement strand
GTTTCTTGTAACCCATTTTATTGACATGCCTGTAGAAATCTTTCTTTTTCTTCTTTGTGCTTAAAAACTGTATAACGTATAAAGTCTTATTATCCTGTTAATTTATTTTTCCATAATCAACAATAAATGAGCGTTAACATGATTCCAACAATTACAGCTTTTAAAGCATCCCCAGATGGCGGTAAAGGAATGGCCCGAGATATGCCCGTCCGATGGGCATTTGAAGAAGTTAATCAGCCATACAAAGTTCGTCTCGTTACGTTTGATGAAATGAAACAAACACCGCATCTTTCACTTCAACCATTTGGTCAGATTCCAACCTATGAAGAAGGAAACCTCGTGCTATTTGAATCCGGCGCTATTGTACATCATATTGCTAGGTCTCATAAAGGACTGTTGCCAGGTGATGTAGAGGCCGGAGCACGGGCAGTAAGCTGGATGTTTTCCGCGATGAGTACAATTGAACCACCTATATTGGACTTTGAGACTGCGGGTTATTTTGAAAGAGATAAAAATTGGTATGATGAAAGAAAGTTAATGCTTAAGGATCGAATTCGTTTTCGACTGGATAGATTATCGACACGACTTGGAAATAAAGATTGGCTTGAAGGTAAGTTCAGTGCAGGCGATCTAATGATGATAACAGTGCTTCGTAGATTAAAAAATTCTGGCTTACTTGAAGAATATATGAATTTATTTGAATATGTGTCCAGAGGGGAAGCCAGGCCAGCTTTCAGAAGAGCTTTTTCAGCACAATTGGAAGTATTTAAGGAAAGCCAAAAAGAAATTTAAATTGGGCTGGACCCTAGTTAAGAGCCTTGTCAATTTTATGGAGGGCATTACAGTGACTTTAAAGAATTACATAAATTTAAGAAGATAAAATGTCGCCAAAATCATACGAGGAAACATATAAAAGATGGCAAAAGGAACCTGAGGTTTTCTGGGCGGAAGCGGCCATGGAATTAAGCTGGTATAAAAAGTGGGATCAGGTATTGGACCGATCCTCCGCTCCGCTTTACCGGTGGTATTCCGGCGCAAAAACCAATAGTTGTTATAATGCACTTGATCGTCATGTCGAAGCAGGACACGGAGACCGGATTGCCCTAATTTATGACAGTGCCATGACCGGCACAGTTAGCAAGTTCACATTTCAACAGTTACTAGAGCAAGTAGCGAAATTTGCGGGGGTGCTTAAATCATTTGGCGTAGAAAAGGGTGATCGGGTGCTTCTTTATATGCCGATGATACCGGAAGCGGTAATTGCAATGCTTTCCTGTGCACGTATAGGGGCGGTTCACACAGTTGTTTTTGGTGGATTTGCGTCAATGGAACTGGCGAAAAGGATAATTGATGCCGAACCGAAAGTGATCGTTTCGGCGTCATGCGGGATCGAACCAGGGAAAGTAATTCAATATAAACCGTTTATTGATGAAGCGCAGGAAATTTCTAATTCAATGATTAAAACAATCATAGTCGAGCGGCCCGAATGTGATGTGTCCATTATTCCCGGCCGGGATTTTATCTGGTCTGAACAGATGAAGACGGCTAAACCGGCAGCATGCGAAATGCTTGCTGCAACAGACCCGCTTTATATTCTCTATACTTCCGGAACCACTGGAACACCAAAAGGGATCGTGCGTGATAACGGGGGACATTTGGTAGCCATGAACTGGAGCATGAAGAATGTTTATAACATGGATCCCGGTGATGTTTACTGGGCCGCTTCAGATATCGGCTGGGTGGTTGGTCACTCATATATCGTTTATGGACCGCTTATTCGTGGCTGTACAACAATTTTATATGAAGGAAAGCCGGTCGGCACCCCAGATGCCGGTGCTTTCTGGCGGGTGATTTCGGATCATAAGGTAAATGCGCTATTTGTTGCCCCGACGGCAATTCGTGCCATAAAAAGAGAAGATCCAAAAGCTGAACTGTTAAGCAAATATGATTTAAGCCATTTTAAAACATTATTTCTTGCCGGAGAAAGGGCAGACCCGGATACGGTTAAATGGTCGGAACAAATTCTGAAAGTTCCTGTTATTGATCACTGGTGGCAAACGGAAACGGCCTGGTCAATTTGTGCCAATTTTATGGGGATAGAACATTTACCCGTTAAATATGGCAGTCCAAGCAAACCTTCCCCGGGGTATGATGTTCATATTCTTAACGATGAAGGTGTCGAAGTGGCTGCGGGCGAACTTGGTAATATTGTGGTGAAGCAGCCGTTACCGCCAGGGGCAATGCTTACGATCTGGAAGAATGATAAACGCTGTATTGATACCTATTTTTCAGAATTTGAAGGGTTTTATCTGACCGGTGATGCCGGACATAAAGATGAAGACGGTTATTTATACATTATGGGCCGAACTGATGATGTGATCAATGTAGCCGGGCATAGATTATCTACTGGCGCTATGGAAGAGGTTCTTGCCAACCTATCCGAAGTGGCAGAATGTGCCGTCGTGGGCGTTCATGACAATTTAAGAGGCCAGGTACCATACGGATTTCTGGTCTTAAAAAATAATGTTTTAAAATCTTATGAAGACATTATTTCTGATGCGGTTAAAGCTATCCGTCAGGAAATTGGCGCGGTGGCCTGTTTTAAGCAGGCTGTCATTGTCAAGCGCTTGCCTAAGACTAGATCAGGTAAAATTCTCAGACGGGTGATGAGCAGCATTGCCGGAAAAGAGGAGTATGCCATTCCGGCGACACTTGATGATCCAAAAATCCTTGATGAAATCAGAGATGCATTATTTGGCTAGGACCATATCAAGGGCATTGATCAGCTTTTCTACCTCCTCCACAGTATTATAATGGGTAAGGGAAATACGGACAGCACCATTATCCTTACTGATATCCAGACTGTCCGCAAGACGACGTGCATGAAAATCACCAAAGCGGATGGCAATTTTATGCTGATCCATTTCCAGGCATATTTTTTGTGGATCTTTGCCTTCTATAGTAAAAGCAATGGTTGGTACGCGACGCGGATCAAGCCCGTCTTTTATACCGAGAATAGTACAATCATTTCTTTTTCTTAAATAGGAAAGAACTTTTTCACAAAGTATGGTTTCCTGAGCCGCAATATCCTTATAGGCTGTTTCCAGTTTCATCCGTCTTGACCCATTTGCGCCTGCCTGTTCACCAAGGGCCACCAGATAATCGACAATGGCACCGGAGCCGTATGAAAGCTCATAATTGGCATTTCCCGGTTCCAGTTTGGCGGGAATTTTATCTTTCCCATAAAAATAATGGTAAAGACCATCAAGATTAAGCATATGATCATAACGGCAATAAAGAGCAGCATGATGCGGGCCGAATGTTTTATAAAGGCTAAGGGCATAAAAATCTACATTCCAATCCTGAACATCAACGGCGCGATGCGGGGCATAAGCGACAGCATCAACACAGACGAGTGCGCCTCTCTCATGAACAAACTCTGTTATTTTCTTAACATCATTAATGGTACCAAGCAGGTTTGATACGTGGGTAAAGGCGACAAGTTTTGTTTTTTCGGTCATGAGGGCGTCGAGTGCCTCAAGTTCGAGCTCATATGTTTCCTTATTCATGGGCCAGAATTTAATTCTGACCCCCCGCTCTTCCAGCCAGACCCAAGGGCCTATATTGCTTTCATGATCAGTAATTGTCACGATCACTTCATCGCCAGCTCGAAACTGACTGGCCATGGATTTGGATAGAAACTGAAGTAGCACTGTTGTTGAGGGACCAAAAACAATTTCTTCCGGCCTTGCTGCATTAAAAAAAGTGGCGATATTTTCCCTGCCATTAGCAAAAGCTTTAAGGGCCTCCTGTGAAACCTGATAACTACCGCCGAGCTGAACATTGTTTGAATAATAATATTCGGTAATCTTATCAACACAGCCTTTAAGGATTTGTGATCCACCGGCATTATCCATAAATGCCCACTCACTT
The DNA here is from genome assembly GCA_024236295.1 of Kordiimonadaceae bacterium. Lineage (GTDB taxonomy): Bacteria > Pseudomonadota > Alphaproteobacteria > Sphingomonadales > Emcibacteraceae > Pseudemcibacter. The sequence goes on along the minus strand of JACKKT010000015.1, from coordinate 44,750 downwards.
TTAAGTCCGGGAAACTGATCCCGAACATAGTTCATATTTAATGCCACCTTGAATTCCTTTTTAATGATTTAATACGGCTTTTAAAAAATTGCGAGTTCGGACCTCTTTTGGATTATCAAACAATTCTGTGGGTGTTCCCTGCTCCACTATTTGCCCGCAATCCATAAAAATGACCCTGTCCGCAACCTGGCGGGCAAAGCCCATTTCATGGGTGACAATAATCATTGTCACCCCGGTATCGGCTAATTTCCTGATTACGTCAAGTACCTCACCCACCATTTCTGGGTCAAGGGCTGATGTGGGTTCATCAAAGAGCAATGCCTTTGGTTCCATCGCCAACGCCCGGGCAATGGCGACACGTTGCTGTTGACCGCCGGATAATTGAGCAGGATATTTACGGGCTTGTTCAGCAATGCCGACCTTGCCGAGTAGTGAAAGGGCTAAAGTTTCAGCTTGCTCCTGCGACATTCTTCTAACCCGAAGTGGAGCCAGCATGATATTCTGTAATATGGTCAGATGCGGAAACAGATTAAAATTCTGAAAGACCATACCAACTTCGGCTCGTACCTGTTTAAGATCTTTTCCTTTTTGAACAGACATATTTTCAACGGTTATTTTCCCGTCTGCATCATATTGTTCAAGCAGGTTTATGCAGCGGATCATTGTTGATTTGCCAGACCCTGATGGGCCAATAACACAGACAACCTCTCCTTCTTTGATTTCCAGATTTATATTATTGAGAGCCTGGAATGACCCATAATGTTTGTTGACATTTTCAAGCCTGATCAGTGTTGTCATTTTGCGCCCTCCTTTTTATATCTTTTTTCAAGTTTTGAAACCCAGAGGACAAGGGGGAGTAAAAACATAAGATAAATGACTGCTGCGGCAATAAGGGGCGTAGGGTTTGCGGCAACCGCCTGTGCCTGTGTTGCCTGTTTAAGAAGATCGGGCATAGCCACAACGGACGCCAGGGCCGTATCCTTAATAACATTGATACAGTTATTTGTAAGTGGTGGAATTACGATCTTAATCGCCTGCGGTAATATTACATCGCCCATCATATGCCGGTATCCAAGGCCGAGGGCTTCTGAAGCTTCAAACTGTCCTTTGGGAATGGCTTCAATGCCGGCCCGGAAAATTTCAGCAGTATAGGCTCCGGAAACCAGGGTCAGTGATACGGCCGCCGCGGAAAAGGGCGACAAATTTAAGCCGATAAAAGGCAGGGCATAAAATATAATAATAAGCAGAACAAGAAGCGGAATTGAGCGGAATATATCTATATAGACTTTTACAATAGCCTGTAGAGGCTTTGCCGCATATAACCGGATGAGGGATAATATTAATCCCAGTACCAGGCCCGAGATGATGCTTAACAGTCCAAGCTGAATGGTTGTGATAAGTCCGGCTATAAGCATTGGGTAGGTTTGGAGGAATACCTGTTTATTTAAGAAAGTATCGAAGAAATTCAGAAGGTTGCCGTTATTTGCCGACGGCATATCGACTATTTCTACTGTTGATGTTGTAGGTTCCGCGGGCACGCCGAACCATTTTTTATGGAGAGCATTAATAAACCCTTCTTCCTTCAGGGTCGAAATAACTGCATTTACTTCACTGACCAGCGGCTTATTTTTTGCCATCATCAATGCATAGCGACCGCCGGTTGGAATCCGTTCCACCACTTCAAGATTAGGCTTGTCTTTGGTATAGTAAAGTAGGGCTGGGATGTCACTTATATATCCTTTGACCCTTCCAATGGCGACATCAAGCATGGCTGGTGCCAAGCCCTCATATCGACGAATTTCGGCAAAACCATATTTTTGCTGGTTGGCAGTGGCCCACATATCGCCGGTGGACCCTGTATCAACGGCGACAATCTGACCCTTTAAATCCTCCAGACTGTTAATCCCATTTCCCTTTACGGTCGTCAGTGATTGATCACTGTCATAATAGGGTTGGGTGAATGACATTGATTCCAGCCTTTTTTCGGTAATTCCTATAGATGAAATAGCGATATCAATGCGACCTGACTGAACCGCCGAGAATAGACCGTTGAATGGAACATTGAGAATTTTAATTTCCCGGTTCAGTCGTTTTGCGGCCTCTTTAACCAGATCTATTTCAAACCCTATAAACTCTCCGTTAGTATCCTGAAATTCCCAGGGGACATTACCAATATTGGCGCCTACAATTATTTCTTTGTCTGTCCCTGACTGGGCAAATGAGGTCAGGGGATAGGCCAACAAAAGTATGATAAGGGTTGCGAAGGCTAAAGTGCGGCGCATCAGTATATTTTCCTTATCCAATTTAGTTTTACCTTTAATTTTGAGACGCAAGTCTTTTATCCAGCCTTCTAAGCAGCCTGTCAATGTCCTGATGATCCTCTGCGGTAAGGGTAGGGCCCGGTGCGCGTGCCTTTGCACATTTAATGGCGCCTCTCCTCCTTAAAATCTCTTTTCTGATAGCAAGACCAATTCCGAGCTGCTGTTCATATCTTAAAAGAGGAAGATAGACATCATATAAATCCTCAGCCCCATCACTGTCACCAGCGGCAAATTTTTTGCAAACTTCTACCAGCATTTCCGGAAAGGCAAATCCGGTCATGGCACCATCTGCACCACGCGCCAATTCCTGTGGCAGAAACAGTCCGCCATTACCGCATAAAACACTGATTCGACGTAAGTTCTCATCAACACTTTTTTTACGAAGGGCGGATAATTTAGCCAGTCCCGGCCATTCTTCATGTTTAAGCATCACCGTTTGTGGTATTTCATGAATTATCCGTAATAGACAGGGAATGGAAATATTGGCATTTGTGGCAATTGGATAATCCTGATAAATGAGCGGGATTTTTGAGCCAAGTGCTTTATCGACAGCGGCAAAATAATTAAAAATCGCTTCATCGGTTTTATGGGCGGCAAAGGGCGCGACCATAACACCGGCGGCGCCAAGGTCCATTGCGCTATTGGCAAGGGCAGAAAGATTATCCATGCCGACATTACTGACGCCGACCACTATGGGCACCTGCCCGTTTACCCTTGTTATAATACGTTTCATGAATGCTTTTGACTCTTCGGCCGTTAATTTTGGTGCTTCGCCCATGATGCCTAAAATGGTTATGCCATCCACGCCTTTTTCCAGATAAAAATCTGTCAGGCTATCGGCACTGTCCATATCAATTGAACCATCCTCATTAAACGGGGTTGCCGATATTATATATACACCGCTCGCATTTTCATTGAGTAACTTAGTCATTTTACTGATCCTTAAATAAATTTGGCATCAAAGTTTTTCCGTGGGTCCATTTCCGGAACCAGTCTGCCAAGGGGTTTTGCGGCTTCCGGTCGGGCGCGTTTCAGATACTGGCCGGACCCTCTTTCCACTTTCAGTGCTTCATTTTCAATGACAATACGACCGCGGCTGATCACTGTTGTCGGCCAGCCGGTAGCTATCATTCCTTCATATGGCGTGTAGTCCATATTATCGTGCAGAGCGGCGGAACTGATTTTTACTTGTTTTTCAGGATCCCATATTGCAAGGTCAGCATCGGATCCGACGGCAATTGTTCCTTTTTGCGGGTAAAGGCCATATGTTTTTGCCGCATTTGTCGATGTCACTTCGACAAAACGGTGAATATTCATGCGTCCTTTATTGACCCCTTCCGAAAATAATAACGGCATTCTGATTTCCAGCCCGGGAACGCCATTGGCAATTTTGTCAAAGGTCGGCTTTGGCCCCGCAGCGAGTTTGCCAGAGCTGTCAAACCTGTAAGGAGCGTGATCTGATGAAAAGACGGTGAAAGAGCCATCAATCAACCCTTTCCAGATTGCTTCCTGACTTTCCTTGTCACGGGGGGGTGGACTACAACAATACATGGCTCCATCCATTCCTTCCTTATCAAGGTCGTCAATTGTTAAAAATAAATATTGAGGGCAGGTTTCTCCGTAAATTTTAAGTCCCCTTTCCTGGGCTCGTCGTATTTCATTAAGAGCCGCTTCTGAAGAAACGTGAACAATCAACATAGGTGTATCAAGAAGCTCAGCCAATGATATGGCGCGGTGTGTTGCTTCCTTTTCAGCAATGCGGGCGTGGGCAATGGCATGATATTTTGGTGCACCGCAGCCCTGTTCTAAAAGCTTATCTGTTATCCAGCGGATTACATCATGGTTTTCAGCATGAATCATGACCATGGCCTGTTCCCGTCTTGCAGCAGCCAGTACATTCAATATTTCATAATCGTCAAGTTTAAGATCATTATAAGTCATATATATTTTGAAAGAGGTGATACCGTCCTCAATCATGGCAGGCAGTTCCTGTCCGATGATGGCATCTGAAGCGTCGGATATTATCAGATGAAAGCCATAATCAATGACCGCTTTTGGTTTGGCACAAGCCATATAATCATCAACAACTTCTCGAAGACTTTGCCCCCGATGCTGGGCAGCAAATGGTAGCAAGGTTGTCGTGCCCCCAAAAGCAGCAGAAACCGAACCGCTGTAAAAGTCATCGGCTGTCATAATCCCCGAAGAAGACTTTTGTTCGATATGGCAGTGGGCGTCAATTCCGCCGGGCAGTATAAGAAGGCCTTCAGCATCAATTTCATATTTCCCAACTTCCGGGATTTCACCAAGTGTGATAATTTTGCCATTTATGATGCCGACATCCTGTTTAACCTTTTCCCGGTCCGTCACGGTATGCCCGTTTCTGATCACCATATCGTATTTTTTATTCATGTTGTCAGCCTTTTATCAGCGTTAGATTAAGCAAAATATTTTTATGAATTGAAATTGGTATTCATTTGGTATACCATTAGAATACCAAATAATCAAGAGGGCGAATGAATGCTTACACCCACAGAAACGAGCATGATGGAAATTAAAGATAAATTGCAGGAATATCAGGCACTTGAAGACGAAAATGATAATCTGGGTGAACGTACTTACCGTATTATCAGTGAAATGATCCTAAATGGCAATCTTTCGTATGGTGATCCATTACAGGAAAGGCGCCTGGCGGAACTTCTTAATGTTTCAAGAACGCCGGTAAGGGAAGCCATCAACAGACTTGAAGCGGAGGGCCTTGTAGAGCGTAACGCGGGACGGGTATTTGTCCGCGAGGTCCGCCTAAAAGAATTTGTTGAAATACTTCATGTTAGAAAATTACTTGAATGTGATGCGGCAAGAGCAGCCGCGAATAATATAGATGTCAAAGAACTTCAGAAGATGAGGGCCATCATCGAGAAGCTTCTAGAAAAAAGAGTTGTGACCGCAATTGAGCTTAGAAATGTTGATGATATGTTTCATAACCTTATTGCTAAATCATCGGGCAATGATCTGTTGGTTGAGCTAATAGGTGATTTACGCCGTCGTACGGCGATGTTTGATCATGAACGGTTGCCCAAACGAATGCAGCCGGGAAATAAAGAGCATCTGGATATTATAGACGCACTTGAGAAACGGGATGGCGTTCAGGCTTCAGCACGAATGGCCCGACATATAAACAATGTCCATAAAAGTATTTTTGAGCATTGGGGCATATAATTTATGAATGTATATAGAAAGCCAAAAATTTTAGTGATTAATCCCAATTCATCCTGTTCGGTTACCGAAGGGATAAAAAAGGAATTATTGGAACCATCAAAAATTTTAAATGCTGACTTGAGCTATACAGAAATCAGCGATGCCCCTGAGGCAATTGAGACGACAGAGGATGTTATTATTGCCGAAAAACTGACAAAAAATTTTGTCGCCAGATTAAAAGCTGATGCTTATGTCATTGCCTGTTTCTGTGATCCGGGTGTCAGGGAACTCAGAGATGAAGGTTATCAAACAGTGTTTGGCATCGGGGAAAGTGCAATGCATTTTGCCGCCAATATGGGCGGTAAATTTGGTATATTGTCCATCTCAGAATTATCTGTAAAACGCCATGAAAAACAGATTGCCAGAGCTGGACTTACGTCTATGTTATCTGGTGATCTGCCGCTGGATATGGGAGTACTGGAGTTAGAAAATAAAAAACTTGCCAGACCACGCATAGAAAAAATGGGAAAAAAACTGGTTGATGATTATGGGGCAAAATCCATTATACTTGGATGCGCGGGCATGGGGCTGCACCGGGAGTGGCTGCAAAATATTACAGGGGTGCCGGTCATTGACCCTTGCTGGGCTGGTGTTGCAATGGCGGCAGCAGCAACCGGCTTATTGAAAATATAATATCAGGAGTATAAAATGGATTTAGGAATTAAAGGACGCAAAGCCATTATTTGTGCATCATCAAAAGGGCTGGGTAAAGCCTGCGCGATGACGCTTGCTGCCGATGGTGTTCATGTTTTTATCAACGGTCGAAATGAAGAGGTCCTTGAAAAAGCGGCTGAGGAAATTCGAAATAAAACAGGCGGGGAAGTCATCACCGTTGCCTGTGATGTGACGACACCAGAAGGACGCAAAAAAATACTTGCCGCCTGCCCCGACCCGGATATTCTGATCAACAATGCCGGCGGACCGCCAACCGGAAATTTCAGGGATTGGGACCGCGATACATGGATCAAGGCGCTTGATTCAAATATGCTGACGCAGATTGAGCTGATCAAAGCGGTAGTTGATGGAATGATTGATCGTAAATTCGGGCGTATCGTCAATATTACTTCAGGGGCCGTCAAAGCACCGATCAATGTGCTGGGCCTATCCAATGGTGCAAGGGCGGGTCTCACGGGATTTGTCGCCGGGGTGTCAAGAACCACTGTAAAAGACAATGTAACCATTAATAATCTTCTGCCCGGCCCGTTTGAAACAGACCGTATCGCAGAAGTAATTGCCGGTGAAGCAAAGGCAAAAGGGATTAGTGAAGACGAAGCGAGGAAGAACCGCATGGCCGCCAACCCGGCTGGCCGGTTTGGCCGTCCAGAAGAATTTGGGGCTGCCTGCGGCTGGCTTTGTTCGGCAAATGCCGGCTTTGTTACGGGACAAAATATCCTGCTTGATGGTGGTGCGTTCCCGGGTGTCATATAGAATTCGGGATATGAAATATTTATGAGTGCGGTAATTTGAGGACATTTTGGTCTCTTAAGAAATTGCCCTCTATTTAACATTGTTTTACTTAACATATATGTCGTGATATATTTTTTTCGAAGTAATTGCTTAGTATTGAGTTTTTTATAACAAAAGGGGAGTGATTATGAACAATGAAACACGTGAGAGCTATCTCAAGCTCGCTCTAAAAGTCTTCGGAATTATCTTTTTATTTGTATATCCATTGGGTCTTGTCTGGCCGGCAGGCTGGGTCTGGCATGGGGGTGGTGGTGAATATTATCTGCAAATGATTTGCGGTATTTATTTCGTGCTTGGAATATTCCTGATCATGGCGTCCAAAAATCCGGCAGAACATGCAAGTCTGATTTCCTTTACCATCTGGTCAAGTCTTGCCCATGGCATCATCATGGGAGTACAGGCAGTAACTGACGGTAATGAAATGGGCCATATGCTTGGAGATGTCCCTGCTCTTATTTTGGTTGCCCTTGTATTATGGATACTTTCTCCAAAACAAGCGGCTGTAGAATAACCATTCTATTAAATCCATGAGACTGGTATAGCTGGTATCTATGGATAAATTATCTGCGGAGCAGGATGTGGATAAATCCTGCTCCGCATTTATATGATTTGTATTTTAGGAAATAAAATGAAAATTATATTTGCTACATTTTTACAGTCTTTAATATTCTTCCAAACGGCATTGGCGGAACAAGTTGAATTTGGAATTTCAGATAAAAGCATCTCAGAACTTTCTCAATTTGAATATTTAAAAGGAGAATGGGATGTTACCATTCAAACAAGACAGGAAAACGGTCAATTTAATTCGCTTGAAAATAAAGCAAAAGTGAAGGGATTTTATCTTCAGGATGGACGCAGTTTTCAAACAATTTTTTCGACAACAAATGGTGGCTTTACAACGGATATCCGTAGTTATGATAAAGAAGAACATAAATGGAAAATATTATTTATGAACGCCCGCGCGCAGCGGTGGCATCAGTTTGAAGCTCATATGGAAAATGAAGAAATGATCACATTTGTCCCTGGTGGATATAGTGGCAAAGAAGACTTTGATGTAAGGATTATTGATAAAGATTTTTCAGATAAAAAATTTACCAAGGAAGTTTTTCGTAAACTGCATAATAAAGATGACTGGCAAAAAATATATATCATGAATTTTGAACGTATCAGATAGAAATATAAATCGCAGGAATATTGGCCTGCCATAGTTATACCAGGCAGGCCAGTAGATAGAATTATTTCACTATTGGCAAAACAATATATGACGGATGTTCTTTTGATAAATGAATTATGTTATGAGCAACAACGCCAACCTTTTCATCATAATTATTGCCGCCGGTATTAAGGTTTCTGGCAAATTTTGGAAAATTGGATGATGTTACCTCAACGCGGATCCTGTGCCCTTTTTCAAATTCATTGCTCGTCGTCATAGGGGTCATATCAATTTTATATATCTCGCCCTTTTTCATCAGAACTTTTTTATCATAGCCTTCGCGGTATCGGGCTCTGAAAATAGTATCGTCAATGATATAGGCGGTACCGTCCGGCGCCACATCGACAAGTTTAACGGCAAAGTCCGTATCTTTTGCGTCAGATGATACATACAGAATTGCATCAATAAAGCCAGTGACCTCCAATGGTTCTTCCAGCGGATCGCTGGTATAAACCAAAACGTCATTGCGTGCTTCAATTGTGCGCTGGTCATAGGCCCCGGGAATGACAAGTCCACCGTTACAGCAGTCACCGCCACCAATGGTTTTTACCGGTATCATCGGATCATAATTATAACTGTCTGATCCTTCGCCCATTGGTGGATCAAAGCTGAGTGTTCCATCACCATAAATACTGTTGGCATTTCCGCCGGAATGGAGGTATAGCTTCATTTCCTTTGCGGCTTTAGGCGGCCATTGGTCATCGCCCTGCCATTTATTTGCCCCCATAGTATAATATTGGACATGAGGCGTTTTTGGATCAAAGGCTTTCTTATCTCCCTTAAGCCACTTATCAAACCAGCTATAAACCATGCCATCAACATCAAAGCTCGTATCCCCTATTTTGCGTTCACCAACCACATAATCAGGACCAAGTCTGTCAAACTGACAATGCGGATTTGGGGCGGCCACCACATATTGATTGTTGCGTGTTTCTTCGTCCACGCCATTCTTCCTTGCAAGATTAAATAATGCCATGTTTGGGCCTTTTGAAACATCATACCATGCATTAAACCAGAGGGCAGGAACACCCCATTTCTCATCATCATGGTAAAGGCCGCCATTAAACCATTCAGGGGATGCGGGCGTGCGTTTTACAAATTCCTCAAAGGTACCTTCCGGCTCCCCCATACTGGTTAGCAGATCCTGAATGGGAAGATGATTTATTTGTGTTTCCCAGTCCACATCTGGTTTATTGGCTTCCAGATCATTATATTCAGAAATCTGTGTACGTATTTCAGGGCTTAAGCCGGCGGGTATTTGTGCGCGAAGCGGATTATCAACGCCGTAAAGCCACACGAAAAACAAAATGCGTTGTACGCCACCAGTATACCAGTTCCCCTGTTCCCAAAACTCACCGACACGACCGATCCCTGCACCGGAAGACTGAGGAACCATTGCAGCATGAGCAGGGTGGTTCATGGCTGCCAGTGCAAGTTGCCATTCTGCAGTTGATGAGCAGCCTATAGTGCCAACCTTGTTATTTGACCAGGACTGCGCTGAAATCCAGTCAAGGGCGTCATATCCGTCCGTTCTTGGGTGGCCGAGAATTTCAAACTTTCCTTCCGAGAAATAGCGCCCGCGTTCATTTTGAAGGATATAGGCATAACCGCGACTTACAGCTTCAACAATGTTTCGTAATGTACGAAGACCGGGTTTATTCATATTGTAAGGCGTGCGGACAAATATGGTGGGGACCTTACCTTTGCTATTTTTGGGTCTATAGATGTCCGTTGATAATCCGACACCATCGCGCATGGGCACCAGAACTTTCGTTTCAACCGTTGCAATTTCGGTCAGAATTTTTTTAAGGGCATCCTCACTATATTTTGAATAATCCTGTGCGAATGTCGTGCTGCTGAAAATAAAAGTAAAAATGCAGGCTATTAAAAATTGGATAATTCTCATCAATTTCTCCCATTTGGATGAGCTTTTGTTTTATATGAGAATAATTATATCCCAGCAATAGGGTTAGGTAAATAGTACAGAAATTGCCATTCCATACGCATAAGCTTACGGCTGGTCGTGAATTAATTTGCTAATTTACATATTAACAAAAGAAAAATTATTACAAAAAAAATAAAATGATAGAATTTATTTTTAATTAAATTAAAATGTGGAAAATATTTACTAAAATTTTCTATTTTTAAGAATAATATTTTAAATTGACTATTTACTTCTCAATCGGATAGACTTAAATACACTATTGGAGATGGGGATTTTCTAATTTTTAATATTGGGGACTAATGCGCTTAATTTCTGCGCTGTTTGCTTGAAGGGAATTAATTTATGTCGATTACTGTAATTGTTAATCTGGCTGTATTTGTGGGCCTTATATATTTGCTCGCAAGATTCAGCAAGGGGGATATGAAGCTATCGCGGAAAGTGCTAATGGGACTGGCTGCGGGAGTAATATTCGGTTTTGCGCTCCAACTACTTTATTCTGATGGCGGCGCAGATACTATTAAGGGCACGTTGGAATGGACCAATGTTATTGCCAACGGTTATATAAGATTACTTTATATGATCATTATGCCGCTTATTCTGATTTCTATGATAGCGGCTGTTGTGCGAATTGATGAGGTCGCCTCTCTCGGAAAAATAGGGGGCACAGTTGTTGCAGTTCTTGTATTTACAACAATGATCGCTTCAATAGTGGCTATTGGGATTACTGATATATTTGGCTTAACCGCTGAGGGGCTGGTCAGTGGTGCGCGTGAAGCAGCCCGGGCCGAAGCCTTGCAGGGTCGTATGGGGGATGTTTCAAACTTAAGCCTTGCATCAATGCTTGTATCCTTTATTCCAAGAAATATTTTCTCTGACTTGGCTGGTACGAGACCGCTTTCAATTATTTCAGTTGTTATCTTTGCCATACTTCTTGGTGTGGCAGGATTAAAATCAATGAAAGAAAACGAAGATCACAAGCAATCCTTCCTTCATTTTATTGATGTTGCTCAGTCAATCATTATGCATCTTGTCAGAATGATCATGTCATTTACACCTTATGGTGTCATGGCGCTCATGATAAGGGTCGTTGCCAGCTCAAGCCTTGCGGACATACTTGCTTTGGCAAAATTCATTGTGGCCTCGTATATTGCAATCGGTATTATGTTTGTTATTCACGGTTTATTGCTCAGCCTAACAGGATTTAGCCCAAAAAAATTCTTTACAGGGGTATTTCCGGTTTTGACATTCGCCTTTACATCAAGAAGCTCTGCCGCTTGTATCCCGCTCAATGTTGATGCCCAGGTTACCAAGCTTGGTGTTCCAAAATCTATTGCCAATATTGCCGCCACATTTGGTGCAACAATTGGGCAGAATGGGTGTGCCGGAATATATCCGACAATGCTCGCAGTCATGGTTGCGCCTACTGTTGGTGTTACTGTTGATTTTCAATTCCTTGCAACACTGGTAATGATCGTAACGATCAGCTCCTTTGGTGTAGCCGGGGTTGGTGGCGGTGCTACATTTGCAGCATTGATAGTTTTGCCAGCTATGGGACTTCCAGTGGAAATTGTAGCTTTGCTGATTTCTATTGAGCCGCTAATTGATATGGCACGTACAGCATTAAATGTGAATGGTGCGATGACAGCCGGTGTAATCACCAGCAGATTTGTCAAAATAGCAGAATCAGATGCTGTGCATCAGCCTGCCGAATAAATAAAATTATAAAAGCAATAAATGCGGCCTGATCATTTTAATCAGGTCGCATTTTTTTATAGGCATGTTCGTTCAAATATGGTTTAACTGAACTTTAATTTCGAGTGGAGTGTCGCAAAATGCCATCAATTGAACAACTTATTCCATTTTTCATCGCCGCGATCATTTTTGCTTTTATTCCCGGCCCGGCAATTCTCTATACGGCCGCTCAGACCATGAGTAAAGGCAAGCGCGGCGGTGCATTTGCAGCCTTAGGCATACATATTGGCGGACTTGTGCATATTATTGCAGCAGCAGCAGGGTTATCGGCGATATTTATTCATGCGCCTCTTGCCTATATGGCATTAAAAATCTGCGGGGCACTTTATCTTGTCTGGCTGGGAATAGGGATCATTCGCGGAAAACTGGATGTGGGCGAACTTCCTCATGTTAAAAGCAGCATGAGCAAGAAAGTCTTTTTCGACAGCATGATGGTCGAAATATTAAACCCAAAGGTAATTATTTTTTATATAGCATTTTTACCGCAATTTGTTGATCCTGCGGCAGAATATCCGCTATGGCTTCAGTTTATCATTCTGGGGACAATAGATAATATTCTCTTTTCACTTGTCGATGTTGCAGTGATCTTTCTGACCGCAAAGGTAATTAGCGGGCTTAAAAAATCGCAAAAAACCCAAAAAGTGATGAGATGGGTGTCGGGTTCGACTCTAATGGGGCTTGGGTTTAATCTCGCTATTTCAGAAAAATAACAGAACAAAAAAACAAGGAATATAAATAATGATTTTCAGTGGTTTATCAGAAGTAGGCGATGATCCGATCCTGCTCGTTTCCACAATGTACCGTGCGTGTACAAACCCGAATAAAGTTGATTTGGGTGTTGGTGTTTATAAAAATGCTGGCGGAGAAACGGCAATTCTTAAAACCGTTAAAAAAGCGGAACAATATCTGGTAACAAACCAAAAAACAAAAGAGTATCTCTCGCCTGCCGGTAATCCTGACTATAACAGGGAAGTACAGAAGCTGCTGCTTGGCGAAAATCATCCGGCGATTAAAGAGGGGCGTGTAACGACAATCCAGGCGCCTGGCGGAACAGGCGGGATCCGTATTGGGGCCGATTTTATTAAAATCTGCAAACCGGATGCAACATTGTGGATTTCTGATCCCACCTGGCCAAATCATCATAGTATCGCGCGTAGCGTAGGTCTTACTGCAAAGTCATATCGTTATTATGATACAAAGAAAGGCGAGTTCCTTTATGACGAAATGATGGAGGATTTAGAACGGGCAGTTGCCGGTGATGTTATTATCCTTCATGGATGCTGTCATAATGCGTCAGGGGCTGACCTGACTAAAGAGCAATGGGACGCGCTTGCCGTTTTTATGAAAGAACGGGAACTGGTACCGTTTATTGATATAGCCTATCAGGGGTTTGCAGACGGGATTGATGAAGATGCCTATGCCGTTCGGATGATGAGCGAAAAATTACCGGAAGTTCTTATTGCCAGTTCATTTTCGAAAAATTTTGCGATGTACAGGGACCGTGCCGGTGCCATTACGCTGGTTTCGGCTTCGGCTGAGCTGAATAAAATTAATGCGTCACACATGTTAATGACTGTCAGAAGTATATATTCGATGCCACCAGATCATGGTGCAGCGGTGGTTGCTCATATTCTCGGGGATGCGGCACTTCAAGCAGAATGGCGTAAGGAAGTTGACGAAATGCGCAGTCGTGTTAAAAAAATGAGAAGATTATTCGCCGAAAAAATGGCTGCGAAAGCCCCCAATAGTGGTTTTGACTATATTGCCGAACAGAATGGGATGTTTTCCTTCCTGACATTAACGCCGGAGCAAATTCAATCGCTGATAAAGGACCATAGTATTTTTATGATGGCGAGTGGACGGGTGAATATGGCTGGCCTGACGGAAGATAATATTGATTATGTAACAGATGCTGTAGCATCGCTATTTAATACGTAAAAGAAAATAAAAAGATGAAAGACTGGTTTAATATAGCGCCACAAGGCCGTCCATTTGTAAAAATGCAGGGCTTACAGAACCATTTTGTGATTGTAGATGGGCGAAAGGTGCCGTTTACGCCGACAAAGGCAGAAATCAGGCATATCTGCGATATTGGAACGGGCGTTGGCGCAGAGCAGCTCATGGTGATTGAGCCAGTGACAGAGCACGGGAAAGGAGCCTATGCCAGAGCGCGTATTTATAATCCGGATGGTACGGAGGCCGAGGCATGTGGCAATGCTACGCGCTGTGTTGCGCTCCTGTTATTTGAAGAATCAGGCCTTGATGAATTTGGACTTGAGGTAAACTTTGAGATACTTAACTGCAAACGGGACGGTGAAAATATAAGTGTTGAAATGGGAAAAATTTCCTTTGACTGGGATAAAATACCATTATCAAAACCATCTGATACTTTACATATAGATTTAAAAAGTGGTGGACTTCAGGATGGGGTAGCCGTTAATGTAGCCAACCCGCATCTGGTATTTTTTGTGGAAGATTTTGACGCCATCAATATTCCTAAGGCAGGGGCGGAAATCGCTGCCAGTTCATTGCTGTCAGAGTCTGCAAATATTGGTGTCGCAGAAATAATTGATGATACACATATTAAGTTCCAGGTCTGGGAAAGACCTGGAATGTTGACGAGGGCTTGTGGTAGTGGCTCTTGTGCAGTTGTGGCAGCAGCTCGTGCCAGGGGTTTAATTCGTTCCGATTATGCATATGTCAATATGCCAGGCGGGACACTTAAAATTACCTATAAGGATGAGGTTTCGCCAATCATGTCGGGACCGGCAGAATTTTGTTACAGTGGTTATTTACCGGGATAGAGGGGAATAGATTATGAAAAAAATGATAGTATTAGCGGTGATGGGATTGCTTATGTCATGTGGCTCTGACAATTCGATGGAAGGTTCAGAAAATTCTTTGGACCAGAAATTCATGGGAGTTGACAAAATTTTCGCAGATTATGAAGGTTCTGATAAACCGGGCGCGGCTGTAATGATTATTCAGGACGGCAAAGTGATTTTTCAGAAAGGGTATGGCATGGCCAATCTCGAAGAAAATATTCCGGTAACGCCGAAATCTGATTTCCGACTGGCTTCCGTGACCAAGGAATTTACGTCCATGAGTATTTTGCAGCTAATTGAAAGAGGTCAGCTTACTCTTGAGACGACTCTGACAGATATTTTCCCCGAGTTTCCTGATTATGGTAAAACCATAACGGTGAAAAACCTTCTTAATCATACATCCGGCCTTCAGGATTACGAGGAACTCATACCTGAAGGAATGACCCGTCAGTTAAAGGATAAAGACGTCCTTGATATTATGGAAGGTGTAGACAGTGCCTATTTTGCTGTTGGTGAGAAGCACCAGTATAGTAATACCGGATATGCTATTTTGACCCAAATTCTTGAGAAAATAACTGGTGAGCCATTTCGTGACTATCTTAAGAAAAATATTTTCGACCCGCTGCATATGGATAGCTCGCTAGCCTATGAGAATGGCATAAATGAGGTTCCCAATCGTGCGTATGGTTATACCATTGAAGCAGACGGAAATATCATCAGAACAGACCAAAGCCCCACCAGCGCTGTACTTGGGGACGGGGGAATTTATACTAATCTTGAAGATATGTATAAATGGGACCAGTCACTTTATACAAATCAGCTGCTTGGTCAGAAATATCTTGATATGGCATTTACAAATTATAAAACCAACGATGGTAAATTTATGAATTACGGATTTGGCTGGCGTCTGGAAACCTATAAAGGCATGGACATTATTTATCATACCGGCAGCTCAATCGGTTTTAGAAATATCTTTTACCGCATTCCTTCAAAGAATTTTTCATTGGTAGTTTTCAGAAACCGTGATGATGGTGATGAATTCAGCAGCATGGCCTATGCGCATGGGATCGTTGATTTATTCTTCTAGTCAATTACCCATTCTAGCGTACCACCGGCGCGTAAGGGTACACAGCTTTCACTTCCAAATGGAACAGTCTCCGGAATAGGAGACTGTTTCCGTGAAAGGGTAATTTTATCACGGTTTCTTGGCAGACCATAAAAATCTGGTCCGTGAAAGCTGGCAAAGGCTTCCAGCTTATCAAGAGCGCCCGCCTTATCAAAGATTTCAGCATAAAATTCTATGCCTCCGTGAGAAGAATAAATACCAGCACAACCACAGGCATTTTCCTTGGCTTTACGGCTATGTGGTGCACTGTCCGTGCCTAGGAAGAATTTTTTGTTGCCACTGGTTGCTGCTTCAATCAGGGCTTTTCTGTGATTTTCTCTTTTTAATACCGGGAGACAATAATGATGTGGCCTTATTCCGCCAGTAAAAAGCGCATTTCTGTTCAGAAGCATATGATGTGCTGTAATAGTGGCTCCTACATTTGCAGGGGCGTTTTTAACAAACTCAACAGCATTAGCGGTTGTTATATGCTCAAAAACAACTTTAAGTGCAGGAAAATTTTTAACTATTCCACTAAGAAATTGATCAATGAAGGTTTTTTCTCGGTCAAATACATCCACTGTCGGGTCTGTTACTTCACCATGTACAAGAAGGGGCATGCCGATTTCAGCCATTACCTCAAGCACATCATAGCAGGCAACAATGTCGCTTACACCTTTATCAGAATTTGTCGTCGCTCCGGCAGGATACCATTTGACGGCATGTATAAAACCGCTGTCCCATGCTTTTCTTATTTCTGAAGTAGATGTCCTGTTTGTCAGATAAAGGGTCATTAATGGTTCAAATGAAAGCTTATATTCATTGGGAAGTGCGTTTATTATCCGCTCGCGGTATTGTTCTGCTTTCTCAGTATTTGTCACCGGATCAGCAAGGTTTGGCATTATAATGGCCCGCGAAAATCTTTTTGCTGTGTCTCCCAGAACTGAGCCTAGAATTTCGCCGTCACGTACATGTAAGTGCCAGTCATCCGGTCTGGTAAGGGTGATTTTTTTGCTTGCTGTCATTCTTCTGGTCCTGACTGATTTAAATTTCGCGCCTGTTTAGCATATTTATTTTGCTGACGCATATTTTTTAGCAATGGGAACCAGAATTTTATCCATATAGCTGTCCAGATAGTCTTTCATCGGGCTTAATCCTGAATTAACAGCTCCCAGATTAATCATGGAGACTACGATAATATCGCTATTCTCTATTTTTCGGATATCGGCAGTGAAGCCTAGAATTTCACTATGAATACCTGTGTGACCATTTATTTTTTCAGGCAGAATATTTTTCAGATCTTTTTCATTGATGATTTTTCCGTTCCAAAGGGCAGAAGCAAAGATAGCCAGTTCCCTGGGTGTGGTTACGATGCCTCCTGCTAGTCCTTCTGATGATAAGCTTGTTCCCGAAGTATTTATAAAAAGGTTGGATTCAGTTTCAAAATTCGCATTAATCCCTACTTTAGAAATAAACTGATTGGTACCGAGATGATAGCTTCCTGCAAGTCCGCCATTAGGTAAAATTTCATATGTATCATAATATGTGTGTGTAAGTTTTAAGGGAGTTAGAATTCTATTTCTGACTTCCTGTTCAATTGGGCCGCCTGTAATTTTCTCTATAATTAACCCAAGAATTGTATAATTGCTTTTAGAATATTGGTGTATTTCACCCGGCTTGCTGACCGCCGGATGCATGTTCTTTGATATATATTGCAATACTTCGTCCCGACGCCACTGATAATGGGGGTTAAGCTGAATACCTCGGCCCCTTCTGGCCCAGTCTTCATCGTCAGACCATGAATAAATTCCACTTGTATTATTCATGAGTTGATAAAGGCTTGCTGTATCGGCGTTCTCGATGTTGGATACCAAATCCCCTAATATAGATTTTGGTGTGGCGTTCAGGTTAATAACGCCTTCTTGTGCCATTTGTAATAGAACAGTTCCAATATACTGATTGCTGATATCACCTATCCCCAATAAATGTGATTGGGAGAGCGTTACACCATCATCGATATTGGAAAATCCAGCAGCACCCGACCAGATAACCCCATCTTTATTGGCGACTGCAACAGAAATTCCAGGAACTGAACGGGCAATAATATTACTTAATGCATCATTCATCTCTCGGTCAATTTCCGGATGTTCCTGAGCCCAAACCGCATTCAGAGAAAAAATAATGCAGAAAATAAAATAGCGGGTAACTGATCTGACCATTTTTAATTCCTAATTATCGGATTTTTTTGCCATTGGCGTCCCAAACTTCTACATCGCCTATATTTAGCTCACGAATATTTTGTTCAATTTTTGAAAGATCACCGACCACAACCCATGTCATGGCATCAGGCCTTAAATAGTCTTTGGCAATTCTTTGTAAAAATTCCGGCGTAAGGGCTTTATATTTGTCATATAAAGTTTCAGCATAATTATATGGACGATCATAAAGTTCATTTCTTATAATATAGCTGATAAGACTTCGATTTGTTGCAAACTGGCCAGGCAAAGGAAGTGTGTTACCTTTTACCATAAGATTAAGCTCTTCTTCAGTAGGAGGTTTAGTTGTCTGATAGTCTTTTATATCTTTTATTATTTCTTTCATGGATGCAGCCGTTTTGTCAGTCTGAACGGATGTGCTGACCCTGAAGGATCTTTGACGGATGGCCTGGCCAATTGAGCTTCCGGCACCATATGACCATCCTTTGTCTTCACGAAGGTTCATATTTATACGAGATGTGAACTCGCCACCCAAAATATCATTCATTGCATTGACATTAAAGGCGTTTTCATCTTTTGAAGATGACACAAGATGGGCCGCAAGAATTCTTGACTGGCTAGCTCCTGGCTGATCAACCAGAATGATGCGTGATTTTTTTGCATATTCCGCATCCGTGATATTTTTCTCACCCTTAGGCCGGTCAGGATTTTTCCAGTCGCCAAATGCCGCGTTTAAAAGTGCCGTAATTTCATCAATGGTTGTATCACCAACAACATATATTTTTGAATTATCCGGCCTTATCCACATTTCATGAAAATCTAATAAATCCTGACGATTGATGCTTTTAACCATTTCTTCGCGTTCGGCAAAGGTCCGACCGCTATAAACATGATCCGGACCATATAGAACTTTTGTCAATAGGCTACCGGCAATACTGTCCGGATCCATTTTGGCCTCTTCGAGCTGGGCTAGTGTTAAAGTACGGTCCCGTTCAATATCGACAGGCCGAAAAGCAGGGTTTCTGATCACATCAGCCCAAAGATCTATAGAATCTGATAAATTTTTCTTTAGTGCCGAAAGACTGATATTAGAGCTGTCTAGTCCGTTTGAAAAACCAATCCTTGCACCTAGCATGGTTTTGCGGTCATCAAATTCCAGAGACGGGAGTGATTTTGTGCCTTCATTCATATTGCCAAAAGTAAAAGATGCTGTGCCGAACTTAACAGCATGATCGGTCACTCGACCTGCATCAAATTCCATAGCCAGATTAACTGTAGGTACACTATGGCGCTCTGCAAGGGTTACTTTAATACCGTTCTTAAGTGTGGCATGCTTCAATGGGGGCAAATTAATATTCGCCTCAGCAGTAAAATCAGGCATTTTACTTCTGTCTACGTCACTATTTTCTACCTTGTAGTGACCAAATGGAACAAGGTCGATCTTGTAATATCCTTTGGTAAGCCATTTATTGATGACTGTCTGAAGATCCTTTTTTGTTGTTGCATTCTGCCAGCTTTGTTTTTTATGAATAAAACCGGGATCGTTGGCATATACGGCCCCGCTAGCCAGCGCAGTCCCAACACTGGAGATACTTTCCATTGCACGGATCATCCCATTTTCAATTGTTGTTTTTACTCTGGTTAATTCTTTTGCTGTTGGCCCTTTTTTAAGAAAGTCTGTAAGCATTTGCTCAATCACTTTACTTATTTCTTCTGAATCACTTCCATATTTTAATTCTGCAGTGATCATGAATATTCCGGATAATTCACCTGGAACGAGTGATGCGGATGCACTATTTACCAACTGCTGCTCATGGACCAGATCTTTATAAAGCCGGGAATTTCTCCCGCCGCCAAATATTTCGGCAGCGACCTCAAGTTCTGCATATTCTTTGGTTATACGCCCCGGAACAGCCCAAGACCATGTTAAGTAAGTATGAGGAACATTATCTTCCATCACTTCATAGCGATTGGCTTCATGAATAGGAACCCAGGATGTTTTACGGTCAAGTGGTTGGCTCGCCGGAATATCGCCAAAATATTTTTCCATGAGTGGTTTTGAGGTTTCGGCATCAATATCACCGCTAAGTACAACGACGGCATTATTAGGGCCGTAATATTCCTGAAACCAGCTTTTAACATCCTCGAGTGAAGCATTATCCAAATCTACCATTGAGCCGATCACCGAGTGATGATAGGGGTGGTTTTCTGGATAAACACCTTCATAAATATGATAATAGAGTTTGCCTCCAGGGCGGTTTTCTCCTTGTCGTTTCTCATTCTTTACAACGTCACGTTGTTCATCAAGTTTTTCCTGCGCAATGGCACCGACTAGATGTCCCATGCGGTCAGATTCCATCCAAAGAATTCGGTCCAACCCACCCAAGGGCACTGTTTGATAATAATTCGTTCGATCCTGTGCCGTAGTTCCATTTATGCCGGTCGCGCCAATTTCCTGAAGTGGTTTAAAGTAATCATCATTATAATTCTCACTGCCGTTAAACATTAGATGTTCAAACAGGTGCGCAAATCCTGTTTTTCCGGCGGGTTCGTCTTTTGATCCTACATGGTACCAGACATTTACAGAAACTATTGGTGCTTTCCTGTCAGTATGGACGACAACTCTTAAACCGTTACTTAGTGTATATTGCTCAAAATTAATTGTAGGCGTATCATCGGCTATAGCAGATGAAACCAGAAACACCCAAAATATGACGAGTGATGTAATTTTTGACTTCATTCTTAACTCCGTGCAGAAACTGTCAGAGCATCATAATCATATAACATTGCTTATACGAATAAAAAATATGTGAAAAATAAGAGAATGATGAAATGTTTACAATTTCAAACACTTTAAAAATAGATGAAAGTGATATTGAGGTACGCTTCATCCGTTCCCCGGGGCCGGGTGGTCAACATGTTAACAAGGTAGAGAGCGCCGTCCAAATTCGATTTAATGCTATGGAAAATAAAGCAATAAATGAAGCGATGTATATGCGATTGAAAAGAATATCAGGACAAAGAATGACGTCAGATGGAATAATAATCCTTACGGCAAACAGCTCGCGTTCTCAGATTAGAAACCGCGACGAAGCAATTCAGCGTCTAGTACAAATATTGAAAGAGGCAAGCATTATACCGAAAAAAAGAAAAAGAACTCAACCAACACTCGCCTCTAAAACACGCAGAATAGATAACAAAAAAAAGAAAGGTTCACTAAAAAAAATGAGAGGAGAGAAATTTGTCGAATAATTATTTACGGTTTATTCAGACAATGATTCTCGCTTCACCGGGTCATTGCCTTTCCACTTTGGCATAGTAACATGATTTTCTGCGGTGATACCGGCTCTTAGTAATACTAAGGGGATGGTTGAGAAAAGTATCTTCAAATCAAGCAGGAGACTACAATGATCCACATACCAAACATCCAGAATAAACTTTTGGTTCCAGTTAATGGAATTCCGACCGGTAATCTGTGCCCAACCACTAATTCCAGGGCGAACCTCGTGGCGGCGCATTTGCTCAGCTGTATATCTTGAGGCATATTCAGCTATGAAAGGGCGCGGTCCAATTAGGCTCATATCACCGACAACAACATTCCAAAGTTGAGGCAGTTCATCAATGCTCCAGTCACGTAGGAATTTACCAAATCGGGTAAGTCTGTATTCATCAGGTCGAAGTTCACCTTTTTCATCGCGGCAGTTTGTCATGCTACGAAACTTCCAAATTTTGAAAACTTCACCATTATATCCCAATCTGTCCTGACGAAAGAAGATCGGGCTACCTATTTTACATTTTATAAGAAGCATTACGAAGAGGAGGAAAGGGCTAAAGGCTATTAATATTATTAGAGCAACAAAAAAGTCAAATACCCGTTTCCACAGATTTTTATAATTTAATTTATACATTTTTTCCTCAAAGATATTCTTTGACTTATAAATTTCTAATTTCCAAACACACAATGAAACAAAAATACTGAACCGGTATAGAGCGTTAATTTACATACTATAAATTAATGTAACATTAATGAGACTGTTCATTTTTGATAATTTTAGCCATTTATTTCAGTTGTTTGGCAAAAAAACCTCAGAATTCTGTTAATAATTAAGTTTAAGTCTCTTTAATTGCTTGATTAATTAAATCGATAAATTTCTCTTTTCCATATAAAGCAATGAAAGTTCCCATCCTTGGTCCTTCCTTCTGGCCAAGCAAAATTTCATAGAGAGCCCCAAACCAATCGCGTAAATTTTCATAATTATATTCTTTACCAACTGAGAAAACGATAGTTTGTAAATCGTTGGCTTCTGCATCTTCAGGTGTTTGCTTAATTTGATCCTTCAAAGAATTAAGGGCCTTGATTTCAATGTCGGTGGGTGTACGGTATTTTTTGTTGGGTTTTACAAAATTTTCATAATAAACCAAAGCATATCCGACCAGCTGGTCCAGCAAAGGGTGGTCCTGCGGGCGGGCATTTTTAATATAGTTACTTATAAATCCCCATAATGTTTCTTTGTTTGCTGCGTTGCTGGCACTGACAAGATTTAGAAGTAATGCAAAACTGACCGGAACATTTTCTTTTGGTGGGGTTTCGCCATGAATATGCCAGATGGGACTTGCGTATTTCTGTTTTCCTTCCAGCGATGAATAATTATTCAAATGGCTAAGGTATTCATCGACTGTTTTGGGAATGACATCAAAGTATAGCTTTTTTGCTTTTCTGGGTGACTGATACATATAAAGCGAGAGACTTTCCTGTGTGCCATATGTAAGCCATTGTTCCATGGAAATGCCGTTTCCTTTGGATTTTGAAATTTTTGAACCGTCTTCATCAAGAAATAGTTCATAGCTCAATCCCTCCGGAGGCGCGCTGCCAAGAATACGGGCTATGGCAGATGAAAGTTTCACACTTTCACTTAAGTCTTTTCCAGCCATTTCATAATCGACACCAAGGCCGACCCAACGCATGGCCCAGTCAGCCTTCCATTGCATTTTGCAGTGGCCGCCGGTAACTGGCACAGTAACAATCTCATCAGTTATTTCATCAATATAACTGACGGTCCCAGCATTAAGATCCCGTTTTACAATGGGGACTTGTAAAACGACACCTGAGCGTGGGCAAATAGGCAGGAACGGACTATATGTTTTGCGGCGCTCTTCACCAAGTGTTGGCAGAATTACATTGATAATTTTATCATAAGCTTCAAGCATTTTTAAAAGTGTCTGATCCATGGAGCCGCTTTTATAGGCTTCAGTCGCGCTGACAAATTCATAATCAAAGCCGAAACCGTTAAGAAAATTGACGAGCCGGGCATTATTATGATGGGCAAAACTTTCATGCGTACCAAACGGGTCCGGGACTTTAGTTAGAGGCAGGCCAAGATGTTCTTTTAACATGTCCTGATTAGGCAGGTTATCAGGCACCTTTCTGAACCCGTCCATATCGTCTGAGAAACAGATAATTTTGGTTTTCTGGCCTGTCAGAAATTCAAATGCATTTCTGACCATTGTTGTTCTGGCAACTTCGCCAAACGTTCCGATATGGGGAAGACCTGATGGACCGTACCCTGTTTCAAACAAGACATAGTCTTTCGTGTTACCGGACTTCTCAAGGCGTTTGATCAGTTTTTCAGCTTCCTGAAACGGCCAGGCATTGCTTTCATAAGCAAATTTAATATTCTCCGGTGATGTAGACATAATTCTTGCTTTCAGTTTAATTTAAAGTGTCTATCTTTAAAATTCCTTGTGTTGCAAGGCTTCATAAGGCCAAATGCACACAAGGTCAACCGCTCATTCGAATGAATGTGAAGTTTATTACCTGTTTTTACTTTTCGTCATAACGGGCACTGGCTATAGTCAGGTAAAATCAGAAGACTGAAAAGGCTCAATGACAACGTCACTACTTCAATTCCCTGCTCCTGATGAGACGCTTTCAAAGCTTCCGGCTTTAATTGTCGGACCGCTTGGAGGCGTTATTATGACACCAGACGGTGAGGTTGAGATTTATACCCTGTCGGAGTTGCGTAAAATTGTGCGAGATCATGATTTTATTCTGTGCAATCTTCCCGTTGCAGCACGTCATTTGAAAACAGATATAACTCGATGCTTTGATATTTTAGAGCTTTTTGCATTTGTACGTCCGGCTGAATTTTGTCTGCCATTGCCTATGGGGCTTTCTTTGGCACTTGATCTGCCTCAGCTTGGTGATACACACGAAGATGAGGCGGCTTTATTGCTTAAAGCGGCCGCCTTGCTGTTTGAGGAATTAAAAAGTCCGGACTATAAATATCCTGAAGGAGCTGCCACCATCGCCTACAATATGAGCGAAGCTGGCTGGCGCTGGGGACCATTAATCCTTGGTGCTTTAAACTATGCGCAGAGAAATGACCAATACCAGGTATGGAACCATCTTGGTGAATGGGAAGAAACGGCACCGCCACCACCACCAGGACAGGATCAGGTAGATCCGAAAGAAGCGGAAGAAAGGCTTATTTCTCTTCTTGGCGCTAATTCTGAAAGACGGCCCGGGCAACTTGAATATGCTGCAAAAGCGGCTCAGGTATTTGATGTTACCGATAAGGAGGGAGAACCTAAAATTATCTTATCGGAAGCGGGTACCGGCATTGGTAAAACATTGGGATATATTGCCCCGTCCAGCGTCTGGGCAGAAAAAAATGGTGGTACGGTATGGCTTTCAACTTTTACAAAAAATCTACAGCGACAGCTTGATCAGGAACTTGACCGGTTATATCCCAATCCAAAAGAAAAGAAAAAGAAAGTCGTCATTAGAAAAGGCAGGGAAAATTATCTTTGTCTGCTCAATTTACAGGAAATTTCCAATGCTGCTTCACAGGCGCAAGGAAAAATTCTGCTTGGGCTTGTTAACAGATGGGCCCGCTACAGCCGTGATGGTGACATGATCGGCGGCGATTTCCCGTCCTGGCTGGGGGAAAGTTTTGGGCCGGGCCGGCTTTCCCAGCTGACTGACCGTCGCGGCGAGTGTGTCTACTCTGCCTGTGCTCATTACAAAAAATGCTTTATTGAAAAAGCACAAAGAAAAGCAAAAACCGCCCGGTTGGTGATCGCGAACCATGCACTTGTCATGGTTCAAAGCGCGACAAGACAGGGGGAAGCGGACCTGCCAACAAGGTATATTTTTGATGAGGGACATCATTTATTTGATGCATCGGATAATGTTTTTTCGGCCCATCTGACCGGACAGGAGGGGCTGGAGCTCAGGCGCTGGATCAGAGGTGCGGAAATACAAAACCGCCGTGGCAAAGGACTTAAAGGGCGACTGGATGATTTAATTGCCGATGAGGAAGAAGCAGGCCAATTTCTGAACAAGGTATACATGGCGGCAGCCTGTCTTCCGGCTGATGGCTGGCAAAACAGGCTTTCTGAGGAAGCACCATTTGGGCCCATGGAAAATTTCCTTGTTCAGGTAAGAAAACAGATTTATGCGAGAACTAAGGGTGGAGAGGCATATCACTCAATAGAAACCTACACAACGAACCCGTCTGAAGAACTGGTTGAAGCGGCCAGAGAATTGAGTGTTGCTCTTGCGGATCTGAGCGCACCATTAAAGCGGCTATCTGCACTTCTGCTTAAAAAACTGGATATGGAAGCGGATGAGCTGGATACAGCGACCAGAAACAGACTTGAGTCCATCTCCCGCAGTATTACAAGGCGCTGTGAAATAATTTCAGATGGCTGGATTCCCATGCTTGAAGTTTATAATTCTGGTGAAAAGCCAACATCTCATTTTATAGACTGGTTTGAGCTGACCCGCATCGCTGGCCGGGAAAGTGATGTAGGGATGTATCGGCATTGGATTGACCCGAGCGAACCTTTTGCCAATGTCGTTTTAAAGCCGTCTCATGGAGCATTGATTACGTCCGCAACACTACGTGACAGGCTTGTTGAAAGTCAAAATCCGGATATTGAATGGAACAGTGCAGAAATTCGTACGGGTGCAGCTCATTTTATTCACCCGCCGGCAAGATACAGTCTTAAATCGCCCTTTGATTATGAAAATCAGGCTCGGGTCTTTATTGTTGATGATCTGAACATTCGCTCACTTGATCAGCTGGCGGCGGCGTACCGAGAATTATTTCTGGCATCAAAAGGTGGTGCACTTGGTTTATTTACCGCGATTGGCAGGCTTAAAGAAGTTTATAACAGGCTCCTGGGCCCGCTTGAGGATGCCCATTTGCCAATATTTGCCCAGCATGTTGATCCAATCAATGTCGCGACACTGATTGATATATTCAGAATGGTTGAACATAGCTGCCTTCTTGGCACGGATGCGGTAAGGGACGGTGTGGATGTGCCGGGTAATTCATTAAGGTTATGCGTGTTTGATAAAGTGCCGTGGCCGCGCCCGACAATTTTACATAAAGCGAGGCGCGAGCATTTCGGCAAAAAAACCTATGATGACCTGATTACAAGGCTCCGTATGAAACAGGCATTCGGTAGACTGATCCGCAAAAATACCGACAAAGGGGTTTTCGTGATGCTGGATGGGGCAACGCCAAGTCGGCTCTTGAGTTGTTTCCCGGAAAGTGTAAAAGTAGAAAGAATTGGTTTGGCGGAAGCTATACAAAAAACAAGAGAGTTTCTTGAATAAAATAAAAAATATTCTGTATATATTATTTGAGCAGATATAAATTAACTGGAGAAGGATTATGTATACTAAAGCAGCAGTTGCATTTAAAGCGGGAGCCCCCTTAAGCATTGAAACCGTGACATTAGAGGGACCAAAAGCAGGTGAGGTTCTAGTTGAAATTAAAGCAACGGGGATATGTCATACTGATGCCTTTACCTTGTCCGGTGATGATCCGGAAGGGGCATTTCCGGCCATTCTGGGTCATGAAGGGGCCGGCGTCGTGCTTGAAGTTGGCGAAGGCGTAAAGTCTGTGGAAGTTGGCGATCATGTTATTCCGCTTTATACGCCGGAATGCCGGGAATGCGACTACTGCCTTAACCCCAAAACCAATCTTTGTCAGAAAATTCGGTCTACTCAGGGTGCTGGCTTGATGCCGGACGGGACAAGCCGCTTTAGTATCGATGGTGAACCAATTCTTCATTATATGGGTTGCTCAACATTTTCAAATCATACGGTCCTGCCTGAAATCGCAGTTGCCAAAGTGCGAAAGGACGCCGATTTTGAAAAAATATGTTATATCGGCTGCGGTGTGACAACAGGTGTCGGGGCTGTTGCCTTTGACGCCAAGGTTGAACCGGGGTCAAATGTAGTTGTCTTTGGTCTTGGCGGCATCGGGTTAAATGTTATTCAGGGTGCCCGTATGGTTGGTGCCAACAAAATCGTCGGTATTGATATTAATCCGGCGAGGGTCGGGATTGCCAAGAAATTTGGTATGACCGATTTTTTAAACCCCAATGAATGCGATATTATGGAAGCCATTCTTGATTTGACCAATGGTGGGGCGGATTATAGTTTTGAATGTATCGGTAATGTTAATACGATGCGGCAGGCCCTTGAATGCTGTCATAAAGGCTGGGGGGAAAGTATTATTATCGGCGTGGCCGGAGCTGGACAGGAAATTTCAACTCGGCCATTCCAGCTTGTGACCGGACGGGTCTGGCGCGGTTCAGCCTTTGGCGGGGCCCGTGGTCGAACCGACGTCCCCAAAATTGTTGACTGGTATATGGATGGCAAGATCAATATTGATGATTTGATCACCCATACCATGCCACTTGATGAAATAAATACGGCTTTTGATCTGATGCATGAAGGAAAATCAATCAGAAGTGTTGTGGTATATTAAATATGGACCTTAAATCTGAACACAGGTGTTTTGGCGGAAAAGTTGGCTATTTCAGCCATAAGGCAATGACGGTTGGCTGCGACATGAATTTTTCAGTGTTTCTGCCGCCTCAAGCTTCTGAAGGAAAATGCCCTGCGCTATTTTATCTGGCCGGGCTTACCTGTACGGAAGACAACTTTACCACCAAGGCCGGTGCCTACAGAATGGCAGCACAGTTGGGGTTAATCCTTATAGCGCCGGATACTTCACCTCGCGGTGACCATGTTCCCGATGAGGAAGGGTGGGATTTTGGTAAGGGGGCGGGTTTTTATCTTGACGCCTCGCAGGAACCCTGGGATGAGCATTTTAATATGTATAGTTATATTACCGATGAATTATTTAATACGGTTTTGGGAGAATTTCCAGTTGATCCTGAACGTATCGGCATTTTCGGTCATTCAATGGGTGGTCATGGCGCGCTGACGATTTATCTTAAAAACAGGGATAAGTTTAAGTCAGTTTCTGCCTTTGCGCCGATAGTCAATCCGATGAACTGCCCTTGGGGCCATAAAGCATTTGGAAAATATCTTGGTGATAATCACGAAAGTTGGGCCAACTATGATGCCTGTGCATTACTAAAAGCAGGGCATGTCATGGTGGAAAGTCCGGAAATCCTTATCGATCAGGGGCTTAATGACCCGTTTCTAGAAAGCCAACTTATGCCTGAAAAGTTTGAGGATGTCTGCAAAGAAATGAACCAGAAGCTGACATTGCGGCGTCACAAAGGCTATGATCATGGGTATTTCTTTATTTCAACCTTTGTGGATGATCACTTAAGGCATCATGCCGCTATATTAGGATAGGAAAGCCAGATGGCCGACTTGGATAAAGCAAAAGAAATTATTGATTGTTATATAAACATTCAGGGCGGTCTGCTGGAATGTCTGCATGCATTGCAGCATGTTTATGGTTATGTCCCGAAGGAGGCGGTGAATTTAATGGCGGAGGGTTTTAATATTTCCCGCGCTGAAGTTCATGGCGTCATCAGCTATTATCATGATTTTAAAACCGCTCCCGGCGGGCGGACTGTGGTTCGTATTTGTCAGGCGGAGGCCTGTCAGGCCATGGGAAGCCGCCAATTAACTGAACAGGTAAAAGCATTGCTCGGGCTTGACGTTGGTGAAAATAATGATGAATACAGTGTTGAAGCGGTTTATTGCTTTGGCAACTGTGCCTTATCCCCCAATATAGAAATAAATGGAAAATTATTACCACGGGCCAGCAAAGACAACTTTGAAAAGTTGTTAAAATCGGGGGGCGGACAATGATAAACATATATGTTCCGCGCGATACGGCATCCCAGTCCATGGGGGCAGATGAAGTAGCAAATGCCATTGCCGCCTTGCCGGCAGAGGTTAATGTGATCAGAAACGGCACCTGGGGCATGACCTATCTTGAACCATTGGTCGAGGTTGAAACGGATAAGGGAAGAGTTGCCTATGGACCGGTAATGGTGTCAGATGTAGATAGTTTATATCAGGCCGGATTTCTCCATGGCGCTGACCACGCGCTTTGCCATGGTCTGACAAAAGATATTGAATATTTAAAAAAACAGGAGCGGCTTACTTTTGCCCGCTGTGGACTTATAGACCCGCTTTCAATAGACGACTATATTAAAAATGGCGGATTTGAAGGACTTTCAAGGGCATTAAAGTTGTCTGGAAAAGAAATTATTGATGACGTCATGACGTCAGGTCTTCGTGGCCGTGGTGGTGCCGCTTTTCCAACGGGTATCAAATGGAAAACCGTTTATGAGACAAAAGCCGACCAGAAATATATCTGCTGCAACGCCGATGAAGGCGACAGCGGCACATTTTCTGACCGGATACTAATGGAAAGTGATCCATTTTGTCTGATGGAAGGCATGATCATTGCCGGCATCGCCGTTGGGGCGACCAAAGGATATATTTATTTAAGAAGTGAATATCCGCTTTGTAAAGAAATACTGAATAATGCGATCAGTATCTTAAAAGAACACAATTTTTTAGGCGATGATATCAAAGGAAGTGCCAAAGCCTTTGATATAGAAGTGCGCATTGGCGCGGGGTCCTATGTTTGCGGCGAAGAAACGGCCATGCTTGAAAGTCTTGAGGGAAAACGCGGGATGGTTCGGGCCAAACCGCCCTTGCCGGCTCACGAAGGGTTATTTGGTAAACCGACAGTGATCAATAATGTCATTTCACTGGCCAGTGTCCCGATTATTCTTGCCCGTGGGGGCGAATATTATAAAGATTTCGGAATTGGCCGCTCTCGTGGTACAATAGCATTTCAACTTGCGGGCAATATCAGGCGAGGTGGTCTTGTGGAAAAGGCATTTGGCATAACCCTTGGTGATATGATTAATGACTTCGGCGGTGGCACATATAGCGGGAAACCGATCAAAGCTGTTCAGGTTGGCGGTCCGCTTGGGGCGTATCTGGCACCGGACAACTTTAACCTTCCCCTTGACTATGAGGCTTTTTCTGAGGCCGGTGCTGTTCTTGGACATGGTGGAATAGTTGTCTTTGACCAAACGGCAGACATGAAAGCCCAGGCAAAATTCGCCTTTGAGTTTTGCACGATTGAAAGTTGCGGTAAATGTACTCCGTGTAGAATTGGTTCCACCCGGGGGGCAGAACAGCTTGAAGCGGGTAATTATGTATTGGTTGAAGAACTTTGTGAATTAATGGACACTTCATCTTTATGTGCTATGGGGGGAATGACACCAATTCCGGTCAAGTCAGCAATGAAAAACTGGCCCGAGGATTTTAAGGATTAAAGATATGACCCTGATTATTGAAAAAGATTACGGGACACCGAAAAAGATTTCTGAAAAATCGGTTGAGTTATCCATTGATGGCAAAAAAGTAACAGTGCCGGCGGGTACATCGGTCATGCGGGCTGCCCGTGAAATTGACTGTGAAATCCCCAGCCTGTGTGCCAGTGACTGCATGAAAGAATATGGCTCTTGCCGTTTGTGTCTCGTGGAAATAGAGGGAATGAGGGGCACACCGGCCTCCTGTACTACACCTGTCGCGCAGGACATGTCGGTTAAGACAACTTCGGACAGACTCATAAAAATCCGCCGGGGCATTATGGAGCTTTATTTATCCGATCATCCCGATGAGGACAGTCCGATGCATGATATGGCGAAGCTCGTCGGGTTGAAGGAAAACCGCTATGGCAAAACCGGTCACAATCATCTGAAATCAATAATTGATGACAGCAATCCTTATTTCAGCTTTGATCCGGCCAAATGCATATTATGTGCACGTTGCGTTCGGGCCTGTGAAGAAGTGCAAGGAACATTTGCCCTTACCATTGATGGCCGGGGCTTTGACAGTAAAATTTCAGCCGGGACCGCTCAATCCTTTCTTGAATCCGACTGTGTATCCTGCGGCGCCTGCGTCCAGGCATGCCCGACAGACAGCCTGTTTGAAAAACGGACGGCTGAAATTGGAAAACCGGACCAGAGTGTGATAACAACCTGTGCCTATTGTGGTGTTGGCTGCGGTTTTAAGGCAGAACTCAAAGACGACAAAGTTGTCCGGATGATGCCCTGGAAAGATGGTCAGGCCAATCACGGGCATTCATGTGTAAAAGGGCGGTTTGCCTGGGATTATGCTATCCATGAAGACCGTATTTTGAGCCCGATGATCCGTGAGAACATAACAGATCCATGGAAAAAAGTTGGCTGGGACGAAGCCATCAACTATGCAGCAATGCGGCTTATGGATATTCAAAAGCAGCATGGCCGAAAATCAATTGGCGGCATTACATCATCGCGCTGCACCAATGAGGAAGTTTTTGTTGTGCAAAAGCTGATCCGTGCGGCGTTCCAGAATAACAATGTCGATACCTGTGCACGTGTTTGTCATTCCCCAACAGGATATGGGCTTAAGGTAACATTAGGTACCTCAGCGGGGACCCAAACCTTTGACAGTGTGATGGATGCTGATGTGATTATGGTTATTGGGGCAAATCCGCCGGATGCCCATCCGGTTTTTGCCAGTCAGATGAAAAGACGACTTCGTCAGGGGGCAAAGCTTATCGTTATTGATCCCCGTAAAACCGGTCTAGTCAAATCACCCCACGTAAAAGCGGATTATCATTTGCCGCTACTTCCAGGGACCAATGTTGCAATGATTAATGCGCTCGCTCATGTGGTGATGACGGAAGGGCTGATGGACCAGGATTATATTGATGCGCGCTGTGACAAGCAGGCCTTTAAAGACTGGCACAACTTTATCATTGACCCGGTCAATAGCCCGGAAACCGTTGAAAAATATACAGGAGTCCCGGCAGAAGATATCCGCGCTGCGGCACGACTTTATGCTACGGGTGGCAGAGCGGCGATTTATTACGGCCTTGGGGTTACCGAACATTCACAAGGATCCACCATGGTGATCGGTATGGCCAACCTGGCAATGGCGACTGGCAATATCGGTGCCAGCGGTGTTGGCATCAATCCGCTTCGGGGACAAAATAATGTGCAGGGATCCTGTGATATGGGTTCGTTTCCGCATGAGCTTCCGGGCTATCGCCCGGTGAGTGACGATGCCGTCCGGACAACTTTTGAAAAAGACTGGGGCGTGGCGCTTGATCCGGTTCCCGGCTACCGCATTCCCAATATGTTTGATGCGGCGGTAGAGGGTAAATATAAGGCCATGTATATTCAGGGAGAGGATGTCGCCCAGTCTGACCCCAATACCCACCATGTGGAAGCGGCTTTGTCCGCCCTTGATTTGCTGATTGTTCAGGATTTATTCCTGAACGAGACGGCAAGATTCGCCCATGTGTTTTTCCCTGGTACATCTTTCCTTGAAAAGGATGGAACCTTTATCAATGCCGAGCGTCGGATCAGCCGGGTCCGCCCGGTCATGGCACCGCTTAACGGTATGGATGAATGGGAAATTGCCTGCCGTCTTGGCCGTGCCATGGGGTATGATATGCATTATAATCAGGCCTCTGAAATTATGGATGAAATCGCGCGACTGACCCCGACTTTTACCAATGTCTGTTTTGATTATCTTGATGAAAAGGGATCGATCCAGTGGCCTTGCAATGAAAAGGCACCTGCAGGGACACCAATCATGCATATTGGTGAATTTGTACGTGGTAAAGGCAACTTTATCGTCACGGAATATGTGCCGACCACTGAGCGAACCAGCCGGCGTTTCCCGCTAATCCTTACCACGGGACGGATTTTAAGCCAGTATAATGTGGGGGCACAAACCCGCAGAACCAAAAATAATATCTGGCATGATAAGGATACGCTTGATATCCACCCGCATGATGCCGAGCTTCGGGGAATTGTAGATGGGGATTTGGTGATGATCGAAAGCCGCATGGGGAATACGGTTCTTGAAGCAAAGGTCACAGACCGAATGCAGCCGGGTGTGGTTTATACCACATTTCATATGCCGGATTCGGGCGCCAATATTGTCACCACGGACAATTCAGATTGGGCGACATCCTGCCCGGAATATAAGGTAACCGCTGTACAGGTTCACCGAAGTAACCATAAATCGGATTGGCAGGAGGACTTTGATGAATTTTCAGCCGCCACCCGACATATTGCGGAATAATATTCGGTGGAATTTTATATAATTGAAGCCCTGCTCGGAGCTTTTATGTTCGGAATCGGCGGGCTTCTTTTTAAATGGAATGCCCATAATAATGGTGATGAGGTCTATTATTTTGCCGGACTTTATTCTGTTGGGGCACTTTGTTTTCTTATAGAAGGTTTCGATGATATCGGAGCGACAAAAATTTGGATCTACCACATTATGGCACTGCTGGTGGGGCTTGGTTCAGCGGGAGGTAATTTTGCTTTTTCGCACGGTCTTCGCCGTGGGCCTGCCGGACTCTCAGCAGCCTTTGCAAAAGCCAACATTGTTATCGTTATTCTGATTTCCGCCCTTTATTACGGGGAAGTTCTCGGGCCTATCGAGTTTTTGGGGATAAGTTCATTTCTGGCGGCGATGGTGGTGGTTAATCTCAATTTAGGGAAGAACAGAAGACCGGCAAACCGGACATGGTTTTTAATTATGTTAATCTGCATGCTATTGCTCGCATTTCGAAATGGCGGCCTTAAAGTTGCCAATGAATTGGATCTGTCTAGCCCTGTAATTTTAGCGCTTGCCTACGGCTATTGTGCCTTATTTTTTATGCTTAGCCTTATCAGAAAGAATAAAAACCCCTGGTCGGGAAAGGTCACCAAAGCTAAGGTAATGGCGGTTGGCGGCTTTACTGGAACGGTATCCTATGCCGGGTTATATTTTTATGTCAAAGCACTTGAAAGCGGACCGGGCAGTATTGTCGTCACCATTTTTTCTCTGGATATGTTCTTTTTGCTTCTTATGTCCTATCTGTTATTTGGCGAACGGCTTGATTGCAAACAAAAGCTCGGCTTTCTTTTGTCTGCAGCCGGCTTTATCCTGATCGGCATTGGTTAAAGCAGGTGGCCGGATCGTTTCTTTTTTGTCTTAAGATAAAGATCATTGTGGGTGTTTGACGGAAATTTGTGTGGCACTCTTTCGGTCACTTCAATGCCACATGCCTCAAGACCGGCAACTTTATCCGGATTATTGGTCAACAGTCTTACTTTGCCATAGCCCATTTTTTTTAGCATTTCTGCTGCGGGCTCAAAAATTCGTTCGTCACTTAAAAAACCAAGACGTTCATTGGCATCTACCGTATCAAATCCCTGATCCTGAAGATGGTATGCCCGCAGTTTATTAATCAAGCCAATGCCTCTCCCTTCCTGTGCAAGATAGAGAAGGATACCACCACCCTCATCGCTCATATATTTTATGGCACCGCGCATTTGTTCCCCGCAGTCGCATTTTAGGGAACCGAGCAAATCACCTGTAAAACATTCAGAATGAATTCGAGTAAGAACCGCCTGATTGCGTTTTGGGTCGCCAATGATAATTGCAAAATGTTCGGTACCGCCGTCATCGGGCCTAAAAGCAACCATCGTTGCATTTTCGGCCCCGGCAAGGGGGACTTTTGCCGATGTAATAATATTCAGGGACAAGGCTTCACAAATATTGTGATTAAGAATATCTTCTGCGTCCAGACAAAGAATATTATTTTGCGCCGCCAGCGCGTGCCAATTTTCAATTGGCCCGCTAAAAATAGCAGCGGGCAATAATTTTGCAATTTTACATAACTTAATTCCGGCATCATGAATTTTGCCGGGCCGGACGTCGGATACCTGAAATGGACCCTGCATGATATGCCGCAGATCATCCGCAGGATCAGCCATTGATGAAATAACGCCGCTGTCCATATAATCCTTGATTTTCACAAGGGCCACATCACCAGATCGCGGGGATATTTTAAGAATATTGGCCCGATTATAGGTTAGGCCGACCAGAGGATTCTCTTTTGATAGATTTGCAAACTTATCAAGTCTGTTATCAGTAATTAATTCTGCGGAGGTTACCATATGGGCAAGTGAACCGTCTGTGATTAATACACTACCGCCACGCCGCAGTTCTGATGCTGCTCTCTCGACGGATATAAGTTTCTGATTGATCACGGAATTGTTATCCACTGTGCTCTCAATTGCCTTTATTTATTTTGATATTGGTTATACGACTTATATAATATTAAGTTAAGTGTTTTAACAGAGAAAGACGCATGAGCCACACCTATACCATTCTGCTTGTTGATGATGACGATGATCTTCGTGAAAATCTGGCGATGCAGTTGTCGTTTCACGAAGAATTTAAAACAGTTCAGTGTAGTAACGGAAAATGCGGCCTTGACGCTGTTAAGACCAAAGATTTTGATCTTATTATTCTTGATGTCGGCATGCCGGATATTGATGGCCGGGAAGTTTGCCGGATGATGCGAAAAAGCGGTGTCAGCACACCGATAATTATGCTGACAGCCAATGCATCGGAAGCCGATACCATACTTGGTCTAGATGCCGGTGCAAATGATTATGTAACAAAACCTTTTAAGTTTGGCGTGTTGCTTGCCCGTATCCGAGCACATCTGCGCCAGCATCTTATCAGTGAGGATGCCAGCTATCCCATTGGTCACTATATGTTTAAACCGGGAGAGAAAATGCTGACGGATAAGGATACGGAAGAAAAGATCAGGCTAACAGAAAAGGAAACGGCTATCCTTAAATTCCTGAAAAGGGCCGATGGGGCAACCATCTCGAGGGAGAAAATGCTGAATGAAGTATGGGGATATAATTCTAATGTTACCACTCATACGTTAGAGACCCATATATACCGACTTCGGCAGAAAATAGAAAAGAACCCGTCAGATGCAAAAATAATTATCACTGAAAATGGTGGGTACAGTATGGGAAATAGCTAGACTCTTTGCTTTTCCTTCTGTATCAAGCGCATCATGATGTTTGAGATTTGTTTTACACGACGATATTGCATGAGCCACCGGCTGTTTAATCTGAAAAACAGCAAGTGTTTTGTGCCGCATGGCCATAACGAATATGTCAAAGTTTATCTGGTTGGCAATTCGGATATGCCACTTGACGGTAATCTTAATATGAATAACGGGTTCAGTACTTTAAAAAGCACCTGGCATAACTGGATTGATAACGCGGTTGATCATAGTATGCAGCTGAGCAATCTTGACCCCCTGCTTGATTATTTTAAGGAAAATGAACCTGAAAACCTGCCGCATCTTTTAATAACTCCGGGAGATCCGACGACGGAAATACTGGCTGCGTGTTTTTATGCCAAAATTAATGCCTTTCTTAAAAGTGACGGCATTGACATGCGCTGTAATCGTGTTGAAATTGAAGAAACGCCAACAAACACCGTTATTTTTACGGGTGATCCGGATAAAGCCATATCAACGGAACATTACGGCGGTCCCGAAATTCCATGGTGGAAGCGACCGGACATGACCATTAATGATCTATAGGAAACTATGTGACTGAAAGCGTATTGGTAACAGCGGCGAACAAACGGATCGGCAAATCAATTGCCGAACATTTAAGCCATCGCGGGTATTACATTTTCATTCACCACCATAGAAGCATTGATGATGCAAAAGACTTGCTTTCGGAACTTGAAGCGGGCGGTGAAATTGTGCAATGTGATCTTGGTGATTATGATGCTGTTGAATCTATGATTACAAACATTGTGGAATCGGGCAAATCGTTACGGCACATTGTCAATAATGCTTCACTTTTCAGTCGCGATGAAGCAACGGATTTTAACGAAAAAAGTTTCTCAGATCATATGAATATAAATATGCGCGGCCCAATGCAGCTGGCCCGGGGGTTATATAATAGTCTTGCTGAAAATGAACGGGGCAGTGTCGTAAATATTCTGGATAGTAAGGTCTTTGCTTTAAATGCAGATTTCTTCAGTTACAGCTTAAGCAAATTCGGGCTTTATGGGGCGACCGAAATGATGGCACAGGCTTTTAGCCCGAAAGTGCGTGTTAACGGCGTTGCGCCAGGGTTAACCCTGATCAGTGAAACACAAAGCAAAGAAAATTTTGAGCTTGCCAGTCATTTAAATTTTATAGGATCGCCCATTAATGTTGATGATGTTGCAACCTCAGTATGCCATTTGATCAATACTCCCTCCATCAACGGTGCCGTTCTACCTGTTGACGGCGGTCAGAAAATGATGAATTTCACCAAAGATGTCGTTGATGTGGCAAACGGCATATTGGACAAAAAAAAATAATTTAAAGCTCAATATCAACCATCACAGGGGCATGATCCGAAGGTTTCTCCCAGCCACGAGCATCTTCAAGCACTTTCATGGATTTCATTTTTTCCTTTAATGGTGGGCTACACCAAATATGATCAAGTCTTCGTCCTTTGTCAGAAGTGCGCCAATCACGGGCACGATAAGACCACCAGCTGTATAATCGTTCCGGATCCGGAACGAAATGTCGCATAACGTCAAACCAGTTATGGGCTTCCTGTACTGCACTTAAGGCTTCACATTCAGCAGGGGTGTGGCTAACCACATTGATCAGTTGTTTATGGGACCAAACGTCACTTTCCAGCGGAGCGATATTCAAATCACCGACAAGAATATGATGGTCATTCTGTGGCAGTGTATGGGACCAGTCTGTCATTTCAGCAAGAAAGTCCAATTTATGAGCAAATTTTTCATTCAGAGCTATGTCCGGCTCATCACCGCCTGCGGGGACATAAAAATTATGAAGCTTAATACCATTGTCCAGAGCCGTTTCAACATGTCGCGCATCTCCCTTACCGCACCAGTCTATTATATTGATGGATGCGATTGGTAATCGGCTTAAGGTGGCAACCCCGTGATAGCTTTTCTGTCCGGCCAGGGCGTGGTGAATTAATCCATGCTTGTTGAAAACGTCGGCGGGGAACATCTGGTTTTGTACTTTGGTTTCCTGTAAACAGAGAATGTCTGGTTTATATTCAGCCAGTAATCGATCAACAATATCAAGCCTAGCGCGTACGCTGTTAATATTCCACGTGATGAGACGGATTTTTGACATATTACTCCTCTTTTCTAAAATATATTAAAAGTATTCCCCGCAATGCCCAGCGGCCAGTGGCCACTTTCATAAAGTCTGTATTTTAGTGCGAATGGGTGAGTTTCCTCATCACCTGCAGCGATGACCAATGCAGCATGATAACAGCATTGCACGGCCTGCCCCACTGCGGCAGCGATTTGTTCTTCATCGTCAACGCCCCAAAGAATAGAAGCTGTCTCCACAGCATTATTGATAAATTCAGCGGCTTTGACCGTAACATTTGTCAGGGCGACTTCCAGAACATCTTCCTCAATGAATTCCAGTGTGTCTGAAATTAAGGATGCGGCCAGCTGCTCTTCTGCTTCCCACGCCGGACTGTTCCAGTCATTTGTTTCCAGACAGGATATGGCTTCCTGCCAATCCGGAACTTCTGCCGGAAAGCTTTCAGGAAATCCGAGTGCTTCAAGATAGTCACGGGAAATTTTTAAAGTATGGTCCGTCAGCGGTTTCCCCAAATGATGAAACCAGGGCGTTTTCTGAACCAGTTCCGCAAATCGGGCAACCTGCATAAGTGTCGGATATTCTTCATTTACGTCAATTTCATCAAAATCAGTGAAATTTCCGTCTTCGGGATCAATGTCTCTCATCTTATTTCCTCACACCCGCAAATTAGTCTGAACTGAACATATCCACAAGAGGAATTAATAATAAAAAACCCGGCCAGATTGCTGGCCGGGTAAAAGTTCAGTTTGCTGGAACAAGAGGGAGGGGAAAAAGGAAAAACCTCTTGTTCCAAAGATCAGGATGGAAAGTCTCAAAGGAAGGTTGGAGAACCACATCATCCTGATCATATTATATAGATGGGATCAGGAAATTATTTTTCAAGGTCAGGTTGAAAATATTTTAGTGATTAAATAATTTTTATCTTCGTGGTCCGCGATTTCGTTGTGGTCTTGGATCATTGAAGGTAAATTCTTTTTCATCTACAGCAATATTATATTCAGGATTAACGAGTGCCACACGTGTGGTATAGCCCTGTACATCAATTACTTCCCAAGATTTCAGCTCCATGGTTGATTCTTCAAAAATCAAAGTAATAAATCCCTGATCCTTTTGGTCTGGTTGGACAACCGACATCTTAATCAGTCCGGCAAAGCGGATAATTTCAGGAATTTCAATATCTTTATTTTTAAGGTTAATCTGGTCATTAACCAGAACGCTGAGAGGTGTTTTATCAATTGGCCAGCGGCTGACCTGATTGATTTCATAATCGATAAATGACAGCATATCGCCATTACTGACGACCAGTATCGGATTATCATTGCTATATTCAAATCTGATCTTGCCGGGACGTTCTATGTAGATCGTCCCTTCATCGACATTGCCTTGCGGGCCTCTTTGAACGAAAGTGGCTTTTAGAGAACGAATAGCATTCAGATTGTCCTGTACTTTTTGGATGATCTGGTCCCGATCTTCGCCGGTAATGACAGACGGGGGCACCCCAAAATCGACCATTTTTGCTTTTGCCTGTGCCGGGGCTTCATCGGTTTGCTGTAAAGCATAGGACGCCTGCCCAAAGAACACTGATATCAATATTGCCTTTATGAAAATTTTTAACATTATTTGGCCAATTCCGTTGCATTTACTAATATAGTCTAGTTCTACATTAAGGTGGAATTTAGACAATAGAAATTAATATAATATTTATCAGCGTTAATAATCTTCTGAATGATCACTGACCAGAACCTCACGTTTGCCAACATGGTTGGCACTGCTGACCACCCCTTCCCGCTCCATTTTGTCAATTATATTGGCCGCTCTGTTATAACCAATTTGCAACTGACGTTGAATATAGCTTGTTGATGCCTTTTGGTCCCTGGCTACAATGGCAACTGCCTGATCATAAAGGTCATCGCCACTTGATTTGCCGCCATTTGGTGTCATCTGTGCGTTTTGCAGAAAATCGGAATCAAATCCTTCATCAGGTTCTTCAACAATACTGGACAGGTAATCTGGACGTCCTTGTTTTTTAAGTGCCGTAACAACCCTTTCAACTTCCTGATCATTGACAAAAGGTCCATGAACACGGGTAATTCGACCACCTCCTGCCATGTAAAGCATATCGCCCATACCCAGCAACTGTTCTGCGCCCTGCTCCCCAAGAATGGTTCGACTGTCAATTTTTGATGTCACCTGAAATGCAACCCGGGTTGGAAAGTTGGCTTTAATTGTCCCTGTGATGACGTCAACGGAAGGACGTTGTGTTGCCATAATGAGATGGATGCCCGCTGCCCTGGCCATCTGGGCCAGTCGTTGAATTAAAGCCTCAATATCTTTGCCTGCTACCAACATAAGATCAGCCATTTCATCAACAATAACGACAATCATAGGCAGTGGCGTAAGATCAAGGCTTTCTTCCTCATATATGGGCTTTCCGGTGTCAGGGTCAAAACCGGTTTGAACTTTGCGGATGATATTTTCACCCTTTTGTTTCGCTTCTTCGAGGCGCTTATTATAGGCGGTAATATTTCGAACCTGCAGTTTTGCCATATTCTGGTAGCGGTGTTCCATTTCCCGCACCGCCCATTTCAGGGCGACCACTGCTTTTTTCGGATCGGTTACAACGGGGGTTAGAAGATGCGGAATATCATCATATACGGATAATTCAAGCATCTTTGGGTCAACCATGATCAAGCGGCATTGGGCAGGCGTCAGCTTATAGAGTAATGACAGGATCATCACATTGATTGCCACCGATTTACCAGACCCGGTGGTTCCTGCTACCAGCAAGTGTGGCATTGATGCAATATCAGCTACAATGGGATCACCACCTATATCCTTACCTAAAGCCATAGGAAGCTTAGCTTTACTGTCTTCATAAATGCTGGAAGATAATATTTCTCTGAGAGCAACAATTTCCCTTTTACTGTTTGGAAGCTCGATACCAATAGCATTTTTACCGGAAACGACAGCAACACGGGCTGATGTTGCGCTCATGGAGCGGGCAATATCATCGGCAAGGTTAATAACCCGAGATGACTTTGTTCCTGGGGCCGGCTCCAGCTCATAAAGGGTAACAACTGGACCCGGACGTACTTTTGTAATCTCTCCTTTAACGCCAAAATCATCAAGAACCGCTTCCAGCATTCGTGCATTCTGTTCCAAAGCATCATGGGTAAGTCGGTCCTGTTCAGCCAGAGGCTTAGGTTGGGAGAGAAGACTTAGCGAAGGCAAGGCAAACTCGCCGTCCGATATGATGTCCAGCATTGGCTGACGTTCAATAGTTTCCCTTTTTCCGGCCTTTAGGTTTCTTTGTTCCGGATCAATAATTGGAATTGTCCGTTTTTCCTTATTGGGCTCACTTTTTATGGGTGGTTCTTTTCGAACAGGTGACTTATTGCGCCTTACATCAATTTCTGCTCCGTTTGCATCAGCACTTCGTCCGCCAAATAAATTTTTGATAAAGGCAAGGGTCGCAAATATTTTTGAGAAAAAAGTATATATAGACCATTTAATACTTCGAAAGAGTGCTTTCCATTCTTCCCGATCCAGGCCTGCTGTATAGGCAAAGCTTAGGGCTGTAACTGCTGCAAAAATAATGAAAACAACCTGAGGGTAAAAATTTATTTGAACCCAGGCAAAGAAACTTTGCACATATCCAAGAAGCATTTGTCCCATAAATCCGCCAA
The DNA here is from genome assembly GCA_024236295.1 of Kordiimonadaceae bacterium. Classification (GTDB taxonomy): domain Bacteria; phylum Pseudomonadota; class Alphaproteobacteria; order Sphingomonadales; family Emcibacteraceae; genus Pseudemcibacter. The sequence continues at coordinate 2,689 of JACKKT010000015.1, read as the reverse complement.
GTCCGACATTGACTAAAGGCCAGTTTTGATAAACAGGTAATGTTGAAAATGTAATAACCGCAGCAATTACCAGTATTGGCAGAGCCAGCAAATGCATAAAAATGTAGGGAAGCCCTTTTAGGGTAACAATACGCCAACCCCATGTTAAGAGGGGAAGAACAAGGACGTAAGCACCCAGGCCCAGACTCTGAAGCAACACATCAGATGTCCAGGCACCAGCAGTGCCAAGAAGATTGGTTGCGTCAGTTGTAACAGCATTATTCCAGCTTGGATCATTCGGGTCATAGCTGAAAAAAGCCACAACAGATGCAGCAAATAAAGCAATCAGAGTGATGCCCCAAAGCCGAATAAGCAAATTAACAAGAAACTCTGTTACCGACTCAGGTAAAAGAGATTTCTTTGCTGTTTTTTTAATTGTACTTCGTCTGCTCGCCAATGATCATTCCTATTATTGCCAGGCTCTACTGATAAAATATATTATCATTATGGAATAGAACAAGGCAAATATATGGCTATCTAGGCGCTAAATATATCAAAAAATTACTTTGTTTACAAAAAGATGACACCATGACGTCAATTTTTTAACTATCTTAGTCCAAAATCTTCTTCTGGTGTGGCACTAATATTATGAATAGCCAGGTCAGCACCCAGATACTCATCTTCCTGAGAGAGCCTAAACCCGACAGTTTTCTTTATGAGCCCAAAAACGACAAATCCACTAATTCCAGCAATAACGATGCCAACAAGGGAACCGGCAATTTGCGCCATCAGGGAGACGCCACCTAAGCCCCAAAGCGCCTGTTGTCCGAAAATGCCGGCGGCAATTCCACCCCACAGACCACATAAGCCATGCAGTGGCCAAACACCCAGCACATCATCAATTTTCCATCGGTTTCCACAAATCGTGAAGGCATGAACAAAAACTATTCCGGCAACAATACCAACAAACAGAGCCCCAATCGGGTGCATCAAATCTGATCCTGCACAAACGGCAACCAATCCTGCCAAGGCACCATTATGAACGAAACCGGGATCTTTCTTGCCCACAATTAAAGCAGACAGAATACCGCCGACCATAGCCATAAGACTGTTCAGGGCAACAAGACCGCTTGCGGCGCTAACAGTCTGTGCACTCATGACATTAAACCCAAACCATCCGATACAGAGAATCCAGGATCCAAGTGCTAGAAAAGGAATATTGGATGGCGGAATTCCAAGTGGGGCGCCGTCTCTTCTATATCGGCCCATGCGGGCACCCAGAGTTACCACGGCGCCGAGCGCAAGCCATCCTCCCATTGCGTGGACAACAATGGACCCTGCAAAGTCATGAAAAGGAGCACCAAAATTATCTGCTATGAAAGACTGAAAATCAAATAAACCACCCCAGACCATACCTTCATATAGAGGGTAAATGAAGCCAACGATGATGGCCGTTGCCAAAAGTTGCGGTTTAAACCTACTGCGTTCAGCGATGCCACCTGAAATAATTGCGGGTATCGCGGCGGCAAATGTCAACAGGAAGAAAAATTTCACAAGATCATAACCGTTTCCCAAAAAAAGAGAATTTTCTGAGATACCGCTAATATCAGCGGCATTGCCCAAAAATGAGACGCCATAGGCGATATTGTAGCCAATGAAAAAATAAACGACTGTTGAAATGGCAAAGTCCGCAATGATTTTTACCAGTGCATTTACCTGATTCTTCTTTCGGACAGTTCCGACCTCAAGAAAAGCAAAGCCAGCATGCATGGCAAAAACAAGAATTGCTCCTATGAGAATAAAAAAAACGTCTGTTCCTGATTTTAATGTGTCCACAACTATTTCCTAACACTAAGTGAAATTGGTTGCACAGTGCACTTACAAGAAACATGCCAGAAATATAAACTATTGATATAGAAGAATTTTCTCAAATTCTCATCTATTTTACGAGGGATTTACTGCCTAAAAATTAGACATTTGATAAGATATTTCATTTTTTGATTAAAAAATAGACAATAAAATCCTTAAAATCATTTCAAGATATTATTTGCCAGCCTAATGGGCCAGACTTATACTGCCCGGATTATGAACAAAAAAACTGCTTCTCAAAAAGTTGATATTATTATTTCCGGTGCTGGCGTTGTCGGAATGACTCTTGCCTATATCCTGGCGGATCAGGGATTGAAAATTGCCATTATTGATCCGTTGAACGTGGAGGAATCCCTTAATGATGAATTTGATGGCCGCTCCTATGCAATATCTTATGCTCCTTATATGATGTTAAAGACAGCTGGCCTTTGGGACAAAATCGGTTCTGCAGCGCAGCCGATCAATGAGATTCATGTGACAGATGGAGATAGCCCGGTATTTTTGCATTTTGATCAAAAGGAGCTTGGTGATGGCCCACTCGGTCAAATGGTTGAAGTTCGTCATATTCGTTCGGGACTATATGATGCCATTATAAGTCAGAAAAATATTCATTTATTTTCATCAGATCAGATTATTTCCAGCCAAACAATGCCAGGTTATGTTGAAATTGACCTTAAAAGCGGTAAAAAACTGAATGCGTTTTTACTTGTCGGGGCGGAAGGACGTGGATCGACATTAAGGCAACAGAAAGACATTAATATCCGGGTTTGGGATTATAAACAAACGGGAATTGTAACAACAGTTGAGCATGAGCTGGATCATCAGGGCATAGCCCATGAAA
>JACKKT010000014.1 GCA_024236295.1 Kordiimonadaceae bacterium | reverse complement strand
AGCTTGGCACCGCCGTGGGAACATTTGCTCTGGGCAATTTCATTTTCATGATGGGGAAAAATCAGATCCTGACCACCACCATGAATATCAATGGTTTTGCCAAAATTCTTTTCAATCATTGCCGAACATTCAATATGCCAGCCCGGACGGCCACGGCCCCAAGGGCTTTGCCAGCCCGGCTGCTCATCGCTCGATGGTTTCCAGAGCACAAAATCCGGCGCTTCGCGTTTATAATCAGCCACATCAACCCGCGCCCCGGCCAGCAGGTCTTCGACCGTGCGTCCGGAAAGTTCGCCATAATCCTTCATGGTGGATACCTGAAACAGCACATGACCCTCGGCAACATAGGCATGGCCCTTATTCACCAGGTCACTGATTAATGCGATCATTTCCGCTATATAATCAGTGGCTTTCGGCCGCACATCCGGCAGCTCGGCATTTAGGGCGGCCATATCCTCTTCATATATGCGGGTGAATTTTTCAGTGATTACTGAGATGTCATCACCGGTTTTCTGGCTTGCTTCAATGATTTTATCATCAATATCGGTAATGTTACGGGCATATGTAAGCCCACCATAATCATGCCGAAGCAATCTTGCCAGCGTATCAAACACAACCACCGGACGGGCATTGCCCACATGGGCATAATCATAAACGGTCGGACCGCACACATACATGGTGACATGGTTGGGGTCGATCGGTTTGAACTCTTCTTTCTTATTGCTCAGCGTGTTGTATATTTTTAAGCCGCTCATTTATGCCTCTTGGCCGTTCAGTCGCGCTCTGACACGCTCTTCACCGATCAGCGGCAGCAATATGCCAAGCTCAGGCCCGTGATCCTGCCCTGTAAGCGCGCGGCGCAGCGGCATAAAAAGATCTTTGCCCTTTGCGCCTGTCTGCTCCTTGACGGCAGCGGTCCATGCTTTCCAAGTTTCGCCGTCCCATTTGCCGGATGGCAGAAGCTCCGCCGCTTTCAAAGCAAAATCGGCATTGTCAATGACCGGTTTGATCGGGCCATTCACAATATGAAGCCAGTCACCAATGTCCTTAAGATACGTGATATTTGCCCGTGCAACGTTCCAGATATCCTCTGAAACGCCGGCCGGAAGCCGGTCTTTCACCGCACTATATTCCGTAACATGGAGGATTTTGGCGTTCAGTATTTCAAGGTCCCTTGGGTCAAACTTGGCGGTTGCGCGGCTGAATTTTGAAAATTCAAATCCTTCTATCAATGGCTCCATTGTGGTGAAGGGTTCAATCGGGTCCGATGATCCGATCCGCGCCAAAAGGCTGACAATGCTCATGGCTTCAAGCCCGTCTTCCTCGCGATATGATTTAATGCTGGCGGAGCCAAGCCGTTTTGAAAGCCCCTCACCCTTTGCCCCGGTCAGCAGCGAAAAATGGGCCATTTCCGGCGCTTTTGAACCGAGCGCTTCAAATAGCTGGGTCTGAACCGCGCTGTTGGCCGTATGATCCTCGCCGCGCATGATATGGGTAATGCCAAAATCAATATCGTCCACCACCGAAGGCAGAGTATAAAGATAACTACCGTCCTCGCGCACCAGAATAGGGTCACTAAGCGCGGCAATATCAAAGCTCTGTGGTCCCTTGACATGATCAACCCATTCAACCCGGGCCGGAATATCAAGCTTGAACCGCCAGTGTGGTTTGTTGCCGGCTGCTTCCAGTTTGGCGCGCTCCGCGTCGCTTAAATTGAGGGCGGCACGGTCATAAAGCGGCGGCTTTCCCTGACCCAGCTGAATTTTTCTTTTTAAATCAAGTTCCTGTGCCGTTTCATAGCAGGGGTATAACCGCCCGTCCGCTTTCAGTTTTTCTACCGCCGCATCATAGCGGTCAAAGCGTTCTGACTGCTTTGCCGTTTCGTCCCAGCTAAGTCCAAGCCAGATAAGGTCTTCCCTGATCCCGTCTTCATAGTCCTTTGTTGACCTCTCAAGGTCGGTATCATCAATACGAAGGAAAAACACACCGCCCATTTTGCGGGCATAAAGCCAGTTTGAAATGGCGGTTCTTACGTTCCCCACATGAAGGCGCCCGGTCGGGCTTGGGGCAAATCTTACTTTTACAGACATTCTGTTTCCTATTTATCTTTTTTGTCTCGGTACCCATTGGTGATGGGATAGCGCCTGTCACGGCCAAAATTCTTTTCTGATATTTTAACACCCGGGGGTGCCTGTCGTCTTTTATATTCTGCGGTATAAAGCAGATTTTGTATCCTCGCAACCGTCTCGGCATCATGACCGCGGGCAATAATCTCTTTTGTTGCCATTTCCCGTTCGATCAGGCATTCAAGAATATCATCCAGCACCTCATAAGGAGGCAGACTGTCCTGGTCTTTCTGATCCGGGCGCAGCTCGGCGGTCGGTGGTTTTTTGATGATATTATAGGGCATGATCTGCCCGCGCGGACCCAAGCCGCCGACAGGGTGATTTTCATTGCGCCACTCGCTGATTTTATAGACATCCAGCTTATAAATATCCTTCAGCGCGTTATAGCCACCACACATATCGCCGTAAATGGTCGCGTACCCCACCGACATTTCCGATTTATTGCCGGTGGTCAGCACCATTTTCCCGAATTTATTGCTAAGCCCCATCAGGATCACGGCCCGGATTCTTGACTGGATATTCTCTTCCGTCAGGTCCGGCGTTGTTCCGGCAAAGGACCCGGTTAGCATTTTTTCAAAAGCCATAACCCCGTCATTAATCGGGATATTATCAATTTTGCAGCCGATCATCCGTGCGGCATCCGCCGCATCGATCAGGCTTTCTTCCGACGTATATTTTGACGGCATCATAACCAGATGCACCCGGTCCGCCCCCAGCGCATCAACAGCAATAATGGCACTAAGCGCACTGTCAATACCGCCGGACATGCCGATAATCACACCGGGAAAACGGTTTTTATTCACATAATCGCGGGTTCCGATCATCATCGCCTGATAAATATCAGTCAGCCGGTCATTTTTTGGCGGGATTTCCTGTGGTGCACACTGCCAGTTGCCTTTGGCGTCCTTTTCCCAGTTGGTAATGGTGGTTACTTCCAAAAAGGCGGGCTGGCGCACAATCACGTTTCCATCCCGATCCATCACGAAAGCTTCACCGTCAAAGACCAGCTCATCCTGCCCGCCAACCTGATTGGTATAAATAAGCGGTATACCCGCCTGTGCCACCCGGTCACGTCCATTTTGGTAACGGTCTTCCGATTTCGGCAGATCATAGGGCGAGCCATTAAGGGAGATCAGAATTTCCGCCTGTTTATTTTTCAGATAGTCAGTAACCGTTTCCCACCAGAGATCTTCACAAGTAAGGACACCCAGCTTAACCCCTTTAAAGTCAATAGGTTCGGGGCATGGGCCACTTTCAAAAACCCGCTTTTCATCAAACACCCCGTAATTGGGAAGGTCGCGTTTATGACGGACCGCGGCAATGGTGCCATTAGCCAGCAGGAGCGAGCTGTTATAAAGCTTGCCCCCCTCAACCCAGAGTGAGCCGATCAGCATCGCCGGTCCACCATCACTGGTCCGTCTGGCCAGCTCGACAGCTTTATCCATAGCATCACGCTGGAAGGATGGCTTTAAAACAAGGTCTTCTGGCGGGTAGCCGATCAGCACCAGTTCGCTATAGACAATCAGATCTGCATCAGGCGTCTGCTCACGCACCTTAAGGATGCGTGTTGCATTACCGTCAATATCCCCGACGACAGGATTTATAGTCGCTATTGCGATTGCGAGTGCACTGGCCATCTGACATATCGGTCCTTTTTAGCGTGCTGCGGCTGCTTTTAATTCTTTTGCCCGCTCAAGTCGTTCTTCCTTAAGCCCTTCGGCTATCAGGAACGCGAGCTCAAGGCTCTGGCTTGCGTTCAGGCGCGGATCACAATGTGTGCGGTATCTGTCGGCAAGCTTTTCTTCGGTAATCGCTTCGGCACCACCGGTACATTCGGTCACATTCTGTCCGGTCATTTCAAAATGAACGCCCCCGGCATAGGTTCCCATGCTGCGGTGAATTCTGAAAAAGCGGCGGATTTCGGTCAGCACATCTTCAAATGGACGGGTTTTAAAACCGCCAGCGGCGGTGATGGTGTTGCCGTGCATCGGATCAGACGACCAGACAACGGTTTTCCCTTCGCCCTCAACCCGTTTAATGACGGCAGGCAGCTTGTCTTCAATAATATTCGCGCCCATCCGGCAGATCAGTGTGATGCGGCCCGCTTCATTTTCCGGGTTCAGCAGATCAAGAATTTTAATAAGCTCATCAAGATCGGTTTTTGGTCCCACCTTAATGCCCAGCGGATTTTGGATACCGCGCAGGAATTCAACATGGGCTTCCCCCAATATTCGGGTACGGTCGCCGATCCAGAGCATATGACCCGATGTGTCGTACCAGTCACCTGTTGTGCTATCGACGCGGGTCAGTGCCTCTTCATAACGAAGTAATAAAGCCTCGTGTGAAACATAGAAATCGGTTCCCTGCAGCGCATTACTATTCGGGTCAATCCCGCAGGCTTCCATAAAGGAAAGCGCTTCATCAATCCGGTCGGCCAGGTCCTGATATTTCTGTACCGCTTCACCGCGGCCCACGAAATCAAGGTTCCATTGATGCACTTTTCTAAGATTGGCATATCCGCCTTGCGCAAAGGCACGCAGCAGATTAAGCGTTGATGAGGCCTGCGAATAGCCCTTGATCATACGCTGCGGGTCCGGAATTCGGGATTCCTCGTCAAAGCTGATGCCATTGATGATATCACCACGGTAACTTGGCAGGCTTACACCATTTTTAGTTTCCATATCGGCGCTTCTTGGCTTGGCATACTGTCCTGCCATACGGCCCACTTTCACAATCGGACAGGATGCGGCAAAGGTCAGCGCCACCGACATCTGCAGAAGTACACGGAACGTATCACGGATTTTATCGGCATGGAATTCGGCAAAGCTCTCGGCGCAGTCGCCACCTTGCAGCAAAAAAGCGTTACCTTTGGCCACATCGCCAAGCTGCTTTTTCAGGCGTCTTGCCTCACCTGCAAATACAAGTGGCGGCAATCTTCTAAGCTCTGCTTCCACTTCCGCAAGTCTGGCTTCGTCCGGATAAGTCGGCACCTGGCGGATAGGCATTGATCTCCAGCTATCAGGGGTCCATTTCTTAGTCATTGTTCAAATTCCAATTATTTTCGTACATTACTGCACTCTATAAGGGTTTTATCCGCCCTTGTGAAGCCATTACTTCATTAAAACGAATTCTTCCGCCGATGACGGGTGCACCGCTACCGTATCATCAAACTGCGCCTTGGTTGCACCGACCTTCAGGGCAATGGCAATTCCCTGAATAATTTCTGCACTGTCCGGTCCGATCATATGGGCCCCGACAACCTTGTCCGTTTCCCCATCAACCAGCAATTTAATCAGCGATCTTTCATCACGCCCGGCAAGGGTAAATTTCATGGATTTATATTCGCTTCTGTATACTTTTAAATCATCGCCATATTTTTCACGTGCCTCTTCTTCCGACAGGCCAACAGTGCCAATTGGTGGCTGGGAAAAAATCGCTGTCGGAATATTATCATAATTTACGAAAGTCGGCTTGTTGTTAAACTGGGTCGCGGCCAGCGCCGCTCCTTCCTTAATGGCGATGGGGGTCAGCTGCATTCCTCCGGTCACGTCACCAACCGCAAAAATATTATCAACATTGGTGCGGTAATATTCATCGACAATGATGTCACCATTTTCTTTCATTTCCACACCAAGCTCTTCAAGTCCGATATTTTTGCTGTTGGCCTGCCGCCCGGTCGCATAAAGCACACAGTCGGTGGCCATTTCATTACCGTCACTCAGCCTTAAAATATATTTATCACCATTTTTCAGAATTTCATCGACATCATGATGGATGCGGACATCAATGCCTTTTTTGACCATTTCATCACGCAGCTTGGTACGGATTTCCAGATCAAAACCGCGCAAAATTTCTTCCCCGCGATAAAGCAACGATGTTTCAACACCAAGCCCGTTAAAAATTCCGGCCATTTCAACGGCAATATAACCGCCGCCGACAACGGTAATTTTCTTTGGCAGCTCTTCAAATTCAAAAACCTCGTTTGATGAAATGGCATGCTCAATCCCCGGAATATCAGGATATGACGGCCATGCCCCGGTCGCGATCAGAATTTTATCGGCGGTGACGGTGCGGCTATCCCCCTCTTCCGTCAGCTCAATGGTATGGCGATCAAGCAGTCTGGCCCGCGCTTTAATAATTTCCACCTTATGATTATCAAGGTTCTTGCCATAAAGCCCTTCAAGGCGGTCTATTTCCTTATCCTTATTGGCTTTTAAGGTTTTCCAGTTAAAATCATGATTTCCATCCGACCAGCCAAACCCGACCGCATCCCGGAAATGGGACGAATATTCGGATGCATAAACAAACAGCTTTTTAGGCACACATCCCCGGATAACGCAGGTCCCGCCAACACGGTAATCTTCGGCAAGGCCGACTTTTGCCCCATATGTTGCTGCCATGCGGCTTGCCCGTACCCCGCCCGAACCGGCCCCAATCACAAAGAAATCATAGTCATACATTTTAATTTGTCCTTAAATTTTCTTATTCATTAAAGTGGCGTTCTGAACCAAAAAGTCAAGCGGCGATCAGGATAAAATCAGAAATAGACAATAGCCTATTAATGATGATACTCATTTAAAGGCAAAATAAGGGGAAGAAATAATGAAAAAAGCAATCGGATTTAGTGCCATTATCATGATGTTGGTGGCACTCTCGCAACCTTCATTGGCCGCGGAAAACTATGATTTAAAAGCAAATTATCAAAAAGCCGAATATGATATTCCGATGCGGGACGGCATCAAACTTCATACGGTTGTTTATGCCCCGCGCGATAATTCGGTAAGCTACCCGATCATGTTACTGCGTACCCCTTATTCCGCCGGGCCATATGGGGATGAGTATATCAAGGCAACATCCCTTGCCCCCCATATTGATATGGTTCGGGAAGGCTATATTTTCGTGACACAGGATGCCCGCGGCACCTATATGTCCGAAGGGGTCTTTTCCGATATCCGCCCCTTAAGCGACAAGCCGGGTGAAGCCGATGAAAGCACCGATAATTATGACACCATCGACTGGTTGATTAAGAATATTGAAAATAACAATGGCCGCGTCGGTCAGTGGGGTATTTCCCACCCCGGCTGGTTCGCGGTCATGGGGATGATTAACCCCCATCCGGCGTTAAAGGCGGTCTCGCCACAGGCAACAACGGGTGATCCATTCATTGGCGACGATTCCCACCGCAACGGCATTAACCGGCTGATGGCCCGCATGGCATGGAGCCACAGCATGATCGAGGCCACAGCCGCCGACCGTCATGACCCGAATAAAAAAATTGTTAATCCCGATTACGGCACCAACTGGGGCTATGAATTTTTCCTGAACTCAGGCCCGCTTGATAAAATTAATGAAACCTATTTTGACGGGCAGCTTACCAGTGTGTGGCAGGATGTGATCGACCACCCCAATTATGACGAGCATTACCAGCGCCGCAATATGCCGAAACTGATGAATGATATCACCTTGCCGGCCCTTTTTGTCATGGGCTGGTTTGATGCGCCGGACCCTTATGGCACCATCGCCACTTACCACGCGATTGAGGAAAAAAATCCCCAAAATAAAACCACCCTTGTCGCCGGCCCATGGGTGCATGGCGGTTGGCGCAGCGGTGACGGCTCAAAACTGGGCGACATTAAGTTTGGTTCGCAAACATCTGATTTTTACAATAAAAATATGCTTATGCCTTTCTTTGACTATTACTTAAAAGACAAGGGCGATTATAAGCCGAACGAAGCCTATATGTTTGAAACCGGCGGCAATAAGTGGCAGAAATTTAATGAATGGCCCCCAAAAAATATGAAGGAAAAAGCATTATACCTAAACGACAATTTCAAGCTTTCCTTTGAGCCACCCAAAAAGGACGGTGCCGACAGCTATTTGAATGACCCCAATAAGCCCGTGCCCTATTCAACCAAAATTGAATTCGGCTATGCCCTGGGCGAATACCGGATCGAAGACCAGCGGATGCAATCAACCCGCGGCGATGTGCTGACCTATCAGACTGATGTGCTGGAGGATGATATCACCATTGCCGGACCGGTGTTGGCGAAGCTGGTCACCGAAACCACCGGCACCGATGCCGACTGGTTTGTTAAAATCATTGATGTTTTTCCGAATAGCGGCGAAAACCCGGGTTATCAGATGCTCGTCGGGGCCGAAGGGATGCGGGCGAAATACAGAAACAGCCTATCAGACCCCGAACCGGTTACGCCAAATGCGCCCACCGATATTAATTTTGAAATCCGTGATAAATTCCACACTTTTAAAAAAGGCCATAAAATCATGATTCAGGTCCATAGCACCTGGTTCCCCATTTATGACCGGAACCCGGGGCAGTTCATGAATATCTATACCGCGGACAAGGACGACTACCTTAAAACCACGCAAACCGTTATCCGCAGCAAAGCCGCCCCGTCACGGGTGATTTTGCCGGTTTTAGAGAGCCAATGAATAAAATCCTGATCCTTTATGCCCATGAGCATCATGACAGCTCCACCATCAACAAAGCTATGGTTGATGCGACCCGCGGTATGGACGGGATCACCTTCATTGATCTTTATAGGCTTTACCCCGACTTTAAAATCGATGCTGAGGTGGAAATAAACCGCCTTTTTGACCATGATGTCATTATTTTCCAGTTCCCCATGCACTGGTTTTCCACCCCCGCTTTGCTCAAGGAATATCAGGATAAAGTGATCCTTTCCAAACATGCCTACGCGCCGGAAGGAAAGGCATTTACCGGGAAATATTTTCTCTGCGCCACCTCCACCGGATCGGGGCTTGATAAATTCGGCCCCGGAAAACGTAACAATTACACGGTTGATGAATTTTTAAGACCGGTGGAACAAACCATGCGCGCCACCGGCATGACCGTGCTGCCCCCTTATGTGATATACGGTGCCCGCTTTGCAATCGGCGAAGGCCGCCTTGAACCCCATATCAAAGGCTGGGTTAAATTACTTGAAAAACTTCGGGCTGGGGAGATTGATACTTCCGTCACTCCTGCGAAGGCAGGAGTCCATATCTCATAAGGAACGCTTCTGATCCGACAATTAATGGATACCCGCCTTCGCGGGTATGACGATTAGAGACATATTGAATATCCTTGTCATTTTTCTATCATTTTATTAAAATAAGGCACTTTTAACTTGGGGGTTACAAATTGGATAAGTCGCCTTGTGTATATATGATGGCGTCCGGTTTAAACGGCACGCTTTATATCGGTGTTACATCAAATTTGCAAAAACGTGTATGGCAGCATAAGAATAATGTAATCGACGGTTTTACCCAAAAATATAATGTCCATTTCCTCGTCTATTATGAATTACATCAAACAATGGAAGATGCAATTTTAAGAGAAAAACAGCTGAAAAAATGGAAACGCGACTGGAAAAAGAAACTGATCGCTAAGATGAACCCAGACTGGCTGGATTTATTCGAAACTTTGTAATTATGCCGTCATACCTACTTCTTATCTGTCACTCCTGCGAAGGCTGGAGTCCATATCTCATAAGGAACGCTTCTGATCCGACAATTAATGGATACCCGCCTGCGCTGGAATGACAAAAACAGCACAACAGTCACTCCGTTTGCACTGTTCCCTGATGAAAATAGATTTTCCATTTTTCATTTTTATACCGCCAGACTGATGACCGCAAAGTTGAGCGTATGATGGCCCCATTCGCATCTTTGCTGACACATTTATAGCGTACCAGTGCCGCATCCGGACTTAGCATTTTTACAGAAAAATCACTTGTGTGAAACCTGACCGGCGGATTGTCGGATTGAGCTGTCAGTGCCTCAATAATTTCATTTTTCGTCCAGCTTCTGCCCGAGCTGCCAAATTCCGTAAAATCATCCGCCAGTAAAGCATCAAGCTGTGTTTTTGAAGCCCGGGTTTCCGACTGCAGCAACAGTTTTTCAAGCACTTCAATGCGCTTTTCAGGGTTCATAACTGAAATCCTTAAATTATCAGATAATTTAATAGATATAAATTATTCCACTGTCACCGACTTGGCAAGGTTTCGTGGCTGGTCAACATCGGTGCCTTTGGCAACGGCGACATGATAGCTTAGAAGCTGCACCGGAATCGCGTGAAGCAGCGGCGTCACGAATTCATCCAGCATCGGCAGCGCCACCGTGGCAATGGCGGACCCGCCGTCGGCTTTCGCCCCTTCAAGATCGGTGAAGAAATAAACCTGCCCCTTACGGGCGATCACTTCCTGCATGTTTGAAACGGTTTTTTCATAAAGCCGTCCGCTTGGCGCAATCACAATGATCGGCACATCCTTGTCAATCAGCGCGATCGGGCCATGCTTCATTTCCCCGGCGGCGTAGCCTTCGGCATGGATATAGGATATTTCCTTAAGTTTCAGTGCGCCTTCCATAGCGATCGGATATTCAAGGCCGCGGCCAAGATAAATCACATCGCGGGCTTTCGCCACGTCCTCAGCCATTTTCTGTATGGCATCATCATGGTTTAAGACTTCGGCCATACGGGCCGGCACTTCGGAAAGGGCGACACAAAGGCGTGCTTCCTCGTCCTCGTCAATGGTGCCGCGGGCCTTGGCATGGGCAATCGCCAGACAGGCCAGCACCGCCAGCTGACAGGTAAAGGCCTTGGTTGAGGCAACCCCCACTTCCGGCCCGGCATGGGTATGGAGGACAAAATCGCTTTCCCGCTCCATCGAGCTTTGTGCCACATTAAGGATCGAGAGAATATGCTGCCCCTGTGACTTGGCATAGCGGAGCGCCGCCAGTGTATCGGCGGTTTCGCCCGACTGTGAAATAAAAATGGAAAGTCCACCATTCGGCATCACCGGTTCGCGGTAACGGAATTCGGACGCAATATCCACATCAACATTGATGCGGCCGACCTGTTCCAGCCAGTATTTTGCCACCATGGCGGCATAAAATGATGTACCGCAGGCAATGATCGTCACCCGGTCAACCGCCGACAGATCAAAGGGCATATTGGTGATTTTAACCCGGCCGTTTAAGGGATCAATGAGTGACCCCAGTGTCTGGCCCACCACCATCGGCTGCTCATATATTTCCTTCATCATGAAATGTTTGTAATTGCCCTTGTCGATATTACCGCTGGCTGCATCAACAGTATGGATTTCACGGTCCACCGGGGCACCGGACGCATCAAAAACCTGCACCGATGTGCGGGTAATTTCGACCCGGTCCCCTTCATCAAGATAGGAAATCCGGTTGGTCAGGTGCGATAATGCAATGGCGTCAGAGCCCAGATACATTTCGTGGCCTTCATTCTCATCCGTACCATAGCCCAGCACAAGCGGACTGCCGCGCCGCGCGCCGATCATCAGATTTTCCTGGCCTTCAAAAATTATCGCCAGCGCAAAGGCCCCTTCCAGTTCGCTTAAGGCCGCTTTTGCCGCATCACGGGCACTTAAGCCCTGATCAATAAAATCGGTAATCAGATGAACAATGGTTTCCGTGTCCGTTTCGGTCAGGAAATTATGACCACGCGCACTCAGGCGCTCACGAAGTTCACGGAAATTTTCAATAATGCCGTTATGGACCACTGCCACCTTCTCGGAAGCATGGGGGTGGGCATTTCTGACCGTTGGCTCACCATGGGTGGCCCAGCGGGTATGACCGATCCCGACATGACCGGGCAATTCATTACGGTCCAGTTCATTTTCAAGATTGATCAGCTTGCCTTCCGCCCGGCGGCGGTCAATGGTTTTACCATTAAAAAGCGTTGCCACACCGGCACTGTCATAACCGCGATATTCAAGCCGGCGAAGTCCTTCAACAATTCGCCTTGCCACATCCTGTTCACTGATAATTCCAATAATTCCGCACATTGACAGTTACCCTATTATACCATTTTCTTTGCTTTTTTATCTGTTCTGAATTTGGCGGCCCAGCCGCCAAGCTGCTTTTGTTTGCCACGGGCAATCGCCAGCGCATCCCCCTCAACCGCGAAGGTAATAACACTACCGGCACCGACAATGGCCCCGTCACCAATGGTGACCGGCGCGACCAGCGCCGTGTTTGACCCGATAAAGGCCCCTTCGCCGATATCGGTATGATATTTGAAATAACCGTCATAGTTACAGGTGATGGTTCCGGCACCAATATTGGCGTTTTTGCCGATCCGCGCATCCCCGATATAGCTTAAGTGGCTGACTTTTGCCCCGTCCTCAACGCTGGCTTTTTTAATTTCAACGAAATTGCCGACCTTAACCCCCTCGCCCAATGCTGCCGCAGGACGAAGCCTGACAAACGGCCCCACGGTTGATCCGGCACCGATGATTGCTCCCTCAATATGGCTGAAGGCTTTAATGGTAACATTATCCGCAATTTTTGTGCCAGGGCCAAACACCACATTAGGCTCAACCGTCACATCCTGTCCGATGAGTGTATCATGGCTGAAATAAACGGTTTTCGGATCCTTAAGGCTGACCCCCTCATCCATGAAATACTTGCGACGCTCATTTTGGAAGACCGCTTCCGCCTCGGCCAGTTCGCCGCGGCTGTTTATGCCCATGACTTCCTGTTCGTCCGCTTCCACCACGGCGCAGCCAAGACCCATTTTATTGGCAATTTCAACCACATCGGTCAGGTAATATTCCTTCGCCGCATTATTGTTTTTAAGGCTGTCCAGCAGGGTAAACATATGTTCCCCGCTTAAAGCCATAATACCGCTGTTACATAGTTTTATGGCCCGCTCGACTTCTGATGCATCCTTATATTCGATAATGGCGTCAAGATGGCCGTCAGCATCCAGTTTCAACCGGCCATAGGCTTTGGCATCCGCCGGCGTAAAGCCAAGCACGACAACCGCCGCCCCGCTTTTTTGGCGAGTTTCAATCATTTTCTGCATGGTTTCGGTGGTCAGCAATGGCACATCACCATATAAAATAAGCACGTCGCCCTTAAACCCGGCGAGTTGATCCCTTGTCATCTGCACCGCATGCCCGGTGCCAAGCTGTGGTTCCTGCACGGCGATTTCAGCCTGCGCTCCCACGGACGCTTCAACCTGTTCCTTTCCGGCACCCACCACAATCACTTTACGGGTCGGATTAAGCGGTTCGGCACTCGCGAGCAAGTGATGAAGCATTGGCCGCCCGCCAAGCGGATGCAGCACTTTATGCAATGAGGATTTCATCCGCGTGCCTTTTCCGGCGGCGAGTATAACGAGAGCAAGTTCAGATTTAGCCATGTTTTTTATTATTTCCTGTTATTTTTTTGTACTCTGACTATTAATTGGGTCAACATAATGTCATAAGATTAATCAATACTGAATAACTAACCCCTTTTTACTACAGATGCTTTAAATATATATTAAAAACGGTCTAATAAATGCTTAAAAATAAACCAAGCGCCATCCTCTTCGATCTTGATGGCACCATCGCCGACAGTGCCCTTGATCTTGCCGCCACATTAAACCACATGCTGAAAAATAACGGACGGGCCGAAATTGACCCCGCCGACATCCGCAATATGGTCGGCGAAGGCGCAAAAGCACTTATCATCAAAGGTTTCAGCCATAGTGGTGACCGGCCATCCGACGCAGAAATAGACATTTTATTTGACCAGTATCTTGACTATTATAGGGCCCATATTGCCGATTATACTACATTATTCCCCGGCACTGTGGAATTGCTTAACACACTGAAAGACCAGCATATCCCGATGGCGATCTGCACCAATAAAAACGAGGTGCTGACCCGTGAGCTGCTTGAAAAACTGGATATTGATCATTTATTCTCGGCGGTGACCTGCGGCGACAGTTTTGAATTTAAAAAGCCCGACCCAAGGCATCTTTTTAGCACATGTGATTTGATGAATGCCGACCCGAATGGTGCCATTATGGTTGGTGACAGCATTAATGATATCGCCGCCGGACGCGATGCCAAAATGCTGACCGTCGGGGTTTCCTTCGGCTATACCAGAATTCCGGTCCGCGAGTTGGACCCGGATATTGTCATTGATCATTTTGATGATTTTTTTGATGCGGTAAATGACTTTACCCGCCCATACTGAACCGTCGAAAAAATTTAATCGTCAGATGTCGGGTAAGCAGCAGCGGCGGCATCCTTAACCAGTGTGAACGGATATAAAGCCCGTTTGCCGCAACCCAGCGGGCGAAACCCGTAATCCCGAATGACGGTGAAATAACCCCCGGCACCATCCAGTCCATGATATTGCGCACAATGGGGTTTGGCCCATAAGGCCTGATATCCGCCATAACCGTATCCGGAATTTCCGTTCCCATGATCATCTGTGTGTATCTCAGCGCATAATAAAGCGCCCGTGTCAGGCCAAGCTCAATTGCCCGTGGCACCAGTTTTTCCCAGAAGCCGGCATTTTTGCCAAATTCATTCAACATATCATGTTGTTCCAGCAGGTTTCTTAGGCTTGAGCGTAGCTCTCCGTCCTGAAACTGGTGAACGACACTATGCAGGATAATATCCACATCGGAAAAAGTATAAAACCCACTTTTGCTTTTGACCGCATCCTTGATCAGCTTTGACATATCCGGTGAAACCCGGCTAGTCACCGGCAGGATGCTGTGATGAACGTCTATACTGATCCGCCTGTCCGGATGCACCATCGGTGGCAGTTCGTGGGCATATTCGCGGTAAAATTTCTGGTCATAATCATTATCAAGCTGGTGCTGCCATCCGGCGGCAATGAATTTTTCCTCAACCCAGTCAATTCTTTTTTTCGGCACCAGAATGTCAAGATCAACGCTGATCCGCCCGCGCGTACAGCTTAACCCCTTATCAAGATAGGCCGCCCCCTTAAGCAGGATGACTTTTTCATCACTGCCTTTTAAAGCGCGCATGACCCGGTTCATTTCCCAGCGGATCATCCGCGCCGAAGAAAGACTATTATAGGTAAATGATTTAAAAAGATTCTGAACTTTAGCGGGAAGCAAATCGATTATCTTTAAACTTTCCGCATCCGCCGCCACGCGCCCGGCCAGATTGGATATTCTCGCCTCGCTAAGCAGGGCGTTCCATTCGCTGGCATCCAGTGACGTCATCAGTTCCGGATTTTTAAGCACACGGATCAGTATATTTTTATCGGTGATAACATTAGCCATGATCACCACCCGCTTTAATTTCGCTCGCCTTTTTGGCGACAAATTCTTCCACCAGCGAAACCGCATCATCCAGTGACGGGTAAATAATTTCACAGACATCAGACGCATTGATGATATCCGAAATGGCGCGAAACGCATCTTCGCCGATATCGCCGTAATTGGCCGATGACATTACCATCCTGAAAAAGGCCATTGTTTTGGTAATCGGCCGGATCGCCGGCTTGGCGCCGGCATCATAAATCGGCAGGATCACCACATTGGGTTTTGTCCTTTTATGCATCAGTTCAATGGATTCTTTTGGCGGGCGCAGATAACAGATCGTCCCTTTTGGTGTGCCGTGATATTCACTTGTAAAATATTCATCCGCATTGTCACTGACCTGCCCGACCCAGTCTTTCATCACGGTTATGGACTGGTTTTTTAGGGACACGGCCCGCGGGTAAGGCACCAGTTCCCCGCTTTCCATATCAAGAAGGCCAAACTCATCAGAATGAAGCTGCCATCCCCGGTAAGAGAGCCCGGCCGCCAGCGTGCTTTTTCCGCTACCTGACATGGCCGGCATAACAAGTCCAACACCATCCTTTGCCACCACACCGGCATGGAACATCAGATATTGTTTACAGGCGGATGCCACCTGCCAGTTTAGCCCCATCTCTAAGCTGACCATTCCCATACTGGCAGGAAGCGGAATAAAATCGCTATTCATTCCCACATCAACAAAGGCTTGCGGTTTTATATATTGACGGTAAAGATTGCGGCCGAATATTCTGATCGAATTATCCAGAACCACCGGATTATCATAAAAAGGATAATCCCTATAAATCCTGATAAATTCATCACGGATATTCTTAAACTTAAGCGCCACATTAACCGTAAACGGGCCAATTTCAAGCTGGGCCCCGCCGGAAGCCAGACGGGCATCAAGCTGCTGATCGGTAAAGTTTATCAGATTGTCAGTTTTGTGAAAAAGACTGGTCGGCGGCATTATATTTCTTTTCAATTCAGATCGGTTCTATCAGGCCCATGTTATCAAAACCGGCAACCGTTTCGATAATATTTTGTGTTGTTGTCGCATCAGGTTCAGCGTCAATAATTTTTGAAAATTCAGCAAGCAGCTGATCAAGGCTTTTGGGACCATCCTCATAAAGGGCAAGCAGTTCACGGGCAAATTCATTCAGCACCTGTGTATGACCACTGCGCGGGTCATAAACAATACTGGCATCTTCCCATTCCGACCAGATCAGACCGGCATTATCCGGCACATGAAAGACCAGTTTTCTATCAAATGAATTTGCGGACGTTAAAATAATCAAAACCCCTTTTATAAAATCCCAAAGAAAAAAACTCACGAATCATACCCTGATCATGAGCTTTAATCATTAAAATTCTATTTATTGTTTTTTCGCGTCCTACCAGACAGGAAAACAAATTAATTCGGGTTGCCGCCAGGGCCGTTTTCCGCATTATTATTTGGCAGTGAGCCACCAGGTGCCGGCTGATCACCGTTACCCCAGCCATTATTTCCTTTGATTTTATAGTTAAATTCAATGGAATTGACACAGGAGAAACCAAATCGCTGATTAAGTGGATCTTTGATAAATTCCCAATGATTTAAATTGCTGGCATCAAATGGTTGAAGCTGTGTCCCGGGAGGATAATCATTTGCGAGATCTTCCGGCAACAGTTCAAATTTATGTGTCCCGTTATTTGGTGCCGCAACCTGTCCACCCTTAATCGGAACCTGCAGCATAGCAGACCGGTTATCGGCAGGATTGTTGGCAATATTCATCAGGTTGATCACACAAAGCCCGGCTGAATCAGCATGGGCAAGTGGCACACCGCCATGAAGCGTCAACGCAACAGGCGCCGCAATGGCCCCTGCTTTCAGAAGGCTGCGTCGATGTAGACGTTTGCCCAGAGTTGCCCCACTTGTTACTTCATTTTTTTCTTCGGTATTATTAACTTCGGTCATACTATTCACCCAAATTCAAAACTTCTGTCACGGACAGCTACTATTAACAAATATATCATAATATTTTTTCTTTATAGTAGCAATTATCATGCCAATTAGATAAATGCCTTAATTATCAGCATGTTATCCGTTAATTCAATTCTTGCTAGTCCCTATACTGTAAAGCATCTTAACATCTATCCCATTATGGGACATTAATTGTTAAACTTTTAAGTCAATATCGACAATCCAATCAACATAGGTTAGCATAACTCGCTGAATATAAAACCACTTACACGTTAAAATATAATAAATAATATGTCGAAATTCATCAAAAACACCATTTTTTTGACTCCACTTCTGCTGTTTTTGGCTTTTCTGGTTTATGAAGGGCATATTTCAGCGCTTGATGCTATTTTCATTATTGTTGGTGCCGCCTTCGCAATTTATATGAATTTCCGTAATCAGGGGCCAAGCTTCAATATGGCAGCCCTGAACCAGAGCGAACAATCATTGCTTTTTCTAAATATTATGGAGAATCTGACAGACCCGCTTGTTTTTCTTAATGATAATGCCACCATTTTTATGGCCAACAAATCGGCAACTGAAATGTTTGGCAGTGATCTGATCAATCACCGCATTGCTGATTTTTTAATGGATACGGATGCACTGGCCGCCATTAACAAAGCCATCAAAACAGGAAAATCAGATACGGTTGAATATAGCACGACTAGCCCGCGGGTTAGAAATTATCTGCTTAGAATTCATGTCCATGACAAATCAAGTCAGGGTTTCCCGGAGGACAGAACCATCCTACTGACAATATATGACATCACCAGTATCCGAGAAGCAGAAAGAATGCGTGTCGATTTTGTCGCCAATGTCAGTCATGAACTTCGCACGCCACTTGCCTCTATCCTTGGCTTTGTTGAAACCCTGCAGGGACCTGCCAAAGACGACCAGAAAGCTATGATGCGGTTTTTAAAAATTATGCAGGATGAAGCAAACCGCATGACCCGCCTGATTGAGGATCTATTATCGCTCAGCCATATAGAACGGGATGCCCACATTCCGCCCAGCGAAAATGTTGCTCTTAAAAAAATAATAGAAAGTGTTATTGAAACTTTGAAATTTCGACTTGAAAAACGCGATATGACAACACGGTTTATTACCAATGATCTGGAAGGAAAAATCATTGGTGATCGGGATCAACTCACCCAGGTCTTTCAGAATTTGATTGATAATGCCATCAAATACGGCGCTGAACATTCTGAAATTTCCGTAAATATGGAAAAATATGAAGACAGTAAAAAAGCAAGGAATTATATAAAAATTACGGTTATGAACTATGGTGCTGGCATTGCCCCCGAACATGTTGAAAGGCTGACAGAGCGCTTTTACAGGGTTGATACTGCCCGTTCACGAAGCCTCGGCGGAACCGGTCTCGGGCTGGCTATTGTTAAACATATTATCCAGCGCCACGAAGGAAAACTTTCAATAGAAAGCGAAGTCGGACACTATACTAAAGTGACAGTTTTGTTACCAGAAAAGCTGTAAATAGTTTTTGACAGGAAGTATTAAGCCCTCCTTACCTGTCATATTAATGTAACAATTATATTGGCTGGATGTCATATTAATGTAACAATAAAATGGCATACAGACACCGTAAAATAAACCGATTGACAGAGTATTAAAGTATGTCTGCAAAAATTCTTCTTGTTGAAGACGACGCAAGCCTGACCGAACTTATCAGATACAATCTGGAATCAGAAGGCTATGATGTTATGGTGGAAGTTGATGGCGAACAGGGATTGCTGAGCGCCATTGAAAATGCACCCGACCTGATCCTGCTGGACTGGATGCTACCGAATTTATCCGGCATTGAAATCTGCCGGCGCATACGTCGTGATAAAAACACACGAAACACCCCGGTTATCATGCTCACAGCCCGCAGCGAGGAAAATGATCGTATCCGTGGCCTTGACACAGGCGCTGACGACTATATCACCAAACCATTCTCGCCCAAGGAGCTGATCGCCAGAATAAAAGCCATGTTCAGACGCATAAGACCGGCACTTAGTGAACAGTCGCTTGAATATGGTGGTATCGAAATGGACCTGTCCATGAGAAAAGTCTGTCGGGATGGCGTACCTATTCATCTTGGCCCCACTGAATTTAATATCTTAAAATTCTTTATGGAAAATCCGCAAAGGGTGTTCTCCCGTGAGCAGCTTCTTGATATGGTCTGGGGGAATGATATTTATGTGGAAGCAAGAACTATTGATGTTCATATCCGCCGCCTCAGAAAAGCTCTTAATGACGGGAACAAGAAAAATATTATCCGAACTGTACGCAGTGCCGGTTATTCACTTGATACAAATATTTAATTTAAATTGTAATATATAAAATTCCCCCAACAATTAGGCTGTGCTGATCTTTTCTTTCTGTGCAGTCTTTAAGTTTTTAATCCAGAAAATAACGATTTTAACCATAAAAAATAAATAAAAGAACGCCATCATTAGGCCTCTTTTATCCGTTATTATATATACTTATACCACATTGCTAACTGTTAGCATTAAGAAATGCTTGCAATTAAGATATTAATATGTATGGTTAATTTTAATTAACAAATATAGTTAACATATGGTTTATCATATAACCTATTGTAATATAAAAATAAAATTACAATAAAAATTGAATATGAATCATAGTTAATGGGCTGTTAACCATTTTCGTTAATACTTAAAGATAAAAATAAACAAAATTGGGTGTTAATAATATGGAACTCGAAATGAGAGATAAAAAACAGATTTTTGAAAATGATTCATCCAAATTATCAGCCAGGATGTCTGTGTTTGCCTGGATCATTTGCGCTATGCTGGGATGGGCCCTTGCCTTTACGTCTTTTTCAACATTGACTGCTGGCGGCGATAATGAAAAATCAACCATTACCGCCAAAAATGAACCAAGTGCCAATGACGCTGCCTCAATGGAAAATATTCTTCCCGCTGCCGGAAAAAAACAATCGGATCAGTAACTATTTAATCAGTAATTATTTAATTCAGGCAGAATTAACCAAGCGACCGGGCAATGAAGGGGCCAATAAAGTTTGCCACCGGTAACGGCAATTTCTGCCAGGTTTTAATCATCAGTTGATATTTGGGGTTTAACGGATTGACTTCGGGGATTTCGTCCCCTTCCCTTAGATAATATTCATATTCAAGTGGTGTTGGATCAAAACCCCAGTTTTTCTTAAAATTAAAAGCGCCAGTGCCATTTTTGCTGCGGCCGAAATCAAACAGGGTAACACCGCGCTCTGAAACCGCATGTTCCATTACTGACCAATACATAAAATCATTAGCTGCATATGTTCGCGCATCCACCCCACCACCGCCATAATAGGGTATAATTTCATTTTTAAAATAAAAGCTCATGACACTGGAAATGGCATTTCCTTCCGGTGAACAGACAGTGAGAATTTCGCAGTCATCCTTAAATTCATCTTTTAATGCTTTAAATAAAGCTTTTGGGAATACCGGCGTGCCAAGATTTCTGACACTGGTTGAATATAGATAATATAATCTGTCAACCGTATCATCGATTTCATATGCCAGACCTAAATTGATGCCTTTTCTCACCATAGCCCGCTGTTTTCGCGGGATAGCCAGCATATTTTCTTCATTATCTGTACTTAAATTTTTCCGAAAAGTAGAATAAGTTTCCGCCTTGATCGGCCAGTCATCATGACATCTATAGACCTGACGATATTCCATGGCATCAACGGCCAGATCGTCAGCAATTTTTTTTGCGTGTTCATCCAATAGTTTGAGTGTTTCGGTATTATCATACAATGGTCCGCCGCCAACAGAAAATGCCACAGAAACCAGTGAATTGCCGAACAGCCGGCTTTTAATATGAATAAGGGGCAGAATACCGCAAATTACCCCATCCTTTTCAGCATAAAGATAATAATAATCGTGTCCCATACTTTTATGGACACTCCGCCCCCAGGCCGAAAGGTGAAAGACGCTTCCATTATTATGCATCATCACATAACGATCCCAATCCCTGCAGTCGGTCATTATATTTAAACTTTTAATTTCAGTCACTTATACATTGCCCTTAAGAAAAATATCGTCCATTCGTCCCCATTTAAAATCATGAAGCAATTGTTCAATCTTGCTTTCCATAACTTCAAGATTTGTATAATGACGAAATCTGGATTTGAATCCGGCTTGCTCCTGTCTTGGCTGGTCAGGATCAATTTCCCACGGGTGAAAATAAAATATACAGGCCTGACGATCACGGTTATTAACCCTGTCCATGGCCATTTTAGATAGGCCATAGGGTAAAAGTCGGAAATACCCGCCACCGCCACAGGGAAATTTCTTATTCATAAGTTCAAAAGTTGTTACAGGCATTTCCAGAAAATCACTGCCCTCAATCGGTTTAAAAGCAAAACGTGGCGCATTCGGCATACCATAATGATCATGACGGATCGGGTAAATACTGGAACTGTAAAGATATCCGGCTTCCTTGAGGCAATCCAGTGCCCATATATTGCGTTCTCCTATTGAAAAACTTGGCGCACGATAGCCTATAACAGCTGCACCTATTGTATCCTCAAGCAGTTTTTTTGATTTTGTAATATCCTCGATAAATTCTTTGCGGGAAAGATCCGTCACACGGTGATGACCGATACTGTGACTGGCCACTTCATGACCCTGTTTGTGAATTTCCCTGATCAGCTCCGGATATCGCTGGCATACCCATCCCAGGACAAAATAGGTTGCCTTAACGCCATGATTACCAAATAGTTCAAGGGTTTTCCTCGTATTTCTATCAACCCGGCATGGCAGATCATCCCAGTCATCCCTGGAAATATCATTTTCAAAGGCGCCAACATGGAAATAATCCTCTACATCAACGGTCATGGCGTTGATAATGGAATTTGGTTGTTGGACTGTTTTTTCTACTGATATAGCCGGTGATGATGAGGCCATTATAATTCCGATCCTCTCTAGAATTAAGCGTCTAGCAAATCTTCAACTATCCCGATAGTCCCTTTAATGGTCCTGTCATGAATTTTGATATTCTTTTCAAGACGAACGACACGTTTTCTAAGCTTTATAAGCTCGGCAGAAGCTGTCAGACCTGCTTCCTTCGCTTCTTCGATCGCTTCTTCCGAAATATTGATTTGACCACCAGTATTATGGCTACCATTACTGCTACCGTTTGGTCCTAACGTACCATTTTGGGCAAGTCTTGCACTTGCTGAAGCGGCATAATTATCCTGCTCCATATCTTCAAGAACCTCTTTTACCACTTCACCGTCAATAACTTCCAGTTCTTCTATTGCTCCAAAAAGCAATAGTCGGGTACAAAGTGTATTCAGTTTACGGGGTACGCCGCCGGAGTATTTAAATATCTCCGCATAGCCATCCTCTGAAAATGCCGGGTTCCCCTGCCAGTTTACCAGGCTGAGACGATGTTCAATATATTCTTTGGTTTCCTCAGCTGTCATTGGCGACAGGTGGTGTGTGGCAATGACCCTTTGACGTAACTGCTCCAGTGCAGGATCAAATGCCCATTTGTCACGAAATTCTGGCTGCCCAACCAAAAAGCTTTGCAGAAGCGCCTTGTTTCCTTCCTGAAAATTGGAAAGCATGCGAAGTTCTTCAAGGGCCTGTGTCGTCAGATTCTGCGCCTCATCAATAAGGAGCAGCGTAGTTTTACCCATTTTGTTATTATGACGTAAGAATTTTTCAATTTCAGTGATCATAATTGCCTTATCTGTGACTTTGATATCAATACCAAAGGCAGCCGCCACCATTTTTAGGATATTATCGGCATCAAGCTGTGAGGTGACAATTTTTGCTGTGACAAATTCGGATGGATCCAAACTTTGTAAAAGCCGGCCCACCAGGGTCGTTTTACCAGAGCCGATTTCACCGGTAATGATAATAAATCCCTCACCTTGACTAATACCATAGGACAGGTAAGCCATCGCCTTATGGTGCGTACTGCTGTCGAAGTAAAAATTCGGATCGGGCGTTAGCTGAAAAGGCTTCCCGGTTAAATTATAAAATTCTGAGTACATGTTTATTCCTAGAAAGTAACACCAATGGCGACACTAACATAATTTGACATGCGAGGAACATAATTAAAGAGCAGCTGATTACGTTTTGTATGAATATACTCAATTGTTCCAACAATATTCTGTGAAAATGTATAATCAACGCGCCCGTTATAGGCGATGAACAAATCCTTGCCAGGATCTGTAAAAAAGTCATCTTCCATCAGGTTGGCCGCTGCCGTAAATGATAATCTTGGGCTTAAAAGCCTTGTCCAGTTTACGCCTACAGCCCGACGAATAAAAGTTGAGGTCACATCATTGGATGTATTTTTAGTATGGCTTGCACTGAAGGCAATAGTAGAACGCCCTCTTACACCTACAATTCCCGCACTCCACTGCTGCTGCCTGTTAAAATTACCATTGATAACATCCTGCTGTCCCGGAATAGAAGGGTTATTACCACCGTTAATAGTATTGGCAAGCGCTATATCCTGAAAGGTTCTGTACTGATCAAAATAATTCACAGTTAGATCAATTCGGTCTGTTAGTCTGTAACTGCCAGAAACGTTATAAGTATTTCCATAAAATTCTTTTCCGTATGTAGCTGTAAGTACTGTTCTTGGACCTGGTGTTAATCGACCACCGGCCCGCCAGATTACGCCTGAGAAAGTACCTCCGGTTATGTCTGCGTTACGCTTCAGATATCCGATCTGGCCAATGAAGGCGATCTGTCTGGTCCACTGATAATCACCCGTAATCAAAGATGTGTAAATATCATTATCGTTAGCATTACTTCCACTTTCCCGACGGAAGGAGTTAGCAAAGCTCCAGGTGAATTTTGTAAATCTGGTGCCACTATCTAATGTTGACGAAACCTCATGATACTGAGCAGAAGATTCACCAAGATCAATACCAGTAAACGTAATGTTTCGAGACAAGTCAATATAGCTATAACGATAACGGTTTGTCAGCGTTGCAAAATTTCCATTTACTCTGTTTACAGTATATGGTGAAACATCAATTACAGATAAAGTACCTCTGTTTGTTGTCCGCGCCAGGCTGACTGTGGAAAAAGCCGCCCTACGGTCAATAAACTGCTCTGTCATTGCTGCATTAAAGTCAATAAAAACGAAATCACGAACCAGTTCCGACCCTGCTGTAGCTTGCAGATTATGACGGAATTCATCTTTATCCCCCTGCAGACTTGGATAAAACAAATGAGTCAGCCCATAATCCAGATTAAGATTGAACCTTGGGCCTGCCGTGTCAATTCTGGTTCCCACAGTAGTCTGGGTTACAAAGTCACTCTGAGCAAACGCGGCATCAAGATTTACGTCATCAGTATAAATTTCGGCTACATTAATATATGGGTTTATTTGCCAGTCTGCTGCAAATGATGTTGACGTGTTACCAAGGGCTCCTATTGCCGCTGTTACAATGGCTGTTCCGACTTTATTTTTCATTTTTATAGTGTCCTGACAGTTCTTATTATCTTTATTATTGATTATACCCGTAACCGTAATATGAACCAAATCTCTTATTTCCGGTATGGATTTGAGCCTTATTGAGTATCAGATTAATATTTTTACAATTTTTGATCAACTGAAGTGCTTCTTTTACTTCCTCTTCGGAAGTTCTGTCAGCCTCTACAACAAATAAAATCTGTCCCACATGCATTGCTAGCACTGATGATGCGCTGCTTGCCAGTACCGGTGGGCTGTCAATTACTATCACGCGGTCATGATATCGTTGGGCTAATTCATCAATAAGATTACCCATTTTTTCACTGGCCAGAAGCTCTGTTGTAAAAGAATGTTTCTTCCCAGCAGGAAGAATGCTCAGATTTTTAATATCCGTTTTCAGAATACATTCAGCAAGATCTATACTGTCATCACCGATAACATCAATCAGACCTTTACCCCCTTTAACGCCAACCGTATTCATCACATCTGGTTTAGCAACATCCGCATCCACCAAAAGAACATTAAGGTCTTTTTCCTTGGCCATACTAAGGGCAAGACTAAGAGCACAATAGGTTTTTCCCTCGTCCGGCTGTGAGCTGGTCACCATGATAATATTACCGTTCTCAATGGCATTTTCACCACCGGTAAAAGCATTGATAAGAAGGCTTCTTTTAATCAGACGAAATTCTTCTGCTACGAGCACATTATCATTATTAAGTGTCAGAATATTTTTCTCGTTAAGGCGATCATGGTCAATTCTGATAGCAGGATTGACTTCTTTCAAACTTTCTCGAGAAGTCTCTTCACGCTTCAATGTAGGCTCTACTTTATTATCCCGTGCACTGTAACTGTCTGGTTTAACAAGTTCACCATTCGCTGCTTTTGTCTGAGACTGAATGTCAGGGGCCTGTTTATTGTCTGCAAGTTTTCTTGCAGCGCGCTCAACAAGACTTTCCTTTGTTTTTTTCTTTTCGTTCACGTTCATATTCAAATCTTCTTTAAAAAGTTAAACTACACTAGCGTTCATTCGTTCAAGAATTATGTAAACAAAGACACCAGCAACGAACAGCCCTCCAAACATTACAGAGGACGCAACCATGCTGCGTTTACGCAAAATTTCATCCTGCTTCGACAATATCGCAGATACACTACCCAGAACTGGTAAGTTAAATACATCACGAAGTTTCTGTTCAGATGAGAAGGTGCTGTGGAATTGGTTCATAATGAATGCCACACCACATCCAGCAATAATACCGACTACCATACTTACAACAACAAGAAACAATCTGTTCGGGCTTGCAGGCGAAGTAGGCATTGTCGCAGGCTCAATAAGACTGTAATTGATGCCCTGAGATGTATCTTCCAGAACCTGTGACATACGTGTTTCTTCACGCTTGCTAAGAAGTCTGTTATAGTTTTCCTTCAGAATATCATAGTCTCGATTTAGTCTGGTTTCTTCTGCTTCAACTTCAGGCACACGTTGAGAGAGAGCAAGAAGATTGCTCACAACTGTTTCTTTTTGTGCTTTACGGGCTTCCAGCTTCGCCATTTCACCGTCAATATCAACAAGTTTGATACTCAGCTGGTCAAAAAGCGGATTTGGTCTTAACCCGTCCATAGATGAAAGAGCAGATGTATCACCGTCATTCATCGCTTTTGCAAGACCTTCTTTTTCTTCTACAAGCTGATCTTGCAGTGCTTTAATCTGATTTTGAAGAATGACAACATCAGGATGCTGTTCTTTATATCCTCTGACATATAGCTCATCCAGCTGTGTCACCATTGATGCAATTCTGGTTTCGACGGTAACACGTTGTGCACCACTTATTGGACCAGCACCAAAAGACGAAACAAACGGCGGCAATTCATCACGATATTGAATAATCTGATCTTTCTGACTTTTCAATTCGTCAATCTGCAGCTGCACATCGGATACTTCCTGTCTGGCAGCACTTAAACTTTGCATATATGATTGGCCGGAAGTGGACAGGAAGGACATATTAGCCTGTTCAAATTCAGAACGTCTTTTTTCTGCTGCTTCCAATTTCACTTCCAGGTCGCTAAGCTGTTTCTCAATGAATGACATAGCTCCTGAAAGTTCACCCGAACTGTCGATGAGCTGACCGCCCATAAATGCATCAAGAAAGCCTTGAACCACACCATGTGCAAACACAGGATTTTCACTTGAATAAGCCATGCTGAACAACGTTGTTGATTCTGGTTCAATTTTGAAGTTACCGGCAATTTCTCTAACCAGGCTATTAAGCTGGTCATCAGAAAGCTCGCCAGTAGGACTTACAAGGTTCTTAATATTTGTACCCAGTATAACTTTCTTTACATTATCAAGTCCTAGCAGCGTCTCTCGCATACCCAGTATCTGATTGTAAATATTGTTATTGACTGTAAGGTCTGACATCAAAGGCGTAAGCACACGGTCAGAGTCAAAATGCAGTCTGGCTTTTGATTCATACTGGTTTGGAATCTGCGATACATATAGCCAACCTAAAATTGACACACCCCATGCAATCGCAAGAGCAACCTTTCTGTTGCGCCAAATCCCGTATAAGATTGATATAAACTGAGTATAAATTTCGTTCATCTTTGTGTACTTTCAATTAAAACTCTATTGTCTTCAAATCTATTCTTCTTAACCTGCCCAATGCAGTCAAAACTATCCATCAAGAAAAACTTACTTCATTTCACCTACCCGGTCGCAATACGACCGGGATCATTTATGTATATTTTAAAGCCTAAAAGAAGCTTTCAGGAACGATGATAACGTCACCTGGTTCGATCTTTACGTTCGCTGATACATCACCATCTTTTAAAAGATCATCAAGACGAACTGTATATTCTCTTTGGCTATTATTTTCGACACGTGCGAGTGTTGATCTGTTTCCAGCGGCAAATTCTGTTAGTCCACCAACTGCGATCATAACATCAAGTAGTGTCATATTTGCTTGATAAGGTATTGCCTGAGGAGCTGTCGCTGAACCAACAACACGAACCTGCTGAGCGAAAGGTCCCTGGAAGCCACTGACCAGAACAGTCACAATCGGGCTCTGCAGATATTGATCAAGACGTGCTTCAATGTCACGGGCCAATTGTGTCGGTGTTTTCCCCGTTGCAGGCATATCATCAATCAAAGGCATTGAAAAGCGCCCGTCCGGTCGTACAGTAACCGGTCTTGATAGTTCCGGGTTTCTCCATACGAAAATTTCAAGTGTGTCAAGCGGGCCAACAATATATTGTGGACCAGGACCTTCATTAGCCGTCACAAACTGAGCTGACGGAAGTTCTCCTGAGCCTCCCCCACCACATCCGGCTACAACAAACATACAAAGAGATAGGCAAATCTTAGCAACATTTGCTGCTGTGTTATTCATATTTTTCAAAAGGCTTTGCACGATTAAATTCCTTCTTTATTATTTTTAATATTAAAACCCGCACCATTTTCAGCATAGGTAATACAACTGTTATTAATCTAACTTTCTTAAATCTTTATAAATTTTTCAAAATTCACGCAGATTTATTTTAAAATAAGATCTGATGATGTTACTTTGCATAAATAATAATATTTTGTTAAATGGTTGCTGTATGTGATTTCCGGATTATATGACGCCTGTTTTTATTACGACATCATTCTACGATATCAATTATGGCTTTCAGTCAATTCACCCAAAAACTGCAAATAAACCATATTTCTTCAAACTCAACTCAAATACTATTACGAACACCAGGAACACCCCAATCCTTATTTACGGCAGAATACTCAAATTGTCCAAATCTGCCTTGGAATATAAAATACCATAATTTAGTACTTAATGCAGGAATATGCATAAAATAGCAAAAAAAAATATTTTGTTAACCATGTTTTGTGCCATTTTGGGAATTTAACCTATTTTATTAACCATAAAGTATTAAAAGTATAATTCGAAAAAAAGAATCACTTTAAAAAATCATATTTTTTTAACCCTTAAATGTTTATAACATTAATGAGACAATAAACTGGTAATTCTGTAAAATTCTCTTATGGAAACCACCGATAAATAAATAAGGAAAAATTATTTAATGCAACATAACATCCATCTCATCGCGGCGGCGCGGCCTAATTTCATGAAAATTGCCCCTCTCTATCATGCGCTAGCCGATCAGGACTGGTGCAAAGTCAGCATTATACATACTGGTCAGCATTATGATGCCAATATGTCAGATGATATTTTTGCAGATCTTATGCTGCCTGAACCGCACTTTCATTTGGGCGTCGGTGGCGGCACCCATGCTGAACAGGTTGGAAAAGTTATGATGTCTTACGAAAAAATCTGCATGGAAGTCGAAAGGCCAGACCTGCTTATAGTAGTTGGTGATGTAAACTCGACCGCCGCCTGTGCAATGGTTGCCGCAAAACTCCATATTAAAGTCGCACATTTGGAAGCAGGCCTTCGGAGTGGTGACCGTTTAATGCCGGAAGAAATAAATCGTCTGGTGACCGATGCTATTTGTGATTATTTATGGACTCCTTCTCCTGATGCCGATGAAAATTTAAGACGCGAAGGTCATCCTGAAAGCAGGATTATTAGAGTTGGCAACATCATGATGGATTCATTTGAACTGCTGTCAGATAAAATTGATGCTGAAAAAGCACCGACAAAATATGGACTTAAGGATAAAACATATGGTGTCGTCACACTACACCGTCCGTCCAATGTAGATAATCCTGCATTACTAAAAAAACTTGTTGATGGACTTGTAGAAAATGCGAAAAAAATAAAATTGATTTTTGCTATTCATCCAAGAACGAAAAAAAATCTAATTGAAAATAAGTTATGGGATGATTTTCAAAAACATGAAAATCTGATACTGATCGAACCCATAAGCTATGTCCCCTTTATGAGCCTTGTCAAATCGGCAAAGCTCGTGATAACCGATTCTGGTGGCATTCAGGAAGAAACCACTTATCTAGATATTCCATGCCTCACTCTACGAGATAATACGGAGCGACCCATTACCATTACAGAAGGCACCAACAAGTTGATTAAACCTGAAGCACTTTCAGAAAATGTGGATAAAGTTCTGTCTGGCGACTGGATACATGGTACTAAACCAGATAAGTGGGATGGACACACAGCTGATCGTATTAAGGATATCATTTACAATTTATTAAATTGATTGATGTAAATTTGCGCCATCAACCTTAGGGAATGAAATACGAGTTAAGATGATCAAAAAACCGTTATTATTGTCTGTCATTATTTCACTGTCTGCAATATTGCCGATATCAATGGGCATTACTGATACCAATCGCCGTTTTCCAAGTGAAGACGGCGCCTTTACAGCAGGTCCTTATTATAGCAGTACAACAAAAAGTTATTTTGAACTGATCCGCAATAACGGGCAAACCTGGGACGAAGCACAGGCACTTGCCTCCACTCACAAATTCAAAAACACCTCTGGACGTCTTGCAGTAATTGACAGGCCGGAAGTTCATCGTTTTTTGGTGGGAAAATTTGCTTTTATGCAGGATACATGGATCGGCCTGCGCTTTTTTTGTGAAGATTCAATCCTTGTCTGGTCAAATGGAACCTCTGGAAGAGGAAGCTATTTTTCAAACTGGTCTCACAATACACAAAAAACGAACCTATCCTGTCCTCAGACCGGTTATCTTTACACTTATATCAACGGAAATGCATTTGACTGGGATCTGGCCAGTTGGCAGAAAACATCAAATTATGTGTTGATAGAATATCCGACCGGGAAAAAATAATTTTCTGACATCTCTAAAAAGTCAAAAAATAATTTCACATATAATCAGGAAAGTTCAATACTGTTGGCTGGGGTGCCAGGATTCGAACCTGGGATCACGGGATCAAAACCCGATGCCTTACCGCTTGGCTACACCCCAAAAATCAACAGTTTTCGTTAAGGTGGTGCGAACATAGTGAGTTTCAGTTAAACTTGCAATAATGTTTTTTACTTATTTTGAATTTTTTTGACTTTAAATTTATCTGATAAATACTTAGGCTCATAAATCAGTCTCATAGGAAGCGTATTTTAGGATAACAATGTGGCAATCGATAACCTGATCTCAAGAAGTATGTGGATTATATTGCAGCCAAGCAATTTTCTGATCTTGTTGTTAATAATCGGACTTTTTCTAAAAAGTTTCAACGTCAAAAAGCAAAGCTACCGAATTTTGGGAAAACGAATTATTTTGACAGCAACACTCATGCTCACTTTTGTCGGCTTTACAAATATATCAGGCTGGGCCATGTGGCCCCTTGAAAGCCGAATGGACAGGTTTCGAAACAATCTGAATCAGCAGCCTTATGCAGGTATTATTGTCCTGGGCGGATCAGAAAAACTAGCTATCAGCACATCATCGGGACAACCAACTTTAAATGATGGGGGAGAACGGTTAATTGCTACGGCAGCGCTGGCCAGGAAATTTCCGGATATTCCTATCATACACAGTGGCGGCACCCGCTTTAAGGCGGATGAAATGAGTGAAAATGATGTTGCCAAATTATTTTTTGCGGGCGAAGGGATTGATATTTCAAGGATAAGGTTTGACAGTAAATCCTATAACACCAGCACCAATGCAATTGAAAGCAAAAAATTGATAAAACCGGAGGAAGCCGGCAAATGGATTTTGGTGACTAGTGCTTTTCATATGCCACGCGCCGTTGGCGCATTTCAAAAAGTGGGAATTAATTTTCAACCCTATCCGGTCGATTATAAATCAACGCTTAAATATGAAGGGTTATTTGAATTTGATCTTTCGGAAAATATGAAACGATTTGATCTGGCCATTCATGAATATATTGGGCTAATTGCTTATTATATTACCGGACGTTCAAGTAGTCTTTACCCGTCGGTGAAATAAAAAAGGCCGGATGATCCGGCCTTTCGCAACATTTTATAACTGCCATTTTCTGATATATTGTGGCTTTTCGATATGTTGCCACATAGCCTTAATATCGGCAATAAGTCCGCCTGGCTCCAGCAAACGTTCAAATTCACTGCCCGGAATATCCTTATAGCTGTCATGGGCTACCACGCCGACCACTGCCGTATAGGAATGATCTTTAAGATCGGCAAGGTTAGGTTTTAGGTCAATATTAAAAAATTTCTTGGCTTCGACCGGGTCAGCCGACGCATCATGAACATCAACCTGGAACCCACGGACTTTTAAGCCGGCGATAAGATCAATCGCTTTTGTATTCCGAAGGTCAGGACAGTTTTCTTTAAAAGTAAGCCCGAGTACCAGAATTTTACCACTTCCCGATAATTGCGCACAAATTCGTTCAGCAACAAAATCTGCCATTCCGTCATTAATAGCTCGACCGGACAAAATAATACGGGGATCATGATTAATCTGTTTTGCACGTTCTGCAAGGTAATATGGGTCAACGCCGATACAGTGGCCACCTACCAGACCCGGGGTAAATTTAAGGAAATTCCACTTTGTCCCTGCTGCTTCCAGTACATCGTAAACTGAAATACCAAGTTTTTGAAAAATCATAGTGATTTCATTAACGAAACCGATGTTAATATCGCGCTGGGCATTCTCGATAACTTTAGCCGCTTCAGCAACTCGGATATTTGCGGCCCTGAATACACCACCAGAAGTCACGGCACAGTAAAGCCCTTCAAGCACATCAACAACTTCCGGTGTCTGACCGGAAATAACCTTTGTAATTTTATCCACCGTGTGGACCTTATCCCCTGGGTTAATCCGCTCTGGCGAATAACCAAGAAAGAAATCTTCACCACATACAAGTCCCGATTTTTCAGCCAGGATCGGACCACATATTTCATCAGTCACACCCGGATAAACTGTACTTTCAAAAACAACAATGCTGTTTTTGCCAATGACTGGTCCTACAATTTCACAGGCAGAACGGACAGGTGTCAAATCAGGTTTATTTTTCTTATCAACCGGCGTTGGCACAGTGACAATATAAACGGCAGCGTCCTTAATATCATCAACAGAACTAGTAACTTTAAGTGAACTTGCAACCAGACGTTCCCGTTCTATTTCTTCAGTACGGTCAAACCCGTCTTTTAGTTCAGAAACACGCTGTTCACTGATATCAAAGCCAATGACTTTGAATTTTTTTGCCAGTGCCACAGCAAGCGGTAGACCCACATAGCCAAGCCCCACAACAACAATGCGTGTTTCAGGTGTTAATTTTAATGCTGACATTTATTATTCCACTTTTCTTTATTATTAGAATTTAGCCCGAAGCTATCCCAAAATTATTAAAAAATTTATAAGATATTATGATAAAACAAAGAAATAATCTTATTCAAGTATTCTGCCCCAACCGTTTCTTATTTTATATGGCCGACTTGAGGATAAAAGATCAAAAAGATTTGTATTATGATCCAGTTTCTGACCACCATTTTTACCCAGCCTTCTGAAATCAAACCTTACTTTTTCACGGCTTTGTCGATACCAGAAGAAATCAAACGGTATTGTCATATAAATACCTTTATCAAAACTGCCACGGCCATAATCACTGTAACTCATATCAGTGAAGGTGGCATATGCGCCGATCTTTATTCCATTGCCAAACTGCCGTGATATATCAATAGTTGTGCCCCAGTCTTTTGCCAAATATCTACCAAAGCTGACTTTGCTTGTAATATCATATTTTTTATTCACATAATAGATGGTTCCGTGGCCAGTAAGAGTTTTATAGTCCCGCATATCAAAAAGCTGATCATAACCACGCTGTTTCACATAATTTAAATCCAGACCAAATGAAAGACTGCTTTCAAAAGTCTGATAAAGAATTTCGCCACTGATACCAGAATACATCGCTTCAAGATGACCTGCTGTCAATCTTGTGTATATATTTTTGATCGGCTTTTTAATATATTCAAGACTTAATCGCCGGATACTGGTTTTTCCCTCCGCTGCGTATAGCCCAATGTCACTTCTGACATGGGGTACATTGGGATTATCCGATACAGGTAACTGATCCAGATTGCCTACTATATTCTGTTTTGCTTCTGCATAAAACTGCAGATCATCGGTAATATTGATCCGCCCAAATATTTTTAAATTTAAATCGCCTTTGAAATGGTCGTCTTTAATGGAACCAAAATGTGTTTCTATATCCGGTAATATTCCATAGTCGAAGTTCGGATAACTTTCGTAATGCTCACCACCCAGTCGGGCCATGTTTGGTTCTTCAATAGTTGCATCTGCCAGAATTTCTTCGGGGCTGCTGTTATAATCGGCTACCTTTTCAAAATCCTTACGTAATACGGATACACTTGAAACATTTATACCCCGCTCTATTGAAATGATATTAAACCGGTCAACATCATCTGGAGCTTCAGCCGTTAATATTCTTGCTGTGCGTCCAATATTGACCGGAATATCTGTGAAAGGAGAAACATTTTTTGACACCCAAATTTCACTTTTGCCGACAACCGCTTCTTCCGGCATAAGATTTCTATCTGCCATCCTGTCCATTATAGATTTCGCAATTAGTTTTCTGTCTTCTTCAGTCTCGTTTACAAGTTCACGACTATAAAATGCTGTTGATCGGAAGGCATTCTGAGCCTTTTGGCCATTAGAATCTGTCCGAGCCGCTTCTATCATCCCATTAGGGAAAATAATCCTGGCACTTTCATAATTTTCAAGGACAGCACCTAAAATCTCGCTTCTTTCACGGGCGGGCAACTGATTAGGTGCTATGCTTATTTCAATAAGGTTATTATCAAGGCTTAGCGACGTTATGTCGTACCCCATTTGCTGCAGTCTCTCAAAAATAATATCTTCATCAGATTTATTTTTATAATCGGTTGCATTGACGGCATTTAATTTAAGTTCACGTGATCTTATTTCATCAACTGGCGGGCCATTTACAAAACCGAGTTTTACAGGCTGGTGCAGATTTTGTTTTAGCGTAATCTGTAAGGCAAGCTGGTTGCCATGAAGAAGGCCGCCACCAACTTCCATCCAGTTATTTACTTTGTAATTTACGCCAAAATTAAAAGCTGTCTTGCTTTTATAGTCTTTAAAAACATCGATCTGTGAGCGATCAACTGTTGAATATTCGAGTTTTGCTGTTAAGCCTTCAATGGGGGTTTTATATTCCAGCCCCCAGAAAAAGGCCATTCTTTCACCAGAAAAATAATTTCCAAAACGTAGTTTTTCAGAATCGGGATCATTAAAACTGCGTCTGCTGAAACCATCCCCAAATATCCGCATAATATTATAAAGACGGTCGCGTCCCGCCAGATTTCCAAAACCAAACCCCAAACTGACATCAAAATTATAAACCTTTTTGCTGGCAACAATATATTCACCACTGAATACGCCGTCCCCGAGCAAATCCTGAAGCCCAATGGCAATTGACGGCTTATAATTTCCCTCTTCAAGCAATCTGATCTTTATATCCAGTCCCTTATCTATGCCGTCCATGGGTTTATTATAATCAGAAAATCTGAGCGTTGTTTCCAGCCAGGGAGTTGCCTGCCAGGTAGCATAATAATTTTGCCCGCCAAAAATATGGTCAATACCAATTGCAAGCTGCCCATCTTCTGAAAAACGGGCATTTCGCATTTCCAGTAACCCTACCCCGCCAAATGATCCTATTGATCCGCTTTCTCGTTCCGGATTAAAAGATATAACCTGGGCTTTAACAGCTATTGGAGTGAGAAGCAAAGTCGGCCATAGGGCATATTTAAAATATTTCATGTAAATACGACCTTTAGCCTTTCATAATAAGTGAACTTTCAAACGTCAGCATTAATTTCTGACAAGAACCGCGATTGAAGCTGCCGAAACCGCCAGATTTCTGAATATATCGCCGATCTCACGCACCAGAG
Source organism: Kordiimonadaceae bacterium (assembly GCA_024236295.1). Lineage (GTDB taxonomy): Bacteria > Pseudomonadota > Alphaproteobacteria > Sphingomonadales > Emcibacteraceae > Pseudemcibacter. Next base: position 16,658 of record JACKKT010000014.1, on the reverse strand, counting down.
TCAGAGTGTCATATGGGCTGAGGTCTGTTGGTACCACAATCGCCGAACCGGGCGGAATACTTAGGTTTCTGTCTCCACCCCATGACGCCAGGCTAATTGGCTTGGCAACACCATTTGGATAAACAACAAACACCCTATCTTCGTCAGCAGCCCGGGTAAACCCGCCCACTTCCTCAAGATAGCTGCTGACGCCTTTTCCAGGAACAAACTGAAGCGCACTGGGATTCAGTACATCACCAACCGTAACAATGAAATTCGGCCGTTTAGGCATAAACAGACTGTCGCCTGCTTCCAGCACGATATCTTTTCCTGGGTCAAGTCCTAAGACGACCGGATCTGCTTCAATAACGACACGCCCCAAAAATTGCTGGTCCGCCATGCCATTAATCATTCGCTGCAACGCTATGGCACCATTTGGATCAACATTCTTTTTCACAGAAGCGGACACCATGGCTGACTGTAATCTTTGGGCCGTCTGCTGCATCTGTTGGCGCTGCATGGTTTTTACCCGGTCTCTGGTAAAAATAGCACCATAAGGGTAAGCCTGATCAGTAATGCCACCAGCTCTGGCAATGAGCGATGAAAGCTTTTCCCCTTTACGGATAGTATAAACACCCGGTTCGACAAATTCGCCTGATAAAAGCACAGCACCGGATTCAAAGTTCGTATAAACGCTGCTTACCCGAACTCCACCACCCGGATTTACGGTCACGTTATTCAGGTTGGAAACTGAGCTATCAATATATTCCCAGTTCATAACCAGATTGCCGTCCTTTGCCTGATTTTTATAACTTGTAATTTCAATTCTGTTCATATTGGCATCATTTGATGTACCACCAGCAACAGACAACAGTAGATCAACGGATGTGTCAGTGGTAATCGGAAATACACCCGGCAATCTGACTGCTCCATCAACAGATATGACATGCTCCAAAGTAAATGAAAGTAGATTGTCAACATCCTGATAAATACGCGGACAATTGGAATAGTTGTTCATATTCCTTTCATTTTTACTACCTGTATCCATCCCATTATTCATTTGTTTAATTGCCTGTTCAGTTGGGGAAGCATTCACAGCAAGAATTGATTGACGCCTTTGTTCTTCAATTGAAGCCAATTCTTTCTGGTCAAGTATGAGTTCCTTGTCCTTATTTTGTTCCTGACTACTTTCTCGACGAACAAAGACGGCACGGATAGCTGTAGCAAAGCGATCAGACTGGGTATCAGCAATTATGCTGGCAAGATTTTTAACCGGTTCACAATAATTCTTATTGATTTCGCCATTTGGCAAGAGCTCCACTTCCAAATATTCACTGGTAAACACTGCATTTCTTATTGTTTCAGATTTTAAAAATTCGATATCATCGCTGCCGTAAATTACAACTTTATCTTCATCAATTAAGTTTATGTTTTCGTTACCAAAAAGTACTCTCTGCGGATTAAAGGGTATTAAAGTTCTCGTTCTGGTCAATTCGTCTGTACGCTCTATTACACCAAATAAAAGATACGGATTATCAGCCAGGTTCTTAACAGATCCAATCAGGTCTCTGACTGTTGAATAGCTACTGACTGACCGAACCCCAGGAGTCATTACATGTCCGGTAAGAGTCACTTTTCCAATTTCCGAATTTTCAAGTAAATTGACAACAATAATTTCGCCGCTCGCGATATCCGCTTCCAAATCCAATTTTTCAAAATTGGAGCGACCATCATTGTCAAAACGCATATGGGTAATGGCATTACCCCGCGTTCTAATGGTTCCGCCGGCAAGTGAAAGGGCCTCTCTGGCGGAAATTTTTGACTGCCCGGCAGGAACTTCATAAATACCGGGTCTGATCACATTGCCGTAAATGGCCATTGTCGCCCCGATGGTAGGGACAATCAGACGATCACCATCCTGCAAATTGGTCAGCTCTCCGCTGGAACCTTCAATGACATCATATAAATCTACGGAAATTTTCTGTTCCCCCCTTTGTAGAATTATATTTCTGAGAGAGCCGGTTTTTTTAACGCCGCCAACATGCAACAGTACTTCAATCGGAGTAGACAGACTTGTCGTATTAACTATGGAAGGATTCTCAACTTCGCCAGCAACCAAGACCGATATCTGTCGAAGCGTTGCAACTGAAATATAAGCCTCAGTCCCGATCATGCTTTCAGAAACCTGAGCTTCCAATGCATCCTTAACTTCACCTAGCGTCATACCGGAAACATTAATTGGATTGAGTGACGGGATTATAAGACGGCCTTCCCTGTCCACTTTGACAGAAATTACTTCTTCTCTCGATCCTTTAAAATTGACAATCAGATCATCGCCTACACCAAGTTTATAACTGTCCGGAACTGTTCCGGTCATAATTTGGTCAGTCAAAGGAAATCTATCAAAAATATTATATCCAAACTGTTCCAATTTTTTATTATCAGTTTTTTCCAGACTATTTAAGCGTTGATTATAGTCATACTCAATGATCGACGGACCAGCATTCTTTCTACGTTCAAGTTGTTCGTTCAACTTGTTCATGTAGTCTTCTTCACGCGCCTTATCGAGCGGGGACCGAATATTTGTTGCATCAGATGCTGATCCTGTTTCTTTTTTAATCTGATCAAAAAAATTCTGATCAATGCCCTGAGCAGAAAGGGAGGAAATACCCACCAATTGCATAACAAGGAAAAACGACAATATTTTAAGGACGCTATTTTTTCTTTCGATCATTCGACTTGAAACCCTGACAATAAATCCAAACCATATATATTAACCATATACTTTAAGCATAATGGCGAATTTAGCATAAAGGCAAAGAAGCGCAAGTATTACATTTCTGTTTCATTTGACGCCCGGATCCAATCCTATAGAAACCTTTATATTATTTTTGTTTCCCTAACCCACCAGCAATTATTAATTTCCCTAATTTTTATGGCTGCTGCGGTACATTCTTCTTTTGTTCGGTAAAGCGAAAAACAGGTAGCCCCGCTTCCCGACATTCGGCTGATTAATGCCCCTTCTGTTTTATCAAGTGCTTTTAAAATGTCGCCAATCTCACTTTCAAGAGCGCAAGCCGCATTTTCCAGCGAATTCGTGCTGTCTTTTAGGATATTCAGCATTAACTGAATATGAACCGGACCATCGGCGATTTCTCTTTCACTTTCAAAATCCTGATCCGAATTGGCATAGGCTTTAAAAACGTCCGCTGTGCTCACCGATTTTAACGGATTTACCAGCAGAATATATATGTCATCCGCTATTGTAATTGGCTTAATTCTCTCACCAATACCGCACATTTGCGCTGACTGGCTATAAAGACAAACAGGAACATCCGCGCCAATTTTAAGGGCCAATTCCTTCATTCTTGTTTGACTGATTTCCGGCTTATATAAATCCATTAATAATCTGATTGCTGCGGCCGCATCAGCAGACCCGCCCCCAATTCCGGATGAGACCGGCAGATTTTTAATAAGTTTAAATTTCACATTTGGGTTAATTGCTAATTCATTAAAGAACAACCGGGCCGCTTTTATAATTAAGTTTTCAGATCTACTATCCAGGCCTTCAGAAAAGGGACCGCTTATTTCGAGAGTTAGCCCCCTTCCTGTCTCAACAGTCAATTCATCACCGTAGTCAGCGAACACAACAATACTGTCAAGCAGGTGATAACCGTCATCACGACGGCCCGTTATCCGCAAATCCAGATTAATTTTTGCTGCTGCAAGCACATTATGCCTTTTTGATTATATTTTATTGATAACCATTTTTAATTTTATCTTTTATGCCATCAACTTTATCTTCATCCGGCTTTAAAGAAAGGGCATGACGCCATTGAAAGCGTGCTTCATTTTTTCGCCCAATCACCCAGTAAATATCGCCAAGATGGTCATTGATAGCCCAGTCCTGAGTTTGCAGCTGTGCTGCCCGTTCTAACACCGGAACCGCTTCTTCCACATCACCCATTTTAAAGAGCGCCCAGCCAAGGCTGTCTACGATATAGCCGTCATTGGGTCTAAGCTCAACCGCACGTTCAAGCATGGCTTTTGCTTCTACATAATTTTTACCGCGATCCACCCATGAATAAGCCAGATAATTCATCACCATTGGTTGTTCCGGTCTGATTTCCAAAGCTTTCTTGAAATCTCTTTCTGCTTCGTCCCAGCGCTTAAGTTGATCTAGAACAATGCCTCGTGTATAATAAAGTATCCAGTCTCTTTCCGTTTCCTTATCAATTGTGGCAACAACCTTGTCATAAACACCAATGGCTTCTTTATATTGTTCATGTGTGCGGTAAAATTCGGCCAGAGCGTTGAGCACTTCGCGATTATCGGGATATTGCTTTTCCAGCGCTTTAAAAGCTTCAAGGGCTTTATCCGAAAGTTCCATTTCGTTATATAGCCATGCTTTCTGCAGGTTCGTCTGGAAATAAAGCGGACTATCGCTGCTGATGCGGTTTAACTGCTTTTCTGCTCCTTCGAAAAACTTGTCATCTTCGAAAATCTGTGCCTGCAGGAAATTTGCCAGCGGAAAATCCGGTTTAAAATATAGAGCATATTGCAGATAATTGGTGGCGACCCTTCTGACATTATCCTGCATTAAGATGGTGGCGACTGAATAAAAAAGTTCTGCATAGCCATCATTTACATCATTGATAAATGGCACTATCTTACTGCCCTTTTCAATCTCATCAAGGGCCGCATTAATCTGAACATTTGTCGGCGCTTCATCTAGATACCCCTGCAAAACATCTATTGCCTGATTTTTATCCCCTATTCGGGCAAGAATTTTTCCATAAGCTTCAATTGCTCTCAGGCTAGGTGAGCCCACTTCATTCAGAGATTTTGAATAATATTGTTTTGCCTGTTCAAGGTCCCCGAGATACTCATACATCAGGCCTGCCTGAAAAAAATTAAAGAAATTAAAACTGGATGCTTCATCAAAAGTTGCAACGATGCCATCCAGAGACTGCCTGTCCTTTTGACCCGCATAAATCCAGGCTTTAAAGATCGGTTTGATCAGGTTCAAAATGCCACTGTTGGAAATTGTATCTACATCATCAAGGGCTTTTGAATATGATTTCTGTTTTACATCATTAAAAAACAGAATGAGCTCCGAAAGATCGCTTTTCTGATCTAGCTCATCAAGTTTTCTGGCAATTTTTATGGCATCTTCAAAGCGGCCGTCCGTCACCAGAATAGCTAAAGTAAACTGATTAAGCGACACATTATCAGGATCATATTCAAGCGCTTTCAGGTAATTTTCGGCGGCGACATCATACTGATTGTTTGAAAGTGCGTGTCTTCCGGCAAGATATTCACCAAAGGGCAGCTCTTCTTTGTCCTCCGAGACCGCCTGACCGGACGCCGAAACAAAAAAAGAGACAACGACCGATGCCATTAACACCACCAACGTCAACCCGGTGAACATTCTGCTCAATATATAATTCATACTTTAAGTTGCCTTTTACCTGATATTTTTTTCTAACATACACATGATTATACTAATAAAATATTACATATTTGGATAGTTTGGACCGCCGCCACCTTCCGGCGTTACCCAATTTATATTCTGGGTTGGATCCTTAATGTCGCATGTTTTGCAGTGAACACAGTTCTGCGCATTAATCTGCAGTCTCGGTTTTTCGCCGTCCATCAGAAATTCATATACCCCTGCAGGGCAGAACCGTGCTTCCGGACCGTCATATAATTCATAATTAATCGCCACTGGAACATCAGCATCTTTAAGCGTTAAATGACAGGGCTGATCCTCGGCATGATTGGTATTGGACAGAAAGACCGAAGATAGCTTATCAAACGTCACAATCCCGTCCGGTTTAGGATAATTAATTTTTTCACATTCCGCCGCAGGTTTAAGACATTCATTATCCCTGTCATGGCTAAATGTCCATGGCAGCAGAAAACCAAGACCAATATTATTCAGCCACATATCAAAACCGCCATAAAGCGTTCCCCAAAATGCCCCGAATTTATGAATGGCGGGCTTGGCGTTACGAACCCTTTTAAGGTCTTTATAAATCCAGCTGTCCTTAAAGGCCTGCTCATAGCTCTCGAGCGCCCCTGAAGCACCCTTTTCAAGGGCTTTGAAGGCTTCCTCTGCTGCCAGCATTCCGCTTTTCATGGCATTATGGGTCCCTTTAATGCGCGGTACATTGACAAAACCGGCTGAGCAGCCAATGAGCGCACCGCCCGGAAAGCTAAGCTTCGGCACCGACTGAAGCCCGCCTTCGTTAATGGCGCGGGCACCGTATGAAATCCGCTTTGCGCCATCAAACAAACCACTAAAAAGTGGATGGGTTTTATAACGCTGCATTTCATCAAATGGCGACAAATAAGGATTAGCATAATCAAGACCGACCACAAAGCCGATCGCCACCTGATTATTGTCCAGGTGATAACAGAAACCACCACCGACAGTATCATTTGAAAGCGGCCAGCCCTGGGTATGGATGACTGTTCCCTTTCTATGGTTTTCGCTTTTAACTTCCCAGAGTTCCTTAATGCCAATACCGTAAGTCTGCGGCTCGTGACCTTTTCTTAAATCAAATTTTTCAATCACCTGTTTGCTAAGTGATCCTCGCGCCCCTTCGGCAAAGAATGTATATTTTGCATGAAGTTCCATTCCCGGCATATAGCTGTCCTTATGGCTGCCGTCTGCCGCCACACCCATATCACCGGTGGCCACCCCTTTAACTGTACCATCCTCATGATAAAGCACTTCTGCGGCCGCAAATCCGGGAAAAATTTCAATTCCCATATTTTCTGCCTGCGACGCAAGCCAACGGCTCACATTCCCCAGACTGACAATATAATTTCCCTTATTGCTCAGCAGCGGCGGCATTAAAAAATGTGGAAGTGATGTTTTGCCCTTTTCGCTTAGCATATAATGCTTGTTCTCAGTCACCTCAACCGTAACAGGGGCATCCATGTTCCGCCAGTCAGGGATCAGTTCATTAATGGCTATGGGGTCAATCACCGCACCGGAAAGGATATGGGCACCTATTTCCGATCCTTTTTCAAGAACACAAACACTATAATCCTTCCCCGCCTGATCAGCCAGTTGCTTGAAACGGATTGCACTGCTTAGTCCGGCAGGACCACCGCCGACAATCACAATATCATATTCCATAAACTCGCGTTCCATTATGCCCCGCTCCTTTCGGTTCTTTATCAAGCAATACCCGTAAAACCATTGTGTCGTCAATGAAACTAATCGTTTATTTCACCTGAAAACTATATTAAGTATATATGAATACAATTAAAAATTAGAGGCAAAATTATGAAATTCGAAGAAGTCGCCCGCCTGCCATTGACCAGCCTGCCCACATCATTTTATGCTTTGACGAACCTCAGCGCCGCATTGGGCGGCCCGGAAATATATATAAAACGCGATGATGTGATGGATCTTGCCCATGGCGGCAATAAAACACGAAAGCTGGAATATGTCTTTGCCGATGCTGTGAATAAGGGGGCCGATACCATCCTGACCATGGGCGGAATACAGTCAAATCATGTGCGACAAACCATTTCTGCCGCAGCAAGATTTGGTTTTGAAAGCCATATTTTTTTAAACAGTCCCGTTCCTGAACGCAAAAAGGCCATGTTATCTGGGGGTAATTACCTGATGGATAAAATCATGGGCGCTCATGAAATGATCATCGACGGTGACGATGATGCCGTTGCCGCCGCCATGAAGCAAACGGAACAGGACCTGATCCGACAGGGTAAAAAGCCCTATGTGGTGCCAATGGGTGCTTCAAATGGCCTTGGCAGCCTTGGATATATGCTGGCCGCCCGTGAAATGATGACCCAATGGGATAATATGGGCATCAGCCCAAGCCATATTTTTCTTGGCACCGGCAGCGGCGGCACCCATGCCGGGCTTCTGACCGGGCTACGCTATTTTGGCAATCAAGATATCAAAGTTGTGGGAATTTCGGTCAGCCAGCCGGAAGAAATCAAAAAACAGACCGTCCGTGATGTCTTATCACAAATCAGGGATGTGATCGACATCCCCGATACTCTGGTCACGGAAAACGACATCATCATTAGTGGTGATTATTATGGAAAGGCTTATGCCTACCCCACCGAAGCCGCCAACGATGCCATTAAACTGCTTGGGGAAAAGGAAGGAATTATACTTGATCCCGTCTATACCGGCAAAGCCATGGCCGGGATGATTGACATGATAAGGAATGGCAAACTTGAAAATGCGCGGGACGTTGTCTTTCTCCATACCGGGGGCGCCCCCGCCATTCACACATTTGCTGATCTTTTTCTTGATATGGAAAATAAGCCATGATCAGAGCTTTTGCCATCGTCCTTGCATCAGTCCTTTTGGCCCAGTCTGCCATTGCCGAAGGGTTAAAAGTCGTAATGCTTGGTACAGGCACACCCATGTCATTTCCTGACCGGTCCGGCCCCGGTGTTGCCATCATTTCCGGTGGTGAAACCTATATTATTGATAGCGGTGCAGGAATTTTCCGAAAAGCCCGCGAAGCCGAAGCCATGGGTATAAAGGAACTTGCCCCGCCGAAACTTGACAAAATATTCCTGACCCATCTTCATTCGGACCACACAACGGGGCTGGCCAATATGATTTTGGCGCCCTGGGTTCTGCGCCGTAATCAGCCGCTTCAGCTTTACGGCCCGCCAGGAACAAAACATATGGCAGATCATATTCTCGAAGCCTATTCTGAAGATATCGATATGCGGCTACACGGTTCACAACCGGCAAACCCGAACGGATATAAAGTTGAAAGCCATGAATTTTCAAATCCCGGCATTATATTTGAAGATGACAATGTCATAGTCGAAGCAATTAAAGTCCCCCACGGCAGCTGGAAATATGCCTACGCCTATAAATTCACAGAAAAAAAGGGCGAAAAAACGGTGCTTATTTCCGGTGATACAGCCAAAAGTGAAGAGCTGATGAAAGCGGCAATGGGAATTGATATCCTGGTTCATGAAGTCGTTTCCGAAATCGCCCTGAATAAAAGAACAGAAGACTGGCAGATTTATCATCGCTCTTTTCATACGTTACCGCGGGAACTGGCCGAGATTGCCAATAAGGCCAAACCGCGGCTGCTCGTCCTTTATCACCAACTTTACTGGGATAAGGCCGATGACAATCTGGCCGATGAAGTCAAAGCAGCAGGTTATAATGGCAAAGTTGTTTCCGCCAATGATCTGGATATTTTTGAATAGAACTTAACCAAGCATCCCGTAAAGCGTTACGCCGACAAAATTGGCTGTTGCGTATCCGAATGTGCCGGTAAGCACTGCCGGCGTCACGAGTGTCCGCCAGCCCATGGCCCCCGCCATCGCCGCCGCCGTTGGCGGCCCCAAAATACAGGCATTAGAGCCGACAAGAACCTCCGGTAGCCCGATTTTAAAAATTTTTGATAAGGTCAGGATTGTCACCAGATGGGTTGCCAGAATAATAAAAGCAAAAAGCGCCAATAGCATACCGCTTTCAATCATGGTAAGAATATCAACCCCGGAACCAATCATAAACAGGAACATATACATGACGGCTATACCGATCGGGAAGGCCTCAACAAGGCCGCTGACTTTTTCGTGAAAGGCTGTTGCCATTGCTACTGTAATCGCCGTCAGGATAAGCAGCTGTGCTGCCGGAAAACCGATCAAATCAGAAATTGCCCCGCTGACCCAAACGATTAGAAATGAAATCCCCAGTGAAAGAATAGCCCGCTCAATTGAAAAGGGCTTTTCCGCCTCCTCTTCCAGTTCCGACTGATCATCAAGATATTTTGTCCCCCCGGCATCATAGCCAAAGGATTTTGCCATAAATTTCATGGATGGAATGGCAAGCAGCAACACCATAAACAGAGTACCGACCACATTATCAGCCGCAACACTGGCAGCAAGCAGGTTGCTGTCATCAAAACCGATCGCATTGGATACCCCGACAAAATTAACCGACCCACCAATATATGTCGCGCTGAATATCCCAGCCAGTTCGGGGGTTTTCTCACCAAGGGGAAGCACAGTTATTCCCAATAGCACGCCGAGAAATGTGCCGAATGCTCCAAATGAAAAGGCAACCAGGGTCCATCCGCTTTCCATGAATATTTTTTTCAGGTTGGCATTAAACAGCAGAAGCACAATTGCCACCGGCACCCCAGTACTGTTGATGGCACTAAAAACATTATTCGATGGGGAAATAATTTTAAAATTGGCCAGTAGTGCACCAGCAACAAGGATCATAATAGTCGCAGAAATTTTCTGACCCAGTTCTGTTTTTTCCAGTCTTAATACCAGGCCAACCATAAGCAGCACCACAGCCCACATTGCAAAATCATTATCCGCCGGAATAAGTGACATATTTTTATATCCTCCCTAAAAAATACGCGTCCCCCAAAAAAATCTTGTCTTGACCCTATCTGATATGATTAGCTGTTGCCAACATTTTATTTATTGAGAGCTCAGCATGCATTTTAAAATTGAGAAAAAATCATACCCTCTAAAATCACCTTTTGTCATTACCGGATATACGTTTAATGACTCAAACGCCGTGCAGGTTACCATAGAAAAAGATGGGCATATCGGCCGCGGGGAAGCCAACGGCATTTATTATGAAAATGAAACCCCGGAAAGCATGGCCGCCCAGATTGAAGATGTGATCCATAGCCGTCTCACCCATGAGGAAGTAAATGATCTGCTGCCCCGTGGTGGTGCCCGCAACGCGCTTGACTGCGCATTCTGGGACTTACGCGCCAAGGAAAGTGGAAAAAGCATCTGGCACCTTTTGGACATTAACCCCCATCGGCTGGTCACGGTTGCGACTGTCGGCATTGATACTCCGGAACTAATGGCAGCCAAGGCCCGCGAATATTCAAAATATCCTAATCTGAAAATAAAGCTGTCTGCTGAAAATCCTATTGAGCGGCTGGAAGCAATTCGAGCTGCCCGTCCTGATGCCACCCTGATCACCGATGTCAATCAGGGCTGGAGCTTTGAAGAGCTGAAAGAGTATATCCCCCATTGCAAAAGACTGGGACTTGCCATGATAGAACAACCACTGGCCCGTGGCGGCGATGAAATGCTTGAGGGCTTTAAATCGGATGTCCCCTTAGGCGCTGATGAAAGCTGCCTTGACAGCAGTGAATATAAGGAAAATGCAAAACGCTATGATGTGATCAACATAAAGCTTGATAAATGCGGTGGGCTAACGGATGCCCTGAAAATCATAAAACTGGCCAGGCGTGATGGTAAAAGCCTTATGGTTGGCAATATGACCGGCTCATCGCTCGGCATGGCGCCAAGCTCCGTAGTCGGTCAGTTCTGCCAGTTTGTTGATATTGACGGACCATTATTCCTTAAGCAGGATATTGAAAACGGACTTGATTATGCCGAAGGCGGCATTGCCAGCCTGCCAACACCAAAACTATGGGGATAGGATAAATGAAATCGCGCATCATCATAGCCTTTTTTGCCACCTTGACCCTCTCCGGCTGCGGCTGGTTTGGCTATCATGAACCGCTTGATATTGCCGATAATAAACTACCCTACTGGCTGAAACTGAACGCGCGAACCACGGACGAGCTGAATATGGTCGTAATTCACGCGACCGAACTTACCGATATGGCGGAAGCACGCGAATATGGTGAACGTATCCTATATGAAAGCGGCACCGGGGCCTCCGGTCATTATTATATCGACCGCGACGGCAGCATTGAACAGTATGTCCCCGATAACCGCATTGCCAATCATACATCGGGCTGGAATTCACGTTCCTTAAGCATTGAGCTGGTTAATAAGGGGCGCTATCCCGACTGGTATAAATCCGACCATCAGGCGATGCAGGAACCCTACCCGAGGGCACAGATTGATGCATTGATAAAGCTTGTTAAAGAACTGCAAAGCAAATATCCGTCCCTGAAATATGTGCAGGGCCATGAGGACCTTGATACGCGGATGATGCCGGCAGAAGATAACCCGAATATTGAAATTCACCGTAAACTTGACCCAGGCCCCTATTTTCCCTGGCCCCGTTTTCTTGCTGCCATTAATTTAAAAAAAGAAACCCCGCCACAGGACAATTAATCCCTTAAAAATAAAAAGCTGCCGGATTGAAATTTAACCCGACAGCCATTATACTATAGTTTCCTATAAGCCGTTTTTATAAACGGTTTCGGCGTTTATCATCATGCCCGATGATAAGCGCCTTTTTATTGCTCATCGCAACATTGACAGTCGCATTTTGAACAGTCGCAACCACCCTCGCAGTCACAGTTTTTTTGTTCATTTACGTCCTTTTCTTCGGTTGTCATTTTTTTCTCCTTTCATGAACAACATGATTTTTCGATATTTGCCGCAGTTTGTCTTAGAAGCGCGGCGACTTCCTTCCTGTTCACGTGGTAAAATACTTCCTTACCACGCTTATCCGCCGATACAATTCCGGCATTTTTCAGGATTGCCAAATGACGGCTGACCACCGAAAGATCAACCGTACAGCACCCGGCCACCTCACCCACATTGCAGGCGCAGTCCCGGCTGCATAAATTATTCAGGATTTTCATCCGGTTCGGATCGGCCAGGGCCTTGAACACCTGTTCCGTTTTCATCATACCACCTCATATGTATATTTGCACAATAATGCAAATAATAATTTTACGCAATACAAATATCATATCTCACTATTTTAATTTATGGGATTATTTCATCACTTACCCAAGATTCTGGTTGGCGATATGGCCCTGGCGGCTTTGGACTTCGATAAAAATTCTGCGGATGCGGGGATGGAGTTTTTTGATTTTGATCTCATATTCGGAAATTGTTCGTTCAACCTCCCCCGCCGTTATGTCGTCCCTGAAATCAAGGCTGAGGTTAAGCAGTACATCATTAGGCCCCATATGCATGGTCAGGATTTCATTAACATTGATAATCGCCGGGTTGCCCTGAAACAGATTTCTGATACTATTCACTATATCCGAGCTGGCCGCCTCTCCAATCAAAAGACCTTTACATTCATAAGCCAGTACACAGGCGGTCGTTGCAAGAATAATCCCAATGACTACAGAAGCAAAACCATCCGCTTCCGGAATATTGAAAAAATCCCCCAGGAAAAGACCTATAAGCGCCGCAAAAAGACCAAGCATGGCTGCAGTATCTTCGAACAAAATAGCAAAAAGACTGGGGTCCTTACTTTTCTGGACCGCTTCAAAAAATTTAAGCTTGCCGCGACGCTGGTTAAATTCATCATAGGCCAGTTTCCATGGATATGCTTCAAACAGAAGCGCAACACCAAGAACAATATAATTAATCCTGATATTGCTGATTTCCCGCGGTTCAAGAATTTTATGAATCCCTTCATAAAGGGAGATACCGGCACCAACGGCAAAAATCATCATCGCGACACAGAATGACCAGAAATAAAGTTCTTTACCATAGCCGAATGGGTGGTACTGATCCGCTTTTCTGGACGATTTTTTTATACCATAAAGAAGCAATACCTGATTTCCACAATCAACAATACTGTGGACTGCTTCTGAAAACATTGCTGATGAACTGGTATAAAGAGCCGCTGCTAGTTTACTAAGAAAGATAAGGAAATTCCCGAACAGTGCCGCGAATATAACTTTTTTAGACGAGTGTGCTGACATTAAGTCATATTATCCTAATTTTGCCTTGTTATCAGCATATTACTGACAACATAAAAAAATACAAAAGAATTAATTATCTAATTAATTTTTTAATATCTCTGATATATAATTATGACATGGAAATAGAACAATACCCATCGACCGATTTTAATGCTGTCACCATGCTTAAATGGTATGTGGATTGCGGCGTGGATGAAACTATATCTGATACCCCGGTAAACTGGTTTGAACATTCTGAAAAAGATATTCAAAATCAACACGTTAAAAGAAATTCCAGTACCGCTGCAAAGACAGTGGCAAATGTACCGTTGTCAACAAATCGGGAAATAATAGAAAAGGCTGAAAAACTTGCCGCGGCAGCCATGTCTCTTGAAGAGCTGAGACAGGCGATTCTCGAATTTGACGGCTGCAGTCTTAAAAATACAGCGTCAAATACAGTATTTTGCGATGGTAACAGCCAAAGTGATATCATGCTGATCGGCGAAGCACCCGGAGCCGATGAAGACCGGATCGGAAAACCCTTTGTCGGGCAGGCCGGTCAACTGCTTGACCGGATGTTTGCCGCCATCAACATGACCCGGGAGAATGATTTTTATATTACCAATATGCTGCCCTGGCGGCCACCGGGCAACCGCAAGCCAACCGACGGGGAATGTGCCATGTGCCTTCCCTTCGTCCGCCGTCATATTGAACTTTTCAACCCTAAAATGATAATCCTGGTTGGCGGCACTTCTGCCAGTGCCCTGCTTAATGTCCAGACGGGGATAACAAAACTGCGCGGAAAATGGGTTGATTACACACTCAACAATATTAAAGTGCCAATGATGCCTATTTTCCACCCGGCTTATTTATTGCGCCAGCCGCAATTTAAAAAGCAGGCATGGCATGACCTGCTTCAGATCAAGGAACGGTTAGGGAGTAAAGAGAGTAAGTAGTATGTTTAAAATCAGTTTTTATTTCAGAATTCTCATTATTTTTGTTTGCCTGGGCGTTACTCCATCGAACGCGCAGGATAGTTATACGGACCGGCTTAATCTTTCGCCCTTAAGCGCCGAAGACGTGGAAAACTACCGCACCATATTTTACGAACAAAACCGTGGCCGCTGGAAACAGGCGGACCGTGCGATCAAGAAAATTAGCAATCCTATCCTGATGGGCCATGTCTGGTATCAGCGCTATATGCATGCAACAGCCTACACGTCCAATGTTAACGAACTTAAAGTATGGATGGAAAATTTTGGTGACCTTCCCGGTGCCGAGCGCATCTATGATCTGGCCAAACGTAAAAATGGCGGCAATGCTAACGGTATTTTGCAACCAATGACCGGAACCGCATATTCGTTCCCGGCTGAAAAGCCGACACCGCCTTCCCGCGCCGAAATAGCCGCCGCCGAAGCGGCCAAACCTGAACCGAGCGAGCCAACAGAAGCACAGCTCAGAAAACGTCAGGAACGTCTTGATGTGGCCGAGCTGAACCGTGTTATCAACCGTTACCTGCGACAGCATAATGCCGCACGCGCCGAAAAAAGATTATGGGCGTTCACCGAACGCGGCCTTCTGACCAGTCAGGAAATTGACAATCATCTTTCGCGAATTGCCAACGAATATTACCTGACCAATTTTGATGATAAGGCCTTTGCCCTTGCCCAGCTTGCCAGCCGTTCCCGCGAACATATTTCCCAGGCAGACTGGATCGCCGGTCTTGCCGCCTGGCGGCTCGGCGACTGTGCGGTTGCGGCAGAACATTTTGAACATGTCGCCAATTCGGCCGTTGCCGGTGACTGGACCGCTGCCGCCGGTGCCTTTTGGGCCGCACGGGCCTATCTCAATTGCCGTCAGCCGGAAAAGGTAAGCCCGCTTCTTAAAAAAGCGGCCTCTTTCAAACTGACTTTTTATGGTATTTTAGCCGCCCGCCAGCTTGGCGTTGATGTTGATCTTGACTGGACGGCTCCGGAATTCACCGAAAGGGATTATCGGGAACTGCGCGACCTTTCCAGTGTTCACCGCGCCATCGCGCTTGCCCAGGTCGGGGAAAACACCCTTGCTGACCAGGAACTTTCCAACGCCTGGGGCCAGACACGGGACAGCCAGCATCTGGCACTCCTTGGACTTGCCGCGCGCCTTGGCCTTGCGGCAACCCAGCTTCGGATCGGCCGGGTTGAGGAACAAAAACGCATAACAGCACTGGATAGCACGCTATATCCGATCCCCTATATTACACCGGAAGGGGGATATACCCTTGATAAAGCCCTTCTATTCGGCATGATCCGTCAGGAAAGCGGCTTTAACAGCTGGGCCAAAAGCGGTGTTGGTGCCCGTGGACTGATGCAGTTGATGATGGGGGCCGCTGGTGATATGTCCCAAAACAGCAGCCTGCGCCGCATCAAGCTGGACGATCCGCGCTACAATATGTATCTCGGACAGAAATATATGAAAACTATGCTGGAACAGTTTGCGGAAAATAATCTCTTCAAATCACTGACCGCCTATAACGCCGGACCGGGCAATATGCAGAAATGGGTCAAGCAAACCAATTTCCAGGATGATCCGCTTCTCTTCATTGAAAGCATACCTGCCCGCGAAACCAGGATTTATATTGAACGGGTCCTGTCAAACATGTGGATTTACCGGATGAGAATGGGTCAAAAAACCCCGACCCTTGATTATGTTGCAGAAGGAAAGTGGCCGATTTATGCGCCGCAAGATAAAATAAAATCAGCCGAAAATAACAATAATAAAAAAGCGGAAGACTATGCCAATCGATCCTGAGCGGGAATTTTTACCCTTAAATATAGCCATCCTTACCCTGTCCGACAGCCGCAGCCTGGAAAATGATATTTCCGGACAAGTGCTGGTCGATAAGCTAACAGAAGCGGGCCATATTCTGGCCGACCGCGCGATCATTAAGGATGATAAAGACGCTCTTCGCGCCCAGCTTAAAAAATGGATTGCGGATGATCATATTCAGGTGATTATTTCAACTGGCGGTACTGGCCTTACCGGCCGCGATATAACACCCGAAATTTTTCA
>JACKKT010000013.1 GCA_024236295.1 Kordiimonadaceae bacterium | reverse complement strand
CGGAAGACCAACAGTGACTCCATCAAGGATGCTTTCTTGTTTTTTTTCGGCTCTTTCCTTTGCTTTTTGTTCTTCCCAGGCAATGGTCTGTTCTTCGGCATTTCTGAATTTTTCATCGGCAAAAACATGTGGGTGTCGACGGATCATTTTATTGGCGATGGCTTCAACCACATCGGAAAAATTGAACCTGCCTGCTTCCTCAGCCATGCGGGCATGGAAAACAACCTGAAAAAGTAGATCTCCCAATTCATCCTTAAGCCCGTCCATATCATTATTCTCAATTGCTTCTGCCACTTCATAGGCCTCTTCAATGGTATATGGCGCAATGGATTTAAAGGTTTGCTCAACATCCCACGCGCAGCCATCTTTCGGGTCTCGCAGAGTTTCCATGATTTTTAAAAGTTTTCTTATATTATCCATATTTCACATTTCTCAGTTCTAAACTTTCTTTTCCGTCAATCATGCAGGGTGTAATTTCACGGGCACCCAGTTTCTTGGCTACATTTATAGACGCTATATTTTCCTTAATTATCAAAGAGCAAAATTCCTGATATCCAAGTTTATCATAGACTTGGTTTTTTATGGCCATTGCCGCTTCAGTAGCATAACCTTTGCCCCAATATGCTTTTGCAAATGAATAGCCAAGCTCCGCAAGCTCAAAAATGTCACCATCTTTTTTTACTTTTTCAGGACTGCCCCAGTAGTACCAGCTTATATCGCCATCATTTACGCCATAAAAACATGAAAATCCGGTTCGGCCTACGGGGATGTTATCTGATTTTCTGACCACCAGCAGCTGACCAATATTGCGGGTATAAAGATCCTGCATTGTATTGATAAAGGCGACATTTTCATCGTGACTGCGCGTCCGTCCACCAATATAGCGGGTTACGTCGGCATCGCTGTGAAGATAGTCAAGAAATGCAACATCATCCGAATTGAAGGGGCGTATAATTAGTCTTTCTGTTTCCAGTATATACATAGATGGTTCCTTTTGTTGACAGAAAAGTAATACGGCAGGATAAAATTTCATGCAATGAATGAACTGTAATTTTGATAAAAATATTTACTTCTAAGTTAATTTCTGGAAAGCTGTGCTCGGGATTAATCACGTATATGCAGGGGATGGTTATGCGGACTCTTTATTCATTTATGCTGATTTCTTTGACTTTATTGGGCATTGCCGAAGCTAAGGAAATAAAATTTTCACAAGGCACCAATTTTGGGATCAGTTTGTCACCTGATGGTAAAATGATCTCTATGGATTTGCAGGGTGTTTTATGGACTTTACCTGCTGAAGGGGGAATAGCAAAACCTCTGACATCAGGTCAGCAACCTGAAGCGCGAGAACCCAGTTTTTCACCAGACGGCAAAAAAATTGCCTTTCAGGGCTTTTATCAGGGCTATTTTCATATCTGGACCATTAATACTGACGGTACAGATCTTAAACAGATTACATCCGGACTTTATGATGATCGTGAGCCATCTTGGAATGAGGATGGTGATACGATTGTCTTCGCATCAGACCGCGATGGCAGCTACGATATCTGGGAGATAAATGTAAAAAATGGTTCTGAAAAAAAATTAACAAACTTTCCGGATGATGAAGGACATCCCAATAAATCCAGGAATGGCGAGCGACTGTTATTTACCCGTGAAATTAAGGGCAGATATTCTGAAATCGTTATGATTGATTATGAGGAAGACAAGCCATATGAAATCAGCCTGATGAAAACGGAACGGGGTATTTTTATCAAGCCGTCTTGGACCAACAATAGTGAAGGGTTCAGTTATATTTCACATTTTAATGATGACATCAGATTAAATTATGTGACGGATGTCTATAGCCTGGAAGCGCAAAAAGACTCAGTTGTTCTTGATCAGGGGGATATATTTCCGTTTCGCTCTGTCTGGAGTGAGCAGGGGATATATTTCACCGCCGATGGCTGGATAAAATATCGTCCAGTTAAGCTTGAAAACAGACGAAATAAAACGCGGGTAAGCCTTGGTGATCTGAAAATAATTCCTTTCGAGGCGTCAATTACATCAGTTGAGCCAAATTATTCACACAAAGTCCGTGATTTTGATAACAAGGCGTCTCAGCAAGTTCGTGGCATTGGTGCCATGGATGTATCTTCAAAAAATAATGATATTGTTTTTACAGCGCTTGGCGATATGTGGGTGCAGGAAGGTGACAAGCTTTCCAGGAATATTGATGATGGTCCCGGTCATGTGGTTGACCCGGCCTGGTCAAGAGAAGGGGATAATCTTGCCTTTGTCGCTGAAAGGGATGGCCAGATGGATATCTGGATCCGTGATATTTCCAGTGGCAAGGAACGAAGGCTGACTCATGATCTGAACCGTGAATACAGACTGGCCTGGTCTCGAGACGGAAAATACATTGCCTATTTGTCAACACGGGGTATTTCAAACACATGGGGCCGGTCCGATCTTAAAGTCATTGATGTGGAATATGGGAATATCCATACCGTTGATGAACAGTTATTTACGCCAGGAAAACCGACCTGGTCTGTTGATGGTAAGCATCTGGTACTGGCCGTTGTCAAGCCGGCAACATCGCGCTTTCGTGAAGGAATGCATGCTCTTAAACAGTATGAAGTAGAAAGCGGTCGGTCAAAATTCCTGGATCTTCCCAATAATATTGGCTTAAGCACCCGTGATGGAAGTGGACCTGTAATTTCCTATGATGGCGGTAAAATGGCCTATATTGCCGAAGGGGAATTAAGAGTTGCCTATGTCAATAATGCCGGGGAAATTACCGGTGCTGCTGAAAATAAATGTCTTGATACGGCACTGATGCCCCGTTGGGCGCGGGGGTCCGAACGTATTTATTATTTTTCCGGTAAATCCTTAAAAAGCTGCAATTTTCTAACTGGCGAGACCCAAAACCATTCAATTAACCTTACATGGAAGCGGGCATCGAACGAAGATATAACCATTCATGTGGGGCGTATTTTTGATGGTGTTTCTGACCAGGTTCGTGAAAATGTGGATGTTTTTGTCTCCAAGGGGCGTATTACCAGTATTGCCCCTCATGGACAGTATCCGGTTATCGGCAAGTTTTATGATTATTCCCATAATACAATGATCCCTGGCCTGATGGCGGGGCACAGCCATCAAACAGAAATTATGGGGGAAAAACTTGGACGAAACTGGCTTGCTTACGGTATCACAAGTGTCCGTGACCCGGGCAGTAATCCTTATAAATCGCTGGAACGTCGGGAAATATGGGATAGTGGCATTTCGGCTGGTCCAAGGTTATTTAATGCCGGTTGGCTGACGGGTGGTGCAAGGGTTTATTATGGTCAGTCCTATAATGCATTGAATGAAAAGGCATTAAGGCATGAACTCCAGCGTGCAGAAGAACTTGATTATGATATGATTAAGTCCTATGTACGCCTGCCTGATGAATATCAGCAGGTATTAATCGCCGATGGCCATAAACTGGGTATTCCATTATCATCACATGAAATTGCCCCAGCTGTTCAAAATAGCATGGATAGTGTTGAACATATATCCGCCACAAGCAGACGGGGATATTCGCCGAAATTTTCTTCCCTTGCCCATAGTTATGAGGATGTCATTAATATTATCAGTGAATCCGGCCTTTTTATCACGCCGACAGCTGTGCTTGATGGGGGATATTATAAATTTCTTCAGGATATGCCTGAATATAAAAGTGATATTAAATATAGAACTTTCCTTGATCAGTTACAGCGTGACGATCAGGAAATGTCTGCTAAGTCCGGTTTTGCTTTTAATGCCATAAAGCATACTCCGGCCCTCCTTGAAACCCTTAAAAAACTTCATGATCGTGGCGCCAATGTGGCGGCGGGCACGGATAGTCCATTTATTCCATATGGAATTGCCCAGCAGTTGGAGATTATCATGTTTGAGGCTGCTGGCCTTTCCCCTGCAGATGCTATTCGGGCAGGTACCATCAAGGTGGCACAGAATATTGGCGTTGACGCTGATCTGGGAACACTGGAAATTGGCAAACTGGCAGATATGGTCATATTAAACGGTAATCCACTTGAGGATATTCGCAATATCCGAAACGTTGAAGCAACCATTAAAGGTGGTCATCTTTATACGACCCGTGAACTTACGACAAATCGGAATTAAGAATGAAAGACGCGAGAGGATATTGGAAAGAGAATGTCAGTTTGGTTTTAAAGTTACTGACGTTCTGGTTTATAGTTTCCTACGGGATGGGGATTTTGTATGTTGATTACCTTGACAGGTTTCAGTTTTTCGGATTTCCCTTTGGCTTCTGGATGGCACAGCAGGGATCAATTTATATTTTTGTTGCCCTGATTTTTATCTATGTGTTCAAAATGAACAAGCTTGATAAAAAATATGATGTTGAGGAAAGTGATGACCATATACCCGCTGAAGATTTGACCAAAGGGGGGCAGTAATATGGATATTCAAGTTCTGACATATATTATTGTCGGGATCACGTTTGCCATTTATATCGGCATAGCGGTCTGGGCCAAGGCGGGAACGACGGATGATTTTTATGTGGCGGGGCATCATGTACCGCCGCTGGCAAATGGGATGGCGACGGCGGCTGACTGGATGAGCGCGGCCAGTTTTATTTCGATGGCGGGGATCATATCCTTTATGGGCCGTGACGGCTCTATGTATCTGATGGGCTGGACGGGCGGTTATGTACTACTGGCTCTGCTTCTGGCACCTTACCTGCGCAAATTTGGCCAGTTTACGGTGCCTGATTTTGTCGGGGACCGGTATTATTCCAATGCGGCCAGAACGGTTGCGGTTATCTGTGCCCTGTTTATTTCCTTTACCTATGTCGCCGGACAGATGCGGGGTGTCGGTATTGTGTTTTCGCGGTTTCTTGAGGTTGATATCACCACGGGTGTGTTAATTGGTATGTCCATCATTTTTTTCTATGCCGTTCTGGGGGGAATGAAGGGCATCACCTATACGCAGGTTGCGCAATATTGTGTTCTCATATTTGCCTTTATGGTTCCGGCGATCTTCATTTCCATCCTTATGACCGGGAACCCGGTTCCTCAGCTGGGGTTTGGCAGTACGCTTGCTGACGGGTCAGAAATATATCTTCTTGATAAGCTTAACGGCCTATCAAGCGAGCTTGGTTTTGGCAATTATACCGATGGCCGCAAATCAAGTATTGATATGTTCTGTATTGTTGCGGCACTGATGGCGGGGACCGCGGGCCTTCCGCATGTTATTGTGCGGTTTTTTACGGTTCCGAAAGTGCGTGATGCGCGCATAAGCGCGGGATATGCCCTGGTGCTTATTGCCATTTTATACACAACGGCACCGGCCGTATCATCCTTTGCCCGTCTCAACCTGATCAATACGGTCTCGGGGGCCGACTATATCAGCACACCAGACTGGTTTAAGAACTGGGAAGCGACCGATCTGATTGCCTGGCGCGATAAAAATAATGACGGTAAGATACAATATATGGCCGGAAATGCTTTTGAGGGCAAACCGGACTTTGCTGACGGGCGCGGGGCCAGCGGGGAACGCCTTCTTAAAAACGCGGATGGCGAGAGTGCAAATGAGCTTTATATTGATCAGGATATCATAGTTCTGGCCAATCCTGAGATTGCCAGACTTCCGAACTGGGTGGTGGCGCTTGTTGTTGCCGGGGGACTGGCGGCGGCCTTATCAACGGCGGCGGGTCTTCTTCTTGTGATCTCTACCTCTATTGCCCATGATCTGTTTAAAAAAATGCTTCTTCCCAATATTACCGATAAACAGGAACTGATGTATGCGCGGATGGCGGTTGCGATTGCGGTGCTGATTGCCGGCTATTTCGGCATTAATCCGCCGGGCTTTGTGGCACAGGTTGTTGCCTTTGCCTTTGGCCTTGCGGCGAGCAGCTTCTTTCCCATTATATTAATGGGGATTTTCTATAAGCGAATGAATAAGGAAGGCGCCATTAGCGGTATGATCAGCGGGCTCGTCTTTACGGCGGCCTATATCATATATTTTAAATTCATAAACCCGGGAACTGATAATGCCGGTCACTGGTGGTTCGGTGTTTCTCCGGAAGGGGCGGGAACATTGGGCATGATCCTTAATTTTATTGTCGCCTACTGCGTCAGCAAAATGACCCCGCCAACACCACAGACCGTTCAGGATATGATCGAAAAAATCAGAATCCCTCGAGGGTGATGAATTGGAAAAAGACTTAACAGAGCCGACCATAAGGGCTTTTGTTGCTTTATCGTTAAGTAATGAAGTGATGGAGGTTCTAAAACAAAAGTCAATTGCGCTTCAGAAACAGTTTGCAGCGCTGAATATCAGATGGGTTCCATTTAGTAATTACCACCTGACATTAAGTTTTATCGGCAATATTCCTGTGCATGAAATTGATCATCTTGAAGCCGTTGTAAAAAAATCAATTTCCGGTATTACGCCATTCACAGTGACTATTGGTGATATAATACTTTTCCCGCCCGATCAGGAGGTTAAAGGACTTTTTGTTGCGGATATCCTGCTGGACAAGGCACTTGAAAACCTACAGGCAAAAATAGAAGCGGATTTAAAGGCCGCAGATTATAAAATTTATGATCGGCCCTATAGACCGCATATCACAATTGCCCGCTTAAGAAAAAACAGGGTTGGGGAAGAAGAACTCTCAAAAGATGAACTTAAATTTTTCTCCTCAGTTGACCAGGTGCACGTCTATGAAAGCCATAAAGTGAATGGCATTGTTGCAAATTCAATTGTTCGAAGTTGTCCTTTGAATCATGAAGTATAAAGCTTGATCCCTGTATTAGGGCGGCCGAAAAGATAACCTTGTCCAAAAGTAACGCCAAGTTTTTTTAAAAAATCGGCCTGTTCATCGGTTTCGACCCATTCAGCAATAGTATATATTTTAAGATCATTACAAAGTGTGACGATTGAACGCAGAAAAGCACGTGTCTTTTCATCTTTAAGGGCGTCCCGAATATAATCGCCATCAATTTTTACGCCATCAACCACTAGTTCACGAAGATAGCGAAACCCGGCGGCACCTGCGCCAAAATCATCAAGATAGACTTTGAAACCCATTTCCCTAATGTCATTAATAACATCTGAAAGCTGTTTTAGATTGGTAATTTCAGCAGATTCTGTAATTTCAAGTGAAATAAATTTGTTTATTTCAATATTATCTCGTAATCGAATTTTTAAATCCTCAAGAAAGGCTTTATTGGAAAGAGACCTTCCTGATAGATTGACAGCAATTTTTGGGGGTGTTTCATGAATTTTTATCTGATTTATTTTTTCAACGACAAGATTAAATGTTGCCCTGTCAAATTCCTGAATCAGGCCGACTTTTTCTGCAAAGCAAATTGTTTCAAACTGAAGATTATGAAGCTTTGCATCATTAAATCGTATCAATGCTTCTGAATGATGTAAGGTTCTGCTATTAAGTGAGACAATGGGCTGGTATAGAAGTGAGAAATCACCATTTGCCAAAATTGTCCTTAGGTTCTGTACTTTTGAGGCCGTATCCTCGACAATTTCCCTGTATCCTTGTGCCAGAGATTCAATATCGAACCCTTCAGCATCATCTGCGAATTGCTGAAGGCTGAATAATAAGGCGCGGACCCCATCTTCCTCGCTTAGAAAATCCTGTTCTGTGTCAATTGTTGTACTTTTTAAGTTGATCCCGGTAGATTTTGTAAGTTCCCTGATCAGAGCTTCGGTTTCAGGGCCATCAGGTTCTTTTGTGTGAATAACGGCAAATCGATTATCTGACAGTTGTCCGGCGCTTTGGCCGCCGGTTGAATATTTATTGAGCAAACTTCCAAGTTGGGCAATTCTTTCACCTTCAATTTTTTGATTGCCTTCGGTTTCCAGCAGGGTGATATTAAGGTGGGCGTCCTGATTTTTATTATCAGACAGAATGTTTTCAACTTTTTTCAGAAAAATGTCTTTTTCATCTTTAATATCATCGCTATCAGAGCCTGAAACTGTCTTGTGACCAAGTCGATATGCCGACATAAGTACCAGAAATATTCTATTTTCATCATCTGGCAGTTTTCCAAAAAAAATAGAATATTTCTTTCTGAATGATCCCGTTTTCCCTACATAAAAATCAACAGGACCTATTCGGTTTGTTCCTTTTATGAGTGAGGTAATCTGTTTGAATGTTTTACGCTCACCAGCGTCTAGTAAGTCAGGAAACAAAGTGGATTTTACATCAGACGCTCCAATTCCTAATTCGCTAATGGCTCCATCGGCGTTTATTATTCTGAGCTCTTTATTTAATTCTATTAGAATATCGCCTACTGAGAAAGAGAAACCCAGAAAACGATCTGGAATTTTGGTCATTTTAAATCCCCAACAAAACTGGCAGTATAAGAAAATTGAATATTTTTTTCCAACATTTTTTATATGCCTCCATGCTTGATTATGAATTATAAAAGACATACAAATAATGGTGACTGATGATAAGGGGAAGTTCATGAAAACGGATCAGCTTAAAGTGGGACTGGCTCAGATTACACCTGTTTGGTTTAATCGTGAAGCGACCCTTGAAAAAGTCATTAAATATATTGAAAAAGCAGCGTCTCAAGGGGTTGAACTGATCGCTTTTGGTGAAGCACTTGTTCCGGGTTATCCGTTTTGGATTGAGCCAACCGGTGGGGCACGTTTTAATGCACCAGACCAAAAGGAAATATTTGCGGAATATGCCAATCAGGCTGTGCAGATTGAGGCCGGACATCTTGATGAAGTATGTGCTGCAGCAAGGGATGGCGGCATAGCCGTATATCTTGGTATTATTGAGAGGGCCAAGGGCCGTGGCGGACATAGTCTTTATTGCAGTATGGTTTATATAAACTGGACAGGTAAAATCTGTTCAGTACATCGTAAACTACAACCTACTTATGAAGAGCGTCTGGCCTGGTCTCCCGGTGATGGTCACGGGCTAACGGTTCATGAGCTTGGCAACTTTACGGTAGGTGGACTTAACTGTTGGGAAAACTGGATGCCACTTCCAAGGGCGGCTCTTTACGGGATGGGTGAAGATCTTCATGTGGCAATCTGGCCGGGATCAAAGCGCAATACTCATGATATAACACCCCATATGGCAAAGGAAGGACGCTCATTCGTGATGTCGGTATCGGCGTTAATGCGACCATCTGATATTCCAAAATCAATGTTATACTTTAAAGAAATAATGGAACCAGTTAAAAATAAAGAATTTTTAGCTGATGGTGGTTCATGCTTATGCGGCCCTGACGGACAGTGGATTATTGAACCTCAGGTCGGGGAAGAAGGGCTTTATGTGGCAAGTATTAATCATGCAAAAGTCCGTGAGGAAAGGCAGAATTTTGATCCCGCCGGGCATTATTCAAGGCCGGATGTCACCAAATTGATAATAGACCGCCGCCGTCAGACAACCGTGGAGACCATTGATGAGTGATGTGATAATCCGCCCCTCCGAAGAAGAGGATATGGAAGCCATACACAAAATTTATGAGAATGAAGTGCTCAACCGCACGGCGACATTTGATGAAAGCCCGCCATCAAGAGAGGCATTGGAAGCAAAAAGGATAGATATTTTGTCGCATGGCTTTCCGCATATGGTTGCTGAAATGGACGGTGAAGTGGTTGGGTATGGGTATATATCCCTTTATCGGCAGAGATCAGCCTATTCCCAGACAGTAGAAAATTCAGTTTATGTGGCGGTTGATAAACAGAAGTCCGGGATAGGTTATAAGCTTATGCAGGCGGTTATTCAAGACTGTGAAAGGCTGGGGCTTAAAAATATCATTGCTGTCATTGGTGATAGCGGCAATACAGGTTCAATAAAGCTGCATCAAAAACTGGGTTTTAGACAAGTTGGCATTTTGACCGATGTCGGGTTTAAATTCGGCCGCTGGCTTGATGTGGTTCTGATGCAGAAAACTTTGAGATAAAATTGGCAAACAAGAATAAATAAAAATTGGGAGAGCTTTATGAACAGCAGAAGAAATTTTTTAAAATGGACAGGAATTGCCGGCGCGGCCGGATTAGTAAGTGCCTGTGGTCAGGGGACTGATCAGGGAAAAGCTGAGGAAAAAGCAACTGTTAAAGGCGGAAAATTTGACCATTTGCCTAATATGATGGAAGGGGTTGCCCCCATTTCCGTTTCGGAACATAAAGCGCGTGTAACAAAAGCACAGGAGTTGATGGCCCAGAATGGAATTGAGGCCATTTATCTCGAGGCGACATCAAACCTCTGGTATTTTACAGGCATGCGCTGGGGTCAAAGTGAACGCATGGCAGCCGCCATTATCCCGAAAGAAGGGGAAGTAGCCTATGTTTGTCCTATGTTTGAAGTGGAAAGACTGAAAGAACGAATTATTCTTGGTGATATTGTTCGTGGCTGGGAAGAACATGAAAGTCCCTATAAACTTGTTGTTTCCATGCTAAAGGATATGGGGATTACCTCAGGAAAACTTGGCATTGGGGAGCGGACAAGATTTTTTCTGGTTGATGGAATTCGAAAAGAAGCGCCATTTATTGAAATTGTAAGTGCCGATCCTGTTACTGCGGAATGCCGGATTATCAAGTCTACAGATGAAATAAGACTTTTACAGAGGGCTAATGATATAACTATCGCCGCTTACAAAGAAACCGTCAAACATATAGAATTGGGCATGAGAGGATCTGATATTTCGGCCATTTCGCGGCAGGTACATGCAGCGCTTGGAGTTACAGGCTCTCTGGGTACCATGATCGGTGTGGTTTCATCATCCCCTCATGGTTCTATCGTGGAACCAGTGCTGGAGGAAGGAATGATTGTTCTGATGGATGGCGGTTGTGATGTTCATAATTATTCGTCCGACATCAGCCGTACAATAGTTTATGGCCAATATACAGCAGAGCAGGAAGAAGTCTGGAACCTTGAAAAACGGGCACAGGCGGCGGGATTTGCTGCAGCGCAGCTTGGTGCGCCGCAGGAAAATGTGGATATAGCAGCCCGTAAAGTAATTACTGATGCTGGCTATGGCCCGGGTTATAAAACACCGGGCCTGCCGCATAGAACAGGTCACGGAATTGGCCTAGATATGCACGAATGGGGTAATGCAGTACTAGGAAATAAAAGGCCATTGGCGCCCGGTATGTGTTTCAGTATTGAACCGACAATTGCTATTCCCGGCAAATTCGGTGTAAGGCTGGAAGATTGCTGTCATATGACAGAAAGTGGCCCTGCATGGTTTTCAAACCCATCTGTCGCTATTGATGACCCGTTTGGTGAGAATTAAAATGAAAAGAAAATATCTTTTTCTGGTATTCATTTCTGTTATTGCCTTATCAGGATGTGATCAGAAATCCGGATCAATAGATCACCAGTTTACCATTGCCATGATCCCGGATACCCAGAATATGGTCGATTATCTGCATCAGAGACAGGCTGGCTTTGCTATTGACAGTGCTGATCTTTATATCGAACAGATGCAGTATATTGCTGATAATTCTGAAAACAGGGGTGGCGAAATTGCCTTTGCTACATCGGTTGGAGATGTTTGGCAGCATTTGGATGTCGAAGTTGACCCGGCCCACTATGAACGTGGACTACGAAAAGTGCCAATCACACCACGTATTCCGCCAGAGGAACTGCTGTCAGGCAGGAATAATTTTGAAATACCGGTTGTCATAAAAGGGTATGACCTAATTGAGGAAACCGGTATTCCATTTTCTGTTGCCCCGGGAAATCATGACTATACAACAGGTTGGATGCACAATCCTTATCCGGACGATCCAAATCCGCGTGATCGTATGCGTGCTGAAAATATTTTGCCTAATATGCATTTGGGCGGGTATGATGTTTTTAATGGCGTATTCGGGCCTCAAAGCAAATATTTTAAAGGCAAGAACTGGTATATCAGCAGCTTTCATGGTGGTGTAAACAGTGCACAGATTTTTGATGCAGGTGGTTATAAATTTCTTCACCTCGCCTTCGAAATGCAGGCAGGCGATGACGTTCTGGGCTGGGCCCAGTCGGTGATTAATGAAAACCCCGGGCTTCCCACCATTATTTCAACCCATGATTATTTAAATCCTCGTGGAGAACGACTGCCAAGCCCAAGTTATGACCTTGATGCGGTTGATCCCCTTGCTCATAATAGTGCAGAGGAAATATGGAACGAATTTATCAGCAAAAATGATCAGATTTTCATGGTACTCAGTGGTCATCAGCTTGGACAGGCAATCAAGACATCCATAAATGATAAAGGAAATGCCGTATATCAGATTTTGGCCGATTATCAGAGAAGGGGGCAGGCGGCAAACCCGCCAGTTGGACAGCAACAGATAACTGGAATCGGCGATGGTTGGCTCAGGTTGATGGAATTTGACACTGCACCATCCATTCCGGTAATAAAAGTCAGGACATATTCAACATTCTATAAGAAATATTCAAGTGAACTCGCTGAATATTCAAGTTGGTATCGTAATATGGAACAACCGGGAATGACAGATCAGGAATTTCAGGAAGCTGATAATTATGATATAATATTGAATGATTTTAAAATAAGGTTCGGTGAGCCGGAATAATGGGAAATTGATAAATGATAAAAAAGCTAAGCCGTCGTGATATTTTGGAGCGCATGGCTTTTGTCAGTGGCGGGGCCATATCACTAAGTATTATTTCCGCATGCGATAATGGGGTTTCGGTACCGGAAACAACGGATGAACTAAACCTTAAGGCGCTTAGTAAGGAACAGTTTGATTTAGTAGGTGATCTTGCCGATATGATCATCCCTGAAACCGATACGCCAGGAGCAAAAGCAATAAATGTTCATTTCTTGATTGATGAGCTAGCCGCGAATTGGATGACTACTGATGAAAAAGAAAGGTTTTTAATCGATCTTACGGCACTTGATGACCGGATCAATCGGCTTTACGGTAATAAATTTTCAAACCTCGACGGAAATAAAAAAAATGCTGTACTTGACCAGCTGAGTGCAGAAATGCTTATTGCTGAAGAGCGCGAAGGAGGACATAAGCATATTTACCAACAACTAAGAGAACTTACAATTTTTGGATATTACACATCTGAAATTGGTGCGACGGAAGAACTGGCTTTTGATCCATTGCCAGGTGATTATCATGGCTGTATTCCTTTCGCTGACGTGGGAAAAACCTGGTCTGTGTAAATTCATTATGACTATACCAGCATTGACTTCGCTGGGGATGGCTCTATCTTGAATAACATCAATCGGAACTGATTAAATTATCAATATAATTTTCGATTTTAGTAAAATTAGGAAGAAAAAAATATCTGATGAGTAACGTTAAAATACCCGGGTTTACACAATCGGCGATCTGCTTTGGCGGAATTATTGGCATGATTATTACCGGACTGATAGTTTTTGCTATTCCGCTTCATGTAATTATTATGACAGCCATTATCTGGACTGCGGGTCATGCCTACTCACTGGGGTATCGGTTTCCGGAAATTAAGCTGGCAATGAATAAAGGTATTGAGCGTGGTTTAGGGGCCATGTATATTTTTATTCTGATCGGTGTTGTTATTGCCGCATTTCTTGAAAGCGGAACAATTACAAGTATCGTTTATTACAGTCTGGATCTGATTAATCCATCCGTCTTTTTACCGGCAGCTTTGCTTATTTGTAGTTTTATGTCGCTGGCCGTGGGCACATCTTGGGGAACGGTCGGTACGGCGGGTGTTATTTTGATCGGGGTTGGGTTTGCAATGGGTATTCCGCTTCCAATTGTCGCAGGGGCAGTAGTGTCCGGCGCAACTTTTGGTGATAAACTTTCACCAATTTCGGATACAACTAATCTGGCGGCCGTGGCGGCAGGAACTGATCTGTATAAGCATATTAAATCGATGCTTTATACGACAATTCCCACATATATAATTTGTCTGGCACTTTATGCCATTATTGGATTTAGCTATTCAGCTGATACGGTAACACGCGATGAAATTATCGCTTTTCAGTCGGCTATTGATGCTAACTTTGTTGTCAGTATCTGGAGCTTTCTTCCCATTGTTGTGCTGCTTGTTTTAAGTCTTCGGAAGTCACCGGCGGAAGTGGCGATGGTTTCCAGTGTTGCTGTAGCAATATTTCTATCCCTCATCCAGCAGGATCGCAATATTCTGAATGTACTCACCAGTCTTCAGAGTGGATTTTCTGCAGATACTGGGCATGCTGGACTTAATCAGCTTGTAAATCGCGGTGGTATCATGAGCATGATGGAAACTCTTTCCATGACATTATTTGCCCTTGCACTTGGTGGGTTACTGGAGCAAGTTGGGTTTCTGAAAGCGTTGCTTAGCGGTCTTCTGGATAAAATTAAATCATTTGTAGCTCTGATATTTGCCACCATGTGTACAGGCATTCTTGCATGCACAAGCATGGGCGAAAGTTATATTTCAATTATTGTAACTTCGCAGCTTTTTAAAAATAAATACGCTGAAATGAAGCTTAAAGCTTATATGCTATCGCGCACAGTTGAAGAAAGCACGACTATGTCATCGCCACTTATTCCATGGTCAACGGCAGGTGCTTTTTATTTTGGGGCGATGCAGGTGCCGGTTCTTGATTATCTTCCCTATGCATATTTAAATGTGCTCAATCCTATCGTGTCGCTTACGATGACTTATTTTGGTATTGCAGTTTTCAAAACAATCAGTGAAGCAAAAGTGACACAGCCGGCTGAATAATTGCTTTCTAAAATTGCTAGCCAGTTAGAACTCGGAATTTAAATATCTTCAAAGAAAGTCGGGTTTCGACCACCGATGACAATGTCAAATTTATAGCCGCAGTCAAAATCATCCTCCGGCGTTTCAAATTCAATTCCGATATTCTTATCAAAATTATCCCCCATCAGTATCCGCATCGGGTCAGTGTCATTATAAGGGTCTCCTCTGAAATACATCTGGGTGATCATGCGTGATGAACCGCCGCGGATCGACATATGAATATGTTTTGGCCGCCAGCGATTAATATCAGGGCGGGCGAGGTAGGCACCGGGCCGGATGGTCCAGAATTCATAATTGCCATTCTGGTCTGTGAGCGTTCGTCCGATGCCTAAAAAATTCGGATCAAGTGCCAGACCGGAATGATCCTCAATATGGGTATAACGTCCATATTTATTGGCATTCCATATTTCGATCAGCGAATTCTTTATGGGCCGTCCAAATTCATCAGTAACCTTGCCAACCACTTTTATTGGATCTCCTTCTGCACGCGGCCGCCCGGGGGCAAGGCGGGTCATGTCCGCTTCGCCAGGATTAATCCCGTAATTATAGGGGGCATATGGGGCGAATGAGGCCCGGGCTTCTTCGGGAATAAGATGGAGGCGGTTTCTAGGGGTTCTTTCATTTGATGTGTTATCGGTCGGGCCGATTTCAATTTGTCTTCCGTATCTGGTCATCATAATTTCCTAACTCAGCAAATCATCAAAAAACGGGGTTTCATTGTCACCCGCCATAATAATGTCAATTGTATATTTTTTTAAGCCGTCGTCTGTTGCACCTGCAAACTTCATCATCAGACGCCCTCTTAAATTTTCATCAATGGCAAGAAGAAGCGGGTCACTTTCATTGGTCGGGTCACCATCAAAGAACAGCTGGGTAACCACCCGCATTATCCCGTCCGAAAAAATGGTCAGCGTAATATTCGGAGCCCTTGGTTGTTCAAGCCCTTTGTTAATTCCGGGTCTAATGGTTTTTAAGCTGAAATGGCCGTCTTTGGTTCGGTGACGGGCATAACCGTTAAACCACGGATCAAGCTTAGGGTGGGTTTCAGTCAGTGGTGTGCGGTAAATGCCATCGGCATTGGCCTGCCAGAATTCAAGCAGGCAGCCATTAGCAAGATTTCCGTTTATATCTTTTATGCAACCCTCAATGACAATTTTTTCACCGCGTGGCTCAAGAATAATCCCACGGCGGATTTTGGTCATATCCATACTGTCATTATCACATAACGATATCGGGTAATAAGGCCCCAGAGTATCTTCATTGGTTGGCGTAAGGCGGTTGATTTTTGCTTTGGAATGTGTCATCCCTTATCCTTAAGTTTTGTATATAAAACAAATGTTCGTAATTTTAGGTAAAATATGTCAGAAAGTCTAAATAAGAATCATGATCGGTATTTTGTACCGGGACTGGCGCGAGGGCTTCGCGTACTTGAGGTAATCGCGCAGGCTGATCAGCCACTTACCATTGCTGAGATCGGTAAAAAACTTGGCATTTCCAGGTCTTCTGCCTTTAGGATTACCTATACACTTTCTTATCTTGGTTATCTTTCTTCTGATAAGGGGGATAAGCTTTATGAACTGGGGCCACGCGTTCTTGATCTTGGTTTTTCGTATCTGAACCGGCAGGACATTATCAAGCTTGCCAAGCCTTATCTCGAAAAATTGCGTGATCAGACAGATGTTTCCAGTCATCTTGCTATCCGTGATGGTAAAGAGGTTCTTTATCTTGATAATATTATATCGAGATCGTCCTTCGTAAGCAACATTACAACCGGTGACAGGCGGCCTATATATGCCACGCCACTTGGCTGGATTTTGCTGGGAGATCTGTCGGAAACGTCGATCCGAAAACTTTTCGAAGGGGATCAGTTTAAAATACTGACTCCACACACGCCGAAAAATATTGATGAACTTATTAATCGGGTTCGTGCAGCACGCGAACAGGGTTATGTCATATCCCGCGGTTTTGTTCAGCGCGGTGGGTCGACCATCACCGCCCCCGTCCTTAATGAAATAGGGAAGGTGGTAGCAGTCATTGACATTTCGGCACCGGACAGTGCTTTTTCCTTTGATAAAATGGACAGTTTCTATGTTCCAGCGGTGGTTGATACCGCGCGTGAGATTTCTAAAAATCTTGGACATAGAGGATGACATTATTTTCTCCGCATCTTTTATTTTAGGCCAAGTATCTGTCTCGCTTCGTCGGGTGATGCAATTTCGCCGCCCAGATCCTGTATAATGCGTACCGCTTTTTCAACAAGCTGGCCATTTCCTTCGCATAGCTCGCCCTTTTTTATATAGAGATTGTCTTCCATTCCGACACGGACATGACCCCCGGCGACAAAGGACTGTGCCAGCATTGGATATTCCATTCTGCCAATGCCAAAGGCTGCCCAGACGGCATTTTCAGGAAGTTGCGATTTTAAATAAAGTAATGATTCTGAATTGGCGGCAATTCCAAAGCGTACTCCCATAACCATTTGCACCATTACCGGGGATTTAATGATCCCTTCGGCAATAAAATGATTAAGCAGATGCATATCACTGCTGTTGAAAATTTCAATTTCGGGTTTTACCCCGGCGGCATAAATGTGTTCGGCCATAATTTTTAGGTTTTCAGGCGTGTTGATTACGGCGGCCTGTCCTGACCACATGGTGTTCAGATCAAGCGTGCAAATTTCCGGTTTCAGCTTTGCAATATGGGAAACCCTAAGCTCCGGACGGCACAATGTTGAATTATCTGCGGCAATTTTTGGGTTGTCTTTGGATGGGACAAAGCGACCGCCTTCGCCGGTGGTCAGGTTAAGAATGACTTCAGTATTTTTTTCACGGATGCGGCTAACCATTTCTTCATAAAGCGCAAATTCCATGGATCCCTTGCCAGTTTTCGGGTCCCGAACATGAAGATGCACGATTGCTGCACCTGCTGATGCTGCATCAAGAGCCGCTTCGGCAATTTCCTTTGGTGTAACGGGAAGCTTCGGGTGCATGTCCCGACTGGTCAGGTTTCCGGTCACCGCACAGGTGAGAATGGTTTTTGTCATGATGTCACCTTTTCAAGCTGATTTTGAAGGCATTTTTTTGTTGTAGCCACAATGATATCAAGCTCTTCATCAGTGACTGTATAAGGGGGAGCAAGCAGGATATGATCCCCCGCTTTGCCATCAACGCAGCCTTGTGAGGGGTAACTGAGCATACCATTTTCCAGAATATCAGTTTTAATTTTTCCGGCCAGATTAAGCTCTGCCGGGAAGGGTTCTTTGGTTTTCTTGTCTTTGACAATTTCAAGCCCCCAGAAAAGCCCGCGACCACGAATGTCACCAATATTGGGATGATTTTCAAATTCGGCCCGCAGCATGGATCCTAGTTTTTCGCCCTGATTACGCACGGCACCCAGCAATTGATCTTCCTCAATCACTTTAAGGACGGCAAGCGCACCTGCGCAGGCAATAGCGTGGCTCATATAGGTGTGACCGTTCCAAAGATTGCCGCTGCCTTCCAGAATGGCATTGATGATTTTTTCATTGGCCATAACGGCGGCAATTGGCTGATATCCTGCCCCAAGTCCTTTAGCAATGGTAATAATGTCGGGACAGGCACCTTCGGCTTCCATGGCAAATAAATATCCGGTCCGGCCCATGCCGCACATCACTTCATCAGCGATGAAGAGCACACCATATTTGTCACATATCTCACGAATCCGCTTAAAATATCCGGGCACCGCCGGTTCCGCGCCAAGGGACGCGCCGGATACCGGTTCAGCCACAAAGGCCGCAACCGTTTCAGGGCCCTGTTTCAGGATTTCCTCTTCCAGCGTGTTTGCTATCCTAAGACCAAATTCAATGTCCGTTTCATTGTCAAGCTTATACCGATAGGCATAACAGGGGGGAATATGGGCAACATCAATCAATAGCGGGTCAAAAGGTTTTTGCCGCTGCTTATGACCGCCGGTGGCGAGGGCGCCAAGCGTATTACCGTGATAGGATTTATCCCGGGCGATTATTTTGCTTCGCTTCTCATCACCCCTTTCAAGATGGTATTGTCTGGCAAGTTTTAAGGCCGCTTCCATTGCTTCAGAACCGGACCCAAGAAACATAACCCGGCCATTACCAAATCCTTCCGGTGCATGTTCAATTAAATAGGTGGCAAGGGTCTCTGCCGGCTCGTTTGAAAAGACTCCGGTATGGGCAAAAGAGACTTTATCCAGCTGAGTCTTTATCGCCTCAATAACGCGGCTGTTGGTGTGTCCAAGGCAGGAGACGGCCGCTCCGCCGCTGGCATCAAGATATTTTTTCCCTGTGTCATCAATAAGATAATTACCATCTGCGCTTTTGACTATGGGAACGGATATACTTATATTTCTATGTAGAACATGTGACATTTATGTGGTCCGAAGTAAAAAGTTTTATATACAAAACATGTGTTTAATTATAAAACATATATTGAAATAAAAAACAATAGCGAATATAAGTTAATCATGAACAGGCCATTTGAAAATATAAAAGTGCTCGATCTGACCCATGTTCTCGCGGGACCATTTGCGACTTTTCAGCTTGCCCTGCTGGGGGCGGAGGTGATCAAGGTTGAAGACCCAAAAAATCCGGACTGTGCCCGTGGGCGAGGTCCTGATCAGGCACAGAATAGGGCGTTGCGGGGCCTTAATTTTCAGGTTCAGGCATCCAACAAAAAAGCCATGACCCTTGATTTAAAGCATCAGGCTGGAAGTAGACTTTTAAAGGAGCTGGTGAAAAATGCCGATATTCTGGTTGAAAATTATCGCACTGGTGCTTTGGATAGTTTGGGGCTTGGCTATGAGGAATTGAAAAGCATTAATCCTGGCCTTATTTATTGCTCGCTTACAGGTTATGGCAGTAACGGCCCGCGGGCAGAAGTCAACGCCTATGATAATGTTATTCAGGCGACAAGCGGTATTATTGATCAGTCCGGGGGGCATAAACCAGGGCTATCCTTTATTGATTATGCGGCGGGTTATAATGCTGCCTTTGCCATATCCGCCGCCCTTTATCGGCGGGATAAAACGGGGGAAGGAACATATATAAGTTCATCCATGTTTGAAGTGGCCATGACTTTAATGGCGCCGGAGGCCGCAGCAGCACGATATCCGAAAAAAACTAAACAGGACAAGGAAGCGGGGATTGGATGCTATCAGACATCCTATGGTTGGTTGATGATCGGGGCTTTTACGGCTGATCAGAACAGGCGCATGTGGGCCATGATGGAAGGGCTAGGCTATGAGATTTCGGAAGATTTGAAAGCCCCCAACGACTGGGAAAGCCTATGGGCTGTGACAGGCGTAATAAAAGAAGCACTTGAAAAGATATTCACCGACAAAACGGCAGAAGCCTGGCAGGACTTGTTCCATAAAGCGGGTCTGCCTGCTGAAACGGTCAGAACCCTGCCCGAAGCTGTGGAAGACCCGCAGCTTAAAAATTATTTTCAGAAAGTTGAGCAGGGCCCTGGGGACACATATCCCCCGATTTTGCCAACAGCCGCTTATAGTTTTGATAATGGTCCGGCCATTACTTCACCTCCTCCGTCGGTCGGGGAGCATACGGAAGAAATCCTTAAAAACCTTGGCCTTACGGACAGGGAAATTGAACAGCTTAGACAAGATGGGGTAATTCTATGACAAACATAATCACCGCAACCCTTTGGTCCAGATTGCCGGAAGAGCTTCATTATAAGGGTGGACCCAATGAATGGGTCAAGATGACAAGACCTGGCCAGTCGCTTCATTCTTTTCTGGAAGGGCCGGAATTTGACGCGAAAGGCAATTTGTGGCTTGTTGATGTTCCTTACGGGCGGATTTTTAAAATTGATGGAAACGGCAACTGGACCCTGCATCACAGTTATGACGGCCATCCCCATTCCATAAAACAAAAAGCCGATGGCAGCTTTATCCTGACAGACTATAAAAATGGTCTTATCGCTTATGACGGGAAAGATAAATTCACAGCACTTCTTTCCAGCATTAATTTCAAGGGCCTGTCTGATCTGGCCATCGCCGGAAATGGCGATGTCTGGTTCACAGATAGTGGTCGGACCAGCCTTTCTGACCCAAGTGGCAATGTTTATTGTTTAAGAAACGATAACAGACTTGATCATGTTTTGAACAATGTCCCTTACCCCAATGGTATTGCTTTAAGCCGGGACGGCAAAATGGTTTATGTTGCGGCAACACGCGCCAATGCGGTCTGGCGGTTTCTGGCCGACTATCCGGAAGCAGACCGACCGATGGTCGGTACTCATATCCAGATGTCAGGCGGGCTTGGGCCGGACGGTCTTGCCTTTGATGATCACAGCAATCTGGCTGTTGCCCATGCCCAGACGGGCCGTGCTTATATCTATAATCATTTTGGCGATGTTCTGGCGCGTATCGACTTACCGGAAGGGCTTTGGATTACCAGTTTAATATATCAGAAAAATTGCCTTTATATTGTTGAGGCACAGACCGGCTCCGTATACCGGGCAGATATAGAGGAATAAAAATGAAAAAAGAAGATTTGCACGGCTTTGTCCCGGCGGTGGTAACCCCCTTTACTGAAAGTGGGGACATTATGGAAGATGCGTTTCAGTCGCTTGTTGACTGGTTGATCGGATTGGGGGCGACAGCAATATGTGTTTCTGGTGATAATGGTGAAAGCTGGGCGCTTTCAGCGGCTGAAAAAGGCAAGCTTACCAGACTGGCTGTTGATCAGGCCGCGGGTCGGGTTCCAGTCATTACAGGTTGTTCAGCAACCACCCTAAAAAACAGTGTCGATTATGCGCTCGCCGCCAAGGAAAACGGGGCGGCCGCCGTGCTTTCGATGCCTCAGACATATGTGCTTAAAACCACGCGGGATGAGCTTCTGTCCCGTTTTGAAAAGCTCTCCGCGGCCATTGATATGCCGATTGTTGCCTATAATTCACCACGCAGGGCGGGACTTAATTTATCCATTGATGATATAGGCGCGATTATGGATGTCGCCCCGATTATCGGCATTAAGGAAAGTAACCGGGATTATTTTCATCACACTCATTTGATCAGGCGTTTTTCAGAAAAAATGGCGATTATGGTCGGCCCATGTCATTATATCATGCCGGGAATTGCTCTTGGTGCACATGGTTTTATAGCGACAGGTCCCGAATTTCTGGGGACAGATACGGCAAAAATAACGTCTCTCGCCCGTGAAAAACCAGGGCAGAAGCAGGCGGATATTCATAATAAGCTGACGGTTCTTTATGAATTGCTGATGGGTAATTCAACCTGGCCGGCGGCCTTCAAGGCGGCGCTTAATCTGATAGGTCAACCGGCTGGCGTTCCACGTGATCCGGTTCATGCAGCGAGTTCTGATGTGATTGAAACCATCAAAAAAACATTCGATGATCTTGGAATATCCTATCAGTCATGACAGGTGGGGGCAATAACCATATCCTAAGATCAAAGGAAATTTCCTTTATATTTGATGGTGCTAACGTAACAGCTCATGAAGGGGAAACAGTTGCCGCAGCATTGCTGCGCGCGGGCATTACCCATCTAAGAAATGCCCCCAATTCAGGCACGCCAAGAGGTATGTTTTGCATCATGGGGGCCTGTCAGGAATGTGTCATCGAAATTGACGGGCGGAAAGCCGAAGCCTGCCGCACCACAATTTCAGAAGGCCTTGTGATCGGGAGGGTGCCTGGTGTTTGACGCAATTGTCATCGGGGCCGGGCCAGCCGGGGCAAATGCCGCCATTCTGTTATCGGAAAACGGGCTAAAAACAGCCCTTATTGATGAACAGCGGGATGCCGGCGGCCAGGTATGGCGGGCCAAGTCAGAATCAATTCTGGAAGCGTCCATCACTGATGCTGGTGAACAGGGTGATGCCTTGCGGGATAGGCTGAAATCAAGCAACGTCATCACAAAATTTAACTGTCGTGTCTGGCATATAGAAAGATTGGAAAATGGTCATTGGCTGCTTTCTGTGGTGGGCGGAGTTGAAAAAAAACTGATCACAAAGGCCTTAATCATTGCAACAGGTGCGCAGGAGAGGGTCATTCCGGTTCCCGGTTGGACACTGCCCGGTGTCTTCGGCCTGGCCGGGGCAACGGCAATATTTAAAGAGCATATGATGGCCCCAAAGCGTCGCACCATTGTTGCCGGTAACGGGCCGCTGTTATTTTATGTGGCCAGTGAAACCCTCAGTCTTGGGGGGCGCGTTTCCGCCGTGATCTCCATAAACAGCCGGACGGATTGGCTAAAATCACTTCCGGCAATGCTTTCAAACCCTTCGCTAATATGGCAGGGACTTAAATGGATATTCACACTTAATAAGAACCGCATCCCAATCTACTGGCAGCATGCGGTAAAGTCTGTGGAAGGTGAAAATATGGTTGATGGGGTCACCATCTGCAAGGTGGATCAGAATTGGGCCCCGGTAGAGGGGACAGATCAATATATTCACGGTGAGAATCTATGTTACGGTCAAGGATTAATGCCGGCGGTAGAAGCAACCCATCTTGCCGGCGCTGATCATCATTATGATGAAAAGCTGGGGGGATGGGTGCCGACGATTGACCAATGGGGCCGCACTTCCGTGGCAGGGTTATATGCCTGCGGGGATAATGCCGGGATATATGGTGCACTGGCCGCCCCCATCAGGGGCAGTCTTGCCGCACAGGCTGTATGTGAAGATGCAGGCATTAATATTGACCGGAAAGCTGAAATTAAAAAACTAAAGGTAGCAATAAAATTTGGGCTTGCCGCCACGGCACTGACCATTCCACGCAGCGGACTTGAAGCTTTAATAACAGGCGAAACAGAGGTTTGCCGTTGTGAAGGAATTACGAGGCAGGAAATTGATTTTGAAATAAAAACAGGGGCACAGTCACCCAATGCCATCAAATCAGGGACACGCTGTGGCATGGGGCCGTGTGGTGGGCGGTATTGCATGGATTCCGTCGCCCTGATCACCCAGCATAGAACAAAGAAATCGAGAGAGGAAATTGGCCTTCCCACCGCCCGGCCGCCGCTTCGCCCGGTGACGATTGATGATATTTCAGATGACCTTGATTATGATGATTTGCCGATCCCGGGAGTATCGCCATTATGATGCCGATATTTGATATAGCCATCATTGGAGGTGGCATCATGGGCTGTGGAACTGCCCTTCGTCTTGCTGAAGGGGGGATGCGGGCTATTATCCTTGAACAGGGGGATATCGGTCAGGGGGCTTCAGGGGTTAATGCCGGAACCTTATCAATGCAGATTAAACGTGTAAAATTAATGCCTTACGCCATCCGCGGTCATGAAGAATGGCAGCATATGGGTGACGCGGTCGGCTTTCATAAAACGGGTGGTTATACTTTGGCCTTTAATGATCGTGAGGCCGAGCTTCTTCATGAAAGAATGAAAATGAAAAAAGAGGCCGGGGCTAATATAAGTTTTGTTTCGCCTAAACAGCTTAATGAAAAAGAACCGCATCTTGCAAAAAAAGTTATTGCCGTCAGTTACTGTCCTGATGACGGATATGCCAATTCATCTTTGACCGGACAATATTATAGAAAAAAAATTGACGAAAAAGGCATTAATTTTATTGAAGCTTTCAAGGTTACCAATATCAGAAGCGTGTCTGATGGATATGAAATCGCCTCAGGCGATCGTGCTGTGGTTGCCAGCCGTATTCTTATCGCTTGCGGCGGATGGAGCAAACATATTACCGCTATGCTTGGTGTTGATCTTCCCATTAGAGCGAGGATCAACACTGTATCTGTTACGGAACGGGCACCGCAGCTGGTTAGCAGTGTTATCGGCCATGCCACCGGGCTTCTTACCATGAAGCAGAAGGAAAACGGCACTATTTTAATCGGCGGTGGATGGCAGGGGAAGGGACGCCCGGAAGAGGGACGCGGCCAGGTGAGTGTTGACAGTCTGGTGCCGAATTTGCAACTGGCAAAATTTGTGCTTCCAGCATTATCCAATATAAGGATCGTAAGATCATGGACCGGTTTTGAAGCCAATGTGCCGGACTTTTATCCGCTTGCAGGGGCGCTGCCAAACAGGGATAATGCCTTTATTCTTGGCTGTGTTCGGGGCGGCTTTACCATTGGTCCTTATATTTCAAAGCTGATGGGCGATTATATTCTGGGAAAAGAGCCGGAAATGCCGCTTTTTGATCCGGGACGAAAAATGGAAGAAGGAAAACTGATATGAGTGAAAAAATACTTCATAACCAGGTGGCCGTTATCACGGGTGGCGGCACAGGGATCGGTGCGGCCTGCGCAGATATGTTTGCGGATCATGGTGCCCATGTGGTTATTGCCGGCCGCAGTCTGCAAACAATAACAATTGTTGCCAATCGCAATGGCGGGACGGCTATTGTCTGCGATGTGGCAAAATTTGAAGATGTTCAGGGATTATTCCAAAAAGCAAAAATGATCACGGGCAAAGTTGATATTCTGGTCAATAATGCCGGTGTGCCTGGCCCGGTTTCGCCGATCGCGGATGTCAATATTGACCAATGGAGAAAATGTGCGGAAATAAATCTGTTCGGCGCCATGTACTGCATGCGTGAAGCAGCCCGTATCATGTGTGAGCAGAAATCTGGTTCAATCATTAATATGTCATCCCTGATGGGGATTGAGGGATACCCGATGCGCTCAGCCTATAGTGCCACGAAATTTGCACTTGTCGGCATGACAGAAGCAGTGGC
The DNA here is from genome assembly GCA_024236295.1 of Kordiimonadaceae bacterium. Taxonomy (GTDB): domain Bacteria; phylum Pseudomonadota; class Alphaproteobacteria; order Sphingomonadales; family Emcibacteraceae; genus Pseudemcibacter. The sequence goes on along the minus strand of JACKKT010000013.1, from coordinate 31,503 downwards.
AAGGGAAGTGGGGCCCTATAATGTAAGGGTTAATGCGCTTCTTCCCGGGGCGGTTTCCGGGGATAATATGGACCGGATACTTGAACGCCGTGCCGAGGCCGAAGGCAGAAGCGTCGCAGAAATAGTGAAAGAAAATTATACCGATCCCGCGGCTCTTAAAAGGTGGGTTGCCCCGGAAGAGGTGGCAAAAGCGGCCCTGTTTTATGCGTCCGACGCTTCGAGTGCGGTGACGGGAGATAAAATGAAAGTATGTTGCGGACGATTTTAAAGGATAAAATAAATGTCAGATAATAATAAAATTTCAAGACGTGAATTTTCAAAGGGGGTGGCGGCCACAGCGGCCGGGATTACCATTGCGGCGGCTTCGGATATCACAAGGGCGCAACAAATGGCAAAATTATCAAAACATAAAAATGTTTTGATGATCCTGATGGATCAGGAACGGGCCTGGGAAACTTTGCCAAAAGGGCTTGACCTACCGGTACGAAAAAAGTTTGCGTCAGAAGGGGTTTCATTTGAAAATTATAATATTGCCACATTATCCTGTGCGCCATCCCGTTCGGTTATTTATACCGGCCAGCATGTTCAGAAAACCACCATTTTTACCAATCCCGGTCTTGGGGAGGGCGATCCGTTCCTTGATGTCAGAAATACACCAACTATAGGCCAGATGTTTAAAAAACTTGGCTATAAAACGGCTTATAAGGGGAAATGGCATTTATCGGTTGGCTTTGATGAGGATAATGTAGAAGCGCTGGTCGATTACGGTTTTGATGAATGGCATAAAGGTCAAGATACCGGTGGTGTCGTTTATGAGGGGGCTGAAAAAGACCGTGAAATACTTGAAAACGCTAAAGATTATCTGACCAGACAAAAGGATGGGAAGGAGCCTTGGTTCCTTGCTGTAAATTTTGTGAACCCACATGACATCATGTGGCTGGATGCAAATGGAAAACAGGCAAAAACCAGACTGCGTCCTGGTCTGGTCAGCGATATGAGACCGGCACAGGATATTTATCCCTATAACCATGATTTTGGCTTTAATGTTCCAGCCAATTTCTATGATGATTTGAGCAAAAAACCGGAAGCGCAGATGGAATTTGTCAAACTGGGTCAATATTTTTATGGTGAACAGGACATAAGCGATGAGGAAGCCTGTAAAAATGTGCTTAATTATTATGCGGCCTGCCTTGTTGATTCAGATCGGGTGATTGGGGATCTATTGGGCGCCCTTGAAAATCTTGGTATGGCGGATGATACGATTGTAATTTTAACTTCGGACCATGGGGAAATGGGGGGCTCACATGGCCTTCGCCATAAGGGTCCATTTATGTACCGGGAAAATATTAACGTGCCACTGGTAGTAAGATATCCGGGCGGTCAAAAAGGCGTTAAATCAAACGCGATGATGAGTGCCATTGACTTTGCGCCGACCTTGATCGGACTGGTGGGGGAAAATTATAAAGATATTGAAAAACGGCTTATGGGCTATGATTATTCAGGAATAATTATGGGTAAACCGATCCGGGAACGAAATGAAATATTGGTCAACTTCAGCAACACGACACAGGGAAATTCTAGATTAGAGAAAATCCGCATGCTGCAAAAGGAAGCGGAGAAGAAAGGAGCCCCAATCGTACAGTTTAAATTTCCGGATGATTTTATCCAGTTTGATACCAGAACATTGGGCCGGGGTATTATTACCAGACGATATAAATATTCGCGCTGGTTTGCCCCGGGCGATCATCATAAACCGACAAACTGGCAGATGCTGGTAGGCCGAAATGACCTGGAACTTTATGATCTTGATGCCGATCCATTTGAAATGAATAATCTAGTCCATTTTCCCGAAACACACAGGGGACTTATTTTGGAATTAAATGCAAAGCTAAATGATCTGATTGAACGTGAAGTCGGTGTTGATCTGGGCGAGCATATGCCGGGAAATCATAATATCTGGACTTCGGAAATATAAAAGAGCCCCCACAGATATAATTCTGCGAGGGCGTAAGTTTGGTCTAACTTAAGATTATCTATAGATTTCTCTGGTAATGATAATCACTGGTCTGTCAAAACGCTGTGGTGCATAAGCACGTCTGAAGCGACGGATTTTTTTTGCCTTTCCACGATGCTTAACTTTTGCAAAATGCCTTTGATTATTAGGAATTACAATCACCGGAACACTGTGGCGTCCACCTGTGTAAATAATTTTTCCCGGATGGGTGATTACAACATGTGAATTCCGCTCACCAGCATATCTTTGTGTGCGTTCATGGGCTTGTGTCTGCACTGCTAATGTCAGGCTAATTGCAACTGCAGCTATCCACGCTATAACATTTAATTTCTTTTTCATCACTGGTCTCCTTTTCTATGTTAATCAACCACTTGGAAGCCCTTTTCATAATTCCTTTATAGCTTTAGTGATCTGAACCGATGATGAATTTGGCTGAAATCTGTCGTTCATCTTTTATCACTTGCGGGTTTTCCGGCAAAAAGCTAGGCTAATTAATTGGGGATTGCAGCAGGGGAGAAATATGTCTTTGAATTTGCCGGAAAATAAGACAATCGGCCTGTGGGGTATTGTTTTCACCATAACCGGATTTGTCGTCGGCGTATCAATTTTCATTTTGCCGGCAAATTTGATAGAAATTGCGGGTCCAGCCGTCCTGCTTGCATACGCTATAGCCGGGGCAATGGCCATTGTGACCTGTTTTGCCACTGCGCAGATTGGCACACTGATGCCGGCAGAGGGGGGAACTTATGTCGCCATTTCAAAATTAATGTCCCCATATTTCGGGTTTCTGGCCGTTTTTGTACTTCTCTGTGCCGTTATTCTGGTTAATTCTTTTGTTGGTTATGGCTTTGCTGATTATATTGTCTATTTTTTTCCGGGTCTTAATAAAAAACTAGCTGCTACTGCTGTAGTATTATTTTTTGGTCTGGTAAATATTTCAGGTTCTGACCTTGTTATAAAATTTCAGGGAGTAATGGTCATTCTCTTCCTGATTATGCTCAGTATATTTATTCTTAACGGACTTCCTCATTTTGAAAAAAATAATTTAAAGCCGTTTATGCAGAATGGTGTCGGTGCTGTTTTTGAGGCGGCGGCACTTGGTTATTTTTCATTTGCCGGATTTATTTCTTTGCTTGAATTTGGCGGGGAAATAAAAAAACCGTCAGTTAATATTCCAGCCGGTCTGGCGATCAGTTTCTTAATCGTTTTTGCCTCTTATGGCGGTGTTTCTCTGGTACTAAGCGGAATTAATACAGTAGAAAATTTTGAAGGAATGGTGACACCGGTTCTTGAAGTGGCAAGAACTTTTCTTCCGAAATGGCTTATTTCGGCGTTGGTTTTATCTATTATTGCCGCGGCGGCAACCACGATTAACGGTCTTATTCTCGGATATTCTAGAGATATATTTGTCATTGCCGAAGCTGGTATATTTCCCAATATTCTTGCCAGAAGATCAAAAAAATATAATACGCCTATAAACGCAATTATCGCTTATACTTTTCTTAGTATTGCTGCCATTCAGACAGGAAGTGATATTACAAATTTTGCCTTGGTTGCCGTTATGGGGCTGCTTATACAGCAGTTATTCATTGCCATTAGTTTATATCGGGTGCCTGCTGTTATGGGAATAGACTATGAAAAGGCGGAATTCAAACTTAAAAAATGGGTGATAAATTTGGTTTCAATATTGCTATTTGTAATATCGGCCGGGTTTATTGCCAAAATGGTTTTTGATAAACCTGCATTTGGTTTGATAATCTTGGCTGTATTGGGTCTTGGCAGTCTCTATTATTTCGCTATTCTCAATAAAAGGAACAGGCAATGAACCTAAGCGATAAAGAAAAGCAAATCTATGCATTGGACGGCGTTGTGAAGGTGAGTGGTGCTTTTGATCCTAAATGGGTTGAATTTCTTAGAAAAGCCACCGAAGATAACATGAACAATCCTGGTGAAATGGCGGAAGAATACGCAAAAGCTGAAAATTCGACCCGTTTTTTTGGCGATCAGTATATCTGGACAAGAAATGATGATTTTAAAAAATTTGTGTTTGAAAGTGAAGCAGCAAAGATTGCAGCCGAGCTTATGGGATCCTCCAAAATAAACATGTTTTTTGATCATCTGCTTGTTAAAGAACCGGGGTCAGTGGAGCCTACCCCCTGGCATCAGGATGGTCCATACTGGAAAGTAAAGGGAGAGCAGATTTGTTCCATCTGGTTTGCTATGGATGATGTCAGCGAAGGAAATGGCGGTGTAAGGTACGTTAAAGGTTCACACAGGACAGGCATTAGATACAAACCCCAAAGCTTCAGTGGTGAGGGTCATGCTGAATATGGTGAAGCGGGGCTAGAAGTGATGCCGGATATTGATCAGACAGTTCCTGACGATCAGATTATTTGTTATGATCTTAAACCCGGCGACTGCCTTATTCATCATGCCAATATAATTCACGGGGCGCGGGGTAATAAAAGTGCCAAAAACCGGCGCCGTGGTTATGCAACCCGCTGGACAGGGGATGATGTGGTCTGGGACCCCAGAAAAGGGACAACTGATGTCCTGAAAGACCCTGGATTAAAACCAGGGGATCCATTGGATAGCGACTTATTCCCCGTCATCTGGACGAATAAGTCGCTAAATCGTAAAAATTAATATTGGACTTACATTGGTGGATTGGTTTTTAAGTCTGCCGCTTTATCTTTAACAGCATCCATGGCATCTTCGCCTGCTTCTTTAACATCATCGGCGACTTCGCCCGCTTTATCCATGGCATCATCCGCCATTTCACCGGCTTTATCCATTGCTTCATCAGCCATTTCACCAGCTTTTTCCGCGACTTCGCCCGCTTTTTGTTTGGCATCGTCCATCATCGCATCAGCAGAACTCTTGCTGCTTTCTGCTGTTGAAGCAGTCTTATTTTCCATATTATTGTTTGAATTGTTATTATCATTGCCGCAAGATGAAAGCATCAGCATGGATGAAAACAAAAAGATAGATAATAATATTCTTCTTAAGTTCATTTTATAACTCCTCCTCTTATGTTTATGAAATAATTTTCAATAAACGATGGTGGATTATACTTTTAATTGTGTCAAACTTATGGAGATCGAAAACTAATTTTCGTATATAAGTTGGCCATTCTCTATTGCCACTTTTATTTTGGGCATTTTTTCACAGGCTTCGATTGCTTTATTTAGTTCATGAAGAATATTGTTAATATCGTTTGTTTTTATGGCATTATTAAGGGCAAAGTTAAGGAATGCTGTTGCTGGCTCTGTATTTTTTTCAAGCCCGAAAGTTAACAGACAGGGAACACCATTATTAATTTGTTTTATTAAAAATTTTGCCAGTTTATTGTTATTTTTAAGTTTCTTTTTATCAAGAATGGTAAAACGAAAACCTACTCTGCCTGAAAAAGGTGGAGGGAAGTTTTCTTCAGTAAACTCAACTAATACACCTGACTTATCAGGTCTCCAATTTTCATCAAGTTCAGGTAAATTGCGCCAGGCACAAAACCAGTTTTGACAGACGGTTGGCCGTGTTTGATAAATGGCGCAACCACCATTTGTTTTCAGGTTTGAACATGTATTATTAGGTAGTTTCACAAACTCTTTCGAATTTATTGAAAGGACTTTGCAACAAACTGTACATTCACCGCATTGGCGATTGCTAATCAGATATATCTGTGACGTATTATTATTCAACACAATCCCATTCAAACAATTATTCAACGGATAGTATATTTTCGGTCATTTTTTGTAAATATAGGAAAATTCACGATCGTTAGTAATTTATTGAATAATTTAAAGTAATTTACTCTAAATTATAAAAATAATCAGAGTTTTTAAATGGAATTGGTAAAAACAGAAATTACGGACTGTGCTGAAGGACGTAAGCGTTTAACAGGGTTTGTCAAATATAATGATGGGTTTGTCGATGAATACTGGTATGAGTATCCTTCGAAATTTGAAGTTACCGAAACTGGGAATATATGGCTTGCTGCCTTACTTCCTATGGCAGCGACAATAAACGAAGATCTTATTATTAATTTACCCGTCGATCAGCGCCTTCTTGATGGCACTAGGGATATTTTGAGATTTTGGAAGTCCTGGGAGAAAGGCACTTCAGTAATTAATATAAAGGCTGAAAAAATTGCTGATCCGGCAATTAACTTAGCAGGTGAGTCTGCGTCATTTTTTTCTTCAGGCGTAGATGCTTTTTATACAGCCTATAATAAACCCAGAGCCAAATATAAAATATTAATTCATGGGTTTGATCTTTCAATTAAAAAAGAAGCGGAATTTGAAAAACATTTGAAGCGAATTTCCTGCGTTGTAGATAAACTTGGTGATGAACTGGTTTTTGTAAAAACAAATATCAGACACACGAGATGGCAGCAAACCAGGTGGCAGGCAATTTCCCATGGTGCTGCTCTGGCATCGATTGCATTATTATTTGAAAATCATTTTTCTGAAGTATTCATTCCATCAAGTATGGGGGATTTTAAAGACCTATATTGTTGGGGTTCGCACCCGCTAACGGACCCATTATTTTCGACAAGCAGAACAAGTATCATAACGGATGGTGATGGGTTAAGCAGGCTTGATAAAATAAAATTTTTAACTGATTATGATTATGCGCTAAACCATTTGCATGTTTGTATTCGCGGTAAAGACGGTACCGGTCAGGACGAAATTAACTGTTCCCACTGTGAAAAATGTTATCGTACAATGATGGCTTTAGAGCTTTCCGGGTGCCTTAATAAATGTAAATTATTTGATCTTAAAAAATTTAATTATGAAGAAATTCCTTATATTTTCGTAACGGATGCATTTACTGCGCCGGAATATCATGAAATGGCAGAAGAGGCTTTGAGACAGAATAATTCTGAACTCGCATCTGCAATATACAAAGCTATTAAAAGATCTAAATTGATTATAAGATTGGAATTTTTAAAGAAAGTTCCAATTTTGTGGAATATTCCCCATAAAATGCTGGATAATTCCATATATTGAATATCTAAATTACGGAGAAGTATTGAGTTTTAATAATAGGGTAACAAATTTCGTTTTTAATTAAGTACATTCTAATATTTTAATTAGGTAAATCTGAATGGAATTAATAGGTACCAAAATAACCGATGTGACAGAAGGTGTTAAACGCATCACTGGTTATGTAAAATATAACGATGGTTATATTGATGAATACTGGTACGAATTTCCGGCTCATTTTGAAATTTCAAATAATGGAAATCCATGGCTTGCGGCTCTTCTTCCAATGGCTGCAACAATAAATGAGGATCTTGTTATTTCACTTCCAGTTGATCAGCGACTTCTGGATGGTGCCAATAACATTCAGAAATTCTGGTCAGATTGGAATAAAGGGACCTCAATTATAAACATAAAAGCAGATAATATTGCCAAAGTTAGCAGAATTTTACCTGAAAACGCAGTATCATTTTTCTCATCCGGTGTTGATGCTTTCTTTACGGCCTATAATAAGCCGCGGGCAAAATATAAAATTCTTATTCATGGATTTGATCTGTCTATAACTAAATTGGAAGAATTTAAAGTGCATAGTAATAGGATTTCAAAAGTTGTTGACGAATTGGGGCAGAAAATAATTATTGTAAAAACTAATTTAAGACAGACCCGCTGGCAGAAAACCCGCTGGCAGGCTATTTCCCATGGAGCAGCTTTGGCATCAATTGCCTTATTGTTTGAACCTTATTTTTCAGAAGTATTTATTCCTTCAAGTGTCAGCAGATATACTTATCTGGAATGTTGGGGGTCCCATCCGGTTACTGATCCATTATTTTCTACAAGCACAATGAATTTTATAGATGATGGTGACGGGCTTAACCGTTTTGATAAAATTAAACTTTTGGCAAATTACAATTTGGCATTAAAAAACCTTCATGTATGTATCCGTGGTAAAGACGGAAAAGGACAGGATGAAATAAACTGCTCTCATTGTGAAAAATGTTATCGAACGATGATCGCTCTTGATCTGTCGGGTTGTCTGGATAAATGCGTACTTTTTGACAAAGAAAAATATAATTACAGTGAAATACCATATATTTTTATAAATGATGTATATGATAATCCGGAATATGAGCCAATGGCGAAAGAGGCGTTAAGACAGAATAAGCCTGAACTAGCAGAAGCTATTTATAAAGCCATAAAAAGATCAAAATTACTCATTAGATTAAAGCCGCTTGAAAAACTGCCATATATCTGGCGCATTCCCTTTCAAATGCTTAAAAACTCAATTTATTGACAGATCGAATAAATTAACACGAATAACAGGCATCTGATCCGGTGCTTGTTATTTTGAGTTACTTTCTTTAAATCTCTTTATTCTTATACATGTTTATATACCGGCGGAATAAATTCAGGAAAGCGTCTGAATTTACAGTTGCACAGGCCTGATGAACGGGTCGTTCGAGCCATCCTTCCTGTGATGCAAAACTATGGTTCTCAGGGCAGAAAATGGTTTGACCGCGTGAAAATACGCTTTCAGTTGAAACCTTGATTTTTCCACGACGGGTAGTGAATATTTCAGGATGAAGCAAGTACATAAGTGCCATTGAATCATGCTGGTTTGAAGCCCGCACGCCGCGATCCTTTTCATAGGAATTGATATAATACTGGTTAATGTTTTTCAGAAACTGACCGGCTTCACCAGCGGATTTTATCAGCTCGTCAAAATAACTGTCATAGGTTGGCGCAGAATAGGTAACATCCAGTCCGACCATAGTCAGCGGCCAGTCAGCGGCCATCACAATGTCCGATGCCTCGGGGTCGGTAAAGATATTAAATTCTGCCACGGGTGACACATTTCCCATTTGACCGTTAAAGCCCGCTGCCCCGCCCATAATAACCACAGAATGGACATTTTTCACGAAGCTAGGGTCTTTCTGTATGGCTAGTGCCAGATTGGTGGAGGGACCGACGGAAACTATTGTCACATCCCCAGGATTATCATTGACCGTTTTTAGAATAAAATCATGAGCCGTTATATTTGGTATGGATACATTCGTAGCACTCATATCATAGGCATCCCCCAATCCATCTTTTCCATGGAATTTTTTATCTTCGACATAAATTCCGTTTATTGGTTTGTCCGCGCCTTTAATAACGGGAGCATTGATACTAAACTTGTGCTTGATGAATAGGGAATTACGGGTGGCATTGTAAATATTGGTGTTCCCATTTACAGTCGTGATCCCAAGCAATTCGATCGACGGGGCGATATTAGCAATTAATATGGCAGCAGCGTCGTCAACACCTGTATCCACATCCAGGATTATTTTCCTGTGTGTAGTCTGTGCCATTATCGGAGAGGATGATAACAGCGGTAAAAATGCCGTCATCAGCGGAACCATGAGGACGCCTCTTCGGTTTATGTGATTTTCATTGGACATTTTATTTTTCCTTTCATACTCAAAATGATGAAATTTCAAAAAGATATTTTAATTAAAAGCATTCTTCCTGGATTTAAGTCTGTCAATCAACACGGCAATTATAATGACAGCACCTGTAACCAGTCTTTTAGTCGGTTCGGCGACACCTATCTGTGCCAGACCGTTTTGTAATATTGCAATTATCAGAACACCGGCAAGGGCACCTATTATAGACCCTCTGCCGCCCATAAGGCTGGTACCTCCAATTACAGCGGCGGCAATAGCCGATAGCTCTAGCCCTGTTCCGGCATTCGGATCAGCAGCCCCAAGATAAGCAGCGTTAAAAAGCCCGCCCAAACCGGCCAGTGCACCGGACGAGGCTAAAACCAGCAAGCGGAATTTTTTAACGTCGATGCCGGATAAGGTGGCCGCTTTGCTGTTAGTGCCAAGTGCGACAATGGTCCGGCCGAATACGGTTCGTTCGAGTAAAAAATAGGCAAAAATTACGATCAGAAGGGAAATGATCAGGGCAGGTGAAATACCGAAATGTCTCATTGGCAAGGAAATCACCTGAATATCCGGACCTATAAAAATGGTCTGGGAATTTGTTGTCATATATGAAGCACCGCGAGCCATTTCTAGCATGCCTAGGGTCACGATAAAAGAAGGCAGGGAAAAATAGGTCGATATAAACCCGTTGATTAGACCGCAGATTGTGCCAGCAACTAACCCCAATAAACAGGCAAAAGGGAGTGGCAAGCCAAAACCTACAGAAGTAACACCGACCACAGCGGCACTTAATCCAAGCACAGATCCAACTGATAAATCAATATCGGCGACTATAAGTACCAGTGTCATGCCGATTGTTACCACGATCAGTGAGGGCAATTGATTTAAAATGGTGGTAAAGGTTGTTAGCGTCAGGAAATTATTTGAGATAATGCCAAAAAAGATAATCAGCAATATAAGCGATGATAAAATAAAATACTGTTCGATATGTCGGCGGAAAAATGCAATTCTAGACATATTTATTCCATCTCCCTAACTGCCAATTCTTGAGAATCTTGGCAATTTGACTTGGCCGTTTGAAATTCTGAAAATGCGGCGGTAAGAATTTCATTCTCAGACCATTGACTAGGGAAAAATTCCTTCACCGCTTTAAAATTTGAAAGAACCAGTATCCGGTCCGATATTCTCATAAGTTCCTCAATTTCACTGGAAGCGGCAATAATGGTTTTACCCTGATTTCTTAAATCCTTTATCAGGTCATAAATCATATGTTTGGTGCCTATATCTACACCTCTTGTAGGTTCATCAAGCAGAAGTATTTGTGAGCCGCTATGCAGCCAGCGGGCGAACAAGGCTTTCTGCTGGTTTCCGCCGCTTAATGTTTCAATGTTCTGATTTTCGTTGGAGCATTTAATAGCAAGATTTTTAATGTAACTCTGCCCGACGGTCCGTTCTTGTGCCCTGTTGATGAACCTGAACTTATTGGTCAGTGAATTTATGCCCGGTAATGTCATATTTGAAAGCAGAGAAAGACCGTGAAAAATGCCTGTTTTTTTGCGGTCCTTACTTAAATACCCTATTTTATTCAATATGGCGTGGTGCAGGTTTTTAACATTTATATGTCCGCCTTCATTCATCATAAGCACGTTCCCCTCAAGCCGGGGTCTTAAGCCGAATATCGTTTCCAGCAATTCTGTACGCCCTGACCCGGCAAGTCCGGCAATGCCGACCACTTCACCCGAATGAAATGTGATATTCAGCGGTTCCTTAAAGTTCTTCGTTTTTACATTCTGAATTTGTAATTTTGGTGATTGTAATGTTGGCTTGACATCTTGTTGAATATATCTTTCTTTCAGGGTCTTGCCTGACATTAAACTTATCATTCGCTCAATGGTAAGGTCAGTCGCTTTTTCAGTTGCCACAATAAGCCCATCACGCATAATCGAAATTCTATTGGAAATCTGTCTGACATCTTCAAGCCGATGACTGATATATATGACACTGACACCATTATTCCGACATAAATCAAGAATTATTGAGTGGAGCATGTCGGCCTGTTGGCCCGATAAAGCGGCAGTGGGTTCATCAAGGATAAGCAATTTAAAGGATGAGTAAGTCTCAATCGCCAGTGCCTTTGCAAGCTCAAGTAACTGACATTCACCTACAGAGAGCATTTCGGCGCAACTCATTTCGTCAATATGGTCCAGTCCCACAAGATTCATATAATGCCGCGCATTTTTTTTTAGTTTTTTTCTATTAACGAAGCCATTTCTTTGTGGCATGTTCCTTAACATAATATTTTCAGCGACAGTTAGTGTTTCTATAATGTTTAATTCCTGTGTGGTGCTCGAAATTCCTGCCAAGTATGCATCGGTTGATGATTTTGGGTTATAACTTTCGCCATCAAAGCTTAAACTGCCATCATCGGCTGTCAGTTGCCCTGTAATGATATTCATCAGGGTTGATTTTCCAGCACCATTTTCCCCGATTATTGAGTGAATTTCGCCTTTGTTTATTGTCAGATGAATGTCTTTAAGCACCGGATCGGCAAAAGATTTTTTCAAATCATTTATGGTGAGTAGAGGAAGCATCATAGTCCTATTTAAAATTAAGGTTGTCACGGGTAATTAAATCAACAGGGGTAGCCCGGTCGGTGAGATCATTGGTGCCGCCAATCATTTCCAGAGCATATTCAATACCATACACTGCCAGAAGGTCAGCATGTTGATCTGCGGTTGCTATTAGGGTGCCATTTTCAAGCAATTGTCTGACGGCCGGAATATTGTCGAATCCCACTACCTTGACCTTGCCCGCTTTGCCGGCCTGATTAATGGCGGCAACAGCCCCTAGAGCCATGCTGTCGTTGGCGCAAAGAATGGCTGCAAGCTTTGGATATTGAATTAGTATTGCTGAAGTGACACTGACTGCCTTGGTTTGATCCCAATCAGCACTTTGATCGGCAACCAGCCCAAAGCCGCCATCTTCCATTGCTTTTTTAAATCCGGCTGTCCGTTGCTGTGAATTATAAGCGGTGGTTACGCCTTCAAGAATTGCCACCTGATCACCGGCATTTAATTGTTCGGCTAAATAGTCGCCAACTTTTTTTGCGCCGATAAAATTATCCGGTCCAACAAAGGGGATCGAAAGTTCATATTGGTCCAGAATGTTTTTATCTAGTTGGTTATCAATATTAATGACTTTTATATCGGCATCGCGTACACGGGCGAGTGCAGGGATAATGGCTTTTGAATCGGCCGGGGCAATTACAATGGCATCCACGCCAGCTGATATCATCTGATCAATTAGGTTGACCTGCTGGGCCAGGTCAGTTTCATTTTTTATTCCGTTAACGATAAGATCATATTTGTCACGATTGGCGCTTTGATGGGCCGTGGCCCCATCGGCCATGGTGACAAAAAATTCGTTGGCCAATGATTTCATTATTAAGGCTATCTTCGGTCGGCTGGAACTGTTCAATTCAGCTTTCTCTTTATTTTCGTCACCGCATGAAGATAGTGTGAGGCTGAATAAAACGATGGAAAAGAAGATTTTGATTTTTAACATTTATATGCCTCTTGATTATTTTCCTTTAGGAATGACTCAATTTCCTTCCAGCTTGGAGCAGATTCAGCTGCACCTGCTCTGGTTACGGAAAGTGTAGCTGCTGCTACAGCAATGCGTGAACTTTCAATATAACTGAACCCTGTGGAAAGTGCCACGGCTAGAACACCGTTAAAAACATCACCGGCACCGGTTGGGTCAATCGCCTTGACCGGATAGGCGGGAATTAAAATTTCTTCCCCGTTACAGGCGCAATAAACACCCTTGCCGCCCAAAGTAATAATAACGTTGCCTGCACCCATTTTTCTTAATTTGGCAACGGCATCAGCGTATGTTTTTTGGTCTTTGGGATATATGCTGACAAGCGCTTCCACTTCTGTTTCGTTAGGGGTCAGGATGGTGGATAATTTTAATAGCTCTTCAATCCCTTTTACGGCAGGGGCGGGGTTCAAAATTGTTGTTACCCCTGCATTGGCTGCTATCTCAAGTGCTTCTCTTACTGTTTCAAGGGGCGTTTCAAGTTGGACAATTAAGGCGTCAGCATTTTCTATAATGGCTTTGTGAGCTTTTACATCTTCCGGTGAAAGGCAGGCATTGGCGCCCGTGGCCACAGCAATCATATTTTCACTATTTTTTGTGACAAAAATAGTGGCAGTACCGGTACCAAGTTCAGGTGTTATTTTTATGGATGAAATATCAATACCTGATGCTTTTATATGTTTTAAGGCCATTTCCCCGAACAGGTCATTGCCAATTGAGCCAATCATTGAAACCAATGCACCGGCTTGGGCGGCGGAGACTGCCTGATTAAGGCCTTTTCCGCCAACGGATAGGGCAGAATTTTTGGCTTTGATTGTCTGATTTGGTTTTGGGAACTGTTCAAGATAAGCAATCTGGTCGCAATTGATGCTTCCTACCACAGCTATTTTTTTTGGTATGTTAAGGCTGTTTAATTTTGTCATAAATCTGCTTGCTTTTAACCCTCTTCATTCATATGATGTATCTTACTTAAACGTTTAAGTCAATTTGAATCGTATGGCCCTTTGGGTAATAGAAATCAAAAAAAGGAAGAGGACGGAAAATGCAATTTATATTGAAATGGCATCCCAATAAATTAACTCTTTTATTTAGCGCACTGTTCATTTGCATAGGGTTTGTTTTTTTAACAATAGCTTCGGAGGCAAAAGAAAAAATCATTGTCGATGTTGATCTTCATCATTTTACCGATGATCATGAGGCGCTCATCATGCTTACTAATCTGCATAAGCAGAAAAAATTACAGTTAATGGGCGTCACTTTGGTTGCTGGCAATCAATGGATTGATCAGATTGAAAATGATACATTAAAAGCCGTTGAGCGGCTTGGTATGGCTGATGAGCTTCCCGTTTTTAAAGGGGCGGACAGGCCGCTCCTCCATGATCCGAAAAGATTTGAACAGGCAAAGATACTTTACGGATTATATAATACCGGTGCATGGACGGTTGAAAATAAAATAAAAAATCCGCCGGACGGCGGCCCGGAATATAATAAGATCCAGAACACACATGCCGTTGATTTTATAATTAATACTGTGCGTGAAAACCCGGGTGAAATAACAATTGCCGCCTTGGGTCCCTTAACCAATCTGGCACTTGCTATCCGTAAAGCGCCAGATATATCGGCAAAAATCAAAAAAATCATCTATATGGGAGGAGCTTTTTTTGTGTCAGGCAATGTTACCGGATCGGCTGAATTTAACTGGTGGTTTGACGCTGAAGCTGCAGCAATCGTGTTAAATGAAAAAATTGATCATGTCATTGTGCCTTTGGATGCCACCGATCAGCTCCTTCTTGATAAAAAGCACTATGAGCGGATGATCAAAAACCATCCTGATCATATAAATACTAAAACCTTTATGATCCCCAAATTCGGTGACGATTTTGAAAGGGATGCGAAATATAAAACGCCAGTCTGGGATGCTCTTGTTGCCGCCTATATTTGTGATTCATCAATAGTTGAGGAGGAAAAAGATCTTCTGGTCGGTGTAAATTATGCCTTTGGCCCCGATTACGGACGGTCATATTTCTATCCGGTTGAACCCTATAAAAACAGGCCATTCCCCATTGGTACTAAGAATGCAAAAGTATTGCTTAAGCTGAATAATGAAAAATTCTGGAGCCTGTTTGAACGGCTGATGTTTTATAAAGATCAATGATAAGACAGTAGGATCAAATTTTTGAACAATAAAAAAAGAATACTTCCGGCAAAAAAAGCAACATTGAAAGATGTGGCAAAACATGCCGGAGTTTCAACGGCGACCGTTTCCTATGTTCTTAATGATAGCGGTTCTGTTGGTAAAACTGTCAGGGATAATGTGCTTAAGTCCGTCAGAACATTAAAGTACAAACCCAACCGTTCTGCTCAGGCAATGCGCACGGGGCGGACTAAGACTATTGGACTTATTTTGCCAGACTTAAGAAACCCGTTTTTTCCCGAACTTGCGCAGGCAATTGAAAATGCTGCCCGAGAAGCTGGTTACGCCGTCCTGCTTATAGATACTCAAGGGTCAAATGAAACCGAAAAAGAAGGCATTCAGATGCTAAGTCAATATGGTGTCGAAGGGGCAATATGGTGTCCCGCGTCGGAGCAAGACAGTTTTAAAAATTTTGCCGATATAATTCCCTGCGTGGTGGTTGATCGTCCCATGAAAAATTATGATAACGTCCATTCTGATTATGTCATGGGCGGTCAGATGCTGGCCCGGGAAATTCTTAAAGCCAGTCACACTAAAATAGGTCTAATTTCGGGGCCACAGGATATTGCCAGCGCCAGAATGAGAAGAGAAGGGCTCTTAACTGAACTTACCGGCAGGGCGGAAATTATATGGGAAACGGCTGTTCCATACGCAGTGGGCCTTACCCCGGAAACGCTTTCTCTGATTAATAAAAATAAAGTTTCCGTCATCGTCGCTGGTAATGATCTGATCGCCATCGGCGCAATCAGGGCCTTAAATGACATCGGGATTTCAGTGCCGGATCAGGTATCTGTAACTGGGTTTGATGATATGCCTTGGAGCACTTTGGTAAGTCCCACGCTAACGACTATAAGACAACCACTGACAGGACTGGGGCAGGAGGCCGTAAAACTGCTAAAGCGAAGAATGAATGAACCGGAAGCAGAACGAACTGTAATTATATTAGATGTAGATATAAGAATACGTGAATCACTTTCTTGGATAACATAATGAAAAATTATAATTAATTATATTCCAATTTTTCGCCACTGGCAGGTTCACATATATAAATATCTTCTTTAAGGCCTGTTTTTGCTTGATATTGTTTGACCACAATCTCTTTTACTTTTTCCGATAAATTTTTCGGTATAAGGGCAATAACACAGCCACCGAAGCCGCCACCTGTCATTCTAACCCCTCCTTTATCGCCAATTTCATTGTTGATTATGTCCACCAGATAATCAATTTCCGGTGTCGTAATTTCATAAAGATTTTTCATGGACAGATGGCTTTCTAACATAAGCTTTGAAATATACTTTATGTCACCGTGCTCAAGCGCATCGGCCATTTGCAAAACCCGCTCATTTTCCATGAAGACATGTTCTGCCCTTTTAGCTGCTTCTGCGGGCAGGTCATTTTTTTGCTCCATGAAAGTATTAATCGGAATTTCCCGAAGTGAATTTACACCTAGTCGTTCAGCCACCAGTTCACAGGAATTTCGCCGGTCATTATAACCGCTTGTTGAAAGTTCCCTTTTTACATTGGAATTAATAATCATCAGCGCCAAAGACGACGGGATCGGTACATGGCTAATTTGATGATCGAGACAGTCAATCAGTAGGGCACAATTTTCAGCACCACAAGCTGTACTGAGTTGATCCATTATGCCGCAGGAAAGACCGACAAAACCACATTCGATCTGCTGGCCTATCTTCGATATTTCCACCTGTGAAAGTTGGATATTATTAAGATCACATAGGGTATTTAGCACCGCCACTTCCAGGGAAGCGGAGGAGCTAAGTCCGGCCCCTTTTGGAATAGTGCCGCTGATGGTCAGGGCGCATCCTTTTAGTGAATACCCCATGCTTTTAAGCATATGAAAAGCGCCGCGGATATAATTTTTCCATTGCTCATCGGTTGGAACAATGTCCTTTTCAAGGTCGAATTGATCCACATCACCATCAAAATCAAGCGCGGTTACAGACACCTGTTTTTTATCACTCAGTGACCCGGCAACGCAGGTAAAAAAATTGATCGATGCCGGGAGCACGAAACCATTATTATAGTCTGTATGTTCACCGATCAGGTTTACCCGCCCTGGGGCCAGGGTAACAATTGTTCTTTCCTGACCGTTTTTTTTGTAATGGGCGCTACGCACTTTTTCTAGTAAATGATCTTTGCTCATGCGCTACTCAATTTATAATGAATATCGGAAGCATCACGCAGCATTTTTGCCGCCTGCTCGGGTGAAATGTCGCGCTGTGTTTCAGCCATAAGCTCATAGCCGACCATAAATTTCTGGATAGTCGCCGACCTTAACAGCGGTGGATAAAAATGAGCATGCATGATCCAATGCTCTGAGGACAGCCCGTTTGCCGGGCGGCAATGCCATCCCATGCTATAGGGAAAGGTACAATTGAAAAGATTATCATAGCGCGTTGTCAGTTCCTTCAGGATCCTGGCGAGGGACTTTTTCTTTTCGTCCTCTAAATCTGTCATATGGGAAATAGCGGTACGAGGTAGTAAAAGTGTTTCAAATGGCCAGGATGCCCAGTATGGCACCAGCACAACCCAGTCATCATTCATGCAGACAATGCGTTCTGATAGCTTAATTTCCTGTTTCACATAATCAAGCAAGAGGGGTCTTTTATGTGTTTCAAAATAGGCTTTTTGTTCATTGTCTTCGCGTGCTGCTTCATCGGGAATAAAGCTTCCGGCCCATACCTGTCCATGGGGATGCGGGTTTGAGCATCCGTTTATTTCCCCTTTATTTTCAAATATTTGTACCCATGGAAATTCTGCCTCAAGATCATTGTATATGGCACACCATGCATCAATCACTTTTTGGATGCTGTCAATGTCGAGTTCAGGCAGGGTTTTGCTGTGATCCGGGGAATAGCAAATAACCTTGCAATTTCCGATGACAGCTTCTGTCTTAAATAAACCTTCCTCTACATTTATTTTTTTCCCATTTTCCTCAATTGCAGCAAAATCATTATCAAAGATAAAGACGTCCTGATATTCATCATTGATCAGTCCCGATGCCCGTTTGTTGCCTGGACAAAGGTAGCATTCTTTATCATAGGACGGTTCCTGATGAAGCTTTTCTTGTTCAACTTTGCCTTTCCACGGTCTGTTAGCGCGCTGGGGTGATACCAAGACCCACTTGTTGCTAAGCGGGTTAAAACGCCTGTGTGGGTTGCTTTGCAGGATCTTATGACTCATCGGCGGGCTGGGCTTTCATTTTGGTTTTCAGAAATTTAATCATGATATGGAATATTGTCAAAGGCAGCAACATATGAAATAGTCAGGACCGGGAAAAATAAAAATTCCGGGGAAGATGGTCTGGAAATAGGGGAAGTCTTATGTTGTTGGAAAATATTGATATTACCATCGTTATTTCCTACGCCGTAATGATCATTATCATTGCGCAATATGTCAGCCGCGAAAAAGCCGGGCATGACAAAAATACAAAGGATTATTTTCTTGCTGGTAAGGCGCTGCCCTGGTGGGCCATCGGCGCGTCACTGATCGCGGCCAATATATCGGCAGAACAGATTGTCGGTATGTCAGGCTCCGGTTATGTCATCGGCCTTGGCATTGCGTCATATGAATGGACGGGGGCGATTACGCTGCTGATTGTCGGGAAATATTTTCTCCCCATTTTTTTACAGAACCAGATCTATTCGATGCCCCAGTTTCTTGAAAAACGCTATGACGAGCGGGTCCGTTTTGTCATGGCGATCTTCTGGCTCGGGCTTTATATTTTTGTCAATCTGACATCCATTTTATGGCTTGGTGCTCTGGCAATCAACACCATCACCGGCATTGAAATTGCAACCGGCCTTTTTATTTTAGGGGGTCTTGCCATTGCCTATTCGCTATATGGCGGGCTTAAGGCTGTTGCGCTCACTGATATTATTCAGGTGACGTTGCTGGTTTTTGGTGGGCTGATGGTTTCTTCGGTAGCGCTTGGTCAGATTGGCGGGGATCAGGGTATCTGGGGCGGCTTTATCGAACTGACAGAACAGCTGCCGGAAAAATTTGATATGATCCTCTCGTCTGACAATCCCTATTATAAAGATCTTCCGGGAATTTCAGTGCTGATTGGCGGTATGTGGATGATGAACCTGTCTTATTGGGGCTTTAACCAATATGTGATCCAGCGGGCATTGGCAGCAAAATCAATCCATGAGGCGCGTAAGGGAATTGTTTTTGCCTGTTTCCTAAAAATACTTATGCCTGTTATTGTTGTCCTGCCGGGGATAGCTGCGGCACTTCTGGTTAATGATCTGAAGGCCCCTGATCAGGCCTATCCTGAAATGATGAAACTGCTGCCCACCGGAATTAAAGGGCTGGTTTTTGCCGCATTGATAGCCGCTATTCTTTCCTCCCTTGGGTCAATGATGAATTCCATTTCGACTATTTTTACCATGGATATTTATAAAACCATGCATAAAAATGTGAGTGAACATAAGCTTGTGACCATCGGCCGGATTACAGCGGCCACAGCTATGGTGATTGCCATTATTATTGCCAAACCATTGCTTGGCAATTTTGGACAGGCATTTCAGTTTATTCAGGAATTCACCGGATTTTTTACGCCCGGCATTGTTGTGATCTTCCTGCTTGGTTTATTCTGGAAACGGGCCACAGCCAATAGCGCGCTGGTAGCGGGGATAGGGTCTTTCGTGTTTTCCATACTATTAAGGCAGTATTGGCCGGAGCTTCCCTTCCTTGATCGGGTCGAACTGGTTTTCCTGCTTTGCGGAGCCTTGGCCATACTGCTATCCTATGTTATGCCGCAGCATGATATGGATAACACCATCATTACTGAAAATGCGGAATATCATGTTGATCAGTCATTCAGGATTGGCAGTATTTGTATCACTGCCATCATCACTGGCCTTTATATAATCTGGTGGTGATTTAATCGGGGAAAGGGGAAATTAAAATGCGTTTTTTAAATCTGTTAATGGCTATGATGGTCCTTATCGGCATAAGCCATATGGCAATGGCAAATGAGCGGGGCGAAGCCGACCGCTGGAGCGCCCAGAAAGCCAATGACTGGTACGCCGCGCAAGTCTGGAGCGCCGGGTTTAACTATGCGCCCAGCTACGCCATTAACCAGCTTGAAATGTGGCAAGCCGAAAGCTTTGACGATAAAATAATCGACCGGGAACTGGGCTATGCCAAAAATATCGGCTTTAACATGGCGCGGGTTTTTCTGCATAACCTGCTGTGGGATCAGGACCAGAAAGGTTTCATAAAACGCATTAACAGATTTCTGGAAATTGCCGACAAAAATAATATCAAAATCATGTTTGTGCTGTTTGATGATGTGTGGGATCCAATGCCACATTTGGGAAAGCAGCGGAGCCCCATTCCCCATACCCATAATTCCGGCTGGGTACAGGCCCCGGGAAAGGACATTTTAGGGGATTTTGACCGCCATGATGAACTTGAAGGCTATGTGAAAGGGATCCTCACTGAATTTGGCAATGATCCAAGGGTGGCGGTATGGGATATTTATAATGAACCCGGCAATCGGAATGTGGAAGCCTATGGTACACATGAAATTCATAATAAGGAATTTTTCAGCCTTCAGCTCCTCAAAAAAATATTCGGCTGGGCGCGGGCAGTAAACCCTTCCCAACCGCTTACCGCTGGCGTGTGGCGGTCCCGTTTTGGGGTCTGGGTTGGTGAAAACCCGGATGATCCGGCATCGAAGCTTTATCATTTTATGCTGGAAAATTCCGATATCATCACTTTCCATTCCTATGAAGGGCTCAAAAATGTTAAAAGTGTTGTGGCTTCGCTTCATGCGCTTGGGCGGCCGCTGATCTGCACCGAATATATGGCGCGGCCCTACAGCACTTTTGAGGAAATAATGCCCTATTTTGCGGCTGAGAAAATCGGCGCCATAAACTGGGGCTTCATTGCCGGTAAAAGCCAGACCAATTATCCGTGGGCGTCCTGGTCGCAGGGCTATAATGCGGAACCAACCCCCTGGTTTCATGATATCCTCCGCGCCGATGGCAGCAAATACAGCGAAGAAGAAGTGCGCTTCATCAGCAATTTAATCAAGCAGACCAATAAATGAGAAAACAAAATGAAAAAATATATCTTCTGCCCGGCAATTGTCGGGGCGTTCCTTTCACTGGTGTCCTGCATGACGAATGAAAAACTCGACCGTATCAGTGTAAAACAGTTTGGCGTGCTTGATGACGGGCGTTCCGTGCAGGTTTATACCCTTAAAAACAGCACGGGCAGCAGCATTGATATTCTTGACCTTGGCGGCATCATTACCGCGATCAATGTGCCTGACCGGGAGGGCCATCTGGCTGACATTGCCCTTGGTTTTGATAATGCGAAACAATATCTGACAGATAGCCCCTATATGGGGGCGCTGGTCGGGCGTTATGCCAACCGCATTGCCAGGGGCAAATTCAGCCTTGATGGCAATGACTACACTTTGGCGATCAATAATATCGGCAATGCGCTTCATGGCGGCATTGTCGGGTTTGATAAAAAAATATGGCAAAGTACAGCCAGAACCACTGATGATGCCGCAATGCTCACCCTTACACTGTTAAGCTCCGATGGGGATGAGGGGTACCCGGGGGCGTTAACTGCCACAGTTACCTACACATTTGATGATCAGAACAGATTGACAATCGCCTACCACGCCACCACCGATAAGGCGACCGTTATCAATTTAACCAACCACAGCTATTTTAATTTAAACGGTCATAATGCCGGGTCAATTCTGGATCATGTCATGATGATTAAGGCGGGTACCTATACCCCCGTTGATGAAACCCTGATCCCGACAGGGGAAATGGCCCCGGTAAACGGCACCGTTTTTGATTTTGAAAGCCCAAAACCCATCGGCCGTGATATCGGGGCGGGTGAACAGCAAATTCAATTTGGTTTGGGATATGACCATAACTGGGTGCTGGAAAAATCGGCCCCGAATGATTTTGAACTTGCGGCAACGGTTTATTCACCCAAAAGCGGCCGGATGATCAATCTTTATACCGATCAGCCCGGATTACAGTTTTATACCGGCAATTTCCTTGATGGCACGGTTGCGGGCAAGGAAAATGCAAACTATCAGAAGCGGGGGGCATTCTGCCTTGAAACCCAGCATTTCCCCGATAGCCCGAACCATCCAAACTTCCCGACCACGGTTTTAAGGCCGGGGGAGACTTACGAAACCACAACAGTGTTTGAATTTGGTGTAATTGACCGGGACTAAGTGAAGAAATAAATACAGGAATAAATACGGGAAAAAATATATGACCAGCAAATCCGCCGCCAAATTTGATAACGCCCGTGCACGCGAATATGCCCGCCAAAGCCGGATCGGACTGGCGGGCTATGATGCCTGTCATGAACTTTCCGCCTGTATGCTCGCCGCCGCACTGGGGGAAGGAACGGACGCACGCATTCTTGTTGTCGGCGCCGGCGGCACCGCCGGTGAAATTATTGCCGCTGCAATGCTTGAACCGCACTGGTCATTTGTCGCCGTTGATCCGTCACCACCGATGCTTGATCTTGCCCGTGAATTTCTTGACCAGGCAGCGCTTTCAAACCGGGTGGAAATGATATTGGGGCCCTTAACGGACCTTGACCCGACACCATCATTCGATGCGGCGATTATGATCGGCGTGCTTCATCATCTGCCGACCGATCAGGAAAAAAGCGATATTCTGGCCCAGATTTCAAAGCGGTTAAAACCCGGCGCACCCTTTGTCGTTGCCGGGAATTACCGCAGCTATGCGTCTGAACCGCTGCTCATGGCGGCATGGGCCAACCGCTGGCGCATGAATGGTGCCGACGCGGCGGAGGTCAAAGCAAAACAGGGTAAGCTGCTGGAGGGCGCAGAACCACCCCCGTCGGAACAGGCGGTCATAACCTTACTTGCCGACGCGGGCTTTCATGACCCGATCCGCTTTTTCGCCAGCCTTTTCTGGGGCGCCTGGCTGGCGAGACGGATCCAAGTCTAAATTCAATTTAAACAAAAATTGGTTGTTGAGTTTGAATGATAGGGATAGTGTTAAGGTCTCCTCCATTTAGGATTATGCACATTCATTTGTCTCAACAATTCATCGATTAGCTCGTAGAAAAGAGTTGTAATATCTTCGCCAGTGGAATTTAATATCTTATTGTAATGGTTATAGTATTTTGCACTATTAACAGAAAATATTGAAATTGATTTTGAATCATCGGACATATTCTTCAACACCACAATATTATAAAAGGTGTTTGTTAAATTATGATTTCTACACCTAGATTGAATCTCTTCGCTATTTTTGTTAACCCAAACTATCATATTAGCTAGATCGGTTGTTAATGTAGGTACTACAAATACTTCATTTCTATTTTCACTACTTCTTCTATAATAACAAAGCAGTATATCGTTAATATAGAATTGCTTAATATAATGGGCATCTTTCCGAACATCCAAGGATCCGTCTTTTGTTATAGTTAACTCCCAAAATATGTACATGGTATCAGTGGGTTTTCTAAATCCTTTACAATCTAAAAACATTGTTTCAATAATTCCGCCCCATCTATTATTTAATCCGTAGCCACCCAACACATTTAGAGAAAACAATTCAGTCGCAATTACATTTGCCAGGTCAATAGCCTCATAAAAATCGAGTATCCCGGACATATCCTTATGATATTTATAGCTTAAACGGGCAAGTGTAGAGTAAGCATCTCCCTTTCCAGACCCACCCAACCTAATTTCACCAAATTCAGGTAATTCCACATGGTCAACTCCAAAGTCAAATATACATAGCTGTCCCGCTTCGAAACACATTATTATTAGACCTAAAGCTTGGCTGTTAATGTTTAGTTTCTCCATCTCACTTTTAAAATTCAGTGGATTAAGTTTATTGCTAAGACTAATTAAAGTTTCGTTGAATTTCTTTGCAGCTTTTAATGAACCTGTCCAACAGAAAGCAATGCTTGGAGAAACAATCACCAACTTTTGATAGAGACCCGTAATGAATGCACCATCAATTTTGCCATTAATATGGGAATTATAAGGCAATGGAACTCTACTTTCAGCAAGATCAACTTCTGCTGTAATTAGACTATCTCCATGGAAAAAGGGAAATGGTCCTATAAAGTAGTTAGCAATCAATGTCATAGTAGTATCTTAGTCAGCTTGAACTAAAGCATTCCAAGTGAATACAATAGTGTAAAACCCCCCTTATAAATTCATACTTTTAGATTCATTCTTTAGAACTATCATTTCAAAAACCATCCAGGAGTCAAACATAGCTTCATTTAAATGCAAAGTTGTATCTTTAGTGTAAGGAGTAAGATCTCTTACTTTTTTCTCTGTAGTATAAATAATTGAGCATTATAAACTTTAACTAAAGATTCTGTTAATGTCCGTAAATCTAATAGAGTGCGCCATTTTGGTTCTAGATATAAATCGTCTATTGTTTGTTTATAAGTTACACTTGACATTTCATTAATGGATAAAGAATCTGAAGTGTATGTTTTAATGCTAATATTCCTATCTGGGCCATTTCTTATTCTATTATATTCCCTAGAAAACTGGTTATCATTAGCTATTAGCGTTTCTTTAACTTTTTTTAATTCAACAATAATAGGTTCAACCTCTTGCTCAAGCTTGGTCTGGGCTTTATATAAAATCTCTTTAATTCTTATTCGGCTGATTTCAGAGGGTTCTGAACATACCCATGCTGTATCTTTGTTTTTTTCAAATGCTACCGTATGCTTCCCAGAGTTTGATATTAATCCAATATCCATTGGGCTAATGAATACTGAATTTTCTATTATAGAATTGTTGCTAAAATGATTATGTAAATCAATTGTTGATGTAAATTCCGGTGCAGCGTATAATACTTCCGCAGTTCCTCCACATAATTTAATTAAGTTTTCATGTTGTTTTTTTACTGATGTTTGATGTAAATGGAACCTGTAGAATGGTGGATTAATTCCTGCTTTACTTACTTTGATTTCCTTAGCCTGATTAGTTTTCAGTAGTGTAGATCTTTTAAACTGAAGTATAAGAGGTACACCTGCTTCCTCGAAGTTAACGTCATAACCAAGTACGGCTTCTTCAACTTGAGTAGGGAAAATAGGAATTCCTTTAAGTTGTCCGGAAAAAAGTTTAACTAATTCATAAGTTAGAGCAAAAGCATATGAAGTTTCAGATAAGTTTTTACCAGCGATCATTTTTATTCCCCCCCAATAATCTAATTAATTCTTATTCTAATAGTATCTTTTTTCTAGTGAAGCTAAACATAGCTGGTTAATAGAAGTCAATAGATTGTCAAAAAACAAATTTGAAAATTCAATACAGGTGAATGTGCATCGTTGGTTAGAATATCCAAAAGTTATTCATTTGTTCATCATATACATACTTAATATTTTGCAGATTACTATAAACCATCATTGAAGAAGCACCTATAGGTAGTCCTTCTTCACTAGCAAAGAAGTTCCTAATATGTATATTGCAGTATCAATGTCCAAGACAGTTTTTACATTTATTTACAGAATAATGGCAGAAAGGGTGGGATAGCTCGCTACGTTGGTGCCTCTGGACCACTGCACGTTGTTAGGTATCGTTCAGCCATATGGCCTCACGAACCATGAGGTCGTTCACCAAACTCATCTGCCATCAAAACAAAAAACCGGGCATAAAACCCGGTTTTTGTAAAATGGCGGAGAGGGTGGGATTCGAACCCACGAAGGACTTGCATCCTTGCTGGTTTTCAAGACCAGTGCATTCAACCGCTCTGCCACCTCTCCACAAGATATAGACGCGATTATGCGTGAGATGAGGATTTAGCGGATCAGGAACTAATGGTCAAGTACAGATTGGTCCGTTTTCGAATATAATGGCTAATTTACGTTTTTTTCTTATTTGCCTTTGAATCGTCACGATTTTTAAACTATATATACTTACACAAATATAGTGACCGTTTTCCAGCATAGAAATAAGGGCAGATCAGTGATCAGAGCATTATTCATAACGTTATTTTCAAGCATGTTCATTATTATAAATGCCAACGCCCAGCGGCAGGTGGAGGATAACCCCGTGCCGTTTGAAACGTGGCTGGCTGACCTTAAGGTCGAGGCGCTGCAGGAAGGCGTTTCCCAACGCATACTTGATCTGACCTTTGACGGGCTTACCCCGGACCCTAAAGTGGTCGAGCTTGACCGCCGCCAGCCCGAATTTACCCAGACCGCGGAAGAATATCTTGAAAAGCGGGTGAGCCCCTTACGGATTAAAAACGGCCGCAAAAAAATGCAGGAATTTGCCGATGTGCTTGACCCGTCGGCAAAAAATATTGCTGTGCAGAAACGCTTCATTGCCTCCATCTGGGGGATGGAAACCAATTATGGCACCTTTACCGGGAATTATAATGTGGTCCGCTCGCTGATGACGCTGGCCTATGATATGCGTCGCAGCAGTTTTTTCAGAAAAGAACTGCTTAAAGCTCTGCTGATCCTGGAAGAGGGACATATTGCCCCGGATCAGATGACCGGCTCCTGGGCCGGGGCCATGGGGCAGGGACAGTTTATGCCGACCAGCTTTTTTGCCTATGCCTATGATATGGACGGCGACGGCAAAAAAAATATCTGGACTGATGAGGCGGATGTTTTCGGCTCCATCGGTAATTATTTAAGTGTTCATGGCTGGCGCCCGGACCAGACATGGGGACGGGAAGTGAAGCTTCCTGATGATCTTGCTGCCCGTCAGGCGCTTGTAGATCTGACCCATGAGCCAAACCCGCCCAGATCCTGCAAACGGGCGCTTTCGGCACATAGTAAAAAATATTCACTGGATGAATGGCAGCAAATGGGCGTGCGCAATCTTGATGGCAGTGACCTTCCCAAGGTTGCCAACAGCAATATTGAAGCCACACTCCTTATGCCAATGGGGATTGACGGCCCGGCCTATCTGACCTATCAGAATTTTCGGACCATCCTGACCTATAACTGTTCAAATCTTTATGCTCTTGGGGTCAGCTTGCTATCGGATGAGTTAAAATAGTTGAATGAATAAAATGACTTTATATCGGTTTTTAATTTTAGGTTTCATGGCGGCGTTTTTAAGCGCCTGCGGCACTGAGCAGCCCTTACAGACATCGGCACCGCCACCACCGGGTGTCAAAATCGGTGATCCTTATAAAGTTGCAGGAAAATGGTATACGCCAAAAGAGGACCCCACCTATAACGAGGTGGGGATTGCATCATGGTATGGCGAGGAATTTCACGCAAAAAGAACCGCCAATGGCGAAGTTTATGATATGAATTCGCTGACAGCGGCCCATACAACGCTGCCGATGCCCAGTTATGTGCGGGTGACCAATCTGGAAAATAATCGTTCCCTGATCCTGCGTATTAATGACCGGGGACCGTTTGTTGGTAACCGGTTGATAGATGTTTCCCGCCGCGGTGCACAGTTGCTGGGGTTTGAAAAGCGTGGCACGACGCGGGTAAGGGTTGAGGCCGTATCCGGCCCGGATGCCCCGGTACAAATTGCCAGACCCGAAGAACAGCCCCCGATACAAAGACAGGAAGTAGCCAGCGTAAATGTTGAATCGCTAGAGGTGCTGGAGCCACTCCCATCCCAGTCGGCATCATCCCAGTCGGCGCCGTCACAACCCGTTCAGATGCAGGCACTATCATCATCACCCGCACCAATGCAGGTGGCTTCCCTAAGCCCGGCACCGGACGAACAGGGCGATCTTTATGTGCAGGTGGGGGCCTATAGCCAGATTGGCAGTGCATCGCGTGTTATGACTGCGGTCAGTCAGGTGGGGGAAACCGTGCTTGAAAGTATTGTTCTTAACGGACGCAAATTATATCGGGTGCGTGTCGGTCCACTGCCATCCCGAACAACTGCCGATGCGGCGTTACAGCAAATTTTAAAATTAGGACATAATACCGCCAAAGTCATATTCGATGAGTAGGCGGTGTAAACAGAAATAAACCAAGGTATTTAAGAATGAAACTCAAAAAATCATTTCGTCTTCTCATCCTCGCGGGTCTTTCAACAGCCACTATGGCAAGTGTACTGAATGCACAGACCCTGTCGACCCCTGCCGAGCAGGCCATCCTGATAGAAGCGTCGACCGGCGATATTCTGTTTGAAAAAAATGCAGATGAAAAAATGACACCGTCATCAATGAGCAAGCTGATGACTGTTTATATCGCCTTTGAACAGCTTAAAAACGGCAGCCTGTCGCTTGAGGATACATTTACGGTCGAAGATACACCGACCTGGCGCGAATGGCGAAACACCAGCACTAATGATACCGGCTCAACCATGTATGTAAATGCCGGCGACACGGTGACCATTCATGACCTACTCAGGGGGATTATTGTTCAGTCAGGCAATGATGCCTGTGCCCAGATTGCCCTGGCCATTGCCGGTGATGTCGGTGTGTTCGTTAACATGATGAATGATGAAGCGGCGAAACTTGGCCTTACCCAAAGTCATTTTACCAACACCAATGGCTGGCCTGATCCGGATCATTATATGTCCGCCCATGATATTGCCACGCTTTCCCTTAAAATTGCGACAGAATTTCCGGAATATTATCCGATTTTTGCCGAAAAATCATTCAGTTATGCCGGGGTAAACCAGCCTAACCGTAACCGATTATTATACCGGGACCGTGTGAATGCAGATGGTCTTAAAACCGGCCACACCCAGGACGGGGGATACGGGCTTGCGTCTTCCGCCGTGATGGATGGGCGTCGTCTGGTGCTTGTCGTAAACGGAATGAACAGCGATAATGCCCGCATAAACGAGTCTGAAAGACTGCTTAATTACGGGTTTAGGAATTTTGGTATTTATGACATGCTCAAAGCCGGGCAGACAATCGACAATGCCAATGTCTGGCTTGGACAGGAAGCAACAGTTCCCCTTGTATCAGAACAGAATGTGACCCTTTCCATGAATAAACAGGACCGCCGCAATATGACCGCCAAGGTCATTTATGACGGCCCGATTTCGGCCCCGATCAAAAAAGGACAACCGATTGCGACGCTTGAAATTTCAGCAAAGGATATGCAGACAAAATCATATCCGCTGGTTGCCGGAAAAGATATTGACAGCCTTGGAGGTATCAGCCGGATCAAAGCTGCTTTTATGTATATGCTGATGGGTTCATCGGGTGACTAACCCAGGAAAATTCATAACATTTGAAGGCGGCGAGGGGGTTGGCAAATCCACTCAGGTTAATATTCTTGTTAAAAAGCTGATGAATTTGGGCATTGATGTGGTCCAGACCCGGGAGCCGGGCGGCGCACCCGGAGCCGAGGAAATTCGCGCGCTTCTTGTGACAGGGGGCACCGATAAATGGCAGCCGATGACCGAAGCGCTTCTGCATAATGCAGCGCGGGCAGAACATCTTGCTGTCACCGTAAAACCGGCTCTGGCCGCCGGTAAGTGGGTCATATCTGACCGTTATACGGATTCAACCATTGCCTATCAGGGCTATGGACAAGGCATGTCGACGGAAACGCTTCTTGAACTTCACCGATTGAGCACCGGGGATTTCTGGCCCGAACTGACGATCATACTTGATGGCCATGAACTTCACCGTGCCAAAAGCCGGGAAATTGAAAATGCCTCCAATGAAGACCGCTACGAGCGGATGGGTGAGGATTTTCATCAAAAACTACGTCAAAGTTTTCGAGAAATAGCCAAAAATAATGAGAAAAGGTGTGTCCTTGTAAGTGCGGATGGTACCATTGATGAAGTCGCAGAACGGGTATGGGAAATTATTGAGGACCGCTGCTTATGAAAAAAATAGTATGGATTATATCTATTCTGTTCTGTTCTTTTTATCTCGCCTCCTGCGGGGCTATGCATACGGATTGCACAACGCTGATTGATGACCGGGATGCTTATCGTCAATGCACGGCTAATCAGGGCAATGCCGCTTCCCAGTTTGAGCTTGGTGTAGCGGCCTTTGACCGTCAGGACTATAAAACAGCCATTGACTGGCTTAAAAGGGCGGCAAAACCCCGACTGACAAAAAGGGAGGCGTATATTGACCAGCCAACAGGAAGCAGGCGCGATCTTGCTTATGAGGAAGATAAAAATATGGGCACCCCCGGCCATCAGGGAGCACAGCGACTTCTGGCCAGAATCTATGAAGAAGGTATTGGTGTTCCGGTTAATCATAAAGAAGCGGAACGTTATCGCCAGATGATCCACGAGCAATAAAAAACCATATAATTTTCTTTAATCTTTGACCTTTGCGGCGAATCTTGTTATTTGACTTTTCTTTGTAGGATAGGAAATAATATGAATATTCGCGAAGCCCTCACTTTTGATGATGTTTTGCTTGTCCCCCAAGCTTCTAATGTTCTCCCGCGCCAGGTCCAGTCAAGTTCAGCTCTCACGAAAACAATTACCCTTAATATCCCGCTGATATCGGCGGCGATGGATACTGTTACCGAATCTGATATGGCTATTGCAATGGCTCAGGCAGGCGGTCTTGGGATCATTCATAAAAATATGACCATTCAGCAACAGGCGACCGAAGTTCAAAGGGTTAAAAAGTTTGAAAGTGGTATGGTGGTTGATCCGCTAACGGTTCATCCTGATCAAACCTTAAGCCAGGCAATTGAAGTCATGACAAATGCCAAAATATCCGGACTTCCGGTTGTCGAGCGGGGAAGCGGCAAGCTGGTCGGAATATTGACCAATCGCGATGTCCGGTTTGCCACCAATATGATGCAAAAGGTCAGCGAACTCATGACCAGTAAAAATCTGGTGACGGCAAAAGCCAATGTGACAACGGATGAGGCCAAGCATCTTCTCCATCAGAACAGGATTGAAAAAATAATTATCGTTGATGATGATTATAAATGTGTGGGGCTTGTCACAGTCAAGGATATTGAAAAGGCAAAATTAAACCCTAACGCCTGTAAGGATTTAAATGGACGCCTTCGGACCGGGGCCGCAACGTCAGTCGGAGATGACGGCTATGAACGGGCGGAAGCTCTTATTGATGCCGGGGTTGATTTTCTGGTGGTTGATACGGCTCATGGGCATTCAAAAGGTGTTCTTGACACAATTGCAAAAATCAAAAAACATTATCCGAATATCCAGCTTTCCGGCGGTAACGTGGCAACAGCATCGGGAACAAAAGCCCTGATTGATGCAGGTGCCGATGTTGTAAAAGTCGGGATCGGTCCAGGATCTATCTGCACTACCCGTATTGTTGCCGGGGTTGGGGTTCCACAGCTTACGGCTATCTTGGATGCGGTTGAAGTTGCGGATAAAGC
>JACKKT010000012.1 GCA_024236295.1 Kordiimonadaceae bacterium | reverse complement strand
GTTCTAATTTATTCTATTAGAAATTTACACAAAATACAGTCAATCGGTCATCTTAAATTCCCTCAACAACATGCTATTATTATCAAATATCACGAAATTAAAACCTACTCTAACAGCGCTTAACTTTGACTAGAACCGGGTTATTAGCGAAGTTTAACGCTGAAAGTTGGTCGTTAAGTTATTGAAAATAAACAATACAGGCTATGCCGCGGCAATGCTGAAAGTGAAAGTGAATAGTGAAAGTGAATAGTATAAAAAAAATTATATAAAAAAACTTTGGTTTATGGATTCCTGCATTCGCAGGAATGACGATTGAAGAATGAAGAAATGTCGGCCCTATTTTAAGCCATAAATGACTCCTTAAAAAAAATTATTTTTTTGCTTGCATTTTTCGGGACCCCGTAGTGAGCTATTCATTCAGTGGAGGGTTGTGTGACTTTTATATCTGATGGGGGGAACTATCATTCGTTAATCACTCACTACTTGAGCTCCAATCCAAATTTCAGTGGGGTGCTCGCGCACTCCCCCCTCAATTCCAATAATCCCCATCCTGAAAGCAGGCTCAAAAACGGCGGCGGGTCATATTTTGGGCACAATTTAATGTCATCAGCACTTTTTTTTATTTAACAGGATTAACAATAATGAAATATCAATTTGCAAAAGCCGCCCTTTTATCAACAGCCATTGCCCTGACATCACAGATGGCGTCAGCGCAGGAAAGTAACAGCAATTCAGGGGATTTATTTCTGGCTGGCTGGAAAAAGCAGCTGACATTAAGCGGTCTTTATTCAACAGGGAACACATCGCAGAAATCGCTGGGCTTTGCCAGCAAGTTTATTGAGGATGAAGGCCCATACCACCAAACCGTGACATCCTATTTTGATTTCAACCAAAGCAATAATGTTACCGACCGCCGCCGGTATGGTGTCGGCTATAAAGGTGATTATGATGTTTCCAAAACAACCTATGTTTCCGGCTTTGGCGGATTTGAAGGCGACAGTTTCGGTGCATTCAACAAAAGGTTCACAGCAACAGGCGCTTACGGCGTAAGACTGGTCGAAGATGAGGATGTTAAATGGAGCGTTGAAGCAGGACCCGCGGTTCTTTTCACAAAAGCATTGCCAACATCGGGCTATGAAACAACATTGACCGGCTATGCGGCGAGTATCTTTTCATGGACCATAAACGAAAGAAGCAGTTTCTCAAACGACACCAAAGTTTATGTTGGAAATGAAGTTGTGATTGAAAACAAGTCTGCTTTTTCAGTGAAAATGAGTGATGCCCTAAGTGCACAGCTTGCGTTTGATGTGCTTTATAACAGAGATGCGCCAATTGGCCGCAAATCAACAGACACCATTACACGTCTTGGCATTCAGTACGATTTCTAATTTTAAATACCGACTTTAAAAAAGAGCCTTTTAACGGCGGGGAAAGATAATGATTAAAATTATTTTTCTTCGCCGTTTTATTATTGCCCCCTATAAAGAATAAGATATTTTTGATTTTGGTTAAAATTGTGTTAATAGTCATATTAGATTCTAATGATATAAATAATATAGGAGTAAGCTAATGGCGGGAAAATTTGAATTATATAAAGATAATGCCGGTGAGTTTCGGTTTCGTTTGAAAGCGGGCAATCACGAAAATATTGGGGCATCCGAAGGCTATAAATCCAAGTCCGGCGCAGAAAACGGAATAAGTTCCGTTAAGAAAAATTCTCCGCTGGATGAAAGATACGAAACTTTTGAGGGTAAAAACGGTAAATTTTATTTTCATTTAAAAGCCGCAAACCATGAAGTCATTTTAAGCAGCCAGGGATATTCGGATCATAGCGGCGCCAAGGCCGGTATTGACGCTGTAAAAAGAGCTGCACCTGATGCAGATACAGAAGATTTAACAAAAATATAGGATCAAAAAAATGGGAATGATGTCAGAATTCAGAGATTTTGCAGTCAGAGGCAATGTCGTTGATATGGCCGTCGGTATCATTATCGGCGGTGCGTTTGGTAAAATTGTCAGTTCACTGGTGAATGATATTATTTTACCCCCTATCGGACTGCTTTTAGGCGGGGTGGATTTTTCCGATCTGTCAATAGAGCTTAAGGCGGCGGCCGGGGACGTGGCAGCGGTCAGCTTAAATTATGGTGCCTTCATTCAGTCTGTCGTGGATTTTACGATTATTGCTTTTGCCATTTTTATCATGATCAAATGGATGAATAGCTTAAAAAAAGAAGAAGAAGCAGCCCCGGAAGCGCCGGCTGAACCACCAAAGGAACAGCTTTTGCTTGAGGAAATCAGGGATTTGCTTAAGAAAGACTAGTCTTTTTTAAGATAAATCAGGCTCTTTTCAAATCAGCTTAAAGGTCAACCCAGCTTAAAGATCAACATTGACGGCTTTGACCTCGACCCCGTTTTGGGCTAGGCCGTGGAGCCAGCGTTTTGCCTCCGCCACATCATGGGGTGCGGCCTGGACACCGGGGGCAAGGCGCCCTTCCATCAGGGCACTGACCGCTTCGGCCACCGTATAGGAAACGGTGTTGGCCATGGCCGACTGCCAGCCGCTACCGGTGGCATCAACGGTGAGCGAGCCATGCCATTCCTTACCATTTGCATCAACGGATGTCAGGGCCACATAAAGCAGGACGCGGTCTTCTTCGCCGTCCGCATATTGGTGTTCGGCCCAAAGCTTATCAGATAGCGCACGCAGATCTTCAGGGCTGATATTTTTAAGCTGGGTAAATATGTCTTTCCATGCGTCTTTCCAGCCGGACATACGCAGGGTACCACGGACAAAGTTCCGTAAATTCTTTTCGTCCTCAAGCCCATATTCAGTAATGAACGGCAGGCTGTTGCGGTTGGCATAGGCCTCAAACATTTCACCGTGGATGGGCAGTTTTGAGACCGCTTCCCACGCGGTTGGAATGGTTGTTTCAGCACCGTTTTTCAGAAGCTGGGCCGGATTGGTCAGCGCGCTTAAAACACCGAGCGGGGTCCAGCTGAATTTATAAGTAAAAGGTGTTTCCTCGGCCGGAAAGCCACCACAGTAGGAGACAAAATCAATTCTGTTGCCTTTGCCAAGCTGCCCGTCCCGTCGCGCCTGGTCCACCAGCACATGGGTCAGCAGATGGTCGATCCCCGGATCAAGGCCCACTTCGTTCACAAAGGAAAGCCCCTTGGCCGCCGCCGCATCATCAAGGGCGCGCATGCCGTCGCTGATATAACTTGACGTCACCAGGTGACAATTTTCATCGAGCGCAATCCCCGCCACCTTTACATGAAAGGCAGCAGGAAGCATGGAAATAATAATGTCACCTTTGTTGAGTGCTGCCCGAAATGTCGCGAGAGAGGTTTCATCGCTTAAATCAAGTTTTCGGACATTTAATTTTGTGCCCTTGTTCACTTTGGTTGCAAGCGAATTTGCGCGGTCAAGAACCATATCCCATACTGTGGCCTCACCCCATTTATTGACGAGGGAGACAAGACCGGGACCGGAGGCAAGACCGGCACCGATCCAGTGAATTGAAGGCTTATTGGCGGACATGATCATTCCTTTATTCTAATCTTTAAATTTATCTTCTTAAAATTTAACTGTTCTGCATTCTGGTAACCGCTTCATCGAAGCTGGCCTTGGCTGATCGCCAGGGCTGCTCATTTTCGCGATTTCTTAACACTTTAAGATGCGGCAGCATCAATTCGGCGAATTCCTCGCTGCTTTCACGTGGCAGGAGTGATGGCAGATTATCAATGGCAATCAGGTCGACGGTTTTGACCCCCTCGCCCTCAACCTTGATATAGGCTTTATCCCATGATGTCGGTTCAGTATAAATCGGCACGGGGTTAAAATCGCTGAACGGGTCACATCCGACATCGGCCACAATAGAAAGTCGGGTGCCGGGCCTGATGTCTTTTTTGCGGATGAAAGGCGGAATTTTACTATTCACAAAGGCACAATTGATCATAATATCATGGGCGGAGACAGCATCACGGTCGATATTAACGGTGTCTTTTGAATCCCAGCGGGTGATGTCCGCGCCGTGGCGTTCACAGATATCGGCAGCACCATGACCGCAGCGGCCACCAGCACCGATGATCAGCACTTTTGGTTTTTTGACGCCCTCACCGATTTTGGCGATGGTGTCATCCAGTATGTCGGCATTTTCAAAGGGGGTCAGCGTATCATCAAGATAGCTTTTGCCGCCGGATTGGGTGCTGAACCAGTGCAAAAGCGAAAGAGCCGCACCCATATAGCCGGCGCGATAGCCAAAAGCCACATAACGGGTGCCGTTTTCACGGGTCATATATTCAATATCCAGAAGATCGGCACCCCCCTTTACAAAGCGGGTCAGCATTTCTTTCCAGCCGGTCTGGTTTTTATAGGCATGGGCAAAAAGGATATGCGGGTTTTTAATCACGGCCGGCTCATCGGGCAGTTCCTTGAGCCCAAGAATTAGCGCATCTGCCGGCGGGCTCATCCAACCGCCTGCTTCAACCATACGGCAGCCAACTGCTTCATATTCCTGATCATCAATGATGCGGTTTTCAGAACGCTCAACCACAACATTATATCCTGCATCAAGAAGCTCCCTTGCGCCTGAAGCCAGAAGCGGGGTTCTGCGCTCGGTCGGACGGGATTCACTTCGAAGCCATATGGTCTTAATTTCACTCTTATTTGTCATACTTTTAATCCAGTACACTATTCCAGTAATATTACAAAAAAACACTTAATAAAGACTATTATAGTCCATGTAAAGCGTAGCGAGCATCTATATTGTTCAAATGTACAATAAATATTACGGCTTATTCGAAACGCCAACACCCGATACTCCATAAGATATTTTGTCCGGAAGAAATAGTGATTTGCCTTTAGAAGAATTTGGGTTTACACTGCGCATCATAAAAAAAACCTTTGCACAAAAGATCAAGAGGCTTCAGATGATAATCGGGAAAAAAAGACCGTCGAGATTTGCAACAGTGGTCCTTATCATTGCCCTGCTCGGCGGGCTTGCCGCACTGCTAATGCTTTTCGGAGCATCAATGGGGCTTTGGGAGCCGCTTGCCGGGTTCAGATACAGCCGAATGTATAATAACAATATCGGTTATGTGGTTAGCGGACTATCCGTTTTATGTCTTTTATATCTACTGACCCAGAAAAAGCTGATGGGCAAGAAAAAGGCAATATTATCCCTTATTATCGGCCTGGCCATTCTGTTTCCGGTTATCAAATCCAAAGTCACAGAAACGGTTAAATACCCGCCTATCCATGACATCACCACGGATACAGTAAATCCGCCGCAGTTTATAACGCTGACCGATGACCGTCCGGGGGCCAGAAACACACTTGTTTATGGTGGCCCTGAAATCGCAGCTCAGCAGACAGCCGCCTTTCCCGACATCAAGCCGATTATGTCGGACCTAAGCCCGGATCAGGCCTATCAGAAAGCACTATCCGTGGGTAAAGCCATGGGATGGGAAATTGTCAGCATGGATCCTTCAAAACACCGTTTTGAAGGAACGGCGAGAACACCATTTTTCAAATTTGTTGATGATACTGTTGTCGTTGTTTCTGAAATGCCAACCGGCAGCCGTATTGATGTGCGCAGTGTGTCACGGGTCGGGGTTGGTGATATCGGCGTAAATGCAAAACGGATCAGAAAATTTATCGAGCTTTTTAATCAGTAATAAGATTATTTATGTCTTGTTTTTGCCTTAAAAGTAAGTGAAAACAGGACCATGAACGCTTTTATATTCAGATCATCAAAATACGTCATGAAAACCCGGACAATTGAACTGGGCTATGCCTATGAGGGTGGGCCGGAATTTACTGAAACCATCCAATTCCCCGGGGCAAAGGACCATTTAAGCAATGCCGAAATAGACACCCTTGATAAAGCGATACGCGGGCTCCATCTGGCAGCCGGGATCAGCTATTACAAAGCATACTGCCCTAAAGATATCAGGGTCGAAAATCATACCCTGACCAAAGAGGAAGCGGATTTTTTCTTTAAATTTTACCGTCATGGTCTTGGCGAATTTTCGGTGGAAAATAATATTGACTTAAGCGGTGTTATCCGTTTTCCGGTGACCTCAAATCATCACTTAAGCCCCAGTGATATATCCCTTACTTCCGGCGCCGTGGTGCCAATCGGTGGCGGCAAGGACAGTATTGTGTCCCTTGAAGCCCTTAAAATGACAGAACATCCATTAAGGATGATTGCCATTAATGCCGGACCACCGATAAGAAACGTGATGAATGCATCCGGCAAAATAGAACAAATTCATATTAAAAGAACGCTTGACCCGAAACTGTTCGCGCTTAATGAACAGGGTGCCATGAACGGCCATGTGCCGATCACAGGCATTCTTTCCTTTATCATGGCGTGTGGCGCGGTGCTTTATGGCTATGACAGTGTGGTAATGTCAAACGAGGGATCAGCCAGCGAAGGCAATATGGAATTTGGCGGCATTGAGGTTAATCATCAATATAGCAAATCGCTGGAATTCGAGCTGGATTTTGAAAAATATATCCGCAAAACCGCCCTTAGCCATTTTAAATATTTTTCGCTTCTGCGCCCTTTAAATGAAACCGGTATTGCCGCACTATTCTCGAATTTAAGTCAATATTTTGATGTTTTTAAAAGCTGTAACCGCAATTTTCATATTGATGAAGGGGCGAGGCAGTATGGCTGGTGCTGTGATTGTCCGAAATGCCGCTTTGTGTTTCTGGCCCTTTCCCCTTTCATTGTGCGGGATAGGTTGACTATAATTTTCGGCAAAAATATGCTTGACGATCAAAGCCAGGAAGACGGCTTCCGCGAGCTTTGTGGCCTTAAAGGGCATAAACCTTTTGAATGTGTCGGTGAAATTGAAGAATGCCGGCAAATCATAAAATGCCTGACCACAACCGACTGGGCGGATGATATGATTGTTAAAAAGCTTGGCAATGAAATAGACGACGACGCCTTAAGCGTGGCTGAGCTAAAAGCACAGGCCCTAAGCTTTAAATATCCCCATAATATCCCGAAACAGTATCTGGAGAGTCTGAATGATTTTATCAGAGCTGCAAAATAAGCGTATCGCCCTATGGGGCATGGGACGGGAAGGAAAAGCAACGCTTGAATTTTTGCAACGTGAATTTCCAGAGCAGAAGTATATAATCATCAACCGCGACCCATGGGACGGCGACGAAACATTTATCCCTGAAGCAGAACTTATTGATCATCTGGATCAGGTTGACGTGGTCATTAAATCACCGGGGATAAGCTATTATCATGATATGGTTGGTAAAATGCTTGACCGTAGAATAACAGTGACGTCAGCAACCAATATCTGGTTTTCGCTTCCAAAACATGGAAAAGTCATTGCCATTACCGGTAGCAACGGCAAAAGCACGACCAGCGCTCTGACCCATCATATCTTAAAAAAGCTGGGCCATAATGCAGCACTTGGCGGCAATATCGGCACGCCGCTTTTATCCCTGCCGCTGGATGCGGACTATTATGTGGTCGAGCTGTCCAGTTATCAGACATGCGATCTTAAGCACGCACCAGATATTGCTGTGCTTCTGAATTTATTTCCTGAACATATTCAGTGGCACAGAAGCCATGAAAATTATTACCGGGACAAATCCAATCTGCTGCGGCTCGGTGCGAAGGTAAATATTGTCAACGCCCATGAACCAAGACTGGCAGACACAAAAAATAAACTGACCTTCAATGACCGTTCAAAAATTCATTTTGAAAACAGAATTATTTATAATGGCGATATGCCAGTCGGCGGGGCGGATAAATTCCCGCTGCTGGGGGATCATAACCTTGAAAATCTATGCGCGGCACTGACCATATTAAATGCATTGGGACTGGTGATCACCGAATGCCTTAAAGCATCATACAGTTTTCAGGGCCTTAAACACCGCTTACAGGTAATTGGCCCGATAAAGGACAGAATGTATGTAAATGACAGCATTTCCACCGATCCGGAAGCCACCATGGCCGCACTTAAAGCCTTTCCTCAAAAAGACATTACCGTAATCCTCGGCGGTGAGGACCGGAAACAGGATTATGAAGCACTCTGTACCCTGATTGATGAAAATGATCATATAAAGGCCATATGCGTTTATGAAACCGGTCCACGGATTTTTGAGCAGCTAAAAACAAGCCATAAATATAAGGTGGGGACGCTTGAAGAGGCCGTCGACCTCGCCGGCGATATTACGCCGGTGGGCGGCTATATCGTGCTTTCCCCCGCTTCTCCCAGTTATGATGCCTTCCGGGATTTTGAAGAACGCGGGGATCTGTTTTTAGAGCTTGCCAAAAAAACGGCTTAACCTTCAATAGTCAAAATTGCTTTTGACAAATTTAAGAAAACCGGCGCAGGATTTGGAAAGCGGCCGATCCGCCACATGGAGAGCCTTGACATCATAGCGGATCGGCGGATTAAACCCTTTAAAACGGATATTTTCGGCCTTGTTTGAGCTGGCGGTACATTGATCAACAATGGCAACACCGCTGCCAAGCGCAACCATATTACGGGCAACAAAATAGGTCTGGGCAATGATATTGGAATGATAGCTGATCCCCCGCTCATTCAGATGCCGGTCCAGCAAGTCACTTAAAGGGCCGCTATCTTCAATACTGACATAATTAAAGCCTATCAGGTCCTCAAGCTTTAAGCGGTCGGGATAATCATCAAATTCCCCCTTACCGTAAATACAGACCAGTTCGCCGTCGCCGATTTTAACCTCGGCAATCCCGTCAAATGACGACGGGTTAAGGGCAAAACCGATTTCCTTGTCATATTCATTTAAGGTTTTCATCATGCCGCTGAAATGTTCGGTCTGATAGATAAATTGTGATTTCGGGTTGGCTTCGCGGTAGCGCTGGATCAGTTTGGGCAGAATTTCAATGCTGAGCGCCGCCACCGATACAAGCCGGATTTTACCGTCGGCCGGGTTTTTAAGATTGTCCGCCGTGGCTTTCAGCTTGCCGATCTGTCGGTAAATAGCTTCTGTTTCCTTATAGAGGATTTTGGCCTCACTGGTGGCGACAAGGCGGCCGCGAACCCGGCGGAACAATAAAAAACCCAGCTGGTCTTCGGCGTGCCTAAGTACCTTGCTCACCGTTGGCTGTGCCACATTAAGAAAGCGTGCCGCATCACTGATGGAACCGCAGGCATATACCGCATTGAATATTTCGATCTGTCGTAAATTCATATAGACAGCATATATCATAATCCATAGCTTAAAGCTATAGTTTACCGTCATTATTTCATATGCTTTTTTGAAGATTATCCCTTATACACTGAAACCATATTCAAAGGAGATTATTCATGACTTCAAAACATGCAAATGACAGACAACAGCTTAAAGCACCTTACCTATTATTTTTAGGCTGTGGCGACAACGAGCTTTCCATCAAAACATCCCGCGGCATTGCCGTGTGGAACCCTGATGTATGTCTTGGTGAAATTGCCGGAGGCAATAGCCCGCTTACCCTTGGCCTTCCGAAAATGAGCGTTAAGGAAGCCGCGGAAAAAGGCGCAAAAACATTCATCCTTGGCCTGGCCAATGCCGGTGGTTATGTTGAACCGGAATGGGAGCCCTATATTGTTGAAGCCATTGAAAACGGCCTTGATATTGCCAGCGGCCTTCACCGTAAACTGGAAGAATTCCCGGCCATTAAAGCGGCTGCGGAAAAACATGGTGTCGAACTTCACAATGTCCGTCATGGTTATACCGATCTTAAAACAGGTAC
Source organism: Kordiimonadaceae bacterium (assembly GCA_024236295.1). Lineage (GTDB taxonomy): Bacteria > Pseudomonadota > Alphaproteobacteria > Sphingomonadales > Emcibacteraceae > Pseudemcibacter. The sequence goes on along the minus strand of JACKKT010000012.1, from coordinate 71,869 downwards.
TGGTGAGAAAAGAAGCGGTAAACGCATTCTCGCCGTTGGAACAGATTGTTCGGTCGGTAAAATGTACACGACCCTTGCCATTACCGAAGAAATGAAAAAACAGGGCTATGACGCCGAATTCAAGGCAACAGGGCAAACAGGCGTGATGATTGCCGGCTATGGCATCTGTATTGATGCGGTCATTTCCGACTTTATCGCCGGCGGGATTGAGGAACTTTCCCCCGCTAACAAAGAAGATCACTGGGACATAATTGAAGGACAGGGATCACTTTATAACCCGGCCTTTGCCGGGGTAAGCCTTGGCCTGCTGCATGGATCACAGCCCGATGTGCTGGTGATGTGCCATGAAGCAAACAGGGCGCATATCAAAGGCCTTCCTCATATGCCAATTCCTGATATGGCCGATTGTATTGAACTGAATTTGAAACATGCAAAACTGACCAATCCGAATGCCTATCTTGGCGGTATTTCCCTAAACTGCCGGGTGTTAAGCAAGGAAGAAGGCGACAGACAACGTGCCGAGCTTGAAGCAAAATTCGGTGTGCCCTGCTTTGACCCGATGATCACCGGCGTCAGTTCATTTGTTGAGGCCCTTAAAAAATGAGGAAATTTGCTTACAGATCCGAGAATTTTGACCTGCATACACCCTTCGTCATTGCCCGCAGCACCAGAACGGCAACCACCGTTGTTGTTGTGGAAATTGAGGAAGACGGCAAAAAAGGCTGGGGCGAATGTTGCCCCACCGCTCACTACGGTGAAAGCGTTGAAAGCGTGATGGCACAGATCGCGGCAATCGCCACGAAAATGGAAGCGGGCTTAAGCCGCGAAGAATTGCAGAACACCATGCCGGCTGGCGCGGCCAGAAATGCGGTTGACTGTGCCATGTGGGATCTGGAAGCAAAGCAGACGGGAAAAACCATTGCCGAACTGATGGGTCATAAATGGCCGGATCATCTTATGTCGGTTGAAACCATCAGCATCGGCACCGCCGAAGCAATGGGGGCGAAAGCAAAAAAGCTTGCCAATTTCCCGACCATCAAGGTCAAAATGAATGCGGAGGACGTGGTAAACCGCATCCGCGCCGTCCATAATAATGCACCGAACGCCCGGCTGATTGTTGACGCCAATGAAAGCTGGAATATTGATCTGGTCAGAGAAGTGGTGGATGAGCTTAAAGCCAATGGCGTCGTCATGCTTGAACAACCCTTACCGCCCAAGGATGATGAAAAGCTGCGCGGGCTTAATGCGCCATTACCACTCGGCGGTGATGAAAGCTGCCATGTCGCTGCCGATCTTGAACGGTTAAAAGGGATTTATGATGTGGTCAATATCAAGCTGGATAAAACCGGCGGTTTGACCGAGGCCAAAAAATTGCTGGACCAGGCAAAAGCTATGGGTTTTGATATCATGGTCGGCTGCATGGTCGGCACATCGCTTTCCATGGCGGCAGGCATGTTTATTGCTACAGAAGCCAGCTATGTCGATCTGGACGCACCAACCATGCTGGCTACTGACCGCGAACATGCACTGACCATTATTGATGGTAAAATGTCCCCGTTAAACCCGCTTCTTTTTGGAGGCGCCAAATAAAATACAGGCAACACCCCCCGCCAATAAGCCAACCCACGGCGAAAAAAAGGTAAGAAGCAACGCAACCAGCACCATGACCGCCCGGTCGGTTATGGTGTTTGCTATTTTAAGCGCCAGCCTGCCGCAGGCAATACCGGTGAGCAGCAATGTCAGCATCAGCGCAATCGGCATAAAAGGCTTTAAGGCCGTCACCAGCGGCAGGATCAGAAACACCACCGGAATACCGTAATAATAAAAGGCCGAAATACCGCCAATCAGGCTTTCGATTTTTTCGCGACCCTGCTTCCAGCGTTCAATGATAATGATCTGTGCCCCGGCCCAAAGCACCCCTTGCGTTGGGAAAAACGGGGCGATAATCGCCATCAGAAAATTACGGATCGCCACCGCATAATGGGACCGGGTCAGGTTTATATCCACCGGGTCATCGGGTCTAAATTTCTGATTATCCTCAATCAGGCTTGATCCGGTAATCAGATCCCCAAATAAAATAAGATAGGCGATAAGGGTAAGCGGCAAAGCGCTTAAGAAATAGGAAAGCGGCGGAAAACCAATGGCAAAGGGCGATACTTTTTCCATCAGTGCCGCGAAAGGCGGGTTTAAAAAACCGGGGGTAATATCAATGCCAAGCTCCCCGGCAAGGCCGCCAAAGACCCCCGCCACAATAAAAGACGGCAGTAGCCCGAAGGACGAAATGATCGAAAATAATTTATATTTTGATTTAAGTCGCGCAAACGCCGGAAGGTAAAGGATGATCAGGCAGACAAGTATGGCCAGAGTATAAGACACCGGCATCTTTTGAAATGCCGCCACATCATCATAAAAAATACGCTTGAATGCCGAAAGCGCCGCGCCAAGAATGATCCCGGCTTTCAGCGCCGGGGGAATCAGACCCGCCAGTTTTTGCCCCCAGCCCGTCACCCCCATCAGCAAGGTCAGAGCTGCAAAATCAAGGGACAAGGCCGTCATCATCTGAAAGCGCTCATCCGCGCTCTCATACCCGCCGATCACGAAACCAAGAACAAGTGGCAATGCCGGGGTTATCCAGCCCGATGCAAACGGCTCGCCAAAAATAATCACATTTGATGTCACCAGCATCATATGCAGCATGGCGATGGTTACCGCCTCCGGAAAAGTAAGGCCGAATGATGTGGTCAGCAGCGGGACAAGCGCCAGCGCCGTTGAAAGCGACACCACCAACCCCTGCGCCAGTTCCGGCCATTCAATCCTCATATGGATGATCGGCAGACGCGCCCTGAACATCCCCCATTTAAACCCTGCATTTTTCATACGCTATTCATATAGCGGAAGCAGGGCGATGGGAAGAAAAGTTTTAAGTTTAACAGGGCCTGAACAGGCATGAGGGAAACTAAAGGACTAGCCATAAACAATATACTTGATCATCATTGTAAAATGACTGCTCCCTAACGAAAACAGTCATTCAATTGTAATAAATAATGCAGTGTAAATAAAGCGGCTTAGGCTGTTTTGCGGCGACGCAGGCCAATATTTCTGAAACCGAAAATTCCACCCAGTGCTGTAATCATCATCCACACCGCAGCAGGAAGAGGCACAGCAGAAATACCGGCAATACTTGTAATGTGGCTAACTTTGCCAATGCCACTCATATCCAGGGATTCGTCAATTCCTGCAAGTATAGACTGAAACAGGGTCAGGTTAATAACAGCATATCCGGCTTCATTGTTATTTTTGAAAACAAATGAATATTGTTTAAACTCACCACCGATATTGCCGGTCCGCAGTAAAAAATAACCGCCTTTATATGCAGGGTTTAGATCCATGGCATAAATACCCGGTGCATCGGAAAGTTCCTCGAACGGATTATCCGCAGCGATATTCTGATAGGCAGAAGCTGTATCGGTACCTGCGCCATAAGTGTTTAAGCAGTTCACCTCGTTTGCGATCGCCGGTGTCAATCCTTGCGTACATTGACCAAGATAGGTGTCAACCAGGCCAACATTAGCAACAGTGAGTGCATTGGCCGCTGAAAAAGATGTGAATACAAATGCGATAGACGCAGCTATCCCGCATTTAAGAATTTTTGTTACATTAAACATTTTTTGCCCAATTAAAATTAAGAATCGATACTAAACTTACCTATGGTGATTTATACTATATTTTAGCCCTTAAATACAATAAGTATTTGTAAGAGAATACTTAATAGAATCAATTAGTTATTTGTTAACCATATTCATTAACCATAATATTTTTGGAAAAAATCCAAAATTTAAATAAAATTTTATCTATTTTCATATCCTGATTCTGCAAACGGTGCTTTATTTAAAATCCTCAAATGCCCTTTACACATAATTTTCCATAAAGATCCTAAAATCACCCCTCCTCCGTCGCCTTGCTTTTATCATTGAAGGTAAAGATAAAGATGGTTGAGACCACCGCCGCCAGCAGGCAGGGGGTGAGCCAGATACCGCCCCAGTCCTTAATCCCGTCCGTGGTAAAGGCATCAACCACATAACCGGAAAGGATTGAACCGATGGCAAGACCGAAACCATAGGTGAGCAGCGTAAAAAAGCTCTGCGCGCTGGAGCGGATTTCCACGCCCGCCTTTTTTTCCACGTAAACCTGTCCGGTGACAAAGAAAAAGTCATAACAGACACCATGAAGGAGTATCCCGACATAGATCATCCAGACCAGGCCGTCCATATCACCGGTGGCAAATAGAGCGTAGCGAACCACCCAGGCCAGCATGCCGACAAGCAGCATCCATTTAACGCCAAACCGGCGAAAGAAAAAAGGCATCAGCACCATGAAGCCGAGTTCGGACACCTGCCCCAGCGACATTTTGGCAGCGACCCCTTCCATGCCGATCTCGTTAAAATAAAGATTGGCAAAGGCATAATAAAAGGCGAGCGGGATGGAAATCAGCAGGGAACAGGCGGAAAAGACGGCAAAGGAGCGATCCTTAAGCAGCGCCAGGGATTCAAGTCCAAACATATCACCGATACTGACCTTTTGCCCCTTACTGCGGGGAGGAGTATTGGGGAGCGTAAAGCTGTAAAGCCCAAGGATTACGGAGCCGATTGCCGCCATTTTAAGGGGAACCGATGTTGCCTCGACATTTTCGATTTTTGTGCCGAGTATAAAAGTAATCAGCAGCCCGGCAACAATCCAGCCAATTGTGCCCCAGACCCGGATTAACGGGAACTGCTCGTTTGGTTTATCCATCTGGTTAAAGGAAACAGCATTGGTCAGGGCAATGGTCGGCATATAGACCGCATTATAAATCAGAAAACCGACAATAATACTACCCGTCGTGGCAAGACCCGAAACATAATAAAGCAACACCGCCCCAATCAGATGCAGGACGGCCATCACCTTTTCCGCAGCAAAAAAGCGGTCCGCCACCAACCCGATAAAAAGCGGGGAAATGATCGCGCCAATATTGTTGGTAAGGTATGTGGTGCCGATTTCCGCACCGCTAAAGCCGATATTCGCCAGATAACTGCCCAAAGTTACAAACCACGCTCCCCAGACAAAAAGCTGAAGAAACATCATGACGCTGAGCTGACCATATATTTTGCTATTCATTCTTTTTCCCTTATTTTATAGTACCCCTTATAATTTTAAAGATAGCCGATCGCGGGAAACTTGACTAGCGAAAATGTAATCGGTTACAAACTGAAGTAAGGGTAAAGGACAGACCATATGAAGCTTGGAATTCAAAGCGCTATACTTGACGGCATGACATTTGAGGAAGTGATTGATTTTGCGGCCGAGAATGATTTTCAGTGCGTTGAGATGATGTGCTGGCCAAAGGGCAAGGCCGAGCGGAAATATGCCGGGGTCACCCATATTGATGTGGTTGATTTTGATCAGGATGATGCCGATTATATCAATGATTACTGTCAGAAAAAAGGCGTTGAAATCAGCGCACTTGGCTATTACCCCAATCCGCTTTGCCCTGATCATGCGGAAGCGCAGGTATATATTGATCATATAAAAAAGGTCATTGATGCATCAGCGCTGCTCGGGATTAATATGGTCACTACCTTTATCGGTAATGACTGGCATAAAAATGTGGATGATAACTGGCCGCGCATGGTTGAGGTCTGGGGTCCGCTGCTTGACTATGCAAAGGCAAAAAACACCCGGATCGGCATTGAAAACTGCGCCATGTTTTTTACCGATGATGAATGGCCGGCAGGCAAAAATATTGCCTATAGCCCGAAAATATGGCGGCGGTTGTTTGCGGAATTTGACGGTGACACACTGGGGCTTAATTATGATCCGTCGCACCTGGTCTGGATGCAGATGAACCACGAAAAACCATGGGACGAGTTTGCCAACAAAATGTTCCATACCCATGCCAAGGATGTGGCGGTAAACCGGGACAGGCTGGATGATGTGGGGACGATGGCCAACCCACTTGACTATCATGATCCGCGCATTCCGGGGCGGGGTGATATTGACTGGCAAAGCTATATCGCCAAAATGAAGGTGGCCGGGTTTGACGGCGCCCTTTGTATTGAAGTGGAAGATGCCGATTATGAAGGGGATATTGAAATGCGTAAAAAATCGCTGATTGACAGTGCAACTCACCTTCGCCAGTATTTATAAAGCTGAGCAGAAAGCGGGAATTATGAGCACAGAATTTGATGCAATTGTTGTGGGTTCCGGCATTTCTGGCGGATGGGCCGCCAAGGAACTGACCGAAAAAGGGCTTAAAACCCTGCTGATTGAGCGGGGCCGGCGGGTTGATGCCGGGGATTACCCGACAGAAGGAAAAGCGCCTTGGGAGCTGCCCAATCATGGCCGCACATCAAGAAGCGAACTTGCCCGTGATTATCCGATCCAGCGTCAGACAGGCATCAATGAGGGGCACAAACATTTTTTTATCAAAGATCCTGAAAAACCCTATATCCAGGAAGAAGGAAAACCCTTTTCATGGATCAGGGGCCATCAGCTTGGCGGCAAGTCGCTGACCTGGGGCAAAGTGAGTCTTCGTTTCAGTGATCTGGATTTTGAAGCCAATAAAAATGACGGGCATGGTACTGACTGGCCGATCCGGTACAAAGATATCGCCCCCTGGTATGATTATGCGGAAAGATTTGCCGGAATAAGTGGATCAAAAGAAGGACTTCCCCATCTGCCGGACGGCATATTCCAGCCGCCGATGGAAATGTCATGTGTAGAGCGCGCCGCCAAAAAAGGAATCGAGGCCGCCTATCCCGACCGCCATCTGATCATCAGCCGCACCGCCAATTTAACCGAGCCGACGGAAGAACAGCTCGCCCTTGGCCGCAGCAAATGTCAATTCAGAAACGAATGTACGCGCGGCTGTTCGTTCGGCGCCTATTTTTCCAGCCAGTCAGCGACCTTGCCGGCAGCGGAGCGGACCGGCAATCTGACCATCATCACCGATGCTGTCGCCCAAAAAGTCAACTATGATCCGGAGAGCAAAAAAGCATCTGGTGTTAGGGTTATTGATGCAAATACCAAACAGGTAACGGATTATACCGCAAAGATCATATTCCTTTGTGCATCGGCCCTTGGCACCACCCAAATCATGCTTAATTCCATGTCGGAAAGCTTCCAGAACGGTATAGCCAACAGCAGCGGCGTGCTGGGGCATTATTTAATGGACCATGTATTTAAGGCAGGCGCAAGGGGTAAAATGACCATTGATGACCGTTATTACAGTGGTCGCAGGGCCAATGCCGTTTATATCCCGCGCTTTCATAATTTAAGCGAAAAACACCCCGATTTCATTCGCGGTTATGGTTATGAGGGCTGGTCATCAAGGGAAGACTGGGGTCGGCTGACAGAGACTCCCCTTTATGGGGTCGAGCTTAAAAATAAACTTAGAACCCCGGGGGACTGGACATTCGAAATTATGGGGTTTGGCGAGATGTTGCCCAGATTTGAAAATCATATCCGGCTTGACCCTACCCAAAAAGACCAGTGGGAAATGCCACTGTTGCGCATTTCGGTCGAACATGGTGACAATGAAAAAGCCATGCAGCAAAGCATGAAATTTGAAGCAGAAGAAATGCTAAAAAAAGCCGGGTTCCATGATATCGAAAGCTATGCAGACGAACCGCCGCCGGGGCTTTGCATTCATGAAATGGGAACAGCGCGCATGGGACGGGATCCTAAAACCAGTGTCCTGAATGGGTTTAACCAGTGCCATGATGTCGATAATCTGTTTGTAACAGATGGTGCTGCAATGGCCTCAACCGCTTGCCAGAACCCATCGCTTACCTATATGGCACTCACGGCGCGGGCGGCGGATTATGCCGTCGGCCAGCTTAAAGCAGGGCAAATTTAAATCAGCCGATTACCCGTTTTGTTGGAAATGTAATTATGGCCTGGGTTCCTTCTTTTATTTCACTGATTAAAGTGAACTTTCCATTATGAAGTTCTATCAGATTTTTCACGATTGGAAGTCCAAGTCCTGTGCCTTCCTCATTTAAATCATGGTCTTCATGAATTTGCTCAAACGGGTTCTGGACCTGTTCAAGCCTGTCTTTGGGAATACCAATCCCATTATCTATGATAGCCACTTCAACCTGGCCGTTGCGCTTTTTATTAATCATACATTCTACTTTGCCGCCATGCGGCGTGTATTTAATTGCATTTGAAAGCAGGTTTATAAAAATCCTTTTTATTGCATTTAAATCACCAATAATTTTCAATGAACTGGTAATTGATTTTGGTGAATATAAAACTGCAATATTTTTCCCTTCCGCCTGGGCGGTCAACATTTTAATAGCTTCAATCAGGCAGCTATTCAGTGAAAATTCACATTCCTCAAGTCGCCATTTACCGGCTTCAATCTTTGATAAATCAAGGATGTCATTTATTACTGTCGATAAATGTGTGCCACTGTTTCTGATATCAGACAGATATTCCTTATGTTTCAAGTTATCAACCTGTCCTCCTACTCCGGCCAGCATTGCGTCAGAAAAGCCTATTATGGCATTAAGCGGCGTGCGGATTTCATGGCTCATATTGGCAAGGAAATTTGATTTCGCAGCATTTGCCGCCTCAGCCTCAGCCTGCGCGGTTTCAGCACGCATCTGTGAAATGATCAGTTGCCTTTCAACAGATTTTCGCCGCTTGACTTCACGTCTCAGGCTGGCATTCCAGATCAGAATAATAACCAAAATGACAATTAGGACAATACCGATTTGCCAAAACAGAGCATAGTCCAACGGGTCTTCATTGGAGAGTGACCCTATCCACTCCCTCGAAATCTGTGCCCGCTCAACGGCACTGATAGATTTAAGTGCCTTTTGCATGGCGCTGGCCAATAACGGCAGCTCTTTCCTTATGGCAAAAGTACCCTCATCCCTGTAAGGCGTATCTCCAGAGACCACTATATTTGTCAGTCCCTGATCCGCAATATTATAGGCTGCCATTGGAAGGCTTCCTACATGCGCATCAGCACGTCCTGTTCCGACGAGACGCAATGCTTCTGCTTCAGATTCAGTTTCAACAATTTCAATATCTGGATAATTTTTCTTTAAATAATCAATTACGGCATACTCTTTAATAACGGCAACTTTGCGTCCTGAAAGCCCGTCTAAATTACCAAAAATCCCTTCTTCTTTTCGCGTAAATATCATGTAAACTACTTCCAGATATTCATCGGTAAAAATAAAATATTTGGATCTTTCCTCAGTAGGTGAAGCCAGCCCGACAACATCTACTTCACCATTACTGATTTTATTCAGTGAATCTGCCCAATTTTGGCTGGCAACTGTTTCAAACGTAATGTTAAGTTTTTCAGCGATTTTTTTTAAATACGCGCCTGTGATGCCTGTGATTTCACCATTATTATCAATAAACTCCAGTGGGGCAACGGTCGGGTCTGCGGCAACCCTGACAACATTATTCTGCGAGAGCCAGGCAATTTCTTCCTGAGTTAGTCCCATGTCTGAAAGGCTTCCACTCGATCTTGAAGTCTGCCATTTATCAGTTAGTGCAACAAATTCTTCCTGACTGACAGCGGCCATACCTTTTTCCAAAATTGAAATTAGTATCGGCCAGTCTTTACGGGCCGCAAAACGGATGTAATCGGAATTTTCCGTTTCCGGAAAAAATTTGTCGCCAATGACTTCTATACCCGGTAACAAACTTGTCCTGATCATATATTGCGAAGCGGGCAATATATCAGCATGAACATCAATTGCCCCCGCAGAAAGCGCTTTAAGAGCTTGAAGGGTAGAGTCAAATTCAACCAGATCAAGTTCAGAAAAATTTTCTTTATAAACCCTGTCAGGGATTGAATCGATGACGACCCCTATTCTTTTGTTCTGCAAATCATTAATGCTTGATATATGCTTGGACCCCTGCCTTCCGAAATATACCATAGGCAAATCAAGATAAGGCACTGTGAAATTAAGATATTCCTCACGTTCTGGAGATTGAATGATGCTCTGCGCCATATCAATTTCTTTATTTCTTAATTTTCTAAGGAGCTCAGACCAGGGCAATCCATTAATAAATTCAATTTTTAATCCAACTTTTTCGGCGACCAGATTTAAATAATCAATTGAGAAACCTAAAGGCTTCCCGTCACGAACAAAATCAAGGGGGGCCCATTCCATTTCGTTTGTAGACCGTATGACAGGATGTTGTTTTATCCAGAGCTTTTCTTCATCTGTTAAATTTACATTATTGTCTGTATTTTGTGCAAAAACCCCATATTGAGGGGTCAGGAACAAAAAGAATAATAAAAATAAATTAAATATGCTTTTCCGAAATATCACAAATATAACTCTTTTAAAAATTTTCCTATAATCTGGCGAACAGTTCCGATCAAATAGTTTTTTATTTACAGATTAATATAGACATTATTGGTTAATTTTTAGCTAGTGTCGTTCCAAATCGTACTGTTTTCATAAAACACTGGAATTAAATGAGTTTGACAGTCAATTTATTGATATATACCCTTTTAAATATACTCGTCTATATTGAGTGTAAAAGTCCATTTTTGACAAACATTATGTTAAGAGAATTATGATGGAAGAGCCCGCCGCTGATCAAACTACAACAATCAAAGATGTAAAACAACTTGGTCTCTGGGCTTCACTCTGCAGTCTTTCCTATGTTTTCTGGATTTGTGGCGGCATGGAAATGATTGAACGTCTTGCCTATTACGGGGCAAGAATGGTTTCCGGCCTTTATGCCACTGATAGCGCTGCAAATGGCGGGCTGGGGATCACGGAAACCGAACTTGGGACAATTTTTCTGGTTTGGGCAATGGTCCAGACATGGGTGCCTGTACTCAGCGGCGGAATTTCGGACCGGCTTGGATATAAGGAAACTATATTTGCCTCAACCGTGACCAAAATTGTCGGTTATCTTTGCATGGCATTATTTCCGACCTATTGGGGTTTTATGACCGGTGCTGTCATCCTTGCATTCGGAACTGGCATTTTTAAGCCCGGCATTCAGGGCACAATCGTCAAAAGTACAAACAGATTAAACAGCTCCATGGCGTGGGGCGTATTTTATCAGACAGTAAATATAGGCGGCTGGATCGGACCTCTCATTGCTGTTAGATTGCAATTGCTGGCCTGGAGCCAGGTTTTTTATGCCTGTGCCCTGATAATAAGTGTAAATTTTTTATTTTTACTCACCTATAAAGAACCGGATAAAAAAGCACGATTGGAAAGACAGGAAAAAATCAAATCAGGAGAAATCAAGGAAAAGCCTCTTTGGCAGGAAAGTCTGGCTGAACTTAAAAATCCCATACTGGTCTGGTATATTATAATTTTTTCCGGGTTCTGGTTTATGTTAATGTTTTTCTGGGATGTGGCACCACTTTATTTCAGAGACTGGGTGGACACAGCACCATTGGTTGCCAGCTGGTTTGGTGATAACGGGACCCAAAATGAAACTCTAAAATTTTTGCTGGGATTAAGCGAGAATGGCCGGGAAATAACACCCATCGGGCTGATTTCCTATAATGGCCTACTAATTATGACAGTTTGTTTTATCGTTGCCGGACTTTCTGCAAAGCTCAAAGCAATGCATAGTTTAGCGATAGGAACCTTACTGACATCATCCGCCCTGTTGATCCTTGGTATGTTTAATCTGGCGTGGCTGATTGTTATAGGCATTGTAACATTTTCCATTGGTGAAATGCTGTCATCCCCAAAAAGCAGTGAATTTCTGGGTAATATAGCCCCGGCCAGAAAGAAAGCTATGTATCTTGGTTTCTCACAAATGCCGATCGGGATCGGCTGGACACTGGAAGGGTTTGTTGGCCCCTATCTTTACGGACAATGGGCTTCAAAAGAGCAAATATCCAGAATTGTTCTGACGGACTATGGTCTTAGTAATGACCAAATAAGGGCCATTCCCGGCGGTGAAGCTTTTGGAAAGCTTACAGAACTGTCGGCAAAAAGCACTGATTTCCTGACAATGCAACTATATGCAAACAATAATATTGGCCTGGTATGGTATTTTATGGCCGCTGTAGGGATCATTTCCGCCATTAGCATGATTTATTATGGAAAATGGATATATAGAATAGCCAATACACAAATCAGTGAAGAATAAAGCATTTCAACTCCATATAAATTATATACCTAATCACTGGTATTTACAGAATTGACAAAAGGAAATGCCTATCTATAACTTAATCCATGAAAATTATTACTATATCAGGTGCAAGCGGGTCCGGTAAATCAACCCTTGCTAATCATATACACAGGCAAAAAGAAGGTAGCCTTTTGCTGGGCATTGATCGTTATTATTTAAGCAAGGCCGAACAGGTTGAACGTCACGGTTTTTTTAATTTTGATTTTCCGGATGCACTTGATACAGATCTGATGAAAATGCATTTAATGCAGTTAAAAAACACCGGTAAAGCCGACGTCCCGATTTATGATTTTAAGGTCAGCATGCGGACCGGATACGAAACTGTATCAGTCAAAGATACCATTATCATAGACGGACTTTTTGCCGGGTCTTTGCTTTCGGATATTGCTGATTTTAACATATTTGTTGATGTGGATCTTGATCTGGCCTTACTAAGGCGGATTGAGCGAGATATGAGAGAGCGCGGGCGTACCCTTGAAAGCGTCACTGAACAATATATGAAGGATGTAAGACCGGCCTATTTTAAGCATATTGAAAATATAAAATCATCTTCTGATTTCACTCTCAAAAACAATACTACCATTGATGAATTGCTTAAAGAAGCAGAACAGATTTTCACTCTATTGGATAGTAATAAAAGCTGATCAGTCAACGATATTCATGTGTTTAGCCCGGAAATGAATATAGCCTATGATAAAGACTATATAGCCAATAATCAGGCCTGACCCGATAAATCCGATACTTGACCAGGATAAAGCCAATTGGGCAAGCAATATGAGTATTCCGCCAACACAGATTGTTTTTAATGTCCGCTCGGAAAGCTTTAAATGAGCAGAGGCAAAAACTTCAGGAAGCCGTTTTGAAAGCAGAAAGGCTGCAATAATCGGGATCATATCATAAATGAAAACAAGGCCACTTCCGAGCATAACGATATAATTGAGAGACCATCCAAGCAGAACGGGGGCTCCACCGACAAAAAGCAGAATAGTCAAAAGAATATGAGGCGTGTTAAATCGCTCATTGACAACAGCCAGTCCCTTGGGCAGCCAGCCATCCTCGCAGGCAATAAGCACTGATTTTGTCGCCCAGGTAAAAGTCGAATTAATACTTGTTGCAAGGGCAAAAAGACCCGCCCCAACCATGAAAGCTACATATAGATAATCAGGTAAGATTTCCCTTGCAACGTCAGAAAGCGTGGCATTTGCTGTCTGCTCAAGCGGCAATATGCCCACGGCCACAATGGACACTAGTGCAAAAAAACAGGCCGCAATAAGTGTGCTGAAAATCATGGCTCGCGGCAGGTCACGATGCGGATTTTTCATTTCCCCGCCGATTTCGGATATATACTGTGCGCCGCCCGTGGCAAACGACATCACCACACAGGCCAGGGCAAAACCATACCAGCCTTTTGGAAACAGATTTTCCTGATGGGTGAAGTTGCTGTAATCAACTTCAAGAATGCCAAAAAATATAAGCGACGATAAACCAAGCAGAAGAAAAACGATCATTATTTTCTGAACAACAGCGGCCGGATGAATACCAACCAGATTGACCAGATAAAATAATACCAGTATGCCAAACGCCACATAGCGAATATTTAGTGCCGGCACCAAGGCGGCTGCATAATTGGCAAATCCAAGAGCAAATAAGGCAATCAGAATGTGAGTAATCAGCAAAACAGCCAGATAGAAGAAACCAACCTTTTTACCAAGGACACGTTTACAGTAAACATAAAGCCCGCCAGTTGCCGGCATCGCTGAACCCATAAAAACCACTGGCATCTGTTTGATAAGCGATAATATTGCCGAAAGAATAAAGGCAAGTGGCACTGCATAAGCCGTATAATCAATACCTATACCAATCAGAACCATAATGCCGGAACCAATAACCTGCCCTAAAGCAAGCGCGAAAACATCCCAGAAGTTCAGCGATTTTTTTAATTTCATCCGATCCCTTTCATCAGAGAAGTGCAAGAGCGGCGTCAAAATCCGCAATCAAATCATCCGCATCCTCAAGTCCGACAGAGAGGCGGATCATGCCATCTGATATCCCCATTTCCAACCGTTCCTCCTTGGGAATATCAAGAAAGGCCATCAGGGCGGGAATTTGTGTTGTGCTGCGCACCCCACCAAGGCTAGCGGAAAAACAGCTAAGTTCAAGATTATCCAGGACTTTCAAGGCCCGATCCCCGTCTCCGACATCAAAAGTAAGCATCGCCCCAAATTTTGGCATTTGCGCCTTGGCAATTTCATGTTGCGGATGGCTTTCCAGGCCAGGGTACCATACCCTGCCGATCTTATTATGACCTTCAAAATGTCGGGCCAGTTTAGCGGCCGTTTTACAGGCACGTTCAAGACGGACACTTAAGGTCTGAATACCACGGCTCAACATCCAGGCATTAAAGGGCGCAAGAGGTGCACCGAGCTTAACCATTGTATTCCAGCGGATTTGTTCCAGAAAGTCAGGCGGCAGAATTTCGGATTTCATACAGATTGACCCGCCGATTACATCGCTGTGCCCCCCGATAAATTTGGTCGCACTTTCAACGACAATATCCACTCCCCATTCAAGTGGTCGCATGACATAGGGACTGGCAAAAGTATTATCGCAGATAACAACAATGCCCCGCTCATGAGCCATTTCAACCAGTGGCGGAATTGCCGCCACCTTCATCGACGGGTTGGCAATTGTTTCAAAATAAATGACTTTGGTATTAGGCCTTATTGCTGCCTTTACTGCTTCAGGATTTGCTGTATCAACAAAGGTGGTTTCAATATTATAGTCGGTCAGCCGATGATCAAGCATTTCATGGGTCGAACTATAGGTGGTCCAGTCACAGACAATATGATCGCCACTTTTTAAAAGACCTAGCAAAGTAATGGAAATTGCCGCCATGCCTGACGCTGTTGCAAGGCAGGCATCGCCACCTTCAATCATCATCATCTGTTCTTCAAACTGATATTCAGACGGATTGCCGCATCGCCCGTAAATATTGACTTCCTTACGGGCTCCATCGACTATTCTTTGAAAAATTTCCGCGTCATATTGAAAACTGGATGACATTATGATCGGTGGACTGATTGATTTCGTTGCCGGATCAGGCGGCGTATAAACTGCCCTGCTGTCAAAGTTAAGTCCCCGTCTTTTTTTATTATCCATTTTTTCCCACTCACATTATTTTATTGACACATTCGTTATAGAATTGTGAACCTAATTGCACAAGTCTCACCAGAAATTAATTTACGAACTGCTCAAGATAATATTTAATGAGAAGATAATAATTTGAGGACGGGGAAAAATTATGAATAAACAAAATACCAGCAGAAGATCATTTATCAAAAAAACGGCTGCTGCTGCGGTCGGTTTTTCAATTGTTCCAAGACATGTTCTAGGTCAGGGCTTTACGCCACCAAGTGACCAGCTAAATGTCGCCATAATTGGTGGCGGGGGAAAGGGTTTTTCAGATGCCGTCAATGTCTGGGGGGACGGAGTATCAAACATCGCCGCGATTTGCGATGTGGACTGGAATATGGCCGCTGAAGCGTTTCAGAAATTTCCAAGTGCAAAAAAATATAAGGATTTCAGAAAACTGCTGGATGAGATGACCGATATTGATGCCATTACCGTATCAACACCGGACCATAACCATGCCGTTATCACCATGAACGCCATGAAGCGCGGTATCCACACCTATGTGCAAAAGCCATTAACCCATAACATATACGAGGCCCGTACTCTGACGAAAGCGGCGGAGCAATATAAAATTGTAACCCAGATGGGCAATCAGGGCGCCTCTGGCGCAGGGGTCAAACAAATGATTAAATGGTTTGATCAGGGAATGATCGGAAATGTTCATGAAGTTCATGTCTGGACAAACAGACCGGTCTGGCCACAAGGGATTAAAAGCCCGACCAATATGCCAACGATGCTTGATGGACTGGATTGGGATACCTGGATCGGCCCGGCTGCCTGGGTTGACTATCATCCGCTTTATCATCCCTTTAAATGGCGTGGCTGGTGGAATTTCGGAACAGGTGCCCTTGGCGATATGGCCTGTCACCTTATTGATCCGCCATTTCGGGTTCTCGGCCTTGGCTATCCGACAGAAGTCGAAAGTAGTGTTGGTGCCACATATTCACAAGAC
Source organism: Kordiimonadaceae bacterium (assembly GCA_024236295.1). Lineage (GTDB taxonomy): Bacteria > Pseudomonadota > Alphaproteobacteria > Sphingomonadales > Emcibacteraceae > Pseudemcibacter. The sequence continues at coordinate 55,545 of JACKKT010000012.1, read as the reverse complement.
TGGATTCCTGATTATCTTCCGGCATCCTGCCCACCATCATCAAGAACACAGCTTAGTTTTCCGGCCAGCAGAAAAAATCCGGTCCCCATTAAATTGACATGGACCGACGGTGGCTTGCGGCCGTTTCATCCTGATTTGATACCAGCGGATCATGATTTAGGGGACGAAGGCAGCACCAATGGCGTTATCATGATGGGGGAAAAAGGCATAATGACCTGCGGTACATATGCTGAAAATCCGAAAATATATTTAAATTCAGGGGAGCTTATCACACAGCCACCGATCGAGCAGGAAATCATGCTCCCTGAAAACGGCCATCACAGACACTGGGTTGAAGCCTGCAAACAGGGATATGGCAGTGAAAAACATAAAGAGCTTACATCATCCTTTGATTTTGCCGGACCGCTGACAGAATCAATATTAATGGGCAATTTGGCGATCCGCAGCTTTAACTTGCGCGAAAAGAACGGTGACGGATATGATTATCCGGGAAGAAAAAAACTGCTTTGGGACGGTGAAAATATGGTCATTACAAATTTTGAACCCGCCAATCAGTTTGTAATGCGGGAATATCGTGAAGGCTGGAGCCTTTAGTTTTTAAAGCGGCTAACTCAACTAATGAATAAACCAATGCGAATAATACCCAAAATACTGCTTCTTATGCTGTTTAATACAGCATCAATTCCTATAACCATAGCGAATGAAGAATATTTTCAATTGGAAGATATGCATAAAATTCAGGATGTAAGTGCGCCTTCACTATCACCGGACGGAAAAAATGTTGCCTATTCAATTAGTATTGATGATTTAAAAACTGATAAAAAAGTAAGTGATATATGGATTATTCCCTATCAGGGCGGAAATCCAAAAAACCTAACCAAATCAAAAAATAAAAGTGAATGGTCACCACAATTCAGTCCGGATGGAAAATGGATTGCATATTTTGGAGAAGGTAAAGATGAAGGCGAAACCCAGATTTTTATAATGAAGACGAATGGCAGGAGCAAACGTCAGATCAGCTTTATTAAAGGAGGAGTTATTGACTTTGACTGGGCGCCAGACAGCAAGCGTATCGTTTTAAGTGCTTTTAATGGAGGTGCTGAACCGTCAGAAGCCGGAACGGCCCCACCGATAGTAATTGACCGTTTCCAGTTTAAGGAAGATTGGGTCGGGTATCTGGCCGGAGCAAGACGGCAACTTCATATTCTAGATATTAAGTCAGGGCAAAATATACAGATTACAAATGATGACAGGGATCACTGGATGCCGTCTTGGTCGCCGGATGGTAAGTGGATTGCCTATATTTCAAAAGACAGTGGCGATGTCGACAGAAATTTGGACACGGATGTTTTCATCATGCTGCCTGAAAAAGACGGAGAAAGCCGCCGCATCAGCAATTTCAAAGGTACGGATGTTGACCCATACTGGATGTCACCCCCCGAATGGTCACCCGATAGCAAAAAACTGGTCTGGTTGACCAGCGGCATGAGTAAATGGATATATTACGCCCCTTGGCAGCTTACTGTCGGCGATATTGAAAGCGGAGAAACAAGGTCTCTGGCCTGGATTGATCTTTGTTTCTACCTACCCAAATGGTCGGGTGACGGCAAATATATCTATAGCCTGATAGAAAAAGACCGCTCAACGCTGGTAGCAAGAATAAATGTGGAAACGGAAGAAATTAGCTATCTAACGGAAGGCAATAAATTTGCCCTTGGGTTTGATGTTAGCGGAAATGATCATATTGTAGTCCAGCAAAGTGATGATAATACACCATATGAATTATTCGCCGTGGATAATCAGGATCGCGCCCTTACAAACCATAATATATGGCTTGAAACAAAAAAACTGGCCAATACAGAAAAATTTGAATTTGACAGTGATGGCCATGATATCGGCGGGCTCATCGTTTATCCGCCGGATTATGATAAAAATAGGCGCTATCCCGCCATATTCCGATTGCATGGCGGCCCTGTTTACCAGTTTTCCCACGAATTTATGTATGACTGGCAAATATACGCTGCCCAAGGCTATATCGTTGTCGGTATTAATCCGAGAGGTTCTTCTGGTAAGGGTTTTGATTTTGCCAAGGCGATATATGCTGACTGGGGCAATGTTGATAGTCGGGATATTCTGGCGGGTGCCGATTATTTGACAAATAAAAATATTATCGACCCTGAACGACTTGCGCTCGGCGGATGGAGTTACGGCGGCATTTTAACGGATTATGTCATTGCCACTGACAGCCGATTTAAAGCAGCTATCAGCGGAGCCGGGGCCGGCAATATGCTTGGTATGTATGGTCATGATCAATATAGCCGTGAATATGAACTTGAACTTGGCACTCCTTGGAAAAATAGGGAGGTTTATGAAAAGGTAAGCTTCCCATTTCTTCACGCAGATCGTATAAAAACGCCAACGCTTTATCAATGTTCTGAAAAGGACTTTAATGTTCCATGCCTGGGCGCCGAACAAATGTATCAGGCCCTCAGATCATTAGACATTGAAAGCAAACTTATCATCTATCCGGATCAACACCATGGTATTGTTGTACCAAGTTATCTGGAAGACAGAATGAAGAGAAATTTAGATTGGTATAATCGCTATACACAATAAACGAGAAACGATCTGAAATTGAACGGAAAGAATAAATTATGGTGGATATAGTAACCTTTGGTGAAGTCCTGCTAAGGCTGAAAAGTCCGGGATATGAACGCTTTCTCCAGACCCCTGTCCTTGAAGCAGCATTTGGCGGCGCAGAGGCAAATGTTGCAAATTCCCTGTCCCGCTTCGGCATGAGTGTTGCCCATGTCACAGCGCTTCCCGATAATGATATTGCCCATGCAGCAATAGGGGAACTTCGCCGAAATGGCGTGGATACCAGCCATATAAATTATCAGGGTAAACGTATAGGCACCTACTATCTTGAGGCCGGGGCATCGCTGCGTCCGGGGCGCGTTATATACGACCGTGCCCATTCTTCCCTTTCTGAGGCGAGGATTGATGATTTTAACTGGGATAAAATTTTAAAGGATGCCAAATGGTTTCACACAACCGGGATCACACCAGCCATCAGTCACTCTGCCGCCGACATAACATTGGACGCCATGAAAACGGCTAAAAAAATGGGCCTTACCGTTTCACTTGATCTTAATTACCGTGCCAATTTATGGCAGTATGGCAAAACCGCTACAGAAGTTATGCCCGAGCTTGCCAAGCATGCTGACATTATCATTGCGGGACGTGAAGACTGCCAGCAGTGCCTTGGAATTGATGTTGACTTGAAAGCCGAAGAGGATATTGCTGAACTTGATCATTTTAAAGCGCTTAGCAATGAGATGATAAGCATTTTTCCGAGCCTCAAAATGTTAGCCATTACATTAAGGCAGTCAATCCGGGCCGATTATCACCGCTGGTCAGCCTGCCTTGCCGAACGTGACAATTTTATAAACAGTGATATTTATGACATTCATAACATCATTGATCGGGTTGGTGGCGGCGACAGCTTTTCTGCTGCACTGATTTACGGACTTTATAATAAACAGTCCAAGCAGGAAGCATTGGATTTTGCCACCGCGGCCAGTGCCCTGAAGCATTCTGTTCCGGGCGATATTAATCTGGTAACGGAAAAAGAAGTCAGGTCCCTTATGAAAGGCACATCAGGCGGGCGGGTTCAGCGGTAATCTTTTCCTATACCCCGCCAAAAATGGAAAATCCGCCATCAACGCAGACCATTGAACCGGTGACAAATTTTGAAGCGTCACTCAATAACCAAACAAGCGCCCCTTTTAATTCATCCGGCTCACCAAAGCGTTTAAACGGGGTCTGGTCTATTACTGCCTGCGCCCGATCCGTATAGGACCCATCGGGGTTAAGAAGCATTTTTTTATTCTGTTCGGTCAGGAAAAATCCTGGTGCCAGCGCATTCATGCGTAATTTGTCCCCATAGCGGTTCGCCATCTCAACCGCAAACCACTGGGTATAACAGTCAACCGCCGCTTTACCCATGTTATAGCCAAGTACACGGGTTATCGCTCTTTTGGAATTCATGGAAGAAATATTGACGATACTGCCCTTTTCGGCAGTTTTTGCCATTGCCTCACCAAAAATCTGGGTCGGGTTTAATGTGCCCCACAGATTTAAATCCATCACTTCGCGCATGCCGTTCAGGTCCATCTGAAACAGATCCTGATCTGGCAACAGCACCCCTTGTGGCATTATCCCGCCTGCGGCATTTACAAGCCCGTCTACTTTGCCATATTCATTCAGGATTTTATCCTTGGCAGACTTAAGATCTTCGATATCCAGCACATCAGCAATCAGCGGTAACGCATTACCTCCACTACGGTTAATTTGATCAGCGCGCTCAAGGGCAATTTCCTCATTACGACCAAGAATACCGACTGATCCGCCTGCCTCTACAATCGCATCAATAAAGGACTTGCCCAATATACCAGTGCCACCCGTGACCACGATCACTTTATCTTTTAAAGAAAAATCTGTCATAATTTTGCTTCTGCCTCTCCGTTTTATATCTTTATCGGATTATCAGAAGTCCCTCTCCTTTCGGCACATCGATGGTTATCATTTTATTTTTTTCATTATAAATAAAACCGTCTACTGCCTTGTCATTTAAAATAACATCAGCTGGCGGATTTTCAGAATGTATGCTCAACTGCCCGCCGCTGCCATGATAATATTTAAGGCCGTTTTCGGAAAGCTCGAATGTCATCGGCGTATTTGATGAAACCAGCAGTTTTCCATCACGGCTGAGTGTGGTTGCGGAGCCGACGAAGGCCCGATCATTATCCCAGGTTAAAGTAACAGCATCTGTTTTGATATTTTCAACAGTATATTGATTTCCCGGGCTGGTGGTGAAGGCAAATTTCTGACCCGAAGCCGTTCCCGAAACAAAACCATCATGATTTTCGGTCTTTATTATGGTATCGACATTTTCCGTTGTCAGGATATTGGCCATCACGAGTGGATTGGCACCGGAACTGCGGGAAGTCGTCGTAATCATACCTTCTTTAATAAGCGGTTTTTCATTTCGCAGTGTTTTGATATAATGGGGTGTTTCCACAGCTTTTATATCCATTAGTGCCGGGCTTAATGGCATAATGTGGAGTGTTGACCCACCCTTGGATATTTTTGATATCTTATCCCCAACAGAAATATCTTTCAGCGCCAGTGTCTGATAAAGCAGAGTTACATCGACATCATCTTTTTCCGGCACGGCAATATCAACCATAAGAACCGTTCGCGGTTTTAAATAAAGCACATTTCGTGTAAGTGATTTTACCTTACCCCAGTATAGCCTTCCAATATCCGCCGTGGAATATGCGGCATCCTGCCCGTCTAGAAACTGGGCAATAAAGGCATGATCGTCAAATCCGGCAGCAAATTCAAGCGGGTCTCCTACACGCTGGCTTTGATGATTACCGTTTATTAGGATGGTTGAATGGGCAATTGGCTGTGTGAGCCATGACTGATATTTAGGGTCCTCATAATAATCCGATGTTTTTAAGTGGCGGTCTTCAATAAAAACCTGCCCGCGATCAGCCAGATAAAAACTGCCCTGATCAAGATGTTGATGATTATAAAAAGGACCACTTCGCATGACGAATACAAAGTCATCACTGTTCCATCCGCTTTTGAATACGGTTGTACCTACTTTATGAAATGCCTTGATCGGGCTTTCATCAAATGGCGTATCCTCTTTTACGCTGTTGGTTTCATAAAGCGCATCCAGAAATGTTTCCTTGCCATCTTTCAGATAATTATAATACCAGCCCAGCCGGCTTTCCTTCTGCATATCCAGCAGAAATGCCCAGTTGGATGCCGGAATTATGTCGCCAACGGAATCACCAAAATCAAACCATTTATGGTCTTTAATAAGGCCGCCCCAGATATATTCCTTATAGGTGCCAACCAAAGTGTCGCTGACATCTATGTTAAAAACATTTTTGAGTGAAGGCACACTGTAGGACAGGTTTGAAAAACTGTAATTATTATAGCCAAATCCTTCGCCCCAGCTGCCGTCTTTTGTGTCTGCAACACGGTTCAGGAAGGTATAATATTTAAGCATTGTCCCGGTAAAATAGGGTTCCAGATTTTCCGTGTCCGGACCATCAGCATAAATAGCCGCCATCGTCATTAACGATCCTCCGGTTATCATGGCAATCCAGTTTGACGTTTTTGAGGTAATATTATCGTTATAGACATATGTTTTATAGGCGCCTTCAATAATATTTTTTATGAGGGCACCACGGATTTTTACTCTTTCCGCATCACTCATCAGATCATAGGTCAGATCATAGGCTTCGGCCAGACGGTGTGACCAGCTCCCCGTATTATGTTCACTGAACCGTCCCCTTTTTGTTTGCCATGGATGTGACCAGTTATCCCAGCCCGACAGGTTTAAAAGGACGTCCTTAACATATAGCCCCGCTTCACGGTCATGATGAAATTCATAGGCCATTGCATTCTGACGAAGGGCATCCATCGTATGAAAAATATGCATTCTCCAGGCATCCCAGGAGGGCAGCCATACTTCGTCCGGGAATTGGTCCAGATCAAAAATCAGGCTGTCCACAGGGACCTTTTCACGCTGCAGTTTTGCACTTTCTGCTATATCGTCATAAACCTTTTTAAAGCGATCTTCTTTAAGACGCGCTTCAATCACCCTTGCTTTTTCACCATCATAAAGAAGTCTTGGGTGCTGCCCTGCCATATCGGCCACCTTTGGCGCAATATGAATGGTAAACGCGGTGCTGGATTGCTGCTGGTTCTCTGAATATGCTTTTACCTCACCAATATAAAGTCCTTCCGGATAGGTAAGAGCAATCGGATTTAAAGACCAGTTTCTTCCATCCTTTACCAGTTCCCCCTGATAAACAGGATTATTTTTATCTGTAATAGAAGCAATTTTTATAGTGACTTTATCAGCATCAAATCCCCAGTTACCGGAAAGTGAGAATTTATCCCCCCGGCTATAATGATTTTTAGGAATATACTGTGCAAATTCAGGAAGCTTCAGCATTTCAGGCGCGGTAAATTTGAAAATAGCCGCCTGATTAGCTGTGACCTTAATATCATCCAGCCCGAGATAAATCGGCATATCCGGATCAGCAGACGGAATTTTGGTCAAAAACGCTAAAGCATGGATTTCAATTTCATTATAATTTTTCAGGGAAGGATTTTCACGGATCAGATCGCTGTAGCTGACTTTGAGAGGCGTCCACATATTGGTCTTCGGATTCGGGATCGTGATATCCAGTTTACCAAAATCTCCTGCCGCAAACCTTACTTTAAAAAACTCCGCCTTCAGATTGGTTTTCAGATAATATTTAAGTGAAATTTCAGCGCCCGCTGTCATATATATGTTCATGAGCTTCTGGGCACCCGCATAATTATCCACATTGGTGTATGGGGTAACCTTTTGCACAATTGATATATTTGGGTCCCCTGGTACAATTTCATTAACCCTGAAATTAGGATCATACGCCGTATCCTGCCACAACGGGTAAGATGCCCATGCCCCTAGGGCGCGGTCTTCAAAATCCTCACTATATTTAAAGGGCTCAAGCTCGGTTTTGGCATATATTTGTGCCGTAAGCCCAAGATAAAGGGCAAGAAACAGGAATAATTTTCTCATAAAATTCTCTTAAATCTAAGTCAGTTTGCTGGCGCTTGCCTCATCAATATATAAAACGGCCTTTGGGTGATTACGCAAAATTGTCGACGGATATTTTTCCTGAATATCATCCCGCAATGTATGATAAATCGCATCAGCCTTATTATTCCCCGGCACAACCGCAAAAGCATATGTCGCCCTGAACAAGGCAGGGATCGTCAGGGTTATGGCGTGGGTTGGCACTTCTTCAATGGTTTTAAAACAGATATGATCATCAGGATCCACCTGCTGCCATCTGTTTTTTTCATCCAGATCAATAATTTTAACCACTTCCGGATCATCAAAAAAAGCAACATGCGGATCGTTAAAGGCCAGATGGGTATTTTCACCAATCCCCAGTATGACAATATCCGTCGGGTATTTTTCCATCAGATCAGCATATCTTTCACATTCAGCGTCAAGATTATCCTTATCACCGTTCATATAATAAACGTCACGGAATTTAACGTGATCAAAAAGCATTTCTTTTAGGTAATTCCCAAAAAGCTGCGGCGCATCAGCATCCAGACCGACATATTCGTCCATATGGAACGCGTTGATCCGGCTCCAGTCCACATCCTTTTTTCTTAGTGAGGCAAGAAATTCATTTTGTGATGGTGCTGCGGCAAATACGATATTGATATAATCTTTATTCTTTAAAAGTGAATTGATACAGCTGCTGACTTCTTCCGCTGCATCCGCCCCCATATCATTACGGGTTTTATAAATTTTTACCTTCAGCTTATCTTTTGTAATTTCTCTTTTGTCCATCAAACGTCCTTTTAGTCTCTTTTCGTCTACTTAATTATTTATGGCTTAAACCCGGCTATAGACCACATTTCCACCGATAATGGTTTTTTCGATCTGGATATCATTATCAAATATCAGAATATCCGCATCCTTGCCAGGAACCAGCGATCCTTTACGGTCCGCGATCCCCATGATATTTGCGGGGGTTATACTCATCATTCTGACGGCATCCTTAAGGGGCACATCGGCAATAGTACTGATTGTTCTTACCAGACGGTCGGTGGTTGCAACACTACCCGCAAAAGATGTTCTGTCCGGCAATTTTGCCACTCCGTCCTCAACAATAACTTTAATGCCATTAGTCAGGCTGCCCAAAATACTTTCCTGTCCGTCTGGAAGCCCGGCCGCCCGCATGGAATCGGTCACAAGCGCAATTCTATCCGCGCCTTTGGTTTTATATATCAGCTTTAATAGCGGTGCCGGCAGATGGCGACCGTCTGATATAACCTCAACATTCATTTCTTCAATAAGGAACGCGCTTTCCACACCGCCCGGAAAACGGAAAGAATTGCGCCGGGTCACCCCGGCCATCCCGGAATAAAGATGGGTTGCCAGTGAAACACCATTTTCAAAAGCGAGCATGACATCATCATATACGGCACTGGTGTGCCCCATTGACGGCATGATCCCTTTTGAGCGGAGATAGCGGATAAATTCCAATGATCCTTCCCTTTCGGGTGCTGAATCCCATCGCTTGATCACGGATGTGCGCGATAAAATTTCCTTATATTCCTTCGGGTCAGGATTTCTTATATATTTCGGATTCTGTGCCCCGCGCTGTTCCATCGAATAATAGGGACCTTCCAGAAACACGCCAAGAAATTCCGCCCCGGCCTTATTGACTTTATTGGCCTGCTCATAAATATCCAGGTTTTTATATAGTTCTTCTTTATCCCCGGAAAGAGCTGTTGGATACATGGATGTGGTACCGTGACGTGCGTGAAGCTCGGCCGCCTTCAAAAAGGCATTGACCGTCCCATCCAAAAAAGAGTGTCCGCCGCCGCCGTGACAATGAAGATCAATAAACCCCGGGGAAATATATTTTCCGCCGGCGTCAATTTCCATAGCACCAGGAAATTCAATGTTGCTGTCACTCACCTCAATTATTTTACCGTTTTCAGCGGCGATGCAGCCATTTGGCAGTTCCCGGTACGGGGTTAGCAACCGGCCGTTAAATATTTTAATCCGCCTACCGTTATTGGATGACATCGAAGAATTTGACTGGGCAAATGAATTAGTCGAAAGAAGCCCACTTCCCGCAGCCAAAGACGCAAGTCCCATTTTTTGCATAAATTCACGACGGTTTTCGTTAATTTTTTTCATATCAATTCCAATCAAATTTTTAAAAGAAACCCTTGATGGCAAAATAAGTTGTCACAAGGGAAAAAAGAATGACAGCGACAAGCCCGGCATTCATCCGGCTTGACGCTGTGTGATCATTCATAAAGGATTTTTTATTAAGCAAAATAAATACGGGGATCGCTACAGCCGGCAAAATGGCCGCCTGAAATGCCATGGAAAAGACCATAAGAATGGTCGGGCTTTTTTCAAGAAATATGGCGCAGAAAGCAACCAGCAATCCCAAAATAATTAAAACTCTGTACATGGGGGACTGTATATCCCGGGGCTTGCCCATATAGTCTGAAATCAGCCAGGGAGCAATCAGCACAATAGGGAATATGGTTGAAAGACCGGCACCGGCAATTCCAAGAATCAGCATTAAAGAGGCAACTTTTCCACCGATCGGTTCAAACAATCCAATCAGATCAAGTGTGTTATCAACCCTAAGCCCCATTAAATGAAGGGTGCCGGCGGAAACCGCCATAATAAGCCCGCTTAAAAGAAGCATCATGGCAGAAGAAACAAAGGCATCCTTTTTTTCATCCTTAAGATTTTCTATGGTCCAGCCTTTTTCTGTTACAACGGTACTGCGTATAATAAAGACGGCAGCGGAACATGTCGTGCCTGCCATGGCCGCTACAAGTCCAAACGCCCCCGGCTCATCAGGCATGGATGGAACCAGGCCTTTGACAATCGAAATCAGATCAGGGCTGACCATAAAAAACACCCCGACAAAACAAAACACCATCATAATGACAAAAACGGTCAGAACCTTTTCAAATATTTTATACTGACCAAACCAGAACATGGAAAATAATGCAATAATCAGAACCGGGACAATCCACGCCACACTGACAATTGCTCCATTCGTCATCAGGCGTATCCCTTCCTGTATCAGGTCTGCCACAATTCCCATAATACCGACCAGAGCCAGAAGTTCCCCTGTAATTAGTGCGGCCATGATATAAAGTGCAAGTGGTTTGCCCCACTTAAATTGGGACTTAATATTCAGAAGCGCCGTTTTACCGCTGACCAGCGTAACCTGACCATATGCGGCCATCAGAATATAAGTAAATATACAGGAAAGAACGATTGCCCAGAGCAAGGACATCCCATATTCGGCCCCGGCCTTTGCCATGGTTGTCACACTTCCCGTGCCGATATTATATCCAATTAAAAATAAGCCCGGACCTACGGCACTTACGGCGACTAATATTTTTTTTATGATGCTGTTTGACATATGACCCTATATTTCAGCTTCTCCCCCAAAAGCTGCTTCCCTATTTTTCCTCCAATAGATTTATAATCATTTTAAACTGCTTTCAACAATATCTAATTCATAAAAAATCTGTTCAATAAAAAGATGGATGAAGTTGAACCATACAATCGGCAATGAAAAACACGATGATTTTTAACTCATAAAATGTTATGATAGCTTTAATCAATCAGTGACGGAAAATCGTCCGACCGAAAAGGGGAATTCATGTTCAAGTTTTCAAAAAAGAATTTATTAATAATTTCAACAATACTGACTGTTTTATCGTTACCGCTTTATACTTTTGCTGCTGATAAAAAAATAATTGCCAAACGTTATTATTCAAACTTTCCTCTTGCCAAAGGAAATTATAACGGTATTTCATCGGCCAGTAATGGGCTAATTTATTATGTACTTTGCTCCGGCGATCTTGATACCGGTGCCCAGATGTATTCCTATAACCCGAATAGCGATAAAATCACTCACCTTGCCGACCTAACGGAAATTGTTGGCGAAAAGGGACAAAAATCAATTCCCCAGGGCAAAAGCCACGTGAATTATTATGAGTATAAAGGCAAACTATATTTTGCAACTCATATTGATTTTTATACTCATGTCGATGGCAAGGAAATTCTTGGCATTCCGCCGGAAGGATATAAGCCTTATCCTGGCGGACATATCGTGTCTTACGATATGACCAGCGGTAAATTTGAAGATCTTGGGGTCGCCTCAAAAACAAAGGGGGGCGTGCTGGCCCAGACCATGGATAGAACCCGTGGCAGACTATACGGCATCATCTGGCCATCCGGAGAGGTATATCGGTATGATGTGGAAAGCAGGAATTTAAAAACACTCGGCAAATTTTTTGCTGATGGCGAAGAGGGAAACGGAGATCGTTATTTTGTTTTAAGCCGTTCACTTTCGGTAGACGAAACAACAGGAGATGTGTATTTCGCCAATCCATTAGGTGAAATTTACCGGTATGTTATAGAAAAAGATGAAGTTGAAAAAGTGACATCCGATAATCTGGTGAAAGATTATTTCGGACACCTGGATGTCCATAGGTCAATGGGGTATCAATGGCGGCAGTCTATCTGGTCTGATTATGACAAAATGATATATGGGGTCCATCTGGAATCCGAATATCTGTTTCGCATTGACCCTAAAACAGGAAAAGCTGAAATTCTGGACAGACTGGCTTCGCCGAGTACAAAAAGAGCAGGGGCTACCGGGTATGGCGGGAGTTTAGGTCTTACATTCGGTGAAAATAATCATACACTTTACCATATTTCCCATGCATATCCCAGTGAAGAAGAATTTAAACAGTTCGGACCGGAAGCGGCAAATAAGCTAAGCCTGAAAAATCATCATCTGATTTCATATGATTTGAAAGACCGCAAATATTCTGATCTTGGAGAAATTACCTTTGAAGACGGAAGCGAACCCGTTCATATCAACTCACTGGCATATGGGGCAGACGGAAATTTTTATGCCGTTACGACCATTGAACTTCAGGATGGGAAAATCACATCGGATCTTATTTCTTTTCCAAACCCAAATGCTCAACAATAAAAATGAAAATTAAAATAAACCATCATCATGATTTCTGAAAAATAACAGGGGATAATATCATGATTAAAGTAAATTTTGAACTAAATGACCGAAAAATAACAGTAAATTATTATCCATTTGATAATTTGCCCCCAGCTTATGCAAAACCAATCAAAGGTTTTTATGACATATGGAATAAATGCAGAGGCAATAACAGGCTGCCATCCCGACAAGATATGAAATTTGAACATATGAAAGGCTGGCATAGTAATATCAAACTAACCTATATGGGGCTTACGCCTGAGGCTCAGAAAAAAAATCTGATACTTGGTGAAAAATACCAGCAGTATTGGGGCAAAAAAACCATGAAACAGCAAATTGAAGAAATGGGAAAAGCAGGAAAACCCTATATGAAAAAATATCACGAATGCCTGCAACATCTTTATGACGGGCATTACGGTATTAATACCGGTCTTTGCCCCAATTCCGACGGCAGTATGCGCAATATGATCTGGATTGATTTGCCGCTTGCGGAAGATGGAGAAAATATGGACCATATCATTACCGCTATCATGCCGATGCCATGATAAAACAGTCTGCTAATATTGGTTAACGGCTCGCCGCAATTTTTCTTGCCCCATGTAGTTTTTTATAACTTTCGATAAGCTTTAAATGTTTATCAAGCCCTTCAAGTTTAATGCTTGTTTTGCTCAGGCCATAAAAGCGAACATCGCCACGGACGGAACCTATTACATTTTCCATGGTCTCATCACCATACATTCTGTTCAAATTTTTAAGATAATCATCAATATCCAGCTCATCATCCAGCCAGATATCAATTACGGCATTGACCGCCTGATAAAACAGAATTCGTGAAACGGTATTATCATTAAAGTTGAGAAAGTCAAAGATCAGGTCTTTGGCATCTTCTATCTGACCAAGCGCAAGGTTGATCAGTATTTTAAGCTCCCCGATATCAAGCTTGCCCCAGACGGTCGTTTCATCAAACACAATACCGATCAGATCGGAAATAAGCATCCGGTTATCGAGTTCGCTTTCCTCAAGCCGCTCAAGCAACTGGGCAAGCTCATCATCATCCAGCGCGTGAATACTCAAGATATCGGCCCTGAAATGTAAGGCCCGGTTACTATTATCCCAGATCAGATCCTCAACCGGGTAAATTTCGGAATAGTCCGGCACAAGTATGCGGCAGGCGGTTGCCCCGAAATCCTGATAATGGGCAATATAGACGTCCTTGCCCAGATCATGCAGAATATTCATCAGCCTCTCTCTTTCCTGCTCTGATGTACCTGAAAAATCCCATTCGCAGAATTCGTAATCCGCCTTCTCACTAAAAAATTTCCAGGATATGAGGCCGGTTGAATCAATAAAATGCTCAACAAAGTTATTTGGCTCCGAAAGCGCCAGACTATTAAATGTCGGTGGCGGCATATCATTTAACCCTTCAAAACTTCTGCCTTGTAAAAGCTCGGTAAGGGAACGTTCAAGCGCCACTTCAAAATTCGGATGGGCACCAAAGGACGCAAAAACCCCGCCTGTCCGCGGGTTCATCAATGTCACACTCATCACCGGAAACTGCCCGCCCAAAGACGCGTCCTTGACCAGAATGGGAAATCCTTTTGCCTCCAACTCGTCTATGCCTTTCATAATTTGAGGATATTTTTGAAGAACTTCTTTCGGCACATCCGGCAGGATTATTTCTTCTTCAATAATCTGCTTCTTGACGGCACGCTCAAATATTTCGGATAGGCACTGAACCTCGGCTTCAAAAATATTATTTCCTGCACTCATACCATTGCTGACATATAAATTTTCAATCAGGTTGGATGGAAAATAAATGGTTTTATGATCTGATTGTCGGATAAAGGGAAGCGCACAGATGCCTCTCTCTTTATCACCTGAATTGGTATCAATCAGATGTGATGCCAGAAGTTCATGATCCGGATCATAAAATTCCAGAAGAGTATCATCCAGAAGTCCTTTAGGCAGACTGTCATCCGGCCCTGGTTTAAACCATTTTTCATTGGGATAATGGACAAATTCGCTTCTACCAATTTCCTCTCCAAAATACTGGTCATTATAAAAAAAGTTACAGCTTGCCCGCTCAATATATTCACCAAGGGCAGAGCAAAGTGCACTTTCCTTTGTCGCACCCTTGCCATTGGTAAAACACATGGGCGATGCCGCATCACGAATATGAAGTGACCAGACATTGGGGACAATATTTCGCCAGGAGGCAATTTCAATTTTAATACCAAGATCGGCGAGAATCCCTGTCATATCGGAAATGGTCTGCTCAAGCGGCAAATCCTTCCCCGGGATCATGGTACGCTGCCTGATTGCCATTGCCCCAAAATCCAATAATGACGTATCCTTTTCAAGGTTTTCAACCACATCAATTTTAAATTCCGGGTTCTGTTGAATCACTTTTTTAACCGTGCAGCGGTCAATCGATCTTAATATACCTTCCCTATCACGGTCAGAAATATGATCCGGCAGTTCAACATCAATCTGGAAAATCTGGTTATAACGGTTTTCCGGATCAACAATATTATTCTGGGAAAGCCTGATCCCATCGGTCGGAATTTTACGGGCAAGACAATAAACCCTTACAAAATAAGCGGCGCATAATGCCGAAGACGCCAGAAAATAATCAAACGGGCTGGGGGCCGAACCATCACCCTTATAGCGAATGGGCTGATCGGTCACGACCGTATAATCATCAAACTTTGCTTCAAGTCTTAGATTTTCCAAAAAATTTACTGTAATTTCCATGTAGTATCCAATTGCCTAATCAATTTTCCATGATGTGCCACAAATTGTCTGCACAAGCAACTTAACTTGCCGACTATTTAAAACAGTTAAAAATTTAAATTAATGGGTATTTCAAGGTCAGTAAGAATTTCGATATTCTATAAATCACAGAAAAACTTTGAGACTTTGATTGTTGTAAGAAAAAATAAAATCACTTTGACTTAACTGCTTCTGCTTCTAAAATTTTAACAATATCATGTAAATACTTTTTGTATTTTTCTGATAAGTTGTTTTTCTCAAGATATTCTTTGGACATTTCAATGATTTTATTTACTGGTGTGTCCTTCCTAAAATCATTGAAGAAAGGACTTTCGCTTTCCCAATCAATTTTTCCATTAATAGTGGGGTTCTCTCTGTAAGAAAGAGTCCATACAATAAATGAGTCTATATTTTCTTTTATCTCAGCTTCACAGGCATCAGCAACTAGGTGTTCTATCTTAAATTTACCCCCAAAACATTCTTCGTCAAAACGTTTACTTACGTTACGATAAAATCCAAAGTATGTTACACTGTCATCAAGATTGTCCCGCAAGAATAAAATATTTTCAGACTTGTTATTTATTTTTTTAATTAGTTCTTTTAGAGCTATTGATGTTAACTCTTTTAGATAATTTTCTTCATAAGTATACCTAGGAAGATCTCTAATTATATGCCAATAAATTTTATTAACATAATTAAATCCATCAAAAAATAGAGTATCTGAAGGAAGTTTCCCGTATTCAAAAAAAGTCTTTAATACTGCCTTGTCACATTCTGAATCATAAGTAATATAATCGCTCGCTTCTGCTGTAAAAAAACCGTTTACATATTCGATACCTTTCAATTTTTGGCCAATTAGCCAAATTGAAAGATTTTTCTTCTGCTCATTTGAAAGGTTATATTGATCCTTTTCTCTTGAAAACATTCTAAATGCCCAAGAAAGTTCTTTCTTTGTAAACCTTTTAAAATCAATTTCACTAATTTCTAACTGACGTTTAATTTCATTTATATCCCCAATTTGCAACCAATCATTTAGCCAAAATTCATAAAAATAGCGTTCAAAATAGTCTGCATCATATATGGCAAATTGTCTTCTATTTGTGAAACTATGACCTTCATAATGCTGTTGAATTTTTGGAAACATATAACAGAGAAATATTTTAATTGTATTTGTATCTCTGTTTTCTTCTGAATTTTTTAAAATTTGATCTAATTTATAGAAAAATGTGTCTTGTTGATTAGAGTTTCCCGAGTTAATTGATGACTCACCGCAAACTTCATTTTTTGACTCTTTTAAAAGATTATATACTTCTCCACCGTTAAATAATTTTATAACTGAAATTCTGATTGCGTCACTCCAACACAAATCATCCTTATAAGCAATAAAACGCTTTAATTCTGTGGCTACTTGTTCTTGTTTCCTAATGTTGTTAATACACCCATGATGTATTTCCCCTAAATAATTTGCATTTCCAAAAATTTCCACAAGTTCACGATATGCGTTTTTTTCTTCACCATATACACCCTTAAGTTCAAGAGCCAATTTATCAAATAAATTGTCAGATGGTATAGGCGGCACTTCAGAAAGGATATCGTAGAATTTATTTACATATAATTCAGTATCTTCAAACTCAAAGTTTTCTTTTAAACAATTAGTCACTTCAGAAAGGCTTGCACTTATTATAGATATAGTATTTTCAAAATTATTTGTAATACGTACCAACTTCAAAAATAAAAGAATTTCTATAGACATTAAACGGTCAATATCGTCATAAACTAGCACAAGATTAATATTATATTTCTTCAATAGAGCCGATATTTTAAATTTTATATTTTCGGGTTCCTCAAACACAACAAAAGGAGAAAAGCCTAAAAAAGACTCTTGAGCTTTTTGGGTGACAATTTTTGAATATCTTCTTAATTGATTTGAAAGTTCAGGAACAAAATAATCTTCAGATATACGATTAATAACCTCCTGATAAAAAGATTGTACTATTTTTTCAATTGTATTTTCATTAATTATGTAATCCGTTGGCTGAAATTCTACAACAATCAAGCTATAATTATTTCTTAATAATTCATTCTTTAACAACTTCAGTACAAATGTTTTCCCTTGGCCCCACTTTGCATTTATCCAAATTGTTGGAGATGCTTCATTTGTGGAAGATGAGGAGATAATCTCTTCTCCATTAAAATGATTAATAATTAGCTGAGATAGCCTATATACATATGGTTCGCGACCATATAAATCTACAAGTTCACTTTTTTGTTTGATTATGCTCGCTTTATTTTTAATCGAAAAAATAATAGCTAAAGATAAATTTAATAAGCTTACAAAATTAATTGTTACTAAAATACAGATTCTGTCATCAATAATCAGATTGGAATTATTTTGTAAAATCTGAAAAAATGGATATTTTCCATGAACATAAAATACGATTAACAAAATCCATATTTGAGAAACCCAAAACAATTCTGAATAAGTGGAAATAGTATTAGATATTGATAATGACTTTATATAAGTGCGAATATATTTCTTAAGTATCGGAAATGTAATTGGCAATAATAATATAGCTAAACCCCAAATATAAACTTGCCAGTCCAACAAATTGAAATTATCTGGGATCACTAAGCTAATAAGTTTTAAGGCTAAAATTGCAATTATAAAAGAAAAGAAAATGCAATTTAATATCTTAAAGCAATTCTTTTTTAGAAAGTTCATCATTATTCCCCCTTTTATACAATTTAAACTAATTCAAACTCGATTTAATTACAAGATTCTGTAGTTTACATACGAGGCACAAAAATTATGGTATAACCTTCAAATAGTACAAGAATAAATTAGCTGAAACGGGAATAAAAAAAGGATATGCAAAAATGAAGTTAACCGATTTCAAAGCCCTGACATTTGATTGCTACGGCACTTTAATTGACTGGGAAAGCGGCATGATTGAAGCGCTAAGACCATTAACCAATAAAGCTGACAGGGATTTAAGCCGTGATGAAATTCTGGCCGCCCACGGGAAACTTGAGCAGGCCCAGCAAAAGTACACACCCGGGCGTCGCTATAATGAAATCCTTGCCACTGTTTATAAACGCCTTGCTGAGCAATGGGGTGTCCCCGTGAGCTGGGAAGAATGCCAGACATACGGACAATCCATAAAAAACTGGCCTGCGTTTGCCGATACGCCCGGCGCGTTACAGTATCTGAAAAAATATTATAAACTGGTCATTCTTAGCAATGTTGATAATGAAAGCTTCCAGCATAGCAATCAAAAACTTCAGGTGGATTTTGATGCTATCTATACTGCTGAAGACATCGGCTCCTATAAACCTGATCAAAGTAATTTTGACTATATGCTTGAAAATCTGAAAACAATCGGCGTTGCCAAAGGGGATGTTTTACACACAGCAGAAAGCCTTTTTCATGATCATGTCACGGCCAATAAACTGGGCCTTGCCAACTGTCATATCCACCGCCGCCATCTGGAAGGCGGCTTTGGCGCTACTGCAAGTCCTGATGAATTGCCCAAATGCGATTTTCGGTTTACCAGCATGGCCGAACTGGTTAAGGCCCATCAAAAAGAATTAGAGCAATAAATTAATTCAACTCTATTCAAAGAAAAAATCGATGGTGGAAACAACCCGGACTTTTTTATAGCGCTGGTTTTGTTCGGAGGCGAAATTTACCGGGTCACGGGGTAAAATCTGGAACACACCCTGACGCGCTGATTTTATCCGGCCAATATTCTGCCCGGAAACAGTTGCAAACTGTTCCGCACTTTCACGGGCATTTCGCACGGCTTCCGCTAACATTTCCGGTTTTATATCATTTAGACGGGTGAACATATAGCTTGGCTGCATGGAATTGGTCAGGCTGACACCCTTACTGATCAACTGACCCAAACCGCTTAGAGCGCCGTCCATTTTATTCATATCTGGTGTCCTCACCGTTATCATCTGGGTGATGATATAACGGCCCCGTTCAACCCCGTCCGGACGATAAGCCTGTGCCAGCAGATCCTGAGCCTGTAATGGCTGGATGCTGATCTCATCAACATTAAACCCGGCATTTTTAAGATAGGCGAGAATAATATTCTGATGATCTTCTATTGATCTTTGAAGTGCTGCCAGATCATTTGAAGTGCCGCTGTGACTAAGCGACCAGATCGCCAGATCAGCTTCCACATCACGCTCGGCCAGCCCCTTCATACTGACAACTCGATCTTCCTTGCGAAAGGTCATAAGCCCTTCCTTAACAAACCAACCGGCCCCGGCAATACCTAAGGCGATTATTAATCCAACAATAAGGAAAGCACCTCTGCCGCCAGTCTTTCTCATTTCATTCTGCCTATTTTCGTCTGTCAAATTCATTCTCATTTGATTGTCATTATTAAAGAGAACCCAAAAATTCATTTTTTACTGGTCAAACTTTGGGCCAACTTTTGAATCTTTAATCACTGTTTATGTGAATTTTATGGCAGGACAAAAATTGTTTTAAAATTTAAAAAGAAATTTCATTATTGACTCCATACCGTTTAGTTGGTATGTAACATACCAATTGGTATGTAAAAGAAATTCTGGAATAAAAATGACAACACAAACGCAACATCAATCCAAAACAAAATTGCTCAGTGCAGCTCAAAATATCATCCGCGCCAAAGGATATACGGCGACAACAGTTGATGATATCTGTCAGGAAGCCGGTGTTACAAAAGGCAGTTTCTTTCACCATTTTAAGAGCAAAGATGAGCTGGCGCTTGAGGCGGCGACACAATGGGGTAAAATGACAGAAGTTTTTTTTGAAGAAGCCCCCTACCACCAATATGAAGATCCTCTGGACCGACTTGTCGGCTATGTGAATTTCCGCATCGCCATAATGGAAGGGGAAATCAGGGAATATACCTGTCTTTTTGGAACCCTGGTGCAGGAAACCTATGATACCCACCCCGATATCAGAAAGGTATGCGATAGCGGCATGTCCGCCCATATCGCAACACTGATGAAGGATATTGAAGAAGCCAGAAACCTATATACACCGAATGCCCCATGGAGCATTGAAAGTCTGGGGTATTTTATTCAATCCACATTGCAGGGGGCATTCATTTTTGCAAAAGCGAAGAAAGATTCAGAATTAGCCAAAGAATGTCTAATGCACTTACGACAATATCTTGAGCTTTTATTTAATAAACCCAAAAATTAAAAGGAATCACAAAATGAAAATCACTGTTGAAACGACTGTAAAAGCCCCAGTTGAAGAAGTATGGCGTGCTTGGACGAGCCCAGAAGATATTGTCAAATGGAACGCCGCGTCTGATGACTGGCATACAACAAAAGCCACAGTTGATTTACGCCTCGGTGGGACCTTCAGTTCACGTATGGAGGCCAAGGACGGCAGTTTTGGTTTTGATTTTGCCGGTGAATATACAAAAATCATTCCCCATAAACTGATTGAATTTTCATTTGGGGATCGGCAAGCGACAGTGGAATTTAAAGAAACAGATAATGCCGTGATCGTTCGTGAAACGTTTGACCCTGAAGATCAAAACCCCATTGAAATGCAGCGTGATGGCTGGCAGGCAATTCTTAATAACTTTGCCCGACATGTGGAAAATCGATAGAGGTAAATTTATTGTGCAATAAAATAGTTGCATTTTAAAAATTATCCGCTAACTTATATGCAACTAAGGAGTTGCATTATGAAAAACAGCATTGAAAAAAATATTACCCTGAAAGCCCCCCTTGAAAAAGTCTGGCAAGCGTTGACGGATCATGAAGAATTCGGAACCTGGTTCCGTGTGAAACTTGATGGCCCGTTCAAGGCGGGAAAAAAGGCAACGGGCAAACTGACCTACCCCGGGTATGAGCATTTAAACTGGGAGGTAGTCGTTAAGGATATTGAACCAAAGCA
Source organism: Kordiimonadaceae bacterium (assembly GCA_024236295.1). GTDB lineage: Bacteria > Pseudomonadota > Alphaproteobacteria > Sphingomonadales > Emcibacteraceae > Pseudemcibacter. The sequence goes on along the minus strand of JACKKT010000012.1, from coordinate 34,188 downwards.
TAAATTCTCATTCACCTGGCATCCTTATGCCGTTGACCCCGAACATGATTATTCAGACGAGGTGCCAACACTGGTCGAATTTAATTTAAAGGAAGTGGATGGAGGCACTTACCTGTCAGTGACAGAATCCGGCTTTGAGACGCTGCCGAAAGGCCGCTATTCTGACGCCATTCGAATGAACGAAGGCGGTTGGGAAGCACAAATGACCAATATCCAGATCCATGTTGAGCAGGCCCAATGCTGAATACTGTAACAGGGCGCGATACTCAAAAGTCTGCGCAGATTTTTGCCGCATTGGGTGACCCGACCCGGCTGATGCTGGTTGAAATACTAGGTGATGGCCGGCCAAAATCCATCAACAGGCTGTCATCAGATTTCAAACTGACCCGCCAGGCAATTACAAAACATCTTCATGTGCTTGAAGATGTCGGCATTGTCAGGTCAGAGCGCCTGGGCCGGGAAAACCGCTTCTCCATGAAAGCCGAAGCAATTGAAACAGCCCGGGAATATCTGGAAAAAATTGGCAAACAGTGGGATGACGCCCTTAGCCGCCTTAAATTGCAAGTTGAGGAATAAAAATGCTGATTGAAAATATGCCCGATGTCGAAACGGCTATGCTGATCAGACGACCCGTGGAAGAAGTGTTTAAAGCATTTATTGATCCGGCTATTACCACAAAATTCTGGTTCACCAAAAGTAACGGTAAACTGGAACCCGGCAAAAACCTTAAATGGACATGGGATATGTATAATTTTTCAGTCGATGTCCGGGTTCAGGAAATTGAAGTGAACAAACGGATCCTGGTCGAATGGGGGCATTATAGGGAAGCCACCCTGATTGAATGGATTTTTAAACCACAGCTTGATGATACCACTTTTGTGATAATTAAAAATTCCGGTTTTAAAGGAACGGGCGATGAAATTATCAGACAGACCCTCGATTCAACGGAAGGGTTTAGCCTTTTGCTTGCCGGTGCAAAGGCCCTTCTTGAACATAATATATTGCTTAATCTTGTGCCGGATCGTTTCCCCGAAGGGTATAATTAAATATTTAGCTATAGCAAGCCAGGATATCAAACTTTCAATGAATCATCCTGACAAGTAATTATGTCACAACTGACTTGATTTGTAATTTCAATCAGATTTGTCAGACTTTGCTTTAGGAAAAATAAGGTTAACCTTGGTCCCTTCATAAACCTCACTTTCAATTTTTAGTTCACCACCCAGGAGTTTTGTTAATTTATTTGAAAGTGGTAGTCCAAGGCCCGTACCTTCCTGCGAATAAAACGGATCAGAATTTATCTGGGCAAATGGTTCCAGAATTTTGGGAATATCAGAATGAGCAATCCCGATGCCATTGTCCGTAATTGAAATTATAACATCATCATTATTATTCATTTCAATCTGTATTTTGATATACCCGCCATTCAGCGTAAATTTTACTGCGTTTGTAAGCAGATTTATTATGATCTGCCGCAGTAGCCGCTCATCGGTATAAAGCGTAAAATAATTTTCTGGTTCAATGAATTCCAGGGAAATATCCTTTTCCTTACATTGCGGATAAACAAAAGCTTCGCACGATTTCATTAATGAATTGATTTCAACTTGTTCGAGGGACGGCTCAATGCCACCTGCTTCAATTTTGGAAAGATCAAGAATGTCGTTAATGATATTTAAAAGATGTTTTCCTGATTTCAAAATATAGTCCAGATATTCTTTTACCTGATCATTGGATTTAGCCACCGAAGGCAGTAATAGAAGCTCGGAAAATCCGATAATGGCATTGAGTGTAGTACGTAATTCATGGCTCATTGATCTTAAAAAATCCACCTTCGCTGCAGAAGCATTTTCCGCTATTATTTTTGCCAGAATTTTACTAGTGTTATCTTCAAGGATAACCATATGACGTTCCGTACCACTATCCTCATAAAAAATTGCCATTCTCATTGAAATATAGTGTGTCTTGCCGCTGGGCAGCTTTAATTCAAAATCAGCAGGCGCCTCATAAGGCGTGGAATTTTCATAAAATGAAAAATCGCCCCCAAAAGTCTTGAGCATTTCACCGATATGCTTTCCGATAAGTGTAAGTGGGCCGGTTTCAAAAATTTCTGCGGCATATTTATTGGCAAATCTAATTTTATCCGATTTGCTAAGAATAAGGATTCCAATCGGCACATGTTCCAGTAACTGATCCACAAAATGGCCATTATTTGGCGGTGAAAGGTCAGGTCTGTTTATACTCTTGACCTGCTCCGCCAGTGTTATATTTACTTTTCTGTTCAGCTGCGAAATATTTACATATTTATTGAATTCATGAACAATTTCATCCGGCTCTTCGCTTTTTATCCTATAGATATTATTATGAATTTTATTTATCGTTTTATTTTTAGGACCCGTGTTTTTTCTGGTATTACTTTTGTTGTCAATTAAAAAAATTGGTCTTTGAACACCAACGGATTCCAATAAAAATTTCAATGAATTAACATTTATTGTGTTGGATTCTATAACGAGTGCATCAGCCGACAGAAGAGTATTTTTATATTGGGCATCGTTAATTTCTTTTATATCCAGTGGCGTAAAATAAACATAGTCATCCACTAACGATTTAAACCAGTCGCCAAACTCACCATCTTCAAAATAATTGAGTAATTGATACGTCAAATCCTAATCCCCCAAGATAGGTTGATCCAGCAAAATTCGCCCGGCCCATTGCCTTAACAAATCTGTTGTCGGTGCCATAACATGGGCTGCCCTTACATCTCTCAGGCACCGCTGAATTTGTGCGCCGTCACGATAGGCAATACCGCCCATTAATGTCATTGCCTCATTAACGATATTTGTAGCAATTTCTGCTATTTCTGCTTTAGCCAGCATAATTTCCAGTGTTGCCGCTTCATCACCTTCATCAAATCGGTTTGCTGCATAATAAATTAATTGTCCTGTTGCCTCACATTTCCCCCAAAGCGATGCCAGCCTGTGCTGAATAATGCTTTCTTCAGCAAGTGAACGCCCGTTATGACCATATTTACGATTTTTCAGATGTGCCTGCGCCAGGTTAAGTGCTGTTCTGGCAACACCAAGATAAACGCCGGACATTGCCATTAAAAAATAGGGGGCCACCACATTAAAAACATACCAGGTCTGGTCCCCTTCTGAACCAAGCAGATTTTCTTTACATAACCGTACATTTTTAAATTCAGCCGTGAGGGAATCGTTACCGCGCATGCCAAAACCTTTCCAGCTTTCTTTCCACGTAATGCCATTACTATCCCTGTCTACCACTATACATGAAAAACTTGGCAGGATACCTTCCCCGGTTTGCATTGCCGAAACAACATATGAATCCGCATGTCCTCCATTGGTAATAAATCCTTTGGTGCCATTAAGTATGAATTCATCATGATCCGAATAAAGACTGCACTGCGGATAATAAAAATGGGCCCCTGTCCCCGGCTCACTTAGTGCCAGCGTTGTTAAATGTGTTCCGTTGCAGATGGGTTTTAAATATTTTTTTGCCTGTTCCTCTGTGGCCTGTGCTGATAAAACAGCCGCTCCAACGCAATGCATTCCAAAACATATTGAAGTCGAGGCACATTCCATACCTACTGTTTCACAAATTTTTGCAAGCGCCAAAAGACCATACCCTAAACCGCCAAATTCGGATGGAACACAAAGTCCCCCAAAACCGGCATTTAGAAGATCCTTAATATTTTCGGCAGGCCATTTCAGATCATTATCAATTTCGACAGCTCGGGTACGTATCTGGTTCTCTGATATTACTTTAATTTTTGCTAAGTCACTATTTAATTTACGACTATAATCCAGAACCATCACCCCAATCCTTTCCCAAGTTTATTTTATACATTAAATATCATGTTTAAAAGTATTAATATAAAAAATAAATGAAGTTTAGGTAAATATTTTATAATACATTGATATTATTGAATTATTCATCATAATTACTAATCCAAAATGGCAAAATTTCAGTGAATTATATTTCAATTTTTAATCCATTCTTTCTATTTCCCGTATAACGATCATATAAGAATTTTAGAGAGTTAATTAAGTGAGAATTATATACCTTATTTTAGGTGTTCTGGGATTATCCGCCTGCGCTTCAGGACAGTCCAAATTTTCCAAACTGGAAACAGTACCAAATGTTGATTTGCAGAATTATGTCGGTGAATGGCACGAAATAGCGCGCATTGATCACTGGTTCCAGAAAGGATGCGTTGACAGCAAAGCGACATATTCCCTTCGGGAAGATGGTGATATAGATGTGCTTAATGAGTGCAGAATGAGTTCCAAAAACGGCAAGATAAAGAAAGCAACCGGCCGTGCCTGGATCATCGATAGTGACACTAATGCAAAACTGAAAGTGCAGTTTTTCCTAAAATCATTAAAATTATCATTTCTTGCAGGTGATTACTGGATCATTGCTCTGGATGACAAATATCAATATGCCATGATTGGGGAAGAAAGCCGCAAATATTTATGGATATTAAGCCGTGAGAAAAAATTACCCGAAACCACATTGAATGACCTTATTGCTAGGGCAGAGCGCGAGGGCTTCCCAACCCATAAATTACTTTTTGACGGAGAAAGCGAATGAGAATCTGGTCATTGCACCCAAAATACCTGGACAGCAAGGGGCTGGTCGCGCTTTGGCGGGAAACACTTCTGGCCCAGAAAGTACTGGACGGAAAGACAAAGGGTTATAAAAACCATCCCCAGCTTAACCGTTTTAAAGCGGCAACCGCCCCGATTTCCTATATCAGCAGTTATCTTCATTCAGTCTGCGACGAAGCTGACCGTCGCGGCTATAATTTTGACCGCAACAAAATTCTGATGCCACAGGATAATTCCCTCCCCCCTATGACCGTCACCAGCGGTCAGGTCAAATATGAATGGCAGCATTTATTAAATAAACTTATCGTACGCGACCCCAAGCTTTATGAAGAATATAAAGACAGACTGAACCCTGCCCTTGCCCCGCAATTTCATGAAATTGATGGTGAGATTGAAGACTGGGAAATAATTTTCTGAAAAATGAGCTATTCGTAAATCCAATTTGGATCTTAATTCGTAATAAGATTATGACCAAATAAGGAAAGCAATTATGCGCAACGAAAACAGATTAAAAATCGCCATAATCGGCTCGGGCATCGCAGGCCTTGGTGCTGCCTGGCTGCTTTCAAAAACGCATGATGTAACGGTTTATGAAGCTGATGATCATTTTGGCGGCCATGCCAATACGGTCTCGGCAATTACCGCCGATGGTATAGTTCCGGTGGATACCGGTTTTATTGTCTGCAATGACAGAAATTATCCAAATTTTCTGGAACTGCTTAAATTACTCAACATCAATCCTTATCCCACAGAAATGTCATTTGGGGTAAGCATTGATGATGGCAATTTTGAATATGCCGGTAGTCAAAGATTATCCACACTATTTGCCCAAAAAAGAAATTTTCTTCGCCCCCGCTTCTGGAAAATGGTCAGTTCGATTTTACGGTTTTATGACGAAAGTTTTAAACTTTGCCCCGCTGAAGCTGAAAATATTACGCTTCGTGAATATCTGGAACAGAACAAATATGAGAGCTCATTTTTAAGCGATCATATTTTACCGATGGCCGCTGCGGTCTGGTCTACGCCATCCAGTAAAGTTGGTGACTTCCCCCTCACCAGCTTTTTAAGATTTTGTAAAAATCATGGATTGCTTCAAATTAAAGACCGGCCGCAGTGGTCCACGATTGCTGGCGGTAGTCAGGAGTATATAAAAGCTTTAATCGGGCAAACTGATGCAAGGTTTTTTAAAAAAACTCCGATAGAAGGCGTCAGACGCTTCATTGATGGTGTTTGGGTCACACCCGCAGGATCGGACAGTGAGAAATATGACCGTATCATTATCGCAACACATGCCAATACGGCCCTTAAACTTTTAAAAGATGCCGATCCGCTTGAAAAATCGATCCTTGGGTCTTTTAAATATGCAAAAAACCAGGCCGTGCTTCATAGCGACACCCGCTTTATGCCCAAACGAAAAAAAGTCTGGTCAAGCTGGAATTATATTCAGGAAAACAGCAATAGCGATAATCAGCTGTCTGTAACCTACTGGATGAATAAATTGCAGCCATTAAAAACACAAACGCCCCTTTTTGTGACATTAAATCCGCAATTTGACCCTGATCCAGAGCTTGTTCATTATCGGAAAGAATATGATCATCCGATTTTTGACTTATCGACCTTAAGGGCTCAAAAAGACCTAATAAACATTATGGGGCACCGCAACATTTGGTATGCCGGTGCTCATTTCGGCTATGGTTTTCACGAGGATGGCTTGCAAAGTGGCCTTTTTGCCGCGGAACAACTGGGTGATGTAATACGCCCCTGGGCAGCTCCCCAGATGAACGGGCGGATCATCGCGCTGCAAGGAAAAAATGATGCCGCACCCGCACCCAAAAACAAAAAAGAAAAGGCCGCCTGATGATTAAAGACTGCCTATATATAGGAACCGTATTCCATAAACGTTTTGCGCCGAAAACACACGAGCTTCGTTATAATGTCTTCACCCTTTTTGCCGATCTTGATCATCTGGCGTCTATTGCGGATAATAATCGTTTTTTTTCATTAAATAAATTTAATCTCGTGAGTTTTCATGAAGCGGATTATGGTGATCCGGAAACATCAAAATCAGCGAGTTTAAAAGAAAGACTATTATCCCTTTTAAGCGAAAACGGCATTGATGCTTCAAAGGTGAAATCAATAAAAACCCTTACCTATCCACGCATATTGGGGTTTGTGTTTAATCCGCTCAGTGTTTTTTACTGTTACGGTGAAAATGACCGCAATATTGCCATTATTTACGAGGTACGAAACACTTTTGCCGAGCGACATAATTACATTTATGCCGTATCCGAAAAAGGGACATTCAAAGAAACACATTTCGCAAAAAAATCTTTTCATGTCAGTCCGTTCTTTGATCAGCAGGGCCATTATGAATTTTCAATAATCCCACCGGACGAAAAAGCCTCAGTAACAATTAATTATAAGCAGGCAGAAATTACCAGACTGACAGCATGCTTTTCCGGCAGACGGCAAAAAATCACCGATAAAGCCCTTTTAATGCTGAGCTTTAAAATGCCTTTTATGACGCTGAAAGTAATGGGGGGAATACTGTATGAAGCTCTTAAACTTAAGCTTAAGGGCATAAAAGTTTATCAGCACCTGGGGCATCACGGCTATCAGTCATCCGAAGCATTATTGATCGCCGAAAAGCAAAAAAATAAATCAAAAAGGGCTGCCAAATGAAAAATACTGAAATTCTAAAAAACAAACGAGATGAACATTTACATTTTCAGTCGCAACATGCACCTGTGGGATTTTTTACAAAAATAGTTCATTCCCGCATTAAAATGGCCCAATATGGACGAATTGAAGTCACACTCCCCAACCAGCAAACCATAAGCCATATGGGAAAACATCCGGGCCATAACGTATCAATAGACTTTAAAAGCTGGAAAAGTCTGGTTCAGTATATGCTTTCCGGGCAACTTGCCTTTGTTGATGCCTATATAAACGGGGAAATACAGATCAGTAATCTTTATGCCCTTTGCAACTGGTTTCTTGATAATGAAAAATATTTCCCAATTAAGCAGAACAGTTTTCTTTCAGAATTGATAAACCGTTTTTTACATCTGGTTCTGAATGACAATAACCGTGAAGGGTCACGCAAGAATATTTCCTTTCATTATGATCTTGGCAATGACTTTTATGATAAATGGCTGGATCAAACCATGACATATTCGGCTGGTATTTTTAATGATACTTCTGATCTTAAAGCTTCGCAGATCGCAAAATATGACCGGATTATAGATCAGCTTGAATTATCATCCGGGGATAGTGTGCTTGAAATCGGTTGCGGTTGGGGCGGTTTTGCCGAACAGGCCATCTCAAATCATGATATTAAATACCGTGGCATCACAATTTCAAAGGAGCAACTGGATTATGCGAACAATCGACTTGCAAAAATTTCTTTGCATAAAGATCTTTTCTCGTTTGAAGATTATCGCGATACCGCCGGAAAATTTGATAAAATAGTTTCAATCGAAATGTTTGAAGCCGTCGGTGAAAAGCACTGGCACAGTTATTTTGAAACCATCAGAAACCGGCTTAAACCGAATGGTAAAGCGGTCATACAGGTTATTACCATAGACCATGATCGCTTTTTAAAATACCGCAATGGTGTGGATTTCATCCAGAAATATATCTTCCCCGGCGGGATGCTCCCCAGCAATCAGGTTTTTGCCAAGCATGCTGAAAAAGCCGGATTGAAAATTGTTGATGAATTTTCATTTGGTCAGGATTACGCACTTACCTTACGCCACTGGAAAGATAATTTTTTGCATAACTGGCCGGAGATTGAAAAACAGGGATTTGATCAGCGCTTTTACCGGTTATGGCTCTATTACCTGGATTATTGTATCACCGCGTTCGAACGGAGAACAATTGATGTCATGCATTATAGCATCGAACATGAACATGCTTAAAAAGCTGTTATTGACGATATTCTTTCTAAGTGTAACAGGATGCAGCAAGATGGACGTTAACGATTATAAATACAATTTACCGGAATTTATTCTTGAGGATTATTTTAACGGCAAAACCGTCGCTTACGGTGTCTTTGAAAACCGCTCAGGAGAAATCGTCAACCAGTTTAAAGTGAATATTACCGGGTCAGTTGAGGGTGATATTCTGACACTTGACGAGGATTTTAAATATAAAAACGGCAAGCTTGATAAGCGGCACTGGACGATAAAAATCTTACCCGATGGCTATTATGAAGGAACCACAAATGGTGTGATCGGTACTGCCCGTGGCAAACGTTCCGGAAATGCCTTTAACTGGATCTATGTCTTTGATCTTCCGGTGGGGAATAAAAGTTACAAACTGAAATTTGATGACTGGATGTTCCTTCAGGAAGACGGTGTTATGATTAACAGGGCATATGTATCCAAATGGGGCTTTAATGTCGGCAGTGTCACACTTTCATTTTATAAGGAATGATATTATCCGCCTCCCCCTCAAACTTAAGGTCCGTTTACAGGACCTTTTTTTTGTCCACGATTTTTTTCATGAGCCAAAAATATATTGAATAAGGCAGAATGCGCAGCAGCTTTAAATAAAAAAGAAAAGGATTGGGAAAACATAGATCAAATTTGCTCCCCGATAAACCGTCAAGCGCTTTGACCGCAGCAGCATCAGGGCTCATAAGCTGTGGCATTTTAAAATTATTCTTATCGGTCAGACGGGTTTTTATAAAGCCGGGATTTACTAACCGAAGATCAAACCCTGAACCATCCAGTTCGCCTTTCATACTTTCGATCAGGTTGATAACGGCCGCTTTTGATGACCCGTAGCCGATCCCGCCCGGAAGCCCGCGCCAGCCACTTGGCGAGGTAATGGCTGCAATCGTCACCTGTTTTTCAGTTTTTTTATGTGGAAGCAGGGCAGAAAACATATTCACAATGCCCAAAAAATTCACATTCATCATCTTTGAAATTTCTTTGGCATTAAATTTTGCCACACCCATGGGTGAATAGATGGCAGCATTTAAAATTATCAGATCTGGAAGACCATTATTGGCTTTAATAACATTAGTAACTTGATGAACGCAGGAATCCGGATCTGTTACATCCAGCGGAAATGGGATAATGGAGGGGTTTTCTTCTTTTAATACTTCTAAAGCCTCAGTGTTTCGGGCAGAAACATATGTTAAGACATCATTTACGGCTAATTTCCTGACCAGTGCAGCACCAAGACCCGTGCTGCCACCGATGACCCAGGCGCTTTTCCATTTTCTTTTCATAAATTACCTTGCCATTAACGTTCATAGCTCACAGTTTATTTTACGAAGAAAAGCTGCTTTCGGATCAGTTTTAAACTGTCGAACTTTTTAAAGCCCGATAAAGGGCTGCGCCAGACGCCCAAGGAAGCTGTGGATTTTAATCGGGGCTTCCGTCACAACCAGACAGATACAATCTTCACCCGGATCAATAAGCGGCGTATGATTTTTTGTTTCATCATCGGCAATTTCCAAAAGACCGGGACCATATTGATCATTACCAACATGGTAGCTTCCCTGCAAAACAAGGGTAAGCTCAATCCCCCTATGATCATGGGGCGGAATTTTTGCCCCACCCTTAGCTTTAAGAAGCCAGAGACGCTCATCATTAGGGCCAGTCCATAAGCGGACCTGTGACAGACCGGGGCCCATCATCCGCCAGTTTAACTGATCCAGAGATTTATGATTTAAATAATCCGCCAGTGGAAATGGCAACCCATTATCATTTGAAGGCTGCATTGCTTTATTTGGCAGATCATCAATTTTACTGATTATGTCATCAAACATATGGCTTGAAACTTTCGCCAGCGGGCGGCTTTCCATAAGCATGGCCCCAATATTTTCCGCATCTATCAGTTTCTGCTGTAGGTCCGGATGAAAATGACAGTGCGTTGCAACCACCAGCGCATGGGCTTCACTTAATGCGCCTGATGCATAGGACACAATCCATTCATCTGGAATAATGCCGTGGGTTTTCATCGATAGTCTCCTAATTCTTCTCTTAACGCCTGAAACGCCATTCTGATCCTTGATTTCACGGTACCGAGCGGCAGGTTAGTTGCTTCGGCTATCTGTGAATGTGATAATTCCTTAAAAAATGATAGCTCAATGACTTTTCTCTGTTCATCATTAAGCACAGCCATTGCCATTTCTATACGGCCCCTGTCCTGTTGCTCTTTAATAGTTTGATCGGTTTTTTCCGGCGCAATCATCGATGCGATATGATCATCCGCGTTGACTTCCGGATATTTCTGCTGACGGACTTTGTCGATATATTTGTTTCTGGCCACGCGAAAAAGCCAGGTCGATATTTTTGCCTTTTCCGGGTCAAATTTATCGGCCTTCTGCCAAAGGGTGATCATGACGTCCTGGGTCAGATCCTCGGCCCCCTGATCGGAAATGTTAAAATTAAGAAGATAACTTTTGATGCGTGGTGCAAAATAATCAAACAGCTGATGAAAAGCGTTCCTGTCCTTGTTACGCGCGACAAGAATTACAAGTTGCTCATGGCTATAGTCTGAAAAAACCGACGGTTCATCCATTTTGCTGCCTTTATCAAGATTTCTGCACTGACTATCAGACATCAGCACATGTGCCGTCAAGCAAAAGGCATCACTTTTCCTAATACAAATATGGTGTCCTGCAGTTATCATGGCCTTTATACGGATAAGCTATAGCCATCGGATCAATTATTTATAAATTTTTCAGATAATAACAAATATGGAATTTAAATTTCTTAGTCAGGGGAATTCACCGAAATTTATTTAATAGGTTTAATTAATCGAAAGTTAAGAGTTTAATAGTACATTCCCAAGTAGATCAATTTTTATGGAAATATAATTTTTTGATGAAAACTCGGGGGCAATTAAATGAATATCTACGCAACGATCAAAAATATTGGCCTTAATAATCAATCGACCAATGAAATAAAGTCCATACAAAAAGCGCTTAACAAATCGCAAGCAATTATCTCATTTGACATTGAAGGCGATATCCTTGATGCCAATGAAAATTTTCTTGAATTGCTTGGCTACTCCTTCTCAGAAATAATTGGAAAACATCACAGCATGTTTTTGGACAAAAGCTATGCCGAAAGCGAAGACTATAAAAATTTCTGGCACTCATTAAAAAATGGCGCGTTTAAATCAGCGGAATTTAAAAGAATTGCAAAAGGCGGGCATGAGGTCTGGATACAGGCAAGCTATAACCCGCTCATCAACGACAAGGGCGAGGTCTATAAAATTGTCAAGTTTGCAACGGATATCACCGCCCAGAAACTGGAAATGGCCGATTATGAAGGTCAAATTAAAGCCATAAACAAATCGCTCGCCGTTATCTCCTTTAACCTTGACGGGACAATACTTGACGCCAATGATAATTTTCTGAAAACCGTCGGTTATGATCGAAGCGAAATTGTCGGCAATCATCACAGAATGTTTGTTGATCCGGCCTATAGTAAATCTGATGACTATAAAGCTTTCTGGAATTCACTCGCCAGCGGTGCATTTCAGGCGTCCGAATTTATGCGTCTTGCAAAAGGCGGAAAAGAAATATGGATACAGGCATCCTATAACCCGATATTTGACCCAAATGGCAAGCCGTTTAAAGTCGTCAAATATGCCACTGACATCACAGCGCAAAAAATAATAAATGCGGACTATTCCGGACAGATCGACGCCATCAATAAATCACAGGCAGTCATTTCCTTCAATCTTGATGGAACAATTTTAGATGCCAATGATAATTTTTTAAAAACACTTGGCTATGAAAGGGGTGAGGTTATCGGAAAACACCACAGTATGTTTGTTGACGCAGCGTTCAGACAAAGCAATGACTATCAAACACTGTGGCAATCCCTTAATAATGGTGAATTCCAGTCCGGCGAATTTAAAAGAATTGCAAAAGACGGTCACGAGGTCTGGATACAGGCCTCCTATAACCCGATTTTTAACCCAAATGGCAAGCCGTTTAAAGTTGTCAAATATGCATCCGATGTCACCAGACAGACTTTGGCAAGGCTGAATGCAGAAAAAATCAACACCCTTATGGATGAAAAAATCAGCAGTTTACTGTCCTCCATTAATGATGCCAATGAACAAACAGGTACGGCCGCCCAGTCCTCAACCGAAACCCTGCAAATGATCCAGTCTGTTTCCGCAGCAACGGAACAGTTCCGTGCCGCAGCCGATGAAATTGCCCAAAGCATGGAAGGATCAAGATCGGAAGTCGAAGAGGCAATTAATGAAGCCCGTAAAGCGGACCACTCCACCGAAAAATTAAGTGAAGCCGCCCTTTCCATGAACAACATTGTCTCCGTCATTCAGGAAATCGCCAACCAGATCAACCTGCTGGCCCTCAATGCCACAATTGAATCCGCCCGCGCCGGTGATGCCGGTAAGGGGTTCGCCGTTGTCGCTTCGGAGGTAAAGTCCCTTGCCAGCCAGGTAGCGGACGCAACTGTTCAAATATCCTCCGAAATTACCAATATGCAAAATGTATCACATGAGGTTATCCAACAATTATCAAATATTAAAAAATCCGTCCATCAGGTGGAAAACAGCGTTACTACCGTTTCCAGCGCGGTCGAGGAACAAACCGCAACAGCCAAGGAAATGACCCAGAATATCCAGACAACCGTCGATGAGGTACAGAAAATTGATGAAAGCCTGATTTCAATTTCTTCATCTGTCAAAAATGCCAATAGTTCAACCGAAGAAGTATCACAATTATATAAAAGTTTGCAAAACTAATTCCCCCTCGTGATGTTCATTGCATCACATTTTGAACTGCAGTCTAAGTCTATATTCCTCAGACTTAGACTGTTTTTTTTTGCATAGCCGGAAAACTATAATCCCTTTATCAGATCAGCAAAAAATTAAATTTGTTAAGGGAATAGTTTCATTGTAGAAAGAAAGAGTAATTATTTCATAAAAAATTAAAAAAGGTGCCAATAACAACAATAGGAAAACTGAAAATGACTGAACGCAGGCTAATAAATTCAATTTCACCTTTCCTTGCCCTGATTTACCCATGGGCAGTCGCACTTGGTCCTAAAATAAATCCTATACTTCTTATTATTTCCCTGTCCTTTCCGGTAATAGCTTTTATCCTTGCCTATAAATTCATTGACCCGTCAAAGTTTCCAATGGCCCGTCGTGTATCTTTTCTGGCCATTGGTGCCCCTGCTCTTTATTCAATGATTGGCGGATGGCTTGATGGCAATAATTTCCTGCCCTTTGAAGGGGACGGGTTCTGGGTGATTTTCTGGGGGCTGCTTTGCATATTATGTTTTATGGAAGCTGAGAAACATTCCGGCGCAACTGTGGAAGAAAACCCGAATTCCCCTTTTATGAAATTGAGAACAGCTCATGGTATCAGCGCCATTATTATAATCATTTTTGCCCTTGTCCATTTAAGCAATCACCTCAGCGGGCTTGCTGGCGGGGAAACGCACTGGAACATGATGAAAACTTTAAGAACCGCATATAGAAATCCGGTTATTGAAACCATCCTCATTAGCGCTATTGCTTTTCAGGTTGCAAGCGGTACAACGCTTGCCTGGCAAGCAACAAAATTCAGAAAAGAATTAATCCCGACAGTACAACTGGCATCGGGTATTTTCCTTCTCTGCTTTTTCGGCTCCCATCTGTCCGCCGTGTTCAGAACCCGGCTACTTAATGGCAATGAAACGGACTGGACCTGGCTGACATCATCTTCACTTCTGACCGATGACTGGAATGCCCGGCTTGTCGGTTATTACTGGCTGGGGGTTATCGCTCTTGGCATTCATGTTGCATCGGGGTTGCGGTATATACTCCTCTCCCGCGGTGCGAATGAAAAAACCGGAAGAACTGTTTTTATTGGCATTAACATAGGCATGATTTTAATCTCCAGCCTGATCATGATCGGATTATTCATGAGTTCCGATCCATGGCTGTTTTAGTTTTATTGAAATAGAAAAATACTGATTTACCTCCAGATAGAAATACCCCCTTGAAGGTTAATTAAATCAATTTACTATAGTCAATACAATTCCAATTTTAAAAAGGTATTTCATCATCAAAATCATTTGAAATTTTAGAAACTTGAATTGCGTCTTGTGGTAAAGGTATGTTTGTCACAGTATATAAGTTTAGAATATCCTCCCTATCCATGAAAAGAATTTGACTTCTTTTAGATGCATCTAACTTTTGCCCTAACCAATTCCGTGCCTGCTTAGTTATCTCTCCTCCCGCTACAATGAAAGCATGATCAACTAGTGCCTTTTTACTAGTTTCTGAATCAAATATTTCGTGACCTAACATCATCAGAACTTGATTATAAATTTCGGCAATATTTGTATTTGAGCCACGACTATTTCCTGCAGCATCAAGTTTGCCCTTTTTAGCCTGAATACCAAAATATAATACGTGCTGGGTTGGTAATACGTAGCGCATCCAAACATCCTTACCATATTCTAAGGATTTATCTTTGTGTCCTACTGCAGTAATTCTGTGGTAGCCGAGTTGCCTGAATAAAGGGAGTAAAATTTCTTCTATCAATTCATCTTCAGAGCATTTCGCTAAATATATTGTAAGTTGATGCTTTCGTTTCAACTCGTCTGGTGTTAGCGGCCTATGTGGATTTGCAACTTCACTTAATGTTTTTGTGCCAATGTGACGAATATATAGGAGACGATCTTCGCCATAAAATGCTTCATAACCCTCTCTTCCTAAGGGTACATTTAGTGCCTCAAGCGCTAATGATCTATCAAAGTCGTCTTCTTCTGCATCTGCCTTATCCATTAAAACACGTAAAACATTTACAAAGCGACTTGGTAGAGAATGTGCGGATGCATGAGGTTCTTCTAAAAGTTCTTCTAGTCTGCTGGCAGTCCATGACCATCTTGTGCTTCCGTCATGGACAAAGTCTAAATCACAATCTTCAAAAAAACGAGTAATATAGCTACTGGATCTGTATTGAAAATATTTAGCATTGCCAATAACCATCTCCGATATTTCACGAATATTTCTAGGCTTAAACTTCAATTAAACAATCTCCAAATTTCTTTAATTGAATATAAAATATAAAATAAAATTTGATGAGTTATTTAGTATTAATAATACCCACGACCAAGTCATATTTTTATAAAATACAATGAGTTTATCTTATCCTTTTGAAGGAGAAAAGTATTAATAACTATAAACCACCATTAATAAAAATTGAAAATATTTGTTTGTTCAAATCCTCGACTATGAATTAACACTGTTCGTGAAAAGACGTTAGACTCATTT
The DNA here is from genome assembly GCA_024236295.1 of Kordiimonadaceae bacterium. GTDB lineage: Bacteria > Pseudomonadota > Alphaproteobacteria > Sphingomonadales > Emcibacteraceae > Pseudemcibacter. Next base: position 18,292 of record JACKKT010000012.1, on the reverse strand, counting down.
CAGATAGTATATGGATATTTGCAATCATTAAGAAAAAATGGTGCCGCTAGAGAGAATGGAGAAGATACTCTCTAACCCATTGAAATCATTAGACTTGCCACATTGGTGGTGAACTCATTGTGTACCAGTTGGGTGGCTTGTGGTCAAGTATAAGCCTCTTTTAATTGCATTCCTGCATAACCTCTGGTCGATATATGTAGTAAGCCGCTCCAAAGTTTAAAAAGATACCAGCCAACCATGCCCAATCAAGCATGTAATAATCGATTACCCTTTGGGTAAAATAAGTTTCAGAGGTGGTAACTGTAAGCAACCAGAATAGCATTAAACCATAGATAATGTGCACTGCTGTGTTCATTGAAGCTTTCATCATTCTATGGTCATAAAAGCTTGTAAACCTGAATGGCATTCTCAAACCAATTGTTAGTGCAGCATAGATAAACGACACAAAGTACGAAAATGGTGGTATCAGTGCCAAAAACATTGCTTGGTACACAGGCCGTATATCATGTTTAAAATAGAGAACAGTAAGAGCCCAAATAAATAAGCAAAGGCTTTCCAGCCCTCTCAATCGAAGCCACTTACTCGCCCGCCAATTTGGATCACGTTTCATTATTCCCCCTAAAGCTCGCCATCAATTCAAATATATCTTCATCTAGACCAATCTGATCCAATTCATGGATAGGCCAAATTCCGTGCTTTACTACCTCCTTTGTACGTTCATGGTGGTAAAACCGCTTGTGTAACTCATTCAAATATCTAGGTTCCGGTATCTGAAAATTTCCATTCGTCTTGTCCACAGCACTGAATAACGAATGTGCCACTAAATCTGCGACCTGAAAAAGGGGTTCATCGGCTTTCTTTGCGTCGGTTATGTTCGCAATATTCAGATGCTGAAGTAGAGCTGTCCTAGGGTGCTTTGGGGTGCTCTGGCATAACTTAATGAATGAACGGAACTTAGGGTAATCATGTAGCCCGTCTTCAAAGATAACTCTCATATCATCTTTTGACACCTTTTTTTCTTTCATGAATGCCCCAACTCTCTCGAGCAGGTATTGAGCGCACTTATTGAAAAACTTAATAGGGTCACCTGAGATGTCATCTTTATATTTTCCTAGTGTACCCTTCATCGAGATGACACCAAAGAACACTATTGGGGCATTCGACATTTCACGAGCGTAGTACACCTTTTGGCGATGAGTTAGCTTTTGGCAATGCAAGTAATCCTTGCTCATCGTTTTTGCGATCTGATTCAAATGTTCGCGTAAATCTCTAGATACATCATCAGCTACCAAAACGGCACCCAATGTAAAATAAGGCGATGCTCCACCAGCTGTAGCTGTTCGCTCCTTGCCAAGTCCGACATCCCCGCTCTCATCAACGTATAATGTGTATGAAGTCATGATACTTCCCCAATGAGTTTGAACCTCTGAAATCGCAGAAAGCTCCATTGGGTTTGAGTATAGCTCGGCTAATCTATGAGTCAAACTTAAGCATCTCAAGCAACCACCATTGCGTCACTTCCTAACAACCACATATTATTTGGTTGTATGCCCCTTGACATCTCTACTCAAGGTTACCATATGCAATATGTTCGTTTGATGAGAGGAGTAGCCGTCTAATTTCGCAGTGAAGTCTGACTTTACTGATTGGAAGACAAGTTATCTTCTGACCAACTGCCGACAGGATGTTCGCATCCGTATTGCTCTACGCATGCATGTCGCAGGTTACGCCAACCCTAAACGGCTTAGGGTTGGTTAGTTAGTCGGGAGCGAGTCCCTTTTCTACCTCTCCATCCATCTCTGACGGCGCACCTACTGATAGAGAGACATGGTGTTTCTTTGCTGATGGGATGCGAGATAAGGATGAAACTTAGAATGAAAAACGAACAGGAAAAGGGACGTGTTGAGTATGTTGTGCATTTGGAGGTCAGGGTGCTTCGGCAGTCAGTAAAATGGTACGAAAAACCTTCGATAAGACTGGGGTTTCATCTAGTCCTTACTCTGTTACAGCTGCTTGCATAAGCTCCCTACTAAACTATCAAACTGGAGGGGTTATTGCCTAAGGAACCATATGAGTTAGACCAGTGTGCATTGTACAAGATAAAATCTCCAAATCAGCTTTGTAGAGTCTTTGGTGTGAACCGCCGTACCCTAGAGGGTCTTGCTAATAATGAAAACAGACATAGAGTTTTCACACTTTCACCAAAGAGTAAAAAGCCTCGAGTGGTTCAAGAGCCGATACCAGAACTTCAACGGATACATAAGAAAGTTACACGTTACCTTAGTCGGATCAAGTCACCAAGTTACCTGAATTCGGCCATCAAGTCTCGTTCATACATTACTAACGCCCAGCCACATATAGGCTCGACCCGAAGATTCACAGTAGATATAAAATCCTTCTATACCAGTGTTTCATTTGCCAAAGTTGTCTGGTTCTTCGAAGAAAGAATGAAATGTTCACGAGAAGTTGCTGTGCTCTTAACCAAAATAATCACATACAATGGACACCTGCCGACTGGTAGCTCATCAAGTCCAATACTTTCATATTATGCCTATTCCGACATGTTTGATGAGATTTGTAATCTTGCGGATAATGCAGGAGTAACCATGACACTATATGTGGATGACCTTACTTTCTCAGGTGAAGGCGCAGATCGATATTTATTAAACGACGTTATCGAAACTATTAAAAAGTATGGATTAGTGCCTCATAAAATTAAGACATCAAACAATAAGAATGGTTTTGTGGTTACTGGTGTTGCAGTAACACGAGAACGATTAAAGGCACCTCATATTCGACACAATGAAGTCCATGAAGTTTTGAAAAGATTCAACAGAGCTAACGATGATGAGCGGAAGAAGGCTATAGCTAAGGTATACGGCAAACTTAACGAACTTGCGTCCCTTGAGGGTGGTATTTGGAACTCGCGTTGCTCAACCATGTTAGGTGAGAAAAGGCGGCTTCAAAATCAATTGCAAAAAGACAGATAGTGGCTGGAGCAATCAAGAATAAACGCACCTTTCTACTTTACAATCGCTCAATCAGGTTCTTAACCGATGTTGGATACCATGCTCCACCACGCGGCGTTAGGATGCCTCTATCATTGAGTTCTTTGGCTATTGCACCGAGTGAAGTATATCCATCAGCCTTTACATCATTGATGATTGGAGCCAACCTTTGGGCATGTTTATCGGCATTCTTTTTGATAACCTTAAGACTATCCTTATTACCCTTGTTAGCCCTCCTCAGGGCTGCTGCACCGTTAGGATTACCCAGTCTCTTACCCTGAGCCTCTAACCTTACCTTTGCTACCGCTAAGGCTTCCTTTGTTCGTTTAGAGATAGCTTCACGTTCCTGTTGAGCAACTAATGACATTATACCCACTGTAAGCTCATTAGCGTCTGGCATGTCGGCAGCAATAAACTTAACCCCGCTATCACGTAAGGTCAGCAAGAAGGCAGCATTACGGCTCAATCTGTCTAGCTTTGCGATTACCAAAGTTGCCCCTGTGACCTCAGCTAAATGCAAAGCCTTGGCAAGTTCTGGTCTATCATCATTCTTGCCAGTTTCTACCTCAACGTATGACCCAATGATGTCAGCTTGTTTACCTTGTGCGAACTCTTTGACTGCCTTTTCCTGAGCCTCTAACCCTAACCCTGACCGTCCTTGACGGGCTGTTGATACGCGGTGGTAGGTTACTATTTTCATGATACTTCCTTACTTATATAAAATGGACTAATGTTGGTTACTCCATTATATATATCCATAATCAACAAGACGTCAATTAATAATAACTTGAAAGAAGATGCACGAGTGAATAGTATAAACGAGGAAAGCATACCTCATGGGGGGGAAGTCGCAACCATCTAAATTGTTTTACCCCCTCGGATTGTTTTGTAAATTTTGTCTGCCAAATGGAGATAACATGAAGGTAGAAAACAACATTAATACTTCATCTGACAATTCTGAAGACTATAAAACTGCTTACTTGAATTTCCTCAAAAAGGTTGAAGAAGGCGAGCCGCAAGCACAAGTAGAGCTTGGATATATGTACCAATTAGGAACCGTAGTGCCACAAAATGACCAACTTGCATTCAGTTGGTACCAGAAGGCCGCTGAGCAAGGATTTGCTGAAGCACAGAGTATGATTGCAGGAATGTACGAACGAGGTCAGGGCATTGGTCGAAATATTGATACAGCGCTCAAATGGTATGAGATTGCAGCAAATAATGGTGATGAATATGCAGCGCACCGAATTGGTGAACATTACGAATATGGGAATAAAGTTGAACAAGATTTCGAAATTGCAAAACAATGGTATAAGAAAGCCGCCCAACTAGGCAACAGCAACTCAGCGTATGTGTTAGCAGGGATTTATCAACATGGAATGCATAATGTTACCTTAGACGAATTAGAAGCTTTTAAATGGTACAAAATAGCGGCTGAACTCGGTCATACAAATGCTATGTATCAACTAGGAATTTCATATGGGCTTGGTCAAGCAGTTTCTCAAAATTTCAAAGAAGCAGTGAAGTGGTTTATTAATGCCTCCAAATCACTAAAACTAACGCCAAAAAATGAATACAACCTTCAATTCATCGATAGTCTAGAGATATCAAAAGACGACAATGACGCTATCTCATTGCTCATAAATGAAGCTAAAGGTGGGCAGGCAAAAGCACAAAACGACCTTGGCGTGATGTATATGTATGGACACGGCGTGCCACAAAATTATAACGAAGCATTCAACTGGTTTAAATTAGCTGCGAAACAACAAAGAATACCCGCCCTATTTAATCTAGCGATAATGTACAGTAATGGTTACGGCGTAAGCCAGAACTATCCAGAAGCCATTAAAAACTTTACCGAATGGTATCCAAGCTTCGATCCCGACCCTGTCTAAAGCTACCTCAAGACACCATTGAGACACCTAATTGTTGCTTTAAGAACCAACTCCGCCCTATACCTCCATTTCATCCTGACCAATGGGTATTGGAGGGAAACTGGTATTCCCGATCTATAGAATAGTCCCTCAGATAATTATGTGATTTTAAAGGCCATTACGAGTCCACTGAGTCACTATAAAGCCTTTTAAGGCATCAACCACCGCAATGGATTATCGGTTCTGTACGGGACTCTCAGTGGTCGTTAAAATGCCTAGCCAGAACAGTTAACCAATTTCGTACTTTGTCCAATAATGAATGATATAAAACAATCGATTTTCCCTATAAGTGAGGATTAATTCTAAAGCGTTATTAATAAACAATATTTAAATACTGATATTCTCCCCCTTATGCGACCCAGTACTACCAGATAGTCCCACCGCCCAGATTTGCTTAATGTTCCCCTCAAGGATGGGTACTTCCCCCACTCCCCGAAGGGGATAGAAGCTATAGACCATATATGAGGGTATAACCAAGGGTAAGCATATCAGTCTACCTCAGGGTGATACCCTAGTTTATGGATATAACAATTGACCATTGCTTTACGAAGGTCAGTTTTGGATGACGAAGGTACTATAAATGAATCATGGACAGGCAATACTGGAATGTCTTGGTCAATTAGGTTGAGCATAACGGATTCTGCTATATCACTGTCCATGCGTTGAAGCTGCAGACCATATCCCGTGAAGAACCGTTCACCAATTGCTTGGTGCCTGATAAGTAGAGCGTCAATCAAGTCATTGAAGGTTTTCCCTTCTGGAAGCTTAGCCATGTCTTTGGGTTCCAGCTCCATACCTTGTCTTTGTTTGGCATTAAGCAATCTTTGGAATGTTCTTTTTATGATTTCTCTGTGTCGACCATCAAAGCCCTGAATGTGGTAAGCATCGTCATCACGGGGTAGCCTAATGCCTTCCAGATGGTAAAGCATCCGTGGATGCAATGCTCGGTAATCAAGCTCAATAGTTTCCTCACCATCAATTAAAATATGCTTACGTATAGACTTCGAAATGACCTGCCACCAACCACCATAGAAGCGACCTCCTTGGTTGAATGTACCGTTATTAAACACGCGGCGCAATGTAGAGCGCGTAAAGTCTATGTCTGGTAATGTATCGATACTGGTTGAGTTAAACTTTGGGGCTAGCCTTCTTAATTGCTTGTCCAGTTGTCGTTTATGTAAAGCTTCAATGTCATCATTTGACATATTCAGGCGTAAATCACAGTCCGCAATAACCTTGTTAATACGTAAAAGGTTATCCCTGAATGTTCTGGTCTCGATTGTGTCTTCATACTCAGCAAGGTTCTTATCGCTATCTTTAAGTCTGACCAGTTCACCGCCTGATGAGGCAACAATCATGTCGAGGGAAACCGAATGTTTATTGAAGACGGCTATAAGCTTCTGTGTTGCCCGATGCGCTGACCTTCTGCCTGTCTGGGTTTTCTTTAAGTAATAACCCTTGAGATAATCAGTATATCCAGAGCGGTGGAGGAAATCAGTCACATCTCTAACAGGTTGATAGGATAATTGCTCATTGGTGTATCGTGTCTGCTTAGTGTAATCTTCCTTACGTCTTCCAATTCGAATGTACCGCTCTTGGTTAGCCCGAGAAGTCGCATAAAGGTCAAGCACAATAGCTCTTAAGGTTGCCTGTAGCCGTGCTTCATCATTTGCCTTCCTTGCTCTTGTTCGTTGCTCCTGTGATTTCAGTTCATCAGACAGTTCTGCAACAACGGCGGACACTTCAGGTGCCTCACTGGTACGCCACTGGTCAAGCAGGCGGGATAAGATTTCAGGATTGGATTGGTTACTCATAGATAAATACAATTCATTATTCAGTCGTACGTGATATCACCACAACAAAAGATAAACAAGGAAGGATTTCAATCATTCCTATATGGCCCTCAGGGACTCATTGAGTGGTCTGTTGCCTCAGTCAGGTGTGATGGTAGCCTACAAGAATCTTCGACTCTGTATGAGTATCTGAGAGGCTAAATTATACGACATTACGTATGGCTACTTCCGTCCCTAAGTGGGCATTAATCTGTCACAGTTGTAATTTACTATAACTTATCATATTATTTCTACTCATAATTTGTAAGTTAGTTGAAAAGGGGGCGGCAATGTTGTTTTGGGCAATTGTGGGGCCAGTTTCAATGCATTCTTGATGAAAATAAATAGTCAAAATATAACAAATCATTGCATCAGAATATCTGACTAATGAGGCGTTAGGTGTTAAGGATAATACATGAAATTCGTATTTAGAATCACAACTGTCTTTCTGTTCGCTATGTTTGCGATTAATTTATATGCGCAATCTTTAAGTTCTACGGAAAACCCTAAGTACAACTCATCACTAAACCCCAAATATAATTCCAGTATAAATCCAAAATATAATTCATCAATCAATCCAAAATATAATTCATCAATCAATCCAAAATATAATTCTAGTATTAACCCTAAATATTCATCGTCAATAAACCCTAAGTATGCATCTATATTAAACCCTCGTTACAACTCGTCTCTTAATCCTAAGAATAGTGGGTGGACTGGTTACTATCGCTACAATACGGATGCTGAGTTAGTAGGGGTTGTAATAGTTGCTAATAGGGAAAACTTTTCATATTTCAATGGTTCTCTAGAGTGGGCGGGATACTTCTCTACAAACGGAGAAGGTGGTTATAACTGGTTTACCGTTGAAGGAGTGTGGATTGGCTATCTGGTTCACAATGGCACAAAGGGCTTTAACTTGTTCGACCTTGAGGGCGAATGGATTGGCTTCCTTGCGTAAAATAGACTTAACAAGTAGTTTAAAAGGACAACAAGCAAGTTGGGCTTTGCTCCTTTGTCTCTAATTTTAGCCAACAATAGTGATTACGCTAATGTCCGCTTTGGGTGGTGATCTCAAGTGGTGAGGAAACCGGATACAGAGTCACCAGTTAATGAAACGGGTATTAGGTAGGGGGTAGTACCCTGAGAGGCCATTCCGTTAATTCTTGGCTGTTAATTCGTGCAGTTACCCTTTCTCACCAGTAATATATAAATGTGACAGGTCAAGTTTCTCATATTTAACTTTAGTGATTTCTGGCAGCAAGTCTTTTACAGTTAAGCCATCACCATAACTATCACCACTGGATTTGTCGGTATGTCGTCTTCCGCCTAATGCATGACCTACGCGGGTTCCTGACAAATGCACTCGTTTCAAAGCATCCTCAAAACAGTGCCTGAACGAATGAAAGGTACACTTGGTAGGTTCTTTAGAAATGCTCCTAAGGTGAGGATTGAACCACTTTGATATTTTGTATCCCCACTTGTCATCCACATTTGGTTTATGCTCAGGGAATAATTGAGAATGACCTGCGAGTTTTGCCTCTCCACAAGCCCTAAGAACCCAATTTTTAGTAACTCTGGATGTATTGGAACCTTACGTACTGTAGTTAGGTTCTTGTAGCGGCGGATTACTTCCCCATCTTCATCTATAATCCAACTGAATGCAAATGATGGTATTCCGTCCTCAATAATAATATCGGATACATTCAAACTTGCTATTTCACCTCTCCTACTACCATGAAATAAAGCAATAAGCGGCCCCCAAAAGAATGAGGGATGGTTCTTATAGTTTTCATTTCGTGATGCCCAAGGTTCGCCATTGAATAAACTTTGAAGTAAGTCCATTGGGATGGACGATTTCTTGTTCTGGGCAGCAAGTAATTTCTCAGCTGGTGTTAAATCCCATTTCAGACCTACAAATGGGTTATTATTTATTCTTCCTTCATTTACTGCCCACTTGAAAAGAGCATTCAAGCATTTGAAATATGTTCCGTTTACAGTGACCGAGTCAATAGTATCAATACCTAATTCTTTAGCTTTACTAACTGCCTGTTTTATTGTCAGGTCTTTTAGATATGGGTTTTTATTTCTGTGCGCCGGATACTCTTTTAATATATTCAGTACTTCGTAAGCATTATCTCTGGAAATATCCCGTATAGGAGTGCTTGGTTCAATAACTTCAAGTATAAATTTAAACACACTCTGATACGACTTGGCGGTGGATTTTGACCATGCTTTTCGGCTTTCTGTATAGTCCTCAATGAGCTGGTCTAATGTCATCCCAACTTCGGTAGCTTCAGCTATGACTGTAAAATGACTTATTGTGTCACTCTTGGATTGTCTGAATGTATTAATAAGGTCGTCTGGAGATGTTTCGTTAAAGTCCCCCCTTTGTCGTCTTAACGCTCTTTCTTCAAGTTCTATCCACGCACGTAATACAGTATGACATAATTCATTATACTCAATGCTGTCCAGATTAGCTGACCTATTGGCTCGCTTCAAAATCCCCTGAACGATTGGATAAACGGTACTGTAATTGCAATCAGGTAATAGCTCTTCCCTCATGCGCTTGATGTTTGCCTCAGTTCTTTCAATGAAGGCTCTGCGCTCTTCGGATGTTGTCCTTCTCCTCTTACCATACATTACGTTCTTAATGTAACGCCCTTCTGATTTGACATAAATCGTCTTAGGTTCCTCAGGTAGGTCTTCGGGTGACTTGCGGGACATTACGTTTAACTGGTGTAGACCTTCACCTTGCTTGTACCATGTACTTACAAGGCCAATGATTTCATTGGTCAATAATGGCTTGGGTTGGACAGCTTGTTTGGCTGCAAGTTTCCTCTCAGCATCATTTACTTTAGATTGGTATTCTTCCCAAAATGGGATGACTCGGGAATCAGCTTCTTTTCGACTGTCTGTACCCAGAGATACTCTAAACTCTTTCTTGCCAATAATATCAACTAAGTGCTTGGGGTATCTTACTCTAAAGTAGTATGTGCTGTTTCTAAGTTGAATATACTGCTTCATTCTCATTGATTCTTGCCTCATTGTGTACCATACATGTGTACCAATACATTATGCAAGCCCTTGTTTTTAAATGATTTCAATAAGTTATTGAAGGCTGGTGCCGCTAGAGAGAATCGGACTCTCGGCCTCACCCTTACCAAGGGTGCGCTCTACCACTGAGCTATAGCGGCGATGGGTAGGTTATGGCTTAAAAAGCCTTTAATTGGCGCGGAACATGCCACAATGCCCGCCATCCTGCAAGTCAATTTAAGGAATTAATTGCGATTATTTTCTTATCCCCTTAAAAAGGTCATAATGTTGAATAAATTAACTTGCAAAACGAGATGACAAAAAATACTCAAGACAGCAAATCGGAAATCAGAAAAGAGAAGCAGGACCGACTGGCCGAGGCGCTCAGGGATAACCTGAAGAGGCGAAAAACACAGGCGCGCAAAATAACGAAAATGACAGACAAGGAAGATAAATAATGGCAATAATGTCAGATAAATGGATAAGGGAAAAAGCAAAAAACCACGGCATGATTGAACCTTTTGAAGACCGCCAGAAACGAAACGGCGTTATTTCATATGGCCTGTCATCCTATGGCTATGACGCACGGGTATCGAACGAATTTAAAATCTTTACCGATGTTGATTCCGTGACTGTGGATCCTAAAAAATTTGACAGCAACAGCTTTGTTGACCGCCCGGGCGATGTCTGCATCATTCCGCCCAATTCATTCGCTCTTGCCCGTACCGTTGAATATTTCCGTATTCCCGAAAATGTGCTGGTGATCTGTCTGGGTAAATCGACCTATGCCCGCTGTGGCATCATTGTCAATGTCACGCCGCTTGAACCGGGCTGGGAAGGCCATGTGACACTGGAATTTTCAAACACAACACCATTACCGGCTAAAATTTATGCCAACGAAGGGGCCTGTCAGTTCCTGTTTTTTGAAGGAAACGAACCCTGCGAAGTGCCTTATAACAGCCGCAACGGAAAATATATGGGCCAGACCGGCGTTACACTGCCAAAGCTATAAAATTAAAAAATATAGGAATTTTTATTGGACAGAATTGCAATAACCGGCGGTTTCCGCCTTGAGGGAGAACTTCCGATCAGCGGGGCCAAAAATGCGGCGCTGCCACTAATGTGTGCTAGTCTTTTGACCGGGGAAACATTAAAGCTTTCCAATATCCCCCATCTTGCCGATATCAAAACACTCAAAATGCTGCTAGAGGGACACGGGGTAAAAACCGAAGTCCTTAATGAAGGTTCAATGCTTGGACAGGGTCAGACTATTAGCTTCACCACCGAATGTATCACCAGCACCACCGCGCCTTACGATATTGTGCGGAAAATGCGGGCCAGTATTCTGGTGCTCGGGCCGCTTCTGGCCAGGGTGGGTGAAGCAACCGTATCCCTTCCCGGCGGATGCGCCATCGGCAACCGGCCCATTGATCTTCACCTTAAGGGGTTTGAGGAATTGGGTGCCACCATCGAATTGGAAGAAGGATATGTTCGCGCCGTCGCCCCGGGCGGGCGGCTTAAAGGCGGCACCGTGCTTTTCCCGACCGTGTCGGTTGGCGCCACTGAAAATATTCTGATGGCGGCAACACTGGCGGCAGGCACCACCACAATTGAAAATGCGGCACGGGAGCCGGAAATTACCGACCTTGCCAACTGTCTTAACGCTATGGGCGCAAAAATAAGCGGCATTGGCACGCGCACCATTACCGTGGAAGGGGTTGATCAACTTCATGGCACCGAATATTCGGTTATGCCCGACCGGATTGAAGCGGGGAGCTACGCTGTCGCCGCCGCCATGACAAGGGGCGAGCTGGAGCTTAAGGGTGAAAACCTGCTGGACGCCATGCGCGGATCGGTCGGTGTTCTGAAACAGGCGGGACTGGAGTTCACCGAAACCGGAGGTGGCGTTTTTGTAAAACTGGGGCGTGATAAAATTCGCGGTATTAATGTGACCACCCAGCCCTACCCCGGTTTTCCCACAGATATGCAGGCACAGGTCATGGCGATGATGACCCTTTGTGACGGCGCATCAGTGATTAACGAAACCATCTTCGAAAACCGTTTCATGCATGTACCGGAACTGACACGTATGGGCGCGGATATTACAGTGCATGGCTCAACCGCCACCGTGCGCGGGGTTGATCATCTGCTTGGTGCCCCGGTTATGGCAACTGACCTTCGGGCGTCCATGTCATTGATCCTGGCCGGGCTGGTCGCCGACAGGCAAACTTTTGTCAACCGCGTTTATCATCTTGATCGTGGCTATGAACGTCTGGTAGAAAAGCTCAGTGCCGTTGGTGCAAAAATAGTCCGTGACGCCAATTTGGGGATTTAAAGGGAAATTAATGGCAAAAGGCTTAAAATTAAAAGCGCAGGATAAAGAGGACCTGACCATCCTATCCGCTTATCTTCAGGATGCAGTGACCGTGGTTGCCGATTTCAGCTATTCCCCGAAAAGCCGGATTTTTGCATTAATGCTTAACCGTTATGTCTGGGAAGATAAAATTGGAAAAGATGACAAGGACTGCCACCGCATCCGCACTGGTTGTCATTTTTCTGATATTATAAATGTCACCAGCCAGAACATCCCCCAGGAGGATAAAAAACATGTGCTCGAGCTTCTGGCAATTGAAGCCCTGCCGCTTGAAAATGAGAATATTGCCATTGACCTGATTTTTGCCGGGGATGCCGTTATTCGGCTAGAGGCGGAAGTGATCGAAGCGCAGATGCAAGATATAGGTGCGCCCTATCCCGCAACCTGCCATCCAAAGCATAAAGTCATTGAAGGCCTGAGCGAGTAATTTTTCTTTAAATAATCATATTAAAACTAGCCATTCCCTTCGCTTTTCGATAAAAGGGCGCATAAGACGATGGTTGAGAGCAGTTAAGGCAGTTCACGCGATGACAATAAAGATAAACGAACCGATGGTAATGGCCCTGCCAAAGGGGCGCATCCTTAAGGAAGTGATGCCAATCATCAACGCTGCCGGCATTCAGCCGGAGACAGAATTTGATGATCCGGACTCACGAAAACTGATGTTTAAGACCAACATCGAAAATTTAAGCATTATCCGTGTCAGAAGTTTTGATGTTGCGACCTTTGTTGCTTTTGGTGCCGCACAGCTTGGCGTGGCTGGAAATGATGTTTTGCTAGAATTTGATTACCCTGAAATTTATGCGCCGCTTGATCTGGATATCGGGCATTGCCGCATTTCAGTGGCCGAGCAGGAAGAAATGAGCAAAACGGACGATCCCAGCCGCTGGAGCCATGTTCGTGTCGCCACCAAATATCCCAACCTTACATCAAAATATTTTGCCAAGCGCGGCGTTCAGGCAGAATGTATCAAGCTTAATGGCGCTATGGAACTGGCCCCGGGGTTAGGGCTTTGCCGACGCATTGTTGATTTGGTCAGCACTGGCGCTACGCTAAAGGCCAATGGGTTGGTTGAAATTGAAAAAATTCTTGATATTACGTCGCGCTTTATCATTAACCGCACCGCCTTTAAAACCCGCAACGCCGAAATAGGCCCGATCCTTGACCGGGTCAGAGAGGCCGTCAATGGTTAAAGTGCTGAACAGCCGGGATGCGGATTTTGAGCAACAATTTGAAATTCTGCTTAAAGAAAACCGTGACACAGAAAATGATGTTTCCGGTGTTGTAAAAGACATCCTGAAAGATGTTAAAGCAAACGGTGATGAAGCCCTGCTCCGCTATACCGAAAAATTCGATGGACTTTCACTGACATCAGAAACAATGCGGGTCAGTGAAAAAGAATTAAAAGACGCTCTTTCCGTCTGCGCTAAAGAAACGCTCGACGCCCTTGAAATAGCGGCAAACCGTATTCGGGAATTTCATATTCGCCATATCCCCGAAGATGACAGTATGACGGACGAAATCGGTGTGGCCCTGGGGGTGCGCTGGAACGCCGTTGAAGCCGCGGGCATTTATGTCCCGGGCGGCAAGGCCGCCTACCCGTCTTCGGTTTTGATGAATGCCATTCCGGCCAAAGCCGCCGGGGTAGATCGCATTATTATGGTGGTCCCTTCACCAAAGGGATATTTAAACCCTTTGGTTCTCGCCGCCGCGCATATTTCCGGAATTGATGAAATTTATAAAATCGGCGGTGCTCAGGCGGTCGGCGCCCTTGCCTACGGCACCGAAACCATTAAAGCCGTGGATATTATTGCGGGTCCCGGAAATGCCTATGTCGCGGCCGCGAAAAAGGAAGTCTTCGGCACCGTCGGCATTGATATGATCGCCGGACCATCAGAAATTCTCGTTGTGGCCGACAATAAAAATGATCCTGCATGGATAGCCATTGACCTCCTTTCACAGGCCGAGCATGACGAAGTGGCCCAAAGCATTCTGATTACCGATGATGTGGATTATGCGAAAAAAGTGATGGAAGCCGTAGAAGAACATTTAAAAACCCTGCCGCGGGCACAAATCGCCCGTGCCAGCTGGGAAAATCATGGCTGTGTTATTTGCATTTCTGAAATGGCGGAAGCACCGGCCCTTATCAACCGGATTGCGCCGGAGCATCTGGAACTTGCTTTGGATGAGCCACGACAAATGCTGTCAGAAATCAGAAATGCCGGTTCCATATTTATTGGCCGTTATACACCGGAAGCTATCGGTGATTATATAGCCGGGCCGAACCACGTTCTGCCCACGTCCGGCAGTGCGCGTTTTTCATCAGGGCTTAGCGTGCTGGATTTCATGAAAAGAAACACCCTTATTGAATGTGACAGAGTGAGCCTTGGTAAAATCGGGCCACCGGCCATGAAACTGGCCGATGAAGAAGGATTGCAGGCACATAAAAAATCCATCGGTATAAGGCTGGACGAATAACATTATGCATAAAGAGCGTCGTTCCCAAAGAATTAGCCACATAGAACTGGATGATAAAACCATCATTCGAAGAAACGATGATATAGAACATGAGCGTCGGGTTGCTATTTTTGATTTGCTGGAAAATAACCGCTTCGTTCCCAAAATACAAATGCCCGATGGTTATAAAGGGCCTTACCGGGTTACATTAAGAATGGAAGATAACCGCCTTGCCATTGATCTTCGCACTGATGGAGACCAGGAGCTCTCAACATTTGTGCTGCCGTTAAGCCCGCTTCGCAGTATTATCAAGGAATACTTTCTTGTCTGCAACAGCTATTATACGGCAATAAAAGTATCAAATCCCCGCCATATTGAAGCAATTGATTTGGGGCGCCGCTCGCTTCATGATGAAGGCTCTGAAATTTTGCGCACCCGTCTCGCCGATAAAGTGGATATTGATTTTGATACGGCAAGACGTCTGTTTACCCTGATCTGCGTGCTTCAGATCAGATAGAAAGTACCCCAGATGAAGAACAGCCAAGCCAAACTTCCAACCAGCATCCTTTTTATCTGTAATTTCAATGCGGTACGCTCCCCCATGGCAGAAGCTATTACCAAAAATAAATTCGGTGACAAAATATATGTCGACAGTATCGGCGTAAATGAAAAGCTTAGCAAAATAAATCCCTTTGCAGTTGCGGTGATGGCAGAAATGGGCATTGATATTGCAAATCATAAGGCACAGGATTTTGATGACCTTAATGATAATTCATTTGATCTTATAATTGCCTTTAGCCCTGAGGCGCACAAACGAGCACTTCAACTTACAGAAGGACACTCAACGGAAGTGGAATATTGGCCGATGGACGACCCGACAGGAACAGAAGGAAACCGTGAAAATATACTCTCAGCCTTTCGCACACTGCGTGATAAGCTGGTCAGAAAAATCGATGAACGGTTGCAATGTTAAAGCAGCAAATCAAGGCTAGATTGGGCATAATAAACATTTCACTTGTATTTTGCTTATTTTTCTCTATTTTCCACATGTTATTTATGAACTTAAATAAGGAGCCATAATGGCTAAAGAAGAGTTACTTGAAATTCGCGGTAAGGTTACCGAATTACTGCCGAATGCGATGTTCAGAGTAGAATTGGAAAACGGTCACGAGGTCCTTGGCCATACGGCGGGTAAGTTGCGTAAAAACCGTATTCGTGTCCTTGCCGGTGACGAAGTGCTGGTTGAGATGACACCCTATGATCTGACCAAAGGCCGGATCACCTATCGCTATAGGTAAGGCAACCGTGGCAGCGGGGTCTCAAAAAGACAATCACCTGATTTTAGCATCTGCATCACCTCGGCGTCTGGAGCTATTAAAACAGGTTGGTCTTACCCCGGACCAGGTTATACCCGCTGACATTGACGAAACCCCCCTTAAATCTGAAAAACCGGCCTCTTTGGTAAAAAGACTTTCTCGTCTTAAAGCCTTAAAAGTCTCTGAAATCCATAAAGACTGCTTTATTCTTGCATCGGACACCGTTGTGGTCTGTGGCAACAGGCTCCTTGAAAAAGCCGCGGATAAAGAACAGGCGGAAAATTTTCTAAAATTACTAAGCGGACGACGCCACTCTGTATATACCGGGATCTGTCTCATTTCCCCGGACGGAAAAATAAACACAAAAACTGTTAAAACTGTGGTAAAATTCAAACGATTAAGCAGGGAAGACATCAACTTTTATTTAAGCCATGATGAATGGCAGGGAAAAGCCGGAGGCTACGCCATACAGGGACTTGCCGCACAGTTTATTATTAGCATCAATGGCTCTTACAGTAACGTTGTTGGGCTTCCCCTGTTTGAAACGGTCAACTTGTTAAAGGGGCATGGCTATAGGCTGTGAAATGAATGAACGAAAACAGTAAAATCCTGATCAACAGCTCCATAGGCGAAATCAGGATGGCGCAAATTGAAAATGGACATGTAACGGACCTTAGGCTTTACCGAGACCATGACCCATCCTATATCGGGGCAATTTATCTTGGACGCGTCATTAGTCTTTCTAAAGAACTTCAGGCTGCATTTGTCGAACTTGCCAAAGGCTTTACCGGCTTTTTACCATTAAAAAACCTGCCTAAAAGGCAAGGGAAAAAACCAAATGATCTCACCACCCTGCTGCATGAAGGCCAGCGAATAATTGTTCAGGTCACGGCTGATGCAATAAAAGATAAACTGGTCAAGCTGAGCGGGCGGATTGAACTTATTTCAACCGCCATCGTCCTCCATCCTTTTCGTGGTGGCGCATACGTTTCAAGCCGGATAAAAGACCCGGACAAGCGCGAGGAATTAAAGGCGTTTGGGGAACAAATGAATCTTGGTGAAGCTGGACTTACATTCAGAACAGATGCACAGTCAATTCCACTTAAAGAACTTGCGGCCACAGCACAAAAAATGATGGACCACTGGGCACATATTTCTAAGGATATCGAAAAAATAAAATGCCCGTCACTGTTGACACAAGGCCCCGACCCAATTGAGCAGATAATGCGGGATTATTTAAAAAACGATATTGATGAAATTATTATTGATCAAGCAGCAGCCTTTAAACAGGCTAAATTATGGGCCCGGACCTTTGCCCCTGATATGGCAGACAGGCTCATAATACATCAGGAAAAAGTGCCTCTTTTCAGCCAATATGAAGTCGACGATGTTATCGAACAGATTTGTTCTGAGAAAATACCGCTTAAATCCGGTGCCTGGATTACCATTGAAGCAACAGAAGCCATGACTGTTATTGATGTAAATACAGGAGCAGCACAGTTTTCGAGCGATCCGCAGATGCAGATATTCAGTATTAACAGTGAAGCAACTCGGGAAATTTTCCGCCAGTTAAAACTCAGAGGAATAGGCGGCATCATCATCATTGATTTCATCAATATGGAAAATAAAGGTCAGGTAAAAAGCCTTCTTAATTTTATTGATGATCTGATGTTAAAAGACCCGGAACCGGTACAGCGCGGCAATATTTCCCCACTGGGGCTTCTGGCTCTTACCCGAAAATCCAGTCGCAAAAATTTACATGATCTGCTGATCCAGAAAAATGTCAGCAAAAAGAATACCGAAAGTGTCTGCCTTGATATTTTGCGCCTGGCCGAAACCGATGCCCTAAGCAATCCCGGCTTGCCATTGGTCATAAAAGTCAATAAAAATGAAAAAAAATGGTTCGAGGATCACAGCATTGTTTTCGATCATTTTTTGATGCGCACGGGATCAAAATTATCAATGGAGCTGAAATGAAAGCAGCCAATAATAACGACAAATGCCCGATCTGTAACGGAGCCGCAACAAAAAAATATTATCCATTTTGCAGTGTCCGATGCAGCGAAATTGACCTGGGTCGCTGGTTTAATGAAAGCTATGTGATTGCTGGTGAAAAAACATCCCAGGGTCAAAGTGATGACGACGAAATTGATCAGTAATTAAGTATAATGCTCTTGCAGCATTTTTTTAAAAAGAGTGCTGGACAGCGCCTCACTTATTTTCTATAACCCTCCCACCTCCTTAGAGCATTTATCCCTTGCCCGGGTAGCTCAGGGGTAGAGCAGCGGATTGAAAATCCGCGTGTCGGTGGTTCAAATCCGCCCCCGGGCACCATCAC
>JACKKT010000011.1 GCA_024236295.1 Kordiimonadaceae bacterium | reverse complement strand
AAATACCATCCGATCCGGATTGCCGGGTTTGCCTTTAATGACAAATGAATTTGCAATTTTTACCGGATATTTCAGATCAAGAACAATTCTCGAAGTCCCTGGCATATAAAGACCATACCGATAATTTTTAATGAGTCCCATCCCTTCAGCACCACCTGGGCCTATTTTCCAACTAACCTCATCTAGGTCAATAACAATCCTGTTCGGATTTGCCAGACTGAAAGTTCGGAAAGCGGATTTTCCTTTTATTTCAAGGACAAAGCGGGTCTTGTTGTCGTCTCCTCCAAACCGAACAGCTGATATTTCAGGGGATGCTGCAAACGAAAAATTTACAAACAGTGCTAAAAAAATCAGCGCAGTAAGCAAAATTCTTATTGGCAAAAACAGAGCCCGATCCACTTTGATAATCCTAATTTTCATTGTATTAAATTGTCTATACTCAATAAAATATAAGACAATGGTTAATATTTATTAACATTTCTAATATAAAATAATGATTTCAAAAAGTATTTTTTAAAATTTGTTATTTTAGGTTGTTTATCGTCAACATGTTTATTATGTTATATTTTAGTCGTATTGACGCGTAAGAAATGATCGAAAATACGATGCTGAAAATCAATAGGATGATTAGGCTTTATAAGATTACTTATAAGAAGAAAAACAAGAATAGAGATTACGATCAAACCAAAATTAAAGTTTGATAAAAAATTATGAATTCAGGCATTAAAAGCAGCAAGAGTAGTCAACCAGCATTAAAGGAAAAAACCTTTGATGATAATGGCGTATTTGTTCTCTTTCCTAAGTCTTTTAATGCATTACCTCAAAAATTATTAAAAACAACAAACCAAAAACCTGCACGCTTTATGGCAGCTAATGACCATAAAAGCTCGAGCGGTTTTTTGAGTGGAGAATATTTAAATGTCAATACGTATGTTAATCGACGCCTCCCACCAGGAAGAGACCCGTGTGGCCATCGTCGATGGAAATCGAGTAGAGGACTTTGATTATGAAAGTTCTGCTAAAAAACAACTAAAAGGTAGCATCTATCTAGCAAAAGTGACACGTGTCGAACCTTCTTTGCAAGCCGCATTTGTGGATTACGGGGGAAATCGTCATGGTTTTCTTGCTTTTAGTGAAATTCACCCTGATTATTATCAAATTCCGGTTGCTGACCGCGAAGCACTAATTGCTGAAGAAGCCGCAGCAAATGCCGATCTTCTAGAAGTTGAAGCAAAAGAACAACAGGACAAAACAAAAAAAAGAAGAAGACGCCCCCGCAGGAGGCAGGGTGAAAGCGGTATCGAGTCTGCTGATGAAAAAACGGATAATGAAAATTCTGTCACTGAAACCTCAGATAAAGCTGAAATTGAAAATGTAGAAAAGACTAATGATACTGATGCAATAGTAATAGAAAATCAGGAACCTGACTTAAATGATGAAAAGCAGATTGAGTCAGAAGATAACGAAAATGAAATAGCAGAAAAACGTAAAACACGAAGAAAAAGATCTAAAACTAAAGCAGAAAATACAAAAACTGATGATGTCATTACAGAAAATATTACAGATGAAGACATCATAGCATCAAACAATGATGATGATCATCATAATGAAAATGAACTTTCTGAGGATGAATTCATTGAAAGCAGTGATTTAGCTCATGATATTCATGAAGAGGTAAATGCCCCTTCCGAAGAAGAGGAAGAAGAACGTTTGCGCATAAAAATGGCAAAACGTCTGCGTTATAAATATAAAATTCAGGAAGTCATTAAGAAAAACCAGATTATTCTTATACAGGTTGTTAAGGAAGAACGCGGCAACAAGGGTGCTGCTCTTACAACATATCTGTCCCTTCCGGGCCGTTATTGCGTTCTCATGCCAAATACACTTCACGGTGGCGGTGTCAGCCGCAAAATTGCCAATGTAAAAGACCGTAAAAAACTAAAGAATATACTTTCAGAACTTAATATGCCTAAAGGGCATGCCTGTATAATCCGTACAGCTGGAAGTGATCGCACCAAAATGGAAATTAAGCGTGATTATGATTATTTAAAACGCATGTGGGATGCGATTCGGGAGCTTACACTTAAATCAATTGCGCCTACGCAGATTTATGAAGAAGGCAATCTGATCAAACGCAGTATTCGTGATCTTTACACCAGAGATATTAGTGAAATAATTGTTGAAGGTGAAAGGGGATATAAAACTGC
Organism: Kordiimonadaceae bacterium; assembly: GCA_024236295.1. Taxonomy (GTDB): domain Bacteria; phylum Pseudomonadota; class Alphaproteobacteria; order Sphingomonadales; family Emcibacteraceae; genus Pseudemcibacter. The sequence continues at coordinate 86,846 of JACKKT010000011.1, read as the reverse complement.
AAAAAACTTCATGAGCATGTTAATGCCCAGTCATGCCAAGAAAATTCATCATTATGTTGATCCAATTCCACTGTTTCAGCGCTATAAAGTGGAAGCTCATCTGGATTCCATGTATAGCCCGACTGCACAGCTTAAATCCGGGGGGTATATTGTCATTAACCCGACAGAAGCATTGGTTTCGATTGATGTTAACTCGGGAAGAGCTACAAAAGAACATAATATTGAAGAAACAGCCCTTAAAACAAATCTTGAAGCGGCAGAAGAAATTGCCCGTCAGTTAAAATTAAGGGATATGGCCGGGCTCGTAGTAATTGATTTTATCGATATGGAAGAAAACAGAAACAATCGAGCAGTTGAACGAAAAATGAAAGACTGCCTAAAGGCAGATCGAGCCCGTATTCAGGTTGGACGTATAAGTTCTTTTGGCTTGATGGAAATGTCGAGACAGAGATTAAGAGTAGGTGTGCTTGAATCGAGTACGACCCCCTGCCCTCACTGCGAGGGAAGCGGTGTTTTAAGGTCTGTTGAATCCCAAAGCCTTCATATTTTACGAATTATTGAAGAGGAAGGAAGCCGAAGTAACAATTCGCATTTTACTGTCTATCTTCCTTCAAGAATTGCCATTTATCTTCTTAATAACAAAAGAGAAAATTTGACCAGCCTGGAAAAGCGAAATAATTTCAGCGTATCAATTGCAATTGATAATGATCTGACAGCATCCGCCTATCGCATGGACAAATCAGGTAAACCAACCAGTACTCTGCAAAACAGAAATGACTCTTTAAGATTGGGGCATGACGTTAATAAACTTATTGATGTTACGGAAGAGGATGTCTCCCCAAAAGAACAAAACAACGAAAAGTCAAAACGACGCAGAAGAAGAAGAAAATCTGCACAAAATAAATATAATTCTCCAGCAACCGAGCATGAAGAAAATTCCGTACAAGCTGATGAAGAACATGATCGTCCTCGCCGCAAGCGTCGCTCACGACGCGGGAGAAGACGCGACTTCGATAATAAAACTGAAAATTCAGTTGATGAGACTGAAAATAATAGTGAGAAAAATAATTTAGTGGAAACCGAAACAGTAACTGCAGAAGCTATTGATAAACAGGAAATTAAGGAAGAAGCTAAACCAAAATCCAAGCCACGTCGAAAAAGAAAAACTCAGGATGACGGTAAGGCAGATAAAGTTTCTGAACAGAACGAAAAGGAAGCAATAGCAAAAGAAAATTCCGGGGATAAAGTGGAGGAAGAGAAACCAAAACCTAAAAGAACTTCTCGTACCCGCAAAAAGCCTGCTGAAATTAAATCTGACGCTATAGAAAATGAAAAGGCAGATAAGAAACCGGCTAGAACTCCAAGAAAAAGCACTGCTAAGAAAGTGGAGACAGTGACCGAAGCAGAACCAATTGCCGTTAAAGAAACTGTTTCTAATACAGATATTGCGTCAGTTGAAGTTAAACCAAAGAAAAAGGGCTGGTGGTCCAGATAAGTCATTCGTTTTTTAAAGCCCGAAACTTAATTCGGGCTTTAATTTTGTCACAATTTCAATTTACCATTACATTCATTCTCCATTAAGCCGTTAATGAATATATGGAGCTGCAATTGACGAAACAATCCTTTGAGAATAGACTTGGCACATGAAATTAAATTCCATTAAGGTTGTAATACATAGAATTTTTGTTGTGATACTTATTTACAGCTTCACAATGACAAATATTACTTTTGCAAAAGATCGCGGGCTTTCGATCCTGCGAGATGCTGAAATTGAACAGATTATCAGGGATATTACAGAGCCTATTTTTAAAGCAGCTGATCTAGAACCAAATGCTGTTGATACTTACCTTCTTGATGACAGTACAATTAACGCCTTTGTTATGGGTGGACAGAATGTGTTCATAAATTCAGGTCTTTTACTAGCAGCACAAAATACAAATCAGGTCATCGGGGTAATTGCCCATGAAACAGGCCACATTAAAGGCGGACACCTTTCCAGATTTAGCGAAGGTATGTCTCAAATGGCGTCTTACAGTCTTATGGGTTTAGTGCTTGGGGTTGCCGCCATGGCAGCGGGTTCTGCCGATGCCGGTATGGCACTAATGATGGGGGGGCAACAAGTCGGATACCGTACCTTACTTCGTTTCAGCAGAACACAAGAATCAGCAGCTGATCAGTCAGCCCTCACTATTCTAGATAAAATGGGACAATCTGGAAAAGGATTAATTGAATTTTTTGAAATTCTGGGCGATCAGGATCTTGTTCCAGAGAGATATCAGGATCCTTATGCAAGCACCCACCCCATTACTTCTGACAGAATTCAACGTGTTGAAGAAAGAATAAAAGCCTCTCCATTTTATGAAGTTAAAACCGACCCTGAGCTTGAAAAAGAGTTTTTCAGATTACAGGCAAAATTATATGGTTATGTAAAACCCTTGCAGGCAACACTGGTAAAATATCCACTAAGCGATCAAAGTGTGAACGCAAGATATGCCCGTACTTTCGGCTATCAAAGAAGTAAACAAATCAAACTGGCCCTTGCCGAAATAGATTCCCTTATTGCTGAATTTCCTAATAATCCATACTTTCAAGAAACAAAGGGGCAAATATTATTTGAAGATGGGCGAGTAGTAGAATCCCTCACCCCCTATAAAACGGCGGTTGAGAATTTACCATCTTCTTCATTAATTCGCATGTCATATGCACGTTCCCTGATAAGTACTGAGGATGACCGGTATCTTGATGAAGCCATTAAAAACCTAGAAATTGTCCTAAGAGAAGAACCAAATGACAGTTTTGGCTGGAAAGAAGCCTCAATTGCCTACCATAGAAAAAATGATGAAGCTATGACCCATTATTCGACAGCTCAGCATCTTTTACTTACTGGTAATATTAGAGGTGCTATGATAAATGCTAAGAAAGCTGTAGATTTACTTCCTAAAGATTCTCCTAATTGGTTAAAAGCCCAGGATATTATGATGGCAAGCCAAGTTAATATGGATAAACAAGAGAAGAAACAGCAAGAGCAGGAAGAAAAAGAAAAGACAGAACGCCAAAAAGAAAGAAATAGGAGTTAGGGTATGAAATTTCCAAAATTAATAGCGGCTATTGGGCTGGTTATTATTTCTGCCGGGCTATTTTCCCTCTTCGGAAATGCGCAGCAAGGCAATCCTTCATTTAATGACGCCCAAAAAGAAGAAATCAATACACTGATCCGTAATTATATCTTGGAAAATCCAGAAATTATACCGGAAGCTGTTAATGTCCTTCGCAAACGTCAGAATGCAAGCATGCTGTTGGATGCCCATGATCAACTTTATAATGACGGTTATAGCTATGTCGCCGGAAATAAGGATGGCGATGTTACCCTGATTGAGTTTTACGATTATAATTGCGGTTATTGCAAACAAGTCCCGAGCATTCTTAGCAAACTTCTTGACGAAGATAAGAATTTGAAAATCATTTATAAAGAACTCCCTATTCTTGCAGAATCATCAAACTATGCTTCTGCTGCCGCTATGGCTGCTATAAAGCAGGGGAAATTTATGGAATTCCATAACGCAATGATGAAAAACAAACGATCACTAACAAAAGATCTTGTTATTAAAATTGCTCGTGATGCCGGTCTGGATGAGGAAAAATTAAAAGAAGACATGAAAGACCCTGAAATAGTAAGCAATATCACCAAAACTAAATATCTTGTACAAAATATAGGAATTTCAGGAACCCCTGGTTTTGTTATTGGAGATCAGATTATTGCAGGATATGTTCCTTATGAGCATCTTAAAGAAGTTATTGATAAAGTACGTGAAACACAAAAAATGTAATTTTTAGAATGATTATAAATTTATAAAAACCGGGCTTCACAGTCCGGTTTTTTCGTGCCATAAGATACCAACAAAATAATATGAATACTGTTTACTTTTTCTGGAGCTTTCATTAATGGCAACTGAACATAATACTAAAGTCCTTATCATTGGGTCCGGCCCAGCTGGCTATACCGCTGCAATTTATGCTGCTAGGGCTAATTTAAAACCCATAATTGTTCAGGGAATGGAACCAGGCGGACAGCTTACTATTACTACTGACGTAGAAAACTACCCGGGCTTTGCAGAAGCAATTCAAGGGCCTTGGCTTATGGAGCAAATGAAAGCACAAGCCGAACATGTTGAAACAACGATAATTTCAGATTTCATTACCAGTGTTGATTTCTCGAAGCGTCCTTTCGTTTGCAAAGGAGATAGTGGTGATACTTATATCGGCGATACAGTCATTATTGCAACAGGTGCACAAGCAAAATGGTTAGGGCTTCCATCTGAAACAAAATTTCAGGGGGCTGGTGTATCTGCTTGTGCAACCTGTGACGGTTTCTTTTATCGTGGAAAAGAAGTTATAGTTGTCGGTGGTGGTAACACAGCTGTAGAAGAAGCCATTTTCCTGACAAATTTTGCCTCCAAAGTAACACTGGTTCACAGACGCGACGAGCTTCGCTCGGAAAAAATTCTTCAGGACCGTTTATTTGCCAACGAAAAAATTGAATGCCTTTGGAACCATGAAATTGATGAAATTCTTGGTGATGAACCGCCAATGGGTGGCGTAACAGCGGCAAGAGTAAAAAATGTAAAAACAGGCAAAACACGCGAGATTCCAGTGCATGGTGTATTTATTGCTATCGGACATGCCCCTGCAACGGCTCTATTTAACGGAAAAATCGATATTAATGAACGTGGCTATATAAATACTGCGCCGGATAGCACAGAAACCAATATTCCCGGAGTCTATGCAGCTGGCGATGTCACAGATGAGAAATACCGACAAGCCGTTACTGCCGCCGGTATGGGCTGTATGGCCGCACTTGAAGCTGAACGCTTTATTGCTGAGAATGAATAAAAATAATTAAAAAATATTTGAATTTTCCGAGGGAGATGACGGGACTTTCAATGCAATTAATGGTCAAAATATAGGGAGACTATCCATGGATTGGGATAAACTTCGCATTTTCCATACTGTCGCCACTGCCGGTAGCTTTACACGTGCGGGTGATGCACTTGGACTAAGCCAGTCTGCTGTCAGCCGCCAAATAAGAACCCTAGAAGATAGCCTCCAGACTTCATTATTCAACCGTCATGCCAGAGGACTAATTCTTACTGACGAAGGAGAATCATTATTTGAAACAACGAGAGAAGTGGTTTCAAAAATTCACGTAACTGAACAAAAAATACTGGAAGGAACCGAAACTCCCAGAGGCAAGCTTAAAATAACTACAACCAGCTCCTTTGGTTCAACCTGGATGATGAATAACATCTGGAAATTTATTAATAAATATCCGGATATTCAGGTTCAGATGCTGATTGGTGATAGTGATTTTGATTTATTTACCCGTCAGGCCGATGTAGCAATCCGCTTTCATCCTTCTGAACATCTGGATCTGATACAAAAACAGATCGGTACTTTCAATTATAACATTTATGCTTCACCGGATTATCTCAATAAATATGGCCGTCCACGATCACTTGCTGACCTTGATCATCACCGACTGATTACATATGGAGATCTAACCAATAGCCCAATCGAAAATATTGACTGGATACTTGAAGCAGGTGCAACACAAAAACGAACACCAATCCTGGAGGTCAACAATATTTATGGAATGTTACAGGCAATAAAATCCGGACTTGGCGTCGGATCGCTACCAGATTACCTGGTTCAAGGGTCTACTAATGTGTTAAGAATACTTGCTGATACACAGACACATGAATTTCCTGCATACTTTGTTTATACTCAGGAACTAAGGAAATCTCAGAGAATCTCAGCTTTTAGGGACTTCATAATTGAGGAATTCAAACATTCAAGATTTTAGTATAGTCTAACATAATGTCCTAAATATGGCATTTGCTATGCATTTTTTGCATAGGAGCAACGAGTTTTTGCTAGGTACTCATTCCAAAAACAATCGGCTATAACTTTACTCAGATGTTGAGAAACATCGCTGAGTAATTCTTTAATTATTTCAGTTCGTGGTGGTGTCGCATCCTCCCCCTTTTCGACCCATCACTGTTTCATAATCTCCCCAAGATATGAAACCTCCCTATATTTTGTGAACTTGCCGGGTCCATGACCCGGCATTTTTTTTAATGAATATGTGATATAATTTCGCTCATCCGCTTAAAAACCAACCCACCGGCTTTTTTGTACTTTTCACCTTGTCCATTCACGCAGTAAGCAATTACCTCCATCCCCGCAGCAACAGCCCCCTGAACGCCAGGAAGACTATCCTCGATTACCAGGCACTTTGCAGGTTCAACCATCATCCTCTCAGCCGCATATAGGTATAAATCGGGATAAGGTTTACCCCTTTTAACCTGAGATGAATTATAAATGTTATCCCCAAAATAATGCCGAAGTCCTGTAAGTCCGAGTGTGAAGTCCATTTTTTCAAAACTGCCGCTTGAGGCCACACAGATTTTTTTATTCTGCTTTAAAATATGCATGATCAGTTCTTCCACCCCATCAACTGCTTTTAATTTTTCTTTAAAGGCCGCAAAGGTTTCAAGTTGAAGAACGTCAAGAAAATCAGCTGGCAATTTCCTACCCAGCAAATCTTCTGAAATATTGACAACAGCTGACATTGACCGCCCGACATACGTATCAACAACTTGATCCAACGTCATCTCAAGACCGTTTTTTGCGAGAGCATCCCGCAAAAGATGATTGGCAATCGGTTCACTGTCAACAAGAACGCCATCACAGTCAAATATGATAAGATCAAAATCCATCAATCAGGATAAGGCTTCACATGCTTTTTTAATACGGCCACAGGCTTCTTTAAGAACATCTTCCGATGTTGCATAGGAAATTCTGAAATGCGGCGACAGACCAAAAGCCTCTCCATGCACCACAGCGACTCCAACACTTTCAAGAAGATAAGTTGATACATCGAGGTCTGTTTCGATGACTTTACCATCGGGTGTTTTCTTTCCAATCAGTCCTGCGCAACTCGGATAGACATAAAAAGCGCCTTCCGGTGTCGGACAGCTAAGCCCCGGCACATCGTTAATCATTGAAACCACCATATCGCGACGTTTTTGAAATTCTGCTGCACGCTCTTTCAGATAGCCCTGCGGTCCGGTAAGCGCCGCAACAGCAGCAGCCTGCGATATTGAACATGGGTTAGAGGTGCTTTGTGATTGAACTTTTCGCATGGCATTGATCAGCTCCACCGGTCCTCCGGCAAAGCCGATCCGCCATCCTGTCATGGCATAGGCTTTTGCAACACCATTCATCGTCAGGGTGCGATCTTTCAGTTTAGGTTCTACCTCTGCTGGAGTGTGGAATTTGAAATTGTCATAAATAATATGCTCATAAATGTCATCTGCAAATATCCAGACGTGAGGGTGCTTAAGCACAACATCGGTAAGCGCCTTCATTTCATCATAGGTATATGCTGCGCCTGATGGATTTGACGGTGAATTTAAAATAATCCATTTTGTTTTAGGTGTTATGGCTGCATCTAGCTGCTCTGCCGTAATTTTAAAGCCGGTATCAATTGTTGCTTCAACAAAAATCGGTGTCCCCCCCGCAAGCAACGTCATATCCGGATAAGAAACCCAGTAAGGTGTTGGAATAATAACTTCATCACCTGGATTAAGCGTCGCAATGAAAGCATTAAAAATGGTATGTTTACCGCCGCAATTCACACTGATATTTTCACGTTTATAATCAAGACCGTTATCACGTTTGAATTTCTGACAGATCGCATCTTTAAGTTCCGGTGTACCGTCCGCAGCAGTATATTTTGTCTGACCATCCCTGATCGCCTTGATTCCTGCTTCTTTCACATAATCAATTGTGTCAAAATCCGGCTCCCCGGCGCCAAGACCGATAACATCCTTGCCAGCAGCACGAAGTTCGGCCGCTTTACTTGTCACCGCAATAGTAGGAGAAGGTTTTATACGCCCGAGAGCATCCGCAATAAACGCCATAATAATATCCATTTATGAATCAGTTGAGTTGTTGAGGCGAAATTAAGTGAAGTTCCAAAAATGTGCAAGAGAGAGATTGCAAAATGAATTTAATCAACACATATTAGTCACATGAAATTTGAATATAATCTAAAATCACCAACAATTAACATGCCGCGTGTCTTTTATGAACGTCCTGCCAAGACTGAAGGCGGTATAAAATTCAAAATCGAATCCGATTTTGAACCGGCCGGAGATCAGCCCAATGCCATTAAAGCCCTTACCGAAGGTCTGAACAGTGGCCTGACTGATCAGGTTCTGCTCGGAGTGACAGGGTCAGGTAAAACCTATACCATGGCAAAAATAATTGAAGAAACGCAGCGCCCTGCCCTGATCATGGCTCATAACAAGACCCTAGCCGCTCAGCTTTACGGTGAAATGAAAAGCTTCTTCCCTAATAATTCTGTTGAATATTTCGTATCCTACTATGATTATTATCAGCCGGAAGCCTATGTGCCGCGGTCCGACACTTTTATCGAAAAAGATGCAAATATTAACGAAAGCATTGACCGCATGCGCCATGCCGCCACACGGGCAGTCTTTGAACGCGATGATGTGATTATTGTTGCCAGTGTGTCCTGTATTTACGGTATGGGTGCCGCTGAAACATACTTACAAATGGCTATCCCCTTTAATCTTGGCATGATTTACGACCAACGTAAATTGCTCCGTGATCTGGTGGAACTGCAATATAAACGCAATGATATGTCCTTTACCCGTGGAACGTTCCGGGTCCGTGGAGATGTGATTGAAATATTCCCGAGCCATTTTGAGGACCGTGCCTGGCGGCTTGATTTCTTTGGCGATGAACTTGAAAAAATTATCCTGTTTGATCCACTGACTGGTGAAAAGGTCGAGGAGCTGCAATCAGTCAAGCTTTATGCCAACAGCCACTATGTCACTCCCGGCCCCAGCATGGATCAGGCCATAAAAACCATCAAGGCTGAACTCGAATTAAGGCTGAAAGAATATAATGAAAGAGGCATGGTACTTGAGGCAGCAAGATTAGAACAAAGAACAAAATTTGATCTTGAAATGCTTAGTGCCAGTGGCGTTTGCCCCGGCATTGAGAATTATTCACGTCATCTTACCGGGCGAGGCCCCGGCGAAGCACCACCAACTTTATTTGAATATCTGCCGGAAAATATGCTGCTATTCATGGATGAAAGCCATGTCAGTGTTCCCCAGATTGGCGGAATGTCAAAAGGGGATTACTCAAGGAAAAGTACCCTCGCCGAATATGGCTTCCGGCTGCCAAGCTGCATTGATAACCGGCCTTTAAAATTCAGCGAATGGGAATATTTCAGACCCCAGTCAATCTATGTTTCTGCTACGCCCGGCAAATGGGAACTTGAACAAACCGGCGGCGAATTTGTCGAACAGGTTATCCGTCCAACCGGGCTCACCGACCCGCCCGTTGAAATCCGACCTGTCGAAAGCCAGGTCGATGATCTGCTTCATGAAGTTCAGGAAGTGATTAAAAAAGGTCATCGCGTTCTTGTTACCACACTCACCAAACGCATGGCAGAGGATTTGTCCGAATATTTGCATGATAGTGGTCTTAAGGTCCGATACATGCATTCAGACATAGATACCCTTGAACGTATTGAAATTATTCGTGATTTACGCCTGGGCGTATTTGATATTCTGATCGGGATCAACCTGCTTCGGGAAGGACTGGATATTCCCGAAACCGGTCTGGTTGCCATTCTTGATGCCGATAAGGAAGGATTTCTTCGTTCTGAAACCTCACTCATCCAGACCATTGGCCGTGCCGCCCGTAATGTTGACAGTAAAGTCATACTTTATGCAGATAAGGAAACCAACAGTATAAAAGCGGCAATTGATGAAACAAACCGCCGCCGTGCCATTCAGGAAGCCTTCAACAAGAAACATGGCATAACACCTGAAAGCATCAAAAAATCAATCGGCGATATTATAGGTGATACCGCAGAAGGGGATCATGTCACCGTCTCACTTGGAACAGACAGCACCAATAATCTGGTTGGTCATAATTTAAGGAGCTATATCGAGGGCCTGGAGAAAAGTATGCTTGAGGCAGCAGGGAACCTTGAATTCGAGGAAGCCGCCAGATTACGGGATGAGATTAAGCAGCTTGAAGAAAAAGAGCTCGGAATAAACCTTGACCCTATGGCCCGTTATAGTAAACCGGAAGGACGATCAACCCTCGGCAAGCCCGGAACCCGGCAGTACCGCAAAAAACGCGGCACGCCGAGCCCAAGAAAATTTTAATACCCTAAATTTTAAACTATCCTGCCCATTCGTTTATGAGTTTATACCAGAGCCGCATGGCCCGTCCAAGATTTGCACTTGGATTTCTTTCATTTAATCCATGGGCAAAAACATCAGACGGTTTTATAAAATCGGCAGTAAGTGCATAACTTGGTATGCCGGCAATTCGGAAATACATACCGTCACTGGCCCCCATTGCCATTGTCGGGATAATGGGAATTCCCGGGAATTCATCATGAACTACCCGCTCGACAGCGCTAAAAACTTCTTCGTTTAAGGGTGATTCATCTGATTCATCAACCGGGGCGGCCAGATGCCATTCAAGATTATCATTATCCAATACTTTTTTTAACTGTGCCATCGTCGCATCCGACCCAACACCGGGGAAAATACGGCAATTAATAGACATCATTGCCGATTGAGGAAGCGCATTTTGCGCATGCCCGCCTTTTAATAGAGTAGCCACACAAGTCGTCCCGGTCATCCCGGCATATTGAGGATAAGACCTTAGAACTTTAACCGCATCCATATCATTTTTATTTTTAGCAAAGGCGGCCATCGCCTTGCTGATTTCCGGATTGCTTTCAAGTTTTGCTGTCTTTTCAAAATATGCCTTGGTCAGCGGACTTTGCATCACCGGGAATTCAAATTCCGAAAGTTTCACAATTGCCCGGGCAAGATCATAAATTGCATTATCCTTACGCGGCAGCGAACTGTGGCCGCCCGGGTTTCGTGCCGTAACTTCATAATCGGCATATGTTTTTTCCGCACTATCTATACTGTAGGAAAAAGCTTTGCCATTTTCATCAAGATTTCCGCCGCCACCATCAGCAATGATAGCAAATTCAGCATCAATCTGATCACGGTATTTCTGTGTGACAAGGCGTGTTGATGCCATAGCAGTTTCCTCATCCCCTGAAAAAACCAGAATTATATCCCGGCTAGGAATAAAACCCTCTGATTTAAGCCGAAGAAATGTAGCCGTTAATGTCACAACATTTAATTTGGTATCAAGTACACCCCGACCATAAAGCATGCCGTTTTGCTCAATAAGCTCGAACGGATTTTTCTCCCAGTCCTCTGGAAGTGCTTCAACCACATCCAAATGAGACGAAAGAACAAATGGTTTTTTATCTGAACTATTGTCCCCCCTGTAACGAACAATCATGGCTGCCGTATCTTCATAAGGAATAATCATTATATCTTGATCAGGAAAGCCGGCTTTTTTAAATTTATCCGCCAGATAGGCTGCAAATTCTGGTGTCTCATTCCCCGGACCCGAAACAGTTCGCATGGCAATGCTGTCTTTTAGCATGTCGTGGGCGATATTCTCAAACGGTTCAACGGCATTAACGGATTGCACTATCAATAATGAAGCTGCAATTGCGCTTAAAATAATTTTTCCTGTAGACATTTATCCCCTCATAAATTGGTTAAAATATGAGAGTAACACATGAATAAGAGAATACCAGCCTATAATGTATCAGGCTAGGCAAACTCTTAAAGAATAAAATTAGCCAGCCCACTCAGAAAAAAGCTGATGCCATATACGCATTGAGCGTTCCAGATTATCTTTCGGCACCCGTTCGTTAAGCCCGTGGGAAAACCCGTCTGAAGCTTTGATAAAAATACCGGTCAATGCATAACTTGGTATGCCCGCTGCACGGAAATGTTTGCCGTCACTGGCGCCAAGCGCCATGGCCGGAACGATCGGAATATCGGGAAATTCAACATGAATGGCCCGCTCCACAGCGGAAAGCACCTCTTCATTCAGCGGTGATTCCGGAGCAGCTTCAACCGTGTTGATCACTTTCCAGTCCAACTTGTCATTTTTAATAACCGCTTTTAGTTGATTAATGGTTTCCTCAGCGCTTATCCCCGGGAAAATGCGGCAGTTAACCGTTGCTGTGGCCGATTGGGGTAACGCATTATCCGCGTGCCCGCCACGCAGCATGGTGGCGACACAGGTGGTTCCCGTTGCGCCGATATACTGGGGATATGATCTTAAGGTTACCACTGCCTCCTTATCATTTTTATTTTTGGCAAAATCGGCCATAGCTTTACGGATTTTGGGATCTGTCACCAGATTTGCCGTTTTTTCGAAATAGGTTTTGGTCAGTTCGCTTTGAATAACCGGGAATTCATATTTTGACAGATTGATCATCGCCTGTGAAATATCATAGATCGCATTATCCTTGCGCGGACGCGAACTATGGCCGCCGGGGTTGTGAGCCGTGACCTCGATCGATGCAAAAGTCTTTTCCGAATGGGTCACCGTGAAGGAAAATGCCTTGCCATTTTCATCAAGTGCACCGCCACCGCCATCGGCAACGATGGCAAATTCAGCATCGATCTGGTCCCGATAATCCTTGGTGATAATTTTTGTGGTCGCCATTGACGTTTCCTCATCCCCACTCAACACCATGATGATGTCACGGCTGGGAACAAACCCTTCTGATTTAAGCCTTAAAAGGGTCGCAACAATGGCGGCAACATTCAGTTTAGTATCCAGTGTCCCGCGTCCGAAATACATATCGCCCTCTTCTATCATGGTGAAAGGATCACGTTCCCAGTCCTGACGGAGAGCTTCGACCACATCCATATGCGCGGAAATGATGAATGGTTTTTTGCCTGAACGGCTATCCCCCCTGAACCTGACAATCATGCCTGCCGTGTCTTCATGAGGGATAATGGTAATATCACTATCGGGAAAGCCCGAATTCTTGAATAAATCAGCAATATAGGCCGCAAATTTTGGTGTTTCGTTCCCTTTTCCGACGACCGTACGCATCGAAATACTGTCTTTTAAAACTTTGTTGGCGACATCCTGAAACGGCTCATCAGCATTGGCAATTTGAAAGATCATCATTACACCGAATGCGACCCCTGTCATCAATTTTATGATACTCATTTTTCCCTCATTTTAATTATTTATTTTCAAACCCTATCATAGGGTTTCCCACTTGCCAATTTTTAGTTTTGCTTGACCCAAGACTTAAGTAAGCTACGATATTATCTGAAATAAAAAGGGTGGTTTCATGTTTAAAATCAGCAAGGATTTCATCGACAATAAAATTGATCGCAGAACGTTTATAACCAAACTTCGCAATATTGGAATTTCAAGTGTCGGTGCCGGGGCAATCGCTGGCAGCTTGTCACTTTCCGGAAAAGCGACCGCTGCCGCTCCCTATTCAGGGGAAAAGCCCGAACAAAGCCGGACGGTCGAAGGGCTGAGCGGCGGGGAAATAATGGCAGAATTTCTGATCGACTGGGATGTGCCCTATGTTTTTGGGCTGGCCGGATCGGAAGAAGTCGGATTTCTGGATGCACTCGTTGACCGGGATAAATTAAAATATGTTACCTGCATCCATGAAAATGCAGCTATGGCGATGGCCGATGGTTTTAGTCGCGCAACCGGAAAAACATCCATTGTTCAGCTCCATTCTGTCGCCGGGGCATCATATGCCCTTGGCCAGATGGTCAGCTGTTATCGTGACCGTACCCCTGTTGTGGTCACAGCGGGGCGGCAACATAGTGAATATCGCGGTAGTAACGGCTTTCTTGAAGCTCCTAACCTTCATAAACTTCCTGCTGATTATGCTCAGTGGACCTGGGATGTGACAAGTGCGAAAACTATTCCTGAAACCTTGCGCCGTGCATTTATGCTGTCGGAAGCCCCTCCGGGTGGGCCTACTTTCCTTACATTTTCAAAAGACCATTGGGAAACGAAAGTTGAAAGTACAGAAATTATCCCACGTTCAAGATCAATTGTTGATATTGACGTGGCGCCACGGGAACAGGACGTCAAAAAAATTGTCGATTTTCTAATCGCTGCAGAAAGGCCGATGCTGTTTCTTGATGACGACTGCGTCCGTCATGAAATAAGCGCAGAAGTCCAGGAAATTTCAGAACTTGTCGGGGCCGCCGTATCCTTCGGGGCGCGAATGCCCGTGGTCTTTCCAAATACACATCCGCATTTTGTCGGTAATTATGGAATTGATCAGAAACTGGCCCAATCCATTGATTGTTTCTGGGCCCTTGGTGGTCATATGTTTAAAGTGGTCAATAAACCGGATATCCCATGGGTCAGGTGTGATGCCAGGATTATCCATACCAGCCTTGCCAGCTCGGAAGTCGGCCGGAACTATCCGGTCGATATTGCTGTTGTCGCCAGCGTCAAGGCAACTGCCAAAGCCGTTATTGAAGAACTTAAGAAACGAAAAGTCACAGCCAAGAATGCCAAATGGGTCACTGATTATACCAAGAATCGTCGCGCCAGCCTCGACCGGATTGCCAGCGAAGAATGGGATATGCCGATTATTTCAACATCACGCCTTATGTTGGAACTGGATAGACAGATTACGGATGATGCGTTGGTGGTTACGGAACTTATCCTGTCCAAATATCATTTCTGGGACTATTTTAAAATTGATCACCTAAATCCATTTGATAAAAGACGCCGGAATTTTGCCACCAATTCCGGTGTGCTTGGCTGGGGACTGGCCGCATCCATCGGTGTAAAAATGGGCAGGACTGATAAGGAAACATGGTGCCTGACAGGGGACGGGTCCTTTAATTTTGGCTCACAGGCTCTCTGGAGCGCATCACGCTATGATGTCCCAGTCGGCATCGTAATTTTTAACAATGGTGAATATGCCGCCAATCGCAAAGCACAGAATTTTTATAAAGGGCGCAGTTCTCAAACCGGCAATTATATCGGCTGTAACCTTAGACACCCTGATATTCATTATGCAAAAATGGCCGAAAGTTATGGTATTAACGGTGAACGGGTTGAAAAGGCTGACGATCTGAAAGCCGCCATCGCGAGATGCCGTGCCGAAATGGCCCGTGGACGACCATATCTGCTTGATGTCAGGATAGAACGTTTCGGTCAGGGAATGGAAAGCGAATATTACGACCATTTTTCAGTCGCAAAGGATTAATGCACCCAAGGATAATGGCCGCGGCTTTCCTTCACGTTGATCATTTTCACCTGTTCTTCTTTCCCTTCAGGCAACCAGAGTGCATAACCTCCATTGTGATAAAAATCCCAGCGGTCAAGTACCACATCTGCGGGACAATTTATTTCCACCGGGACCAAGCTTATAATGATATCGGCATTCTGACAGTCTTCCGGTAAGGCCAGTTCATTCTGAACCAGTGAAATCAGCATATGGTCCGTTCTTTCCGGACGGTAAAGACAGCTGAGCGTATCGCAGGAAAGCTCCCTGCCCGCCGCATTATCGGGCGCAAAGCTTTCATAGTCCCATCTTGAAATTTCAGATAGCCCATATCGCTGTTGCCAGCGTTCACGCACAATTCGGCTGCCGTTTGTGCGCGACAGGCTTAGGCTGTTATCGTCGCCGCGAAGCGCAATGGTTTTTCCGGCGTTATCAATTAAAATATCCGGCCGAACATAACTAACCGCTAAATAAACACCAAATAACATAACAGGAACACCGGCATAACGCCATTTAAGCCGCCAGATTCCAAACCATAAAGCACCAACCACCAGAAAAACAAGTGCCCTTAAACTGATCGCTGGAATTTCAATTGTCGCCCCAGGAAGGTTGGATACCCAATAGGCCGTTCTCATGATCACCTCTAGTCCCCAGGACATTGGGATCAGGGCAATTTTTTCTAGCCCAAACGGCATCAGCACCAAAGTTGCCACAATGCACGGCATGACCCAGGACCCCATCACCGGCATGGCAATAAGATTGGCGAGCAGGCCAAACAATACAATTTTGTTAAAATGATAGAGCGCAAAAGGGGCAATTGCGAGTTCTGAAACCAATGACGTAAAAAGACTGCCAACAATAAATAAGAGTATTTTTTGTCTTAAGCCACTATCACTGCGAAACCGGCTTAAAAAATCATTGCCAAAGCGTTCAAATATAACCACTAATGCGACCACTGCGGCGAATGACATCTGAAAACTTACTCCGATCAAGGCTTCCGGTGATGTCACCAAAATAAATGTAGCAGCGATTGCTACCAGCCTTAATGATATGGCTTTACGGTCCGTCAATACCCCTATAAATACAATGACGACCATAATAAAGGCACGCACCGTCGGAATGGATGCCCCACTGATAAACAGATATCCAAGCCCGGCCAGCGAGGCAATGATAGCCGACCATTTCTTAATCGGATATTTTAGTGTAAGGGTTGTTGACAAGGCCAGTAACATTCTTGACATAAAAAAAACGACCCCACATAGAAGCCCCATATGAAGCCCGGATATCGCGAGCAAATGAGCAAGTCCCGCATTTCTCATGGCTTCTGCGAGATCATCCGGCATCCCGCCTCTAATACCGGTAATCAGTGCCGCTGCCAGTGTACCAGCTTCCCCTGGCAACTCGGACTTGATCCGTTCTGCCATATGCTGTCTTGACTGAGTGAATGATGCATTAATACCGTTGTTTTTATCAAGAATTTCAAGTTCTGAGACCGCATAACCAACCGCGCTGAGACCCTGAAACCAGACCTGTCTGGCATAATCATAATCACCCGGCATGGATGGTCCGGGAGGAGGCATTAATCCTGCTCTAATTCTTACTTTGTCACCGGGATAAGGCATTTCTGAAAATTTATTGACTTTGACATTAACCAAATCAAGGGATATCTTCCCCCTGATTTCGGGGCTGCTAAGAGTCAGTCTGATTTTACCATCTTCGTAAAGATGTACTTTCTGAACAATACCGATAACTCTGGTTGGACTTAGTTCCCTATCAAGGGTAACGGTAGCCAATGACAAAACACGATAATTAGCAAGTGAATATCCAGCACATATAAAAAATATGGTAAGAAGAATATATTTTGTAAAAGGAAACCGCTTACGAATTAAATAAAGAATTACACCTAGAACAGATAAAAATATTAGCTGATGAATAAAATTTAATTCCAGATTATATGAAAAATAAAACCCAATCCCAAACGCTAGCAGCACAGGTACAACCAGCATAAATTGTTCATGTTCCCGGAAAAAAGCTTCCCTCAATTTTTCCGCAAGCTTTAGAATTTTGTATCCCCCAAAAAAACTAAAATAATTAATAAAAAAGCTTCCATTTTCACTTGATAGTATGCTAGTAAAAACGCAACAAAATCAAGCAGTGTTGGTATTTATATCATTTGAGCACAATCATGTGAATTTCAAACGAGTCACTGCGGAAATTCAAGATTTAATCTTACCGGAGCTTCACGAACAGTCAAATGAAGAAAGTAGTGACACGATTTGCCCCCTCGCCAACGGGATTTTTACATATAGGCGGCGCAAGAACAGCCCTGTTTAACTGGCTGTTCACGCGTCATCATGGTGGCGATTTCAGAATCCGGATTGAAGATACTGACCGTCAGCGCTCAACTCAGGAAGCCGTAGATGCAATCTTTGATGGTCTGGATTGGCTGGGCCTTAAAGCAGACGGCGACATTATTTTCCAATATGATTATCGTGAACGCCATGCTGAGGTTGCTCATCAACTGCTTGCGCAAGGGAAAGCCTATAAATGCTATTGCTCGAAAGAAGAGCTTACAGAAATGCGTGAAACCGCAAAGGCAAAGGGATTGCCGCTTGGCTATGACGGGCGCTGGCGGGACCGTGACCCGTCCGATGCCCCAAAGGATATCGCCCCGGTTATCCGCTTCAAAGCGCCCAGAGAAGGTGAAATTGTCATCAAAGATCACGTTCAGGGTAACGTTACAGTAAATAATAAAGAACTTGATGATATGATCCTGCTTCGTGCGGACGGGACACCAACCTATATGCTTTCTGTCGTCGTTGATGATCATGATATGGGCGTAACACATATTATTCGGGGTGATGATCATTTAACCAATGCTGCAAGACAGGCACAGTTGATTAATGCCATTGGTTGGGAACTGCCGGAATATGCCCATATCCCCCTTATTCACGGACAGGACGGAGCAAAATTGTCAAAACGTCATGGAGCACTGGGGGTTGATGCCTACCGTGATATGGGGTATCTTCCGGATGCCTTAAAAAATTACCTGCTCAGATTAGGCTGGGCCCATGGTGATGACGAAGTGATCTCCGAAAAACAGGCAATTGAGTGGTTTGATCTTGATGCTATTGGCAAGTCACCTTCAAGATTTGATTTTAATAAACTTGAAAATTTAAACGGCATTTACATGCGCGAAACCGCAAGTGACCGGACCCTGCTGACAGGATGTCTGCCGTTTCTTGAAAGAAACCTTAATCGCCAGTTGACTGAACAAGAGCAAGAAACTCTGCTAAAAGCCTTGAGCGAGCTTAAAAACAGAGCGAAGAATTTAATTGATCTGGCGGATAGTGCCTTATTCCTATTTACCGCACGGCCGCTGGATATTATTCCAAAAGCAATGAAATCACTTAATGATGAGGCAAAACCGATTTTAAGCAAAATTTATAATGCGCTCGAAAATGTAGCCGAATGGAACCGGGATAATTTACAAAATACCATTGAGGATTTCGTAGAAAAGGAAGAAATTGGATTTGGTAAAGTGGCCCAGCCGCTTAGAGCAGCATTAACAGGTAGTAACGTATCACCAGGCATTTCTGAAGTCCTGGACTGGCTTGGTAAAAATGAAAGCATGGCGAGGATTAAAGACCAGATGTAAAAATTGTTTAATTTCACAAAAAATAAACAATTTATTTAAGAAAACAGTGTATAGAGACTCATAAATAAATGTTTTAGGAGGCAATTGTCTTTTAAAATCAGGAAAATACGAAAAGGATGGAGACATATGGAAGAAAAATATAAAAAAACTGTGGCATCAGATACGGCCTCATTAACAGTTCGCGGGAATACTTTTGAACTGCCAATTTATGGCGGCTCAACCGGACCAGATGTCATAGATATCCGTACACTTTACCGTGATACCGGCATGTTCACATTTGATCCAGGTTTTACATCAACAGCAAGCTGTGAAAGCGCCATAACCTATATTGATGGTGATAAAGGTGAATTACTTTATCGCGGGTATCCGATTGACCAGCTAGCTGAGAAAAGTGATTTTCTTGAAGTTGCCTATTTGTTGTTAAACGGGGAACTTCCAAACAAACAGCAGGATGCAGAATTTAAACATGCCATTACCTATCATACAATGGTTCATGAACAACTTAGCAAATTCTTTGGCGGTTTCCGCCGTGATGCTCACCCGATGGCTATTATGTGTGGTGTTGTTGGCGCAATGTCAGCTTTTTATCATGACAGCACAGATATTAACGATCCAGAGCAACGCAGGGTGGCTTCCAACAGATTAATTGCAAAAATCCCAACGATTGCTGCGATGACTTACAAATATTCAATTGGTCAACCGTTTGTCTATCCCCGCAATGATCTTAATTATGCAGAAAACTTTCTTTATATGACTTTTGGTGTTCCAAGTTGTGAAGAGTATAAAGTAAATCCAATCCTGGCCAACGCAATGGATAAAATCTTTATTCTGCATGCTGATCACGAACAAAACGCATCAACATCAACTGTTCGCCTTGCCGGCTCGTCAGGGGCTAATCCATTTGCCTGTATTGCTGCCGGTATTGCCTC
The DNA here is from genome assembly GCA_024236295.1 of Kordiimonadaceae bacterium. Lineage (GTDB taxonomy): Bacteria > Pseudomonadota > Alphaproteobacteria > Sphingomonadales > Emcibacteraceae > Pseudemcibacter. The sequence goes on along the minus strand of JACKKT010000011.1, from coordinate 67,024 downwards.
TCTATGGGGGCCTGCTCATGGTGGTGCCAATGAAGCCTGCCTTAAAATGCTAAGTGAGATTGGAACTGTTGACAGAATTCCGGAATATATTGAGAAAGCAAAGGATAAAAACGATCCATTCCGTCTTATGGGATTTGGACACCGCGTTTATAAAAACTTTGATCCACGTGCCAAAGTTCTTCAACAGGCTGCTAATGAAGTTCTTGGTGAGCTTGGCATCAATGATCCGCTTCTTGAAGTGGCCAAAGAACTTGAGCGAATTGCCCTTGAAGACCCATATTTCATTGAAAAGAAACTTTATCCAAATGTGGACTTCTATTCAGGTATTATCTTAAAAGCCATGGGCTTCCCGACTGAAATGTTTACAGTATTGTTTGCACTTGCCCGTACTGTTGGCTGGGTGTCACAATGGATTGAAATGATTGAGGATCCTACCCAGAAAATTGGTCGTCCACGTCAGCTCTTTATTGGTGAAACAGAGCGCCAGTATGTCAGTATCGACAAACGTTGATCAAATTATATATACCAACAAAACAAAACCCGGCATTATAAGCCGGGTTTTTTATTTTTTCTCAATAAGCTCAATCATATACCCATCAGGATCTTTAATAAAGGCAATAACAGTCTTGCCATGCTTCATAGGACCCGGAGGCCTCGGTATTTCAACGCCTGCCTTTTCAAGTTCTGTACAGGTTTTATAAATATCCGGTACGCCAAGAGCCAGATGGCCAAAACCATTGCCTAGGTCATAACTTTCTTCCCTGTCCCAGTTATAAGTAAGCTCAACAACCGTATTACTTTCCTCAACACCGTAACCGACAAAGGCTAATGTAAATTTACCTTCGGGGTAATCCTTTTTTCTCAACAACTTCATTTTTAAAAAATTGCAATAAAAGTCAATGGATTCATCCAGGTTTTTAACCCGGATCATGGTATGGAGCATTCTAAAATTTTCAGACATTAACAATTAATTCGCTATCATTGCTGTAAATGTGGCCTCTGCGACAACGGCTCCGTCTACTTTACCTTGAGCAGAAAATCGCCAAATATTTCTTCGACTCTGTTCTTTCTGAACATGAAGCTCCAGCATATCTCCAGGTTCCACAGGCTTTCTGAATTTGGCGCCATCAATTGACATAAAATATACAAGCTTACCTTTTGCATCCTCACCCAGACTAAGCATAACCAAAGCGGCGGCTGTTTGCGCCATAGACTCAATTATCAACACACCAGGCATTACTGGTTTTTCAGGGAAATGACCCTGAAAAAACGGTTCGTTTATAGTGACACCTTTTTTTCCAACCGCACTTTCACCAGGGCTTATGTCGCACAGTTTGTCGACCAGTAGCATTGGGTAACGGTGAGGAATTAATTCCTTAATTTTATTTGTGTCAATATCTTCAACTTTTTCAAGAGACATTGTAATTGATCTTCCATTATAATTTTTGTTTAGCCCAGTATAATAAGTTGAAAAAAATTTAAAAGCCTCAATAAAAAAAACCTGCCACAAATGACAGGTTTTTTTCTTCAGATATGTATTTTTAATTGCCTTGCGGCGCCTGAGCTCCTGCAGCAGGTGCTGCTTCAGGAAGCGGCGGCAAAGTAACCGTAGTCGAAGGCATTACAAGATCAAGCTGCTCAATAACTCTGGTGGTAACGTCAAGGCCCGGAATTTGTTCTCTAATTAGATTTTTATCCAACATCATTGTCGCGCCAGTATCTTTCAGAATTTTTTGCAAAATTGGTTTTAATTCTCTTTCAATAGCATTATTTGCATTTACGATCGCTGTCTCCAGCTGGCGACTTTTAATCTGCACTTCCTGCTGATATTGGTTAACTTTAACCTGAAAGGCCTGTTGCAACTGATTATAAGATTCTTGCGGAATAATATTAATTTTTGTTTTTAGATCTTCCTGCTCAGCTCTTAATGCATTTTCCTTTGTCTGGAGTTCTGCTTCCATCGTTGCTTTAATTTGCGCAGTTTGTCTGTTTATATCTTTAGCAACTGCAGCATTTGTGCTGATCACCCTGTTATCAATCACGATGATTTTCGCAACTGGTATCTCTTGCGAAAATGCAACATTGTTTAAAATTAACACTGTCAGTATCGAAAGCAGTGCAGTTGATATATTTTTTACATTCATAATTTTATTCATCTTAAAATCTCGTTCCGACATTAAATTGGAAAAATTCCGTTTCATCACTAGGTTGACTTCTGATTGCTTTGGCCAAATCAATTCTAAATGGACCAAAAGGTGATTTCCAAGAGAAACCAACACCAATCGATACCCTAGGCTTTGGTGTATCTCCAAGCTTGCTATATACCACGCCTGATGCTGAGGTCAAACTATCTTCTGCATCTACGTTAAATAGTGCGCCTGCATCAACATAGGCACTTGCTTCAATTCCAAGGTCTCTCGCACCCCCTCCAAGTGGAATAAACATTTCAGCTCTCGCTGTATAAAAAGTATTCCCACCTAAAGTATATCCTGAATATAATTCCTGGAATGATGACTGCCATTCCCTTGGTCCTAATCCAGCTTCTTTAAAACCTCTAATTTTTGGGTTTCCTAGGAAAAATCTTTTATTAAGTCTTATATCTTTACCTAATCCTTCAATGTGGCCACCCTGTAAGCCCACATTAAATACCCATGCTTTATATACCGGAATATAAATATCATATTGAGCGGTTGTTTTAATATATTTTTCATTTCCACCCAATCCGGCAAGTTCCTGATTAATTATTAATAATTGACCACGGTTCGGTTTTTGCGGGTAATCAAGTGTATTGTATGAGAAACCATAACTAACGAATGATGTAATATAATTACCGTTATTACCTAATATATAAGGGCTTTCTGTGAAAAAACTGGTTAAAACAGTATCTTTAGTAAGACCGTATGATAAGTTCATGATTACATATTCTGTAAGTGGGAATCCTGAACGAATTGTTGTACCAACGGTTTTTTGCCTAAATCCGCTTTCGATAAAATTAATGTCTCTTAGGAAAATATCGGCACCAACAGCAAGCCTTCTATTAAGAAAGTAAGGTTCTGTGAAGCCAAGTTCTAACTGTTTACGCCTCTTCGAAACGTCCGCACCTAGTCTAACGAACTGACCTTTACCAAGTAAATTTCTTTCCGCAACACTAAAATTAACCAGCAAGCCTTCATAGCTTGAAAAGCCTAATCCTGCCGATAATTCACCTGTCGGTTGTTCCTCAACCGTAATTTCAAGAACAGTCTTATCAGCAGCAGACCCTTCAATTTGTTCAATTGTTACTTCTTTAAAGAACTGTAGTGCCCTTACCCTTACTTCGGATCTTTTTACCTTTTGAGAATTATAAGCATCCCCTTCAATCAGATTCAATTCTCGTCTTATAACTTTGTCATGAGTTCTTACATTATCAATAATTTTAATCTCTTCCACGTAAACACGAGGCGTTTCATTAATAACATAAACAATATCTACAGTTCGCTCAGCGCGGTTTCGCCTGACCTGCGGCCTGATATCCACAAAAGCATAACCTCTGAGCCCCGCAATCTCAGTTAATATCTCTACGGTTGTATCAATAGCTGATGAATCATACTGCTGACCTTTTTTAGTATATAGTGCCGGCATGAGGAATTCAGGATCTAGTTCTTCAATTTCACTTTCAATAGAAATATCCCCGAATGAATATAATTCTCCTTCTTCAACTGAAATGTTTATAAAGAAGAATTTTTTATCTGGTGAAAGTTCTGCTACAGCGGATGTGATTCTGAAGTCGGCATAGCCCTGCTCACGATAAAAATCTCTAAGTAATTGTTTATCATAATTTAATCGATCTGGATCATATGTATCCTCTGATGCCAGGAATTTCCACCAACGGCTTTCGACGGAAACCATCTTTTCACGGAGAATGTTATTATTAAAAACTTTGTTACCCATAAAGTTAATTTTACCGATGACACTTTTAGCGCCTTCAGAAATTTCAAATACGAGGTTAACCCTGTTTTGCTCAAGCTGAATAATTTTAGGGTCAACAGCAGCAGCAAAACGACCACCTCTTCTATATATTTCAAGAATGCGTTGTACATCGGCTCTTACTTTAGCACGTGAGAATACAATCCGTGGTCGCAGTTGAATTTCTTCGTATAAATCGTCATCATCTTTATATTTATTACCTTCAAAAACGATCCTGTTGATGATCGGATTCTCGGATACAGTAACAACCAGGGTTGTTCCCCGGCGGCCAACATCCACATCAGAAAATAATCCTGTATTGTATAAACGTTTAAGAGATGCATCTCCTAGTTGCTCAGTATATGCATCACCAACGTTAATCAGAAGGTAGGATTCAATAGTACTTTTTTCAATTCTCTGGTTTCCGATTACCTCAATGCTAGAAATAACGATACCAGGTTCCTCGGAAAGCGGCGTTTCCTGTGCAAAAACCAAGCCTATCAAACTTAATTGAGTAAATATGGCAATTAAACAGATACTAATAAGTTTATATATTTTTGATACCACTAAATCTTACCTTATATTATCCGACCAGATCAATAATTGCCGAAATGTCATTATAGAAGACAAAAACCATCAGGCTTAATACTACAGCAGCCCCAATCTTGAAACCAATTTCTTGCGCTTTAAGACTCATTTTTTCTCTTCTAACTGCTTCAATCGCGTAATATAGCAAATGTCCGCCGTCAAGCATTGGTATCGGGAAAAGATTTATTAACCCTAATCCCATAGAAACCATTGCCATGATATTTAAAAATTCCACCAACCCAAATTCAGCTGCTTTCCCAGCCACCCGAGCAATAGCAATAGGTCCACCGAGTTCCTTTGCTGAGCGGTCTCCTATTATAATTTGTCCCAGGCCCATAAGGTTAGCATAGGTCAGATCTTTAATTTCGCCTGTTGCTTCCCAGATTGCACCAAAAACACCAAAATGAATTATTTTTCGTTCTGCAGGATCATTTCTGATGCCGATTTGGTATATTTTTTTATCTTCACCAAGAAAATTCTTAATTTCTACAGTTTTTAGAGGAAAATTAAGCGACAAATTCTGGCCATTTCTAAGAATAATTAAGGATATTTCATCATCAACTTTCAACGCCAGATGTTTACTGATATCACGAAAAGCTGTAACCGGTGTACCATCAATTTCAATAATGCGGTCACCTGCTATAATACCAGCTTTTTCAGCGGCTCCTTCTGCAATCACCTCACCAACAACTGGTTCATAAACCAGCTTTCCATAAGAAATAAGCATTCCGGCAAAAATTAAGATAGCAAAAAGAAAATTAATAGCTGGCCCTGCAAAAACAATGGCCGATTTCTGTAATAAATTTTTATGGTGAAATGAAACTTTTTTCTCTTCTTCACTCATATCAAGCAATTCATGTGACGGGGCACTTGATTCCGTTGCATCACCAAAAAATTTCACATAACCACCAAGAGGAATCCAACTGATTTTCCAACGCGTACCATGACGATCATAAAATCCTGTAATTTCTGGACCAAATCCTATTGAAAATACTTCCACTTTTACACCACATAGTTTTGCCACAATAAAGTGGCCCCACTCATGCACAAAAACAAGCACAGTCAGAATAATAAGAAATGCTAATGCAGGCTGTATAGCCGAGAATAAATAATCCATATTACATGCCCATTCCAGTTATTATCTCTTGCGCAACTCTACGCGCATTCTCATCCACTTCATGCACTTCGCTCAGGCTTGTCATCTTATGGAAACTGATTTTTTCAAGAGTTTCCTCAACAATTCTTGCAATATCCAGGAATTTTATTTTTCCTTCAAGAAAAGCATAAACAGCAACTTCATTGGAAGCGTTGAGGATAGTAGGCGCACTTCCGCCATTTTGCAACACCTGTCGTGTAATATTAAGTGCTGGGAACTTCTCTTCATCCGGCTTAATAAAATTAAGACGTCCAACTTCGGTCAAATCAAGTTTTTTTGAAGGCGTCTTCATTCTATCTGGCCAAGCTAACGCATAGGATATCGGTGTTCTCATATCTGGCGTACCAAGTTGCGCAAGAACTGAGCCATCCATATAGGAAACCATACTGTGAATAATAGATTCTGGGTGTATAATAATTTCCAATTGATCTTTTTCTACAGGAAAAAGATAGTAGGCCTCAATAAGTTCCAGTCCTTTGTTCATCATCGTCGCACTGTCAATGGATATCTTGGCTCCCATTGACCAATTCGGATGATTTATTGCCTGTTCAGGCGTAATTGTTGCCATATCTGAAATCTCACAATTCCAGAACGGTCCACCCGATGCTGTTAGAATAACTTTTTCAATATTATTTGGATTTTCAAAATCAAAAATCTGGAATATGGCATTATGTTCTGAATCTACCGGCAACATAGTAGCACCAAATTCTTCAACTTGTTCCATCATGAAGTCACCCGCACAGACAAGGCATTCTTTATTCGCCAGAGCAATTGTTGCTCCACGTCTAATAGCGGTTAAAGTAGGACGAAGTCCTGCTGCTCCAACAATTGATGACATAACTAGGTCAGCAGGCAATTCTGCCGCATCATTCAGTGCATTCTCGCCGGCTGCCGCAATTATATGGGTTCCTGATAACGCAGACTTTAGATCTTCATAAAGGTTATTATCCGCTATTACTGCCATTTCAGCATTATATTTTATCGCCTGTTCTGCCAGCTTATCAACACTGTGGTTTGCTGTTAAAGCTTTGACTGAATAACTTTCAGGATTGCGGGAAATCAAATCCAGAGTATTACAGCCGATCGACCCTGTGGAGCCTAATATGGTTACGTCTTTTCTCGTTCGGCCAATCGCTCTCGGAAGATGATCTATGTCTGGTAAACTCATATTCATATCAACAACTTATTTCCATTCATCAGGCATATAACACATTAGATACAATAAGAACAGCCGGAGCGACAAATAATACGCCATCAACACGGTCCATAACGCCACCATGACCTGGAATGATCGAGCCGGAGTCCTTTACGGAAAATTTTCTTTTTACCGCTGACTCAGCCAAATCACCCACTTGGCTCAATAAAGCAAACAAACCACTGAATAAAAGCAAAATTGTGGCATTTGAGAATAATGCTATATTTTGATCTTGCATATAAAAGCCATAAATTCCACCAATCAATATTGCAGTAATTGTTCCACCAATCAGACCTGACCATGTTTTATTTGGGCTAATTTTAGGAGACATTTTAGGGCCCCCAATATTTTTCCCCGCAAAATAGGCCCCGGTATCCATTGACCAGATCACTATCATCATCCAAAGCACCAAAACACCGCCAAACTGCTTTTCAATAAGCAAAAAACTGGCCGATGGTATTACTGCATAAAAGAAGCCTGTTAAAGCCCAAATCAATTTTACTTTTAGCAATAAAGCGATCGCCAGAATTGAAATTAAACTTGAAATAAATGATATCCAAAAATACGGGCTTTCTATATTTAGCTGATAAATCAATAATATGGCACACAATGCCTGAACAGCTACCAACCAAGAAATTGGACTTTTTTCACATATCCCATTCCATTCAGAAAGAATCATCACTGTAAGAAAGCTGATAAGAATTAAGAAAGCCATCCCACCATTTAAAATGATGAAAATTGCCAACGGCAACATGACAAGAGCAGAAAATACACGTGTCAGCAGATTATTTTTTTTAGCTAGGTTCTTATTTTCAATGTCTGGCACCATACCGCCTGTCTCTTTTGTAATATTCATCAATGGCGCTCATTAAGCTGTCCTGAGTAAAATCAGGCCATAATACGTTCTGAAATACGAATTCTGCGTAAGCCGCCTGCCAAAGCATGAAATTACTGAGGCGTTGTTCTCCACTGGTACGGATTATAAGGTCCGGTTCTGGCATATCATTGGTATAAAGGTTTTGAGAAAATAACTTTTCATCAATATCTTCAACTTCAAGAATGCCTTCCTTTACTTTTCTGGCTAAATTTTTGGCAGCACAAACTATTTCTTCCTGGCCACCATAGTTCAGTGCAAGTGTTAATCGAAGCTTCTTATTATTTTTTGTCTTTTCTTCCGACTCTTCAATCAGACTAATAAGATTTTTGCTTAAGCGTTTTCTACTGCCAATAAAACTGATGCGTATATTTTTTCTGTGAAGTTCATCAATTTCCTTGGTCAGATAGATTTTAAGAAGCCCCATTAGGTCGTTCACTTCTTCAATCGGCCTGTTCCAGTTTTCAGAAGAAAATGCATATAGGGTAAGATATCCAATATCCAGATCTGCACATTTTTCTACAATACCACGAACAGCATCTGCGCCTTTTTTGTGCCCTGCAAACTTGGGAAGACGGTGTAATTTGGCCCAGCGTCCATTACCATCCATAATAATGGCAATATGAGAAAGTCGCTTTTCTGCCCGGCTTTCATTTTCAGCCACTTTATCGTCATCCTTAACAAGCAACATTGCTTTTACACCTGCATAATTTCTTCTTCTTTAGCTGCTGTAATTTTTTCAATGCTGTGAATAGCATCATCCGTTAATTTCTGTATATCCGTTTCAAGTGACTTTTGTTCATCCTGACTGATATTACCGTCTTTTTCCATATGCTTAACAGTCTCCATGCCGTCACGGCGAACGTTCCTTACAGCCACTTTAGACTGTTCCGAATAATTTCTGGCAAGCTTGGTCAGCTCGACCCGCCGCTCCTGATTAAGTTCAGGAATAGGAAGACGCAATGTATCGCCATCAACAATCGGATTAAGACCTATACCTGAATTACGAATTGCTTTTTCAACGGATGAAACAAGTCCCCTATCCCAAACATGTACGCTGATCATTCTGGGTTCCGGTGTTGAGACTGTACCAAGCTGATTTATAGGCATTTGGGCACCATATGCATCCACAACTACCGGATCAAGTAAGTTTACAGATGCTCTTCCTGTTCTAAGGCCTTTAAATTCGCTTTTTAAATTTTCTACTGCGCCATTCATCCTGCGTTTAATGTCCGCAAGGTCCAGTTCCGATGACATTATATCACTCCTGTTTATTATTTTTTATAATTTATAAATCATTGCCCCAAGATTAACAAACTCTGCTTTAATTACAGATTTTAGTATGAGGACCTTTTCCAAGCAATACTTTGGCAAAATTTCCTGGTTCGTGAATAGAAAATACCAGAATGGGTATATTATTCTCACGCGCCAATGAAATTGCCGAAGCATCCATGACCTTCAAATCATTTTTCAAAACATCCATATAACTTAATGTATCATATTTTACTGCATTAGGATCAAGTTTCGGATCGGCACTATAAACACCGTCAACCTGGGTTCCTTTCAAAATCGCATCACAGTTCATTTCAGCTGCTCTCAGTGCGGCCGCACTATCCGTTGTAAAAAAGGGATTTCCTGTGCCCGCAGCAAAGACAACCACACGGCCCTTTTCCATATGCCGGATAGCTTTTCTTCTGATATAAGGTTCACAAACAGATGCTATTGGAAAAGCAGACTGAACACGGGTATCTACACCGTTCTGTTCCAGTGCATTCTGCAATGCCAGACTGTTCATAACAGTAGCCAACATACCCATATGATCGGCAGAAGTGCGATCAAATCCGCTGGCTACCCCCGTCATACCACGGAAAATATTTCCAGCACCAACAACAAGACATACTTGGGTCCCCATTTCAACGACAGTTTTAACTTCTTCAGCAATTCTTTTTACTACTTTAGGTGAAATACCGTAATTCTGATCCCCCATTAGGGCTTCACCTGATAATTTTAACAAAACACGTTTATACTGAAGGTCTTCTGTCATGAAAAAATCTCTCCTATTTTAATCTTGAGTACTTTGCTCGCAAATTAATCATATGTCCATTATGTTTTTATAAAAAATTGGACTATGGATACAAATCGGGCCCAAATACGGAAAAACTACTCTTTAATCCGTATATGAGCCCGATAAATAAAAATATTAACTGCTAACGGCAGCAGCTACTTCAGCGGCAAAATCACCTTCTTCTTTTTCGATGCCTTCACCAAGCTCAAGTCTTACATATCCTGTAAGTTTAATATCAGAACCAGCATCTTTGGCCGCTTTTTCAATGACTTTGCTAACTTTAGTTTCTCCATCGATTACAAATGTCTGTTCCAGAAACACTACTTCCTGGAAGAATTTGTTCATACGGCCACCAATCATTTTTTCGATAATGTTATCAGGTTTGCCAGATTCGCGGGCCTGCTCAACGAGAATAGCTTTTTCACGTTCTACAGCTTCTTCGGACAATTCTTCAATTGTCATTGATTGCGGGTTTGTCGCCGCAACATGCATGGCAAGCTGCTTGCCAAGAGCTTCAAGCGCAACTTGATCAGCATCAGATTCCAGTGCCACCAATACGGCCAGTTTACCCAGACCAGGAGTAACAGCATTATGTATATAAGTTGAGACCACACCGTTTGTGACAGAAAGTCCGGCTGAGCGTCGGAAATTCATATTTTCACCAATTGTACCAACAGCTTCGGTCACTTCAGCTTCGACACTATGGCTTTCACCTGGATATGTCGCAGATTTTGTTGCATCATAATCACCGTTATTGGCCAATGCTACGTCAGCTACACCTTTAACCAAAGTTTGGAATTTTTCGTTACGAGCAACAAAGTCTGTTTCCGAGTTCACTTCAACTGCAACAGCAGTGGTTCCGTTTGAAGCAACTGCAACAAGACCTTCGGCTGCAACACGACCTGATTTTTTCTCAGCTTTCGCAATTCCTTTTTGACGCAGCCAATCCATTGACGCTTCGATGTCGCCATCATTTTCACTAAGCGCTTTTTTGCAATCCATCATGCCTGCGCCGGATTTTTCACGCAGTTCTTTAACAAGAGCGGCAGTAATTTGAGCCATCATTCTTTCCTTGTTTTAAATTCTAAATTAAGAAGATTTCTCTTCGCTAGTTTCTTCAGCAACAGGGGCTTCTTCCTCAGCTGGCGTTTCTTCAGCAACTTCTGGTATTTCTTCTACCGGTGCTTCCATTGCGCCAATATCAACGCCCTGTGATGAAAGTTCCTGTTGGATACCTTCAAGAACAGCATCTGCAACAAGATTGCAGTAAAGATCAATGGCACGGGTCGCATCATCGTTTCCTGGAACCGGGAAATCAATATTTTCCGGATCACAGTTTGTATCAAGAATAGCTACCACTGGAATACCCAGTTTTTTGCCTTCAGCAATAGCAAGCTCTTCTTTATTGGTATCGATCACGAAAATCGCGCTTGGAATACCACCCATTTCTTTAATACCACCAAGGGAGCGTTCTAGTTTGTCGCGCTCACGTGTCATTTGCAACGTTTCTTTTTTGGTAAATCCTGTAAGGTCACCTGTAAGCTTTTCATCAAGTTCATTAAGACGTTTTATCGAATTGGAAATTGTTTCCCAGTTTGTCAGCATCCCACCAAGCCAGCGATGATTGACATAATATTGCCCACAACGTTTTGCCGCTTCAGCAATTGGTCCTGATGCCTGTCTTTTAGTACCAACAAAGAGTACACGACCACCCGCAGCTGTAATGTCGCGAATTTGCTCAAGGGCACGATGCAACAGCGGCACAGTGATTGAGAGGTTGATAATATGAACTTTATTTCTAACACCAAAAATATAATCACCCATACGTGGGTTCCAACGGTGCTTTTGATGTCCAAAGTGAACGCCAGCTTCCAATAGCTCGCGCATAGTAAATGTAGGCATTGCCATTCTAAAAATTCCTTTTCCGGTTAATCCTCTGCAGGTGCTGAGTTCCTTAGAACACCGGTGTGTCGATCCCAATATGTAGGGGATAAACAAATACCTGCATGTGAAAGTAAGCGGGTAATACACGCTGAAGCATCGGATATCAAGGGTTTTCTTGAAATTCCGACAAAAAATTACACCTTATCACCTTTGAAGCCCTGATAAAGACCATGATAATCAAGCTCGCCATATCCGGCACGAGGATCTATCGATGGAATACCATTGGTCCATTTTGGCTCGACCTTGATAATTTTTCGTCGTCTCGCCTGATCTAATGCCTCATCAACTTTGGACGCCTGACCCAATAGTTTTAGATTCATTAATGTAGGAAACATAATTTCATTTCTAAATTGATCAATGAATTCAATTGGCTCAACCCATTTTGCTTCGATAATCTCCTTAAAATCAGGAATAACCTGCTGACCTTGCGGCGCTTTGGCCAGATAAAACCGTGTATCAAATCTTTTCAAATATTGTCTTGGTGTCACCCAGCGCGCAAAAGGAATAATATCATCTGGATTAAAGATTATATTTGCTTGCTTAATAATTTCAGAAAAGGCAATTTCCCCCTGAAGCAATGCGTTTCTATATTCAACAGCATCACCCTCATTCCCTATTATCAGGCCCGATTCTTCAAATACTTCCCTAAAGGCCGTATAAATAAAATCAGAATATCCCGCCGGGTAAAATGGAATATCTCTAGATAGGGTCAAATCATCCGGGTCAACCTTACCACCAGGAAAAACATATGCACCACCGGCAAATCCAATATCAGGGTGACGCTTGACCATTAATACTTCCAATTTACCTGTTACATCATTATCCCGAATAACAAGAATAGATGCTGAATCAATGATGGAAGATTTGTCATTCATTTAAATTTCTTTAGTCTTTAAATTTCTTTGGCATCAATAACACCTTTAAGGGATACAACAGCATTCCTGATTGCCGGTGAAATTTTGTAACGGTCTTTAAGCTCAACATCCACATCACAATCGGGGAAATCATCATGTTTGATATTCATACGGAAAGTAACTCTCCCACGACCATTTTTACAGTTGTTCAGGATTTCTTTAATGGCTTCAATATTACTCGCGTCTTTCAGGTAAATATCAAGCCCCGTCCCTGTTCGCATTGCCACACTGTCAATGGTTTCAAGCCCCTGTGCCGTAATCCTTAAAGCACCATCATCACTATGTTTCACTTCCGCACTGATAATAACAGAATTACCATTAACAAGAAAATCATCCACCGCATCGAGAAGCTCAGAAAAAAGGGTGACTTCAAATCCGCCGGATGGGTCAGACAAACTCAAGAAAGCATATGGCTTACCGCTCTTTGATTTCATTCGCCTAATACCCTGAATGGTACCGGCAAGTTTTATAAACCCGCCCTTTCCTGCGGCCCTTTCTGCAATTTCCGAACTAGGCACCACTTTTTGTCGGGCAAGAACATTTAAATAGGCATCTAGCGGGTGAGCGGACAGATAAAAGCCAACCGCTTCCTGCTCACATTTCAGTCTTTCAATGAGGTCCCAGTCATTCACATCCGCCAAAATAACCGACTGTACTTCAACCTGATCCCCAAACAGGCTGACCTGATTTGAATTTCGTTCCTGAGTGGCAAGGCTCATCTGCCGCAGGATCATCTCAACGCCACTATAAAGCTGTGCACGATTGGGGTTAAGACTGTCAAAAGCCCCTGCTTTTATAAGATTTTCAAGAGCTCTCTTGTTTATTTGCCTTGTATCAACACGGTTACAGAAATCTGATATATCCATAAAAGGTCCATTTTTATCGCGCTCGGCAATCAGGCTTTCCATAGCAGCAACACCAACGTTTTTAAGTCCGGCAAGGCCATATCTTACGCCTCTGAGCTTTCCGTCACTCATGGCACCGCCAATATTCTGCTGGTCTTTCTCCCCTTCAATGACCTCTGCTGAAAATTCCACACGGGATTTATTAATATCCGGTGGAAGCACAGGAATATTAAGATTTCCAAGTTCCTGCTTAAAAATGTGAAGCTTATCGGTATTGGTCAGATCAAGTGTCATGATCGCCGCCATGAACTCGACCGTGTAATTGGCCTTTAAATAAGCCGTATGATAGGAAACAAGTGCATAGGCAGCAGCGTGGCTTTTATTAAAACCATAACCGGCAAATTTCGCAACCTGATCAAAAATTGTTGCGGCCTGTTTCGGGTCCACGCCTTTCTTATCAGCACCTTCCTGAAAGCGCGCCCGCTGTGCATCCATTTCAGATGCAATTTTCTTGCCCATAGCCCGGCGAAGGATATCCGCATCCCCCAATGTGTAATCAGCCAGGATCTGGGCGATCTGCATTACCTGTTCCTGATAAATGATCACACCGTAGGTTTCGGTAAGGATATCTTCCAGCAATGGGTGAAGATAGTCCGGTTCCTCATCCCCATGTTTACAGGCAATATAGCGTGGAATATTATCCATTGGCCCAGGCCGATAAAGAGCAACCACCGCGATTATGTCTTCAAACATATCAGGTTTAAGGTTGATCAAGACGCTCTGCATTCCTGAACTTTCAAGCTGGAATATACCTGTGGTTTTGCCGCTGCACATAAGCTCGTATGACGGTTTGTCATCAAGCGGGACATTTTCCAAATCGATTTCGATATTTCTTGCCGCAATAAATTCCTGTGCTTTTTTAAGCACGGTCAGTGTTTTTAGTCCAAGAAAGTCGAATTTCACCAGTCCTGCCTGTTCAACATATTTCATGTTAAACTGGGTAACCGGCATGTCTGAACGCGGGTCCCGGTAAAGCGGAACCAGCTGATCAAGCGGCCGATCGCCAATAACTACGCCCGCGGCATGGGTTGAAGCATGTCGAAATAACCCTTCAAGTTGAAGTGCTATATCAATCAGGTGCGATGTATTTGGGTCGCTGCTGATTTCCTCACGCAGTTTTTTTTCACTTTCAATCGCTTCCGAAAGCGTTATCGGGTTTGCCGGATTGCTGGGAATAAGCTTTGAAAGCCTGTCAACCTGCATATAAGGCATCTGGAGAACCCGCCCGACATCACGCACCACCGCACGTGCCTGTAATTTACCAAAAGTAATAATTTGAGCGACCTGGTCGTGGCCATATTTATCCTGCACATATTTAATAACCCGCTCGCGCTTGTCCTGGCAAAAGTCGATATCAAAGTCAGGCATGGATATACGTTCCGGGTTCAGAAAACGCTCAAACAGTAGGCCGAATTTTAGTGGGTCCAGATCCGTGATCTTAAGCGCCCAGGCCACAACGGACCCTGCGCCGGACCCCCGCCCCGGCCCGACCGGAATGCCGTGATCTTTTGACCATTGAATAAAATCGGCAACGATAAGAAAATAACCGGGAAAACCCATTTTGTTGATAATATCAAGTTCATAGTCCAGACGATCATAATAGGGTTTTCCAAGTTCCTGATCTTTCTCACCATCAAACACATGGTGGTTAAGCCGTTCATCAAGCCCTTCTTTCGCCATAAGTTTCAGGCTCTCAGCTTCATCCATCGTATCTTCAATGGTGAATTTCGGCAAAATAGGATCAATTGTCGGCACTTTAAAGGCACATCTTTGAGCAATGACAATAGTATTGTCAATTGCTTCCGGAATGTCTTTAAAAAGCTCAATCATTTCGGCTGATGACTTGAAATAATTTTCAGGTGATTCCTTACGCCGATCAGTCTGATCAACATAATTGCCCCCGGCAATACAAAGCAGTGCATCATGGGCCTGATACATTTTTCGTGTCGGGAAAAAGACCTGATTGGTCGCCACCAGTGGAATATCATATTTATAGGCGAGCTCTATAAAAGTTTCCTCAAGGTCATTTTCGACTTTGTGGCCGTGCCGGGCAATTTCCGTATAAAGATGCCCGGGAAAAAGACCATTCAGATAATTAAGGCACTCTTCTGCTTTTCCAGTTTCACCATCCTGTAAAAATTTACCAACAGGGCCATTAACACCGCCGGTAAGACAAATGACATCTTCAGTGTGACCGTCCAGGTCAGAAATGGATATTTGCGGACTTTCGCTTGGATCAGATTTCAAATGGGCTTTACTGACCAGAACCATTAGATTTTCATATCCACGTTGTGTTTGCGCGAGTAGCACCAACCATCCGGGTGACGGAGCTTTCACAAGTTGATTGTCTGATCTTTCCCCATGACGAATAGCCAGTGTCACCCCAATGATTGGCTGAATGCCCCCGGCCGGCAGATTTAATGAAGCATCAAGAGCCCCAAACATATTATTGGTATCAGTAATCGCAACAGCTGGCATATTATTACCGACGCAATGCTTAACCAGATCCTTAATGTGGACCGCACCTTCAGCCAGAGAATATGCTGAATGAACTCTAAGGTGGATAAAAGTTTTATCATCGGGCATTTATGCAGTTTTTCCGATCTTCACATCAGTTTTAAAATTAAGACGACTGTAACAAATTCAACAACTGATTGCGCGGCATAAATTAAAAATAATTTCAAGGGCCTGTTTTCAAAAGCAAATGACAATCCCGTTTGTGCCGACGAAATGCCTATAGCAATTATGATTGCAACGGCCAGACTGGATTTCAGATCAATCTGTAATATCGCCAAAAGAACCGCAAATGAAAATGACACCAATAGACAAAGACCAAAACCAATCATCATTGCATTACGCGGATTCCCCATTTCTTCGGGCTTAAGGGCAGTTACCTTAAGCCATAATCTGCCAAATAACAATTTTGAAAACCATGAGCCCCCTACAAGAAATTTTGCAATTGCCGCTATGATAATCGCCAAATAATTTAAATCACCCAGCTCAAGCATGTTTACCCCTTTTTATTTGAAAATAGCCCCTTTAGAAGCGCTAGATAGTATCCTGAATGACGCCTTCTTTCAATATTACGGTCCGGTCCATCCGTTTGGCAAGGGCATTATTATGGGTAGCAATTAAGGCAGAAACTCCCTCGTCCTTGGAAAGTTTAAGAAGGATATCCATCACATCATTTCCGGTTTTTTCGTCAAGATTGCCGGTTGGCTCATCCGCCAAAATCAGGCGCGGGCGATTGGCCAGCCCCCTTGCTATTGCAACTCTTTGCTGTTCGCCGCCGGAAAGTTCAGACGGCCTGTGTTCCAGCCGTTGCCCAAGTCCCATTTTTTCAAGCAGTTCTACGGCACGTGTATTTGCATCCTTCTTTGAAGACCCGGCAATAAGTTGAGGAATTATAACATTTTCCAGCGCTGTAAATTCAGGAAGCAGATTATGAAACTGATAAACGAACCCGATTTCCAAACGGCGAATTTTTGTCCGTTTGATATCATTTAAATCCTTGGTTGGAATACCCGAAATAACCACATCACCACTATCGGCCCGCTCAAGCAGTCCCATAATATGAAGCAGGGTTGATTTACCAGCGCCAGACGCCCCGACTAGTGCTACGACTTCTCCACTTGTAATGGAAAGGGAAATACCCTTTAATATTTCAAGGTGCTGGGTTCCCTGATCAAAACTTTTATAAATGTCTTTAAGTTCAATAATATTACTCATACTTAAGTGCCTTTACCGGATCAGTATTAGCGGCCTTAAGTGCCGGAAATATTGTCGCCAAAAGGGATAAGGTAAGTGCAACAATAGTGATGGCAATCACTTCCGTATTATCAACTATTGACGGTATTTCACTAATGAATCTTGTCTCGGCATCCCAGACAGTGGCCCCCGTCATTTTTTCAATCAGATCCGCCACCCATTGAAGATGATTGGCCAGATATACACCCCCGACAACACCCAGAAAAGTTCCAATAACCCCAATACTTGAGCCAATAATGAAAAATATCCGGGTGATGGATGAGCGGGACGCTCCCATCGTCCGCAGGACGGCAATATCCCTGGTTTTACTTTTTACCAGCATGATCATTGTTGAGATAACGTTAAAAACTGCCACCAGAATAATCAGGGACAAAATGATAAACATGGCATTTTTTTCTATCTGTAATGCATTAAAGAATGACCGGTTGAGCTGCTGCCAGTCAATAATACGGCCTGCCAGACCGGAATCAACGATCCGCTGCGCAAGAAGCGGGTATACTTTCCCGACCATATCCGCATGGGTAAGGGTTATTTCAAGCCCCCCCGCCTGATCTCCATACTGGAAATAAGTCTGCGCTGCTTTCAGGGGAACAAAAAAGTAGCTTGAATCATAATTAAATTCACCGACTTCAAAAATGGCGACAACGGTGAACTGCTGAATTCGCGGAACGGTGCCAAACGCTGTAATTCGTCCCCTTGGCGACATCAGCGTTACATCGCTTCCGATTTGAAGGCTGTATTTTTCAGCAAGCCTTTTGCCGATAACGATGTCATTTTCACCCTCGCCAAAATGATCAAGACTACCTTCGACTATATTTGATGCGACCAGATCTTTTGATTTCAGATCTTCCGGCTTAACACCGCGGACAAGGGCAAATGTGCCATTATCCCCCATCATTGCCAATGCCTGCCCTTCAATAATCGGGCGGACTTTTACAACATCTTTTACCGTGCTTAAATCATCGGCCGCCTGATCATAATTTTCCATTTTACCGCCAAACGGCTGATAAAGAACGTGGCCGTTAAAGCCTATAACTTTATTTAGGAGTTCTTCACGAAAGCCACCCATTACCGACATAGTGACAACCAATGCCCCAACCCCAAGGAAAATTCCAAAAAGTGAAAATAAAGCGATTACAGTGACAAAGCCGTCATGACCCTTAATGCTTAAATATTTGAGCGCGACTTTCCACTCGTAACTTCTGAACATATATTATCCTAATTTATTGAGCAGTTCTTCAAGGCCAAGTTCTATCCGTTCATCAGTACGACGGTTTTTTAGTTCGTATACACCTTTTTCAAGACCTTTAGGCCCCACAACCACCTGCCACGGCAGGCCAATCAGATCCATATCCGCAAACTTGGCACCTGGTCCCGCATCACGGTCATCATATAATACTTCGATGCCACGGTCCTGCATCTTTTGGTAAAGATCATCACAGGCAGCAGTACAAGCTTCATCTTTAGCGCGTAAATTAATGATTCCGACTTTAAAGGGGGCAACCGCTTCCGGCCAGATGATCCCTTTATCATCATGATTGGCTTCAATCAGTGCACCGACCAGTCGCGAGACGCCAATGCCGTATGACCCCATTTCAACGACAACTTCCTTGCCGTCAGGGCCGGCGACTTTCGCGCCCATAGGTTCGGAATATTTTTTACCAAAATAGAAAATATGCCCAACTTCAATCCCCTTGGCTGTTCTTAAGTTTTCAGCCGGTACCGGGCAATTTTCCGGATCATGCTTTTCTTCTTCCATTGCATAATAGCTTTGCAGTTTGCTTACCGTCTCACTTTCTATATCGCCGGTCAGGGAGGCCAGTTCAAAACTTTCAATGCCCTTATCATAATAAAGGGTACTTTCGCCGGTTTCAGCAAGGATCTGAAATTCATGGCTGAGATCACCACCAATCGCGCCTGCGTCGGCCCGCACCGGAATTGCCACAAGGCCAAGCCGCGCAAATGTTCGAAGGTAAGCCACATACATTTTATTGTAGGATTCTTTTGCCCCTTCAAAATCCAAATCAAAAGAATAGGCATCTTTCATAAGAAATTCACGACCGCGCATGATCCCAAACCGCGGGCGTACCTCATCCCGGAATTTCCATTGAATATGATAAAGATTAAGTGGCAGATCCTTATATGTTTTCACATTATTCTTAAAAAGATCGGTGATCATTTCCTCATTGGTTGGCCCGTAAAGCATTTCCCGCTCGCTACGGTCCGTGATCCGGAGCATTTCTTTGCCGTAGGCGTCATAACGGCCACTTTGCTGCCATAGCTCCGCAGGCTGAATTGTTGGCATCAATAATTCAATGGCCCCGGCCCGGCCCTGTTCTTCACGAACAATATCGGCAATTTTATTCATCACCCGAAGTCCAGTCGGCAGCCAGATATAAATCCCTGCACTTGATTGGCGGATCATACCGGAACGAAGCATCAAACGATGAGAGACAATCTGTGCCTCTGCCGGATTTTCCTTGATGGTCGGGATAAAATAATTTGAAAGACGCATTTTAGACCTTGAATAATTTATAATTTAAAAAATAATATATTGCTTTATAGCAAAGGTGGCGGTTTCTTCAATTACCTTTTGATAATCGGTCGTCTTTTTCTTTGCTGATCGCAAAGCATGTAAATGCGGCTTTTATCACTTTCTTTTAGCGAGCGTCCATTCCAGAAAACATCTCCATCTTTAACTGTAACCTGGCCCAGAATGATTTTTCCCTCTTCACTTCCTGTAAGACCCGAACTTTTATTGTCGTTCATTACTTTTAAGGCATCATGGGTTAAATAAAATGAATATCCGTTACTGCCGATCATCAGATCATTTTCATTTTTAATTTCAGCTGGTATCAACGCATTTCCGCGCACATCCTGATCGGGTTTATAGGTGACATCCTCACCCGGAATATAAGGTCTTAACAATTGGCAATCTTCATAGGTGACGAGGAGGATTTGGTCAGGCGTTTTTGTCTCTTCAATTTTTTTATTATCAGAATTTTCCTGCGCAGACAAAACTGATGACAAAGATGAAAAAGCAAGCATTATCAGAATAGTTACCTTAAGTCGCATCATAATCTCTCCTGCTTTACATCATAGATGAATTTTCTTAGTAAGATCAATATGTGGCAGAAATACAACAAGTTACAAAAATATTACAATTTTACTCATTTTTAGGGTGACAGAACAGCAAGCCAAATGTAATTTAACCCCATTAGTGAAGCCCAAGTTTGGGAGTGAGGAAACTCTATAGCAACAAAAAATAAAAATTTGGACAAAAATCACTACACCAAATAAAAGAAGCAAGGTTTAATCCTTGCTTTTTTTATGTCTGAATTTTGTAAAATCCGTTCACTTAATTGATATTAGGTCAAAATAGTCAATTATTGCCACCAGTATCATAAAACAAACAGTTAGCCCTGTAGCCATCAGCATTTTTTTCTTGATATTTGCATGGACAGGTGAACCGACCTCAATGCCGTCCTCAACATCTTCATCTAATTCACTGTGGGTCGTCACTCCAATCGGCAAAACAATGAAGAGGAAAAACCACCAGGAAAGAAAAAATGTGATGCTATACCCAATATAATTCATGATTAACCTCTAAATCTGCTCAAGTTCAATAAGTGTACCGCAAAAATCCTTAGGGTGTAGAAAGAGCACCGGCTTGCCATGGGCACCCAGCGCCGGTTCTGATTTTCCGATTATCCTCATACCTTTTTCGAGCAATCGGTCACGCGCCTCTTTTATATCTTCTACTTCAAAACAAATGTGATGAATACCCCCTGACGAATTTTTATTTAAATAAGACAGTATTGGTGAATTATCACCAAGTGGATAAAGCAGTTCAATTTTCGTATTCCCAAGATCAACAAATGCGACCGTAACACCATGTGCCGGAAGATCAACAACCCCCTCAACATCCGCCCCTAAAACATCTTTATATAGATTTATCGCCGCATCCAAATCCGGTACAGCAATTGCCACATGATTTAATTTTTTAATCATTTTCTGGTCATCCTTGTCAGATTGACGGTTGTTACCGGGCCCGTTTCCTTTCCGGTATATTGTTTTGATGCCTTTCGCGCTGAAACACGTATGATTTCCTTGATAATATCATCATCAACCAGATGTGACTTCTGAGCCCGCTCAAGCGCCCGATGAATTTTATCATCAATAAATTTTTCAAGTTTATTTTCCCCCTCATCCGGAAGTCCAATTGGGGTAATTTCAAGCGGCGCCAGTAATGATCCATCCATTTCAAGTACCGCATGAACAACCAGCGCACCATTAAATAAAACCCGTCTCCGTTCAATGATGGCCAAATCATCATCTCTGATCAATATTCTGCCATCAAGCGCCAATCTGCCTGCTGGGACTTCGTTGATAATTTCCGCCGGCCCCGGTGCCAGCTTGACAACACTTCCGTTTTTAGGAACAATCGTTTTTTTATATCCCAATGATGATGCAAACTCAGCCTGCTTCATCATATGGACGCGCTCCCCATGGGTTGGGACAACAACTTCCGGTCTGATCCATTCATACATCTGCTTCAGTTCTTCCTGCCCGGGATGACCCGATACATGGACAAAGGCATTTTTTTCTGTAATAACCTCGGCTGATTTTTCAATCAGCAGGTTATAAATTCGGGAGATTGCCAGTTCATTTCCCGGAATTACTTTTGAAGAAAATACCACCGTATCATTTTTGGCAATATGTACATGCTTGCTGTTATCCTGCGCGATCCGCAGGAGGGCAGCTCTGGCCTCTCCCTGACAGCCGGTACAGACATAAAGAACCTTATTTCGCGGCAGATGTGCTGCATCCTCCTCATCCATAATTTCCGGAAAGTCATGCAAATAACCACACTGACGGGCCGCAGCCACATTGCGTTTGATTGACCGACCGACCAGGCATAAATGGCGGTCAGTTTGCCGTGCCATATGCCCAAGTGTTTCCACACGCGCCACATTTGATGAGAAGGTTGTACAGAATATAGCGCCCGGTTTATCCTTTAATAGCTCAAGCAGGCTTTCACGTACCGCCGTTTCCGAACCGGATGATTTTTCATTAAATACATTGGTGCTGTCACAAACAATCGCCAGGACGCCCGCATCACCTATTTCCTTAAGCCTTTGGATATTACTGACATCACCGATAATTGGTGCGGGATCCAGTTTCCAGTCCCCTGTATGGAAAATTGTCCCAAGCGGGGTTGTTATCCTCAGCGCATTGGGCTCCGGTATGGAATGGGTCAGTGTGACATATTCAATTTCGAAATCGCCCAGATTAAAAGTTCCGCTTACTGCAATTTCATGGATGGTAACCTGATCTAACAGACCTTCTTCAGCGAGTTTTGAACGAAGTATTATGGCGCTAAACGGCGTAACATAGATAGGACAGCGAAAACGCGGCCATAAATGGACAACAGCGCCAATATGATCTTCATGGGCATGAGTCAGCACAAGACCAAGCAGGTCCTCCCTAATATTATCAATGAAGCTGACATCCGGCATGATGAGATCAATACCCGGCAGGTAATCATCGGCAAATGAAATGCCGCAGTCGACCATAATCCACTGATTATCATAGGAATAAAGGTTTAAATTCATTCCTATTTCACCGGATCCGCCAAGTGGCAAAAACAATAACTGTTTATGGTTTCTGCTCATTACTTACTGTCAATATTGGCTGAATAAATTTCAAATAGACCATACGTTGTCAGTTCCTGATCAACATATTCAATGATATTCGTTGCATCACTGAAAAGCGGTGCAAGCCCACCGGTTGCCAAGACTTTCATAGGACCGCCATATTCGGCGGTTATACGGGTGACCATTCCTTCAATCATTGAAAGATAGCCATAAAATATACCTGACTGTATGGCAGAAATTGTGCTGTTGCCGATAACTTTTTCGGGCTTTTCAACGGCCACCCTTGGCAGCTTTGCCGCCGCCATACTGAGCGCTTCCACCGAAAGGTTAACCCCCGGCGCAATGACACCTCCATGATAATCGCCTTTATCATCTATGACGTCAAATGTCGTTGCTGTTCCAAAATCAATGATGATCATCGGGCCGCCATATTTTTTCTGTGCTGCTACAGCATTGACCAATCTGTCGGCGCCAACTTCTTCCGGATTTGGCAGTTTTACATTTACATCAAGTTTGACTTTCGCATCGCCGACCACCATGGCCTCACAGCGAAAATACCGTCTACACAATAATTGTAAGGGAAATAAAGTCTGCGGCACCACAGTTGCAATTATCGCACCGGTAATAACGGACGCATCCAGATCTTCAAATTTTAAAAGCTGCGACAGCCACACCATATATTCATCGGCAGTTCTGCTGTTGGCGCTGGAAATACGCCATTTATGAATGATCCTGTCCTCATCATGAAGTGCAAAAACAATATTGGTATTTCCGGCATCAATCGCTAGCAGCATGGTGGTCTCTCTTTTTAAGAGGTGAAAAAAACATCACCCGAATGAATTAATTTTATATGGGTACCAGTATCCAGTTTTAGGGCACCATCACAGTCAAGGTCAATAAATCGTCCGGCAACTTCCTGATCTGATGTTCTTACTGTAATCATTTCATTCAGTCCCTTACAGCAATTCAGCCACTTTTTCCTAATATCTTCAAAGCCATTATTTTGCCAGATATCAATCCAGAAAGCCATTTTTTGTGCAAGACTATAAAAAACATCATCTGGCATGATACATTTTTTGGCATGATCATTCAAATGTGTTGAACCATAACTGGTTATTTCCGGATGGTGGGCAACATTAATACCAATGCCGATGATTATATGATTGGTAGTGTCCGAGCCCATACTGTGACTTTCAAGAAGAATGCCCGAAATTTTTTTATGTTCAAGCAACACATCATTGGGCCATTTGCATTTAACATCACTATCCGGCAAAAATTCAAGGATTGTTTCACGCACAGCAAGGGAAGATACAAAACTTAGCTGGGCAGCGGTATAAATGTCTTTTCCACAATCATATATAAGAGAGCTAAATAAATTACCGGGTTCGGACACCCAGACACGTCCACCACGACCACGGCCACCTGTCTGCTCACCTGCTGTGATCCAAAGGCCGCTTTTTGCACCGGCTTCGAGCTGCCGTATTGCTTCCTTATTTGTGCTATCCAATGACATAAAGGCCTGATGGCTAAAACCATCAGGCACATTCATTTTTTTCTGATCTGTCATTTGGACCTATTTCTGGGAAAGGCCCTGTGCTGCGGCTTGAGCATGGTCAAGAACAGGGCTTGAAACTTGTGGTGCGATAAAGGCCAGAACAAGGATTGCTGACAATGTTACAATCACTTTCATCGGCAATGATTTTTGGGGTACAAATTCCTCAGCTGGGGCATCAAAATACATCACCTTAACAATCCGGATATAGTAATAGGCCCCGACAACACTGGCCAATACGGCAATAGTGGCAAGCGTGAAATATCCGGCATTAACGATCGGGATAATCACATACCATTTTGCGAAAAACCCGGCGAGCGGCGGAACCCCGGCAAGAGAGAACATAAAAATACTGATAAAAGCTGCCATGACCGGATGATTTTGGGCAAGTCCCGAAAGATCCGCTATATCCTCGACCATACCTTCTTCTTTACGGCGCATTGACATAATGCAGACAAACATACCCACATTCATGACCAGATAAATGGCCATATAAATCATCACGCCTCTGATGCCTTCAGCATTTCCGGCAATAAGGCCAAGAAGGGCAAAACCGACATGCCCGATGGAACTATAGGCCATAAGCCGTTTGATATTAGTTTGCATAATCGCTGCAAATGACCCAAGTATCATCGAAGCAACCGACATAAAGATCACAACCTGCGCCCATGAACCACTGAGATCGCCAAACGGCACATAAAGTGTCCGTGCAAGAAGTGCCAGTGCCGCAACCTTCGGCGCGACCGAGAAAAAGGCTGTAACGGGTGTTTGCGAGCCTTCATAAACATCCGGCGTCCACATATGAAACGGCACAGCAGATACTTTAAACGCAAGCCCGGCAAGAACGAATACCAGACCAACAATCACACCAACCGATGCGCTGCCCTCTTCTATACCGGCAACTGCCGTGGCAATAGATGAAAAATTAGTGCTGCCGATAAAACCGTAAATCAATGAACAGCCATAAAGCAGGATACCGGATGATAAAGCACCAAGTACAAAATATTTAAGACCTGCTTCTGTTGATTTTTCACTGTCACGTTTAAATGCCGCCAGGACATAAAGACTAAGACTTTGAAGCTCAATCCCCATATAAAGGCTCATCAAATCATTGGCACTGACCATAATCATCATACCAACGGTCGCCAGAACCATCAAAACCGGAAATTCAAATCTGTCTTCCCCTTCCAGCCTGAAAAATTCGCGGGACATAATGACCGCTAAAGCTGACGCGACAAGCACTAGAATTTTCATAAACTGGGTGAATCCATCAACGACGAACAGGTTGGATAATGTAAATGTCTGATCGGACCTAACCGCCAGAGAAAGAAACATGGTAATGACGATAAAACCAACCGCCAGCCAGCTTACCAGATTGACACTGTCTTTTTTAAACACACCGACCATCAAAAGCAGCATTGCCCCAATAGCGAGGAAAATTTCACCATATGCAATTTCGAGATTAGGGAATATTTCAACCATTATTTTTCTCCTAATTTCCGGCTACGGTTTGAACGGCAGCATGATATGTTGCCATTGAGGCTTCATGCTGGGTGACAAGATTATCAACAGACACATGTATAAAATCCATGAATGAAGTCGGATAGACGCCAAGCCATAAGGTCAGGATGACAAGCGGTGCAAAGATCAGTATTTCACGTTTATCAAGATCAAGCATGGCTTTAAGATCTTCCTTCGTAAGGTCACCAAACACAACTCGACGGTAAAGATAAAGCATATAGGCCGCACCAAGAATGACCCCGAACAGTGCAAAGAAGGTTGTCCAGGTGCTGACTTTAAAGATACCGACAAGCACCAACACTTCACCGACGAAGTTTGCGGTACCCGGCAGGCCAACAGACGCCATAGTAAAAAACATAAAGACCAGTGCATATTTCGGCATGATGTTGACAAGACCGCCATAACGGTCAATATCCCGCGTATGCAAGCGGTCATAAACAACCCCGACACAAAGGAAGAGTGCTGATGCAACAAAGCCATGGGCCAGCATCACCACAATCGAGCCCTCGATGCCTTGAATATTAAAAGCAAAAATACCAATGGTGACAAAACCCATATGGGCAACCGATGAATAGGCAATCAGTTTTTTCATGTCCGTCTGACGCAAAGCCACCAGCGAGGTGTAGATAATTGCAATACAGCTAAGCAAATAAATAAGCCATGCAAGCTGTTCGGATGCCACAGGGAACATGGGAAGCGAGAAGCGGAGGAAACCATATCCACCCATTTTCAGAAGGATCCCTGCCAGAATAACAGAACCGGCAGTCGGTGCCTGTACGTGTGCATCCGGCAACCATGTATGGACCGGCCACATTGGCATTTTCACCGCAAATGAGGCAAAGAACGCCAGAAACAGCCAAGTCTGTGCATGCGGATTAAAATTAAACTGCATCAAAGTCGGAATGTCCGTGGTGCCGGCCTGACCATACATATAAAGCATAGCAACCAGCATCAGAACTGATCCCAATAACGTATAAAGAAACAGTTTATAAGCCGCATAGACACGGTTATCACCGCCCCAGATACCGATAATCAGGAACATGGGGATCAGACCCGCTTCAAAGAAAACATAGAACAGCACAAGATCAAGGGTACAGAACACACCGATCATAAAACATTCCAGAAGCAGGAAGGCAATCATATATTCCTTGACCCGTTTCTTAATGGTATCCCAGCCACACAGAATACAGATCGGCATAATAAAAGTGGTCAGCAGTACAAACAATACTGAAATGCCATCAATACCCATCTTATACTGGATACCGCCACCAAGCCATTTTGCTTCTTCAACAAACTGGAAGCCGGCTGTTGATTTATCAAAGCTGAACCAGAGAACCAGTGAAAACAGAAATGTCGCAACAGTGGTTAGTAACGCTGCATTTCGTGAATTTCGTTCAACTATTTCCTTTTCGCCATTGATACTTAAAATAATAAGAACGCCAAGGAGAGGCAGGAAAGTGATCGTGGAAAGGATTGGGAAATATTCCATTTTACTGCCCTCCCAACACAAACCAGCTGACAAAGGCCGAAAGCCCGATCAGCATTGCAAACGCGTAATGATATAAATAGCCTGTCTGCAATTGTTTAAATTTATCCGCAACCCGGACAACAAGCGCAGATACGCCATCAGGACCAAAGCGATCAATGGTATCCTCGTCACCGCGTTTCCAGAAGATCATACCCAGTTTCATCGCACTACGGACAAAAAGAATGTCATAGAGCTCGTCAAAATACCATTTGTTATAGCTGAGCGCATGCGCAAAGCGGAAGGTTTTAACAAATTTGCCCGGCATATCAGGCTGTTTGATATAAAAATACCAGGCAGTAGCCAAACCAATAACCATGGCAATGAATGGGGAAATGACCACCCAGGTCGGCACATGGTGGGCTTCTTCCATGACATTTTCACCGGCAAGGAACAGGGCGCTGCCCCAGAATTCCTCATAATGTTCACCAACAAAATAATTATGGAATATATACCCGGCAAAGAGAGCGCCGGCAGCCAGAATATAAAGCGGAATCAGCATAACCTGTGGGCTTTCATGGACATGATCCTGCACATGTTTGCTGGCACGGCTTTCGCCAAAGAATGTCATAAACACAAGCCGCCATGAATAGAAAGAGGTCATAAGCGCTGCAACGACGCCAAGCCCGAATGCATACTGACCAACCCCGGTTCCGGCGGCAAAGGCCGATTCAATAATCATATCTTTTGAATAATATCCTGCGAAAAACGGAAAGCCGGTAAGCGCCAATGTCCCGATTGTCATCATCCAGAATGTCACAGGTATTTTTGTTCGCAGCCCGCCCATATTGCGCATATCCTGCTCATCCGAGCTGGCATGGATCACCGAACCGGACCCAAGGAATAATAGCGCTTTGAAGAAAGCGTGAGTAAACAGATGGAAAATCGCCGCGCCATAAGCCCCGACACCAAGCGCAAAGAACATATAACCAAGCTGTGAACAGGTGGAATAGGCAATAACCCGCTTTATATCAAATTGTGACATACCGACGGTCGCCGCAAAGAATGCGGTTGATGCACCAATAATACAGACAAATTCAAGAGCACCCGGTGCATACTCAAACAGCGGTGAACAACGGGCAACCATAAAGACCCCGGCGGTCACCATGGTCGCGGCATGGATCAGGGCAGACACCGGTGTCGGGCCCTCCATCGCGTCAGGCAACCAGGTATGGAGGCCGAGCTGTGCCGATTTACCCATGGCACCAACAAACAGAAGAATACAGATCGTTGTCAGCAGATCGAGATCCATACCCAGAAAATGAATTGATTTATCAGTATAGGACGCAACATCGGAAAAGACGACCGCAAAATCGGCACTGCCAAATGTCATGAAAATGGCAAATATCCCAAGAGCAAAACCAAAGTCACCAACACGGTTGACCACAAAAGCTTTAATTGCCGCGGCACAGGCGCTAGGCTTTTTATACCAGAACCCGATCAGAAGATATGAAGCAAGGCCAACCCCTTCCCAGCCGAAGAACATCTGAACAAAATTGTCGGATGTTACCAGCATCAGCATGGCAAATGTAAAGAGTGACAAATAAGCCATAAAGCGCGGAATGTGCGGATCGTGGCTCATATAGCCAATACTATATATATGCACGAGACAGGACACCGTATTGACAACCACCAGCATAACTGCCGTCAGCGTATCAATTTTAAAGGCCCAGTTGATATTAAAATCACCGGACACAATCCAGCTTAGAACCTGCACATGTTCCGCATGGTCACCGTGGGCAAGAGCGACACTGAAGAATGCCACCCATGACAAAAGTGCAGATATGATCAGCGCACCGCACGTTATTATTTGTGAACCACGATCCCCAATCCGGTTACCAAATAATCCGGCAATGATCGCAGCAATAAGCGGTAGGAAGACAATAGCCTGATACATATTATTATTATCCCTTCATCAGATGAATGTCTTCAACCGCAATCGATCCCCGATTACGGAAATAAACCACGAGTATGGCAAGTCCGATCGAGGCCTCGGCGGCTGCAACGGTTAAAATCAACATGGTAAAGACCTGACCGACCAGATCACCCATATAGGATGAAAAAGCCACCAGATTTATATTTACCGAAAGCAGGATAAGCTCCACAGAAAGCAGAATGATAATCACATTCTTTCTATTCAGGAATATACCAAAAACACCCAGCGTAAAGAGCATGGCTGCAACGGTTAGGTAATGTTCGATTCCAATTTCCATCATCTATCCCCTTATATTCCTTCACCTGGTTTTACCTTGACGGCCTCATAGGCCTCATGACGGCGACGGCGAACCTGTTTGCCGATATCCTGTTTCTTAACACCCGGACGATTTCTGTGTGTCAACACAATCGCACCGATCATCGCCACCAGCAGGATCAGCCCGGCAACCTGAAACAGGAATATATAATCAGTATATAAAACCCGGCCGATTGCGTCTGTGTTGGTCACTTCACTTGCCGGAGGTGTTGCCGATGTAATCGTTGTTGCAATATCGTCTGACATGCTCCAGCCACTGGCGATAGCCGCCATTTCGGCCAGCAGGATAAACCCGATCAGAAGACCGATTGGCAGATATTCCTGAACCCCCTTACGAAGTTCGGTAAAATTAATATCAAGCATCATCACAACGAACAGGAACATTACCGCAACCGCGCCAACATAGACAATGACAAGTATCATCGCCACAAATTCGGCTCCGAGTAGCACAAAAAGTCCCGCAGCATTAAAAAATGCCAGGATAAGGAAAAGGACAGAATGGACGGGGTTTTTACTGAAAACCACCATCACCGCCGATCCGACCAGGACCGCTGCAAAGATATAAAAACAGATCGCTACTATCATTTTATTTTCCCTTTACCGATATGGCGCATCCAGCTCAATATTAAGGGCGAGCTGACGTTCCCATCGATCCCCGTTATCAAGAAGTTTTTCTTTATCATAAAGAAGCTCTTCCCTTGTTTCGGTGCTATATTCAAAATTCGGTCCCTCAACAATCGCTTCCACCGGACAGGCTTCCTGACAGAACCCGCAATAAATGCATTTGGTCATATCAATATCGTACCTTGTCGTACGGCGTGATCCGTCTTCTCTGATATCTGCTTCAATAGTAATAGCCTGAGCAGGACAGATCGCTTCACATAATTTACAGGCAATGCAGCGTTCTTCGCCATTTTCATAGCGGCGCAATGCATGTTCACCCCTGAATCTTGGACTTAGCGGACCTTTTTCATGCGGATAATTCAAGGTAACTTTTTTGCTGAAAAAATATTTCAGCGTCATTGCCATACCTTTCGCGAACTCCGTCAGAAAAATGGTTCTTGCTGCGTGATCTAAAAATGCCATAAATTAAGCTCCTAACTCGCAAATCTGCCAAAAAAGACAAGATAGCCAGATGTTAAAATGACCCATACAAGGGAAACTGGCAAAAACACTTTCCAACCCAGACGCATAAGCTGATCGTAACGGTATCTTGGAACCGATGCCTTGATCCATGCGAAACAAAAAAAGAAGAAAAACATTTTTATGAACAGCCATAAGATCCCCGGAATGGCATATAATGGACCCCAATCAAAAATCGGTAGCCAGCCACCGAAAAACAGGATGCTCATCATGCCGCACATCAGGATAATATTTGCATATTCACCAAGATAGAAAAGCGCCATGGACATCGAAGAATATTCGATCTGAAATCCAGCAACAATTTCTTCCTCCGCTTCAGGAAGGTCAAAGGGTGTCCGGTTGGTTTCTGCCAATGCTGAAATAAAGAAAATGAAGAACATCGGAAGCAGGCCGGTAAAGAAATAGCCGTTAAAAATACCAAACCCTACGCCTTTTTGTGCCATTACAACGTCAGTCAGGTTAAGGGATCCAACACACATTAACACTGTCACAAGCACAAAGCCGATAGAAACTTCATAGGAAACCATTTGTGCGGCACTTCGCATCGCGCCAAGGAAAGCATAACGTGAATTTGACGCCCAGCCGGCAATGATAATGCCGTATACAGCCAGCGACGACACCGCAAAAAGATAAAGAATTCCGACATTCAGGTCTGAAATCACCAGCCCTTCCCCAAACGGGATAACCGCCCAGCCAACAAGACCGAAAATCAGGCTGAGTGCTGGCGCCAGCAGAAACAGAAATTTATTGGCGCCCGCCGGAATAATGGTTTCTTTTAAAAATACCTTAAGACCGTCCGCAAAAGATTGCAGCAGGCCGAACGGGCCCACAATATTCGGTCCTTTACGGATCTGAATAGCGGCCCAAACCTTACGATCAACCCAGACAATCATGGCCACCGCAAGAAGTACAGGAAGAGCCACAACAAGGATATTGGCAATCGTCCCGAAAGTTATGAACGCCCAGTCTTCAAGCCTGTAGCCAAACCAGCCGACGAATATGTCAAGATACTTACCCATTGGTTCCTGTTGCTCCTTCTGTATGGTTTGCACCGTTCATAACAGCACGACATTCAGCCATTGTCTCGGAAGCCCGGGCAATCGGGTTTGTTCCGTAAAAATCTGTAATCGGTAAGGTAAAGCCGTCTTTGGAAAGCTTTCCGGAAACACCGAAATCTGCCCACTCTTCATCCGGCTTTTCATCAATCACGCCAAAATGCGGATAATCTTTTTCCATAACCTGGCGTAACGCTGCAATATCATCAAAATTCAGCGTTTTACCAAGAACTTCTGATAAAGCCCTGAATATAGTCCAGTCCTCTCTGGCTTCACCGGGACCGAACACCGCGCGCAATGCCCTCTGAACACGGCCTTCGGTATTGATATAGGTGCCTGGTTTTTCTGTGTAAGCGACACCCGGAAGTATGACATCAGCATGTCTGACACCTTCGTCACCATGACTGCCCTGATAAATGACAAATGCTTTTTTAAGCTTTGTAGTATCCAGCTCATCCGCGCCAAGATTATAGACGACTTTGATATCACCCTTTTCAGCACCCTCTAGGATCGCTTTAACACCACCGTCCCTGATCAGCCCCATATCAAGGGCAGCAACACGGCTGGCGGCTGTATGAAGGACATTAAAGCCGTTCCAGTCATCTTTAATCAGACCATATTTTTCAGCAATATCATGGGCCAGATTAATAATTGCCGGACTATCGTCACGGTTGAGCGCGCCTTGACCCAAAATAAGCATTGGTTTTTCAGCTGATTTCAAAACTTTGGCAAAATCATTCTTACCGTCCAGGATATCTTTTAATATGGCAGCACTATCACCAAGCTGCTCAACTTTATAGCTTAAGTCAACATCAGGGCCTACATTTGCCACTTTACATTTTCTGCTTAACCAGCGCTGACGCAGTCTTGCATTGAGCACGGGGCTTTCTTTTCTGGGGTTCGATCCGATAATCAGGCAGGCGTCCGCCTCATCAATACCTGTTACGCCACTGTTAAACAGATATCCGACACGGTGCTTTGCACCGACTTTTGATCCATCCTGACGGCATTCAACACTTGCCCCAAGAGAGCTCATGAGCGCCTTGAAAGCGTACATGCTTTCAGCATCACAAAGATCGCCGACAAGACCGGCAATCTGATCCCCGCTTAGTCCTTTTAGTTTTTTAGCAATGATATCAAAGGCTTCTTTCCAGCTTACAGGCTGTAATTTGCCGCCTTTTTTAACATAAGGTCGGTCCAGCCTGTTTTTGGCAAGTCCATCAACCGCATGACGGGTTTTATCAGAAATCCATTCCTCGTTCACTTCTTCATGAATTCTTGGAAGAGCGCGCATGACCGCACGGCCACGGCTATCAATGCGGATGTTTGAGCCTAGTGCGTCATGAACATCAATGGTTTCCGTATTTGTCAGCTCCCAAGGACGCGCCTTAAAGGTGTATGGTTTGGATGTCAGTGCCCCAACCGGACAAAGATCAACAACATTACCGGAAAGCTCGGACTGGAATGCCTGCTCCTGATAGGTGGTGATCTGCATATTTTCACCACGGCCAATGGCGCCAAGGGACGGAACACCAGCAACTTCATCAGCAAAACGGACACAGCGCGTACAATGAATACAGCGTGTCATAATTGTCCGGATCAGCGGCCCCATATATTTTTCTTTGACCAGCCGGCGTTTTTCCTTATAGCGACTGTCACCAACCCCATAAGCCATCGACTGATCCTGAAGGTCACATTCCCCGCCCTGGTCACATACCGGGCAATCAAGCGGATGATTAATTAGAAGAAATTCCATCACACCTTCACGGAATTTACGAACCTTCTGACTATTGGTTTTAACGACCATCCCCTCCCCGGCCGGAAGCGCACAGGATGCCGCCGGTTTTGGCGGCCCGGGGGTGACCTCTACCAGGCACATTCGGCAGTTGCCGGCGATTGAAAGGCGTTCATGGTAACAAAAGCGTGGAATTTCTATGCCGACCTGTTCAGCCGCCTGCAGGACTGTTGTCCCGTTTTCCACTTCTACTTCAATTCCATCTATCGTTAGCGTTGGCATATTTTAATTCTCCTACGCTGCGTTATGCGTTTTTTTATATTCAAGAATTCTGTGTTCCACTTCGGGTCTGAAATGGCGCAGTAGCCCCTGAATTGGCCAAGCCGCTGCGTCGCCAAGTGCGCAAATCGTATGGCCTTCGATTTGCTTGGTGACTTCCAGCAGTGTATCAATTTCTTCAATTTCCGCTTCACCGGAACAAAGACGCTCCATCACACGCCACATCCAGCCCGTACCTTCACGGCAGGGCGTACACTGACCGCAGCTTTCATGCTTATAAAAGGCTGATAACCTTGTGATCGCCCGAAGCAGATCAGTTGATTTATCCATCACAATTACCGCAGCAGTACCAAGACCGGTACCTTCGGCACGAAGGCTGTCAAAATCCATCAACACTGTATCGCATACAGATTTCGGTATCATATGAACCGATGAACCGCCGGGAATGACAGCAAGCAGATTATCCCAACCACCGCGAATGCCGCCGGCATGTTTTTCAATAAGTTCTTTAAGCGGAATTCCCATTTCCTCTTCAACATTACAGGGTTTATTGACATGGCCGGAAATACAGAAAAGTTTTGTTCCGGTATTATTTTCGCGGCCAATCCCTGCAAACCACGAACCGCCACGGCGCAGGATTTCCGGCACCACAGCAATGGATTCAACGTTATTCACTGTGGTCGGGCATCCAAACACACCAACATTAGCCGGAAACGGAGGCTTAAGACGCGGCTGACCTTTTTTACCTTCCAGACTTTCGATCAGGGCGGTTTCTTCGCCACAAATATAAGCACCAGCCCCACGGTGAACGAACACATCAAAATCATATCCGCTGCCGCAGGCATTCTTACCAATAAGGCCTGCTTCACGGGCTTCTTCAATTGCCTGTTCAAGCACCTTTGCCTCATGAACAAATTCACCGCGAATATAAATATAAGCCGCAACAGCACGCATGGCATATCCGGCAATCAGGCAGCCCTCAATCAGCTTATGCGGGTCATGACGCATGATTTCACGGTCTTTACAGGTGCCCGGCTCCCCTTCATCAGCATTCACCACAAGATAACTTGGGCGGCCATCTGATTCTTTTGGCATAAATGACCATTTAAGGCCAGTTGGGAAACCGGCACCTCCACGACCGCGCAGGCCGCTTTCCTTCATTTCATTTATGATACTATCCTGGTCACGGGCCAGAATTTTTTTTGTACCGTCCCAGTCACCACGCTTTTTAGCCGCTTTGAGGAACGGGCTTTCAAATCCATAGAGATTGGTGAAGATGCGATCTTTATCAGCTAACATTATTCATCTCCCCCGAAGGTTGCACCTTTTGGTGCCATATCTTTAAGTGTTGTCGGTCCGCCAAACGGGCAGGATTTGAAGCGACCATTCTGTGGTCCCGGCTTAACCGCAACGCCGGCTTTTAAATCACGGATAAATTTGCGGGTGCTATCCTCATCCAAATCTTCATAATATTCTTCTTTATAGGCAATTACCGGTGCATTAACGCAGGCCCCTGCACATTCCACTTCAAGAAGTGTATATTCACCATCTTCGGTCGTTTCCCCGAAACCAATCCCGAGCTCATCCTTACAGGCTTTGACCACATCATCCGAACCACGAAGCCAGCATGGCGTTGTTGTACAGACTTCAATTACATGTTTGCCAACCGGTTTAAGGTTATACATACTGTAAAAACTGGCGACTTCATGCACCCGGATATAAGGCATATCAAGAAAATCAGCTATATATTCCATTACAGGAACACTGACCCAACCATTATTTTGCTCCTGCGCACGGTGCAAAAACGGCATTACACAGCTTTCTTTGCGGTTTTCAGGATATTTTGCCAACTGCGTTTTCGTCCATTCCAGATTTTCAGGCGTAAACTCAAACTTTTCAGCATTTTTGACTTTCACACTCATCGGTCAATTTCTCCGAACACAATATCAAACGAACCGATCATTGCCGGAATATCCGCAAGCATATAGCCTTTGGCAACATGCCCCATAGCGCTCAAATGGGCGTATCCGGGCGCGCGAATATGACAACGGTACGGTTTATTTGTGCCATCTGATACGAGATAAACACCAAACTCGCCTTTTGGCGCCTCGACAGCGGCATAGACTTCACCTTCAGGAACCTTAAATCCTTCAGTATATAATTTGAAGTGATGGATTAATGCTTCCATCGACGATTTTATTTCCGCACGTGGTGGCGGCGTTACTTTGCGGTCTATTGAAGCAACAGGACCCTCCGGCATTTTCTCAATGCATTGACGCATAATTTTTACCGACTGATACATTTCCTCAATACGAAGAATATAACGGTCATAGCAGTCGCCATTTTTGCCGACGATTACATCAAAATCCAGCTCGTTATAAACTTCGTAGGGTTCCGCACGGCGGATGTCCCAAGGAATATCACATCCCCGCACCATAGCACCGGTAAAGCCGAGCGCGAATGCCTCTTCCGCTGTTACTTTGCCAATATCCACATTACGCTGCTTGAAAATACGGTTTTCAACCACCAGCGTTTCCATATCGCTTAGCACTTTTGGGAATGTGTCACAAAATTCAAGTATTCTTTTATCAAGCCCAGCTGGCATATCCTGATGGACACCGCCGGGGCGGAAATAATTTGCGTGAAGCCGTGCCCCACATACCGCTTCATAAAATTCCATTAAAATCTCACGCTGCTCAAACCCCCAAAGCATTGGTGTAAGCGCGCCCACATCGGTCGCGTGCGAGCAAATATTCATAAGATGATTGAGAATACGGCCGATTTCGCTGAACAATACACGGATATATTGCCCCCTTTTTGGCACTTCAAGACCCATCAGTTTTTCAATCGCCAGACAGAAGGCATGCTCCTGATTCATCGGTGCAACATAGTCAAGACGGTCAAAATATGGAATCGCCTGCAGATATGTTTTATGCTCAATCAGCTTCTCGGTTCCACGATGCAGAAGCCCGACATGCGGATCCGCCCGCTCGACCACCTCACCATCAAGCTCAAGAATTAGCCGAAGTACACCGTGAGCCGCAGGATGCTGCGGACCAAAGTTTACATTAAAGTTCTTGATATCAACTTCAGCCATGACTTACCCTTTTTTTCCTTCTTCCGCCTTTTCATCACCGGGAAGGATGTATTTTGCACCTTCCCAAGGGCTCATAAAATCAAAAGTCCGGAATTCCTGTGCCAGCTTCACAGGTTCATAAACAACGCGTTTTTCTTCTTCGGAGTAGCGCACCTCAACATAACCGGTAAGCGGAAAATCCTTACGAAGCGGGTGGCCCTGAAAACCATAATCACTAAGTAGTCGACGAAGGTCAGGATGACCATCAAACATAATGCCGTACATATCCCACGTTTCACGTTCGTACCAGTTAGCTGACGGGAACACTCCAAAAACAGAAGGAACCACCGTTTCTTCATCGGTTGTTATTTTAACGCGAATGCGTTGATTATGGTGGAGGCTAAGCAAATGATAAACCACCTCGAAACGCTCCACGCGTTCCGGATAATCCACACCGCAAACATCCGTTAACTGCACAAATTTACAATTGGCATCATCACGTAAAAATGTAAGCACATCAACAATATGATCCCGCTTGGCTCTTAAAGTCAATTCCCCCAATGCCACTTTGAAATCAATTACGTTACTGCCGTTTTTACTTATAATATGTTCGCCCAGATCTTTTAAAGCTTCTTCAGAACTCATTTATCTATTCTCCTAGCGCTCAAAAGTTATTGTACGGCGAATCTTCTTCTGCAGCTGAAGAATTCCGTAAAGAAGCGCTTCCGCTGTTGGCGGACAGCCTGGAACATAAACATCGACAGGAACAATCCTGTCACAACCGCGAACGACGGAATATGAATAATGATAATAACCACCACCATTAGCGCAGGAACCCATCGAAATCACATAACGTGGTTCCGGCATCTGGTCATAAACTTTACGCATTGCCGGGGCCATTTTATTGGTCAGAGTTCCGGCAACGATCATCACATCCGAGTGTCGGGGGCTACCGCGCGGGGCAAATCCGTAACGTTCAACATCATAGCGAGACATAGATGTATGCATCATTTCAACAGCACAGCAGGCCAGACCGAAAGTCATCCACCATAATGACCCGGTACGGGCCCAGGCAATGATATCTTCGAGTGAAGTTACAACGAAACCTTTATCTGCAAGGTCATCCTGAATGGATTTAAAGTAAGCATCCTGTTCCAACGATGCCATTTCCACCTGCAAATCCTGGGCGGACATGTCGGTTTTATTTTCTACTCCCATTCAAGAGCTCCTTTTCTCCATTCGTATATAAAGCCAATGGTAAGAACACCAAGAAATATCATCATTGAAATGAAACCTAACATTCCAATACTCCCTAAAGCAACCGCCCAGGGAAACAAAAAGGCAACTTCCAAGTCAAAAATAATAAATAGGATTGCAACAAGATAAAACCTTACATCAAACTGTTTTCGCATGTCTGTAAAAGCTTCAAATCCACATTCATATGCCGATAGTTTTTCTGCATCAGGCTTTTGTTTTACAACGAGAATTGGCAACAAAACAAATACAGCCGCCATTACAATAGCAATTATAAAGAAAATCAGAATCGGAAGATATTCGAGCAGCAGTTCGTTCATTTAGTGCCCCACCCTTCAATATGCAAATTTGTGACAGTCCTCACCATAAAGACCTGAAATACTGTCTGTTAATCTTCAAGCCTAAAAATTATCAATCCCTTATACCCTGTGATTGTCACAATCACAACCCATACAAGGCAAATTTCCTAGTCCCGTTAATAGCCGTTAGCGACACAAATTGCCAATAGTTTTTTCAGATAAAATGGCTTTTTGTCAAATTTATTGGAGACAAAAAGATAATGCGATGAACATAAATTTTTAAGCTTTGTTAGAAGCTGAAAAATTAAGTAAAAGTTTTATATAGGGAGAGGCCATTTTTAATAAATGGCGAGAGTGACGGGACTCGAACCCGCGACCTCTGGCGTGACAGGCCAGCGCTCTAACCAACTGAGCTACACCCCCTTAAAATGCAAACCTGATGTAGGGGATTACCACCATCAAGTCAAGCAGCTTATTTATGTTTTATCGATAATTCGATTCGCTACTTAAGCCATTGTAGCAATTTAAGCTTTTTTCTATGATAATGGTGGGCGATGAGAGACTCGAACTCCCGACATCTTCGGTGTAAACGAAGCGCTCTACCAACTGAGCTAATCGCCCCCAAATTCATAAAAAACACACATGCCTTACCAAGTGTGGATGCATATCTACAGGCTCGCTGATGATATGTAAAGCATTAAAAAGCGGTTGATAAAAAAAATTACCAACCGCTTTTAAAATAAAATAAAAAATTATTTATTCACAGCGTCTTTAAGAGCTTTACCAGCTTTGAACTTAGGCTGTTTTGATGCTGGAATTTTAATTTTTTCGCCTGTACGTGGGTTACGTCCTTCAGAAGCTGCACGTTTTGCAACACTGAAAGTACCAAAACCAACGAAACGCACTTCATCGCCACTGGCCAATGTATTCATGATAGTGTTAAATACACCGTCTACAGCTTGTGCTGCATCAGCTTTAGAAAGACCAGCTGCTTCCGCAACGCTATTAATTAATTCATTTTTGTTCATTATCTTCCCCTTAATTAAAAGTCATAATAATTGAGATTAACTTCTTCATCTGATGTGATCGAAAGTTGATGCATCTTAGACGGACAAATTAAATTCGTCAAAGGGAAAACCTCACAAAACTGCGGTTTTTTGCATAAAGTTTGCTTGACATTGATTACAAAATGTTTTTTGCGACAAAAAAAACACTCTTAGGATACCAAAGAGTGTTTTTTTAATATTAATTTACAACTTTTAAACAGAAAATGGCCTCTAAAAACGCCAATTAAAATTTAATGATGCATATGATCCGAATAATTGGAATCACTTTCACCTTTACCTAGCGCGGTGATTCCCTCTATTTCATCTTCATTAAGAGGGATAAGCGGTGAAGCCAGAGCATTTTCCAGAACCTCATCCACTTTTGTCATAGGCATTATAGTTAAACCTTTTTTCACATTATCAGGTATTTCAACCAGATCTTTTTCATTCTCAATCGGAATGAGTACTTTTTTAATACCGCTGCGATGGGCGGCAAGCAGTTTTTCTTTAAGTCCGCCAATTGGCATTACCTTCCCGCGAAGGCTAATTTCACCGGTCATCGCTACATCATGGCGAACTGGTATACCCGTTAAAACGGATACCAGCGATGTAATCATTGCCACCCCTGCTGAAGGACCATCTTTTGGTGTTGCTCCTTCAGGAACATGGATGTGAATATCATTTCGTTCGAATGCATTTGGCTGAATTCCAAACTCTGGTGCTTTCGAACGAACATAACTTAGCGCCGCCTTTATTGATTCCTGCATTACATCACCAAGTTTACCGGTAATAGTCACTTTACCTTTACCTCGGGAAACAATGGCTTCTATGGAAAGAATTACACCACCAACTTCTGTCCAGGCAAGGCCAGTGGTAACACCTATCATATCCTGCTGATCAACTTCACCAAAACGGTGTTTTTTAACGCCGGCATATTTTTCAAGATTTTTGACAGTAACCGTAATATTTTTGGCTTTACCCATCACAATCTGTTTAGTGGCCTTACGGATCAGATTGGCAATTTCACGTTCAAGGTTACGAACTCCGGCTTCGCGGGTATAATATCTGATCAGATCCCTCAAAGCTTTATCCGATATCGACCATTCATTTTCCTTCAATCCATGATCTTTAATCTGCTTTTTAATCAAATGCCGCTTAGCGATTTCGACCTTTTCATCTTCGGTATAACCGGAAAGGCGGATAATCTCCATCCGGTCCAGTAACGGACCGGGCATGGAAAGTGTATTGGCCGTCGTGATAAACATCACATCTGACAAGTCGTAGTCCACTTCCAGATAGTGGTCATTAAATTTGCTGTTCTGTTCCGGATCAAGTACCTCAAGAAGTG
The DNA here is from genome assembly GCA_024236295.1 of Kordiimonadaceae bacterium. Classification (GTDB taxonomy): domain Bacteria; phylum Pseudomonadota; class Alphaproteobacteria; order Sphingomonadales; family Emcibacteraceae; genus Pseudemcibacter. The sequence goes on along the minus strand of JACKKT010000011.1, from coordinate 25,929 downwards.
CGGATGACGGATCACCCCGGAAGTCAGAACCCATTTTATCAATCTCATCCAGCAGAAACATTGGGTTACTGCTTCCTGCTTTTTTCATGCTCTGAATAACTTTACCAGGCATTGAGCCGATATAGGTTCTTCTATGTCCACGGATTTCGGCTTCATCGCGAACACCGCCCACTGAAAATCGCACATATTCACGACCGGTTGCTTTGGCAATGGATTTTCCAAGCGATGTTTTACCCACGCCGGGAGGACCGACAAGACAAAGAATTGGGCCTTTAATTTTTTTGGTTCGGGATTGAACAGCCAGATATTCAAGAATTCGTTCCTTAACTTTATGAAGGCCATAATGATCTTCGTTAAGAATTCTCTCTGCTGCAGCTATATCATTTTTTATCGGACGCTTTTTGTTCCAGGGAATAGAAAGAATCCAGTCCAGATAGTTTCTGACCACTGCAGATTCAGCAGACATCGGGCTCATGGACTTTAATTTTTTAAGTTCAGCCTGGGCTTTTTCCCTGGCCTCTTTCGAAAGCTTTGTCTTATTAATTTTGGCTTCAATTTCAGAAACTTCATCTTTTCCGTCTTCAGTTTCACCAAGCTCTTTCTGAATGGCTTTTAGTTGCTCATTCAGATAATATTCCTTCTGAGTTTTTTCCATCTGGCTTTTAACACGGCGGCGGATTTTCTTTTCCACCTGCATGACGCCAATTTCACTTTCCATAACGGAATATATTTTCTCAAGACGGCTGACAATGCTCCGGTCTTCAAGCAGTTGCTGCTTATCGGAAATTTTAAGGCTTAGGTGTGAGGCAACAACATCGGAAAGCTTGCCCTCATCCTCAATTTGACTGGTTGTTTCAAGTACCTCAGCCGGAATTTTTTTGTTCAACTTTACATATTGATCGAATTTCTCAATTACTGAACGGCTTAACGCTTCCAATTCATCATCCGCAGCGTCTTCAGCTTTTACGACTTCTGTTTCTGCTTCGAAAAATTCATTTGTACTACCGGCAAAACCTGTAATCTTTACACGTTCTACACCTTCGACCAGCACTTTAACAGTACCATCAGGCAATTTTAATAATTGTAATACAGTTGCCAAAGTACCTGTGCGGTAAATATCATCTACATCCGGTTCATCAAGATTTGCATCTTTCTGCGCAACCAGAAGAATTTTCTTTTCAGAATTCATCACTTGTTCAAGTGCCTTAACCGATTTCTCGCGACCAACGAATAACGGCACGATCATATGCGGAAATACGACAATATCTCTAAGTGGTAATACTGGATAAGTTTTGCTCATAGGGCATCCAAATCATTTCTAAATTAACTAACTTATATCAGACTTAATATGCCAGTATGACAAATTCAAGGCCGGGCGAAAATAAAACTTCAGTTAGGCCCCGGCTCCGGCTTCATCCTGTTTTTTATCAGCATAAATGTAAAGCGGTTGTGCATTCCCGGAAACTACTTCTCCGTTAATGACTACTTCGCGAACGCCTTCCATGCTAGGTAGTTCAAACATAGTATCAAGAAGAATATCTTCCATAATTGAACGAAGGCCACGAGCACCTGTTTTTCTTTTGATTGCCCTTTTGGCAATAGCAAGAAGCGCATCATCTGTAAATCGAAGTTCCACATCCTCCATGGCGAAGAGACGCTGATATTGTTTTACAAGAGCATTTTTTGGCAGACTGAGAATTTCTACCAATGCTTCCTCATCCAGATCTGTAAGTGTGGCCAGTACAGGCAAACGACCGATAAATTCAGGAATAAGGCCGAATTTTACTAAATCCTCAGGTTCTGCTTGCATAAGTAAGTCCCCGACAGATTTCTCATCTTCGCTGGAAACATTGGCGCCAAAACCGATTGATTTGGACTCGTTTCTATTGGCAATTACTTTATCCAGACCTGCAAAGGCACCACCGCAGATAAAGAGAATATTAGTAGTATCGACTTGCAAAAACTCCTGCTGCGGATGTTTTCGTCCCCCTTGTGGTGGTACGCTGGCAACCGTACCTTCCATAATTTTCAGTAGAGCTTGCTGCACTCCCTCACCCGACACATCCCGGGTAATTGACGGATTATCAGATTTACGACTGATTTTATCAACCTCATCAATATAGACAATACCGCGCTGTGCACGTTCCACATTATAGTCAGAAGCCTGCAGAAGTTTCAAAATAATATTTTCGACATCTTCACCAACATAGCCTGCCTCTGTTAATGCGGTAGCATCAGCCATTGTAAAGGGGACATCAAGAATTCTGGCCAATGTTTGAGCAAGAAGCGTTTTACCGCAACCCGTTGGTCCGACAAGGAGGATATTTGATTTGGAAAGCTCAATCTCATCATTTTTTTGAGCGTGATTTAGACGTTTATAATGATTGTGAACAGCTACTGATAAAACTTTTTTGGCTAGATCCTGACCAATAACATAATCTTCCAGTACTTTTCTAATATCTGCCGGTGATGGCACCCCAGAATCCGATTTGGTAATTGATGTCTGACCCTCTTCACGAATGATATCCATGCAAAGCTCAACACATTCATCACAGATAAAAACGGTCGGTCCCGCGATTAATTTTTTTACTTCATGCTGGCTTTTACCGCAAAATGAGCAAAAGAGAGTACTTTTGGTGTCACCAGTTTTCGATTTAGACATAAGGTCAAATTTCCTAAAGTTTATTCTTTAAATTCGCGTCCACAGATACTCCAACTTAAAATATTATGAGGAAATATCAATATTAAAAATATTTATATTACAAAATGTGGAAACAATTAATTAACAACATGAAAAAATGTAAATTTTTTCAATCTTGCCAAAAATTATTTATCATCATCCGCACTAAAAGGACGTTTTTCGTAAATTTCGTCAATTAAACCAAATTTTTTCGCGTCAGCAGGGGACATAAAATTATCCCGGTCCATTGCCTTTTCAATATCAGCAATTTTTTGCCCTGTGTGATTTACATAAATCTGATTGAGGCGTTTTCTTAAATCAAGAATCTCTTTTGCCTGTATTTCGATATCAGCCGCCTGCCCCTGTGCACCACCTGATGGCTGGTGTATCATAATGCGGCTGTTTGGAAGTGAAAAACGCTGACCTGGCTCACCCGCTGCCAAAAGCAATGACCCCATGGAACATGCCTGACCGATACAAATCGTTGTTACTTTAGGGCGGATATATTGCATTGTATCGTATATGCCAAGACCTGAAGTAACTATTCCTCCCGGTGAATTTATATAAAAGGCGATATCCTTTTTTGGATTTTCTGCCTCAAGAAAGAGTAATTGTGCAGTGATCAAGGCTGAAACACTGTCATTCACCTGTCCTGTCAGAAAAATAATACGCTCTTTTAAAAGCCGTGAGAAAATATCAAATGAACGCTCCCCCCTGCTCGTTTGTTCAATAACCATCGGAACAAGGTTGTTCATCGTCGTATCGATTATATCGTTCATTTAAGCCATCCTTAATTTAATTAATTATCTGTTTGAGTGACATTACACTGAAACTCTCATCAAAATATTAATTTTATTTCTTTTTGTCAGCTTTTTTTGTTACAGTTTTTTTAGGGGCTTCCTTTTTAGCTGCTGGCTTCTTGGCAGGCGCTTTTTTGGGCTCTGCTTTTTTTACTTCTGCTTTCTTGGGAGCTTCCTTTTTAGCTGCCTGTTTTTTAGCAGCTGGTTTCTTTTTTGATGCTTTTTTCTTTGGTGCATCGTCATCTTCTGCTTCAAGAATGGCGATCATTTCCTCTGAAGAAACTTTTTTCTCAGTAATATTGGCAAGCTCAAGAATGAAATCAACAACCTTTTCTTCATAAAGCGGTGCTTTCATCTGTGCCATTGCATTTGGATCTTTTTGGAAATACTCGAACACCTGCTGCTCCTGTCCAGGATATTTACGGGCTTCTGCAGAAATAGCACGTGTCAGCTCATCCTGACCTACCTGGATATTATTTTTGCTTCCAATTTCTGAAAGAAGAAGCCCCAAGCGCACACGACGTAGCGCAATAGCTTCATATTCTTCTTTAATTTCATCTGTTGGCTCTTCAACATCTTCCGGCTTTGCTTCCGGATTTTCGGCAAGAAGCTGACGATGAGAATCCATTTTAATCTGTTGCATGATTTGTTGATTTTCCATTTCCAGCATATTTGCCGGTACTTCAAAATCAACTTCATCTGCCAGTGCATCAAGCAGTGCACGTTTTATGTGTGTACGGCTAAGTCCTGCATGCTCATTTTCAATTTGCTTTTCAACGGCTTCTTTAAGACCATTCAGGTCAGTCAGTCCCAGACGCTTTGCAAGTTCGTCATCAACCTTTACATCTGCAGGTTTCTGTACTTCATTGACGGTTACTTTAAATAATGCCTCTTTTCCGGCAAGATGCTCGGCCTGATATTTTTCAGGAAAAGTGACCACAACATCTTTCTTGTCACCTGCTTTTGTACCAATAAGCTGTTCTTCATAGCCAGGGATAAATGTATTTGAACCTAAAACTAGCTGCGCACCTTCGGCGGAACCGCCCTCAAACACCACACCATCAACTGAGCCTACATAATCAATAATTACAGCATCACCATTCTCTGCCTTATGGGTTTTTGGCGCTTTTTTATAATCTTTCTGTCCAGCAGCAATATTTTTAATAGCGTCGTCAACTTGCTTTTTATCAACTTTTACAGCCAAACGTTCGAGTTTAATCTTTTCAAGATTTGGAATTTCAAATTCTGGAATAACTTCAAGTTCCATTTTATAGACAAGGTCTTTTCCATCATCAAAGGAAACCACTTCAATTCTTGGCTGCGTTGCAGGACGATCGCCTTTTTTATCCAAAACTTCAGCAGAGGTTTCATTAATAGTTTCTTCCAGAATTTTCCCAAGAAGGTTTTTACCATGCAGCTTTTTTAAGAGTGAAACCGGCGCTTTACCCGGTCTAAAGCCTGGCATTTTAACAGACTTCTGAGCTTCTTTTATTTCGGCATCAACCTTGGCATCAATTTCCGCAGCCGAAATTACAACTTCATATTCCCGCTTAAGACCGCTATTTTCTTTTTCAGTAATCTTCATGGACCAACCGTTCTAATTATCTAATAATAAAGGGACCTTGCAATTACTCACAAAGTCCTTGTTACCTCATTTATTGCTGTGAATTTTTGGTGCGGGTGGAGGGACTTGAACCCCCACGCCGTTAGACACTAGAACCTAAATCTAGCGCGTCTACCAATTTCGCCACACCCGCTAAACGCGACCAAAAATGTCACAATTGCTTGCTGAGACGCATTTATAGACAAATATAAATAAAACGCCACAGAAAAATTAAAATTTTTTCAAAAAACTTTGTTTTTGTGCTCTAGCTTGAAAAATTATGGTCAAGTGCCTTTAAAACGACAGGAATAAGCTTCTCCATATCCTCTGATATCATGCCCCTGCCATATTCATTTGCACATTGTGCATGAAGCCACACCGATGCACAGGCCGCATCAAATGCATTCATATTTTGTGCCATCAAGCCCGTTATTATTCCAGAAAGCACATCACCTGACCCTGCAGTCGCCAAAGTGGCTGGAGCATTCGCAGAAATAACAACTTGCCCCTCCGGTGACGCAACGACTGTGTCCGCTCCTTTATAGATTATTACTGCACCGGAAAGCTTCGCAGCATTTTGTGCAGCCGTAATTTTATCAAGCTTTTTAAGATATGGAAAAATTCTGGAGAATTCACCGGCATGCGGCGTAAGTACACACTCTCTTCCTGAATTTTCCTTTATTGCTTCATATAATATACGTGGATCATCTTCAAAAACAGTTAGGGCATCAGCATCAAGTACAGTATTTTTACCCGCCTTAAGTATACTCAAAACATCATCACGGGTCTGCTTTGTCAATCCAGCTGCCGGCCCAATACACCAGACATTTAATCGATGGTTTTTTAAATCTGTGACAATTTCTTCTCTTCTTCTAATCATGACAGATGTCAGATGTGAAGCATGGACCATTAAGGCATCATCCGGACTACTGACGCTCACCAGTCCAGCACCTGCCCTGAGAGCAGCCATAGCCGCCAGGCGGCAGGCCCCTGTATGGATATAATCACCGCTTACAACAATGGCATGACCTTTATTATATTTGTGAATATCAACAGCAAAATCAGGCATATTATCAATCCAGCATTCGGGTGAATTGATAAAAATGTCCGGATCAACCTGATCAATAATGCGATCTGAAATTCCGATATCCGCAACAATAATTTCGCCGCAATATTTTTTTGACGGAAATAATAGATGTGCCGGTTTCATACGACAGAATGTAATCGTAAAGTCCGCCTTAATCGCAGAGCCAAGTATTTCTCCTGTATCACCCTTAATCCCGCTGGGAATATCTACTGCAAATTTAAGGGATTTCGCCGAATTAACCTTATCAACTGTTTCTCTTACAATATCGGAAAGCTCTCTTGATAGGCCAGTACCAAAAATAGCATCTACAATAATATCCTGACCCGTATACCTGACTTCATTTAAAGGTATAATTTTCCCCTTCCAAAGCCTTGCCATATAAAAGGCATCACCCTGTAAACTATCAACCGATCCTAAAAGGGCTACTGTGACCTGCCAAGCGGCATTCTGTAAATGTCTGGCAATTACGAAACCATCCCCACCATTATTACCAGGTCCGCATAAAATAAGCGCTTTGTTACCAGAGCTTTTTTTCAATATTTCACGAGTGACTGAAAGACCTGCTGCTTCCATAAGTTCGGCACTACTGCGACCCTGTTTTTTATAATCAGCTATAGCGAGCTGATCGGCTTTATTCATTTGGGATGTCGTTAAAATACATTCTTTTTTCATATCTCATTATTATCACCAATATTGTGCAAATAAAAGTGTCAAAATAATTGAAGTCTTATCCGAAAAAGATACTGAATATCATAATGTTAACCTGATTTCTTATTCAAAAAAATTTGCAATTTCTTACAATTATGTTACGCTAATGACAATAATAATGGGGGTATGGGTATGAATGAACATTTAATCAGGTCATTAGACTTTGGCAATGCTGCTGGCTCACTTGAGTTTTTTGAAAAAAGACAAAAAATTGTCAGCCATTTTTTTTGTGTCGGACAACAGCTAGAAATAAATATTGGGGCATTAACTGACTTTTATACAAAATGGGATATGGCATGCCCGAAAAATAAGCTGGCATCCTGGGATAACAGACTTTCAGAAATCCTCTACGACTGGCACGACAGAATGCGGCTGACCAATATCAAAAGTAAAATTAGAAAATTAAATTCCAGAAGAAGATTTCTTACTTCATTACGCTCAAAGTGCAATCAAAATTTTTTGGGAAATGTATTTAACAAAAATCATATAATTTCCGAAACAATATCAAATGACAATGAGAATAATTATTATAATTACTTATCATATTTATGTAACCATCATTATGCTATAAATATTGCCATGCCAATCAATAATAGCAATGGAAGTAAACCTTTATTGTTTTTGAGTTTACCACTTGCTGAAAACGGAACAGATGTCTCCCATATATTGTCCGCTGTAAATCCGTTGTAACTGTAATTTTTTTTAAAAAGAAAAATGGGGCGAGTGACCGGATTTGAACCGGCGGCATCCAGAATCACAATCTGGCGCTCTAACCAACTGAGCTACACCCGCCACAACAGGAAAGTGAAGTCCTTTTAAGGTGTAGCATGGAAAGCGTCAAGTAGGATTATAACAAAAATAAAATTCTTTGTTATAGAAGGAAACTTTGATCTCAATCATATCTAATGCCTATTTTTTAGGCAGACAATGTCTTATAATTAGTCATAAAAATTTTCCCAATATTTCATATTGCCTAAAAAATCTCCTGTTTCTGCCATTTAAATTAATTGGCACGGTTAATGCTTATAAGGGAGAAAATGAATTTAAAATATGAATTTTAAAGACTGAAAAATATTATGAAAAAAATAGAAGCTATTATCAAACCGTTTAAACTGGACGAAGTCAAAGAAGCCCTTCACGAAGTTGGACTAAGCGGTATTACTGTAATTGAGGCAAAAGGGTTTGGTCGTCAAAAGGGCCATACCGAACTTTATCGCGGTGCTGAGTATGTTGTTGACTTTCTACCTAAGGTAAAAATTGAAATTATACTTGAAGACAAACTTGTTGAACGCGCTGTTGAAGCAATTCAACAGGCCGCCAGAACAGGAAGAATTGGCGACGGGAAAATTTTCATAAGCAATATTGAAGAAGCAATTCGCATAAGAACCGGGGAAACCGGTGAAGAAGCCATTTAGAAAAATAAACCACAACTATTAACTTTAATAAACTAGGAAAAAAAATGTCAGACGTAAAAAAAGTTCTCGATCTTATTAAAGACGAAGAGATTGAATATGTTGATCTTCGCTTTACTGATCCAAAAGGAAAATTATTTCACTTAAGCATGTGTGCCGATGTCATAGAAGAAGACACATTTGAAGAAGGTATCATGTTTGATGGATCATCTGTTAAAGGCTGGAAGTCCATTAATGAGAGTGACATGATCCTAAAACTTGACCCTTCAACAGTTTTTCTTGATCCGTTTTATGATCAGCCTACCCTTGCAATTTTCTGTTCAATTGTTGAACCCGCAACAGGCGAAGGCTATGGACGTGACCCACGCTCTACTGCGGAAAGGGCTGAATCCTATCTTAAATTCTCAGGAATTGGCGATGTTGCCTATTTTGGTCCGGAACCAGAATTCTTCATGTTTGATGATGTCAAATATAATGTTGATTATGCGAGTGCCAGCTACTCTCTCGATGATGATCAAACACCAATGAAATCTGCCCGTACTATTGTAGATGGCAACAAAGCCCACCGTGCCGGAATTACAGGCAACTATTTTGCAATGGAACCTTATGACAGATGTCAGGATATTCGTAGTGAAATGGTCACTTTGATGAAAGAATGTGGTCTTCCAATGGACAAACACCATCAGGAAGTTGCCCCTTCACAGCATGAACTTGGCCTGACTTTCGGAACACTCGTACAAACTGCAGAACGCGTACAAATTTACAAATATGTTGCCCACCAGGTTGCAAGAGCATACGGCAAAACTGCTACATTTATGCCAAAGCCAATTGCACAGGACAATGGTTCAGGAATGCACGTTCATATGTCAATCTGGAAAGATGGCAAACCACTTTTTGCCGGCAACAGCTATGCTGATCTTTCGGAAACTTGTCTTTATTATATTGGTGGTATTATCAAACATGCGAAAGCCATTAACGCTTTCACTAATCCTTCGACAAACAGCTATAAACGTCTGGTTCCTGGATTTGAAGCACCTGTACTTCTTGCTTATTCTGCCCGCAACCGTTCTGCTTCCTGCCGAATTCCATATTCAGCAAGTCCAAAAGGTAAGCGTGTTGAAGTTCGCTTCCCTGACCCAACCGCCAATCCATATCTTGCCTTCTCAGCGCTGATGATGGCCGGTCTTGATGGTATTGAAAATAAAATTCATCCTGGTGATGCTATGGATAAAGACCTATATCATCTACCTCCGGAAGAATTAAAAGAAGTTCCGCGCGTTGCTGCTTCCCTTGCTGAAGCTCTGGATGCCTTGGATGCTGACCGTGAATTTCTTAAAAAAGGTGACGTGTTTACCGATGATCAGATCGATGCATATATCGAACTTAAGAGAGACGATATTCAAAGACTTGATATGACACCACACCCAGTTGAATTTGAAATGTATTATTCTTCATAATCGTTTCTGAATACTAAATCAGGTAAGCCCGTGTTTTTCTAACATGGGCTTTCTTTTTTTGATCAATAGCTCATTAACCAATATGCAAGATTATATTGTCATAATGTATAGTAGTTGTATGAAGTTGAAATGAGTGGATTAATAATAATATGGAAACTGAAGATACAGAATATAAAAAGTATCAAAAGCTTGTCCTTGGAAAAAATATAAATCAGCAAACGCTGTTGGCTACTGATTATCTAAACCACTTCAATGAAATACATATGCTTCTTGGAATGCTGGCAGATATGCCCGATTGTCTTGATGACATTCTAGAATGGAAATCAATCACCTATCAGGAACATTTTAAATATAGTGTATTTCAGGATAAAGAATTGGCAATAGATGCTTATAATCATACGCCTGATCAATATAAAATCCCATTTGAAAACTGTGTTTCCAAAATGAACCAATTGGTAGCAAAAACAATTATTAATGCAAAAAAAGCAATCGAATCTCAAAACACACACCAATTAAACATGCAAATTGCAGAATATACCCCGCGAATGGAGAAACTAATTGAGATTTGTTCAACAATTATAAATAGTAAAGAAATTACTTCGCAGCAGGATATAATTGATAACTATTTTGATGACAGCTTGCCAGAAAATGATTCATTTGATCAAAGTTCAATTGATAATCTTTTTGAATAAATTTTCTATATTATGATAATATTTAAATTTATCGCATTTGATATTCGCTTTGTCGCAATTTTATTTACATTTAATAACTCGTAATTACATATTTTTATCAGATAGTTACAATTTAATATGTTAGAAATAACATCATAATGTTTACACCTATTACATTTTTATGTTTACATATATAACATATTTCAGTATGTATCTTGGCAAAAATACTACGTTATTTATTGGGTCAATGTAGGTATTTTAGGAAAGAAAAATTAATCTGATTAGTTAAAATTTCCGTAAAACAAATATATAATTAAAAGTAGAAATAACAAGAACAGCAAAATTATGAATAAGTCATATAGAACAGCATTATTAATCGTAGTTGGTATCATTTTAATATTGATATCAGGCGTATTTTTCCCATCAGAAAATAATAAAGCTCAGTCCGCTTCTGAATCGCAGCCTGCACAAACTATAATGGCGGTTACATATATAAATGCAAAGCCAGAAGCCTATACAAAAGATATTATTTTACGTGGATATACTAAAGCGCTAAGAGCTGTAAGCCTTAAAAGTCAGGTAAAAGGACGCATAGAATCACTTCCTGTTGAAAAGGGTACACGCGTGAAAAAAGGCGATGCCATTTGCCGGGTTGAAGTGGAAGATCGCAAGGCAAACTATGAAGAAGCCGAAGCATTGGTGAAGCAAAGAGAACTCGAATTCTCAGCGTCTGAAAAGCTTTTTGCGCAAGGACACCGTTCGGAAACGCAACATTCAGCTGCTAAATCAGCTTTAGAGGCGGCAATTGCCAATTCGATACGTACAAAAACAGCATTGGATCATACTGTAATTCGTGCTCCTTTTGATGGCATTATTAATGACCGTCCTGTTGAAGTTGGCGACTACATGAAAGAAGGGGATATTTGCGCCCTCATAATGGAGGAAGATCCATTCCTGGTCGTTGCTGATATATCTGAGAACGATATTAACCAGGTAAAAGTAGGTGATAATGCCCATGCCATGCTTCAGAATGGTCAAAGAGTAGATGGGAAAATCAGATATATTTCTACGATCGCTGACGCCTCGACAAGAACATTTCGTATTGAATTGGAAGTGGCCAATCCAGACCGTAATATTAAAGATGGTGTAACTGCAGAACTTGTTATCCAATCAAACCAGGTGCAGGCGCAAAAAATTTCACCGGCTACTTTGGTCTTAAATGATAATGGTGAAGTCGGCGTCAGATTAGTAGATGATAAAAATAAAGTTTACTTTAAAGAAGTCGAAATTGTTGGAAACTATGAAAATGGCATCTGGGTAACCGGGATTGACAATAATTCCAAAATTATTGTTGAAGGCCACGAATTTGTCAAAACCGGCGAAGATGTAAAAGCCGTTGAGATATCGAGCTAAAAGGACTAAACAATGAATGCAATTATCAGCGCTGCAATTGACCATTACCGTGTGGTCCTTTTGTGCCTTGTGCTTATATTTGTAGGCGGCTCTGTTTCCTACATTACAACACCTAAAGAAGCACAACCAGATATTACAATTCCAACAATTTATGTAAGCCTGGTTCATGATGGCATTTCACCTGAGGATTCAGCACGTCTCCTTGTAAAACCGCTTGAAACAACTTTACGGACAATAGAAGGCATTAAAACGCTCCGTGGCATAGGACGTGAGGGCGGCGCAAGTGTCGTTATCGAGTTTAATGCCGGCATCGATCCTGACTTAGCCATTCTCGATGTTCGTGAACAGGTTGATAAAGCAAGATCTGAGTTACCAACCGAAACCAAAGAACCGACAATTACAGAAATTAACATCAGCGAATTTCCAATTATAAATGTAATTTTATACGGAACTGCCCCCGACCGGGTGATCTATCAGATTGCTCGAAGATTACGGGACGATCTAGAATCAATTCCCAGTATTCTGAAAGCAACTGTAACTGGTGACCGTGATGATCTGCTTGAAATCATTATTGATCCGTCTAAGTTAGAAAGCTATCAGCTTTCCTATGCTGAACTGGCAACCATAATTGCAACAAATAACCGGCTCATTGCTGCCGGTTCACTCGATAATGGCAATGGTCGCTTTTCGGTAAAAATTCCCGGAATTTTTGAAACGGCACAGGATGTCTACGATATTCCGGTAAAAGTATCCGGAAATAGCATCGTAACTCTGTCCGACGTCGCCACAATTCGCAAATCATTTAAGGACCCTATTAGTTATGCGCGTTTCAATGACAAACCGGCTGTGAGTATCGGTGTCAGTAAACGTACCGGCGAAAATATAATCCTGACCGATGCAATAATTAAAGAAGTCGTCCGTGTCTCCTCTGAACAATGGCCGGAAGGGGTTCATTATGAATTTGTCGGGGAAGCATCCGCGCAAGTGGAAGAATCTGTTTCTAGTTTGCAGAACAGCATTATTTCTGCCATTCTGCTCGTCTCTATTGCTATGATTGTTGCTCTTGGTGAACGTACAGCATTTCTGGTCGCTGTTTCCATTCCCGGGTCGTTCCTTCTTGCTATTTTTCTAATGAATTTTATGGGAATGAGTATTAACCAGGTGGTTATGTTCGGGCTTATTCTTTCAGTCGGGCTACTTGTTGACGGCGCGATCGTTGTTACTGAATATGCTGATCGCAAAATGCAGGAAGGTCTGGATAAAAAAGCGGCTTATCGCCTAGCAGCCCAGAGAATGGCCTGGCCAATTCTTGCTTCAACAGCGACAACACTTGCAGCGTTTTTACCTTTGTTATTCTGGCCCGGGCTTCCGGGAGAATTTATGCGTTACTTACCACTTACGCTTATATTCACTCTTTCATCTTCGTTTTTAATGGCATTGATCTTTATGCCTACTCTCGGCAGTCTGATTGGTAAAAAAGCTGATGAAGCCGGTGAAAATGTTGCGCTTATGGCCGGTGACGACAACGATTTTGATCCCAACAAGTTAAACGGATTTACCGGCTATTATGTTCGCCTGGTTGCCAGACTTATCAAAAAACCGCTTAGCTTCAGTGCCGTAATCATTGGTTTAATTTTTGCAATTTTTATCGCTTTCGGATTTTCAGGAACACCAGTACAGTTCTTCCCGGAAATGGACCCTGATAATATTCAGGTCAATGTACATGCCCGTGGAAACCTGTCCCTTGATGAGCGTGATTACCTGGTTCGTCAGGTTTCCAATGCCATCAAGGATGACCCCAATATCGAACATTTCCAATCAACAACAACTGCTTTAAACGATAATTCACAAAACAAGGCAGAAGATGTTGTTGGTACCCTTTTTATTAACTTTATAGACTGGAAGGACAGAACCAAAAAAGTTGATGAAATAATAGAAGATTTTCGCCGTAAAACAGCAAATATTCCGGGCATTATTGTTGAAGTAGAGAAACCGGCGCAGGGACCTGTTCAGGGTAAAGCCATTCAGATGGAATTTAAAGCTGAAAGTACAGATATACTTATCCCGGTCGTCAAGGCGGTTTACGATCATATGGAAAATGATGTTGAGGGATTAACTGATCTGGAAAATACTTTGCCCCTGCCCGGCATTCAATGGGAATTAGAAGTTGACCGTGCACTTGCCGGCTTCTTTGGCACCGATATAGCTAATGTCGGCAGCGTTATTCAGCTTGTCACAAATGGTATTAAAGTTGGTGAATACAGACCCGACGATGCCGATGATGAAGTTGATATTCGTGTCCGTTTCCCCGAACAATATCGTAACATTAAACAGCTGGATGAAGTCAGAGTGCAAACCCGTGACGGGCTAGTGCCAATTGGCAATTTTGTCAAACGCGTGGCTAAACAAAAAATCAGCACAGTTGAAAGAATTGACACTAAAACGGCTTATAAAATTAGAACCAACGTTACTGATGTCACTCAACGGAATAATATTTCGGCAGCTATCAGCAAATGGATTGCAGATCAAAAATTTGACCCAAGGGTTGAAATTAAGTTTGCCGGGACTGATGAAGAACAACAAAAATCGCAGGCCTTCCTGGCCAATGCATTTGCGATGGCATTATTCCTGATGGCACTCATTCTGGTAACACAATTTAACAGCTTTTACCATTCCGGGCTAATTTTGCTGGCGGTCTTACTTTCCACTGCTGGCGTATTGCTCGGCATAATGATAACAGGTCGGACATTTCAGACTATTATGACTGGTGTTGGTATCATTTCCCTAGCCGGTATTGTGGTAAATAATAATATTGTGCTTATTGATACATATGCCCGTCTTAAGGAAGATGGCATGGACGCTATGAAAGCGATCGTGCAAACGGTCGCGCAGCGGCTTCGTCCAGTGATGCTGACAACTATTACGACTGTTGTTGGCCTCTTGCCGATGGTTTTCATGGTCAATATTGACTTTACAAACCGCAATGTTGAAGTTGGCGCACCTTCGGGTTCATTCTGGGTTGATCTGGCAATCGCCGTCTCCTTCGGTCTTTTGTTTGCAACGGTACTGACATTGTTACTTACCCCCTGCCTATTGGCGGTTAGGGTTAAATTTTCCAAAAAATATCGTGAATCAAACCTTCGTCCGATCGCCACCGCATCAGAACGGCAGGCTGCAGAGTAAGCATCTCTAATCTTTTTTACGATAAGCAATAATGGCTATAGTCGGGATAGAAATAATATAAATTATCCCGACAAACGCCATGGTCATCCATAAATCAGTGATCAGTAAAGATGCTAATACGGCAATACCCAGAAGAACGAAAATCACATGCTCTTTATGAATTTTAAGGCTTTTAAGAGAAAAAGTGGGAATGCGGCTGACTGTAAGAATACAAAGAACGGCCATATAAGCCGAGCAAACCCTTGGATTTTTCAGAATTTCATAATCAAATTCAAATGACAATATCATCGGCCATAAAGCTAAAGCAGCTGATGCCGGTGCGGGAATGCCTGTATAATAACCTATTTTCACATCTGCGCCTAATTCGTTGTCTTTCATAACTGTATTAAACCGGGCCAGTCGCAGTGCCATACAAATGACAAATACCAGAGACATTAGCCATCCAAGACCGCGCACATCACTTAGGACCCACATATACATAATCAGAGCCGGTGCAACACCAAAACTAATTACATCGGACAAGCTGTCTAGCTCAGCCCCAAACCGACTGGTCCCTTTTAAAAGTCTGGCAACACTGCCGTCAAGTCCATCAAAAACGCCTGCTACCAAAATGGCTGTTACTGCTGATTCCCATTGTTCCAGATACGCAAAACGTACACCAAACATACCAGCACAAAGAGCAAGAACGGTAATAGCATTTGGCGCAAGACTTCTCGCCGGGATTTGAAATGGAACTTTTCTTTTTGACATGATTATCTTATCTCGCCATCTCTTTGCTTTTCACGGCCTTTTTCATTGGCAATTACTGTTTCGCCGGCAATTGCCCGCTGTCCAACTGCGACAAGTGAATGTACCCCTTTTGGAAGATAGATATCGACACGGCTGCCAAATCGAATTAGACCGAAGCGTTCTCCTGCCTTCATTTCATCACCGTCTCTTGCCCAGCATAAAATGCGTCGGGCAACAAGCCCTGCAATTTGCACAAAGGCGATATTATTCCCGGAAGTAGTTTCCATCAGGATCGCGTGTCTTTCGTTATCCTCGCACGCTTTTTCAAGAGATGCATTTAGATATTTTCCAGGAGTATACGCCTGACGGATAATTTTTCCATCAACCGGCACTCTGTTCACATGAACGTCAAATACATTCATGAATATGCTTACGCGCGTACATTCTTCATCACCCATTTCCAATTCAGCTGGTGGAACTGAATTATTTTTAACCGATTGCACGACACCATCAGCTGGCGCAATAATAAGCCCTTCTTTTTGTGGAGTGACACGGTCCGGATCCCGGAAAAAATAGGCACACCATAATGTCAGTATAACACCAACAGTTGCCAGAAATTCCGCCCCCCATAAAAAGAACAATAAAGTAACGACCGCAAATGCGGCGACAAACTTATGCCCTTCCCTATGAATTGGTACGAAAACAGAAAGAATTGTTTCCATTAAAATTTTCCTTGGTTTTTAATTTAAGTCGTTTTTACCAATCGATAATGCCTAAGTTTCCGTTATGCAAGCATTCTCGTTATCTTTTTCAAGCTCAATTAGCTTTTGCTGTACTTCATCAAGCTGTTGTTGTTTCTGCCACATCTGGTAATAAACACCTTCTTTTTCAAGCAAGGTGTTATGATCTCCCCGCTCCACAATAACACCATCATCCAGAACGAGTATCTCATTTGCATTGATAATTGTCGAGAGCCTATGGGCAATAACGATTGCGGTTCTTTGTTCAGAAATTTGTTCAAGCGATTTCTGGATGTCACGTTCAGTATGGCTATCTAATGCGGATGTGGCCTCATCGAGCAGTAAAATTGATGGATTTTTAAGGATGGTCCTGGCAATGGCCACACGTTGCTTTTCCCCACCTGAAAGCTTAAGCCCGCGCTCCCCTACTTCGGTTTCATAACCATCCGGTAATTTCATAATGAAGTCATGAATTTTTGCCAGTTTTGCGGCATTGAAAATTTCTTCATCTGTTGCTTCGTGATTTCCGTAGGAAATATTATATTTTATACTGTCATTAAAAAGGACTGTATCTTGTGGTACAACGCCGATTTCCCTTCTCAGTGAATATTGTGTGACATTGCGAATATCCTGACCGTCAATTTTGACCGCACCGTTGCTGATATCATAAAAGCGAAACAATATCCGTGAAATGGTAGATTTTCCGGCCCCGCTGGATCCGACAATTGCCGTTGTTGTACCGCCCTTTACTGTAAATGTAATATTCTTCAGAATGGGTCTGTCTTCATTATACTGAAAACAGACATTTTCAAATTCTATATCACCTCTGGTTACCTGCAGCGGTGCAGCGTCATCATTGTCTTTAATTTCCGGGTTTTTAGCGATCAACAGAAACATTTTTTCCATGTCAACCAGAGCCTGTTTAATTTCACGATAAACAAACCCCAAAAAATTAAGCGGTATATAAATTTGTATCAGCAGCGCATTGATCAACACAAAATCGCCTATGGTGAAACGCCCGTCTGCCACGCCCTGAGCCCCCATCAACAATACAGCAATTAATCCCCCTGAAATAATGACGCCCTGCCCAATATTTAGAAGTGTCAGTGAAAGCTGGCTTCTGATCGCCGCTTCAGCATATTGTCTGAGCGAGCGGTCATAGCGCTCTGCCTCGTGCACTTCACTGGTGAAATATTTTACAGTTTCAAAATTGATCAGACTGTCAATGGCCCGACCATTTGCCCTGGTATCCTGCTTATTCATTTCACGGCGGTATTTAAGCCGCCACTCGGTAATGGCGATAGTGAAATATATATAACTGCTTAAGCAGATAAATGTAATCAGTGCATAAAGATAGCCGAATTTTATCCAGAATATGCCTGAAATCATACCTATTTCTATAATTGTTGGTATGATATTGAAAAGCATAAAACGAAGCAGAAAATCGATACCTCTTGTTGCTCTTTCGATAACCCTGCTTAATCCTCCGGTCCGGCGTTCCAAATGAAATCTTAAGGAAAGAAGATGCAAATGCCGAAAAGTATTCAGTGCAATGTTGCGCAGCGCATTTTGGCCAACTTTAACAAAAATTGCGTCTCTTATTTCACCGAATGCCTGCGTCAGGACCCTTGCTGTGCCATATCCAATAATCAACCCTAATGGTACTGCGGCAACAACCATAGCTGAAGTAGGTTTCGTATCACCAGAAAGTATATTTACTGCATCCTTAAATAAAAACGGCACATAAACACCAAGTACTTTTGCCATGACAAGAAAAAACATGGCAAATACAACACGAGCTTTTAAGTCGACCCTGCCATCAATCCATAAATAACGCCAAAGTTCCTTGACTGTGGCTACATGGTTACCTGCGCTTTCATTACTTTCAAGAAGATCTTTATTATCGGCTGTGTCATCACTTGCCATCAGAATTATCCTTACTGGAATATTTTAAGAATTTAATTAAATTAAAAAAATAAATGGCCACTTTTTAAACCCCAAAGTAGCCCGGTTTACATAATATTAATATCAATTTCATACTATCAGAAATATGGGACAGTAACTTATTTAATTTGCTTTTCTGAAAATTCAATATCTGCCAAATAAATCAAGGGTTTTGTACAAACGGCATGGAAAAAATAGAACAATTTAAAACGTCAGTGGTATCTAACCCGCTAGACTATGAATCCTTACTTCCTTTACGTTATGATATTAGGCATGATACATTTCGCATTGCCTGTGAAATTTTAAAAGACTGTACTGGGAATTCATATGTTATTCACTTAGAATTTGATTTAGGAATTCTGCCTTACAGTGCCGAAAACAAATTGCGCCGCACACAAATTTTAAAGGAACTTGGACCAGAATTAGTGCGAGGTATAATAACCATTGATCATCACAGTCGATTTCGTCTGCCTTTAAAAACTCATTTAGGCAAAGAAATAAGCGCAAAGCTAATTATGGAAGCAATCCTTTATACTCTTCTTGATACCAGAAAATTAGTTGAAAAAATTAAAACAGCCTTCAGAGAAACCGAATATGACTACGTCAATAAACAGTCTGCCTGATATTATTTCATTAGATCAAGCGGAAGGTTTAATTTTTGCCCTGGATAAATCAAGTTTGGATCCCCAATAATATCCATATTTGCTCCAAAAATAACAGTATACTGATACCCCGAACCATATAACTTTCTGGCAATATGCCATAGACTGTTTCCGGGCTTTACTATCACATCACCTGTGGCTCGGTCCTTATCGATTGCAATATAAGGGTTAAAAGGCTGTGAAATCCTGACCTCCACATTGCCGTCAAGAAGAAGCTGATCAAGTCTTATCACGTGTTCCTGGGGTGCCAGCTTTTTATCAATTTCAAATTTCCAGGTTCCCTGTTCACCTGAAGTTACGTCGCCCATATATTCGTTATCAAGATATATTCTTATCGTTGCCCCTGCTTCTGCACTCCCATTTACTACTGTGATACCATTGTCTGTATAATCAAGTGCATCAAGTGACAATCCCTTGGTTGCTGAAACAAGATTAACATTTTTTGGTTTTTGAAGAACCCTGCTCGGTCCATTTCCACTTCGGGGACTTAAAATTGCAACGACACCATCAGTGTCATCACTGTTAAAGTCTACATCCCCTCTTTCAGGGACAGCCACAATAACAATATCACTGGAAGCAATTTCAAATCCGCTTTGAGTTTTTGAAACAATGCTAAGCTCTGTCGGGCCGGTAGGTAAAGGTTCATCAAAAAGTAAAACCCATTCACCATTTCTGTCCGTAATGGCCGATCCTATTGGTTTTTCTTTTGCAAATATAATCACGTCACTATTTGGTTCAGCACGACCGGCAATAACACCGGTTCCATTTCGGCTGATACGCACAACATCAAAACTGGGAACGGTGTTTTCTACCACCGGGGCTTCAGGCGCTTGAATATTTGTATTTTGCTCTGTTTCGTTAACGGTCGTCGCTGTAAAATCCGTTTCAGCACCATCATCAGCAAGAAAAATAACCCAGATCACTGCACCTATTGCTACGATGGCTAACAATGACAGGCTAAATTTTAACCCTGAACCCCCATTATTTTTCTGATGATTTAAATAGTCGCTCAATTTTCTTTTCCGGCTTCACAAAAATGAAGCAATTCACCTTTAACTATAACCCTTATATAGTCTAAGACCATATAATTACCAGTGTGTTTTTTGCTAATTCGAATATTCCGTAAAATATAACCCTCACAAAAATGTTTTAAAAATAAAATTTGTCAAATATGTGGCTAACAAATAAGATTCAAAAAATATGGATTATTAATTAATAAGATTATCTAATGAACAAAATTAAATCATTATGCGTATATTGCGGCTCACGCCCGGGTAATAACGAAAATTTCCGACTTCTTGCAAAAAAGATGGGGGAAATTATGAGTAACAATCAAATTGAACTTATCTACGGAGGCGGCAATGTTGGCCTTATGGGAATTATCGCAACGTCAGTTATAGATAATGGCGGCAGGGTCCATGGTATCATCCCAGGTCACCTTGATAAAACTGAAATTGCCCACCCAAATCTGACGAAACTAACAATTGTAGATAATATGCATCAGAGAAAAAGACTTATGTTTGATCATTCTGATGCCTTTCTTGTTTTACCCGGCAGCATAGGTACACTTGATGAAACCATAGAGGTCATTACCTGGAAACAACTAAAATTGCATGATAAGCCCATAATACTACTTAATTCCGAAAATTACTGGGATCCTTTTACGGATCTTCTGAGAAACATTATTAATTACGAATTTACAATGAAAGAAACATTGGACTTATTCAATGTTGTAAATTCGCCGAATGAGGTGCTGCCACTGCTTGAATCTTTGCCGGAACCAAAAATTGATCCGAAAAATACTCTGTTTTAATCAAAAAATGCATTTCTGGTCTTCCATGTTTCGCCCGCTAGTGGTAGGTTTCGCGCAATAAATGGGAATATTATTAACCGCCGCAAACTGTGGCAATTATCAAAACAAAAAGGAACAACATGGCAAAAATTAAAGTAGATAATCCCGTCGTCGAACTTGACGGCGATGAAATGACACGCATCATTTGGGCCTGGATCAAGGAACGCCTTATTCATCCTTATCTTGATGTTGATCTGCACTATTATGATCTCAGCATTCAAAGCCGTGATGAAACAAATGACCAGATCACCATTGATAGTGCTCATGCGATTTTAGAACATGGTGTTGGCGTAAAATGCGCGACCATTACCCCTGATGAAGAACGCGTAAAGGAATTCGGATTAAAGAAAATGTGGCGTTCGCCAAATGGGACAATTCGTAACATTCTTGGTGGCACAGTATTTCGCAGCCCGATTATATGTTCAAATGTACCGCGTCTCGTCCCCGGCTGGACTGACCCAATTGTGATCGGACGTCATGCATTTGGTGACCAATACCGTGCAACTGATTTTAAAATTCCAGGTGCTGGTAAACTGACAATAAAGTTTGAACCAAAAGATGGTGGCGATGTAATCGAACATGAAGTTTATAATTTCGAAAGCAGCGGTGTTGCCATGGGAATGTATAACCTTGATGACAGCATTCGTGATTTCGCCCGCGCCAGTATGAATTACGGATTGAATGTTGGATGGCCTGTATATCTTTCAACAAAGAATACAATCCTCAAAGCTTATGACGGTCGCTTTAAGGACCTGTTTGAAGATGTATACCAAAATGAATTTGCTGATAAATTTAAAGCGGCTGGCATAACTTATGAGCACCGTCTGATCGACGATATGGTCGCCTGCGCCATGAAATGGAATGGTAAATTTGTCTGGGCCTGTAAAAACTATGACGGCGATGTCCAGTCTGATACTGTTGCACAAGGATTTGGCTCTCTTGGATTAATGTCATCTATCCTAATGACACCAAACGGCAAGGTCGTTGAATCGGAAGCTGCGCACGGAACTGTAACACGCCATTATCGTTTGCATCAACGGGGAGAAGAAACATCAACAAATCCGATTGCATCAATTTATGCATGGACTGGTGGACTACGTCATCGTGGAGAACTTGACGGCAATCAGAAGCTAATAAATTTCGCTAATGCACTGGATAAAGTATGCGTAAGAACAGTGGAACAGGGTGACATGACAAAAGACCTTGCCCTGCTGGTCGGACCTGAGCAAAACTGGCTGACATCTAAACAGTTTTTTGATAAAATTGATGAAAATCTTCAAAAAGAAATGGGCTAAGAATTTCTTTGATCAGAAATTAAAAAAGCGGGCCATGTGTCCGCTTTTTTTATCACCTCAGCTCTTCAACTTTTGCCTGACCAAAATCTTCTTTCGCGTCTCCACGGACATAGGTTTCCTCAATTCTGTCCTTAAGGCTGGGATAATGATCCAGCAAGTGATGAAAGTCTGTTGCATCGAGGACCAGAAGCTGCGTTTTTGAGGTTGCCACATAATTGGCGCGGAAAGTTGTTCTTTCCATTAATGATTTTGCACCAAAAAAGGCTCCCTTTTTCAGGTGAAATTCTCCTTCTTCGTCTCTTCTCCTGATATCTCCGGAAACCACCAGAAATAGCCTGTCTGCGTCTTCACCTTCATAGGCAACAAGACGCCCACTTTCAACCACCTGCGATCTTAATCTTTTGGCAATGGTGTTAATAAGATTGGCATCAAGCCCGTTAAATAACGGTACATTGGCCACAAGCCCCCAACGGACAACAAAATCACGTCGGTGTATTTCACTGGCAAAACCGGAAGCTATAATACCGATAGGCAACGCATAGACGCCCACCCCCAGCACCATGATAATCGCCCCAAATATTTTTCCCATTGTGGTAATAGGCACAACATCGCCATATCCAATCGTCGTCAGGGTTGCGAACGCCCACCACATCGCACTGGGAATATTGCCAAATGCCTGCGGCTGGACGGCATGTTCCAGATAATACATAATGCTAGACGCGAATAATGCCAGCCCAAGCATTATAATCAATGTCGCTATAAGCGCCCGTCTTTCCTCATAAAAGACGCTTGCCAAAGAGCTTAACGCCGGAGAATAGCGCATCAATTTAAAAAGCCTGAGAAATCTGAAAACTCTTAGGAAACGCAGATCAAGCCCAACAAAAGAAAACATAATTGTCGGCGCAATTGCAATAAAATCAATCACCATTAATGGTGAAAACATAAATTGCAGCCGGAACTTATTTTTTCCGTGCATTTCAGGATGAGGTCGATATTCAACGGACGTCCATATACGAAGGCAATATTCAACTATAAAAACAGTAAGGGATAAAATTTCAAATATCACAAACTGTGTATTATATTCCAAATCAATTGTTTTAACGGTTTGAAGGGCAACAGCACAGACATTGAGTAAAATCAGAGCAATCATAAAAGCATCAAAAAAACGTCCAATCCGGTGACCGCTACCACCAATTTCTATTACTTCAAAAATTTTCCTTCTTAAACTTGTCTCGCTTGCTGACATTATTGTCCCATCAGGATAAGTGTTCCTCTATCGCCTTTAATGCTTCATGAGCTTTTGTGCCGTCAGGACCACCAGCCTGAGCCATATCTGGCCTGCCGCCACCCCCGCTGCCTCCAACGGCTCCTGACCCAATGCGCACCAGGTCCACAGCACTGATCTTTGTTGTCAAATCTTCAGTAACAGCTGTAAGAACTGCGGCCTTTCCATCATTAACGGCAATAAAGGCTATAACGCCGGAGCCAACCCGTTTTTTTGCGTCATCTGCCAAACCACGAAGCTCTTTAGCCGGTATTCCATCCAGAACCCTGCCAATAAAATTAATTCCGCCAATTTCTTTTATTTCATCTTCTTTGGAGCCCCCCCCACCACCTAGAGCCACTTTTTTCTGCAAATCAGCAATTTCTTTTTCCATAGCTTTACGTTCACTGATCAGATTAGCTAATCGGTTTGGAAGTTCACTTACCGGCGCTTTAATGGTTGAAGCCGCTTCAATCAGATAATTTTCCTGGTCCGCAGAATATTGCCAAGCAGCATTTCCTGTCAGCACTTCAAGACGTCGTACGCCAGATGAAACGGCGCTTTCCGAAACTATTTTGAAATAACCAATATCTCCCGTCCTTTTCACATGAGTGCCCCCACATAACTCAACAGAATAATCTTTTCCATTTATTGACTTGCCCATGGCCACTACACGCACTTCATCACCATATTTCTCACCAAATAGTGCCATGGCGCCAGCCTTTATTGCCTCATCTGGCGTCATTAATCTGGTGGTTACTTCACTATTTTGGCGGATAATCCTGTTTACCTCTGCTTCTATGCTACCTAATTCTTTGTGGCTTAGTGCCTTGGCATGACTAATATCGAAGCGCATTTTATCAGCGCTAACCAGTGATCCTTTTTGGGTCAGCTGCTCGCCAAACTGATTACGAAGCGCAGCATGCAGAATATGGGTTACAGAATGGTTGGCCCTGATCTTGTCTCGATTTTCCACATCGACCTTCATTTCAACCACATCACCAACAGAAATATCCCCTTTGGAAACGGTCCCGATATGAACATGGAGAACACCCAGCTTTTTCTGGGTATCAGAAATTTTAACTTCCGCTCCTTTTGAGGTTACGAAGGTTCCGATATCACCAACCTGTCCACCGGATTCAGCATAAAAAGGTGTCTGGTTAGTCAGAATAGAAACCTGGTCCCCCTGCTTGGCATTATCCACGACTGTTTCACCAACAACAATCTGGCTGATAATTCCTTCGGCACGGGTCGTGCTATAGCCTACAAATTCGCTGGCTCCCAAATTCTCCTGTGCTTCAAACCATACCGTTTCAGTAGCACTTGATCCTGACCCTTTCCATGCAGCTCTGGCCTCATCTTTTTGTTTTTTCATGGCTTCATTAAAACCATTTTCATCAACAGTAAGCCCTTTTATCCTTAGAGCATCCTGTGTGAGGTCAAGTGGGAAGCCATAAGTATCATAAAGTTTAAAAGCAACGGCACCGTCCAGCACACCATTCTTGCCAATAGCAGCCACTTCTTCATCCAGCAAGCGAAGGCCGCGGTCCAGTGTTTTTCGGAAACGCTTCTCTTCCAACAGCAGGGTTTCTGCAATCAGTGCTTCTGCCCTTGCCAATTCAGGAAATGCCTGTCCCATTTCACCAACCAATGCTGGAACCAGTTTATGCATCAATGGTTCCATGCATCCAATCATCTGGGCATGACGCATTGCTCTACGCATAATTCTTCTTAGGACATAACCACGACCTTCATTGGATGGAAGAACGCCATCAGCAATAAGAAACGATGTCGACCTAAGGTGATCCGCAATCACCCTGTGCGATGTATTATGGTCCCCGTAAGGCTCAACGCCACTAGACGCGGCCGATGCTTCTATCAGTTTTTTAAATAAATCAATTTCATAATTGTCATGAACTCCCTGAAGTACAGCGGCTATGCGCTCCAGCCCCATGCCTGTATCGATTGCCGGTTTTGGTAAATTTATTCTGTTCCCATTTTCAAGCTGTTCAAACTGCATAAAAACAAGGTTCCAGATTTCAACGAAACGGTCACCATCTTCTTCAGCGCTACCGGGAGGACCACCCCATATTTTCTCACCATGATCAAAAAATATTTCTGAACAGGGGCCACAAGGCCCCGTTGGCCCCATAGACCAGAAATTATCTGATGTTGCGATCCGGATTATTTTTTCTTCCGGCAGTCCACTGATTTTTTTCCAGAGATCAAAAGCTACATCATCATCATGAAAAACGGTCACCAATAATCTGGCCTTATCAATTCCATAAGTTTTCGTCAGCAATTCCCAGGCATAATAAATCGCTTTTTCCTTAAAATATTCACCGAAGGAAAAATTACCGAGCATTTCAAAAAATGTGTGATGCCTGGCTGTATACCCCACGTTATCAAGATCATTATGCTTGCCACCG
>JACKKT010000010.1 GCA_024236295.1 Kordiimonadaceae bacterium | reverse complement strand
AAGATGCTCCACCCGTACTCATGGCACTTGGAAATACGCATCTGATGAGCCAAAAAAGCATAGCCATTGTCGGCGCTAGAAATGCCTCGGCCGTCGGATTGAAAATAGCGTTTTCATTTGCACAAAAACTGGGAGAAGCCGGTTATATAATTAGCTCAGGTATGGCACGGGGGATTGACGCTGCCGCACACCATGGCGCACTGACATCAGGTACCATTGCCGTTTTAGCAGGCGGTGTCGATGTTATTTACCCGCGAGAAAATTGTAAACTTTATGAAAATATTAAGCAAAACGGCTTAATATTATCTGAAATGCCTTTCGGTACTCAGCCGCAGGCTCGCCATTTTCCAAGGCGCAATAGAATTATTTCAGGATTATCCCTTGGTGTACTTGTAGTTGAAGCAGCACATCGGTCCGGCACACTAATAACCGCAAGACTAGCCACCGAACAGGGACGGGAAGTATTTGCTATTCCCGGCTCACCCCTTGATCCACGTTCCAAGGGGCCTAACAGCCTGATACGTCAGGGTGCCCAGCTTACTGAGTCCGTTCAGGATATACTGGATGTACTTAAATATATGCACGAACGTAGTATGTCTGAACCACAACATGATTTGTTCACTACTCCTGACCCTGCACAACAGGAAGATGGTGAGCTAAATCAGGAATTGGGTAAAGTACGTAATATAATTAAAGAAAAATTAAGTCATACGGCTATATCAATTGACGAACTGATTAGATTAACAGAATTAGATACTTCCATGATCCAGACCGTGCTTCTGGAGCTGGAACTGGCAGGAGAAATTACTCGACATGCAGGAAACAGGGTATCTTTTTGTTAAAACTTTCTGTAAAAGCCCCTGAAGAATAAAATGTTTGACGATTCTAGTGGTAAATGAGGCGCAATGAAAACAGTAATTGTTGAATCCCCGGCGAAAGCCAAAACCATAAATAAGTATCTTGGAAAAGATTATAAAGTACTGGCAAGTTTTGGTCATATCCGTGATCTCCCTTCAAAAGATGGATCTGTGGATACCGAAAATGATTTTGCCATGACCTGGGAAATCGATAGTGACAGCAAGAAGCGTATCAAACAGATTGCCGATGCGACCAAGGGCAGTGAAGAACTGATCCTCGCGACCGACCCCGACCGGGAGGGTGAGGCCATTTCCTGGCATGTGCTTGAAGTTCTTAAAGCACGCCGCGGCGTCATGAAGGATGTTGCCGTAAAAAGGGTCGTTTTTAATGAAATAACAAAACCTGCCATTCTTAAAGCCATGCAGGAACCACGGGATATCGATAATGAAATGGTCGAAGCCTATCTGGCCCGCCGCGCGCTCGATTATCTTGTTGGCTTTAACTTATCGCCGGTTTTATGGCGTAAACTGCCCGGATCAAAGTCTGCTGGACGAGTTCAGTCTGTTGCTCTTAGACTTATTTGTGAACGTGAGCTGGAAATTGAAAAATTTAAATCAGAAGAATACTGGTCAATTGAAGCCGGTCTTAAAAATTCGGCGTCAGAACCATTTTCAGCGAAGCTTACTGTTCTAAACGGTGATAAATTAACAAAATTCTCACTTTCGAATAAAGAAAGTGCAAGTGCTGCAAAGAAAGCTGTTGAAGCCGCCAATCTGACTATAAAGGACGTTCAAAGCAAACCGGCGACAAGACACCCGGCAGCCCCTTTCACGACATCAACATTGCAACAGGAAGCTGCCCGTAAGCTTGGCTTTAATGCCCAGCGCACGATGCGCACCGCACAAAAACTATATGAAGGCATTGAAATTAACGGTGAAACAACCGGACTGATCACCTATATGCGTACAGACGGTGTTTCACTCGCAAATGAAGCAATTGCCAGTGCCAGAAATGTAATCGCAAAAAAATATGGTGAAAATTACGTTCCGGCAAAAGCGAAAATATATAAAAACAAATCCAAAAATGCTCAGGAGGCGCATGAAGCGATTAGGCCGACGGACCTTTCCCGCCTGCCGGAAGCTGTTGCGAATAAACTGGATGAAGATCAGAAGCGCCTATATGACCTGATCTGGAAAAGAACCATTGCCAGTCAGATGGCCGAAGCAAGAATGGAAAGAACCACTGCTGATATCCAGTCTGAAGACGGTAAAATTATTTTGCGGGCAACTGGAACCGTCCAGATTTTTGATGGCTTTCTTACCCTTTATCAGGAAGGACAGGACGACAAACAGGATGATGATGAAAGACGCCTGCCCAAACTTTCTGTCAGTGAAAAAATTAATAAGGAAAAAATTGAAGCTAACCAGCATTTCACTGAGCCGCCACCAAGATTCTCTGAAGCCAGTCTTGTCAAAAGGCTAGAAGAACTTGGTATAGGACGTCCATCCACTTACGCGTCAATTCTTACCGTCCTTAGGGAACGTAACTATGTCCTGATGGATAAAAACCGTTTTGTACCGGAAGGTAAAGGCCGGGTTGTAACATCATTCCTAGAAAATTATTTCAATAAGTATGTCCAGTATGATTTTACGGCCGAAATGGAATCCGAACTGGATATGATTTCTGACGGTAAAATTCCGTGGAAAGAAGTATTGGCTAATTTCTGGCTTGATTTCAGCGGCGCTATTGAAGGGACAAAAGACCTTCGGGTCTCCGAAGTACTGGATGTGATTACTGATGCCCTCGCCCCATTTATTTTTCCTGCGCGCGAAGACGGATCAGACCCACGCATTTGTCCAAAATGTAAAGAAGGACGATTAAGCGTCAAAACAGGTAAATTTGGTGCTTTCATTGGTTGTGAAAATTACCCGACATGTGATTACACGAGACAAATTCAAAATAATGATGAAGCTGTTGTTGAAGAAGATGGGCAAAAAACGCTGGGTATTGATCCTGTATCAGGGATGGAAGTTACCTTAAGATCAGGACGGTTCGGGCCTTACATACAGCTTGGCGAACCTGTAGAAAAAGAAAAACCCAAACGGGCGTCCATCCCAAAAGGCATGAGCGCAGATACAATTGATTTTGAGCGGGCACTCAAACTTCTTGCCCTACCCCGTGATGTAGGTATTCACCCGGAAGATGGTAAAATTATCAAGGCTGCGATCGGACGTTTCGGCCCATATGTGTCTCATAACGGTGTCTTTGCCAGCCTTAAGGACCCTGAGGATGTCTTTAATATCGGAACCAACCACGCCGTCACTTTGCTGGCAGAAGCTGCCGCAAAAAGAAGCAAAACGTCTGAACCGATTAAAGATCTTGGACCACACCCGGACGGCGATAGTAATATTCTTGTCATGGACGGGCGTTATGGTCCATACGTAAAATATAATCGTATAAATGCCACAATCCCAAAAGATAAAGACCCTGAAAGCATTACGGTTGAAGAGGCGTTGGAGCTGATTAAAGCCAGAGCGGAAAAAGGGAAGAAAACAAAAGCCCCTGCAAAAAAGGCAACAAAAAAGAAAGCCAAGGCAAAGCCAAAAGCTAAACCCAAAAAGGCTAAAACCAAATAAGAGAAAATATGACAAAGAAGAATGCCCCATTCCCTGATGAAACACAAATTCTTGAATTCATCAGGGATAATCCGGGGCGCGCCTCCAAACGGGAAATAACCCGCGCCTTTCAGATTAAAGGCGATGATAAAATTAAACTGAAAAAATTGTTACGAAAGATGACGCTGGATGGGAAGCTTGAAAAACCAAATAAATCCAGACTTCATATTTCCGGTGATTTACCAGCAGTCCTTGTAATCGAAATTAACGGTGTTGATGGACAGGGAGACTTAACCGCCCGACCCCTTGACTGGGACTATCCGGAAGAGCCACCAAAAATTTTAATGTTTGCATACGACAAACGCAATAAACTTGGCCTGGGAGATCGAGCCCTGGCCCGGTTGACCCCAAACAAAAGCAAGGGGGAGACAGGATATGTCGCAAAAGTTATTCGAAAACTTGAGCAGAAATCATCCCAGTTAATTGGGGTTTTCCATTCCGATGATGAGAATATTGCCTTTGTTAATCCGACTGATAAAAAGGACCGCAACAGATATTTAATTGCGAAAAATGACTGGAATGGCGCGACAGATGGCTCGCTGGTACTGATCGCTTTAAAACCTGGACGGCAAGTATCGCGACATGCCAAGGCAAAGCCGGCAAAAGTCATAAATTGCTTCGGATCAGTCAATGATGCCAAATCCATCAGCCTGATTGCAATTGTGTCACAGGGAATTGCAACAGAATTTCCGGAAGAAGCCCTTAAAGAAGCTGAGAATTCGGAAACACCAACTTTACGCAATAGAGTGGATTTAAGAGATATTCCGCTCATAACTGTTGATCCCTCGGATGCCAGAGACCATGACGATGCCATCTGGGCAGAAATGGACACTGATTCAAATAATGAAGACGGATGTCACATCGTCGTTGCCATTGCGGACGTTGCCCATTACGTCAAGCCCGGCTCCGCCCTTGACCGGGAAGCAAGAAAACGGGGAAATTCAACATATTTTCCGGACCGGGTTGTCCCTATGCTACCTGAAAAGCTTTCAAATGGGTTATGTTCACTTCATGAAGGTGAGGACCGTTATACAATGGCGGTTCATATCTGGTTTGACAAAAGGGGCAAAAAAATCAGACATAAATTTGTCCGCGGTTTGATGAGAAGTTATGCCAGTCTCTCATACGAGGAATTCCAAAACGCCCGGGATGGCAATATATCTGAACACACCTCAGGTCTCCTTGACCCAGTGATCAACCCGCTTTATCAGGCGTACGAGATTTTATTAAAAGGGCGCAACCATCGTGAACCACTGAATATTACGGCACCTGAAAAAAAGATTATCTTAGATGATAAAGGTGAAGTGACCCGGATTGAAAATAAAGTCAGTCTGGATGCCCATAAATTGATCGAAGAATTCATGATCCAGGCCAATGTCGCAGCGGCAGAAGAACTGGAACGTAAAAACACCCCATGCATGTACCGAATTCACGAACAACCCAGTCTGGATAAAATAGAAACGCTTCGTTTGTTCATGGCTGGTCTTGATTATAAGTTTTCAAAAGGCCAGGTTATCAAACCCAAAATTTTTAACAATTTAATTAATATCGTTGCCGGCAGCCCTCATGAAGAAGTCGTCAACACCATAATTTTACGGACACAAATGCAGGCAAAATACAGCCCTGAAAATCATGGTCATTTTGGCTTATCCCTTACAAGATATGCTCACTTCACCTCCCCCATCAGACGGTATGCCGATGTTCTTGTTCATAGGGCTTTGGTCAGGGCTTTAAGATTGGGTGACGACGGATTAAGCCAGTATGATACCGATAATTTATATGAAACAGCTGATCATATCAGTACTACGGAACGTAATTCAATGATTGCTGAGCGTAACTCCACTGAACGATATATCGCCCATTATATGAGCCGAAAAATTGATGAGGAATTTCAGGGTAAAATTAATGGCGTCCTGAAAGCCGGTCTTTTTATAAGCCTTACAGAAACAGGAGGCGAAGGTTTTATCCCAATATCATCCTTAAAAGGGGACTATTTTCACTATGATAAGGATCATCAGTTAATTGAAGGGGAGCATAGTGGTTTAATTTTTCAG
The DNA here is from genome assembly GCA_024236295.1 of Kordiimonadaceae bacterium. Classification (GTDB taxonomy): domain Bacteria; phylum Pseudomonadota; class Alphaproteobacteria; order Sphingomonadales; family Emcibacteraceae; genus Pseudemcibacter. The sequence goes on along the minus strand of JACKKT010000010.1, from coordinate 117,095 downwards.
CTGGGTGATTCTGTCACAGTTAGACTGCGCGAAGCGAATCCGATTTCCGGTGGATTAATTTTTGAGCTGATTGATGAGAAACTTTTAAAAAATGCCGCGTCAAAAAAGACAGGGAAAAACAGCCGAAGGCCACGAAAAAGAAAAAGAAAATAATTTATAAGAAAAAACACAGACTTTTACTTGACTTAAGCCATAATCCCTGTATTTTCCGCAAACGTAAATTATCAATTTTTTAAACGGAGGCTAGAGATGGCCAAACCAGCTAGCGTTAAAATTAAACTTGTCAGCACAGCGGACACAGGTTTTTATTATGTAACAAAGAAAAACCCACGCAACATTACTGAAAAAATGGTAATGCGTAAATATGATCCTGTTGCACGCAAGCACGTCGAATTTAAAGAAGCAAAAATTAAATAATTTTACGCTTAATCGACCTAACTAAAATAAAGAATGGCTGCTTTTTGAGCGGCCTTTTTTATAGATTACACTTCATCAAAACATGAAAGACCGCACACTTTGTTTCGGCCGGTTTCCTTAGCCTTGTATAGCCCTTTATCAGCTTCTGCGAACAGTTTTTCTTTCGTGTTACAGCTTTCGCTGACTATTGAGACTCCAATACTCACTGTAACGTTAATTGGTTGATCAGAGCCGGAAATTCGGAAAGGTTCATCACTAATGGTTTTTCGTAGTCGTTCTGCTATAAATAGGGCGAATCCGGCATCTGTTTCCGGCATAACAACGACAAACTCTTCTCCCCCATATCTGGCAGCGAGATCTATACTGCGGATATTACTTGAAATCCGTTTTGAAAATTCTTCCAAAACTTCATCACCGGATGCATGGCCATAGGTATCGTTAATTTTTTTAAAATGGTCAATGTCCAGCATCAGAAGGGATACATTCGTCTGTTTTTCATTCACCGAAGAAAAAATATTTTCTAGATGAGTATCCAGGAAATGGCGATTATAAAGATTGGTAACAGCATCTGTCACAGCCATTTCCATATTCTTTTTCATTTTCCCACGCAGATAATCTGCATATCTTTTGTGCCTTATTTGTGATTTAACACGAGCGACAAGTTCGTTTCCGTCTATTGGTCTGGTCACATAATCTGTAACACCAAGTTCCATTGCCTGTATTAAATTCTTATTATCACCATCATCAATCAGGACAAGAATTGGCGTATGTCTGGTAACCTCTGCTGACCTTAATGAAGAACATAACCTAAGTCCATCTGCTTCTCTCAAACTCAAGCTAATGATAAACAGGTCATATCTCTCCAGATTCTGGGTTTCTATTTTTCCATCACTGACAATGTCGAGATCAATGGACCCTACGGTGTTTTCAAGATAACTGATAATTCTGTTGGCAACTCTTTCATAATCTTCAATAAGTAATATTTTTGAATCGTCAAATTTAAGCGGGGTATTATTGTCATTTGTTCCAACACCACCAAATGCTGCACCCGTTGAATTTCTCATCCTGAGTTCATCCATCAAAACTTTTAGACGGACAAGTGATTTTACTCGTGCAAAAAGAGGCAAATCCTGAATTGGTTTTGTCAGAAAATCATCAGCCCCTGCTTCCAGTCCCATAACCCGGTCTTTAGGCTGGTCCAAAGCCGTTACCATAATAATAGGAATATGTGCAACGGCAGGATTCTGCTTTACTCGACGGCATACTTCAAAGCCATCCATCCCAGGCATCATAACATCAAGCAATATAATATCAGGCTGTTCTTTCTCTATAATATCAAGCGCATCCAATCCATTCATAGCAGTAAGTACATCAAAATATTCACTGCGAAGCTTCGCCTCAAGCAGCTTCACGTTGTGAAGTACATCATCAACTACTAGAACTCTGGCCGTCATATTAAGAAATTATCCTACGAATTTTCTTACTGTTTCGATAAAGTGACTAACGGAAATTGGCTTCGCTATATACGCTTCACATCCACCTTCCCTGATTTTTTCTTCATCCCCCTTCATGGCAAATGCTGTAACGGCAATGACAGGTATGGATTTCAGTTCATCATCTTCTTTAATCCATTTGGTCACTTCAAGACCGGAAACCTCAGGTAGCTGGATATCCATCAAAATAAGGTCCGGCTTTTCGTTTCTCGCTAGTTCCAGCGCCTTCATGCCTTCCTGTGTCTGAACAGTCTCATAGCCATGAGCATCCAGTAAGTCACAGAAGAGCTTCATATTTAGGTCATTATCTTCAACAACGAGTATTTTCTTTGGCATAAATGATCTCTTATTTTGTTATAATTTATGGAATGTGTCTTCCACTGCTCATAATCCCTTATTTGTTGTACATTAAGGATATGAAAAAGCGGTTAATTTTTATTTATATATGTAGCAATATCTTTTTTTGAGAAGAATTGATATAGTAAATACCCATTTTTTTATAATTAAAGTTTTCAAAAACATGGATAAAAATAGAGCCGATATAATAGCCATTAACTGCCTCTCCTTCATTGCCGCCGATGAAAAATATCTTGCCGGCTACTTAAACTTAACAGGTACTGATATTTACCAGCTCAAAAAAAACACTGAAAATCCTGATGAAATGCCCTCAGTACTGGCGAGCATACTCGACTTTTTACTTCAAAATGAGAATTATCTGATAGAATTTTCAAAGATTTATGAAATTGACCCAGCAGATATCCAAAAAGCGCGAAGATTATTTCCGGGGGCAGACTTGTTTTAACGATGAACAATACCGGCACCAATTCAATTTCCTGCTTTTGCCGCGATTGCCTGAGCGATATTAATTTAGATGCCAATCTTGCCAAATGTCCAAAATGCTCCAGCCCACGTCTAATTGCTCATTCTGAACTCCATCAATTAACAATCGCTCACATAGACTGCGATGCATTTTATGCCAGTATCGAAAAAAGGGATGATCCGGCCCTGATCACTAAACCGCTGATTATAGGGGGTGGCAAAAGAGGTGTCGTTTCAACATGTTGCTATATAGCGAGAACATACGGGGTAAAATCCGCCATGCCAATGTTCCAGGCAAAAAAACTCTGTCCTAATGCCATAATCCTACCTCCTAATATGAAAAAATATAAAGAAGTAAGTCTTCAGATCAGAAAAATATTTGATGAACTTACCCCAGCCATTGAGCCTATTTCCATTGATGAAGCATTTCTTGATCTCGGCGGAACTGAGAGACTTCATCGCCTTTCTGCCGCAAAAATACTAAGTAGGACAGCTGCCAGAATAGCAAATGATATTGGTATCACGGTTTCAGTCGGGCTCAGTTATAATAAATTTCTGGCAAAACTTGCTTCCGATCTTGATAAACCAAACGGATTTTCAATTATTGGTAAAAATGAGGCCAAATCATTTCTTGCCAGACAACCAATAAACAAAATCTGGGGCATTGGAAAAGTACTTAATAATAAAATGAACCGGGCGGGTATCAGTCAGATTGGTCAGTTACAAAATATGGATCTGAAAAAGCTGATAAAAGACTACGGGGCAATGGGGGAGCGACTTTATTATTTTTCTAGAGGTGAGGACACAAGAACTGTAACATCTTCACAAAAAATCAAAAGCGTTTCAAATGAAACGACTCTAGAAAAGGATATTTCTGACTATGAGATTTTGAAAAAATATCTCTGGTCACTTTGCGAAAAACTCTCCGTACGCCTGAAATACCAGCATTTATCAGCAAAAACCATTCATTTGAAATTAAAAACGGCCAATTTCAGAACGGTCAGCCGCTCGGTAACGCTTGATGTCCCGACCCAAATGGCAGAGATTCTCTATATACAAGGCAAACATCTGTTACTGCCTGAATGTAAAGGGCTTGAATACAGACTGATCGGAATTGGTGTTTCCAACTTTGCCGATGAACAATTTTCGGACCTTCCAGATCTCCTTGATCCGGCGAAGGAAAATAAAATTAAAACCGAACGCGCCATAGATAAAATAAGACAGCGTTTTGGCAATGACATTATTAACAAAGGCCGGAAGTTCACCTGAAAACATTAATCATTCATTTACCATGTTTCAGATAATTTTGCCCGGCCGTGGCAGGCAAGATTTTCCTCCATTATTAAACCTTCTGTCAATTTAACATTTTATCCTTATATTTCAATTAGTTAAACCGTGGCATAAATTTTGCTTCATAGTGAATAAGCAAGTTTATTTAAAAGGACGTAACATGAATATATTGACTTATAAACAAGGATATCAGCTTGAGCATTCAACATTTAAAGTTAGCGAAAAAGCATCAGAACTGATCAAAAAATTTCATCAGTCTGCTGACGGCCTGACTTTAAAAAACTGGAAAGCACTTTCTGAAATCCTTGATTATGCCGCAGCGGCAGAACAAACAATTGCCGAGCAAAAACAATATATTTCAAATCTTGAATCAATGGCTGCCACGGACCTGCTGACCGGCCTTTTGAACCGACATGGTTTTGAAAATGAAATTAGTCATGCTATTGCCAGAGCGAAAAGATATGGGGAAAAAAGCCTTTTTGCCTATATTGACCTGGATCATTTTAAATCAATTAATGACACTTTTGGGCATTATACAGGCGATATTATGCTGAAACAGGTCAGTGAAGTTCTAAATGTATCGATCCGCCAAACTGATTATGCTGCACGATTGGCGGGCGATGAATTTGGTTTGTTACTCACCAACTGTGATGTTGAAAAAGGTAAGGAACGTGTAGGGCATATTAGACATAATTTAAGAAAAATTACAGTAAACCATAACGGTAACAATATTCAAACATCAGCAAGTATAGGTTTCTCCATAATTGACGAAACCAGTTTGCTTGAAGATGTCCTGGAAAAAGCCGACAAGGCAATGTATATAAATAAACGCAAACGCCGTCGAGGCCAAAATAAATATAGAATAAGTTAAATCAATATCCTTTTCATATTTGCAAAAAAGTCGTAGTCTCTGGTCAACATTACTAATTAAATGTCGGAGAAATTATGAGCAGCTCACCAAAAGATAATTTAGATAAACTTGGGATTACTTTACCAACCCCTGTGGCTCCTGTTGCCAATTACGTAACTTTTGTACAAACAGGAAACCTGCTTTCCATTTCAGGGCAATTGCCCCTTGATGGTGAAGGAAAACTTCCCTATGTAGGAAAAGTTGGTCAGGAAGTAACTGCAGAAAATGCGGCAAAAGCCGCCCGTTTATGTGCAATAAATATTATATCTCAGATTAATGCTGCCGTAGGCGGTGATTTAAACAGGGTTAAACGCATCGTAAAGTTGGGCGGGTTCGTAAATTGTATCGACAGTTTCCCAGGTCAGCCGGCTATAATTAACGGAGCATCCGACCTTATGGTGGAAGTTTTTGGTGATAAGGGCAAACATTCACGTTCAGCGGTTGGAACCAATGCACTTCCACTGAATGTTCCTGTTGAAATAGATGCTCTTGTCGAAATTTCATGACGGAAAGCTGGCTCGCAAAAACATCATACGCCCATAGAGGACTCCATGGCCCCAAAACTGGTTTTGTGGAGAATAGTTTATCTGCATTTAAAGAAGCCGCAGAACGGGGATTTGGTATAGAACTCGATGTGCTGCTCAGCCGCGATAATATTGCCATGGTGATTCATGATACTGAATTAAACCGTCTGACAGCACATAAAGGAAGCACTAAAGATTATAACGCAGAAGAACTTTCCAGAATTACATTATCCAATAGCAAAGATACCATCCCAACATTGCAACATGTGCTTTCGCAAATTGGCGCCAAAACCCGAATTCTAATTGAAATAAAAGGTGATCAGGGACATTTTCATCAAATAGCAGAGGCAGTCTGGAGCGCCATAAGATACTACCCGGATGACATTGCCATTATGTCTTTTTATCCCGAAATTATTAAATATTTTAAGGCTTATTATCCCGGCGTACCGCGAGGATTAGTTGCAACAACGCTTGATGATGAACAATTGCCAAAAGAGTATTTAAACCCTGATAAACAACAGCGCCTGATTAAAAGTCTGGACGTTGATTTTATTGCCTACGACATTCGTACTTTGCCTAATAAAGTAACCCGTTATTGTCGAAACCATAATATTCCTGTTCTCACATGGACAGTTAGGACTGATGAAGACCGTATTAAGGCAAAAGACTACACAGACAATATCATTTTTGAATTAAAGTCAGATGATGAGAACCAGAGTAATTGAATCAATCAATGAAGTTTCAGAAACTGACTGGAATGGATGTGCAACATCGGAAGAAGACGGGCTTAATCCATTTTGCTCACACGGTTTTCTATCGGCACTGGAAGAAAGTGGCTGCGTTAGCGCCAAATCCGGATGGTTGCCGCAGCATATAATTCTGGAAAATAATGACAAAATTATCGGGGCACTGCCGCTATACCTTAAAAGTCATTCACAGGGCGAATATGTTTTTGATCATGGTTGGGCCAATGCTTTTGAGCAAGCAGGTGGTCGTTATTACCCCAAGCTGCAATCCTCTATCCCGTTTAGCCCGGTAACCGGACCTCGACTGCTTAGCCAAAATGTCGAATATAAAAATATATTGTTAGATGCGGCCATTGAGTATGCACATAAGTATCATATTTCATCCGTTCATTTTACTTTTATCAATGATGAGGATTTTGACGTCATGAGGGCACGAAAACTGCTTCATAGACAGGATCAACAATTTCACTGGATAAATAATGGTTATAAAAGTTTTGAAGATTTTCTTGTGATGCTTTCTTCACGCAAGCGAAAAAATATACAAAAAGAAAGATTAAAAGCGTTAGAAGCCGAGCTTGATATTGAATGGATATTAGCAGATCAAATTACAGAGGATCACTGGAATTTTTATTTTGAATTTTATATGAATACCGCAAATAGAAAATGGGGCAGACCGTATCTAAACAGAACTTTTTTCTCTCTCCTAAGCGAAAAAATACCAAATGATCTTTTGCTTATTATGGCCAAAAGAGATGGAAGATATATTGCAGGTGCCTTAAATTTGATTGGAAATAAAACTCTTTATGGACGATATTGGGGAGCGACAGAATATCATAAATTTCTACATTTTGAACTTTGCTATTATCAGGCTATTGACTTTGCTATAAAACACAAACTTTCCAAAGTCGAGGCCGGCGCGCAGGGAGAACATAAAATTGCCCGTGGGTATATTCCCTGCCCTACCAATAGTATGCACTGGATTGAAAACCTTTCATTCAGGGAAGCCGTAAAAAATTTTCTCGACCAAGAGCGTAAGGCTGTAGGTCGAGAAATAGAATATTTAAGTGAATTTACACCTTTTAAAAAGATAACAAACTAGCTGTTTTCAATGATTGCTCATGAAGATGGCTTTTCATTCAAAATTTCAAACTCACCCAATCCACAAGGCCCATTCTCCGTAGATATCATATCCGTGTTGCATAATTTACCTTTACTGGGAGGATAGGAAAATTGGCGATTGGTACCAAGGCGGTTACAAACACCGTCCAATGTATTCAAATATGTTTTATTGTTACGCAGTTCAAAAAGAATTCTCGTATCGTCAATAATAGTAGTTTTCCTGATTTCGCTTTGATTAATACATTTTTCAAATTCACCCGTCGGTATGTATTTATCCAGCTTTTCTTTTGCCGCTTTAATTGCCGTGATCTCACCTGCCACTGCCCAATTTGAGGCCATAATTACAGTTGTTACTAATGGGAATAACATTTTATTCATGCTTTTTTCCTTTCCAATTTTACTTGCAGTAATAAATCTGCTTAAAACAAAATAAGCTTTCTAATTGATTATTCCACCCGCTCATTTAACGAAATTATAAACTAAAGTATGGTCGTTTTATGTCTCAATCATCTTTTCTTGGCAGTTTTTCAAGAATTTCAAACTTTCCTAAGAAGCAAGACGCCCCAGTATCATGCGGTCTCAACACACTTATGACATCTGTGCTGCATAATTGATTGCCACGAGACGTATATTTTATACTTCTTTCAAAACCAAGGTTAGGACACTTATTATCCAAAGTATTCAAATAGGCCTTGTTACCATTCATTTCAAAAATGATATGAATATCATCAAGTACACGGGTTCTTCTAATTTGGCTATTTATTATACAGTTCTGAAATTCTCCAGTCTGTTTATATTTTTCCATTTCTTTTGCAAATCGTTCTTCGTTGGTGTCAGAAAATGCGATAGAAGTCCCAAACACGAAAACTAATCCGGTATAAAGTATTTTTTTCAACATATTTTCACCTGTAAATTATTGATATAAGTGAGTTATACAATAGGGCAGATGAATTTAAGCTGAATTTAAGCTATAAACATTCGCTATCTATTTATTACTTGACCGATTGCTTTTCTTTTTTCTTTCTCTTTGCCCTAGGTTTAGGGAGAATTTTTCCAGGCTCAATATCAAGGGTGATTTTCTTATCTTTAAAACCAATCTTAACTTCACCACCCTCTACCAAACGACCGAATAATAGTTCATCTGCCAGAGGTTTCTTAATTTCTTCCTGTATTACACGCTTAAGCGGTCTTGCTCCAAAATGCTTGTCATATCCCTTGTCGGCAATAAATGCCTTGGCAGCTGGAGAAATCCTGATATGAACGCCGCGGTCCTCAAGCTGCATTTCAAGTTCAAGTATAAATTTCTCAACCACTTTTTCAATAACGGCAGGAGGAAGTGAAGAAAAAGGCACAATGGCATCAAGCCTATTTCTAAATTCAGGCGTGAAAAGTTTTTTAATCGCTTCTTCATCGGCACCTGACTGATCTGACCGCCCGAACCCGATCACCTCTTTACTGAGCTCTGCCGCGCCGGCGTTGGTTGTCATAATCAGGATAACATTTCTAAAATCAATTTTTTTACCGTTGCTATCAGTCAATGTTCCATGATCCATAACCTGAAGCAGTATATTATAAATGTCCTGATGGGCTTTTTCAATTTCATCAAGCAATAACACGCAATGCGGTGTTTTATCAATAGCATCGGTCAAAAGGCCGCCCTGATCATATCCCACATAACCCGGAGGAGCGCCGATCAGGCGGGATACGGTATGCCTCTCCATATATTCAGACATATCAAAACGTTCGATTTCAACACCAAGTAGACTTGCCAGTTGCTTTGCAACTTCAGTCTTACCAACGCCTGTCGGGCCACTGAACAGATAACAGCCAATGGGCTTGTCCGCTTCGCGAAGCCCGGCACGGGATAACTTAATGGCATCGGCAAGAACTTCAATTGCCTTATCCTGACCAAATACTACTCGCTTCAGGTCTTTTGAAAGTGTTTTCAAGACTGATTTATCATCTTTTGAAACGCTTTTAGGCGGTATTCTTGCCATTTTCGAGACGACATTTTCAACATCGGCAACTGTAATATTTTCTGCCCTGTCCGCTTCGGGAAGAAGCATCTGCGAAGCACCAACTTCATCAATGACATCAATTGCCTTATCAGGCAATTTTCTTTCATTAATATGACGTACGGATAAATCTACTGCCGCCTCTATCACTTCATCACTATATTTGACGTTATGATGTTCTTCGAAATATTTCCTAAGTCCTTTTAGAATATCTTTTGTTTCCTGTGGTGTAGGTTCAACAACGTCTATTTTTTGGAAGCGACGCAGTAATGCCCGGTCTTTTTCAATATAGGATCTATATTCCTTATATGTAGTTGAGCCAATACAGCGGAGTGCCCCTTTGGAAAGAGCTGGTTTCAAAAGATTGGATGCATCCATAGCCCCTCCACCTGTCGCACCAGCCCCAATAATTGTATGAAGTTCATCTATAAAGAGAATTGAGCCTTCTTTCTCCTCAATTTCTTTAATCACGGCTTTAATACGTTCCTCAAAATCACCACGAAAACGGGTGCCCGCCAAAATAGTTCCCATTTCAAGGCTGTAAATGATTGCGTTATGGAGAACTTCCGGAACTTCTTTCTTTACAATGCGCAGGGCAAGTCCTTCGGCAATCGCTGTCTTACCAACACCTGGATCACCCACATAAAGAGGATTATTTTTTGAACGGCGACATAATATCTGAATTGTCCTTTCCACTTCAGAAACTCTGCCAATCAGTGGGTCTATCTTTCCTTCTCGCGCTCTTTCATTCAAATTTATACAGTATTTCTCGAGGGCAGATTTAGTACCACCTTCCCGGCCTTCACTTTCTTCACCTTCGGCTCCTGCCTCATTATTTTCATTAGACGATGGTGCATCCGACTTTGCCAGCCCATGCGATATATAATTTACAACATCCAGACGTGAGACTTCATGTTGTTGCAAATAATATACAGCATGACTTTCACGTTCTGAAAACAAGGCCACCAAAACATTACTGCCGTTGACTTCTTCACGTCCGCTGCTTTGAACATGAAGGATGGACCGTTGGATCACTCGCTGAAAACCCGCGGTAGGCGTAGCATCAAGACTGGTGTCATCCGTGATATTTTCCAGTTCCTGATCAAGATATGCTTTCAGTTCAGCACGGAGCTGCGCAATATTTACATCACATGCCCGAAGCACAGCAACAGCATCCTGATCGTCCAACAAGCCGAGGAGCAGATGCTCCAGAGTTGCAAACTCGTGGTTTCTTTTATTAGCCTCCGCTACACTACGATGCAGAGTATGTTCCAGGTTTGGCGAAAATGTAGGCACTTAACTCTCCTTGGCTTAATCTTTTTCCAGTGTACATTGGAGCGGGTGTTCATATTTCCGTGCATAGTCAACGACCTGACGAACTTTACTTTCAGCGATTTCAAAACTGAAAACACCACAAACGCCAATTCCCTGCTGATGAACCTGCAACATAACTCTCATTGCTTGCGGTTCCGGCATTTTAAAAAATTTCTGCAAGACATGAACGACAAAATCCATCGGCGTATAATCATCATTAAGCATGAGAACTTTATACATTGACGGTTTTTTGGTTTTGGATCTGGTCTTGGTGATGACTGCCCCGTCCACACCACCATTATTATCCTTATCCTGTTTACTCATTTCCTTGCCATATAATTTAAACTAATTTTACCTTCATAAGATAAAATTTTTATTTTTATTTTAAAGGGGTAATCAAACATTTTCTTTAAAATTCCAATTTTAGAAACCAAGTATGATCCATTTGAATTAATCATATCATAATTCAATAATAATAAAAATATAACAGTAAATATATTGGTTTACGGAAATGCCGGTGGCTGAACGCCACTTAAAACGAGCTGCTCAGATAATGCCGCAAATACCCGGGCAAGTGCTTCACTATCCTTTCCTTCACAACGGGCTACAATGACATTTTGGGTGTTGGACGCCCTGATTAGCCACCATCCGTCATCTGTAAGAACTCTGGCGCCATCAAGATCGTTAACATTGGCATCGGTTTTCTTAAGCCGCTCCAGAATTTCAGCGACAACGGCAAATGGCCTGCCTTCTTCACATTCAATTCTGAGCTCAGGTGTATTCACTACGGCCGGAAGTTTTCGTCTAAGCGCGCCAAGACCCCCTTTCGTATTGACGATTTTATTCAGCAATCTCAATCCCACATAAACGGCATCATCAAAACCATAATATTTGTGCTTGAAGAAAATATGTCCACTCATTTCACCGGCAAGTGGGGCGTTTAGCTCAACCATTTTGCTTTTTATCAGCGAATGGCCCGTTTTCCACATGACCGGATCACCGCCCAAAGACTTAATCTGATCAAACAATACCTGGCTACATTTTACATCGGCAATTATTTTCGACCCCGGCAAATCTAGAAGCACATCTTCCGCCAATATAGCAAGCATCTGATCCCCCCAAACAATTTCACCGTCCTGATCAAGCGCCCCGATCCGATCACCATCACCGTCAAAAGCAAGGCCCACATCCATTTTCTCGGCAGCAATTGCCTCTTGCAGCTGCACCAGGTTTTCAGCCACTGTCGGGTCAGGGTGATGTGCTGGAAAAGTCCCATCAACCTTTTCATTAAGCAGGATATGCTTGCCCGGAAGTTTTTTGGTTAATGCTGTAATTACGTTGCCTGCTGCACCATTGCCCGCATCCCAGCCGATTGTTAAATTGGCCTGTTTCATTGCTTCCATATCAACATCTTTGAGCATGCGATTAATATAACGATCAAAAATATCAACTTCGGATGCTGTTCCCTGCCCTTCTTCCAGGTCTCCTTCTGCACTAAGACGCCCTAATTTCTTAATAGTCTCACCATAGCATCCCCCTTTTCCAATCATCATTTTAAACCCATTATATTCAGGGGGGTTGTGAGATCCGGTGATCATAATGCCACCATCTGCATCAAGCTCATAAACAGAAAAATAAAGCATTGGTGAAGGACCAAGGCCAATTTTAATGACATCCAGACCCGTTGAAAGAAGCCCTTTCAAAATTGCCTTTTCCATATTGGGTGAACTCAGTCTACCATCATAGCCCAGGCAAATTTTCTGCCCGCCATTTCTAATAATTAAAGTGCCAAACGCACGCCCTAGCGCTTCTGCATCGCTCTCTTTTAAAGTATCCCCTACAACACCTCTGATGTCATATTCACGTAAAATTGTATTATTAAATTGATGCTTGACTGGCATAATTCGTCCTTATTTTATTTTTTCAGCAGGAAGTCTTTCGCCTGATTAAGCTGCGATGCAAAATAACCAGATCCACCCTGATCAGGATGTATTTTTTTCATTATTCTATGATGTGCTGCTTTGATTTCTTCATCGCTCGGATCACCTGACAGTTCAAGAATTTCAAGTGCTTGTTGACGGGTCATACTATTCATGGGCTGCTTCGGTGCAGCAACATGTTCATCTGCCTTCGAGCGTAAATATGACCATAAAGACCCCTGCCATGATAGAACGGCAGCTGTTGCCAATACACCACCCACGGCAATATTTCCCTTAATCAGAATAAGAAAACCGGCAACACCCAATGCTATGGCAAGAATTTTGCCGAACATTTCATTAAATTTTTCAGGTTGATTTTTCAGGTAATTAGAAAGCGCAAAATATAAGATAACTGCGCCTATAATTATTATCAAATAAGGCATTAAAACCCAACACCCTGTCTCTTTTTCTCGACAACCTCTTCCTGCCAGCCAGGAAGTTTCAAATCATTCATCAATCGTCTTATTTCCTGTCTGGCGGCTATATGAGACATAGTCACTTTTTCATCTGTATCACGCATATCAACAAGGGTTAAGCCTCTTGGAAACAACTCACGGTATATAACCCTCTCTCCAAGTCCCTGAATATATCTGAATGAAATTCTTTTTTGGAGTTCTTTCAGTGCATTATTAACACGTCTTTTATTGATGGCATCCAGTGATGATGTTCTGTTTCGCATCACAACCCAGTCAATTGTCCCCCGGTCCGTCATTGCCCTGTGCTTACGGGCGTCCCATACCATCTCACTGTAATGGCTAAGCTTGTCGACTTTAAACGTATCAGGGTTAACACTTGCCAGAAGATCAAGATCGACAAAACTGTCATTAATCGGGGTAATCAAGGTATCGGCGACACTATGGGCCAAACGTGAAAGGTTAGAATCCGTTCCCGGACAATCAACGAGAATAAAATCAGAGTCTTTATGCAATTCTTCCATCAGTTCTGAAAAGTTTTTCGTATCTTCAAACATCATATTGTCAATATCGCCCTGCATTGAGCGCGACAATATATATACATCCGGAATTGATAACTTCAGATCATGTTTAGTGGCATAATTTAATCGGTTTTCAAGATATCGCGATAATGATTTTTGTCGTGCATCAAGATCGACCACAGAAACGTTAAAATTTCTTTTCATCAAACTGACAACTATATGCATTGCAGTTGTTGATTTTCCTGAGCCACCCTTCTCATTGCCAACAACAATTATATGAGCCCTATTTTTATTTTTCGGCATTTCCTTCTCCACTCCCCTGCCAGGTATTTTTTTTAGACTTAAATCCCAAATATCTAAAAATCTGGCAATTGGAAACTCACTATATTATTATACTTCCGCAAGGGCATCAATTTACCCGTTTAGGATATATATGGCTAGTAGCTTACGACGAGAATCTTCATCTTTTGGCAAAAAAGCATTATTTTTTTTGTTTTTGATCGCCGCTTTTGTCTATTTGCCTGTGTATATTTCAGTATATGAGGTGAATCAGAGCCGAAAAAGCTTCTCCACAGTCTCTTTGGTCGATCAAATTAACATTGAAGACGGAGAGAATGTTATAAAGAGATTCGCTGCCTATGGTTATAATCTGGATGAAATTAGAATTGGGAAATCTACTGTTCCCAATTTATTTTTGAAAAAGTTGCCCCGAGAACTAACAAAATTAGATGACCTTAAAGATAAAAAAAGGTTGTTCATTGAAGCACTTCTCCCACCAATTTTGAAAGTAAACCAGTTCATTCGTTATGAGCGGAGTAGACTTGTTGAAATTATGAAATCTATAGAACTTAACGGGGATGCATCACTGGATGAGCTTTACTGGTTAAGGCGAAAAATGATTCGTTACCGCATGGATGAGTTTGATATTAATGAACTTTATACCCGCATGAACATAATCCCCCCATCACTGGCGCTTGCACAGGCTGCTATTGAAACAGGCTGGGGTACGTCCCGATTTGCCCAGGATGCCAATGCTTTATATGGGCAATGGACATGGAATGATGAAAAAGGCATGATTCCTTTGGAAAGAGAACAAGGTGAATCTCATAGTATAAGAAAATTTAATAGTCTTATCAGTGCTGTTGAAAGTTATGCTCTAAATCTGAATACACATCCTGCCTATAAAGACTTCAGAATGGAACGAAACAAATTTCCATCAATGGATCAGATTAAAGTTAATGAAGATTTGTTATTTACATTGCTCTATTATTCTGAACTGGGCTTTGAATATATTGATAACCTCAATGACATAATGAACAGCAACAATATGAGGGCATTCGATAAGGCCAGACTTCAAAAAACGCCTTACGAAGAACTTAGAGTAACCCCAGAGACTTAAGATCATTTTTCAGCTGCGAAGGCATGTCGGCCACTTCGCTATTATTAGAAATATCATTTGGCGCAGCATTTTCTTCAAAATATCGCCAACCTTGAAATGCTCTTCGTGGCTGACTTTCTGTCAGATGAACTTTCTTATCCATCTTGATCATGCATTTTACCCCCTGATCTGTCTGAATTTCATCAAAGCCTATAATTCGCTGCCGAGCCTGGATAAATCCTTTAATCACCCAATAAATTGACCCACCGTCCAAAATTTCCTCGGCTTTTTTAGGCTTAAACCTTGTGATATGATAATGATAGTCAAGCGTCCTGTACCTTGAATTATTTTTGCGAAGTTCCATAAGATGGTCAACGCTGTCCACACCAACACATAATTTTATAATATGAATAGTCATTATTATAAAAGCACTGCCGCCGCTAATCCGAGAAAAGCGAAAAAGCCAACGACATCGGTAATTGTTGTAACAAAAATACTGCTCGCCAGCGCCGGGTCGATATCCAGCTTATCCAATGTAACCGGTACCAGAATTCCTGCCAGACCGGCCATGATAATATTAACAACCATAGCGAACCCCATAACACCGCCAAGCGCCGGATTGTTGAACCATAACCAACAAAGCCCCCCAATAATAGCCGCAATGATTGCCCCGTTCAAAAGAGCAATGAGCAATTCGCGAAATATAATCCTGCGAACGTTGCTGGACGTCAGATCCCGGGTGGCAATGGCCCTGACAGTCACTGTCATGGTTTGGGTGCCTGCATTCCCACCCATTGACGCCACAATCGGCATCAATACGGCAAGAGCAACCATTTGTTCGATTGTTGCATCAAATAAAGAAATCACTGCCGAAGCCAATATTGCTGTCCCCAAATTAACAATCAACCAGATTACCCGGTTTTTGGAAGCTTCCAGAACACCTTCTGTAATGTCCGTATCACGAATACCAGCCATCCTCATCAAATCTTCTTCCGCTTCCTCTTCAATAACGTCAACAACGTCATCGACGGTAATCATACCAATCAGCCGACCGCTGCTATCCACTACTCCCATGGAGGTTAAATCATATTGGCGAAACAGATAGGCAACCTCTTCCTGATCCATTTCAACAGGCACGACTGTTGGATCATCGTCCATAATGTCTCTGATTTTTACGTCCCTGCCGCTACGGATAATTTTATTTAAAGCAACCGTTCCAATAGGATGGTGCATTGGATCAACAACAAAAATTTCATAAAATTCATCCGGCAGTTCTTTGTCGGTTCTAAAATAATCAATTACCTTACCAACCGTCCAGCGACCCGGCACAGATACAAGCGTTCTTTGCAGAAGTCGTCCGGCACTTTCCTCTGGATAGGATAGACCTTCTTCGATTGCAATCCTGTCTTCATCCGGGAGCGCATCAATAATTTCCCTTTGGTCTACAAGATCAAGATCTTCTAGCACGTGAACCGCATCATCACTTTCCATTTGGGTGATGACGCGGGCAACGTCAGCATTGTCCATTTCATTGAGAACTGCATCAAGCGTGCTGGCATCAAGCTCGGACAGGACGTCAGGCTCCATTTTAGGACCAATAAATGCCGTTAGAATTTTACGATCAGCATCATCAAGCTGCTCAAAAACGTCAGCAACATCGGCGCTATGCAGGGGTTCTAACAGAAAATCAATTTGTTCCCTGTCTTCATTTTCAAGCGCGTGAACAATTTCGGACACGAATTCAGGTGACACAGGACGCACATCTTCCATCTGTGTATCATTTTCCCCTGAATTATTTTCGCTTGCGATGCTCATTAAATTCCCCTGATTGGTATATAATTATCAGCTTTATAGCTTTTATGATCACGAGGTTATACAAAATGTTTATAATTTTCCACATATATCCTTTTCATATTTGAAAAGATGACTTAAGTTTCGAATTATTTTTAAAGATTTAAATGAAAGCGAATAAGCATGAAGTCATTCATCCCCCCAAAAAGAACTCTCATGGGGCCAGGCCCATCTGATGTTTCCCCACGAGTCCTTGAAGCAATGGCCCGTCCAACCATCGGACACCTTGACCCTGCATTTCAAAAATTGATGGATGAAATTAAATTACTGCTTAGGTATGCTTTTAAAACAGAAAATAAACTGACCTTTCCTGTTTCGGCACCCGGTTCTGCCGGCATGGAAACATGTTTTGCCAACCTTGTCGAAAAGGGTGATAAGGTCATCGTCTGTGTTAATGGTGTTTTTGGCACACGCATGGTTGAAAATGTCATTCGCTGCGGTGGCGAAGCAATTGTCGTAAACGATGAATGGGGAAAACCGGTTTCGATCGATAAAGTTGAAGCAGAACTTAAAGCCAATCCTGATGTAAAAATCGTCGCTTTTGTGGCTGCTGAAACATCTACCGGGGTCGCATCTGATACCAAGGCATTGTGCGAAATTGCCCACGCTCATAACTGCCTGACGATTGTCGATGCCGTTACATCCCTTGGAGGGTCTGAACTGGACGTAGATGGATGGGGCATTGATGCCATTTATTCCGGATCCCAAAAATGTTTATCCTGCCCTCCGGGAATATCACCAGTAAGTTTTAATGATCATGCTATTGAAAAAATAAAGAATCGCGAAAAACCGGTACAGAGCTGGTTTATGGATTTAAATCTGGTCATGGGATACTGGGATGGTGAAGGCGGACGTTCCTATCATCATACTGCACCGGTTAATGCCATGTATGCGCTTCATGAAAGTCTGCTCATTCTTTACGAAGAAGGACTGGAAAATGCCTGGAAACGTCATTCAGAAATGTCACAAAAACTGCGTGAAGGGTTTAATGCCATGGGGATCAACTATCTGGTAGATGAGAAATATGCCCTGCCGCAGCTTAATACAATTCTTATTCCAGACCATATAACAGACGAAGCGGCAATTCGTGCGAAGTTGCTCAATGATCATAATCTGGAAATTGGTGCCGGACTTGGAGCACTGGCCGGAAAAGTGTGGCGTGTCGGCCTGATGGGGCACAGCGCAAGAATTGAAAATGTAGAAAAATGCCTGGCCGCTTTTAAAGCTGTAATGAATTAACGTCTTAAAGCGCCAATCAGTTCCTGGTCATTGACAATTTTCTCAACCAGATTTTCAAGAATGCTCCTAAGCTGGGAATTGTTACTATCTTCATTGGATGAAAAAGGAACTGTCCTTTCCTCCGAGTTGGAATAGGTGCGAATAAACCCTTTACTGCTGACGTCCACTTTTATTCTGGATTTGGTTTCTACATCGGTCGTAACCAGATTGCCGTCTTTGGAATAGCTGAGATCTTCAAGGGAAACCATCATATTGACGGCTGATGGGTCACTTGCAGAACTTACCGTAAAGCCCTGTTTCGAAAAGCTATCCACAAGAGATAAGCCAATAAGCTCAGCCAGATCCTGACTGGTGACAATCTGGCTTTCCTTGCCCATTGTGCCTATCACACCTGTTGAGCGGGCATCATCAACTGTAATGGCAAGTGTCGTTCCCCTTCCTATATCAGAAGGATTGACTTTAGGAAAAATCTCAATGCGAGCATCCTGTGAAGGCGTGGCACAAGCCGATATCAATAAAAATAATACGAAAGTAATTTTTTTAAGCATCTTGTTCCTTACTCTTATTGCCCATCCACTATGACTGTATGTCCTGTACTGCAGGAATGCCTGATTGCCTTAAGTGGCGCATATTCCTCACCTGTATACATGGCCTTGGCCGTTTCCATATCCGGAAATTCAATGACCACAAGTCGCGTTGGTTGCCAGTCACCATCCATAACCACAAATGGTCCACCGCGCACATGGTATTTTCCACCGTATTTTTCAACCAGCGGCTTGGCTTTTATCATATATTCCTTATACTTAACTGGATCGTGAATATCCACATCCAGAATTAAATATGCGCTCATTATGGTGCCAGCTCCAGACTATACCCTGTAATAAATGTCGCAATGGTTGATACATCAATCATATCCGGTCCGACATAGCGAATAGTATGACTATCAATTCGTTCAAATTGAGGCAGATAAGCAAGCATCTCACTGACACGATAATTTTTAAAGCTCATATCCATAGTGATTGGCCCTTTAAGTTTCAGGGGCTTAAAATCCTCAATACGGGCGATGGCTGCTTTTACCTTTTCTGCAATAAGTTTTCGTGATGCAGCCGGATGGAGTGACTTTGCTGCATGAAAACTGTAGCCCCATTTAACAACGGCCCCTTCCATATCGCCGACCTCATCCCTGACTTCTTTTACAGCATCCTCATCACCGGACACCATGATAATCGGTACACCAAACTCTCCGGCTATGGCCGCATTAAAATAACCTTCACTGGCAATTTTGCCGTTAAGTTTAAGGCCCGTCAGGTCAGCACTTGATTTGGTATGGGCACGGACGCCTTTCATGTTATTGGTGCTTGAATGATATCCAATATAGATAGCACCGTCGAAGCCACCTTCCTCAATCCCCTGCATCATGCCAAGCTTACGGGGCCATGATCTGACCACTTTGACATTTTCCGGAAATTCCTCAATGAGCAGATTCTGACCATTTCCATGAGAATCACTAACGAGAACTTCTGTAGCACCAGCTTCAAATGCGGCTTCAACAGCAGCGACTGTTTCAGCGGTTGCAAATTTGCGGAAGCGTTCATATTCAAATCCGGTTGGTCCAAGTTGTTCACCTGTTACCGTTCCAGCTATTCCTTCCAAATCAACTGAAATATATATTTTCAAACCATCATTCTGCGCAATAGCCTGCACAGGTAAAAAATATACAAAAAACAACAAACCCAATTTAATGATTTTTTTCATTTCTCTCTCCCCTTTTCTCATATCCCCCAAACAGGTAGAACCAAAGAAGGGGGGATTTGAAATAATTAATTTTTCATATTTAATTTTGCGGTTGCTTCATTTACACGCTCCCAAAGGGCAAGTGTGTTACCGCTCCATATTTTTGCTATCTGTTCTTCGGTATATCCGCGTTTAACCAGCTCTTTGGTGACATTCATGGTTTCTGAGGCATTATTCCATCCTGTAATGCCACCACCACCATCAAAATCAGACGCAATACCAACATGGTCAATACCAATTAAATTTACAGCATAATCGATATGATCCACATATTCTTCCACTGTTCCAGGTGGGAATAATTCAAGATATTTTTTATAGGCTTCTGCAAATTCAGGTGTCCCCATATGCTTTTTAAAATCAAATTTTTCATCACCAAGTTTCTCAGCGACTTCCTGAAGCATTTTTGCCCTTACAGAAGCCGCTTCCGGATAATATTTAACATAATCACTATAGGCAACCACTTGCATAACTCCCCCTGCTTCCGCTAGCGCAATCATTTGTTCATCAGTCATATTGCGTACATGTTGTGCCAGAGCATAAACACCGGAATGGGAAGCAATCGGCGGCACTTTTGTATATTTTGTTGCCTGCATCATACATTTTACAGAAACATGGGATACATCAACCATCATACCGACACGATTCATTTCATCTATGACTTTATAGCCAAAATCACTAACACCACCGTGTTCTTCCGGTCCATCTCCAAGGCTTTCCTGTGGTTGGGCACTGTCACAGATATCATTATGGCCATTATGGGCCAACGTCATATATCTGGCGCCGCGGTTATAATAATCTTCTATCAGTGATAAATCCTTACCTATGGCATAACCATTTTCGATGCCAATCATAGCAACTTTTCGTCCTGATTTATAAATTTCTCTGGCTTGTTCAGGTGTATAGGCAAACCCAATTTGATCAGGATACATATCAACCATTCTGTGAATGGCATCAAACTTCCTTAAGGCAATTCTTTTGGCTTCTGCATAACCTTCATCGGTTCTTTTGGTTTGGCCCATATAAACGATAAAAAATGCTGCATCCAGTCCGCCTTCATCCATTTTAACCAAATCCACCTGTTGCCCGGTTTTTGTTCCAGGATCATATATAGGATCAAATGTCATATCTTCGTTAATATCAACGTGCGTATCTAACGTCATAACACGTTTATGAATACCGGCAACGATCTCATCCTGATCGAGAATTTTACCCGCTTCAGATTTGTCCCCGGACTGTTCTGAGCAGCCCGCAATTATGAAAGCAATGGCAACCATAGTTCCAGTTAAAAATAGCTTATTTTTCTTCATTTTTTTCCCCTCATGCCAAAACATCCAAATTGTAAGACCCCGATAACGAATAACCGAAACCGGAGCCTTATCAAAATTAACCGTCAGTTAGTTATACTTAATTATTTGCCTTGTAGCTGATCTGCTACCGCATTAACCTTGCGCCAAAGTGCAACTGTATTTCCACTCCAGATTTTGGCAATTTCCTCTTCTGTATAACCGCGCGCAACGAGTTCCTTTGTTACGTTCATAGTTTCTGTTGCGCTGTTCCATCCATTAAGGCCGCCTCCGCCATCAAAGTCAGATGAAATACCAACATGATCGATCCCTATTAATTTTACGGCATAATCTATATGGTCTACAAAATCCTTCACATTGGCTGGTGGGTATTTTTTATTTAATTCTTCCATGCCTGCCAAATATGCAGGATCTTTGCCATATATTTCAGAATCCCACTCCGTTCCGCCATTCGCCGCAACGACAGATGCGCGTAATGCATCTACTTCAGGCTGTTTCTCAGGATAATATTTTACAAATTCATCAAGGCCAACGATTTGGACAACACCGCCTGATGCAGCCAAAGCTTTAAGTTGTTCATCATTTAAATTTCTTACATGCTTTGATAATGCCCACACCCCGGAATGGGAAGCAATAACAGGTGCTTTTGAATATTTGGTAGCCTGCATCATACAATTGATAGAAACATGTGATATATCAACCATCATACCGACACGGTTCATTTCATCGATAACCTTGTAGCCATATTCACTAACGCCGCCATGCTCTTCAGGGACATCTCCCAGACGAGCCAACGGCTGGGCGCTGTCACATATATCATTATGGCCATTATGAGCCAGTGTCATATAACGTGCACCACGGTTATGAAAGTCTTCAATCAATGAAAGGTCTTTACCTATGACATAACCATTTTCAATCCCAATAGATGCTACCTTACGCCCACTTGCTGCTATTTCTTCAAACTCGTCTGGCGTATAGGCAAAACCTATGCGTTCCGGATAGAATTCTGTCATTCTATGGATGGCGCTGAATTTACGAAGTGCTTTTTCCTTTGCCATTGCATAACCAGCCTCATCCCTGGGTCCCTGTCCAACATAAACAATGAAAAATGCAGCATCGAGCCCGCCTGCCTCCATTTTGCCCAAATCTACCTGCTGTGGTGTATTGGTGCCGGGATCATATACCGGGTCAAACGTCATATCCTCGTGAATATCAACGTGGGTATCAAGTGTGACAACCCGCTTATGAATAGCTTCTACACTGTTATCTTTATCTGCGTCTGTTGAACTGCTGCCACCCTGTTCACTACAGGCAACAAGTAAAAGTGCGGCCGCACAAACCATCCCCTTAAGCAATGGGGACTTTATTCCTAGATTAATCATGATATCTCCCACAAAAATTGATTTATATTTTCGGATACCATGAAAGAATAAATCACGTCTCAACGCAACAACAAAAAATATTTTTTACGTCAATTAATGATTAAAACTACTCAAAAGGGATATATTCGCCTTTTTGCGGCACAATACAATTGAAGCAGTTAGGAATAATTTCAGCATCTTTATGATGATAAATTACCAGTTTTTTTGTTTTAGGCAGTGCATTTTCTTTTCTGGCATTTTCAAACAGCCAGGGTGACAGGAATGCAATATCTGTTTCTGGCAGAGTCGCAAGATGCTTTACATCACCCGTATCACCGCCGAAGTAAATTTTTCTACCGCCCCATTCCACCAGATAAGAATAATGTTCTGTCTGTGCTGATGGTGTTCTAATAGCCGTGATCTGCATAGGACCTATGAGCATATTTTCTTCAACCACTGTTGTTTTGGGTTCAATGATCGGGTCTGGAAGAGTTATGTTAACCACTGAACCTGGATTAATGGCTTGGTCAATTTCCTGATTTCTTTTTAAATCAGCGACGACTCTGTCTCTTTCTTCTTTAAGGGCTAGGTAACGTTTCTGCAAGTCACCAACCACTTCTGCCGGTGCAATTATTTTCCAGCCCAGTGTTAAAAAGACTTCTGGATCAAAATGATCCGTCAATCGATTGGATATCAGTGTTGTCACATCATTATCCTGTTCAACAAAGTAAGGATATGTATATTGCATATAATCATAAGCGCCTGAAACATATGGGAAATCTGTGAACAGAACATGTTCACCATCCGTAATACGAACCGTTGAATTTGCTATAAAATTTATTGAGATATCTTTTGCATGTCCACTGGTTACACCCAGAATACTTAACAAAATAACACAGATTGCTTTATTAACCAGCCGATGAAACATCAGTTACTCCTCATAATATATTTACTTAAACTCATACTATTAAATTGCCCGGGCGCTATTATATAACGTTTTCATACAAACACGCAAGACTTGAAAAAAAATGAGAAATACGTCTTATAAGAGGACAATTGTGCCGGCTAAAAATAAAGACATTTAAATTAGATATTTTTAAGAAAATGGTGCGGTCGAGAAGACTCGAACTTCCACGGGATCAACTCCCACAGCGACCTCAACGCTGCGCGTCTACCAATTCCGCCACGACCGCATATTCGTAGTTTGGTAAATCAATTGTGGTGAAGTATCAAATGAAACAGGCAAGTGCAATAGAAATATGCAAGTACTGTTATTTTTTTATAAAACCAAGTTCACGAAAACTCTTAACACCCTCAAGCAACGTAATGCCTATATTTTCGCCGGAAACCATAATTTCACCCTTGGCAATCAGTTCACCATTGGCATAAATTTTCACAGGACTATCACAATGTTCCTGAAGTTCAATGACTGCCCCACGTCCTAATTTCAATAGCTGCTTTACCGGCATCATGCTCTGGCCAAGTACGACGGTAAGTTCAATTTCAACATCTTCAATTGCTTGTGACATTTAATAAGCCTTTATACTTCACGTGGGCGTGATATAAATATATACCACCAACAGTGAAACATTATAGTTATTTTTTGGTTAATTTTGCAAAGATATAAATAACATGGCTTCTGATAAAATAGCATGGAAAATAAGCAACGGCCTGACCGACTATCAGCAGGCCATCGACTTTATGGAAAAGCGTGTTGCCGACATCAATTCGGGAAATGAAAGTGAACTTGTCTGGCTTGTGGAACATCCACCGCTATATACGGCAGGAACTTCTTCTAAAATTTCAGATTTGTTGTCACCAAACCGTTTCCCCGTATATGATGCCGGACGGGGCGGTCAATATACTTATCATGGACCTGGGCAGCGGGTAGCATATGTTATGCTTGATTTAAATAAACGAGGCCGTGATGTAAGGCAGTTTGTCGCAAATCTTGAAAAATGGGTGATCAATACATTAGCTCAATTCAATGTTAAAGGTGAAACACGCGAAGGGCGGGTTGGTGTCTGGGTTGAGCGTGATGGAGGCCGCGAAGACAAAATTGCCGCCATTGGTGTCAGGGTAAGAAAATGGGTTACTTTTCATGGAATTTGTATCAATGTTGAACCGGATCTCAGCCATTATGGTGGAATTGTCCCCTGTGGCATATCAGAACACGGGGTCACTTCACTAGTAGATCTAGGGCTGCCCGTTAATATGAATGACCTTGATGCCGCACTCAAAAATACGTGGTCGGAAATTTTTGAATATCAGGTTTAGTGCCCTCGACGTTCCTGAACATTGACAGTTGGTTTCTGGAAAAAACCTTTTTTGGTAATGCCGATCGCTTCTGAAATTTCAATATTGTCCACCTTTGATCTGGGAGGACCATTTTGGCAATATTTAACCATTTTATTCACATCTTCTTCCGGACCAACAATAAGCGCCTCTACAGTACCATCTGTTCTGTTCCTGACCCAGCCATCCAGATGCAACTCTCTTGCGTGTCTAACTGTCCAGTCACGATAAAATACCCCTTGTACTCGGCCGCTGATCAACAGCCGACGCGCTATGTGGCCTGGCTCAAGCATTGATTACTCAAATTCCATAATGATTTCATCCACTGCAAGACTTCCTCCTGCCACTGCTGAAATTTTTGAAACTTTTCCATCCTGTTCTGCGCAGAGTATATTTTCCATTTTCATGGCCTCAATTACACAAAGCTTCTGACCTTCTTTTACTTCCTCACCTTCTGCCACATCAATTGAGACAACAAGGCCAGGCATCGGACATTGAAGGTATTTTGACATATCAACAGGGGCTTTTTCAATCATATATGATGCCAATTCATGTTCTCGCTGGCTTCTGACATGAATAATCTCACTGGCACCATCATAAGTCAGACGGTAGCCGTCAGATAGATATTCAACTTCAACGCTCACTTTTTCATCATTGATGACCGCCGAAAATACTGGCATCCCCGGTGCCCAGAGCGTTTCAACACTATAAACCAGCCCCCCTGTAATGACATTACAGCCATCCTGTGTAATCAAAAAATTGGCTGTTTGAACTTCGCCATCAATCTGCACATGCCAGGTTTCTGAGAAAGAGCTGCTATCTTCATTCATGCGGCCACTTATGGTTGACTGCCGCCCCACCTCACAGGAATGCACTGTGGTTGCCACAGCTATCATAATATTCCACGCTTCAAGGCTTATGCTACCGCCATTAAAGCCGTCTTCATATTCTTCTTCAATAAATTTGGTTGAAATGTCACCGCTTTGGAAACGCGGGGATTTGAGAACGTCTGATAGAAAAGCAATATTGTGACCTACCCCCCGTATATAATATTCATTAAGTGCAAGCCGCAATTTTGCTATTGCCTCATCGCGGTCAGAACCATAAGTAATAACCTTGGAAATCATCGGGTCATAATAAATACTAATTTCGCTTCCCTCAAAAATACCACTATCTATGCGAATATTTTCATTCTGTTCGGGCTCAATATAATTTGTGACACGTCCGGTCGAAGGCAGGAAGCCACGAAGCGGATCTTCCGCATAGACACGGGCTTCGATTGCCCAGCCATTGATCATAACTTTATCCTGTGTAATGAACAGACTTTCACCTGCAGCCACTCTGATCATCTGTTCGACAAGGTCTATCCCTGTGATCAGCTCGGTCACCGGATGCTCGACCTGAAGCCTTGTATTCATTTCCAGAAAATAAAAATTCTGGTCTTTATCAACAATAAATTCTACGGTGCCAGCGGAATTATAGGTTACCGCTTTTGCAAGGGCGACAGACTGATTACCCATTTTTACGCGCGTTTCCATATGAAGAAACGAGCTTGGCGCTTCCTCAATTACTTTTTGATGTCTGCGCTGGATTGAACATTCCCGCTCTGCAAGATAAATCACATTGCCATGGTTATCGCCAAGCACCTGGATTTCAATATGCCTTGGGTTTTCAATGAATTTTTCCGCAAAAACACGATCATCGCCAAAGCTTGATTTTGCCTCATTAACGGCGGATTTAAACCCTTCCCGGGCCTCGTTGTCATTATATACAACACGCATGCCTTTACCACCACCACCGGCGGATGCCTTTAACATGACAGGATAGCCAATTTCATTTGCTACCTTTATCGCTTCTTCAGCGTCTTTAATAACACCAAGATAACCGGGAATAGTATTGACCCCAGCTTTTTCCGCCAGTTTTTTAGAGGATATTTTATCACCCATAACACCTATTGCGTTCCTGTTGGGTCCAATAAATGTTATTCCTTCCGCTTCCAGTTTTTCGCAAAATTCAGCATTTTCTGATAAAAAACCATACCCCGGATGAATGGCATCTGCGCCAGCGGTTTTTGCCGCAGCTATTATTTTTTCTGCATCCAGGTAACTCTCTATGGCAGGGGCAGGACCAATATGAACTTTTTCATCTGCCATCCTGACATGAAGGGCATCGGCATCTACATCTGAATAAACCGCTACTGTAGCAATACCCATTTTTCGGGCCGTTTTAATAACACGACAGGCAATTTCGCCACGGTTTGCTATAAGAATTTTTTTAAACATCTATCACTCCTAAAGCGGTATATTGTCGTGTTTTTTCCAGGGATTCTGGAGAGATTTATTTTTAAGCATTCTAAGACCTCGGCTGATCCGTCGTCTGGTCGCGTGAGGCATGATCACATCATCAATATACCCGCGTCGGGCAGCAACAAATGGATTTGCAAATTTTTCTGAATATTCATTTGTTTTTGCGACGAGTTTTTCTGGGTCTTTTGCTTCTTCCCTGAAAATAATTTTTACTGCCCCTTCCGCGCCCATTACAGCAATTTCCGCCGTTGGCCATGCGAAATTAAGGTCCCCGCGCAAATGCTTAGAGGCCATCACATCATAGGCACCGCCATAGGCTTTACGTGTAATAATCGTTATTTTTGGAACCGTCGCTTCACCATAAGCAAAAAGCAACTTGGCCCCATGTTTGATCACCCCGCCATATTCCTGCGCCGTACCCGGCAGGAACCCAGGAACATCAACATAAGTAATGATTGGGATACTGAAACAGTCACAGAACCGCACGAAGCGTGACGCTTTTCTGGATGAATCATTATCAAGACACCCAGCCAACACCATAGGCTGATTGGCAACAATACCGACTGTTGAGCCTTCTATCCGGGCAAATCCGGTAATGATATTTTTGGCATATTTTGGCTGAATTTCAAAAAAATCGCCTTCATCGACGGTTTTTCTGATCAGCTCATGCATATCATAAGGATGGTTTGGGTTGGCCGGGATAAGACTGTCAAGCGATTCTTCTTCACGGTCATGTTTATCAAATGTCTGCCTTGTCGGTGGCTTTTCCTTGTTATTAAGAGGCAGAAAATCGATCAGACGTCTTGTCTGTTTAATGGCTTCCACATCATTTTCATAGGCATGATCCGCTACACCGGAACGGACGGTATGAGTGGTTGCCCCACCAAGTTCTTCCTGGGTTACGGTTTCATTGGTCACCGTTTTAACAACATCGGGGCCGGTCACGAACATATAGGAACTATCCTTGACCATAAAAATGAAATCAGTCATAGCCGGTGAATAAACCGCCCCACCGGCACAGGGACCCATTATAAGGGATATTTGCGGCACGACGCCGGACGCCAGTACATTCTGCTGAAAGACTTCTGCATATCCGGCAAGCGCCGATACCCCTTCCTGAATACGGGCCCCACCGGAATCGTTGATACCGATAATCGGTGCACCGTTTTTCATCGCCATTTCCATAATCTTACAGATTTTTTCGGCATGTGTTTCTGAAAGCGATCCACCAAAAACCGTAAAATCCTGACTATATACAAAAATCAGCCGCCCATTGACGGTTCCGGACCCTATGACAACTCCATCTCCGGCCACTTTGTTATTTTCCATGCCGAAATCAATAGAACGATGTTCTTTAAACATGTCATATTCTTCGAAACTACCTGCATCCACAAGCAGTTCAATCCTCTCACGCGCCGTAAGCTTCCCTTTGGCATGTTGGGCTTTAATTCGTGCCTCACCGCCGCCTAAACGGGCGGACTGCCGCCTTTCCTCCAATTTATCAAGGATATCCTGCATTTATTCTCTCCCAACAAAAATGTTACCAATCAGTAACATATAATTACCCTGCCCTACAACCTATTTTTTAAGTCAAGCGTGTCGAACCAGATTTAGAAAATATTCGGCATTTGCCAGTTCAGCTTTCAGTGCAGATCTTCTTTGTTCTGCTTCTTCATCAATTCCCCATTCCGACGCCTGAAAATTCTCATCCAGATGTCCGGCTTCCCAAGCCTGTTCAAAGCTACTGTGACCATTAAAAAGGCTTAAACCTATCGTTACAGAACCGGTGACGGTGACCATTGTATAAAGTGCCGTAAGCTCAAAACTTTCAATATTTTCAAATATTGTACGAAATTTATCCAGTTGCTCACCATCCTGTTCAACAAAAATTATGCCCGCCGATAACTTTAACTTTATGTCGAATTTATTCTTTAACCAGTCCAGTAAAGGGTTCCAAGTACTATCCTGTAATTTTACAAGAGTATCAGGTGCTTCAGCACGATAACAAATCTGATCACTGCCCGCAAAACTGACCAATTCGCTTATAAGCTCATCTCTTCTTTTCCCAACACGGTCAATCGCCGTATTTACAAGTTTAAAAATGGGCATTGTAGCCGGTATTATTGCCTTAACCTGATCATTCCATTCTTTTGCAACGGCTTCTGCCAATTTTCTGGTTGGCATGAGACAAGGACTTTTTTCTGGCGTTTTTACTTTTTTTCCATCCAGTAAAACGAAAAATCCATCATTTTCATTTTCTACGGTTACTTTCTTATAAAATCTTTTCATTTACTCTTTCATCAATTCGACTAATTCGGAAATATGACTGATTATGTGATGTGCTCCAGACGATATTAACTCATGTGTTTCATGATAGCCCCATGTAACACCAACCGACCTGACGCCAGCCTGTTTTGCCATAATCATATCATAGGAGGTATCACCAATCATGACAGCATTTTCTTTTTTGACCCCTGTTTCCGCAAGTGCAACATTAATCATTGACGGGTCGGGTTTGCCTGGACCATCATCCGCTGTATTCAGGGTAACAAAATGTCCTTCTAGCCCGTGATTATGAAGTGTTTTTTTTAACCCTCTTGAAGACTTACCCGTCGCGATCCCAAGTAATATACCCATCCGATCAAGTTCAAGGATCACTTCCCTTACTCCGTC
Source organism: Kordiimonadaceae bacterium (assembly GCA_024236295.1). GTDB lineage: Bacteria > Pseudomonadota > Alphaproteobacteria > Sphingomonadales > Emcibacteraceae > Pseudemcibacter. Next base: position 87,334 of record JACKKT010000010.1, on the reverse strand, counting down.
ATATAAAGGCTCATGCTGGTCATCCAGCGTTCTTAAAAACTGGAAATGCTCAATAAATTCCTTCTGAAGCCAACTATGATCAACTTCTTTTAGGTCAGGATAAACTTTCGTGATCGCTTCATAAAGTGAAAGCCCGACAATTCGCCTGACCGATTCATCACCGGGATAAGGAATATTACATTTCTCACTGGCCATTTTCATGGAACTTATAATCATATGCTGGCCATCAACCAGCGTTCCATCACAATCAAATATTGCCAGCTTCAGGTCATTAGGCATCATCCATTTCCTCGAACGGATTGCTGATATCATCGTCATCAAAACCAAATAATGCCCAGCTTTCCTTCATGTGAGTGGGGAGTGCCGCCTTTACCGATAAAGTGCCACCATCAGGATGGTCGATGTCAAGAGATCTCGCATGCAGATGAAGTTTCCTGCTGACGGGGCCGTCAATGAAAGCATCCTTGCCGCCATATTTACCGTCTCCGACAATCGGCGTTCCGAGCAATGTTGCATGGACCCTGATCTGATGAGTTCGCCCGGTTACTGGCCTAAAGGCCATCCAGGTTGCCGTACCTGCGGCGCTATCCATCATTTTAAAATCAGTCACCGCGCGTTTCCCGTCATCTGAAACTGTCATTCGCTCCCCCCGAGTACCCGGTTCCTTATCAAGCGGTGCCTGAATGACCCCTTCCATCTGGCTGGGCCGACCTTTTACCAGCGCCCAGTATATTTTATTGGTTTTTCTTTTTTTAAAACTTTCGGTAAGTTTTTTTGCACTCGCAGCCGTGCGGGCAATTACCAGAATCCCACTGGTATCTTTATCTATCCGATGAACCAGTTTCGGTTTTTCTTTTGACTTTCCCTGCAATGCGCCCAGCATGCCATCAACATGACGTGGTGTATTTGTCCCCCCCTGTACCGCAAGCCCCGGCAGTTTATTAAGCACAATAACACTGTCATCCTGAAAGATGACCATATTGCGCATCAGGGCTGCATCGTCATCTGAGAATTTTTTAACCGCTTTGGGAGTGCCGACCTGTGCTCTTTCTTCCTTTCCCAATGGTGGAAGTCTGATTTCCATACCGCCTTCAAGTCGAAAGTTTGCCTTTACCCGTTTCCCGTCAACACGCACTTCACCCTTACGCAGGATTTTTGACAATCGCCCATAACTAAGTCCCGGAAAATGAACTTTAAACCATTTATCAAGACGCCAGTCACTTTCACTATCCTTGACATATTCCCATGTTACGCCTGACATAAAATATCCTTATAGAACTGTACGACCGGCAAATATACCGGCAAATAATGCGACTATTCCGACAAACATGGTGCCAAAGATATAAATGGCCGCTGTGGAAAACTGATCACGCTCCAGCATCAAACCTACTTCCATTGAAAAAGAAGAAAAAGTTGTAAATCCTCCAAGTATCCCTATGACAATAAATCCCTGCCATTCGTGGGCTAGATTAATGCGAAGGGCCATTAACTCAACCAGCAATCCAATCAGAAATGATCCAACTATATTTACCGTAAACGTTCCCCATGGAAATCCGGGACCCATAATATTAAACATCAATCGACCAACAAGAAATCGTCCTGTCGCACCGATGGCCCCACCTGCTGCCACAGCTAAAATCATATTCATAAATATCACTCCCATAGAACTGTTTACATTATTGTCTTTTACCCGTAATTATAAAATAATCAAATTTTATTAGATTATAAACCGTAGAACTGTGATCCATGTTTCCATTATCAATATTCTTAAATAAGCTCATCAAACAGGGTACTTTAAATGTTATCGATGCAGAAGGAAAAATACATAAATTTTCCGGAAGCCCTGATCCGGAAATTACAATCAAACTTCATAACAAATCGGTGAAATGGAAACTATTCTTCTGGCCAGATCTAAAGGCAGGTGAATCCTATATGGACGGTAGCCTAACGATTGAGCCACCGCATAATGTATATGATTTTCTTGCTCTTATTACCAAAAACATGGAATGGCGTCCTGATAACCCATTCCATCTAATGGGTAGCGATCCATACAGTCGTTTCAAAGGCTGGCTCGGTCAAATTAATAAAGCTGCCAAAGCCAAAGACAACGTTGCCCATCACTATGATCTGTCTGATGATCTTTATGATTTATTTCTGGATGCCAACAGGCAATATTCTTCAGCAGTCTTCAAATATCCTGATGACAGCCTTGAGCAAGCGCAGATTAATAAAATGGATCTGATCACCAATAAGCTTCTCTTAAAGCCTGAACATAAAGTTCTGGATATTGGCTGCGGCTGGGGTGGGTTAAGTCTTCATATCAACAAGCGGACTGGTGCAAGGGTAACCGGTGTAACTTTAAGTGAAGAACAGTTAAAGGTCGCAAATGCCAATGCAGAAAAAATTGATGGTGTTAATTTTGAGCTTTGTGATTATCGCAATGTGAAAGAAAAATTTGACCGTGTTGTATCTGTTGGCATGTTTGAACATGTCGGACGCAAGCAATATAAAACTTATTTCAGAAAAATTTATGAATGCCTCGAAGATGATGGTGTCGCCCTTGTCCACACCATAGCCCGTGCTGACGGTCCTGGGGAAACTGACCCCTGGACCAAGAAATATATTTTCCCAGGCGGTTATGCACCGGCCCTTTCCGAAATTGCTCCGGCAATTGAAAAAAGCGGCCTTTATATTACCGATGTTGAGATTTTAAGACTGCATTACGCCAAAACATTATGTGAATGGCGTAAACGGGTTGAGCAGAACAGAGAAAAAATAATTGAACTATATGACGAGCGTTTTTTAAGAATGTGGGAATTTTATCTGGCAAGCGCAGAATGTGCTTTCAGGAATTTAGGACATGTCGTCATGCAGTTCCAGTTGGCTAAGAAACAGGATAATGTTCCGCTTCATCGCGGTTATCTTTGCAGTTAGCTTTTTTCTGACCTGAGCTTTTTCCAATAATCAAGACGCTTCTGGATTTCTCTCTCAAAACCTCTATTTACAGGATTGTAAAACTCTTCACGCGGAAGCTCATCAGGAAAATAATTCTGCCCTGAAAAACCATCCACTGTATCATGGTCATATTGGTAATCCTTGCCATACCCCAGATCTTTCATCAATTTTGTCGGTGCATTTAAAATATGCATCGGCGGGTTTAAAGACCCAGTTTCTTTTGCTCTTCTTGCTGATGCTTTTTGTGCTTTATATACAGCGTTGGATTTTGGTGCGGTACCTAGGTATATAACTGCTTGGGCAATTGCTAGTTCCCCTTCTGGAGAACCTAAAAATTCATATACTTCACGGGCGGCATTTGCCTGTACCACTGCCTGCGGATCGGCTAGGCCGATATCCTCCACTGCAAATCGCACAAGCCTTCTGATTATATATAGTGGCTCCTCTCCTCCCGCTAGCATGCGTGCGGTCCAGTAAAGCGCTGCATCAGTATCTGAACCGCGCAAAGATTTATGAAGGGCAGAGATAAGATTATAATGACCTTCACGATCTTTATCATAAACAGGGGCACGTTTCTGTAATATCTGCAGAAGTGAATTGGGGTCTAGCTCTTTATCAAATTCCAGACCTAGTAAAATCTCCGCCAGATTAAGCAGATAGCGACCATCACCATCTGCCATATTATATAAAAGGGCTCTTGCTTCCGCTGAAAGCGGCAGTTTTTTATTTTCCAGCTGTTCCGCCCTTCTTAATAGTTCTTCCATTGCGCTACTATCTAGACGGTTCAGGGTCAATACCTGCATCCGTGAAAGCAGAGCAGCATTTAGTTCAAATGATGGATTTTCCGTCGTTGCCCCTACCAGAACTATGGTTCCATCCTCAACATAGGGTAAAAAGCCATCCTGTTGAGAACGGTTAAATCTGTGAATCTCATCAACAAATAGCAACGTTCCCTGTCCGGTTTTTCGTCTTACCTTTGCGGCTTCAAAACATTTCCTTAAGTCAGCGACCCCGGAAAAGACGGCAGATATCTGCTCGAAGTAAAGATTTACATTTTCTGCCAGCAATCTTGCCGTGGTTGTTTTACCGGTCCCTGGCGGACCCCAAAAAATAATTGATGATAAATGCCCGGCCTTAAGCATTCGGCCAAGCGTTCCTTCAGGGTTAGTTAAATGTCCTTGCCCCAAAACGTCTTCAACCTTCTTTGGACGTAAGCGATCGGCAAGAGGACGCGGAGCACCCTCATCCAGACCTGCCTTTTCAAATAAATCACTCATAAAAAAATAATGAGGTCATCGGCAACTATAGCTCCCTCGTCCACGTGCAATACACTCAATCACGCCTCCTTGGCGCCTAACGGCGAAGGAAACATCTGTACCTGAATCATTAAGAACATTCTGCAATTCTTCGACAGAATTTATTTCCTTGCCATCGATTGATTCGAATATATCGCCAGGACGAAGTACATTCAATCGCCTTACCGGACTTAACCGGTCAATATCTAGAATGATAACCCCTTTTTCAAACATATTAACGCCTAACTCATTTGAAAAGGCAGGTGATAGGTTACCAACTTGAATATTTTCAAAAATATTATCACCCTTCAGAACAGTGATGTTTCGGGGTGGATCTTCAGGCGCTACTTCCAGTTTGACTTTAAGATCACGTGTTTTTCCACCATCAAGAACTTTTAATGTTGTCTCCCCGCCAACTTTTCCTAATGCAATAAAATATCTAAGCCCCTGAGTATCAAAAATTTCCTCACCATCAATAGAAAGTATGACTTTTCCTGGTTCAAGGCCCGCGCGACCAGCCGGGCTGTCCGGATATACGTTATCTATCAGCACACCGCCGGGACGATCGAGTCCTAGACTTTCGGCAATGTCGGCGGAAACTGCCTGCCCGCTCGCACCAAACCAGGGTCGGACAATTTTTCCATCCGTTAAAGCAGCATTTAAAACAAATTCAACCATTCTAACTGGAATGGCAAAACCAATACCGTTAGAGCCGCCACTACGCGAATAAATTGATGTATTGATGCCAACCAGTTTACCGTCCATACCGACTAGGGCTCCACCGCTGTTGCCTGGGTTTACCGCTGCGTCAGTCTGGATAAAAAACTGATATTCATCGTCACCTACCTGGGTCCGGGCAAGAGCCGAAATAATGCCGCTTGTCACCGATTGACCAACACCGAAAGGATTTCCAATGGCCAGAACCAAATCACCGACCTGTACATCATCCGATTCACTAAATTCAATCACACTAAGCGGTGCTCCTCTGGGTGTTATCCTTAATACTGCCAGGTCGGCACTTTCATCCTTAAGAATGACTTCTGCTTCAAATTCCCTTCTATCTGCCAATGAAACTGTTATTTCATCGGCTCCATCGATAACATGATAATTGGTAACAATTACTCCATCTTTTCTAACGATTACTCCGGAACCAAGCGATCTTTCAATTCTTTCTCGCGGGGCTGATGTTCCACCAAAAAACTGACTGAAAAAAGGATCATTTAAAAAGGGGGACGTCCGGGTTTTTATAACCCGCTTCGTATAAATATTCACAACGGCTGGCGCTGCATTATGAACAACCGGCGCGTAAGAAAGTTTCACTTCAGCTTCCGATGACGGAACCCGCCTGTTATCTGCATTTTGCGCGAAAGACGTTGACAGTATCGTGCTACTCAGGATCACTAATGTTAAAATTAAAAGTGATAAATATCCAATTCCATATTTCATCAATTTTTTCATAACCGGTCCTAATACTTTAATAAATTAATCCTGTTATATATTATTGATAAGTGGCAAAATTATGTGCTTTTTTCAAACCATAAAATAAAAAAGGCAGTTAAAAATATAAACTGCCTTTTCCTGAATTCTCTAGTAGCTATTTTGCCAATGACCGTCCAGTCGATCCAAGGTCCTCAAACGCTTCATCAAGTCGAGCTACAAATGACTGTTCCCCGGCCCTGAGCCACTTACGCGGATCATAAAATTTCTTTTGCGGGGTCCCGTCTTCAGGATCAATCTGGTATTTGAATGCTTTAGCGTATTCATCAACATACTTTCCCACACCATTGGCAAAGGCAAATTGGGTATCCGTATCGATATTCATTTTAAAGACACCATATGAAATTGCCTCAGCAATCTTGTCCTTTTCAGAGCCAGAGCCACCGTGAAACACAAGGTTAAGCGGCTTGTCACCGGTCCCATGAGTTTTACTGACCAGCGCTTGACTGTTTTTGAGGATTTCCGGACGAAGTTTCACATTACCTGGTTTATAGACCCCATGCACATTGCCAAATGATGCTGCCACGGAAAAATGACCTATCGGTGTCAGAAGATTATAAGCTTTAAGTACATCTTCCGGCTGAGTGTATAAATGTGAGCTGTCTGCACCTTCCTTAATATCATGGCCAACACCATCTTCTTCACCACCTGTAATACCCAATTCGATTTCCAGGCTCATATTAATTTTTGCCATGCGCTCAAGCATACGGGCACATTCGTTCAGGTTTTCATCAATGTCCTCTTCAGACAAATCAAGCATATGTGAGCTATATAGTGCTTTACCATGCTGTTTATAATAAAGTTCGGAATGATCGACTAGCGCATCAACCCAGGGTACCAGTTTTCGGTTGGCATGGTCAGTGTGAAGAACTACACAAATTCCATAATATTCAGCAAGAAGATGCACATGCTGCGCTGCGGAAACGGCACCAAGTACTTTTGCCTGGAATGTATCTTCCATTCCCTGCCCCGCATAGAACTGGCTTCCGCCATTTGAAAATTGAATTATTACATCGCTCTTATTTTTTGCAGCAGCTTCCATTACTGCATTGACAGAATTAGTCCCTACACAATTTACAGCCGCCAGCGCGTAACCACCATCTTTACATGCATTTACGAGCTCAACATAATCTTCACCGCAAACTACGCCTGGTTTTAGTGCCATTTTAATTCTTCCTCTTTAATGTTTTTCCTATTCTTTATTTATAGGATTTTATGCTTTATGTCGCAAGCTCAACCGGAAAAATCAACAAAAAATTCAAATAAAAAAAGCAGCTTAAAAAGCTGCTTTTAAAAAATAATTTATAGCTGTTTTACTTAAGCAACAGCTTCTTCTTCAATATCATCAAAGACAGGACCACTGTTTTGGCCTTTGGCATCTTCATCTCGGTCAACAAACTCAATAACAGCAACCGGGGCAGCATCGCCATGACGGAAACCAGCTTTAAGCACGCGTGTATAACCACCATTGCGTTCTTTATAACGCTCAGCAAGAACATCAAACAGTTTTTGCACAATTTCCTTATCTGATGCTGGCAGTTTTGAAATTGCCTGACGACGTGCATGAAGTGATCCACGCTTGCCCAAAGTGATAAGGCGTTCGACAATTGGACGAAGCTCTTTTGCTTTTGGAAGCGTTGTAATAATTTGCTCATGCTTAATCAGCGCTGATGCCATATTGGCAAACATCGCTTTGCGATGGCTACTAGTTTTATTAAGCTTACGCCCAGCTTTACGATGGCGCATATCTTTTACTCCTTGAGGGGGTATCCTTTATCGGACCCGGTCCCATTAAATTAAAATTCTTGTTCCAGTTTTTTTACAAGCTCTTCGATATTCTCTGGTGGCCATCCTGGATTTTCCATGCCAAGACGAAGTCCCATAGAAGAGAGAACTTCTTTAATTTCATTCAGTGATTTACGGCCAAAATTAGGTGTACGAAGCATCTCTGCCTCTGTTTTACGGACCAGATCACCAATATAAACAATATTATCATTTTTCAAGCAGTTTGCTGAACGGACACTAAGTTCAAGTTCATCAACACGGCGAAGAAGGTTACGGTTGAAATCAGGTTCATCTGATTCCTTATCCGCTGCCAAGTCTTCTGGTTCTTCAAAATTGATAAATGTTTGAAGCTGATCCTGCAAAATACGAGCAGCAAACGCTATAGCGTCTTCTGGCGTAACCGTCCCATCAGTTTCAATATCCATAGTCAGTTTATCATAATCAAGAATCTGACCTTCACGAGTGTTATCCACCTTATAGCTAACACGGGTCACAGGACTGAACAGGCTGTCTACCGGAATAAGACCAATCGGCGCATCATCCGCACGGTTTTTAACAGCAGCCACATATCCCTTACCTGTATTAACGGTAAGTTCCATACGTAGGTCAGCACCGTCATCCAGATTACAGAGTACCAGTTCCGGATTATGAATATTAATTCCTGTCACTTCATCAATCTGACCAGCGGTTACTTCGCCCGGTCCGGAAGCTTTAAGGATCAGGCGGCGTGGACCTTCAATTTCACCGTCCATGCTGACAGCAAGCTTTTTGATGTTCAGAATAATATCTGTTACATCTTCGCGTACACCAGCGATTGATGAAAATTCATGAAGCACATTATCAATATGTACTGAAGTTACTGCAGCACCCTGTAGTGAAGAAAGGAGCACACGACGCAGTGCATTTCCAAGTGTCATGCCAAAACCACGCTCAAGTGGCTCTGCAATTACTCTTGCTTTTCTTCTTTCAGCACCCTTTTGAATAATTTCAAGGGTTGTCGGTTTTATTAGCTCTTGCCAGTTATTTTGGATCACGGTTAAATCCTTATCTATTTAGGTCAGGCTTAATATCAATAGCGTATTTTGCAGGAATGCAGAACACGCTACAATTGTTATACTCTACGACGCTTCGGCGCACGGCATCCATTATGCGGGATAGGCGTTACGTCACGAATCGAAGTAATTGTAATTCCCAGTGCCATCAAAGCACGCAACGCCGATTCGCGACCTGAGCCAGGTCCCTTTACTTCGACTTCCAGTGTTTTGATGCCATGTTCCATTGCTTTTCTGCCTGCATCTTCACCTGCGATCTGTGCCGCATATGGTGTCGACTTACGAGAGCCTTTAAAGCCCATTGCACCGGCAGTTGACCAGGAAATAGTGTTCCCCTGTGCATCAGCAATAGTAATAATGGTATTGTTGAATGTGCTGTTCACATGTGCAACACCATTGGTGATGTTTTTGCGTTCTCTACGCTTTAAACGTTTTTCAGTTGCCATTGTCCTGTTTCCCTATTTCTTCTTACCGGCAATAGCAACAGCCTTACCTTTGCGGGTACGGGCATTGGTGCTAGTGCGTTGACCACGAACAGGTAATCTCTTCCGATGGCGAAGGCCACGATAGGTTCCCAGGTCAAGCAAACGTTTAATATTCATGGCTACTTCACGACGACGATCGCCTTCCACCAGATATTCGGCATCAATCGTTTCACGGATTTTAATCACTTCCGCATCACTAAGATCCGATACACGCCGCTCCGGTGTGATACCATTTTTTTTACAAATTTCTTTCGCAGAGGTAAGCCCTATACCATGGATATAGGTCAATGCGACTTCCACCCTTTTTGCGGTGGGTATATTAACGCCAGAAATACGCGCCACGATCGTTTCTCCCGATCTAAAAATTCAAACAATTCAGCAAAATCCACCACGCTAAAAAGCATGATATGAAGTTGCGCGATTATAGGTATTAAGTTCACTTAGTCAACCTCTGAAGAAAAGCTTTTTAAAAAAAGTTTTTCAACCTAGATACAAGGTTTAAGACAAGCTACCCAATACTTCATTTATTTGGGCGGTGACATCATCGATATCGGCCATCCCGTCTACCACTTTCAGAATACCTTTTGCTTTATAATAAGGCAGCAAAGGAGCAGTCTGAGCATGGTATGCTTCCAGACGTGAAGAAACGGTTTCCCGATTATCATCCGCCCGGCGTTTGAAATTCGTAGAGCCACAGTTGTCGCAGACGCCATCAACTTTGGGCTTAAGGTTTACATCATGATATCCCTGATTACAGTTTGCACATGTATAACGACCTGTAATCCGGTCTACCAAAGCAGCATCGTCAACCTTCATCTCAATGACAACATCAAGTTTCAGATCTTTACGAGCTAGCATATTATCAAGCGCTTCCGCCTGTGCAACGGTCCGTGGAAAACCATCTAGCAAGAAACCATTCTTGCAATCGTCTTCGTCAATACGGTCCGCGATAATTCCAATAACTATTTCATCGGTTACGAGCTTGCCGGCTTCCATAAAAGCCTTTGCTTTTTTGCCGACTTCTGTCCCTGCAGCAACGGCGGCTCTAAGCATATCTCCAGTGGAAAGCTGAACCAGCCCCTGCTTTGTCTCTATCCTTTGTGCCTGCGTTCCCTTGCCGGCACCTGGAGGTCCGAGTAAGATTATGATCATCTGCGACGTCTCTTTCCACCACGGAGTTTTGATTTTTTCATCAGGCCTTCATATTGATGAGCCATCAGGTGGCTATGGATCTGTCCGACAGTATCCATTGTCACATTGACAACGATAAGAAGTGATGTACCGCCAAAATAAAACGGTATAGCATACTTTGCCTTTAATATTTCCGGAAGCAAACACACCAGGCAGAGATAGGCAGAGCCAACCACAGTCAGTCGTGTTAAAATATAATCAAGATATCTGGCTGTATTTTTACCCGGACGGATTCCAGGAATAAATCCACCATATTTTTTCAGATTATCCGCAGTTTCCTCAGGATTAAATACCAACGCAGTATAGAAGAAACAGAAAAACACGATGCCAGCAACATAAAGGGCCATATATAGAGGCTGTCCAGGGCCCAACAATGAAGTAAGCGTAGTCACCCATTCAGGACTATCAGCAGACGCAAACCCGGCAAGCGACATTGGCATCAAAAGAAGTGAAGAGGCAAAAATTGGCGGAATAACCCCTGCTGTATTAAGTTTAAGTGGCATATGGGATTGCTCACCCTGACTCATACCATTGGCCTGTTGTCTTTTTGGATATTGGATGAGAACACGACGCTGAGCACGCTCCACATATACAATTAAAGCAATCACACCAACGACCATAGCCAATAATGCAACAATAACTAACGGACCACCAAGTGTTCCTTTTGAACTCATATCCAGTGTGCTCGCAATAGCAACTGGAAGGCGCGCAACAATACCAGCAAAAATAATCAGGGAAATACCGTTGCCAACCCCACGGGAAGTAATTTGCTCCCCGAGCCACACAAGAAACAGCGTACCGCCAGTCAGCGTTATAACGGTTGTCAAACGGAAAAACATACCTGGTTCAATGGCAATATTCGTTTCCAGCCCCGTTGCTATTGCATAAGCCTGTACCAGACAAAGAACCACAGTTCCATACCGGGTATATTGGTTGATTTTACGACGTCCGGCTTCCCCTTCTTTCTTAATCTCTTTAAGATTAGCACTCATCGATGTCATAAGCTGCATAATAATCGATGATGAAATATAAGGCATAATACCAAGAGCAATAATGCTCATGCGCTGAATTGCGCCACCATTAAACAAATCCAGCATTCCAAGAATGCCGCCCTGATTTTGTGTGAACATCTGATTTAAGGCAACAGGATCAATACCTGGCAGCGGCAGATAAGTAGCCAGACGGTAAACCATAAGCGCAATCAACGTAAACCAAATGCGCTTTTTTAGCTCTGTCGCTTTTGAAAAAGCGCCAAAGTTCAAATTTCCCGCTAACTGTTCTGCCGCTGATGCCATTGTTTAATCCCTATGCCTTAATATCAATTACTTCTATTTAAGATCAAGATGCTGCAGTTTCAACCTTAGCAGGCACAGATACTGTACCGCCCGCTTTTTCAACAGCAGCAATAGCAGCCGCAGAAGCACCGGATACTTCGATGTTTACTTTAGCTTTAATCTCACCTTTTGCAAGAAGACGGATACCATCTTTAACACTATTAACAAGACCTGCTGCTTTGAGCACATCTACTGTAATAGGCTTTTTCGCATCAATTTTCTTGGCATCAATTGCTTCCTGTAAACGACCAATGTTCAAAGGGACAAAAGATTTTGAATTGATATTGTTAAATCCACGCTTTGGAAGACGCATATGAAGTGGCATCTGTCCACCTTCGAAGCCTTTAATGGCTACGCCGGAACGTGACTTCTGACCTTTAACACCACGGCCACCAGTTTTACCTGTTCCTGAGCCGATCCCGCGACCAACGCGTTTTCTAGGCTTCGTTGAGCCTGGTTTATTTGCAAGTTCATTAAGTTTCATAATTCCACCTATTCACCTTCAACTTTGACCATATGGTGAACCTTGCGGATCATCCCGCGCACAGCTGGAGTATCCTCCAGCTCGCGTGTCCGGTGCATTTTATTTAAACCAAGACCAATGAGCGTTGCTCTCTGATCTTCAGTGCGACGGATCGGGCTACCGATTTGAGTCACTTTTATTGTTTTCTTCGCCATCTAATTTACTCCGTTGCTTCGGCAGTTTCAGCTTTACGGTCACCACGGCGGGCAACGATATCACTTACTTTTTTACTGCGACGAGAGGCCACCATACGTGGTGATACCTGATTAGTCAGTGCATTAAATGTTCCGCGAACCATGTTATACGGGTTTGACGTTCCAAGTGATTTAGTCACAACGTCATGGACGCCGAGTGCTTCGAACACAGCACGCATCGGACCACCAGCGATGATCCCGGTACCTGGCTGTGCCGAGCGAATAACCACCCGGCCTGCTCCATGGCGACCTTCAACATCATGATGAAGCGTACGTCCTTCACGAAGTGGAACACGAATCATGTTCTTTTTAGCAGCTTCCGTTGCTTTACGGATCGCTTCCGGAACTTCACGTGCCTTACCCTTACCAAAACCAACACGGCCTTTCTGATCACCAACAACAACAAGTGCTGCGAAACCAAAACGACGACCACCTTTAACAACTTTGGCAACGCGGTTAATGTGAACGAGCTTTTCAGTTAGTTCACTTTCCTGACGAGGTTCTCTTTCTGCTCTAGCCATATTCTTTTCCTTAGAAACTCAAACCGGCTTCACGGGCCGCATCAGCAAGTGCTTTAACACGACCATGGTACAAGAAACCACCACGATCAAAAACAACCTGCTCGATACCGGCCTTTTTAGCACGGTCTGCTATTAATTTACCTACGGCTGCAGCAGCCTCTGAATTGCTTCCTACTTTAAGGCCCTTAAGGTCACCATCAAGTGTAGAAGCAGCAACAATAGTCGCACCTTTCTGATCATCAATTACCTGTGCATAGATATGCTGGTTGGTACGGTGAATAGAAAGACGTGGACGGCCATTTGCTACTTTGCGCAGACTGGTCCGCACACGAGTACGGCGACGCTCAAATAATTTTTTTCCATTTTGCATAACGACCACCTATTTCTTCTTGCCTTCTTTACGGAAGATATATTCGTCGCTGTATTTAACACCTTTTCCTTTATAAGGTTCAGGCTTACGAAACTCACGAATTTCTGCCGCAACTTGGCCAACTTTTTGTTTATCTATACCAGACACAATAATTGTTGTCTGATTCGGACAGCTTACTTCAACGCCATCAGCAACTTCATAAAGAATGTCATGTGAAAATCCTAATTGAAGATTCACGTTTTTGCCTTGCATTTGTGCGCGATAACCAACGCCGTTAAGCTCAAGAGTTTTGGTAAACCCTGTTGTAACGCCTTCTACAAGGTTGCTTATAAGCGTACGCTGCATTCCCCACATAGCGTGAGCACGTTTACTCTCACCACGCGGTATAACTGACACTTCGCCATTTTCCAGTTTCACGTCGACTTCACTAACAAAAGACATGTTAAGCGAACCTTTAGGACCTTTGATTGTCAAAATTCCATCATTAAGATTTGCTTCAACTCCTGCTGGAATTTGTACAGCTTTTTTACCAATTCGAGACATAATATTCTCCTAAAATACTGTACAGATGACTTCGCCACCGACATTTTCAGCACGAGCTTCTGCGTCGGAAAGTACACCTTTGGGGGTTGATACAATCGAAATACCCAGACCGTTACGAACCCGTGGCAAATCCTGCACGGATGAATAAACCCGGCGACCTGGTTTTGAAATACGTTTAATTTCACGTATTACAGGCTCGCCTTCATGATATTTCAGTTCAATATTAATTTCCGGTTTGCCAGTTTCAGATGAACCATTGACATAACCGCGAATGTACCCTTCACGCTCAAGCACATCCAGAACACGCTGGCGTAGCTTTGAAGATGGTGAAAGAACAGCTTTTTTATTAGCACGTTGTCCGTTACGGATACGTGTCAGCATATCTGCTAGAGGATCACTCATAGACATTTATCAGTCCTCCTACCAGCTCGATTTCACAACGCCTGGCAAATAGCCGTGTGAGGCCAGCAGACGAAGAGAGACACGAGACATTTTAAATTTACGGTAATAACCGCGTGGGCGACCTGTTACCTGACAACGGTTGCGAAGACGAATTCTTGCACTGTTGCGAGGTAACTTCGCGAGTTTAAGGCGCGCTTCAAACTGTTCATCAAATGACAATTCAGGATTTTTAGCTCTTGCCTTAAGCTCAGCACGTTTTGCCGCATATTTTTTAACCAGACGCTCACGCTTAAGGTTATTATTTATAGCACTTAACTTAGCCATTGATTTCTCCAACCTTTGAAGCGAATGGCATCTGGAAACCAGATAAAAGCGCATGAGCTTCTTTATCAGTTTTCGCCGTTGTACAAATGATAACATCCATGCCGCGAATATCGTCGACATCATCATAGTTAATCTCTGTAAAGACGAGCTGTTCTTTAATACCGAGAGCATAATTGCCACGGCCATCAAAGCTTTTGTCATTTACACCACGGAAGTCACGAACACGAGGAAGAGCAACCTGAATAAGACGATCCAGGAATTCATACATTTTTGCTCCTCTCAGCGTAACTTTACAACCGAGTGGCATATCTTCACGAACCTTAAAACCGGCGATCGATTTTTTTGCGCGTGTAGTAACAGGTGCCTGACCAGCAATTTTGGCCATTTCTTCAACAGCTTTTTTCACTTTTTTGCTATCACTTACTGCACCGCCAACACCCATATTGAGAACTATTTTCTCAAGCTTTGGGATTTCCATGACATTTGAATAATTAAATTCATTTTGCAGACTAGCACGAATTTCTTTTTCATATACATCACGTAGACGAGGACTATATGCCATTAGATTGCCTCCCCTGATGCTTTGGAAATACGCTTCTTGGTTCCATCTTTTTCAATTTTGAATCCAATTCTTGATGCTTTTCCGGTTTTAGGATCTTTAAGAGCCAGATTAGAAATGTGAATCGATGCTTCTTTGGTTATGATACCACCTTCGCTATCCTGGGTCTGTCTGGTATGACGTTTCACCAGATTAATGCCCTGAACGATTGCGCGTCCTTCTGAAATCAGCATTTTTGTGACTTCACCAGACTTTCCTTTGTCCTTACCGGCCAGAACAATAACTTCATCACCTTTGCGGATTTTACACTTAACGTTAGACATTAAAGCACCTCCGGAGCGAGTGAAATAATTTTCATGTGGTTAGCTGCTCGTAACTCACGTACTACTGGACCAAAGATACGTGTCCCAATCGGCTCGTTTTGTTTGTTTATCAAAACAGCTGCATTGGTGTCAAAACGGATTGTTGTTCCGTCAACACGTTTTACATCTTTCTTAGTGCGTACGATAACTGCACGATGCACCTCTCCCTTTTTGACACGTCCGCGCGGAATAGCTTCCTTTACGCTTACGACAATTACGTCACCTACACCGGCAGCTTTCCTTTTGGAACCGCCGAGCACCTTGATGCACTGCACGCGACGAGCGCCTGAGTTATCGGCAACGTCAAGGTTGGTTTGCATTTGAATCATAGGTAATTCCTACTTAGTTAAAATTAATTTATCAGTTTTGCCAATTACTTGGTTTCGCTGATAACAGTCCACGATTTATTTTTAGAGATCGGACGACATTCTTCGATTCGAACAATATCACCGACTTTAAAAGTATTATTTTCGTCATGCGCACGATATTTTTTGGAACGACGCACAACTTTTTTCACCATTGGGTGCATGAAACGACGCTCAACAAGAACTGTAACTGTCTTATCATTTGCATCACTTACAACTGTACCCTGTAAAATACGTTTAGGCATTCAAGTAATCCCTTATTCTTTAGTCGCCGCGCCAGAACGCTTTGCATTAATTACTGTCCGGTGACGGGCAATTCCCCGACGAACCTGACGAATTCGAGCCGTATTTTCAAGCTGGTTCGTTGCTTTTTGAAAACGCAGATTAAACTGCTCTTTTTTCAGGTCAGCAAGCTCACCTTGTAGCTCTTCAATCGACTTATTATGAAGTTCAGATGCTTTGCTCATCAAGAACTCTCCTAATTTTCACCAAGACGTGTTACAAAACGCGTCGCGATTGGTAGTTTAGCTGCGGCACGTTCAAAAGCCTCACGGGCAATATCAAACGGAACCCCATCCATTTCAAACATAATACGGCCAGGTTTCACACGGGCTGCCCAAAATTCAACAGACCCTTTACCTTTACCCATACGAACCTCAGCAGGTTTTTTGGATACTGGCACATCTGGAAACAGTCTGATCCAGACTTTACCCTGACGTTTAATATGACGTGTCATTGCACGGCGCGCCGCTTCGATCTGGCGTGCTGTGATCCTTTCCGGCTCAAGAGCTTTAAGTCCACATGACCCAAAAGCAAGCTGTGTGCCTCCTTTTGCGTTTCCGTGGATACGGCCCTTATGTGCACGGCGGAATTTTGTTCTTTTTGGCTGTAACATATCCCTTATCCTGCGTTTCTGAAGTTGCCCTGGCCACGGCTAGGACCGCTACCACCGGATTTTTGCATTTCATTAATGCGCTTATCACGTGCCATCGGATCATGTTCCAGAATTTCGCCCTTAAAGAGCCACACTTTAATTCCGATCACGCCATATGCAGTGTAAGCTTTACTTTCTGCATAATCGATGTCTGAACGAAGAGTGTGAAGTGGAACGCGACCTTCACGGTACCATTCTGTTCTGGCAATCTCGGCACCGCCAAGACGACCTGCTGAATTGATACGAATACCCAATGCACCAAGACGAAGTGCATTTTGCATAACGCGTTTCATGGCGCGACGGAAAGCAACACGACGTTCAAGCTGCTGAGCAACATTGTCTGCTACGAGCTGTGCATCTATCTCAGGCTTTCTGATCTCAACAATATTCAGGCTGACATCACCTGCAGAAGGAGCCATTTTAGCAATCTTCTGACGAAGTTTTTCAATGTCCGCCCCTTTTTTGCCGATAATAACACCAGGACGTCCTGAATAGATTGTTACACGCATCTTTTTGGAAGGACGCTCAATAACAATACGGCTTACAGCAGCAGCTTTAAGTGAGCTGAGCAGTTCATCACGAATTTTAAGATCTTCATGAAGCATTACGCCATAATTGTCACCCTCAGCATACCAGCGGCTGTCCCATGTACGGTTGACGCCTAGACGGAAACCAATTGGATTTACCTTCTGACCCATTATTCGTCTCCCTCTTCTACTTCACGCACGACAATACGCATGTTGCTGAATGGTTTCAGGATTTTGGCACCGCGACCACGTGCACGTGCACGGAAGCGCTTCATAACCATTGCCTTGCCAACACTGGCTTCAGCAACGATCAAACTGTCAACATCCAGACCATGGTTGTTTTCTGCATTGGCAACCGCACTTTCAAGAAGTTTCTTGACATCGTTTGCAATACGTTTTTTTGAGAAAGTCAGATTGGCCAGTGCCTTTTCTACTTTCAATCCACGAATTAGACCGGCCACCAGATTAAGCTTCTGGGGGCTGATGCGAACCATACGGAGTTCCGCATTCGCTTCGTTGTCGGCCAAGCGACGTGGTGCTGATTTCTTACCCACTATCTCTTCCTCGCTTTTTTATCGGCGCCATGCCCGTAATAAGTACGAGTAGGTGCAAATTCACCAAGTTTATGACCAACCATTTCATCTGTTACATAAACAGGGACGAATTTATGGCCATTGTGTACATTAAATGTCTGACCGACAAACTGTGGCAGGATCGTTGAACGACGTGACCATGTTTTAATCGGTGACGATTTGCCTGATTCTGTCATTGCTTCAGATTTCTTCAGCAAATGCATATCGACAAATGGACCTTTCCAAACGGAACGTGACATATCTCTTGCTCCTACTTCTTACGTTCGTGACGTGACCGAAGAATAAAACGGTCTGTCGATTTGTTGCTGCGTGTACGCTTACCTTTAGTTGGCTTACCCCAAGGTGTAACCGGATGACGGCCACCTGATGTACGGCCCTCACCACCACCATGCGGATGGTCAACAGGGTTCATGGCCACACCACGAACCGAAGGACGCTTGCCAAGCCAACGACTACGGCCGGCTTTTGCCAGTTTCTGGTTCTGATTATCAGGATTTGATACAGCACCAATTGTTGCCATACAATCTGAACGAACATAACGCTGTTCACCAGATGCCAAACGAAGCAATACATAACCACGGTCACGACCGGTAACCTGAACATATCCACCGGCAGCACGGGCAATCTGCCCACCTTTTCCTGGTTTCATTTCAACATTATGCACAATCGAGCCTACCGGAACTGAATAAAGCGGCATTGCGTTACCAGGCTTAACATCAACTTTCTCGCCCGCAATTACCTTATCTCCTTCACCAACACGTTGTGGCGCAAGAATATAAGTCTTTTCACCATCTGTATATTCGATCAGGGCGATAAAAGCTGAGCGGTTCGGATCATACTCAAGACGCAAAATTGTTGCTTCCATATCCCATTTGCGACGTTTGAAATCAATCAGACGATAAGCGCGCTTGTGGCCACCACCACGGCGACGCGCTGTGATGCGACCCAAATTGTTACGGCCACCTTTACTTGTAAGGCCTTCGGTAAGTGCTTTAACCGGCTTGCCTTTCCAAAGCTCTGAACGATCAACTGTTACCAGAGAACGAAGGCTAGGTGTAGTAGGATTATATTTTTTTAATGCCATTTTCCTACACCCCCGTCGTCACATCAATGGAATGACCTTCGGCCAATTTTACCATTGCTTTTTTACTGTCACTGCGACGGCCCATTACGCCTCTGAAGCGTTTTGTTTTTCCGTCTTGACGAATTGTATTTACCTTTTCAACCTTTACATTGAAAAGAGCCTCAACAGCCGCCTTAATAGCAGGCTTTGACGCTGTCATTGGGACCTTGAATGTCACCACGTTATTTTCAGAGAGCATTGTAGATTTCTCTGTAACAACCGGGCCAAGGATAATATCATAATGCTTGATATCGGTCATTTCAGTCTCTCCACCAAACTTTCTACGGCAGCTTTAGTAAGTACCAGCTTTTCACGGCGCAGAATGTCATAAACATTTGCTCCCTGAGTTGGCAGAACATCCACATTTGGAATGTTACTAAGAGCTTTCCGGAAGTTTTCATTAACTTCTGCGCCATCCACGAACAACGCATTGGATACACCCAGCTTATCAAGTTTTGAAAGCAGGTCTTTAGTTTTACTGTTCTTTAGATCAGCATTTTCAAGGATAACCAGATCACCGCTGGCAACCTTACTTGAAAGCGCTGTTTTAAGACCCAGAGCTCTAATTTTTTTAGGGAGACTGATCGCGTGCGAGCGGACAACCGGACCAAAAGCCCGGGCTCCACCACGAAACTGGCTAACTTTGCCAGATCCATGACGTGCAGATCCGCCGCCTTTTTGGCGACCAATACGTTTTGTTGTACCTGCTACTTCACCACGAGACTGGACTTTATGTGTACCAGCACGGCGTTTTGCAAGCTGCCACACTACAACGCGCTGAAGGATATCACCACGCTCCGGCAGACCAAAAATACCATCATCAAGATCGATATCGCCGGCCTTTTTGGCATCAAGTGTAATTACTTGGGCTTTCATCGTTCTTATTCCTCATTCTCTGTTGCTGCGGTTTCTTCTGCAGGCGCTTCTTCTGCCGGGGCATCATTAGCCACTTCAGCGACAGCAGCTGATTTTACAGCACCAGGATATGGTGCATCAGCAGGACGCACTTTCTTAACCGCATCATTAATCAGTACCCAACTGTTTTTAGTTCCAGGCACAGCCCCTTTTACAAGGATAATACCTTCTTCTGCATCAGTTGAAATAACTTCCAGGTTTTGCTGAGTCATCCGCGCATCACCATAATGACCCGCCATTTTTTTACCTTTAAAAACGCGACCCGGATCCTGACACTGACCAGTTGAACCATGAGCTCTGTGAGAAATAGATACACCGTGAGAAGCGCGAAGACCGCCAAAATTCCAGCGTTTCATAGCTCCTGCAAAGCCTTTACCTTTTGAAGTACCTGTAATATCGACTATCTGACCCGGAATAAAGTGATCTGCAGTGATTTCAGCACCAAGATCAATAAAACCGTCTTCGTTGATGCGAAACTCAGCAAGTTTCACTTTTGGTTCGACATTCGCTTTGGCAAAATGACCGCGCATTGGCTGCGTTGTCTTTTTTACTTTCGCTGTGCCGGCACCAAGCTGAAGAGCATTATAGCCGTCTTTCTCTTTTGTTTTATGTGCAACAACCTGTGCCCCGTCAACATGAAGAACTGTAACAGGAATATGTCTGCCGCCTTCGGCAAATATACGGGTCATGCCCACTTTTTTTGCAATAAGTCCTGAACGCATATCCATTACCCCTGCAATTTAATTTCAACTTCAACACCAGCCGCCAGATCAAGCTTCATCAGCGCATCAACGGTTTGTGGTGTTGGTTCAACAATATCCAAAAGACGTTTGTGAGTACGTGTTTCAAATTGTTCACGAGATTTTTTATCAATATGAGGTCCTCTTAGGACTGTATATTTTTCAATTCGCGTCGGCATAGGAATAGGGCCGCGAACGCTGGCTCCTGTTCTTTTCGCCGTATTTGCAATTTCACCTGCCGCCTGATCAAGAATACGATGATCAAATGCTTTAAGGCGAATGCGAATGTTTTGTGATTCCAACATAAAAATTTACGCAGACCTTTCGGTCTGCGCTCCTAAAAAGACTTATTTATTCAACAATATTAGCGACGACGCCGGCGCCTACAGTACGTCCACCTTCACGGATCGCAAAACGCAGACCTTCATCCATCGCAATCGGGTTGATCAGCTCAACATTAATCGCAACATTGTCACCAGGCATCACCATCTCAACACCATCATCAAGGGTCACAACACCGGTCACATCAGTTGTACGGAAATAAAACTGTGGACGGTAGTTGGTGAAAAATGGTGTATGACGGCCACCCTCATCCTTCGTCAGAATGTAGGCTTCACCTTTGAACTTCGTATGTGGTGTAATCGTGCCAACATGCGCAAGAACCTGTCCGCGCTCAACCTCTTCACGGCCAACACCACGGATCAAAGCGCCAATATTGTCACCAGCCTGTCCGCTGTCCAGAAGCTTGCGGAACATCTCAACACCGGTAACCGTTGTCTTCTGGGTCTTCTTAATACCCACAATCTCAACCTCGTCACCAACCTTGACAACACCACGCTCAACACGGCCCGTCACAACTGTACCACGACCGGAAATTGAGAACACGTCCTCAATCGGCATCAAAAACGCACCGTCAATCGCACGCTCAGGCTGCGGAATATAATCATCAACCGCCTGCATCAGTTTCAGAATGCTTTCTTTACCAATCGCATCATCACGACCCTCAAGAGCCGCAAGCGCTGATCCCGCAACAATCGGAATATCATCACCAGGAAACTCATATTCATTCAACAGCTCACGGATCTCCATCTCTACAAGCTCAAGAAGCTCCTCGTCATCAACCTGGTCAACCTTGTTCAGATAAACTACAAGCGCAGGAACACCTACCTGACGAGCAAGAAGAATATGCTCACGGGTCTGTGGCATCGGGCCATCCGCTGCGTTAACAACCAATATCGCGCCGTCCATCTGCGCCGCACCCGTGATCATGTTCTTCACATAGTCAGCGTGACCAGGACAGTCAACGTGCGCATAGTGACGCGCATCCGTTTCATACTCAACGTGTGCCGTCGAAATCGTAATACCACGCTCACGCTCCTCAGGAGCCTTGTCAATATTCGCAAAATCAACCGCTGATCCACGGCCACTCGTCTCAGCCAATACCTTCGTAATCGCCGCCGTCAGCGTCGTCTTACCATGGTCAACGTGGCCGATTGTACCGACGTTACAATGCGGCTTATTGCGTTCAAATTTCTCTTTTGCCATCTTCTTCTACCTTTTCACTTATATTCAAGCGCCCTGTATTTTCCTCACAGGAAGAGCTAGTTAATATTTATTTACTCAAAATCTATTTAAGCAAACTTTTCCTTTACCTCTTCAGCTACGTTCTGAGGCACTTCTGCATAGTGGTCGAACTGCATAGAATATGTAGCACGACCCTTTGTAAATGAACGCAGCTGGTTCACATAGCCAAACATATTGGCCAGCGGTACCATTGCGTTTACAACTGTATTTGGACCACGTGTTTCAGAACCTGAAACCTGGCCACGACGTGATGAAATATCACCGATCACGTCACCCATATGATCTTCCGGTGTAACAACTTCAACAGCCATAATCGGCTCAAGAAGCTTGATACCTGCTTTCGATGCTGCTTCACGCATTGCACCACGACCGGCGATTTCGAAGGCCAGAACACTACTATCCACATCATGGTAGGCACCATCTACAAGTGTTACTGAGAAGTCAATAATCGGGAATCCGATTAAAGCGCCACTCTCTGCAACATCATGAATACCCTTTTCAACGCCAGGGATATATTCCTTAGGAATGTTACCACCCTTAATTTCATCGATAAACTGAATGCCAGAACCACGCTCACCAGGTGTTACAGTAATTTTTACACGGGCAAACTGACCTGAACCACCAGATTGCTTTTTATGGGTATAGTCGATTTCAACCTGACGAGCGATACTCTCACGGTAAGCAACCTGAGGCGCACCGACATTCGCATCAACCTTAAATTCGCGCTTCATACGGTCAACAATAATATCAAGATGAAGCTCGCCCATACCCGAAATAATTGTCTGCCCACTTTCTTCATCAGATTTCACACGGAAAGAAGGATCTTCCTGTGCAAGACGATTAAGAGCAATACCCATTTTTTCCTGGTCAGCTTTTGTTTTTGGCTCAACCGCAACAGAAATAACCGGCTCTGGAAATTCCATACGCTCAAGGATAATTTGTTTATTTGCGGCACAAAGGGTATCCCCTGTTGTTGTTTCTTTAAGACCACAAAGAGCAATAATATCACCTGTGCGTGCTTCTTTAACATCTTCACGCTCATTTGAATGCATCTGAAGCATACGGCCAATTTTTTCTTTTCTGCCTTTTACTGAATTAATCAAAACTGTGCCTGACTCAACTACGCCGGAATATACACGGGCAAAAGTCAGTGAACCAACGAACGGGTCATTCATAATTTTAAAAGCAAGTGCTGAGAAAGGCTCATCATCAGATGGGGCGCGTGAAAGCGGCGTATCACCGTCAACCTCAACGCCCTGCACATCTTCAATATCAAGAGGTGAAGGCATAAAGTCGACAACAGCATCAAGCAGTGTCTGAACACCTTTATTTTTAAAAGCCGTACCTGTCAGAACAGGAACAAAAGCACCAGAAATAGTCCCTTTACGGATAAGGCGCTTGATCGTGTCAACATCAGGCTCGTTACCTTCAAGGTAAGCTTCCATTACCGCATCATCAAGCTCAACAACCATATCAAGAAGTTCAGCACGGTATTCAGCTACCTGATCAGCCATATCTGCAGGAATTTCAACTTCAGTATAGTTTGCACCCATACCTTCATCTTCCCAGATAATACCGACATTTTTTACAACATCAACATGGCCTTTATAATCAGCCTCTACACCAATCGGCAACTGGATCACAAGCGCATTTGAGCCCAAACGATCTTTAATCATTCTAACGCAACGATAAAAGTCAGCACCCATACGGTCCATTTTGTTAACAAAACACATACGCGGAACATCATATTTATCGGCCTGACGCCATACAGTCTCTGACTGGGGCTCAACACCAGCAACACTGTCAAAAACAGCTACAGCACCATCAAGCACACGAAGTGAGCGCTCAACCTCAATTGTAAAGTCAACGTGACCAGGGGTATCAATAATATTAATACGTTTTTCTTTCCAGAAACAGGTAGTCGCAGCAGAAGTAATCGTAATCCCACGCTCCTGCTCCTGCTCCATCCAGTCCATTGTCGCAGCGCCATCATGTACTTCACCAATTTTATGGCTCATGCCTGTATAAAATAGAATACGCTCTGTTGTCGTTGTCTTACCGGCGTCAATATGGGCCATAATACCAATATTGCGATAATCTTTGAGGGGAGTAGTACGTGCCATTTTCTTAAACCTTTACCAGTTCTACCAGCGATAATGCGAGAAGGCTTTATTAGCCTCTGCCATTTTGTGAGTGTCTTCGCGTTTTTTAACGGCAGCACCACGGTTGTTAACAGCGTCGAGGAATTCTCCTGCAAGACGTTCTGTCATTGTATTTTCATTACGTTTGCGGGACATACTAATAAGCCAGCGAATTGCCAGTGCCTGAGCACGAGTTGAACGCACTTCAACAGGAACCTGATATGTTGCACCACCAACACGGCGGGAGCGCACTTCAACTGCCGGACGAATATTCTCAAGAGCAGTATGGAACTGCTCAATAGGATCCACACCTGTTTTTGACTTAACAATATCAAGCGCATCATAAACAATACGCTCTGCAGTAGATTTTTTACCATCAACCATCAGATTATTAATAAATTTAGCCAGTACAACATCACCAAATTTTGGTTCTGGTAATACTTTTCTTTTTTCGGCTGCGTGACGACGCGACATATCTTAATTCCTTTGATAAAGGCCCTTATTTAGGACGCTTAGCACCATATTTAGAGCGACCTTGACGACGGTCGGCGATTCCCTGTGTATCAAGCACACCACGAAGTACGTGATAACGAACACCAGGCAAGTCTTTCACACGACCACCACGAATAAGAACAACACTATGCTCCTGAAGATTATGCCCTTCTCCAGGAATATAACTTGTTACCTCGAAGCCATTCGTCAGACGCACACGGGCAACTTTACGAAGAGCTGAGTTCGGTTTCTTTGGTGTAGTTGTATAAACACGAGTACAAACGCCACGTTTTTGCGGACAAGATTCAAGTGCCGGCACTTTATTGCGCTGTACTGGCTTCTTCCGTGGGTTACGTACCAACTGGTTGATCGTCGGCATTCTAATTCCTTAATCTTTTTTTCATTTCCATAGCACAAAAGACAGCCATGTTTTCTATAATAGAAAAAAGAGCGATTCTTTCGACCGCCCCGGCTACCTTAAATACTTAAGTTCAAATTTTCTTATTCTCGCAGTACAGCGTTTAGCTCGCATGTGAGCTACCACCAGCACCTCTAAGAAGTGTGCGCATACTATGTTCGCTTAATTTATCAGTCAAGAAAAATTTAACATAGTCTTACTTTTTATCAAAAAGGCTGCAGAATCTGGAGTTTCAGTTCCTGCAGCCTTTAATTTATTCGAATTTATATGCTGATAATATGGCAAATTACATAATAAACAGCAAATTAGTTCTTATTTCCTTATTCCTGTGAATCAGACCCCGATGAGTCGGTCGCCTCACCAAGCTCACTTGCCAACGGGTCCGCATTTGCAATTGCTTCAGCGGCCTGCTGTTCCAGTTCACTCTGTGCATCACGTCTGTGAGCGATTCTGTTATAGGCTTTCATCATCGAACCTGTTCCGGCAGGAATCAGTCGGCCAACAATCACATTTTCCTTTAAGCCAATAAGCTTATCAGATTTACCGGAAACAGCGGCTTCGGTAAGAACCCTGGTTGTTTCCTGGAATGATGCCGCGGAAATAAATGAACGGGTTTGAAGCGATGCTTTGGTAATTCCAAGAAGGATAGCTTCACCTTTCGCAGGCTCACGCCCTTCTGCGATAGCCTTTTCATTCACTTCATCGAACTCTTCACGTTCGACCTGCTCTCCGATCAGGAATGTCGTTTCACCGGATTTGGTAATTTCAACCTTCTTCAGCATCTGACGAACAATGACTTCAATATGTTTGTCATTGATTCCCACGCCCTGAAGTCGATAAACATCCTGAACTTCGTTAACAAGATATTCAGCCAAAGCCTCAATTCCCAGAGACTTAAGAATATCATGGGGAGCCGGGTTACCATCAATCAGATACTCACCGCGACGGATGTAATCTCCTTCCTGTACAGATATATGTTTACCTTTTGGAATGAGATATTCAACCACTTCATCCTTGTCATTGCGTGGATTAATGCTGATACGACGCTTGTTTTTATAGTCACGACCAAATTCAACATAACCGTCAATCTCCGCAATAATTGCATGATCCTTCGGACGACGGGCTTCAAACAATTCCGCCACACGTGGAAGACCACCTGTAATATCCTTGGTTTTTGATGCTTCACGTGGGATACGTGCAATTACATCACCCGCGTGGACTTCGGCACCATCGGTAACAGAAAGAATGGCACCAACGGACATGAAATAACGGGCTTCCGTTCCATTGGCAAGCGCCACCACATTGTCCTTTGCATCACGAACAGTAATACGCGGACGAAGGTCAGCACCTTTAGGATGAGAACGCCAGTCAACAACAACCCGGCTTGAAATTCCCGTAGCCTCGTCAACATTTTCGCTGACTGCTACACCGTCGGCCAGATCAACAAACTTAATTGTACCGCCCTGTTCAGTAATGATAGGAAGCGTATATGGATCCCACTCGCAGAGTTTATCACCATGTTTAACTTTAGCACCTTCATCTTTCAGAAGATGTGAGCCAAACTGAACTTTATAGGTTACACGGTCACGTCCCTCTTCATCGACAAGAATAATTTCCATATTCCTTGAAAGCACAACCATTCTGCCTTTGCTGTCCTTAACAACTTTTTTGTTGATAATTTTAACAACACCATCATGGGAGGCTTCAATTGCCGATTGCTGGGAAACAGAAGATGCCGTACCACCAATGTGGAAAGTACGCATGGTAAGCTGTGTACCCGGCTCACCAATGGACTGCGCAGCGATAACACCTACCGCTTCACCGATATTGACAATCGTTCCACGGGCAAGATCACGGCCATAACATTTTACGCAGCAGCCATTTTTAGTTTCACAAGTTAGACCTGAGCGGACTTTAACCACTGAAAGACCAGCTTTTTCAATTTCTTCTGCTTTTACTTCGTCAAGATATGTCCCTGCCTCGTAAATCAGTTCACCGGATACCGGATCCTTAATATCTTTTGCAAGACAGCGGCCAACTATGCGATCGCTCAGTTTCACGATAACGTCACCACCATCGGTAACTTCTGCCATATCGATTCCAAGTGAAGTGCCGCAGTCTTCCTCAGTAATAACACAATCCTGAGACACATCGACAAGACGTCTTGTCAGATATCCTGAGTTCGCTGTTTTCAGCGCGGTATCGGCAAGACCCTTACGGGCACCATGGGTTGAGTTAAAATATTCAAGAACACTGAGACCTTCTTTGAAGTTTGAAATAATTGGTGTTTCAATAATTTCGCCAGAAGGCTTTGCCATCAGACCGCGCATACCGGCAAGCTGTTTCATCTGCGCAGCAGAACCACGAGCACCACTATCCGCCATCATAAAGATAGAGTTCGTCGGAAGAGAACGACCTTTTTCGTCGACTTCTTCCTTGGAAATTTCAGCCATCATGGCATCAGCTACACGGTCAGTACATTGTGACCAGGCGTCAACCACTTTATTATATTTCTCACCCTGGGTTATGAGGCCCTGTTGATACTGATCTTCAAATTCTTTAACAGAATTTGAAGTTTCTTCAATAATCGGTGCCTTGCTGTCAGGAATAATCATATCGTCTTTACCAAACGAAATACCGGCCTTACAGGCTTCACGGAAACCAAGTCTCATAACACTGTCTGCGAAAAGCACTGTACGTTTCTGTCCAGAATGACGATAAACAATGTCAATAATTTCAGAAATTTCACGCTTACCAATGCGACGGTTAATCAGTTTTTCAAAGGAAATTTCAGGATGATGGGGAAGGTTTTTCGCAAGCATTGCCCGACCCGGAGTGGTTTCAACAATCTTTTTAATTGGATTGCCTTCATCATCAACACTGTCAATACGACATTTGATAGAGCTATGAAGCGTAATTGCCTTTGCGTTTAGCGCAAGATCAACCTCATCAAGGTCACTAAACACCATTCCTTCACCGGGCTCGCCTTTTTTGGCTGTTGTCATATAATAAAGACCAAGAATAATGTCCTGTGAGGGCACAATAATCGGCTTACCATTTGACGGGCTAAGGATGTTGTTTGTTGACATCATAAGCACACGAGCTTCCAGCTGGGCTTCAAGGCTAAGTGGCACATGAACGGCCATCTGGTCACCATCAAAGTCAGCATTAAACGCCGCACACACGAGCGGGTGAAGCTGAATGGCTTTCCCTTCAATAAGCACTGGTTCAAATGCCTGAATACCTAGTCTGTGTAGGGTTGGTGCTCGGTTCAGGAAAATCGGATGTTCACGAATAACAACATCCAGGACGTCCCAAACTTCACGACGCTCTTTTTCAACTAGTTTCTTGGCCTGCTTGATTGTAGTAGCAATTCCAAGCTTATCAAGACGTGCATAAATGAACGGCTTAAATAGCTCCAGAGCCATTTTCTTCGGCAGTCCACACTGATGCAGAAGCAGGTCAGGACCCACCACAATCACCGAACGTCCAGAATAATCGACACGTTTACCAAGAAGATTTTGACGGAAACGCCCCTGCTTACCTTTAAGCATATCTGAAAGCGATTTCAGAGGCCGCTTGTTGGCACCAGTAATCACACGGCCGCGACGACCATTATCAAACAATGCATCAACAGATTCCTGAAGCATACGTTTTTCATTTCGCACGATAATGTCAGGAGCGCGCAGCTCCATAAGTCTTTTCAAACGGTTATTACGGTTAATAACGCGACGATAAAGATCGTTAAGATCCGACGTGGCAAATCGTCCACCATCCAGCGGCACCAGCGGGCGCAACTCAGGCGGGATAACCGGAAGTACTTCAAGGATCATCCATTCAGGACGGTTATCACTTTCGATGAAACCTTCAATGATCTTCAAGCGCTTAACAATTTTTTTAGGCTTAAGCTCTGATTTGGTTTCCAGAAGTTCACGGTGCAGATCTTCTTTTTCCTGCTCAAGATCAATATTTTCAAGAAGCACTTTGATCGCCTCAGCGCCGATACCGGCAGAGAAGCTATCCTCACCGAACTCTTCCTGTGCCTGAACATATTCTTCTTCAGTAAGCAACTGCTTCATCTTAAGATTGGTAAGACCAGGTTCTGTCACGATATGCTGTTCAAAATAAAGAACACGTTCAAGATCCTTCAGTGTCATATCAAGCATAAGACCAATACGGCTTGGCAGTGATTTCAGGAACCAGATATGCGCAACTGGCGCTGCCAGTTCAATATGGCCCATGCGGTCACGACGCACTTTGCTCAATGTCACTTCAACACCACATTTTTCACAAGTGATGCCGCGATATTTCATCCGCTTATATTTACCGCAAAGACATTCATAATCTTTGATAGGACCAAAGATACGCGCACAGAAAAGTCCGTCACGCTCAGGTTTGAAAGTACGGTAGTTAATTGTTTCCGGTTTTTTGATCTCGCCATAAGACCATGACCGGATTTGCTCAGTACTCGCAATCAGAATTTTGATATTATCAAATGTTTCTGGTTTTGCATTCGCATTGAAGAAATTTACTATTTCCTGGCCCATTGCCAATTCTCCTTATCCAGTAACGGTCTAGCTGTTATTATTTGTTAATTCGACATTCAGGCACAGAGATTTCATCTCTTTAACCAGAACATTGAATGATTCCGGAATTCCAGCATCAAAGCTGTCATCGCCACGAACAATACTTTCATAGACTTTCGTACGACCATTGACGTCATCCGACTTGACTGTAAGCATTTCCTGCAATGTATAGGCCGCACCATATGCCTGAAGCGCCCAAACTTCCATCTCACCAAACCTTTGACCACCAAACTGTGCTTTACCGCCAAGTGGCTGTTGGGTAACAAGCGAGTATGGACCGATTGAACGGGCATGAATTTTGTCATCAACAAGATGGTGAAGCTTAAGCATGTAAATGTAACCAACGGTTACTTTACGGTCAAACTTGTCCCCTGTCAGACCATCATAAAGATCAACCTGACCTGAACCTTCAAGACCTGCTTCATTCAGCATATCCACAATATCAGGCTCATGAGCACCATCAAATACCGGCGTTGCCATCGGAATACCGTTACGAAGATTATCTGACATTCCGATAAGATCTTCGTCATTGAGTGGCGTAATTTCAGCTTTATACTGCTCTTTACTGTACACAGTTTTAAATTTCTTACGAAGATTTTCTGCTATTTCAGCCTGTGATGCATCATGGGCGTCAAGCATTTCTGAAATCTGAACACCTAGACCCCGTGAAGCCCATCCAAGATGGGTTTCAAGGATTTGCCCCACATTCATACGTGATGGCACGCCAAGCGGGTTAAGACAGATATCAACCGGTGTTCCGTCCTCAAGATAGGGCATATCTTCTTGTGGAAGAATACGCGAAATGACACCTTTGTTACCATGACGTCCAGCCATTTTATCACCAGGCTGAAGTTTGCGTTTAACCGCAACAAACACTTTAACCATTTTAAGAACACCCGGCAGCAGCTCATCACCACGCTGAAGTTTCTCAATTTTTTCTTCGAAACGCTCATGCAGTCTGGCGCGGGCTTCTTCAAATTGTTGGTGAAGACCATCAATTTTTGCTGTTGCTTTTTCGTCATCAACTGCAATCTGCCACCAGAGGCCATTTGAAAGTTCATCTAGAAGCTCTTCTGTTACTTTGCTTCCTTTCTTCACTTCCTTTGGACCGCTTATAATTTTCTTATCCATTAACAATGGTTTCAGACGCTGATAAATGCTGCGGTCAAGAATTGACTGCTCGTCTTCACGGTCCTTTGAAAGACGTTCAATCTCTTCCCGTTCAATTGCAATTGCACGCTCATCTTTATCAATACCATGACGGTTAAAGACACGGACTTCAACAACAGTACCGGCAACACCGGGTGGCAAGCGCATTGATGTATCACGAACATCAGCCGCTTTTTCGCCAAAGATCGCCCGGAGAAGTTTTTCTTCAGGTGTCATTGGGCTTTCACCTTTTGGTGTAATTTTACCGACCAGAATATCTCCAGGATGCACTTCAGCACCAAGATAGACTATTCCAGCTTCATCAAGATTACGCAGACCTTCCTCACCAACGTTTGGAATGTCTCGGGTGATATCTTCCGGACCCAGTTTTGTATCACGAGCCATGACTTCGAATTCTTCAATATGAATGGATGTGAACACATCATCTTTCACAATACGTTCAGAGATCAGAATACTATCTTCAAAGTTATAACCATGCCATGGCATAAACGCCACGAGTACGTTTCGACCCAGAGCCAATTCACCAAGATCGGTTGATGGGCCGTCAGCGATAACATCACCGGCTTTAACCACATCGCCAACTTTTACTATTGGACGCTGGTTAATGCATGTATTCTGGTTGGAACGCTGGAATTTTTGCAGCGTATAAATATCAACCCCTGAACTATCAGGATCGATTTTATCCGTCACACGAACAACGATCCTAATTGCATCCACCTGGTCAATAACACCACCACGCGTTGCCACAACAGCTGCACCGGAGTCACGGGCAACTACCCGTTCCATACCTGTACCGACAAATGGCGATTCAGCACGCAGCAGAGGTACAGCCTGACGTTGCATGTTTGAACCCATAAGGGCGCGGTTCGCATCGTCATTTTCAAGGAATGGGATAAGGGCCGCAGCAACCGAAACTACCTGCTTAGGCGAAACGTCCATCAGGTTAATTTCTTCACGTCTTTTAAGTACATGATCACCTGCCTGACGACAGTCAACCAGTTCCTGCACAAAATCGCCATTTTCATCAAGTGGCGTGTTTGCCTGAGCGATTGTATATTTTTCTTCTTCCATAGCCGAAAGATACACAACCTCATCCGTAATTTTACCGTCAACAACTTTGCGATATGGTGTTTCGATAAAGCCGTATTTATTCACTTTTGCATATGTTGCAAGCGAATTAATCAGACCAATATTCGGACCTTCCGGTGTTTCAATCGGACAAATTCTGCCGTAATGGGTTGTATGAACGTCACGCACCTCAAAACCAGCACGCTCGCGTGTCAGACCACCTGGTCCGAGAGCTGAAAGACGACGTTTGTGCGTAATTTCAGAAAGCGGGTTGGTTTGATCCATGAACTGACTTAATTGTGAAGATCCAAAAAACTCTCGAACAGCTGCAACGGCTGGCTTGGCATTGACAAGGTCATGTGGCATTACGGTGTCTATATCAATACTGCTCATACGCTCGCGGATTGCTCTTTCCATCCGTAGAAGTCCAATACGATACTGATTTTCCATCAATTCACCAACAGAGCGGACGCGACGGTTTCCAAGATGGTCAATATCATCAACAACACCTTTCCCATCCTTAAGATCAATCATTGTTCGGAGGACTTCAAGAATATCTTCCTTACGAAGAACACGTACATTATCAGGACAATCCTGATTCAGACGCATATTCATTTTTACACGACCGACAGCTGACAGATCATATCGCTCTGCATCAAAAAACAGACCTTCAAATAAAGCTTCAGCAGTTTCTCTGGTCGGAGGCTCCCCTGGACGCATGACACGGTAAATTTCAGATAAAGCCATATCACGGTTCTGACATTTATCTGCCATAAGTGTATTACGCAGAAACGGACCAACGCGCATATGGTCAATATCAAGCACATCAATTACTTTAATGCCGACATCAGCAAACAATTCAAGATGTTCCTGTGTAATCTCTTCGCCGGCTTCAATATATATTTCGCCTGTCTTTTCATTGATCATATCTTCGGCAGCAAAGCGGTTGATTAGATCATCATCTGGTAGAAGAATATTCTGAACACCTTCTTCTTGCAGTTTTTTAACAGTTCTAGGCGTAATTTTAGTACCTGCCTCTACAAGAACAGAACCATCTTTTGCATTTACAAGATCAAAAGTTGGTTTAACACTACGCCAACGATCCGGATCAAATGCTACACTCCATCCGCCTTTAACTTTTTTATAGGTCAGACGGTTATAATAATAATCAAGAATATCTTCTGCATTTAACCCGAGCGCATATAGCAGTGTCGTCACCGGCATTTTGCGTCGGCGATCGAAACGTACATGGATAATATCTTTGGCGTCAAATTCAAAATCAAGCCATGATCCACGATAAGGTATTACACGTGCTGCAAAAAGAAATTTGCCAGAGGCCTGTGTTTTCCCTCCGTCATGATCAAAGAATACACCTGGAGAACGATGCATTTGCGATACAATTACTCGCTCTGTACCATTGACAATAAAAGTCCCACGGTCTGTCATTAACGGCAGGTCGCCCATATAGACATCCTGCTCTTTAATATCAAGCACAGAACGGGCTTCTGTTTCTTCATCGACCTCAAAAACGATAAGCCTTAGTGTCACACGAAGAGGCGCCGCATATGTCATATCACGTTGCTGGCACTCATCAGTATCATATTTTGGCTTTTCTAATTCATAAGATACAAATTCAAGTGAAGCAGTTTCGGCAAAATCCGAAATTGGAAATACACTCTTGAATACCCCTTGCAAACCATCGTTGGCTCGCTCAGCCGGTACTATATCTGTTTGCAGAAACTGATCATAAGAGCTTTTTTGAACCTTAATAAGATTTGGCATTTCTGCCACTTCACGAATACGTCCAAAATTCTTACGAACTTTTTTACGACTGGAATAAGAAGTCGCCATGTTCAACCCTCGCCAATATATTCTCGATCAAACTGATTTACTTAAAAAAAATCAATTAGTTAAAAGCAACTCAGCAATAAAAAATAAACAAAAAATTCAGATACGCCAAAACCGCTTCAGAAATACTTCTGAAAACGGTCATATTAAATTAGTCAAAATAACTTCAAAATCAATGGTAGATTATTGTATTCCAACAAATTATTTCAAATCCTGTTTTATGTTTACCACTCTCCCTAATAAAAGGGTAAAGGTGATGCGGGCACAAAGAGCCGCTCGCATCACCTTTTTATTTTTTTAGAACTATTTAAGTTCTACTGTAGCACCAGCAGCTTCAAGCTTAGCTTTTAGCTCTTCTGCTTCAGCTTTGGAAACGCCTTCTTTAACGACTTTAGGTGCACCTTCAACCATGTCTTTAGACTCTTTTAGTCCAAGACCGGTAATGCCGCGCACTTCTTTAATCACGTTGATTTTCTTGTCGCCTGCAGAAGCCAGAACAACGTCAAACTCGTCTTTCTCAGCAGCAGCTTCGCCAGCCGCAGCAGGAGCAGCAGCAGCAACAGCAACAGGAGCAGCCGCAGAAACGCCCCATTTTTCTTCAAGAAGTTTTGAAAGCTCTGCAGCTTCCATAACAGTTAAAGCAGATAGTTCGTCAGCAATCTTATTTAGATCAGCCATTTTAATTTTCCTTAATTCAAATTAATATTTCAATTGAAACCCAGGTCGCCTAACCTTGCGATCCATAAGCACCAAAAACGCGAGCCAGCTGACCTGCAGGGGCTTGCGTAATACTTGCAAGTTTTCCTGCTGGAGCCTGAAGCAGCCCAACGATTTTTCCACGAAGTTCATCAAGTCCAGGCAGTGCCGCCAATGATTTAACACCATCCACATCAAGGATGGTTGTATCCATTGATCCGCCAACGATTTCAATTTTATCGTTATCTTTGGCATATTTCACCAGGACTTTAGCAGCCGCAACCACATCTTCGGAATACCCGAGGACTGTTGTGCCGTTTAGATGTTCTCCAAGGCCTTCAATTTTGGTACCTTCAAGTGCAAGACGAGCGAGCCGGTTTTTAGCAACCTTCAGAGTGGCACCCTCTTCACGCATTTTATTGCGCAGATCAGACATCTGAGCCACATTAAGCCCCAGGTTGCGCACGACAACTATTGAAGCAGATGTGTCAAAAACATCTTTTAAAAAGGATACCATTTCCTTTTTTTGAGTACGATCCATTCTCGTCTCCGATTTCAATTTGCAAAGATTAATAAATTAATCCTCACCGTTAAAATTTGACATGGATTGGATGTCCTCTCCATATCGCTCATGCCTGTCGTTTCCATCCTTGCGGATTTCCACACGGAAACTGTGATAAATCACAACCCCATCTATGCAGGCCCTTAAGCTTAAACCTTCACCTTATAATAAGGTTCCGGCACCTGCAGTTTCGGACAAGCCGGGATTACGGAGAAAAAACTTCGTAATCCCAAGTTCCCGTCAGACACGTCTAACGGAATTCCTTTTCATCAGCACCCGCTTAGTCAGCCAGGGCTGATGCTGTATCAATACTTAAGCCTGGACCCATTGTAGAAGACATGGACATGGTTTTAAAATATGTCCCTTTTACACCAGCAGGCTTTGCTTTAATAACGGCATCAATAAGTGTTTTTACATTTTCAACCAATGATTTATCATCAAAGCTGATTTTACCAACGCCAACATGGATAATACCGGCTTTCTCAACACGATATTCAACCTGACCACCTTTAGCAGCCTTTACAGCACCGGCAACATCCTGTGTAACTGTTCCCAATTTAGGGTTAGGCATAAGGCCACGAGGACCAAGAACTTTACCCAGACGGCCAACAACAGCCATCATGTCAGGTGTGGCAATACAGCGGTCAAAATCCATTTCACCGTTTTGTATCTTTTCCATCAGGTCTTCGGCGCCGACTAGTTCTGCTCCGGCTTTTTTTGCTTTTTCAGCATTATCACCGCGGGCAAACACGGCAACACGTACAGATTTACCAGTACCATTTGGAAGACCAACAACGCCACGAACCATCTGATCAGCATGACGCGGGTCAACACCCAAACCTATTGCAACCTCAACAGTTTCATCAAATTTAACTTTTGAGCGCTCTTTAAGAATCTTTACCGCCTCTTCAATTGAGTAGGACACATTAAGGTTAAGACCTTCGCGCATCGCTTTTGCGCGTTTACTTAATTTAGCCATCACCCTTATCCTTTAATCTCTAGACCCATTGAACGGGCAGTTCCAGCGATGATTTCAAATGCCGCTTCTTTTGTATTAGCATTCAAATCTGCCATTTTTGTATCAGCAATCTCCTGAACTTGCGCTGCTGTCACAGAACCGGCAACTTCGCGACCAGGCAATTTTGATGCTGATTTAAGGTTAGCCGCTTTTTTAAGCAGGAATGATGCCGGAGGCGTTTTTGTAACAAAAGTAAAGCTGCGATCCGCATAAACTGTTATTATTGTCGGAATTGGCATACTTTTTTCCAAATCCTGGGTTTGTGCGTTAAATGCTTTACAGAATTCCATAATATTAACACCGCGCTGACCAAGTGCCGGTCCGATTGGTGGTGATGGATTAGCGACGCCCGCAGGCACCTGTAGCTTAATATAGCCGTCAATTTTCTTTGCCATTGTATACCTTTTATATAATATATTCAGGTTTCACCCTGAAAGTTTAAAGGGATGTGGTACGGCCATGGCGGGCCTTCCACACGCTATGGGCATCTGCCCGTTTTATTTGGGATAATTTCCCAAATGATGCCGCCAAAAAATATTATACTTTTCAGCGACTCAGTAGAGCGGCTTATAACAGCCTATTCAATATTGCTAGTTTTTTTCTACCTGATTATATTCCAGCTCAACAGGAGTTGCCCGACCAAAGATCGAAACCGATACTTTCAGGCGCATTTTTCAACGTCCGCCTTCTACTATTCCGATAAATGAATTAAATGGACCATCAATTACACGCACTTCCTCACCAACATCAAAAGTAATGGAAGGTGATTTTCTATCCACCCTCTTCAACTTGATGGAGGATTTGCTTGACTTCTTTTCACTTATTGGTGCCGGCTTTCCTCCAGCCCCAAGAAAACCACTTACCTTTGGTGTATTCTTGATCAGATGATAGGTCGAATCAGTCATATGCATCTTTGCCAGAACATAGCCTGGGAAAAATTTATGCTCGGTTGTGACTTTCTTCCCTTTTTTGACTTCAACCACTTCTTCAACTGGCACAAGCACCTCTTCAATAAGCGCGTTTAGGCCATGAAGCTCTGCTGAAGACTTAATAGCTTCGGCTACTTTTTCTCATATCCGGAATAAGCCGGACGATATACCATTTGCATCAGTCGCCATACTCTATGCCCCTAGTCCAAGTAAAAGCTGAATAACAAAAGCCCAAAGCTGGTCAACACCCAAAAAGAAAACAGACATTACAGCCGCCATAATAAAAACCATGATTGTTGTAACAGTTGCCTCTTTGCGGGTTGGCCAGTGTATCTTGAGACTTCCTGACGAACCTGACGAACAAATTCTGCTGGGCTAGTTTTGCCATTCTTCAAAACTTCCATATTAATTATGAACTTGACGATGAATACTCTAAAATCCACTACAAATCCACTTTTATTTAAATGGCAGGGTGGAGAGACTCGAACTCCCGACACCCGGTTTTGGAGACCGGTGCTCTACCAACTGAGCTACACTCCTACAAATAGGCAGAACGGGCCTTATTACAAGACCCGTTCTGCATAAAAAACTCTATTCAACAATATTAGCGACGACGCCGGCGCCTACAGTACGTCCACCTTCACGGATCGCGAAACGCAGACCTTCATCCATCGCAATCGGGTTGATCAGCTCAACATTAATCGCAACATTGTCACCAGGCATCACCATCTCAACACCTTCATCAAGGGTCACTACTCCAGTCACATCAGTCGTACGGAAGTAAAACTGTGGACGGTAGTTGGTGAAGAATGGTGTATGACGGCCACCCTCATCCTTCGTCAGAATGTAGGCTTCACCTTTGAACTTCGTATGTGGTGTAATCGTACCAACATGCGCAAGAACCTGTCCGCGCTCAACCTCTTCACGGCCAACACCACGGATAAGAGCGCCAATATTGTCACCAGCCTGTCCGCTGTCCAGAAGCTTACGGAACATCTCAACACCGGTAACCGTTGTCTTCTGGGTCTTCTTAATACCCACAATCTCAACCTCGTCACCAACCTTGACAACACCACGCTCAACACGGCCCGTCACAACTGTTCCACGACCGGAAATTGAGAACACATCCTCAATCGGCATCAAAAACGCACCGTCAATCGCACGCTCAGGCTGCGGAATATAATCATCAACCGCCTGCATCAGTTTCAGAATGCTTTCTTTACCAATCGCATCATCACGACCCTCAAGAGCCGCAAGCGCTGATCCCGCAACAATCGGAATATCATCACCAGGAAACTCATATTCATTCAACAGCTCACGGATCTCCATCTCTACAAGCTCCAGAAGCTCCTCGTCATCAACCTGGTCAACCTTGTTCAGATAAACTACAAGCGCAGGAACACCTACCTGACGAGCAAGAAGAATATGCTCACGGGTCTGTGGCATCGGGCCATCCGCTGCGTTAACAACCAATATCGCGCCGTCCATCTGCGCCGCACCCGTGATCATGTTCTTCACATAGTCAGCGTGACCAGGACAGTCAACGTGCGCATAGTGACGCGCATCCGTTTCATACTCAACGTGTGCCGTCGAAATCGTAATACCACGCTCACGCTCCTCAGGAGCCTTGTCAATATTCGCAAAATCAACCGCTGATCCACGGCCACTCGTCTCAGCCAATACCTTCGTAATCGCCGCCGTCAGCGTCGTCTTACCATGGTCAACGTGGCCGATTGTACCGACGTTACAATGCGGCTTATTGCGTTCAAATTTCTCTTTTGCCATCTTCTTCTACCTAAGTTTTCAAATTCGGATAATTAAATCCCTATCTATTAAACACACCAGTGTATGGCATTATTGCCAATTCACCGCATTAAAAATTGGAGCGGGCGAAGGGAATCGAACCCTCGTATTCAGCTTGGAAGGCTGCTGCATTACCATTATGCTACGCCCGCACAGAACACCGCTCCACCCCGATTCCACTTAATTTTCCGGACCTTGATTATACATCAAAAGTCAGGAAAATGGTGGAGGGGACAGGATTCGAACCTGTGTACGCTATGCGGCCAGATTTACAGTCTGGTGCCTTTAACCACTCGGCCACCCCTCCAAAAACAGGGTTTAAGTCACCAACAAAAGCAGGCAACTTGAAGCCGCAATATGGACATTTATTCTGTGATGTCAATGTATTTTTCCAGAAATTCACAACCTTTTTAACAAACGTGCAAAAATCACACAATAACTTGGCAATTAAAGCGGTTGCGCTAAAATGCAGACTAGCTTATAGCACATCATATGAGCAAAAATAAAATTAAAAAACTGACAGCAAGAAATAAACCGAAAAAGCCATCTGAGAATTCGGCAAGAAGGAATCATCCGCATGAACAGTCTTCTTCCCAATCAAAAGGCTTATGGTTATTTGGTCGACATGCTGTTCTTGCTGCTCTAGAAAATCCGATGCGTAAAATCAAGCGCCTGATCGTTACCAACAAAAGTCAGGATCAATATCAGACCGCACTGACAGAAATACATTTAAACCACCGCGCTTTGCATCCGGAAATAGTGTCAACTGAGCAATTTGATAAACTTTTACCCCCTGATGCTGTCCATCAGGGCATTGCCTTGCTCACCGCTCCCCTGCCCGACAATCACCTTGAAGATGTATGCGTTATATTAAAGGACAGAAAAAATCTGGTTCTTGTAATGGATCAGGTAACCGATCCACAAAATGTCGGTGCCATCATAAGAAGCGCCGCCGCTTTTGGCGCCAAAGCAATCGTTACAACAGACCGGCATGCCCCACCGGAATCCGGAGCACTGGCCAAATCAGCGTCCGGCGCACTGGAGACGCTCCCCTGGGTCCGCGTAACAAACCTTAGCAGAGCATTGGACCAGCTAGCAGATATGGGCTACTGGCGTGTTGGTCTGGACGGTTATGCCGAGCAGGACATTCGCGAGGCAGATTTCGGGGATAATATCGTTCTTGTGCTAGGCGCAGAAGGCAAAGGCATCAGAAAAGGAACAGCAGATCACTGTGACGGACTTGTAAAATTACCGATCAGCAGCACGGTGGAAAGTTTAAATGTTTCAAACGCAGCGGCAGTCGCCCTTTATGTTTTTTCTACATCGTAATAAAAAACACATATCACACGAAAATAATGCTTGATTTTGAAATAAAACAACACTAGTTTTCGCCTACTTTCGTCAGAGTCTTGAAGTTTAAGGTTCTGATATTATCTTTACTAAGATGCCTCTATAGCTCAGTTGGTAGAGCAACTGATTTGTAATCAGTAGGTCCGCGGTTCGAGTCCGTGTGGGGGCACCACTTTTCTCAAATAATCAAAGATCAAGATGTTTATTTATATATTCCAGCACTAGGAATATATTTATTGTTTTGTTTTGAATTGCATGAATATAAAATATTGAATTTTTGGTGCCCAGAAGAGGACTCGAACCTCCACGGCCGCAAGGGCCACTAGCACCTGAAGCTAGCGCGTCTACCAATTCCGCCACCTGGGCATCGTGCGAAAGGAAACTTATCTAGCACAAGATATATTTTAATCAAAGCCTAAAATGCGAAATTCCGCATGCAAAATTTAGGGAATTTATTATCAACATTAATCCGCCTACCTATCGCTTTGTCTGATTAAAATAAAAATGAGTTTGATAAGCATTACCAACCCATTATATTTGCTCATAATATACATAAACTTGGACATCTAAATGGCTAAAAATGATGAAGACTATTCAGTAAAAATTCGCGTTCTTTCCAGGGATGAACTTGCCATGGGCCCAGGGAAAGCCGATCTTCTGGACCAAATCATTAAAACCGGCTCTATTGCAGCAGCAGGCCGTGCAATGAATATGAGTTATAAAAGAGCATGGGATCTTGTAGAAACAATGAATAATTGTTTCAAAACCCCTGTGGTTGAAAAATCAAAAGGAGGGGCAGCAAAAGGCGGCGCAGTCGTGACACCATTTGGGAAAGAAATTTTAGATCAATACAGATCAATTCAAAAAAAAGCCCACAGTGCAATTAAAAATGATGTGGATGATTTTCAAAAATTTTTAAAGCACCAGTCTAATTCTAAAAAATATTGACATAAATTTGATGATACCGTAATTCTCCGATATGTTTCATAAAATATATCGGAGAATTACGGACTGTGAAAAAAACCAAGATATGCCAGAATAATAAATTCCTGATTTTATTCTTAATTTTTTGGGGCCTTACATACAAAATAGCACTAGCCGAAAATGTTCGCGTTGCTGTTGCTGCCAATTTTACAGAAGTTGCAAATGAGATAGGCCAAGCATTTGAGCAAAAAACGGGGCACAAGGCATTGTACAGTTTTGGGTCAACTGGTCAGCTTTTTACCCAAATTTCGCAAGGTGCGCCATTTGATATATTTCTTGCTGCCGATCAAAGCAGGCCTAAAAAAGCAGTGGAAGATGGATATGCTGTATCAGGCAGCCAATTTACCTATGCTGTAGGAAAAATTGCTTTATATAGTGAAGATCCTGATTTTATAAAAGATGAGAAGACTTTAAGAGAAGGCAAGTTTACTAAAATAGCAATAGCCAATCCTTCAACCGCACCTTACGGTGCAGCCGCAGTGGACGTCATGAAACATTTAGGCCTCTATAGCAAACTAGAAAGTAAAATTGTTCAGGGAAATAATATTGCCCAGACTTATCAGTTTGTTCACAGCCTGAATGCAGAAATCGGTTTCGTGGCCTTGTCACAAATCAGTTCACATAATAACGGGTCAAGATGGATAATTCCTGCTGATTTATATTCTGAAATTGCACAGGATGCCGTGCTGCTCAATGAAGGGGAAAATAATGAGGCTGCTTTGGCTTTCATAAATTTTCTTAAAAATCCCCTTGCACGGAATATCATTGAAAAATATGGGTATGGCACCAAACAGTAGGGAAAGAAAACATGAATGAAATAGCTGACCTATGGCCACCGATCCGATTGACCCTTGAGCTGGCAACAATAACCACTATTGGGCTATTAATGATAGGAACACCAATTGCCTGGTGGTTATGTCATTCAAGATCAAAATGGAAAGATATTGTCGCAGCCGTCGTTACCTTACCGATTGTATTGCCGCCAACTGTAATTGGTTTTTATCTACTGATCGCATTGGGGCCCAAAGGACCGGGTGGATGGATAGCAGGGCTATATGGCGAGCGCTCCCTTGCCTTCACTTTTCAGGGCCTGGTGATCGGCTCAATTATTTATTCATTACCATTTGTGGTTCAGCCAATAAGAAACGCATTTGAAGCTATAGGAAAGAGACCACTTGAAGTTGCCTCTACTTTGGGCGCATCTCCCTGGAATGCCTTCTGGACGGTTGCCGTTCCCCTCGCAAGACCAGGATTTATGACCGGGACCATTCTTGGCTTCACCCATACAATAGGAGAATTTGGCGTGGTCCTTATGATCGGCGGCAATATTGCCGGGGAAACAAAAGTGTTATCAGTCGCTATTTATGATTATGTGGAAACACTTGAATGGACACCTGCCCATATATTAGCGGGAGGTATGCTCCTTTTCTCATTTATTATTATCTTGTCTATGATTAAATTTGAAAAATATTTCAGTAAGTCAGCCCAATGAACAAAATGTTGAAAAACAAGCAAATTGATGTCGCCTTCAAAGGCTCCATCGGTGATTTCCGACTGGATATAGAATTTCAAATGCCTTTAAATGGAATAACCGCATTATTCGGACCTTCCGGCTGTGGCAAAACGACGATACTCCGATGTCTGGCCGGGCTTCACCAAATGCCCGGCAAAGTAATCGTTGAAAATGAAATATGGCAAAATGATCAGATTTTTATAAAAACGCATAAAAGGTCAGTCGGATATATTTTTCAGGAAGCCAATCTCTTTTCGCATCTTACAGTGCAACAAAACCTGCTTTACGGCGCTAAACGTGCTCGATTACACAATTTAAAGGAAACTTTCCACTATAATGATGTTATTGAATTACTAGGTATCAATCATCTTTTAAACCGGTCTACGCTTTCATTATCTGGTGGAGAAAGACAGCGTGTAGCAATTGGTCGGGCTATTCTCGCTCAACCCAGATTATTACTTATGGATGAACCACTATCCGCTTTAGATCAAAATTCAAAAGAAGGCATTTTGGCATGCTTTCAAAGACTACATAATGAATTTTCATTACCAATTCTCTATGTGAGTCATGATATAAAGGAAGTTTCATTATTATCAGATCGAATTATCGCTCTGGAAGAAGGAAAAAAAATTAAAGAAGGTATTACAAAAGAAATTTTACCATCTTTAAGTAACAACAGATTAAGTAAATCTATAGGCGAAGCAATAAATAAAATCGACATTATTGCCTCAGTTAAAGAACATGACAGCAACCATCATATGACTATACTTGACTTTCAGGGGCAAGAAATCATTTTGCCATGGATAAATGAAAAGCAGGGAAAAGAAGTAACACTATCTTTTCTGACAGATTCTATATCCATCATACACGGTCATCCTGAAATCAGGAGTTCGGCTAATATGTTAATAGCTTATGTTGAAAATATTGAGCTTGATCCAAAATCAAAAATATCAGAAATTTCGCTTAATCTTGGGACCAAATTCATAAAATTAAAAACCACCCAAAGACAGTTGAATGTTTTAAGTCTGAAAAAGAATACTCAAGTTTTCCTGTTAATAGCTAATATTTTCCATAATAAATAAACAGATGCCGAATAACTGCCAAATATTTTTGATGAAAATAGCCCTACTTTTTAATCTATTGTATTGTTGTTGTTGACGAGAAATGTTTTCCTGATTTTTTTGATATAATACAGGCATTCTCAATTAAATCTGGCAAGAAAAACATCACTGAAGTTCCTTTTCCCAGTGCACTTTCAATCTTAAGTTTCCCACCATGAGCTTCTATCAGAAGTTTTGTTATTGCCAGACCAAGTCCCCAACCTTCTTCAGCATAATAAGCAGACTTTTTGCCTTTGAAAAATGGCTCTGTCAAATTTTCAATCAGTTCTTCTTCGATGCCCTGGCCGTTATCTTTTACAGTTATTTTTTTCGTGTCCAGCTGCTGTTCAACTGAAATTGTTATTTCCCCTTCATTTTGTGTATATTTTATTGCATTGGTTAACAGATTGAACAACACCTGTTTCAATGCCAACTTGTCTGCATAAATTTTAGAATGATCCGTATCCATAGAAAATTTTAAAATAATATTTTTCTGCATAATCTGGTACCTCATAATTTCAGTACATTCTTCAACAATCTCTTTAGCAGATAATATTTCCTTATTAATATCCTTCTTACCACTTTCAATTTCTGTAAGGTCAAGCAGAGTATTGATCAGATCAAGAAGATGCTTCCCGCTACGATTAATATCTTTAACATAATCAAGCTGTTTTTCATTCAATTCACCAAAATATTTATTAAGTAACATTTCCGAAAAACCGAGAATTGCATTTAACGGCGTTCTTAGTTCATGACTTGTCTCTGCCAGAAATGTTGACTTTGCCCTATTGGCTTTCGTTGCGTCGTGCAATGCCTGTTCAAGCGCATATTGAGCCCTTGTAATATCTGTTAGATCAGTTATCGAGCCTATAAAAGACACTTTATCTTTAATCTTCATTTCTCCAACGCCCAGATGAATGGGAACTTCCTCACCATTTTTACGAAGTGCTTTTACCTTTCTTCCAATTCCAATTATTTTTCTAACCCCTGTGGT
The DNA here is from genome assembly GCA_024236295.1 of Kordiimonadaceae bacterium. Classification (GTDB taxonomy): domain Bacteria; phylum Pseudomonadota; class Alphaproteobacteria; order Sphingomonadales; family Emcibacteraceae; genus Pseudemcibacter. The sequence continues at coordinate 42,489 of JACKKT010000010.1, read as the reverse complement.
GTTATAATTTTTTAAATAAGTATCATGCCGACTAGCATGATATTCAGGCATTAATATTTTTACATTTTTGCCAACAACCTCATCACTTTTGTAACCAAAAATTTTTTCTGCAGCTTCATTAAATACTTCGATAGTTCCTTCACTATCAGCAACAATTGCACCAGTTGCAATATTTTTGAATGCACCGTGAAAGCGCTCCATATCTCTATCAAGTTGTTTGGCAATCAATTCCTTCGATTTGATCTCCATATTCAGTTTATTTTCAATTTTTCTCCTTAGACTGATTTCTCTTCTCATGCTGTAATTCCAGATCAAAATTACAACACTAATGAAAACAGAAAATCCAAGTACATATAAAATGGGTCCATAATTCGTTTTGGGTTCTATATTTACTGAATACCATTTATTGAATATTTTTTGCCTTGTTAACGGGTCTATATCTGCAAGGGCTTTTTTTATAGAGCTTGCAAGCAATGGTAAGTCTGCATGTACTCCCATAGCACTTTCCATTTTATAAGGGGAAATACCGGTAACAATCAGGTTTGTAGTGCCAATGATCGGCATTAACGAATTAACAAATGGAATATCCCCTATATATGCATCGGTCCGGCCTACCAGAACCATATTTACGGCTTCCTGATCATCTTCGGCTTCTATGACTTCAATATCTGGATAATCCTTTTTTATAAATCCCACTAATGCCGCATCTTTACTTAGCGAAATTTTATGACCTGCCAGACTTTCTAGAGATGTAAAAACCTGTTTGTTTTTGACTGAAAAAATTGCCTGTTCAAACTTCATGTAAGGTTCAGTAAATATAATAAATTCTGAACGTTCACTTGTTGGCGTTACTACAGCTATCATATCTATCTGATGGGCTTTAAAGCTTTCAAGACCGGAATGCCAGTTATCATTACCAGCCCATTTAAATGTGATATTTAATCTTTTTGCTATTTCATTTAAAAAATCTCCTGAAATACCGGAAATTTTTCCATTCTTATCAATAAACTCATATGGAAATGTCTTCTTTTCAGCAGCAACCAGAATTGTTTTATGATTAGAAAGCCAGCTTTTTTCCTGCTGAGTTAGGCCAACATCATATTCTCTTTTTGAAGACTTGATCCATTTATCGGAAATTTCTTTGAATTCTTCATCGGTAACCTGTGCCATACCCTTTTTTATAATGTCCATTAATATCGGGTTATTTTTATGAACAGCAATTCTTTGTTCAATGTCATTATCCTGCATTACAAGATCGTCACCTATAATCTCGATATCTTTAATATTATCCTGGGAAATGGTAAAATCGATGGCGGTGACATCGCCCGGATAAACATCAATCTCTCCAGATGAAAGGGCACTTAAAACCTCTCTGTTATTAGAATAGGGTATGTAATTAAACTCAGGATATTTCTGTTGATAGCTTGCCCCCACGATATGGTTTTTTATAATACCAATATTTTTCCCCTTTAAGTCATTAACACCATTAATTCTTTGTGAACCGGAACGACCATAAATTGCTATTGGCACTTTAAAATAAGGATCAGAAAAATTGAAATATTTCTCCCTTTCCTCTGTTCTTGAAAGGGTTTGAACGATATCAACTTCTTGTTTTTTGGCATTCTCAAGCATTAATGACCAACTGCCAAAATTTATATATTCAATTTTTAATCCCACTTTTTTTGCGATCAGATTTAAGTAATCAATAGAAAGGCCGGCAGGAACACCCGCACTGACAAAATCAATAGGCGCATAGCCCGTATTATTGGATGCGGTAACAACAGGATGTTCTGCAATCCATTCTTCTTCTAATATGGAAAGGGAGGATGTTTCCTTAATTTCCTGTGCTAAAGCAAAAAAAGAAAAGCTAGATAATTGAAAAACGAATATCGCGCATATAAATATTTTCTCTACACATTTTGGACCGGAAATGCGCATCCTAATCATACCCCCTAGCAAAAAATTAATGTTACAATATTTGCTGAACAAAGCGTAAATATAATTAAATATATAAAATAATATTGTTAATATATATTTAAGTTTTACAGTCTTTTCTTCGTGCATTAATTGAAATTGATTATATTCCTGATGTTTTAAATAGGTTCTAATTGTGTATAATGGCAACAGCAAACTTACATAACTTAAAAACCAAGAAAGATTTCTACTATATGAAAAAATTAAAACATTATCTGGCTATGATATGTGGAGCCATGCTCCTGCTTTTTATCCTGCAGAACATGACCATTGTTGAAATCAATTTCCTGTTCTGGTCCTTCCAAACAAGCCGCTTTGTCATTATCGCGTTTTCATTGCTTACTGGTATCTTGATAGGCATGATCATCAGCAGCCACAAAAAAACGGATACTGAAATTGAAACAACAGAATAATTTGAAACCAATGCTATAAAACCGCCTAATAAAGGAAGCTAAAAATGTCCGTCATATATTTAATAATTTCATTAATTCTCCTTGTTGGTTCATTTTATAAAAACCGAGCAGAAATGATTTTCATTTTTCTCGGATTGGTCATCTGGTCACTGCTTGGTGTATTAGGCGCCTCAGAAAGTATCGCTATACTAATTGCCCTAATAGCGTCGGGCACTGGTCTTTTCTTACAATATAACGTCCCTTTAAGAAGGTCATTTATTACGAACCGGTTATTTGATATTGCCGCCAATGTTCTGCCGAAAATGAGTGAAACAGAAAAAACAGCATTAGAGGCGGGGACCGTCTGGTTTGACGGAGATATTTTTTCAGGCAACCCCGACTGGGCTAAGCTAATGAAGGAACCCGCCTTCAAATTGTCCCCTGAAGAGCAGAAATTTATAGATGGCCCTGTTCAAAAACTTTGTGGAATGCTGGATGACTGGCAAATACAACAGGACAGGGAACTGCCTGATAAAGTCTGGGACTTTATGAAAAAGGAAAAATTCTTCGGCCTTGTGATCCCAAAAGAATATGGCGGATTAGGATTTTCTGCATCCGGACATTCTGCAGTCGTTACCAAAATATCAACAAGAAGCATTGCAGCAGCGGTGACCGTCATGGTCCCTAATTCCCTGGGACCGGGGGAGCTTTTATATCATTACGGTACTGATGAACAGAAAAAAACATACCTGCCTAAATTGGCGGATGGGACAGAAATTCCCTGTTTTGCGCTGACCGGACCGGAAGCCGGTAGTGATGCAGGGGCCATGCAAAGTTTTGGCACAGTAATAAAGAAAAAAATAAATGGAAAAAATATTCTTGGCATCTCTCTTGATTTTAATAAAAGATATATCACTCTCGCCCCTGTCGCGACCCTGATCGGGCTTGCTTTTAAACTGCGTGACCCACAACATCTGCTGGGTGATGAAGAGGACAGAGGCATCACCTGTGCCCTGCTTCCCCGCGATATTGAAGGACTGACTATTGGCAACAGACATGACCCGATGGGGGTCCCATTCGCCAATGGCCCTATTCATGGCAAGGATGTATTTATTCCTGTATCCGCCATTATCGGCGGGGAAAAAGGTATTGGTAACGGATGGCGTATGCTGGTTGAATCACTCGCTGCCGGACGATCAATTTCTTTACCTTCTCTCTCCGTTGGGGCCGCGCAATTATCAACCCGTGTCTGCGGCGCCTATGCAACAATCAGGGAACAGTTTGATACGCCCATTGGCCGCTTTGAGGGGGTCGAGGAAATTCTCGCCCGCATTGCCGGATATACATATATGATGGATGCAACCCGCCAGATGACCTGTGCTGCTATTGACGGCGGTGAAAAACCATCCGTCTTATCAGGGACGGTTAAAGCCTATCTAACTGAGGGGATGCGTAAAACCCTTAACGATGCTATGGATCTAAGGGCGGGTGCGGCGATCATCCGTGGACCGCAAAATATCCTTTCAAGGGCCTATTCCGCCATCCCCATTGGGATTACGGTCGAGGGATCAAACGTCCTGACCAGATCCATGATCATATATGGACAGGGCGCAATCAGAAGCCATCCTTATCTTTTAAAGGAAATGACGGCATTGCAATCAGATGACAAAGCCGAATTTGATAAATATCTTTGGAAGCATATTTTTAATGTTTTCAGTAACATAACCCGATGTTTTCTGCTTGGTCTTTCCATAAAAACGGGAATTATTAAGCTTTCCAATAGCCGTATCGAGACTCTGGCGCAGGCAAAGCTTACCTACTTATGTGCTGCTTTTTCTCTAACATCGGATATTGCATTGGCCACATATGGTGGGGCTTTAAAGCGTAAGGAAATGGTCAGTGGGCGGTTTGCCGATGCTTTCTCATGGATATATCTGGCCTGCGGTGCATTAAAAAGACATCATGACGCAAAAGAACGTGGTATGGAGCCGATTTTGGAATGGTCCATACAAACCGCCTGTCATAACGCACATGAAGCAGTTCTTGGTAATATTGATAATCTGCCAAATGCCTTTATTCGTTTTCTGATCAAAATAATATCTTCTCCTCTGGGGCTGCGGTTTAAACTTCCTGATGACAAACTAACCGGCATGGTTGCAGCTAGCATTCTTGACGGTGACGAGCGCCGCGAAACTTTGTCAAAAGATGTATTTATTCCCGGCAAGGATGACCCAGCGCTAGGCCGACTAGAGCAGGCTTTAAAACTTGCAGAAGATAGCCTTCCGCTTAAGAAAAAGCTCCGAATTGCCAGAAAAGAAGGCAAAATCAATGCCCGTTACGGTGAATTGATGATTACCGAAGGGCTGGAAGCAAAAATAATAACCGACAAGGAAGCAAGTGATCTTAGAAAATATGACCAACTCGTTATGGATGTGATCAATGTCGATGATTTTGATGTGGCGACCTACAAGACGCTTAAATAAAATCAAAATAATCAATTTCTGACGGCTTACTTACCGACCATATTTTCTGGATTAACCCACTGGTCAAACTGTTCTTCGCTTAATAGTTTAAGTGACAGTGCCGCCTGTTTAAGGGTCAGGTTTTCTGCGTAAGCTTTTTTCGCTATTTTTGCCGCATTATCATAACCAATATGCGGATTTAAAGCTGTTACAAGCATAAGCGACTGTTCCATAAGTTCTGCTATTCTGACTTCATTTGCCTGAATGCCTGCCAGACAGTTTTTGCAGAAACTGTTGATCGCATCTGATAGAAGCCGGATGGATTGAAGCAGATTATAGATCATAACCGGTTTGAAAACGTTAAGTTCAAAATGACCATTCGATCCGGCAACCGTAATCGTAACATGATTGCCCATCACTTGAGCACAAACCTGGGTAAGGGCTTCACATTGTGTCGGGTTAACCTTACCCGGCATTATGGAAGAACCCGGCTCATTTGCAGGCAATATAAGCTCCCCCAGACCGCTGCGCGGGCCACTGGCCAGAAAGCGGATATCATTGGCAATTTTCATCAGGCTGGCTGCTATGACATTGAGGACACCTGATGCTTCTACAATTGCGTCATGGGCGGCTATCGCCTCAAATTTATTTATTGCCGATGTAAATTTAAGATTGGTTATTTTATTGACGGCCTCAGTGAATTTTGCAGGAAAATTCGGGTTCGCGTTTAAACCCGTCCCTACAGCCGTTCCACCCTGTGCTAACTCCATTAATCGCGGCAGACAATCATGCACCCTTTCAATCGCAAGCTCGCATTGTCTTTTATACCCGGAAAATTCCTGACCCAAAGTAATGGGGGTAGCATCCTGTGTGTGGGTTCTGCCAATTTTGATAATATGGTCAAATTCCGAAGATTTGGCTGATAGTAGCCCATATATATTTTCAAGAGCCGGTAGCAAGGCATGATTTACCTGTTCTGCCGCCGCAATCGACATGGCTGTCGGGAAACTGTCGTTTGAGCTTTGACCCAGATTAACATGGTCATTGGGATGGACTGGGTTTTTACTGCCCCTCTTCCCGCCAAGCAGTTCAATAGCCCGGTTGGCAATGACTTCATTGGCATTCATATTGCTTTGGGTCCCTGAGCCGGTTTGCCAGACAACCAAAGGAAACTGGTCAAATAACTTTCCTTCAATCACCTCTTCCGCAGCCTGACTAATTGCAAAGGCAATTTTTTGATTCAGAAGTCCCAGTTCGGCATTAGCCATTGCCGCCGCTTTTTTCTGAATCCCTAAGGCGCGAATTAAGGGAATTGGTAGTTTTTCCCCGCCAATTTTGAAATTTTCAAGCGATCTTTGTGTCTGCGCACCCCAGTATTTATCCTCATCCACCTCAACGGTGCCCATGGTATCAATTTCTATGCGTGTGCCCATTCTGTTTTCCTAACCTGCAGATTATTTCTCGAATATCTATGTCATCGGACTTTATCCCACAATAAATACCATTATGACAAATAATTTGTGACGGTCTGATAACTGAAAAATTCTATAAGATTGTCAGCAGTTGATTTTATACTTATAAAAATTATTACAGAAAAATAACAAAGGCAGACTATGGCAGGAAATTTCTCAACACTCGACTGGCTGATTGTATCTGGTTACCTGCTATTATTATTTGGGATAGGTTGGGCATTTACATTATTAAAAGTTCAAACGACGCGCGATTATTTTCTTGGCGCCAATAAAATGCCCGCCTGGCTGGTGGCAGTTTCTGTTATTGCCACGACCCAGTCTGCGGCCACTTTCCTCGGTGGTCCGGATCAGGGATACCGAAATGATTATTCCTATCTTGCCGTTAATATCAGCGCAATTATCGCATCACTTTTTATTGCAAAAGTTTTAATGCCCAAATTTTACGCCATGAAAGCAACGACTGTTTATGAGCTATTGGCTTTAAGATTTGATGAAACCGCCATGAAGGCTGCAGGGGCAATGTATCTGGTCGGACGACTATTTGCCAGCGGTGCCCGTCTTTATCTTGCAGCAATTGCCGTTTCAATGATTTTATTTTCAAATATTGAGGCCGGAAATATCATTACTGCATCAGCATTACTTATTGTGGTTGGGTTCTCCATCACTTTTCTAAATGGCATTAGGTCGGTTATCTGGAGCGATTTAATCCAGTTTTGCGCCTATAGTTTTTCGGCCATTGCGGTTTTATATTTTTTACTTAATCACATACCTCTCACCCTGCCTCAAATAGTCAGTGAGCTGAAACAGACTCCGGATGGGCTCAATAAACTCCGTATTTTTAATGCCGGCATTAATTTTACCGACCCATATAGTCTTCTTTCAATTCTGACGGGTATAACACTTTTATATATTGCCAGCTTCGGACTGGATCAGGACATAGCCCAGCGTCTGTTAACATGCAAAAAAGGACGGGATGGCTCCAAGGCAATTATACTCTCGGCATTTATCGGCATTCCACTGATCTGGATGTTTATATCAATTGGGGAATTGCTATACATTTATTATGACAGACCAGACATTATGGCAAACTCCGCTGACTCTTCTCCATATCAGGAATTTCAGGGAGAAAATATTACCATATTCATGCACTATATTTTAAATGAACTTCCATCAGGATTAAAAGGGATGGTCACAGTCGGTGTTATTGCCGCAGCGGTCTCGACAATCAATTCTGGTCTGAATTCCATGTCGTCGGTTATAGTTCAGGATTTCTACCGACCTTGGGTCAGTAAAAAACTAAATATGCCTGAACATCATTTTGTCCGGGCTGGCCAGTTATGTATGGGACTGGTGGGGGCTGCTCTTTTTTTCATGTCGATACTCTGTTATTATTGGCAGCAGTATTCAGGTCTTCCCCTACTCGATTTTGCACTATCCCTTATGGTATTTGCCTATTCCGGTCTGCTTGGGGTCTATTTTACGGTAATATATACAAGCCGCGGATCAACCAAATCGGTAATTTTCGCCCTAATTATAGGTTTTGTTGTAACTTTAATTCAGCAGCGTTATATTGTCGATCTGTTCAAACTGCCAGAATGGCTAGGAAAAATTGCCTTTAGTTGGCAGCTTTGTATTGGAACAATAATAGCTTTCTTAGTTTGTCAAATGGGGAACTATAAAAAACGAGGCCATCCAAAATGATCCATAAACCAAGTTATAAATATATTTTTATCACTTTCATAACGCTTTTTATCACCATTAGCTGCTCTGAAAATCAAACGGCACAGGAAACTGATCATTTTGAAAAAATCATTCGGGGTGGCATGGTTTATGACGGACTTGGCAGCCCCGGCTCAGTCGCTGACCTTGCAATCAATGGTGATAGAATTGTAGCTATCGGCGATCTTAGTCAAGCCGTTGGTGACACTGAAATTGATGCAAAAGGACTTGCCGTTTCCCCCGGTTTTATCAATATGCTGAGCTGGGCAGCGGAGCCACTTCTTTATGATGGTCGTGGCATGAGTGACATCAAACAGGGCGTGACCCTGGAAGTTTTCGGTGAAGGTTCATCCCCTGGCCCTTTAAATGCTGAAATGAAGCAACATGAAATCGATATTCAGGGCGAAATGAAATATGATGTAAACTGGAACAGCCTTGGAGAGTTTCTTTCCTATGCTGAGAAAAAAGGAATTACACCAAATGTGGCTTCCTATATTGGGGCAACAACTGTCCGCATAAATGAACTTGGTTATGACAATCGTCTGCCCAATGAGGATGAACTTAAAAGGATGCAGCAATTGGTCATTGATGCCATGAACGAAGGGGCGCTTGGCGTTGGATCATCCCTTATTTATGCACCTGCTTCCTATTCAGATACTGCAGAACTTATCGCTTTAAGCAAAGCGGCCAGCGTCTGTGGTGGTTCCTATATTTCCCATATGCGCAGTGAGGGAAACAAATTGGAAGAAGCCGTTGATGAACTGCTGATGATTGCCAGGGAAGCCAATATACCGGCAGAAATTTATCACCTGAAAGCAGCAGGAAAAGAAAACTGGCCCAAACTCGACAATGTCATTTACAAAATAGAAGCTGCCCGTGCGGAAGGCTTAAATATTCGTGCCAATATGTATAGTTATACAGCCGGATCAACCGGATTAGATGCCATGATCCCACCATGGATACAGGAGGGCGGCATTAAAAGCTGGATCGCCAACATGCAGAATCCAGAACTACGAGCCAAAGCACTTCATGAAATGCGCGACCCAAACAGGGATTGGGAAAGTCTTGGTGCGGCATCAGGATATGAAAATGTCGTGCTGGTCGGCTTTGATAATCCTGACTTGCGCCCACTTACAGGTAAACGACTGACGGAAATTGCCGAAATGCGCGGATCCAGCCCGGAAGAAACCGCTATGGACCTTGTCGCGGAAAATGGGGCCGATGTCAGCACTGTTTATTTCATGATGAGCGAAGAGAATATTAAAAAGAAGCTTAATCTGCCCTGGGTTAGTTTCGGATCTGACGCACGTGCAATTCCCAATGAAGGTATTTTCCTCCATTCCAGCACACATCCGCGTACCTATGGTAATTTTGCCCGGGTTCTAGGAAAATATGTTCGCGATGAAAATGTTTTGCCCCTTAGCGAAGCGATAAGACGCATGACTTCACTGCCTGCAGAAAATCTGAAAATTGCGAACCGTGGCGCTATAAGAGTGGGCAACTATGCAGATTTGGCAATATTTGATCCTGCAACAATTATGGATGTCGCCACTTATGAAAAACCACATCAATATGCCATAGGAATGAGACATGTATTTGTAAACGGTTCTCAGGTCCTTAAAGATGGTGAACATACCGGCAATTTCCCGGGACGATTTGTGAAACGGGATGGCTGGCAAAATCAATGTTCGCTGGCCGATGTAAAATAATCCAGTGGATTTAAATTTTCCAGTCAGAGTAAAATTTCCGGTCAGAGTATAGTCAGAACATTTTCCGGCGGGCGGCCAATAGCCGCTTTGCCATTTGCCAGCACAATTGGTCGTTCAATTAATTTTGGATATTTGATCATGACTTTTAATAAGTCCTGACGGCTTAAGCCAGCGTCAGCCAGATTATTCTCTGCATATTCAGCTTCTTTTTTACGCATTAAGTCTCTCGGCTCAATATTAAGCAAGCTCAGAATATTATCAATCTCATCTACTGAAAGGGCATCATTCAAATAGTCACGTATTATTGGAGAAATCCCCTTCTCTTCCAATAAGGCCAGAGTCTGTCTCGATTTACTGCAACGGGGATTATGGAAAATTGTTACGGTCATTTTTTATCCTGAATATAATTTGCCTGAATGATTTTCTTGTGTCATGGGCATTTAATCAAAAAACACACCCAATTCCAATGTTTATCATAAAAAAGTTTATAGTAATAAGAATGATTATTAACATTGTTGACAATAATTCTCAATTGCATATAATTATGATATTACCAATTTGAGAGTCGAAACCATGTATGTATGTGTTTGTAATGCCCTTGATGAAAATACTGTACGCGAAGCGGCACGTAAAAATAATGGCTTCCAAAGTGCTATAAAGATATATGAATCACTTGGTGTTAAGCCACAATGTGGCATGTGTCTTTGTGATGCTCAAGAAATCTGCAATATGGAAAAGCAGTCCCACCAATCACAGTAAGTATCTAATAATCATTTTCACTATTATTATCAATAACTTATCAAACCTATTTTCTCAGTAAGTTTGACTTAAGCCTGTAAAATCTCTATTATATCGACCAAACAAAAAGCTATCAGGAGTATGTCATGAAAGGTGATAAGAAAGTCATCGAATTTCTCAATAAAATTCTAAAAAACGAATTAACAGCTATTAATCAGTATTTCCTGCATAGCCGCATGTACGGAGACTGGGGATTAAAAGCGCTGGAAAAATACGAATATGAAGAATCAATCGATGAAATGAAACATGCTGACGAACTGGTTAAACGTATTCTATTTCTCGAAGGTTTGCCCGCAATGCAACAACTTGGCCGCTTAAGAATTGGTCAGTCGGTAACAGAAATGATGAAAGGTGATCTGGAACTGGAACTGGCGGGTTATGCAGACCTTAAAGATGCTATTGAATATTGCGAAAAAGTCCGAGATTACGTTTCACGAGAACTCTTTGAAGAAATATTGTCTGATGAAGAGGAGCATATTGACTGGCTGGAAACCAATCTTGCACTGATCGATAAGGTTGGCGAAAAAAATTACCTGCAATCCCAAATGGGCGATGCGGAATAATTTTTATTTATTTATGATCAATGCCGATGGCTTCAGCAATATTTCTGAAGCCATCTTTTTTTAGAAGTTCTTCTAGTTCTCTGTTTATTTTCCGGACCAGTCCCGGACCATGATAGACCAGCGCTGAATATAGCTGGATCAGAGACGCTCCTGCTTTAATTTTAGCATAAGCCTGCTCGCCGTTTGATACGCCACCAACACCGATAAGCGGAATTTTTCCGCTGGTCAATTTATACATTTTTGATAAAATTTCCGTCGATAATTCAAATAACGGCGCACCACTAAGCCCCCCTGCCTCGTCTTTAAATGATGAGATAAGTTTGGGTCTTGAAAGCGTCGTATTGCTGACAATCAAACCGTCCATTTTATGTTTAAGAATTATTTCTGCAATATCGGCACATTCCTGATCATTAAGATCCGGTGCAATTTTTAAAATAAGGGGTGGGTTTCTCTCAAGACCCGCTTGATCTCTAACCGCTTTTAATTTTGATAAAAGCTCATCAAGTGCTTCTTTTCCCTGCAAGGCTCTAAGTCCCGGTGTATTCGGCGAAGATATATTAATCGTAAAATAGTCAGCAAGCCCCAGAAGCCTTTTAAGGGAGATAACATAATCCTCAATTTGATCTTTACTTAATTTATTGGCACCGATATTGGCACCAACAATGCCGTTGGTCTTTCCCCGGGCAGCTAGTCTGGCTAAATAATATTCTAAACCCTTATTATTAAAGCCCAGCCTGTTAATGACCGCATTATCTTCTGTCAGTCGAAATATTCTTGGTTTTTCATTTCCCGCCTGGGCAAGCGGTGTAACAGTCCCTGTTTCGACAAATCCAAAACCTTGTTTTAACATGGGTTTATAAACTTCTGCATTTTTATCAAAACCGGCCGCCAGCCCAACCGGATTTGGAAAATCCAAATTCCAAATTGTTTGCTTGAGACTGGTTGACGCCGAAACTTTTCCACTTGGAAAAAGGCCTGATTTCAATGCTAATATTGCGAGGCTATGGGCACATTCCGGAGATAATAGAAAAAGGACCGGTTTTAAAAATTCATATAAATTCATTTATTATCCTAACTTGAGCTATAACTAGTCTTGATCCGGCAATTCTTCCATACCAACAACAGACCCTAGGTTCAGATCATTATATAAATGGGGAAATTTCTGTCCACTTCTTGATTTCTCCCATTTTAGCGCCTCTATAGGTAATCGGTCTATTGCTATTTTAAGGAGCACTAAATCTTTTTGATTTTTAAAATGCTTTTCAAGTGTACCTTTAACCTGTTCAATTGCTGAAAAATGAATGAAGCCATCCCGAATGTCATCTGAGGATCCTTTATATATCCCTTTGACCGTCGCCTCTTTCCATTCCGATTTAGTACAGATTTTATATATAAAATCATTTTTAAACATAATTTTCCCATAAAAAAACATGCTTTATACATCAATAAAAGCATGTTTTTTATAAAATGAAAATTAATTGGATTTATTTTTTACCATTTGATCCTATAGCCGAACTTCCTATAGCTTTTACCATTTCAAAAATTCTTTTTCTTACAGATGGATCAATAATTTTGTAGTAAGCCCTAACAAGTTCCAGCGTTTCCCTTCTTGAAAGTTTGTCAACTTCAAATACCTGCTTGCTGCCTTCGGCCATCCCTTCGGCTTTACGTGTCGCATCCGGTGTCATCTCATCAAAGAAAAAGGATACTGGCACATCAAGAATTTTAGAAAGTTGATAAAGTCGACTGGAGCCAATTCTATTGGCGCCTCTCTCATATTTTTGTACTTGTTGAAAAGTAAGTCCAAGAGCCTTCCCCAACTTCTCCTGACTCATACCAAGCAGTGTCCTTCTGAGACGCACTCTGGCGCCTACATGAATATCCACTGGGTCTGGTGATGATTTGATCATGCTCATTTTAAAAATACCTTGCTTTATATAAAAATCACAATACTTCTCGATTTAGCAATGTAAAATCGACCGCCCACAAAGTATGGTTATTGTTTAGTAGTGTAGCTATTTAACGTCAAGCTTTATCTTCTTTACGGTGTAAATCTACGGATTAGTACAATATTTACGATAGAAATTATAACACTAATGAGCATAAATATCCACTGTTTGTATATGGAATACAGTGTTGTTTGCTTAATTTTATAAGGTAACCCGCTATTAATTACACCTCTTTTGTTAAGATCAATATGGTCAATTATACGTCCATAAGCATCAATGACCGCTGAAATACCAGTTCCGGCGGATCGAATAACAGGAAGGCCTTCTTCAATAGCGCGTACACGTGTTTGTAGTAAATGTTGTCGGGGTCCACTGCTGTTGCCATACCATGCATCATTGGTAATATTAAGCAGCCAATCTGGCCGGTTTGACGGATCAGTCACCTGCCCGGGAAAAATAATTTCATAGCAAATAAGTACTCCTACAGGCGGCAATCCTTTTATATTAAACGTTTTAAGACCATCCCCTTCACTAAAATTCTGCCCCCCACTAAATAACTGATCAAACCCAAGTGCTATAAAAAGCGTTTTGACAAAAGAAGGAATATATTCTCCAAGCGGTACCAAATGACTTTTATCATAAATTGCCTCCATTTCACCCTGATCATTAATGGCAATCATTGAATTATAAATTTTGAATGACCCATCACTTCGATCCCTGCGAGGAAAGCCCGTAAAGACCACACCTCCTTTTTCCAACATCTTCGAAATTACCTGCCTTCTCAGTGGCTCTTCTGAAAGAGAATAAATGATCGCTGTTTCCGGCCAGATAACGTGGGTGGTACCTGACTGTTCTATACCTTCACTCATCGTCATATATGTAATCAGGTTTTTGCCCCAATTTCGGGACGGCCACTTATCTTCCTGTTTAATGTTTGCCTGAACAACACGGAGATTAATATCTTTGACATATTCCGTTTGTTGATTAAGCCTAAAATGCCCATATAAATATAAACCGGCTATCAAAATTATTGACAATATTGATACAACTATCCGGTTTGCACGGTTAAGTAAAAGCAGAGGCACAATAGCAATAAAAACAGTAAATATTCCTAATCCATATACACCCCAGATTGATGTAGATTGAAGCATCGCATCTGAAAAACCCCATACATATCCAGTTAAATTCCATGGAAAACCGGTAAATAGAACACCTCGAAACCATTCCATAATATTCCAAACAACAGAGAATGTCAGAACAATACTCAGCAACTGTCTTTTTATACTATGGTTTTTATGAATATATCTGACAACAACAGATGTCAAACCAGGGAAGATCGCCAGATAACAGGATAGCAAAGCAACCAGAACATAACCGGCAAAATCGGGTATTGAAGGTTCAACAGCAAAGCTGTTGCCAATCCAGTAAAGTCCAGCAAAAAAATGACCAAAGCCGAAAGTTAAGCCATAATAAAATGCCTGCTTTAGTCCGATACTTAAAATTGTAAAAATAAGTAATACCGTATATGCAATTATAAGTGCAGGAAAAAAATATACCGGTGCAAACGCCAACGCCGAAATCAACCCGGCACATAACAAAATCAGATATTTTTTAATTTGTGAGCACCGGTCATAATAATCAGATATGCTATCAAGGGAGAGGTTTGAATTTGCCATTTAACTTATTTTCTGTGAACCAGAATATATTTTATATGTCTGGTATCACCATCAATAATTTCAAATCTCGTGCCGTTTTCATGAACAACCAATTCGCCCTTTTGCGGAATATGACCAGCAAGTTTAAAAACTAGTCCCCCAACTGTATCCACATCTTCATCATGATCATCACTTAAGAAATCAAGGCCAAGCAGGTCTTCTAGTTCTTCAATTGGCAAGCGTGCATCAACATGCAGATTGCCATCTGCCCGTTCGCGCATTAATACGCCTTCCGCAATATCATGTTCATCTTCAATGTCGCCAAATATCTGCTCGACCATATCCTCAATCGTAAGCAGTCCATCTGTACCACCATATTCGTCAACCACAATTGCCATATGAATATGGGTTTTTTGCATTTTGGTAAGCAAATCAATTAGCTTCATCGAAGGCGGCACAAAAAGGATTGGTCGTTGAATGGATTTCAGGGACGGAAAATTATTATTATCCCTGTTATTTACAAATGCTCTGAATACATCTTTTATGTGAACCATGGAAAGAACTTCATCAAGACTTTCCCGATAAACTGGAAGCCTAGATGTGCTCGCACTGACAAAGACATTAAGAAGCTCTTCAAAAGGCGCATTCTCCTCAATTGCAATGATATCTGCCCGTGGCACCATAACATCATCAACCCGAAGGTCCCCGAAGGATAAGGTATTCATAATAATTGAGCGCTCTTCCTCGCCCAATCTTCCTTCAGCTGCTTCTATTTCTCCTATTACTTCTTCGAGACTTTCTTTCAATTCATGATCAATATCTGACCTGTTGAAAATATTCTTTATAGCGCCCCAAAACCCGGTATTCGACCCGGTTTTGTCTGCAGAATCTGATGATGTCATAATGCTTTTGCTGAAGCCTTTCTTGATGTTTTTCTGAATTTACTATTTCATGCTGAATAAGGATCGTCAATACCAAGATTAGCCAGAAGGCTGCTCTCCAGATTTTCCATCACTTCCGCTTCCTGATCTTCTTCATGATCATACCCCAGCAGATGAAGAATACCATGTATGACAAGATGAACGAAATGATCCTCAAAACTGATTTCTGCTTGTTTCGCTTCTTGTTCCACTATTTCATAGGCAATATATATTTCACCCAGTGAAAACGGATGGTTAGGAGCTATGTAATCAGCCTTAAAATAATGTTCAATTTCACAAGCCTCAAATCCATTAAATGACAAAACATTGGTTGGCTTATCCTGACTGCGGAATTGTTTATTAAGCTGATGGATAAGTTGGTTATCACAAAGAACTATACTTAATTCCAGAAATGAAAAGTTGGAGAGAAATTTCCCCTCTTTGACATTTTTTATTATCTGTTCCAGTGCCTTATCAATTAGCGCCTCATAATCAGGCAATTTTTCCTGCCATTGATCATAATCAACAGAAATTTCAAGACTTAACCCACCAGGAAACGACATTATCTGCAGTTTCTTTCTCTTTCATCGTAGGCTTTTACGATTTTTCCTACCAGCTTATGCCTGACAACATCGCTAGCATCAAACTCTATAAAGGCGATATCCTTAATATTTTTTAATGTATCAATTGCATCTTTGAGACCCGATACGTTGCCATCGGGCAGGTCAACCTGCGATGGATCACCGCAAACTACCATGTGACAGTTCTGACCAAATCGGGTCAGGAACATTTTCATCTGCATTGGCGTTGTGTTCTGAGCTTCATCTAGTATGACAAAAGCATCAGACAAAGTCCTTCCCCGCATAAAGGCCAGTGGTGCGACCTCAATTTCACCTCGTTCAAGACGTTTTTCCGTTTGCTCCATAGAAATCATCTGACCAAGGGCATCATAAAGCGGCCTCAGGTATGGATCGACTTTTTCCTTAAGGTCACCAGGAAGGAAACCAAGTTTTTCTCCCGCTTCGACAGCAGGTCTGGAAAGGATTATTCTTTCAACCTTACCTTCCAGAAGATGAGAAACGGCCATTGCAACGGCCAGAAAAGTTTTACCGGTACCGGCCGGGCCAAGCCCAAATGTCATTCTTCTCGTTCTTAAAGCTTCAATATATTTTGCCTGATTTACCGACCGGGGGGATATAGTCGTTTTTCTGGTTCGGATGACATTCTCATCAATTGAAATGGCCTCACGTGACTTCGCAAATTTCACACGTGGGCTTTCAAGCATGCTGACAAGACGAATTGCCCCATCGACATCATCAACTGTAACATCATATCCCTGTTCCAGTCTGTTATAAAGATTTAGCAGTACATCCCTTGACAGATTGCAGGCTTCTTCAGGTCCTTCAAAAGATAATAAATTACCCTTGCCAGAAAGCGTGCAGCCAAATTCATTTTCTATTCGCGCAAGATTGGAATTATGTTCACCATACAGGGCTTGCAGAAGATGGTTGTCTTCAAATTCAAGCACACCTGAGGTGAGTTTTTCATCGCGTTTTCGTTTCATCTGTTAAATTTTACCTAAAAAAATCAGGCAAGTACACCTTGAATATTGAAGGGACCGCCCTCTTCTATCAATACATCAACTATTTTACCGTGCAAGTCATCATACGATTTATTTCCAAGTGAAATCTGCACTGCCTGCATATACGGACTGCGGCCAAATGCTGCACCCTTCGTTTTACCCGTGCTTTCAATAAGTACAGGCAGAACCCTGCCTACAACTGAATTGTTAAATGCTGTTTGCTGTTCTTTCAGCAAAGTCTGCAGTTTAGTCAAACGGGCTGATTTCACGTCCTCATCTACCTGGTCATCCATCAGTGCCGCTGGCGTTCCCGGGCGCGGACTAAATTTAAAGCTATAGGCCTGGGCATATGTCACTTCACTAACGAGTTGCATGGTCTGCTCAAAATCTTCTTCAGTTTCACCAGGAAAGCCAACTATAAAATCGCCGGACAGGGCAAGATCAGGACGAATTTCCCTCAGTTTGGCAATTGTACTTTTGTATGATGAGCTATCATGTGACCGGTTCATGGCTTTCAGAATTTTATCAGACCCTGCCTGAACCGGAAGATGAAGATATGGCATACATTCTTTAACCTCACCATGCACCCTGAGCAGTTCATCCGTCATATCATGGGGATGTGAAGTTGTATATCTTATCCGTTCAAAACCATCAATTTTAGCAAGTTCGGTTATCAGTTCAGGCAACCCCCATTCTTCGCCACTGCCCGACACCCCGTGATAGGCATTTACATTCTGCCCCAGCAAGGTAACTTCAACAACACCGGCATCAGCCAACTTACGTGCATCCTTCATTACGTCTTCAATAGTCCTGGAAAATTCTGAACCACGCGTATAGGGAACTACACAATAGGTGCAAAATTTATCGCAGCCTTCCTGAATAGTCAGAAAGGCAGTTGGTTTCTTTTTTACATCTTTTTTGGACAGTTGTTCAAACTTTTCATCTACAGCAAGATCAGTATCAAGTATTCTAGATTTTTCACCGCGCTGTTTGAGCGAAATGGATTGTTTGACCATTTTCGGCAGATTGTGATAGGTTTGAGGTCCAAATACCATGTCCACGATTGGTGCACGCTTCATGATTTCTGCACCCTCTGCCTGCGCAACACAACCCCCAACGGCCAATACCATATCCTCACCGCTCTTTTTCTTTTCATCCTTCATTTTTCGAATGCGGCCAATATCAGAATATACTTTTTCAGCTGCTTTTTCACGAATATGACAGGTATTAAGGACGACAAGGTCTGCCCCTTCAGGCGTATCCGATTGCTCATAACCTTCTGGCGCCATGACGTCAACCATACGCTCTGTATCATAAACATTCATCTGACAGCCATATGTTTTAATATATATTTTCTTCTTCATTTAAATTCCTAGTCATCAACACGCCGAAGGCGTTCTTCTAATCTCTTTTCAATTGTCCGTTGGCAATATGCCGAAAGTTCTTTTCTTGTTTTAAAGAGATTCCTTGAAACCGGTTCATGAAAATGAACTTCTACTTCTATATTCTGTAAATTTAAAAACTCGCTGAAATGTGGACCAATATCCATATCTCCATACCATGCAACACAGGGTCTGTTGGAACGATTTGTCGGCATACAGTTTATCCTTTTATAGACCAGACTTACAGGTTGAACCATAAGTTCGACTGGCCGTCCTTCCGTATCCGTCATTGGATGAATATAATTTTCTGTAACCCCAAAGAGAGAACTTTTAAACGGTAGAACTACCCCACCATTTGAAGTAGTCCCTTCTGGAAAAAGTATTAAACTATCACCGCCTTTTATCCTGTCTTGCATTTCCTCTCGCTGGCTGTGAACTTCAGCCCTTTTTTCACGATCAATAAAAATTGTACGCTGTAATGTTGACAAATAACCCAGAACAGGCCAGTCAATCATATCACGCTTTGCAATAAAGCAGCCTTTAATGATATGTCCCAGAATGATAATATCCAGATAGGATATATGATTACTGACAAATAAAGTCGGTGAGCCTTCAAGAGCATGCCCAAATGTTTTAACTCTGATATCAAGAGCCAGGCACATTGATTTATGTACCCAATGCGGCCAGGCTTTATAGCCGGGAAACTTGAGTTTCTTAAACAGTATAGTTGGTGGTAATAAAACACCTAGATAAACTGCTATCTTTAATAATTTAAAATACTTTCGCATTTAAATTCTAACTCGATATTTAACCCATAAAAACAAACACTGTTTAGGTTGCCCTTCACAGTGTTGTCGTCTATAGCACTCATATAAAAAAATAGCTATAAAATCTATTTTAGGCTAATGCACCTAATTTTTCTTCTTTACACCATAGAGTTCCATACGGTGGTCAACTAGCTCATAACCAAGCTTTTTGGCAATAGATTTTTGTAGCTGTTCTATTTCTTCATCAAAAAATTCAATAACCTCGCCACTTTCTATATCAATCATATGATCATGATGGCTTTCAGTAACCAACTCATATCTGGATCTACCATCACGAAAATCATGGCGCTCCAGAATATTGGCCTCTTCAAAAAGTCTGACAGTGCGGTAAACTGTCGCTATACTTATCTGATTATCAATATTAGTGGAACGTCTGTAGACTTCCTCCACATCAGGATGGTCTTCTGCTTCTGACAGTACCTTTGCAATGACCCGCCTCTGGTCTGTCATACGCATATTTTTTTCTATACATAATTTTTCGATAGTTGATGTCATTGCAATTTCCTATTTGTTACTTTCCATCATTTTTAAAATACACAACAAAATTCGCCTTCAATTTATCCTACAACTGAATTTGCATAACGAGTGCATCTGTAATTTCACCATGATGGCCTTTATAATACCCTTTGCGGCGCCCTATTATTTTAAAAGAGCATTTTTGATATAATTTTATTGCCGCATCATTATTTTCACGCACTTCCAGAAAAAGTCTTTTGACAGATTGCTTCTGCAGCGTATTTATGACCCATTCTAAAAGATAGCTAGCATAACCATTACGGAACCATTTTGGCAATATACAAAATGTAATTATTTCCGCTTCATCTTCAATGCTACGGATCAGAATAAACCCAATTGGCTGACCATCAAAACTGATCAGATAACTTACCGTTCCAGGAATTGAAAAAAGCTCTATAAAGTCTTGCGCTTCCCACTTCTGCTCATATTCTCCATAAAATGCTTCCTTATGGATAACAGATAATAGCTCAGCTCCTTCTATTCCCAACTCAGAAATGGAAATGGCTTTTTTATTCTTCATTGGAAACGATCATATTTAACGGTGCAGGTTTAATAGCATCCGGCGCTCTTAGATAAAGAGGGGAAATATCATCACTTCTAACGGCAAATCCCAGTTTTTTTTCCGCATATTGAGCAATATATAATGCATCAGGAAAATTATACTTTTTAGAAGAAAGAATTTTCAATCCCGATAAAAATTCAGCTCCACTACCTATTAGTAAATCTAAATCAGAAGTAATTCTTTCTCCAATTTTACTAATCGGAATTGCTTCTGCTGTTGAAATAGCCTTAAAAGTACCTTTATCAACATCAAAAATTTGAAAATAAATCTCACCTCGACGAGCATCAATTGCAACTGCAACTTTTCCTTTGAATCCTTTTTCTTCCTCCACAAACTGGCATATTATTGCTTCCAAAGTTGTCACTGGAACCACTTTAATATCCAGAGCCAGTGCCATTCCTTTTGCAGCAGATAAGCCTATTCTTACCCCTGCAAATGTTCCCGGACCTACCGTGACGGCAATATTTTCAATATCAGAAATCTTAATACCGCTCTCTTCACATATTTCATCAATCATTGGAAGCAGCCGTTCAACGTGGCCGCGTACACGCACCTCGCACTTGTAAGAAGTAATCGTTCCTTCCTTAATAAGTGCCGCAGAGCAAGCCCCAAGTGTCGTATCAATTGCTAAAATATGTGTCATTTATCGGTTAAGTTTCTAAATTAATTTTTACAATATTTTTTATGGTTTTTCTGGTATAGTTAGTACTGAAAAACATATAAATAATTAAATACTATAATTCGAGGGATAATATTGAAAAAACTCATTATTCAGTTTTGTTTAATATTTTTGTTCAATTCATTTTATTCATCTATTGCTGACGCTCAAAATGAGGACAGCGCAGTCATAATTATGTATCATCGGTTTGGCGAAGAAGGTTTTCCAACAACCAATATCAAGCTATCTCAGTTTGATCAGCATATCGCTGAACTAAGCAATAATAAATATAATATTGTACCGCTTAGAACTATTATAGATGCACTGAAAAATAAACAGGGTCTGCCCCCCAGAACCATTGCCGTAACAATTGATGATGGCTATCTTTCTATATATAAAGAAGCCTGGCCCAGGTTAAAAGCAGCAGGAATTCCATTCACTCTGTTTATTTCAACTGAATCTGTGAATGATCAGAACCCAAGTTCAATGACATGGGACCAGATTAGAGAACTTGATGCGGATCCTTTGGTAGAAATCGGACATCATGGACATGCGCATGCACATATGACAGAAATAAGTATTGAAGAAGCAAAAGCAGATATTGAAGAGGCAGATAAAATATACCTGCAAGAACTTGGCTATATCCCTGATTTATTTGCCTATCCTTACGGCGAATTTTCTGAAAGTATGATTGAATTAGCTAAAAGCAAAAATTACGCCGCTGCCTTAGCACAATATTCCAGTGCGGCAAACAGCCGCAACGATATTATGGCACTTCCCCGTTTCGCGTTTAATGAAAATTATGCCGATATTGACCGTTTTAAACTAATTTTAAATTCGAGAGCCTTACCTGTAAGAGATGTGTTGCCGCGTACAGCAAATCTGGACATAAATCCCCCTTCAGTTGGCTTTACTGTTGATGAAGAAATTAAGGGGCTGGGAGCAATGAACTGCTTCCCATCCCATATTGATAAGGCTGCACGAGTTAATCTTATTGGTGCAAACAGAGTTGAAGTTCGTTTTGACGAACCCTTTCCAGCAGGACGTAGCAGGATTAACTGCACTATGCCAGGACCGGACAGCAGATGGTACTGGTACGGAATGCCATTTTTCAAATTGAATAGTGTTAACTAAACTTATTCGACTGATTCGACGCTTTCAACTTCCGGGATATAGTGTTTTAGCAAATTTTGAATACCGTATTTAAGGGTTGCCGTAGAACTCGGACAACCTGAACAGGCCCCCTGCATTCTTAAATAAACGATACCGTCACGAAAACCGTGATAGGTAATATCACCACCATCCCTCGCTACTGCGGG
This sequence comes from Kordiimonadaceae bacterium, assembly GCA_024236295.1. GTDB lineage: Bacteria > Pseudomonadota > Alphaproteobacteria > Sphingomonadales > Emcibacteraceae > Pseudemcibacter. The sequence continues at coordinate 20,030 of JACKKT010000010.1, read as the reverse complement.
ACGAACACGTGTATCCAGTAGCTCGGTAATCTGGGCCACAATTTCAGGATCAGCATCATCATCAGCAATATGGTCTTCTGCATCACCTGTCACAATTGGCAACCCTGCGGTATAATGCTCCATGATGGTTCCCAGAATAGCCGGCTTTAGCTCGTTCCAGTCCTTATCATTATTTTCTACGGTTATAAAATCAGACCCTAAAAAGACAGCAGATACCCCGTCAATTTCAAATAAAGCCTGTGCTAGCGGTGAAATGCTGGCGGCATCTTTGTTTTCGAAAAACATGGTGCCGCTTTCCAGCACAACTTCTCCCGGAATAAATTTCAAAGTTGCCGGATTTGGAGTTTGTTCTGTCTGAATAAACATAATTAATACCTGTCTCTAATATATTTATTATTTAGATAGTGAGGAACCGCAGAATATTCAAGATTAATATATTAAATAACTACGCAAATTTATCTATTTCATCATCTGTCATATTGCCAGGAACGACAAGAACAGGCATATGAAGCATATTAAGGAGAACTTCACGGAAACTTCTGATTAATGGACCAGGATCACCTTCAACATCGGCACCAAGAACAAGTAGATGAATTTCGCGGTCTTCTGCAATAACTTCACAAATAACCTCTTCCGGTTTTCCTTTTCGGATAATGGCTTCGGCATCAAGGCCTGATATTCTTTTTATTTCGCGAAGATGGCTGTCTACCTGTTCTTTGGCCTCTTCCATGGCCTCCTCTTCCATCAGGTGTTTAACTGATGTCCAGTGCTGAAAGTCTGCCGGTGGAATTATATAAAGCATGAGTATGCTGCCACCCACTTTTTCAGCACGCTTACTGGCTAACCTAAGCACCTTTTTAAATTCCGGTGTATCATCCGCAATGATCAGAAACTTCCATTTACTCTGTTGCCCGGACATAAAAACCCCTTTATCTGGCTCATATACATTTTTGATTTCTATTTTGCCATTCAAAAGATCAATTTTGCAAGTGGATATTTATTTCTGCAATATATTGGTAATTTCTCTGAGCTGGGTTCTCGCTCTAAGTAGATAAAAGCCTTCAGCAGCAAGGTGATTCTGAAATATTAATCCATCCACATCGCAATTAGATATGATCAGTGGGTCCATGCTGATTATGGAATCAAACGAGGCTTCCATCTCATCCCAGCTAGATGAAATATCACGATTTGCAATTACCTGTTTAAAATCTTTACGAAGCCCTTTGAGTATTAAACTATAGGCATAAGCCTGACCTTTGACATTAAAGAATAGATCATCAGCGCCCAGATCAAGCACACAACCAAAACCATTTTTAATATAAGCATCAATACTTGCAGACGAAGCCCCCAAATCAAGCGCAATTCTATCAAGAGTTGCTTGCAGATTGTCGGCACGTTTCTCAAAAACTGCATTTCCTGTCGCCAGACGCTTGTTATAGATGATCAGCTGCTCCATCGCTTTATTATATTGTTGCTCAGAAGTAGCAACCGGCATTAATGAAGTTGAAGGGTTCCACCACCATATATTTCCGGAATACTGTAATAAGCCCGAAACTTCCTGCAAATCCGGGTCGACGGCACTTGAACCACGGGTTCGTCCAAGCTGGTCAACCAGTTCATAACTAAATCTGGCAATTGCTGAAATAATACCAGTCTGAAAGTTAGCCATATTATCAAGAAATGATCCCGGTTTAAAAATTGGGTCGTTTGATACCCAGCTATGTTGATTTACTTCCCGGTCAATAAGAGCAATACTGACAGCTACTGCATTGCTGCCTTGAGATACTGTTTGTGGGCCAAAATCAGGATTATCATCAATTTTATGGATAAGAAACATACCGACTGGATAATAAAGTAGTAATAATATAATTATTACCACAGCAAGTCTTTTGATGATTTTAAGACTAATTGTTTCTTTAAGCCAATAACCAATATCTTTCGCAGTTTCCCACATAGGCCAATCCAGTTTATAAATTATTTATTATAGATGGCGTAGAAAATTATCTTTTTCAAGCCCCCTGCTGGAAAAATCAGTCTGTAGGAATTTTAACAGAAATTCTTTCCGATGAACCGCTCACGCCAGGAAAATTGGTGAAGAAGGCTTGCACCAGATATGGCATTATTTCGTGAAGGTTTGCATTACGACCTGTGCTGGTTACCTCACCTTCATAAAGATTTTGTGCATTTTCTTTATTAGGTTTGATTACCATTTTCAAATGACGTGTATAATTAGTATATGTGCGAACTGTAGGCGCCATCCCAAGTGGATAATATCCAAAAGGATCATATAAACCACCATAATAATATGGGCTTCCATAAAAGGCACTACCATAATAATAAGGGCTGCGGTAAGGGAACCAAGGATTATAATACCCACCGTAATATCCGTAGCCCATAAAACCATACATTCCCGGAGATGACCGCACAACCTGCTGTCCATCATCTACTCCATAGCCCAATTCTACTATCAGATCGGCTTTTTCACCATTGGCCGGTACATATCCATAGCTGCCAAGCGCATTACCTACCAATGAAGCATAATTGGCAAATTCTATACTGCCTTTATTTGCAGGATCCATGGGAACGATGACGATTTTTTCGCCTGACGGCTGAGGAAGTTGATGAAAGCGCATTACATTTGTACTTATAGATTGCGTACAAGATGCCAGTAAGCCTACGACCAAAAAGGATACAATGATTTTAAAATATTTACCCATAATCTTACCTTACATTTTTACTCTCAGATTATCAAATATTACTTTATCATTGTGGCATAATCAGGGCCGTAAAAGGCCAACAATATCCTGAACCTGTCTAAGAATTGGGGTGGCAATTTCATCCGCATTTCTCGCCCCTTCACGCAGTATATTGTCAAGATATCCTTTATCCCCCATTAAACGGCTCATTTCCTCACTTATTGGTCCTAATACCGACACACTAAGATCAGCCAGATCGTTTTTGAATTCAGCAAATCCTTTACCTTCATACTCCCTGCAAATATCTTTTGCTTCTCTCTCACTTAGAGCCGCAAAAATATTTATCAGGTTCATTGCTTCTGCACGTCCTTCGAGTCCCTCTAATGTTCCAGGAAGCGGTTCACTGTCTGTGCGTGCCTTGCGAATTTTTTTTGCTATACTATCCCTATCGTCCGTCAAATTAATCCGGCTATTTTCTGAAGGGTCAGACTTTGACATTTTAGCTGTCCCGTCTCTGAGTGACATAACTCTTGTTGCCGCTCCAAAAATTAAGGGTTCAACTTCCGGAAAGAAATTTACCCCATAATCATTGTTAAATTTCTGGGCAATATCTCGGGTAAGTTCAAGATGTTGTTTCTGGTCTGCCCCAACCGGCACATGAGTTGCCAGATATGTCAGAATATCTGCAGCCATTAAATCAGGATAAACATAAAGTCCGACACTTGCACGCTCTTTATTTTTTCCAGCTTTTTCCTTGAACTGTGTCATGCGATTAAGCCATCCTATACGGGCAACACAATTAAAAATCCACGCAAGTTCAGCGTGAGCAGAAACCTGCGACTGATTAAAAATAATGCTTTTTACAGGATCAACCCCACTGGCAATCATGCCCGCGGCAACTTCACGCGTTGCATTTTTGAGCACTTCAGGTTCCTGCCACGTCGTAATAGCGTGAAGATCGACAACACAAAAAATTGTTTCGTAACTGTTCTGGAGGCCAACCCAATTTTTGATAGCGCCAAGATAATTACCCAGTGTTAAATTCCCCGAAGGCTGAACCCCTGAAAAAACACGTTGTTTGAAAGCTGACATTTTTATTCCTTATGGATATTTTGGACATATCCGTTATCAATTCCAATAGGCTTCTATATGACGGCTAAAAAGTCCCGGGTCAACTATCTCTTTGAGAATATTGCTGTCAGTTCTTCTTTTTTTACTGTTCCAGTATAAAAAGAGGCAATCAGATATGCCCCTATCCCGCAAATAACAAGAGCCAGCAGCCCAATAATCTGTTCAACAGAATTACCATCAATTAAAAACTGAACCTTCTTCTCAACAAACCAAACGACACCACCCATTATAAAAGAGCACAAAATATATTTTGAAAGTCTTATTAATAATTTTCTTTCAATAACATACTGTCCACGAAGCACCAATCCACCACAAAGCATCATCACATTTATCCATGCCGATATTGCCGTTGCCATTGCCAATCCAACATGGGCAAAATATTGCATTAAAATCAGATTGAGAGTTACATTAATAATCAGTGCCACTATGGCAAATTTAAGGGGTGTTTTGGTATCTCCTCTGGCAAAATATCCTGGCACAAAGACTTTTGCCAGTACATACGCAGGAAGCCCCGCCGCGTAAGCGGCAAGTGTGGTTGAGGTTTCAATTGTGGCCTGGGCAGAAAAATTACTCCTCTCCAACAGAACATGGATTAAATCGTCAGGAACAATTACAAAAGCCACAGCAGCAGGAATTGTAAAAAACAGGCCCATTTCAATAGCTTTAGTTTGGCTGCTTACCACTTTTGCTTCATTACCGCTTGCAATATTACGGGATAATACGGGCAGAAGCACAGTGCCAAGTGCAACACCAATAACGCCAACAGGAAGCTGATTAAGCCGATCAGCATAATAAAGGTATGACATGGATGCATCCGGCAAATGTGAAGCAATGACCATATCAAGTAAAAGGTTAAGCTGAATAACACCGGCTCCCAGTGCTGCCGGCCCCATTACGATGAGTAATCTTTTAACTTTGGGGGTCAAAGCGGGCATAATGAGCCTTATTCTGTAGCCTGCTTTCATAGTCGCTCTGTATAGAAATAATATCTGAATAAACCCTGCAACACTCACCCCAATTGCCAATGTATGTGCGGGTGTTTCCATCGAACCGGACCAAAAAACCAGTGCCGAGATCATGCATAAATTTAATATAATCGGTGTTGCTGCCGTTTCAGCAAATTTACCAAGCGAATTAAGAATTCCTGCCAGCAGCGAAACAAGGGATACAAATAAGATAAATGGAAAAGTATATCTTGTCAGCGTTACGGCAAGATCAAATTTGGTGGCATTATCCGCAAAACCATTTGCCATCACATAAATAAGTGCCGGCGTAAATAATTCCATTAAACCAACAAAAAGTAGCAGTGTTATTGCAAGACAGGCAAATGCTTCTTCTGCAAAGCGTAGTGCCTGTTCCTTCCCTCCCTTTTCAAGTGTCACTGAAAAAATAGGCACAAATGATGCGCTGAAAGCTCCCTCCGCAAAGAGACGTCTAAAAAAATTAGGGAGTTTGAAGGCAACAACAAAACAGTCCGATACTGTCCCGGCACCCAGGACAGCCGCCATAAAAATATCCCGTACAAAACCGAGCACACGGCTTATCATGGTAAAGCTTCCAAAAATTACTGTGGCTTTGATCATTGACATCTAACTATCCACCGTCAGCACATTCATCAGTTTTTCCTCTATGAGCTCTAATCTTTTTTCGTTGGTGATTTTATGTCCAAAAATATCCCGAACGAAAAACACCGTTATTGCCCGCTCTCCATATGTCGCAATATGTGCTGAACTAATGGAAATTTTCAAATCAAACAGAACCTGACTCAGGTCAAATAGATAGCCGATACGGTCCCGACCATTAAGTTCAATAACTGTTCTCGTGTTGCTGGCCTTATTATCAATAAGCACTCTGGGTTCAACCTTGAACACATCCGTTCGTAATTTTTTGATGCGCCGTCGATCAAAAACTTCTCGTGGTCTAAGTTTTCCAGACAATGTATCTCTTATATTCTGCTCGAGCTTTTCAAGTTTTCTTTTATCTTTAAAAACCTGCCCCTCTGCATCCTGGATCCTGAAAGAGTCGAGTGCCATACCGTCTTTGGTTGTAAAGATACGGGCATCCTGAATAGACGCACCGCTTAAAGCTATTGCACCGGTCAGTCGGGCAAATAGGCCGGGATGATCCTGTGTATAGATACTTAATTCCGAAATATCCTGAAAATCGTCAATATGAATATTAACGGTGAAATTATCGTTATATTTATCGGCTAAATCAATCATTAATGCGTTTCGCACCAAATCTTCAACCGGCATAGCATGCCAGTAAGTATTATAAAAACGACGGGTGTATTTTTCGAATTTCTTGTCTGACCATTCCGGAAGAGCTTCCTTAAGTTCCGCTTTTATACTATCAACATGGTAACTATTTTCATATTTTACCTGCCCACCCAAAAGATATTCTGCTGAACGGCTATATAAATCCCTTAATAACTGACCTTTCCAGCCGTTCCAGACTTTTGGTCCAACGGCACGGATATCAACAACGGTTAGCACCAGAAGCAATCTCAACCTTTCCGGACTTTGCACCTGACCAGCAAAATCAGCAATCGTCTTTGGATCACTCAAATCACGCTTAAATGCAGAATAGGTCATCAGCAAATGCCAGCGGACCAGCCAGGCGACTGTCTCTGTCTCCGCCGATGTCAAGCCAAAGCGCGGACATAATTTCTGGGCAACCTCCTCACCCAGTATGGAATGATCGCCTTTTCTTCCTTTTGCAATATCATGTAGAAAAACTGACAGATAGAGCACCCTACGAGAAAGAACTTTATGAATGATATCATTGGACAAAGGATGTTCATCAGCAAGCAATCCCCGTTCCAGCTGAGATAGGAGTTCGATTGCCCGGATCGTATGTTCATCAACTGTATAAACATGATACATGTCATATTGCATTTGCGCAACAACACGGCCGAAATCAGGCACAAACCGACCAAGAACGCCAACCTCATTCATCAAACGCAGAGCAAAGCCTGGGCCATCTTTAAAAGTCATTATTTCAAGAAAAATTTCATTTGCTTTTTGATTATTGCGGGTACGTCCTTTAATTAATTTGAGATTTTGCCACATCATTCTGAGCGCCCTTGGGTGAATATCAAGGGCATATTTTTGCGCAACATGAAAAATCTCTATCATTTTGACAGGATCTTCCACAATCACTTCTACATTTTTAAAACTTAACCGGCTTCCTTCTATAGGAAAACCTTCAACAGTTTTTGATCTGAATGAAAAATTGGAAAGACGGATCGGTTTTCGCTTATGTTTCTCTTCCAGATAGGCACAGAAAATTCTTGTCAGGTCACCAACGGTTTTTGCAGTAAGGAAAAAGTGTTTCATAAACCGTTCAACCCCGGACATATTGGGGCGGTCAGTATAGCCGAGTTTTTCAGCCAGTATTTTCTGTACATCAAAAGTAATGCGCTCTTCCGGCCTGCCCGCAAAATAATGCAGCTGGAAACGCACAGCCCAGAGAAAATCTTCTGCCTTCTGGAATTCTTTATATTCGTCCTGTGAAAAGACACCTTTTTCCACAATTTCATTCAGGCTGTTTACCTTATAAATGAATTTTGCTATCCAGAACAATGTATGTAGGTCACGAAGCCCGCCCTTGCCTTCTTTCAGGTTTGGTTCAACAACATAACGGGTATCCCCAAGTCGTTTATGCCTTTCATCACGTTCCTGAAGTTTCTCTTCTGTAAACTCAGGCGCATTGCCTTTTATAATTTTTCTTTCATATTTGGCTGCTAGTTCCTCATATAAGGACCGATCACCCCAGATATATCGCATCTCAAGAAGTGCCGTTTTAATTGTGAGGTCCGTATGGCAAAGCCGGATACTTTCATCAATAGTCCTGACAGCATGCCCAACAACAAAACCCATGTCCCAGAGAATATAAAGCATATATTCGACCACCTGTTCGCTCCAGGCGGTTTTTTTATAGGGCAGAATAAATAAAAGATCGATGTCGGAATATGGTGCCATTTCCTGCCTGCCATAACCTCCGAATGCCGCTAGACATAATCGTTCACTTTTAGTGGGGTTTGCCAAATGATATATATAATCCGTAACCACGTCATAAAGCATATGTACAATTTCATCGGTCAGAAAACTTTGAGCATTAGCCAGATTTACACCCGTTTCACCTTTATCTGCTCGCTGCTTTATATGTTGAAACCCTATTTCATAGGTATTTTTCATAAGCTCTAGTAAAGGTCCCCGGATTTGATCCGGTCCAAACCTTTCTTTTAAAGCGTCAAGTTTTACCGCTAGTTCACTGCGATTGAATATCTCGCGATGTTTTCTAATACGTGTCATCTATTTTTGCGACAACTCTTTTAATTTATATAATATTTCTAATGCTTCTCTTGGGCTAAATTCATCTGGACTTAGTGACTTAATGGTTTTCTCAAGCTCTGATGGCTCCTTATTTTTAATAACAATTTTTTCATGAAGGGCTGAAAAAAGTGGTAAATCGTCGCTTATTGCCGACATTTTCTGTCCCTGAGCCACGCCTTGTCCTTCTGCACCACCCTGTTCAAGACTGTGAAGCACCTGTTTCGCCCGCTCAACGACCACCGAAGGTAATCCTGCAAGTTTCGCAACTTGAATACCATATGACCTATCTGCTGAGCCTTCTGATACTTCATGAAGAAAAATAACTTCACCTTCCCATTCTTTTACTTTCATATAATATAACGCCAGACTATCCAGTTTTGACGAAAGTGCTGTCATCTCATGATAATGTGTCGCAAATAAGCCACGCGCCTTATTCACCTCATGTAAATGTTCAACAGCAGCCCAGGCAATGGAAAGGCCATCATATGTCGCTGTACCACGACCAATCTCATCAAGGATTATGAGGGAACGGTTGGTTGACTGGTTCAAAATAGCAGCTGTTTCAACCATTTCCACCATAAATGTTGACCGCCCCCTTGCCAGATCATCAGATGCTCCAACCCGACTGAAAAGTCGGTCCACAATCCCGATATGAGCTTTATTTGCTGGTACAAAGCTTCCCATTTGGGCAAGAATGGTTATAAGTGCATTCTGCCTTAAAAATGTACTTTTACCAGCCATGTTGGGGCCTGTTATCAGCCAGAGACGATTTTCTATACCAAGATCACAATCATTGGCAACAAAACGTCCTTTCTGGTTCTGTCTTATTGATGTTTCAACAACAGGATGTCGTCCCGCCTCTATTTCAAATGACAGACTGTCATCTACTAAAGGTCTGGTATAATTTTTCTCAGCTGCAAGCTCGGAAAGTGCTGTACCAACATCCAGCATTGCTAAGGCCGAAGCAGCAAGGATGATCTCATCCCATTTTGCCAGAACCATTGTGACCAATCTTTCGAACAGTTCGTGCTCTAGTGATAACGCCTGATCTGCGGCCTGACCAATTTTTCCTGCAAGTTCAACCAGTTCTGAAGAGTTAAATCTTACAGCATTTGCAAGCGTCTGCCGATGAATAAATTCTTCGTTGAATGGTGCTGTCATCAGCTTATCAGCATGCAGCGCTGTCACCTCAACAAAGTAACCAAGTACATTATTATATTTTATTTTAAGCCCGTTAATTCTTGTATCTTGCTTATAGCGACCCTCTAGCGCAGCAATTAGACGCTTGCTTTCACTCTTAAGCATCTGAAATTCGTCTAACGGAGGATGATAGCCTCTTGCTATAAAATTGCCATCCCTCGTAATAAGTGGCAATTCAGGTAAAAGAGCCCTTCTAAGTTCATCTACTATTTCATCATGATTGCCAAATTTATTAATAATTTCTTTTAGGTCATCATGATCTTTGCCAAGATCGTTGCTAGATTTTGAAATATTCCTTTCAATGACTTGCCTGATTTTAAAGGCCTGATCAAGCGCATCTCTTATCGCTGCAAGATCACGTGGACCGCCTCGTCCAACCGATAACCTTGACATCGCCCGTTCAAGGTCTGGACAGCTTTTAAGCAGATCTCTCAGCTCGCGTCGCAATGCTTCCTCATTTATGAAATATGAAATCAAATCCAGTCTTTTATTGATTTTTCTAGAGTCAGTCAGAGGGGCACTCAGATATGTGCCTAGAAGTCTTGCCCCTGCACCAGTAATGGTTTTATCAATTTCATAAAGAAGACTTCCTTTTTTTTCACCCGACAGTGTCCGGCTTAGTTCAAGATTACGTCTGGTTGCACTGTCAATCATCATAACACTGTCTTCAACGACAATTTTTGGCCTTTTTAATTTCGGTAATTTCCCCTTCTGGGTTTCTTCCAGATAATCTATAAGAGCACCACAGGCTGCTAGCTCGGCTCTGCAGAAAGTGCCAATACCTTCCAAAATGCTGACGCCAAAGGTTTCTTTTAATTTTTGTTCAGCTAACACACTGTCAAATAATAAATTTTCAACAGGACTGATTATATTTTGCCAATCATTCAATTTATCAGCCACATCACTTTTATTAAGTAAATTGAAAGACACAATCATCTCACCGGCATTTAATCTGGACAGTTCTGCATCCAGGTTAGCAAGCTCCATATTACTAACAAAAAAATCGCCTGTGGTTATGTCGAGCCAGGCGAGAGCAAAACAACCTTGAGCATTTGCAAGTGCGGCCAGAAAATTATGAGACCGGGCATCAAGCAGGTTTTCTTCGGTAATTGTACCCGGGGTAACCAACCTTACAACATCACGTTTAACAACTGACTTGCTGCCGCGTTTCTTTGCCTCCGCCGGGTCTTCCATCTGTTCACAGACAGCAACTTTAAAACCTTTGGCAATTAGACGGGAAAGATAATTTTCCGCTGCATGAACAGGCACTCCACACATAGGAATATCTTCATCCATGTGTTTTCCGCGCTTTGTCAGGGTAATATCAAGCGCCTCAGCAGCAATTACAGCATCATCGAAAAAAAGTTCATAAAAATCACCCATACGATAAAAAAGCAGATAATCACTATGTGATGATTTCAGTTTCAAAAACTGTTCCATCATAGGTGTGCTTTTTACACCTGCCTTTTCATTAACTATTTTCTTTATGTCCTGTTTACCCATTGCCTGCCCGGGGCCTTAATTTTATATATTCTATATTTTCAATCATCCCATAGGGCCAAATAACGGCTTTCCAGCCTGTCTATCGGCAGTAAAATAAACACATCAGTTGTCCCAAACTGTTCATCAATTACTGCGCCATCCCCTATATAACATCCAAGTCTTAGATAGCCTTTTACCAATGGGGCCAATGCACGAAGGGCTTCTTTATTACTATATTCACCTTCATCAAAATAATCCATTTTCTGTGCTAGTTCAGGTCTTGCCTGAATATTATATTCAGCCGGAGTTTTATGATTATTATAAAGATAAGAAAGTGGTAATTTCAATCTTTCCAGGTCTGTACCCTGAAGACTGGCACAGCCAAAAAGATATGCAATTTTATGCTTGTCAATATAACGGGCAATAAACTTCCACATTAAATGCATGACTGCATTTGTTCTGTATTCTTCCTTTACGCAACTTCGGCCAAGTTCCAGTAACTGACGATCTCCCATTAAATTTCTAAAATAATCATTATAAAGATTAGACAAGTCAAATTCACTTGAAGAGTAAAAATCCTCTTTCTTTTCAATTAGTTCTTCCCTTAAAAGACGATAAGTTGCGATTACCCTGTCAGGTCCACTTTTAGAATTATCAAAGGCCAATAGATGATCACATATGTCATCAAAATTATCAAAATCCCGTTCCTGTATTCTAACGGTCTCGCTAGGTTTGGCCCCCATTTCTTTAAAAAACACCTGATAACGAAGTTTCTGGCCTGCTTCTATTTCTTCTTTTGTGCAGGCTAACCTCACTTCTATATCACCGCTAGTGATCACAATAGATTCCAGATCCTTTTTTATTTTATCTTTCTTGGCAATTATATTCATACAAGCTTTCTTTAACTGGTTGATTTGCCCACCTTTTGATGAAACATTAAATGATATCGTTTATTGAAGCATGTACCAAATGATTTTTTTTGTTCTTTTCTTTTAGCCGATTTCAAAAAGTGGATTACAAGAGATACTATGAAAATACTCAGAAATACAAAAAAAATAAAATGTGACGTCTGTGGCGGCTCCGGCTCAAAAGAACAACATATATTCGTATGTTCTCACTGCGGGTTTAAGAAAGATTATCTAACGCCTGCGGACGACACAAATCAAAATCTTATTTTTGCCGCTGATATAAATGCTTTTTTCAGAAATAAATATTATTCACTAAAAAGAGGTGAAACTTTTGAATTATCGGTACCGGTCAGAAGATTTTATAAAAACCCGAGCCCACAAAAAAATCAGATAAATTTCTTTACCTCAAAAAATATAATGTTTTTACTGGAACAACACGGTTTTCAATTTGTCAGTCGCAAATCACGCTTTTCTTTGATATTAGACCTCATCGTGCGCAAGGTTTAATTGTTTACTGTCAATGTCTTCAATTTTTCTAATCCAGAATAATAAAAGAACACCCGGCACTGCAAAAATAGCTGTCACAATAAAAAACCAGAACCAGTCCGTATATTCTACAATATAGCCACTTGGTGAAGATAATATTCTAGTGGTAAATTGGGTAATCGCACTTAAAAGCGCAAATTGGGTGACTGTGAAAGAGCGATTACAAAGAAGCGATAGATAAGCAACCAAAACTGTCGCCCCCATACCGGTTGAAAAATTTTCAAAACCCATAGTAAACGCCAGAAACCAAGCATTTGTCCCTATTATGTAAAGTGCAGAAAAAGATAAATTTGATACCAGCTGTAATATAGCGCAGATGAGCAGAGCTTTCCAGAGCCCCACTTTATTCATTAACGCACCACCAACCGCAAGTCCGGCAAGCAATGCCCAGAATCCTACAGCTTTCCCAGAATTAGCAATTACGAGGTCATCAAAACCAAGTGATAGAAAATATTTGGTTTGCAGGGATAAAGCCATACTGTCGCCAAGCTTATAAAATAGAGCAAAAAGAAGAAAGACGTACCAGCCCCTTCTTGTTAAAAATTCCTGGAACGGGGCAATAACACTCATATATATCCAGGCAAAATATTCTTTAAATTTACCTTCCAGAATTTTTTTCTCCTGCATGATTTTTTCGAGTTCATGTTGGATTTTTAATTTTTCTTCTGTGGCTTTATGTTGCGGCTCTTTAATGAATAACGTCGCCAATATTCCTACTGCCATTAATAAACTGCCGATCATGAACAAATATGCCCAATCAATATCAAACAGATTATAAATATAAATCACCCCAATCGAAAAAATGATTCCTGCGATCCTATATCCATAAATGTAAAGGGCGGCCCCTGCGGCCTGTTCGTCATCTTCAAGAACTTCAATACGAAAACCATCGATGACAATATCCTGGGTTGCACCGAAAAGGGCAATTAAAAATGCAACCATATAGGTTTCTGAATAATCCTGTGTAGGTGATGTGAACCCCAACCAGACTATACTAAAAACCAAAAATACTTGGGAAAGAAGAAGCCAGCTCCTTCGCTGACCAAAAAGTTTATTTAGAAGAGGCAATTTTACCTGATCAATGATTGGCGACCAAAGAAATTTAATTGTATAAGGAAATCCTGCAGCGACAAGTAGACTGATTTCACTTGGTGTTAGATCAATCTTTGACACCCAGTAACTTAATGCACCGGTCAGCACACCGTAAGGAACCCCTGAAGAAAACCCCAGAAACAATATAGCCAAAACCCGTGGTTTTAAATAAACCATCAGTGAGTCTGATATTTCTTTTTCCTGATTTTCACTTTTTGCCAAAAATTTTCTCTATAGAATTATTTTTTCTGTAGAGTGACCGATCATACTGTCAAGGTCAAGTCTCATTACATTGATCTTATCCAGGAGCGGAGCTGGATAATCTGATTTTTGAACATTTGCGAATTTCCTGTCAATTTTGCCAGCATGGTTAGCCCGCCTATTGCAGACATGAGACGGTCTCCCTGATCAACACCGCTTTCAGTTTTCAGCATGATGATAAACTGTTCGTCTATCCATTTATGCTGTATTTGCAAGATATCCACTGCTGTTTCAGAAAGTGCATTTCCCATATTACGCACATCATAATATAGGCTGAATACAGGACAACCTTCCTTGGCCAGACTTTCTGCATCATCAAAATAACCATCCAGAAACATACTTAGTCTCTGTCTTGGATTATCATTTTCTTCGTATTTCTTGAGCTGCTTTTTCAATTCCTGTTTGTATGACTGAAGAACCTTAAGGCAGACTTCCTCTAATGAATTAAAACAATCTTCAAATTCACGAGCAGAAATATGTGCCGCTTTTACAATATCATCGACATTGGTTGCGGCATATCCTTTTTTAAGGAACACCTTTTTGGCGCCATTTACAATGTTAACTGATAATGCTTTTGTGTTCATTTACTGCCCCTTAATATTCCTTAAGCATAACATGACAAAAGAGCCCTGTGTGAATCCACCGTGCTTAAAATTCATTCATTATTATACTTTGATACAGTTTACAGAATCATAACATTAATATAAGGAAGTGAAGTTTTTGTTATTATTATTTAAAAATACTTCCTATTTAATTAAAACTATCTGAAAAACATTTTCTATTAAAGAACAAAAAAAGCCGCTGAAATATCAGCGGCCTTAATAATTTTGTCCTAAATTCTGAATTTATGCAGCAGCCAGCTTTTGCTTTATGCTTTTTTTCAGACGTCTTGCTTTTAGAGATAATTTAAGATCATTTGCTTTAATCAGAAAATTATCAAGACCGCCATTATGCTCTACACTACGCAGTGCATGGGCAGAAATTTTCATTTTTACGGACTGTCCAAGTGCATCGCTCATCAATGTTACTTTGGCAAGATTAGGACGGAATTTACGACGGGTTCTGTTAAGCGCATGGCTCACATTATTACCGCTCATTACAGATTTTCCAGTTAATTCACATACACGTGACATCGTCTTTTCCTTAACTTAAATTCTTATATTCTATGGCTGTTTCATGAGAATCGTCATGTAGCCTGATAAAACTTGAAAGCGGTATATAGGGGAAAGCTCCATATACGTCAAGAAATATAACCTGAAATCTATGATTTTATTGCCAAAAAAATTACCCCTTCCGTATCTTTCGATGCTTGAAATCAGAAAATTGCAGGATATAGTGGATTGAACAGGGAAAATACGGGCAAGGGGAAAGTCTTATGAAAGTTATTTGGTCGCTATTATTTATTTTAATATTAGCAAGCTGCAGTCAGGAAAATTCCAATGATATCAGTGCAGATATTCTGATCACAGGCGGCACTGTTTTTGATGGACATGATAGCGCAGGGGAAAAACTTGATATTGCCATAAATGGTGACCAGATAACATTTGTCGGCCCTGCAGGACAATATAAAATAAGCGCTGCACGAACCATTGATGCCTCTGGAATGATCGTTGCACCTGGTTTTATTGACCCACATACCCACTCACTTGATGATCTGCAAAATCCTGATAAAAAGCTGAATGCCAATTACCTTATGCAAGGGGTAACAACCGTTTTTAATGGCAATGACGGAGGTGGTCCAAGCAATATTAGTGAAACCCTTGACAAGCTTGAAGAAGACGGAATAGGCAGCAATACAGCCCTCTTTGTCGGGCAGGGCAATGTACGCCAATCAGTCATGCAGATGAGGGATGATGAGCCAACATACGGCGAAATGGAAATCATGAAATCCCATGTCCGCAAAGCGATGGAGGAAGGTGCTCTTGGCCTCTCCACCGGATTATATTATGCTCCGGGGAGTTATTCTTCAACCGAGGAAGTGGCTGAACTCGCCAAAGAAATAGCCCCCTATGATGGCATTTATGAAAGCCATATTCGTGATGAAAGCACCTATAATATCGGGCTTCTCGGCGCAATTAAAGAAGTGATTGATATTGCCCGTATCGCTGGCATTAAAGGACATGTAGGACATATTAAAGCACTTGGAGTTGATGTCTGGGGACAGTCAGCACAGGCAATAAAAATGATTGAAGACGCTCAGGCAGAAGGACTTAGAATCAGTGCCGATCAGTATCCATGGACAGCTACAGGAACCAGCGTCATTGGTGCCCTGCTGCCCCGATATGTTCAGGCAGGGGGCAATGAAGCTATGTTAGCCAGACTGAAAGATCCCGAACTGTTACCTAAAATCAAGGCCGACATGGAAGAAAATATGAGAAAACGTGGTGGCAAGGATGCCTTGCTGCTAACCGGTGGTGATGGGAATATGGTGGTTGGGAGAACCCTCGGCGAAGAGGCAGACGCCCGTGGCAAAACACCAATCGAAACCGCCATTGAAATCATTATTGAAGGGGGAAGCAATATAGCAAATTTCGCCATTAACGAAGATGACCTTCGCGCCTTTATGCAAAAACCCTGGGTGATGACATCATCTGATGGATCATATGGCCATCCCCGCAAATTTGCTACTTTTCCAAATAAATACAGGACTTATGTGGTTGAAAAAAAATATATCAGTCTTCAAGATTTTATTCATCGTAGCACCGGCCTTACCGCAGATACATTCAAGCTTTGTGACCGCGGTTACATAGAACCCGACAAATATGCCGATATTGTCATTTTTGATCCTGATGAATTTGGGCCTAAGGCAGATTATATAAATCCGAGAGAATTGTCTGTCGGGGTTAAATATCTTTTGGTGAATGGTGGATTGGCGATTGATGATGGAGCTCTTACCGGGGAGCTTTATGGCCGCGGGTTGACAAGGTGTACTCGTTAGGTAATTTTATTATTTAAAATAGTGCTGATTAACTCTCTTGCCGCGGCAAGCGGAGTTATCTGTTTATTGATTACCGCCTTTTCCAGAACGTCTATTTTCTTTAATTTTTGTTTTTTTATCTGATCAACAATTAATTCACTTACTTCCGACCAGATAGCTGATTTCATTTGCTGATTTCGGCGTTCTTCCAATAGATTACCATCTGACATAATATTCCGGAATGAGGTAATGACCTGCCAGATTTCATCAAAACCGGATTTTTTCAAAGCGCTTGCCATCAATACTTTAGCTGTCCAAACATCATTTTTTGGCTGCATAAGGTGAAGAGCATTATTACAGTCAGCCGCTGCAATCCGCGCCGCATTCTCGAAATCGCCATCGGCTTTGTTGATGATCACCAGATCCGCCAGCTCCATAATTCCTCGCTTTATACCTTGCAATTCATCGCCGCCACCGGGCGCTAAAAGCAATATGAACATATCAACCAGATTCTCAACCGCCACTTCCGACTGACCAACACCGACCGTTTCAACAATAATGATATCAAACCCTGCAGCTTCCAGTATCATCATGGCTTCACGGGTATAACGGGCAATCCCACCAAGAGTCCCATTTGACGGGGTCGGACGAATAAAAGCCATATTATCCCTTGCCAGTTCCTCCATTCTGGTTTTATCGCCAAGAATTGATCCACCGGAAATTTGTGAAGACGGATCAACAGCAAGCACAGCAACCCTATGCCCTTTTGCCGTCAGCATTTTGCCAAACGTTTCAATGAATGTGGACTTTCCAACACCAGGAATGCCGGTCAGTCCAAGTCGTAGAGCGTTCCCTGTATTTGATAAAAGCTCTTTCAGCAATAACTCTGCCTGTTGCTGATGATCTGGACGTGACGATTCTATCAGTGTAATTGCTTTTGCAATGGACCGGCGATTTCCCGATTTTATCTTATCCGCAATATCGCTCATACTAAGTACTGCAAACCCCCGACCCTACTAAAGCCAACACTTCATCGGTCAGTTCATTCTGGTCAACCTTGCCATCAGCCTTATACCATGATGTCAGTCCATTCAGACTGTCAAAAAGAAGAATGGCGAGAATGGTAGAATTACAATTTCTTATTGAGCCGTCACCAATTCCACGGCGAATAATTTCACGCACTCTGTTTTCAATATCCTTATGGTTTTTTATACTTTGTGCCCGGAGCATCTCATCTTCCATCTGACCACGGTGCCGGACATGGCATCGTGCCACATCATCAATAATGATGCCAATATAACGCATTATAAATTGATAAAGCATTTCATAACCTGAAATATTTTTTGCCATTACCTCATCCAACATGGCATTAATCCGGCCGCAGGTAACCTCCTCACATTTAACCAAAATATCCTCTTTATTTTTTATATAATAATAAAGAGTTGGTTTGGTGACATTCTGCATACTGGCTATATCATCTAGCGAGGTTTTATAATAACCGCGTTCCATAAATGCCTTGGCGGCATTACGTAAAATCACATCAAGTTTTTGTTGTCTTTTTTCTTCTCTTGTCAGGTTTTGTTGCATCTATCCCTGTCCAATTGTTATACTGTTTTCAAATATCTTGCGTATAAATATATTCAAGTTTATATTGTTACCGAATAGTAACATATTTTAGTCATTAATGACATCTAAAAATTCTGGAGAAATTTTCATGACCGCAGATTCTATAGTTATTGTTGGCATGTCTCGCACACCTATGGGGGGATTTCAAGGTGATTTTGCCTCTGTAACTGCACCGGAGCTAGGCGCCGTTGCCATTAAGGGTGCATTGGATGAGGCAACTATTGCTCCCGATGATGTTGACGAAACCTATATGGGATGCGTGCTTCCCGCCGGCATTGGTCAGGCCCCGGCACGTCAGGCGTCTGTTGGGGCTGGCATTCCATTAAGCACCCCATGCGTAACAGTCAATAAAATGTGCGGCAGCGGCATGGAAACAGTCATTCTGGCCCATAATGCGATTTCGGCTGGCGCAGCAGAAATTATTGTTGCCGGTGGTATGGAAAGCATGAGCAACGCCCCTTACCTATTGACAAAAATGCGCAGTGGTGCCCGGATTGGTCATACGGACGCTAAAGACCATATGTTCCTTGACGGGCTTGAAGATGCTTATGACAAAGGAAAATTGATGGGTGTCTTTGCAGAAAAAACGGCAGAGAAATACGGTTTCAGCCGCGAAGATCAGGACCAGTTTGCCATTACGTCATTATCCAGAGCAAACAATGCCATTGAAAAAGGATATTTTAAACGGGAAATCAGCCCTGTTGCGGTTAGCAGTCGAAAGGGTGACATCATCATTGATACAGATGAGCAGCCCGGCAAAGCCAGAATTGAAAAAATACCAACTCTAAGACCTGCATTTGCCAAGGATGGATCTGTTACTGCCGCAAATTCAAGCTCAATTTCCGATGGTGCTTCGGCCGTCGTCATGATGAAATTATCAGAAGCGGAAAAAAGAGGCCTTAAACCGATCGCAAAAATAATAGGCCATAGTGTTCACGCACAAGAGCCAAACTGGTTCACCACCGCCCCTGTCGGTGCCATGAAAAAACTTTTCGATAAAACCGGTTGGACCGATAAAGACGTTGACCTATATGAAATTAACGAGGCCTTTGCCGTCGTCACGATGGCAGCGATGCATGATTTAAACATATCACATGATAAGGTAAATGTTCATGGCGGGGCATGCGCCCTTGGCCATCCGGTTGGATCATCAGGATCACGTATTATTATCACGCTGATTGCTGCGCTTGAAACGCATGGCAAAAAACGCGGTATAGCCAGTCTTTGTATCGGTGGTGGGGAGGCAACGGCCGTCGCCGTTGAATTAATGTAATGGTTCTAAGCGAAGAACAAATTATGATCCGCGACATGGCGCGGGATTTTGCTGATAATGAGCTCGCACCTCATGCTGCCGATTGGGACAGAAATGCAAGCCTCCCCATTGATGTGCTGCATCAGATGGGCTCCCTTGGCCTTATGGGTATGACTATCCCTGAAGAATGGGGGGGTGCTGGCACCGATTATGTTTCATACGCTTTGGCATTAATGGAAATCGCCCGTGGTGACGGCGCAGTAAGCACCATTATGAGCGTTACCAATTCACCGACATTATCCTGCATTCTTAATGCCGGCACGGAAAAACAGAAGGAAGACTTTTTAAAGCCACTGGCTAGAGGTGAAATTTTTGCAGCTTTTTGTCTGACTGAACCGGGGGCCGGATCTGATGCCTCAAACCTTAAAACCCGCGCCGTAAAAACTAATAATGGCTGGCTTATTAACGGATCAAAAATGTTTATCAGCAATGGCAAAATTGCCAAAGTTGCACTTATTTTTGCCGTAACGGACCCCGCCGCCGGCAAAAAAGGCATTACCGCTTTTTTGGTTCCCACCGATA
>JACKKT010000009.1 GCA_024236295.1 Kordiimonadaceae bacterium | reverse complement strand
TGTTTATACAGAATAAACCGGGACCACCTAAACTCAGTTACTACAACTCAAACTACTCAAAAAATTCTATTAATTGCTTACAATCTTCCAGTCACCGTCTGGTTGACGACATGCTTTACCATAAGCATTCTGGGTTTCGCCACCGATCGTTACAGTTTGCTGAAACTCACGACAATACTGACCTGAATCATTTTGTTGTGCAGGTTGGGCAGTATAACTACCTGAATGACCGTTATCCGGATTATACCATGTTGAAGTCTGTCCTGATGGATAGGATTCAAGCGCGACCTGTTGTGCCTGATACATAGATCTTCTATCAGCTTCATCCAGTGAACGACCAATACTATTCCCTATAATACCACCTGCAAGAGCACCTATAACCATACCGTTTCCCGTTCCGCCACGACCATTATCTGAAATTGCCGATCCTACCAATGCACCACCAATGGCACCCATAAATGTTCCAAATCCTTCTTTGGAACCTTGTTCACAGGCAGACAAGGTAAATACACATAACACTATTGCTGTAACTTTTTTCATAACTCTTTCCTCACATAGATAACTAAAACTGTTTTCATGATTTCATACTAACAATATCAAACTGAATGAATTCTGAACATTAGGTTCATCCAATGATATATTTTTGTTCATAATTTTATACCGAAGGTAGAAATAATGTAACTAAAAGCCCGCTTCCCGTGTCAGATTTTTTATTTTCATCCAATATAATTTTCCCTCCATAAAGGTCTGTCAAATCCTTGACTATAGAAAGCCCCAATCCTGTTCCGGGTATTTTCTCATCAAGGCGACCTCCTCGGGCAAAGACGGCTTCTCTGGCTTTTATATCAATTCCCGGACCATCATCACGAATTTCTATTCTTATATTTTGTCCATCCTTATAACATTCGACGGTTATATTTTTTCTGGCCCATTTGGCAGCATTTTCCATAATATTGCCAACCATCTCTTCAAAATCATTAAGATCACCCTTAAAGACCAACCCTTTTTCTTCAAATTCAGTCTTCACGACTATGCTCTTTTCCGGGTGAACTTTGTTTAATGCACGTGCAATATTATGTATGGACGGCATAATTTGGCTATGACTGCTGATTGTCTTAACATTTGCGGCCATTCGCGCTCTTTTTAAATAATGTTCAACATATTTATGCATATTCTCGGTTTGTTTGGCGACCGTTTCTGACATTGGGCCGTCATTCATCCTTGCTTCATTCCTTAATACTGCAATTGGTGTCTTTAAAGCATGGGCCAAATTGCCAACCTGAGTTCTTGAGCGTTCGACAATTTCATTATTATGATCAAGCAGTGCATTAAGCTCATCAGCCAATGGCTGAATCTCGCTTGGAAAATCCTTTGGCAAATATTCTTCTTCACCATTTCGGACCTTACTAAGCGATTCTTTAATATGGCCAAGTGGCTTTAGGCCGAGAAAAACCTGTAGAAGTGAAGCTGCAACTAGTCCTGCCCCCAGAGCGCCAAGTCCGACCAAAAGAATTTTGTCGAAACGATCAGCCTGCTCATCAATTTCTGAAGTATCAATAGCAACCGCAAAACGGTAAATTAAATCATTTCCCGGTAATGTAACGTCCCGCTCAACTAAGCGTAACTGCTGCTCTTCCGGACCTGATGTAAGTCGATATCTTGTCCTGTTTACTGATTGATCAAAATTTACATCAAGACTAACATCCCATAACGATCTTGATCTTACTGGACTAAACCCTTTCGGGGCAATCTGCCAGTACCACCCGGAGTAGGGCTGTTCAAACCTAGGATCAACCATTGGTCTTGATAAATTAACATTTGTTGACGTATCGTCCGAGCTTATACCGATTAGATTTTCAAGCAGACTATTCAGGCGCTCATCAAAATTTTGTTCAAGTGTATCACGAAAAACAAGGGAGAGTAGATAACCTCCAAGGACCAATGCCAGCGCTGTCCAGATAACAGAAATAGTAACCAGTCGCACCCATAACGACCGCCTTCTTACCGTCCCATTTTTTTGCTTTTCATTCAGCGTCAAGCTGATACCCCAGTCCTCTAATGGTTTTAATAATATCTATACCGATTTTCTTTCTGATCCTTGTGACAAATACTTCAATAGTGTTTGAATCACGGTCAAAATCCTGATCATAAATATGCTCAGTCAATTCCGTACGTGAGATGACTTTATTCGGATGGTGCATCATGTATGAAAGTAATTTGTATTCCTGTGCAGTCAGTTTTATGGGTACTCCATTTACAGTAACTTTTGATGAAGCACTGTTTAATATCAGTCCCTTAATTGAAAGTTCCGATGAACTTTGGCCTGCTGCACGTCTTATTAGAGCTCTTATCCTTGCTAAGATTTCTTCAATCTGAAATGGTTTGGGCACATAGTCATCTGCTCCTGCATCAAGACCGGCAACTTTTTCTGACCAGCTGTCACGCGCTGTCAAAATCAATACCGGCGTATCAATGCCTGCCCCGCGCCATTTCTTTAAAATACTGATCCCGTCCATGACCGGCAGTCCCAAATCAAGAATAATGGCGTCATAGCTTTCTGTCTCTCCTAGAAAATGAGCATCCTCACCATTCAGTGAAGCATCAACAGCGTATCCCGCATCCTCCAAAAAACTTTTAAGTTGGCGCGACAGATCCGGATCATCTTCTGCCAGCAACAATCTCATATTTTATCCTTTCACATCTACAATTTGTGCGCTTTTAGCATCCACTTTTATGGAAACTAGCTTACCGGCATCCGTTAAAACTTTTACATCATACAGGTAATTCAACCCTTCTCTTCTAGGAATAAGAAGCTGTACATCAACTATCCTGCCAGGATATTTATCTCTCACGACTTTTCTGATCTCTGATAGTGATAGAATCTCACCACTGATTACTTTACCTGGAAGATCATCATGCCTGGAAAAAGAATCAGGAATACGGCGGGCGGGCTGGGGAATGGATAATGAATTTGGTCCAACTCTCCGTTGTCCAGGCACCTCAATAGGCTCCTGTGCATTGCCGGATATTGGAATGATTATAAAACAAACCAAAATCACGCATATGTACAAAGTGATTCTTTTCATGACCGAATACTAGAGGCCACCTGCTTAATATAGGATGAATAGGAATAAATCCCTATTCAACAGCTGTTGACCCCAATAGATTAATTTTTTGAGTTTTATGATTATACGCCTAATCTTTCCTGAATTGTTGTATTTGTTGTTGTATAGCCTGTCGTCATTTTCCGATCAGGGAACGCATATTTAAATGCAGCATGACACATAACAGCCGCTTCATAAAAACCCGTCAATATCAATTTTATCTTAGAAGGATAGGTACACACATCTCCAATAGCATAAATTCCTTCTACATCAGTTGCAAAAGTTTCTGTATTAACGGCTATATGCTTGCGATCAAGATTTAAACCCCATTCAGCAATTGGGCCAAGGCTTACTTTTAGTCCCAGAAAGGGCAGAAGATATTCGCAAACTACCTGGTGAATTTCGCCTTCTGTAGTTTCAACCTCAACGCTGTTGAGATAACCATCTTGACCGTTAAGTTTTGTAATATTTCCTATGATGAAATCTACTTTTCCTAACGCAACCAGTTCTTTGAACTTAGCTTCAGAAGCAGTCGTCGCCCGGAATCCCTCACGGCGATGAATAAGGGTAATCTTTTTAGCCAACGGTTGTAGGCCGAGCACCCAATCGAGGGCACTGTCCCCACCTCCAACGATGACCAATTCCTTGTCTTCATATTTATTCATTTTATGAACCGCATAATCAATTGATTTATCTTCGAAAACTTCCAAATCGGGATAGTTTGGCTTTTTAGGCACAAAACTCCCCGCACCAGCAGCAAGAACAATTATGGGTGCTTCCAGCACTTCACCCCGACTGGTTGTTAATCGCCAGTTTTTATTAGAAAGTTTTTTAAGTGCTTCGGCCTGTTGGCAAAAATGAAATACAGGATCAAACGGGCTTGATTGAATTAATAGATCGTCAACAAGTTCCTGACCAGTGACTTTGGGCCTTGCCGGGATATCATAAATTGGCTTTTCAGGATAAAGTTCCGTACATTGTCCTCCTGGTCGATCTAGATTATCAACCAAATGGCATTTTAAGCCAAGCAGACCCGCTTCAAAAACAGCGAATAAGCCTACAGGCCCGGCTCCAATAATAATCATATCGGTTTCTACTTTTTCTGTATCCACAAAAAACTCCCATATTTTATTTATTAAAAATAAACTATATTTAATTTTTCAGGCATATATTGACTTTATCACACTTTAGACTGGATTAAATTGAATTTTTTCTACAAATTAGAAACCGTTCAGATTGATCAGGCCAAAACAGAAAGGTTATTATGAAAGGATTATTCCTTTTCAGTATTTTTGTAATTATATATGGGTCTCTGTTTCCTTTTGATTTTCATTATGTTGGCTGGCTTGAAGAGGGTAGATATGCATTCTTCTCTCATACCCTTTCCGAAGCTGAATTGCCTGACATATTAGGGAATATTATTCTTTTCCTACCGTATGGCTTTGCAGGCAGCGAACTAATTACAAGAAATCATAAGCAAAGAAAATATTATCTAGCCCTTTTTATTATTGGTATCTTCCTTGCTATTTCACTTCAGGTTTTACAAGTTTATTTGCCCGGAAGAGTACCTGCACTTTATGATGCTATCTGGAACAGTGTGGGATTATTTTTTGGTGTTTTCCTGGCTAGGGTCATGCGCTTAAATTTTCCCGGGATTTTGGCTTCTGATGACCGCATGGCACTTCTCGCGCTTATAATTTCCTGGATAATTTTCTTGCTGGTTCCCTTCTTTTTTGAGTTCAATATGGAAATATTGAAAGAAAATATTGCCATTCATCTTGATATGAATGAGCATCGTTTTGCCAATGTTATATTCTATGTAGCTATCTGGATAACATATACGAAACTGATAGACGAAATTCATCCGACGAAAAGAAATGTTTTTCTGTCACTGGATTTTTCAGTCATTATTATGCTCAGTGCCAAAATTTTTGTTTACCGCGATTTTATAGAACCAGAACTTTTGTCAGGTGGGGTAATTGCAATTTTACTAATGCACAGTCATCTTTTTGATAAAATTAGCCCATATAAAACAGCAGCAATGATCCTTGTACCTGTCATGTTTTATAATAGCCTTTATCCTTTCGAATTTTATTCAAACCCCTTTAAAGAATTTATGTGGATACCGTTTTCCGAGCTATTTTCGGATGATATGCTGCCGATAATACGAACTGTATTTTATAAAGTGTTTGCCTATGGCGCAATAGTATGGACCTTTTATAAAAGTTTTCCAAACGCGAAGTGGATAAATTATTTCTGTTTAATCTACGCTGGCTCAATTGAGTATTTGCAACATTTGACCCTAACTCGCATTGGTGGTCTAACGGAACCACTTATTGTCCTTTTTCTGATTACTTTCATTCATCAAAAACCAAAAATATTTAATCTGTATGATGATGCAGAACTTCCTGCTGATTTAGATCGGAAGAAATTTTAATTCCTTCATTCACCATAAGTAGAACATTATATCCCAGAGGCAATGCAAATGCAGAAATGATGATATTTGTAATGTCAGGGGTTTTTGCGCCCCAAAAAAGAACAATCAGTTCAAACATCAGAGCAATTCCAGCCCCAAGTTGAAAAAGATTAAGAAAATGTCTCCTTTTTAAGCGACGCCCATAAATATCCTGAAGTGCGACAATTGCCCCTATAGGCATAAAAATCACAAAATTAATCAAAAAGCTTAGAAGTGCTTCTCCACTACCAACGTCCACATAATATCTGAAAGGCAAGAAACTGGTTGTTTCAATTACACTAAAAATGCTGTCAATAGAGAATGGATACTCAAAACTCATCCCTTTTAATTTTAATACTACATAAATAAAAACCGGCAGGATCGCTAAAAAAACTAATCTAAGCTTTAAAGCCAGACTCATCAGTGCTTCTAAAGACATTAATCTTGCGAAATATAATCCGAATGAAAAACCAAATATTTTGCAGAAATAAGACAGCAATGAACTTTGCCCTGACATTTCAAAAAATTGCAAAATTTCCAGAATAAGCAGGATAAAACTATATTTAATTATTAAAGCACTTTTATTTTTCCGCTTTATATTGTTTGAATATTGATAAATCATCCCAAGGGGGAAAAGTAACAATATTGAAGCAGCAAGTGATATAATGCCTATCTGTCTATCTGCTGCACTTTCAAATAGTGGTACGCCCTTTGTTGCAAATGCAACCTCAAGCTGGAGACCATTAATAAAAAAATCGAATGGAAACAAAATAATTATAATAACAAACGCCAGATAGAACTTTCTGACAAAATCAATTGGCAGCATTTTGTATTTGAGAAAATATTTTAATGCATCATTTGCAAATTTCCCAAAAAACTTCCAGAGAATAAAACCTAATAACAACCCTGCCAGATTTGCGTAAATATCTTCCAGTGAAATTCCTCTGGAACCAATAAACATCTGACAATATTCAACCAAAAAACCAAAGACTACTATTCCAACATAAATCAGTAGCCATTTTTTTTTCTGCCCGCTGATTTTTGCGTACATGCTGGCAACAAACGTGAGTAATGCCGTAAAAATAATATGAGCAATCCATTGTCCCTGCTCTTCCCCTGTTGGCGAATATTTTAATGTCTCAATAAAGTCTATTAAAGATACGCCTCGCGGACTAGATACTATATTATAAGGAAGAAGGGCTGCGTAAAAAATAAAGAGAAATATCAGGCTTGTTGCATTGAGTAATAGCCTTGCTGTTTTTTTGTCAATATCAAGTTCAGTCAATTGCTGGTTCATTTTTTGTCTAGATAAAACCCAATGCATTTCTGTGAGAAATTATATTTATCATAAAACCCTTAACTCATTCTAATTTAATCTATATACTAAACAATATACAGATTATTTTTTTGAACTTTTTTTAAGCATGACGATAAATTCATTTAAGGACTTTTGGCAACTCGTTGTAGATGTTTGGCAAAATGGCCTTTACGGCGTAGCTGTAGGGCAATTGCTTGCAGCGGTTTTTCTTTTTTTTACTTTTTTGCTTCTTCGAAACGTATTCAGCAGAATTGTAATTGGCCGATTAAAAGTTTTCACAAAAAAAACTAAAAATACAATTGATGATGAGATTTTAGAAGCAACAGAAGGCCCATTAAGTTTTCTGCCTATAGTTCTTGGGGTATTTTTGGCCACGGAACTGCTTGATTTAACTGGCAATCTCGCTCTCGGGGCAACGAATTTAAACCGTTCACTGATAACCTTTAATATTTTTTGGGCTTTTTATAAAACCATCGGCCCGATCAGCCTGACTTTTGGTAAGTTAAAAGAAATTTTTTCAGAAAGCATGATTAACTGGTTAATTAAAGCGATGCGGGCATTGTTTATTTTTCTTGGTGCCGCATCAATCCTCGAAATCTGGGGAATTCAGGTAGCCCCATTAATCGCTGGCCTTGGTCTTTTTGGCGTTGCAGTTGCCCTTGGGGCACAGGATTTGTTCAAAAATCTCATTTCAGGTATTTTCATCATTGCCGAACGGCGTTTTCAGCCGGGAGACTGGATAAAAATAAATGGCATAGTCGAAGGTACAGTAGAAGATATAGGCTTTAGAACAACAACAATTGTACAATTTGATAAAGCTCCAGTTTATGTTCCCAATTCAAAACTTTCCGACAATGCCGCCATTAATTTCTCAAGGATGAGTCATCGCCGCATTTTCTGGAAAATCGGTCTTACTTACAACACTACTGTTGAACAGCTAAAAACCATACGTGCTGAAATCGAAGAGTATGTATTAAAGAACGAAGACTTCGCTAAACCTCCGGAAGTATCAACATTCGTACGTATCGACAGTTTTAATGATAGCTCAATTGATTTAATGCTTTATTGTTTTACAAATACGATCGTATGGGGCGAATGGCTTGAAATTAAAGAAGAACTGGCATTAGCTATTAAAGAAATTGTTGCCAGAAACGGCAGCAGCTTTGCCTTTCCAAGTCAGTCCATTTATATTGAAAATTTTCCGCAGAATTCTGACCCGAATAAACCGGAAATCTTCCCGGTTTAATTGACTTTAAACATCCTCATAAGGTTTATAATTATCATAAAATTTAAGGGTTTTTCCTATTGGCTCAGATAAAATTCTTCCATCCCGCATAACTTCCTGGCCACGTATTATCGTTGATGTGACCTGCCCTGTTAATTCACTGCCAGCGAATAAATCCCAGCCGCAGGCGGTGTCAACATCTTCATCCTCATATATCCACCGACTGTTCAATTCCACGATAGTAAAGTCCGCATCATAACCGACAGCGATACGCCCTTTAGAAGCAATATTAAAAACACGTGCCGGTCCAGCACCTGTAATATCCACAAGCGTCTGCAACGATAATGATCCTTTATTCACCTGATCAAGCATCTGTGGCATCATTGTTTGCACAGACGGAATTCCAGATACACAATTGGGATAAGTAAGTTCTTTATATTCTATCGCCTGCGGGCAATGAGACGAAGCCAGAATATCAACTATACCACCGGATAGCGCTTTCCAGAGGCCGATGCGGTTCTCCTCCCCTCTTAAGGGCGGATCAATTTTCGCATAATTTAAATAGTGATCATAGCAGTCTGGTGCAGAGAGCAGCAAATGGGCAGGTGATACAGCAGCAGTTGAAATATCCTTATAAGCTGCCACCATCGCCATTTCCTTGTCTGTAGAAATATGCATTAGATGAACAGGACGCCCGGCTCCCCGGGCAATTGCCAATATTCGTCTTGTCGCTTCAATTGCAACAGCTTCATCGTGCCAGGCCAAATGTGACTTAACATCACCTTCAATTATCTTATTTCTGCGTTGATCAAGTTTCATCTGATCTTCAGCATGAATGACTACCCGACGCGACCCGTTTTTTAAAACATTCAGCAAGTTACGGTCATCATAAAAAGCCTCAAAATTACCTGTATTGGACATAGACAAGAAAATCCCGGCACATCCCTCCTCTTGCTCCAGCCGGCTTAGCTGATCTTCGTTTGTTGAAGTCGCCGGTTCGAAATAACCATAATCACAATAAAATTCTTTCTCATTAGAAAGATGGCTGTTTATAAACAGGGCCGAAGTCACACCGCCCCTAACAGCAGCACGACTATCATTTCCTAGCAATTCATTTTCGTAAATTTCAGTATCAATAACGCCGGGCAAAATATATTTTCCCGTACCATCAATGACTTTTTCAGCGCTCAAATTACCCAGGTCACCAAAAGCAACAATAATTCCATCCCGCACTGCAATATCAGCACGGTCCTGCCCACGGTGCGAAACACATATACCACCCCTGATAATCAAATCTACCCGCACAAATTTTCCACTTATATTGACGCTATTTTTCTATTCACTACATTAAATAAATGTTAGCGTATAGCAATAATATTCAGGGACAATAAATGATCGAAATTCATAAAAACAGGGCAATCATAACTTTATCAGGACCGGAAAGAAGAAGCCTGCTTCAGGGGATAATTACCAATGATATTGAACGACTAAATAGTGAAGCTGCTATTTATTCTGCCCTGCTCACACCGCAGGGAAAATTCCTGTATGATTTCATATTATCTGAACAGGACAACACCATTTATATGGATTGCGAGGCTCAATTCCAATCCGCCCTCCTTCAGAAACTGATGATGTATCGACTTCGTAAGGATGTGGAAATACTAGACAAAAGCGAACAATTTCACATCATAACTTCTGTGGATCCATTGAATGAATATAATTTATCATTTTCAGATCCCCGTTTATCGGATCTCGGATACCGGGCCATCATCGAAAGTATACCTGCTGGTAGTGATGACAAACCCTATCATATGCGTCGCATCAAGCTTGGTATTCCCGAAGGCACACATGACTTCATCATGGACAAAAGCACTATACTAGAAGGGCATTTTGAAGAATTAAATGGTGTTGATTTTAAAAAAGGATGCTATGTCGGACAGGAAGTGACAGCACGGATGAAATATAGGGGTAAGGTTAAGAAACAAATGTTCCCTGTTTCCCTATCTGGCCAAGCGCCGAATTTTGGGTCATTAATCATGGACGAAAATGGCAATAAAATTGGTGACTTAAGATCAAGCTGTGATAAAAATGCCATAGCATTATTTAATATGGAAAAAATGGCATTTGGAAAAGAGTATGGGTGCTGTGACATAAAGGTCACACCATTTATGCCCGGTTTTTTGAAAGAAAAAAGACATGAATGATAAAATCAGATGTGACTGGTGCGGTGATGATCAACAATATCAGGATTATCATGATCAGGAATGGGGTGTCCCGGTTTATGACAGCCGTGCTCTATTTGAGAAATTAATTCTGGATGGTTTTCAAGCTGGTCTTTCATGGATCACGATCCTGAGACGCCGTGACAATTTTATTTCAGCTTTTGATCAGTTTGATCCCGTAAAAATCGCCGCATATGATGACAATGATATAGAACGGCTGATGAATGATACGGGCATTATAAGAAACAGGATGAAGATTGTTGCAACCATCAAAAATGCAAAATGCTATCTTGAAATGGAAAATGAGAAAGAAGGTTCCTTCAGTGATTTCATTTGGAGTTTTACGGATGGCAAAGTCAAATATAACAAGCCAAAAGTCATGAGCGATATACCGGCCCAAAGCTCTGAATCAGTTGCCATGAGTAAAGCCCTAAAAAAACGTGGTTTCGGCTTTTGTGGACCAACGATTTGCTATGCTTTCATGCAGGCAGTTGGTATCATCAATGACCATATTGTCAGTTGTCATCGATACGAAAAATTAAAATAATTCAAACCATATCAGGCGAAGGCACCACCACGTGGAATAGATGTATCTTTATGAATGGCCGTGCTTAAAATAAAGCCAAATCCTACCAGGAGTGTCAGCATTGCTGACCCGCCATATGAGACGAGCGGCAATGGTACGCCAACTACGGGGACAAGTCCCATAACCATGGCAATATTGATGAACATATAAAGGAAGAAAGTTATAACCATGCCTACTACCAGCAATCGGCCAAACTGGTTCTTGACACTCATGCTCATGATCATGGCATAGCCAAGAAGAATAAAATAAAGAGTGAGCAACGAAAGACCACCAATCAATCCAAACTCCTCAGCAATAACGGTGAAAATAAAGTCGGTGTGTTTTTCCGGCAAAAAGTTCAACTGGCTTTGGGTGCCCTGAATAAATCCTTTGCCGTAAACCCCGCCGGAACCAAGGGCAATTTTTGACTGGATAATATGATAGCCCGCTCCTAGTGGGTCAGTTTCTGGATCAAGAAAAGTCAGCACCCTTTGTTTCTGGTAAGGTTTTAAAAACTGCCATGCCCCAAAAGCCGCTGGGATCATCGCAACAAAACTGGCGATAAAAAGCCACATACGAACTCCAGCTACGAAGAACATGGCAATGCCACCCATAACAATAAGCAGGGTTGTCCCCAGATCAGGTTGTCTAAGCACCAATACTGCCGGCAAAGCAATAAGAATAAGTGGCTTTACAAGGCTTTTTAGCTTCAAGGTATCTTCATCAGAAAGGCAATGAAAATATCTGGCTAATGCCAGAACAAGTGCAATTTTCATAAATTCCGAGGGTTGAAGATTCATAAATCCAAGGTTAATCCACCGCTGCGAACCTTTCCCGATTGTCCCCATTATATCAACCACTACAAGCATTGAAAGTGAAAGCGCATATAGCGGATAGGCCAGAAACATCCATACTCTTATGTCAATAAGCGCAATGAAGATCATAGCCGCCAGTCCAATAAGAAATCGGATAAGCTGGTTTTTGGCCCAAGGATCGATGCTTCCTCCGGCAACAGAATAAAGCATCGCAAAACCGATACTGGCAACACAGACAATAATAAACACTATGAACCAGTTCAGGTCGACAAACTTCTGTCTAAGTGATTTTTGTTTATGGCTGCCAATTCGCGCTGAAAGGGGCATTATATGTCCTGCCCCCCTACCTGTTCGTTTTCTTTAATGAGATCGCGATCAAGCATATATTCAAGAATATCAACTGCGATTGGCGAGGCGACTGCTGATCCGCCGCCACCATGTTCCACAAGCACAGAAACCGCATATTTTGGTGCTTCAACCGGACCGTAGCCAATGAACAATGCATGATCGCGTTCAATCCATTCTTTTTCTTCGTTTTTGATAACGCCGCTTTGCCGTTCCGCCATGCTGATCCGGGTAACCTGTGTTGTTCCAGTTTTTCCACCAATTTTATAGTCTTTTTTTCTGCTTCTATGTGCATAAGCCGTGCCGCGTGGATGGTTAAATACATCGCTCATACCCTGATCAACTAATTTCAGGTTTTTAAGGGATATGCCCATATCTCCTGGAATAGTAATACCATCATCTTCATCATCAAAATAAATTTTCGGACGGACAGCAATTCCGCCATTCACTAACCTTGATGTCATAACAGCCAGTTGCAGCGGGGTTGTGGAAACAAAACCCTGACCAATACCAACATTTGCAGTATCGCCAAGCTGCCATTTGACTCCTTGTGCCCCCATTTTCCATTCGTTATTCGGATTAATACCGCGCGCTTCGCTCATTATACCAATATTAAACCTTTCACCCAACCCGAACCGGGCGGACATCTCATGAATTCTATCAATCCCAACCTCGATCGCCAGATCATAAAAGAAAACATCGCAGGACTGCGCCAGAGCTTGGACAATATTGATCCGACCATGTCCACCTTTTTTCCAGCAATGAGCAATCCTGTTCCCAATTCTATATTGGTAATTACAGAATTTGGTGTCTTCTTCTGTTATAATTCCGGCTTCAAGTGCGGCAAGGGCGACTACCGTTTTAAATGTTGAGCCTGGAGAATATTGTCCTGATACTGCTTTGTTTATAAGTGGTTTTCTTATATCCCCGCGCAGACTATCCCATTTTTTCTGGCTAATCCCATTATTAAAATCATTAGGATCAAAAGATGGCGTAGAAGCAATTGCCAAAATTTCACCTGTATGAACTTCCATCACCACAATCCCGGTGCTTTCATCGCGCACACGATTAGCCACATATTTTTGAAGATCAAGATCAATAGTCAGCCGTTCTGTTTTACCAGGGATACTGTCCTGTCTGGAAAGTTCCCGGATGACGCGACCCAGTACGTTCACTTCAACCTTACTATTTCCGGCACTGCCCCTCAATTTTTCATCAAGAACTTTTTCAATACCGTTTTTACCAATTTTAAATTCAGGTAGTTCGAGAAGCGGGTCCCCTGTCAGTTCCTCCTCACTCACTGGTCCAACATACCCGATAATATGCGCCGCCAGCTCTTTTTCCGGATAGTACCTACTCGTTCCTACATCAGGCTGAATCCCAGGCAGGTCCGGCATATTTACATTAATGTTAGAAAATGTTTTCCAGTCCAGATTATTGGCAACGCTGATGGGCAGGAAAGATCTTTGCTTCTTCGATGCCTTTACTATTCGGTCATTATCACTTGCTGAAATTGGAATAAATTTACCCAGCGATTTTAAAGTATCTTGCAGTTCTTCCGTTTCCTCAGGAATGACGTTAACCCTATAATCAGTCGTGCTCGTCGCCATAGGGTGTCCATTTCGATCTACTATATCCCCTCTTTTAGGGGCCAGCAGACGCATACTGATACGATTTTGTTCAGCAAGTAGTTCATACTGACTACGGCTGATTACTTGCAAATAATACATACGCCCGACAAGAGCTGATGACAAAAGCATCATACCGCCGGACAGTAGTGACGCCCGACGCGTATACGTTTTCAGTTTATTTTTATCAGATGGCTGCATTTAACTAACCGTTTTCTTCATAATCCCGAGAAGCCACGTGACCAAAGGGTAAAAAGCAATTGTTAATAAGATCTGGCCGATTATACCAATATAATCTAGAAATACTCTGAAATAAAGGGAGACGATAATCCAGGTTAATGTTCCAAATCCAATGACGATCATTACAAATACAAACCAATTGAAGAGAAAGTCCCTCTCCAGAAAACGACGACCCTGAAAAAAAATAAATTGTTGTACGACGACAAGTAATAATGATGTCAGACCTAATGGGCTGCCTAACAAAATATCCTGCAGTATTCCAATCGCAAACACGACACTGACTGGCATATATTCGGGCTTAAAGACGCTCCAATAATAAACGCCGATTAAAGTCAGATAAGGCATAATATCACCAATCAACGGCATATTATAGGGCAGTACCATGATAATAATAAGGAAAACAACCGTAAAAAAAGGGATAACAGATTTAAATCCGAATGAATTTTCATTTGACTGAGAAATGCTCATCATTGGCCTCCATTATTTCCTGTTTCACCATTTTCTTCGTCCTGATCCTGATTTAACACAGGAAAACTGGCAATTTCATACGCAATCACACTAACATAATTTAATCGGTTTAAATCAACAGCCGGTTTAATTTTAATTTCACCAATTTCCGTAACTTCACTTACATTACCAACTGCCATATCAGGGGGAAATACACCTCCCATACCAGAGGTCAGAATAATATCACCCACTACTGCTTTTTCGTCAGTGGGCATAAAATTTATTTTAAGTGACATTGAATTATCACCTGCCAGAATAACATTTACACCTGACTTTGCAAATTTGACCGGAATTCTACTGTTTATATCATTAAGCAACAAGACTCTGGCCGAATTTGGCGCAACATTTATTATTCTTCCAATTATGCCATCTTCATTGACAACTGCGTGACCTTTTTTTACGCCGTCACTTGTGCCACTGTTTATCAGCATGCTTTTAAAAAATGGGCTGTTGCTATCAGATACAATTCTCGAAGCAGTAATTGTGGTTACAGTTCCATCCTTAATTTTAAGCAAATTTTTAAGACGAAGATTATCAACCTCCAATTCTGTCGAAGCCGCAAGCTGGCTTTTTAGTTCTGCATTTTCGGCTCGTAGGAATTCATTATCAGAATATACAACAGCAATATTTCTAAACCATTCTGAAAGACTAGATGTTGCCTCACGCGGAAAATCAACAACCTGAATGACAGGGATAAAAGTCGCAAAAATCTGTGCCCTGATTTCTTCAATAAGCCTGGTTTGACTTCGACCGAAAATAAGCAAGGCGATAGATACAATAATAAAGAAGAAGGCAGTAAATCGCTGTCCAAACCCCTTCATAACTATCCTCTTTCTTTATACCGATCCTGATCCCGTCTTAATTAATAAGAGTCGCTAAGAACGTGTTTTAGAATTTCGCTTTCCAGCGAACGGCCAGTCCCCAGTGCAACACAGGTAAGTGGTTCTTCAGCTATGATCACTGAAAGCCCTGTGGCCTTTCTAAGCACTTTATCGAAATCACGAAGTAATGCACCGCCGCCTGTTAGTACTATCCCTTTATCAACAATATCAGCTGCCAGTTCCGGTGGCGTTTGCTCAAGGGCAAATTTAACCCCTTCAATGATAGCGCTTAATGGTTCTGCGAGAGCTTCTGAAATTTGAAGCTGATCAATAACAATTTCTTTTGGTACACCATTCATAAGATCGCGCCCTTTGATCTGCATGGTTTGACCGACACCGTCTTCAGGTGCCGCAGCGGTACCAATTTCTTTTTTAATGCGTTCTGAACTGGCTTCACCGATCAGCAGGTTATGATTGCGGCGAATATAAGCAATAATTGCTTCATCCATTTTATCGCCCCCAACACGGACGGACGCAGAATAAACAATACCACCAAGAGAAAGAACGGCAACCTCACTGGTCCCACCGCCAATATCTACGATCATAGATCCGGTAGGCTCCGTCACCGGAAGTCCGGCACCAATCGCAGCCGCCATTGGTTCCTCAATAAGGAACACCCGTCTTGCCCCTGCTTCAAGCGCACTATCGCGGATCGCTTTCCGCTCCACTGGCGTTGATCCAGACGGAACACATATTACAATTTGCGGGCTGGCAAAAATACTACGATTGTGAACTTTTCTAATGAAGTCTTTGATCATGGCCTCCGCCACTTCAAAATCAGCAATGACCCCATCACGAAGTGGCCTTATGGCCTCAATATCGCCTGGTGTCCTGCCCAGCATCATTTTTGCTGCTTCACCAACAGCCAGAACCTCTTTTACACCGCCTGTCGTCTTGAGAGCCACCACTGAGGGTTCGTTCAATACGATACCCCGTCCTTTAACATAAACAAGTGTATTTGCTGTTCCCAGATCAATTGCCATATCTGAGGAAAACATACCTAAAATTCGTTCAAACATTCAATTTTTGCCTTTGCCGCACGTTTGCGGGTTAATGATTATTATTAATTACGCAAACTTATAATATGTTTGTATTAACATACTATTATTATTGCAAATTAATTATCAGATTTTAGTAAATAATGATTAAATAAAGAGTTATTGCATTTAATTCGCGGCAAATTTAGGGCAAAGAGCAATATATTGCCCTTTACCCATTAAAAATTGACTATTTTATGCTGACAATTCTTCCGGTTTACTTTTTTCGCGTTTGACCAGAAGTTTATTCAGTGCATTCAGATAAGCCTTTGCAGATGCAACCAGAGTGTCAGTATGGGCAGCATGTCCATTTACCGTTTTACCATTTTCAGAAAGACGTACGGTCACTTCTGCCTGCGCATCTGTCCCTTTTGTGACTGCGTGAACCTGGTAAAGGTCAAGATCAGGTTCCCCATCGACCAATGAAGAAAGGGCCAGAAACGCAGCATCGACAGGGCCGTTACCCTCACTATGTACTGTTTTTACATCGCCACCATCAACAATTTCAAATGTTGCGCTGTTCGGTACATCTTTGTCACAAACGAATTTCCAGGATGTAATCTGCATTCCTTCATTGTCACGCATACCATCATCAACAATGGAAATAATATCCTCATCATAAACCACTTTTTTGGCGTCAGCGAGATCCTTGAACTGCTCAAACGCGCTCAAAAACTCGTTATTGCCTAAAACATATCCCAGTTCTTTCAGTTTTTCACTAAACGCATGACGTCCTGAATGTTTGCCCATGACCAGAGTAGATTTACCCAATCCCACTGATTCCGGTGTCATAATTTCATATGTTTCAGCATTTTTAAGCATGCCGTCCTGATGAATGCCACTTTCATGGGCAAATGCATTTGCACCTACAATCGCTTTATTATGCTGAACATTAAGACCAGTAACAGATGACACCAAATGGGATGTTTTTGTAATATTCTCCGTTACAACGCCCGTTGTGTATGGCAATACATCATGACGGGTTCTAAAGGCCATAACAACCTCTTCAAGGGCCGCATTACCCGCGCGCTCACCAATTCCATTAACAGTACATTCGATTTGACGGGCCCCGCCCTGAACCGCCGCTATGGAATTTGCAACTGCAAGGCCCAAGTCATTATGGCAGTGGGTTGAGAAAATGGCTTTATCGGAATTAGGAACATTCTCGATAATTTTTCGCATCATTTTTTCATATTCCTGCGGAATGGTGTACCCTACAGTGTCCGGCACGTTGATGGTTGTCGCACCAGCTTTAATGGCAATTTCAATCGAGCGGTATAAAAAGTCCTCATCCGTCCGTGTTCCATCTTCACAGGACCACTCAACATCATCACAAAGATTACGTGCATATGAGACGCTTTCATGGATTTTATCCAAAACCGTTTCAGGCGACATCTGTAATTTATGTTCCATATGAAGGGCACTTGTCGAAATAAACGTATGAATTCGTGGGCGTTTTGCCCCTCTCAACGCTTCCCACGCACGGTCGATATCCTTAATCGAGGCACGCGCCAAAGAACAGACAATTGTTTTTTTCATGAGTGCGGAAATTTGTGACACGGCGTTAAAATCACCATTTGAAGCAATGGCAAAACCGGCTTCAATGACATCTACGCCCAGTTGTTCAAGCGCTTCAGCAACCCTTAATTTTTCGTTCAATGTCATTGAACAGCCCGGCGACTGTTCACCATCTCTTAATGTAGTATCAAATATAACTACTCTGTTTTTATCTCTAGTCATTGACCTAAGTCCTTTATATTCTTTTAAATAATTTATCATATTTCCCGAGAATATAAATATATTTATATTGAAATCTCGGCGTAGAAGGATTTTCTCCCCTAAACGCTCGCTAACATTTTAGCTTTAAATTTGTGAAGCGCTCAGGGGCGAGTAAGTCGACCAAGACCAAGTAGTGAGAGGGAGGCAAGCAGAATATTCGCACCGGAAACAGAATTCCATGCGATTAATTTGATTTTGTTCATAGCATTATGATTGCTCATAATATTCTTTACCTCTGCGTTAATATATTTTTCCTTTTAACGGCAAAAAGTTAATTTGGAAATAAAAAAAATTAGAAAACACTATTTTTTTACGATTTCCAGCAGACGGTCCAAAAACCGCTCACAGGCTTCTAATTCTGAAATTTCAATATATTCATCCGCTTTATGGGCCTGAAGAATGCTTCCAGGACCACACACAACCGCCGGGACACCGCCTTTTTGATAAAATATTCCCGCTTCTGTACCATATGAAACTACATGGGTTGAATTTTGCTCTGCAAGATGTTTGACCAGGACTTCCGCATCAGACCCCGTTTCCGGAAACAGGCATGGAACTTTAGCAAGAAACTCCGTTTTTACGTCACCGTATTTATCTGATTTCAGTCTCATTTTAGGAATAATTTTATTTTCTACAAAGTCGGTATAACGATTATAAACCTCGTCTTCATCAGTACCCGGGATGGGGCGATAATCCCATTCTATTTCACAATAATTTGGTGTGATATTGGCCGCTGTACCCCCTTTTATGCGACCCGCATGAACAGTACAGTATGGTGGATCAAACCCGTCAACAATTGAAGAACGTCCCCTCAATTCATCTTGTATATGATCCAAAAACATCACAATTTCAGCAGCATAATTAATCGCATTGACACCGCGGTCAGTGCTTGAATGATTTTCATGTCCATAAACTTTGGTCAACAGGTGGCGAATACCTTTATGACTGTTCACAACCTTCATTGATGTGGGTTCACCAACAATACAGGCACGTGGTTTTACTGGCATTTCATTTACAACATCAACCAGCCCATGGACACCCGTACATCCGGTTTCTTCGTCATATGAAAAAGCAAGGTAAATTGGCTCTTTTAACTCCACCGCTTTAAAGTCCGGAATTTTAGCCAGAACACAGGCAATAAAGCCTTTCATGTCACAGCTCCCACGACCATAAAGCTTGCCGTCTTTTTTAGTCATATCGAACGGATCATTGGTCCAGTTTTGCCCTTCAACGGGCACAACGTCTGTATGACCGGATAGCATTATCCCAGAAACATCGGCCGGGCCAATGAAGGCCAGTAAATTTGCCTTATTTTCATGAAGATCCCTGACCAGCCTCGATTCTATATTATGCTCTTTTAAATAACCTTCAATAAAATGGATAAGATCCATATTAGATTTTGAACTTACCGTATCAAATCCGATTAGTTTATCCAATATTTCAATTGAAGTCATTTTGATCATTTAATAAGCCTCATTACCTTTTTTACTTAAGTATTTATATTCTGCTAGGTCAAATGCGACAATAACGAACATCAACAATACTGTCAGTAAAAAGATAAGAAACTGACCTTTTAAATATATAGATTTTTTCATTTCATAAATAACCTCATATGAATTAACCATTTATTTTTAAATGGTGTAGTAAAGATAATTTTATTAATTAGCATCAAAACGGACATGGAATTTTTATATGTCAACAAGACAAAATCACTGGTTAACAGAAAAAAGAATAAGAAGTTATTCATACATTTTTCTTGGAGTTTTTGTCTTTACAATTCTTTATAAATTTTATGGAGGCAATGGCAATTTCGACCCTGAGGGTCACCCGATCGGATCAGATTTTACCAGCTTTTATGCCACAGCAAAACTTATAAGCCAGGGACAAGCCGCTAGCGCCTATGATTTCATGAAACATTTCATGGCTGAAAAAGAAGTTGTCGGAAATCAACTTCAAATATATTTCAGTTTTTCTTATCCGCCGACTTTTATGCTAATTCTCGCTCCTTTTGCATATTTATCTTACCAGTCCGCTTTTCTCATCTGGATTGCTTTAACGCTCTCTTTTTATTTATTTATGATAAGTAAGATAGCCAAATGGAAAGAAGCCATTCTTCTTGCATTGGCATTTCCCGCTGTCTTCTGGACAATAGAGCATGGACAAAATGCCTTGTTAACAACTGGCCTGCTTGCCGGTGGATTATATTATCTTGAACGAAAACCTTTATTGTCCGGCATGTTAATAGGCCTACTAACCTTTAAACCCCATTTGGGAATATTAATCCCGTTTGCGCTATTGGCCGGCGGTCATTGGCGAGTTTTTATTGCAGCAGCAATAACAACAATAGTTTTAGCCGCTATTTCCTGGCTGGTTTTTGGTACAGACGTATGGATTGCCTTTTTTCAAAGTATGGCAGAAACAAATAGCACTTTAAACGAAGGGCGCGTCCCTTTCTTTAAAATGCAAAGTCTCTATGCAGGGTTAAGAAATGCCGGTGTAAGCATTGAAATATCGTATATAATCCATACAATATTTGCACTATTCACGGCTGCCTCTGTAATTTGGATTTGGCTGAAAGATGTTGATCAACGAATAAAAAAAGCATCCCTTTGTGTCGGTACAGTCCTAATGTCACCCTTTATGTTAAGCTATGATCTTACTTTACTGGCCGTGGCAATTGCTTATCTTGCAGATTACAGCATCAAAAAGAATTTCCAGGCCGCTTTGATAAACCTTTTATGCATTATTTGGGCAAGCCCTTTTATCATAACTATTTTGAGTATGTATATTAAGCTACCGTGGATACCCGTTTTATTATCAATATTTCTATACCAGATGATAATATTATCCCTACAACAAAATCAGGCGGATATTAAATTAAATGACTGAATTATCCATTATCGTTCCAACCTTTAATGAAGTTGAAAATATCCGTCCATTATACGATGCGGTTAGCAAGTCTCTTATTGGAGTGGATTGGGAAATTATATATGTTGATGATGATTCTACAGATGGCACCGTTGAGGAACTCATAAAGCTTTGTGAAGAAAAACCCAATGTACGCCGAATTCACCGCATATCCCGCAGAGGTTTATCCTCTGCGTGTGTTGAAGGATTTATGTCAACAACATCTCCATACTTAGCTGTAATTGATGGCGATATGCAGCATGACGAAACTAAATTATCTGAAATGCTTACGGCCCTGAAAAGCGGGAAATATGATTTGGCTCTTGGTAGCCGATATGTAGCTAATGGCGGGTTTGGAAACTGGAGTGACGGACGTATCAAAGCAAGTAAGCTGGCAACTCGATTAAGCAAAATTATTACCCATCAATCAATCTCAGATCCAATGAGCGGATTTTTCATGATTTCCCGTATTGCATTAAACAAATGTGTCAGGAAACTTTCTCTGCAAGGATACAAATTGTTACTTGATATTGTGACTAGTTACCCTGGAAACATGAGGATAAAAGATGTTGCATATGAATTTCGTATTCGACAACACGGGGATAGTAAACTTGATAGTATGATCATGATGGAATTTGCCATGATGCTTATTGAAAAATTCACCCATGGCTTTATTCCAGCCAGATTTATACTTTTTTCTGCGGTTGGTGCCAGCGGAGTTATTGTCCATTTTTCAGTTCTCTACTCTCTGCTTAATTTTGCGGCAGTCGGGTTCACCTATGCACAGGCAGGAGCAACATTTGTCGCCATGACAAGCAACTTTTTTATAAATAACTGGCTTACATATTTTGACAAACGGCTTCGTGGAGGAAAACTCGTAAAAGGATTGTTAATTTTTTATGCAGTGTGCAGTCTTGGAAGTATAGCTAATATCGGGGTTGCTTCATTTGTGTTTGAGCAAAATTATACCTGGTATGTTTCCGGATTTGCCGGTGCGCTAATAGGGACAGTTTGGAATTACGCGGCTACATCATTAATGGCATGGCGAAAATAGATCGACCCGCTTCTTAATGACCGTCCATAGCATTGATCGGGCCGACCACAGCAAGAAATTCACGCCTTGTTTTTTCGTCTTTCCTAAAAGCACCTACCATTCGGCTGGTAACCATTGAAACGCCGTGCTTATGAACACCTCTTGTACTCATACATTCATGGGTTGCCTGAATGACAACGCCAACGCCATAAGGCTCCAGAATATCTTGAATACAGTCTGCTATCTGTGCTGTCATTTTCTCCTGAACCTGAAGCCGTTTGGCATAGGTTTCAACAACACGTGCAAGCTTGCTAATACCGACAATTTTATTTTTGGGAAGATAGCCAACATGGGCTTTACCAATAATGGGGGCCATATGATGTTCACAGTGTGATTCAAATGGAATGTCCCTAAGTACGACCATTTCATCATAGCCATGCACCTCTTCAAAAGTGCGCGAAAGATACTCTCTCGGATCCTGATGGTATCCTTTATAAAATTCATCGTAAGACTTCACCACCCGTTTTGGTGTATCTATCAATCCTTCCCGCGACGGATCCTCACCTGCATATCTAAGCAAAATGCGAATTGCCTCTTCTGCTTCTTTTCTGCTTGGTTTATTACCTGCCATTTAATGTACCTTCCTGTCTTCTGTCGGGATATCAAGTGAAAAGGTCGGTATTTCCACATCAAAATAGGCCCCGTCCTTTACCTTCATCCGATAACTCCCCGCCATAAACCCGGAGGATGTTGTAAGTGGAGCACCACTTGTATATTCAAATGCACCACCGGGCTCAAGGATGGGCTGTTCGCCCACTACACCTTCGCCGTCCACTTCGTGTTGCTGTCCATTACCATCTGTGATAATCCAATGTCGCCTATGCAATTGGACTGTTTCCCTTCCATAATTTTCAATATGAACCTGATAACCCCAGACATAATGACCTTCTTCAGGGTCTGATTCCTGATCAAGATAAAAGGGGACTACTGAAACGCTAATATCATTAGTAACGGATTTATATTTTTTTTGTTTGTCCATAACACTGCTCTTTAAAATACTAAACTAAATGATTTAACTAGTACAATCCAGCAATCTTAGCCGCTCTCGCAAAATCTTCGATCAAATCATCTGCATGTTCAAGACCGACTGAAAGCCGCAACATACCTTCCGTAATTCCCATATCAAGACGCGCACTTTCCTCAACTGATTTATGTGTTGTGCTTGCAGGGTGTGTCATCAAGCTTTTTGCGTCCCCTATATTATTTGAAATATCGGTAACTTCCAATGCATTTAGAAATTTAAAGGCCTGCTCGCGCCCGCCAGGAACAAACACGGTGACAACAGTACCGCCAGCGGACATTTGTTTCATCGCCAGCTCATGCTGCTTGAAATCGGAACGTCCGGGATAATTCACTAATGAAAAAACACCTAGTTCGGCAAGTCCATCTGCTACTTTTGCAGCATTTGAACACATTTTTTCAATTCTCAAGTCCAGGGTTTCCATGCCTTTAAGCATCACCCAGGCGTTAAACGGACTTAAGTTTGGCCCGGTATGACGAATATAGGGAAGAATAATTTCATCCATATTTTTTTCAGATGTAAGTATACAGCCGCCAAGGCAACGGCCCTGCCCGTCAATATGCTTGGTAGATGAATAAATAACAAAATCAGCCCCGTATTTTACGGGCTTTTGCAATAGTGGCGTCGCAAAAACATTATCGACAATCACCAAAGCACCATTTTCATGTGCCACATCGCAAACATACTGGATATCCACCACATCAAGTGTTGGGTTTGCTGGAGATTCCAGAAATACCGCAGTCGTATTTGGCTGCATTGCCTCTTTCCAGGCATCGTTATTCTGTCCATCAACCAGAGTACAGCTTACCCCGAATTTAGGCAAAATATTTTCAATAAAGACTCTGCAAGACCCAAATAATGTCTTGCTGGAAACCACATGATCCCCGGCTTTTACAATTGAAAGCATTGTTGATGTCATGGCAGCCATACCAGTTGCCGTTGAACGCGCCGCCTCTGTGCCCTCAATCATAGCCATTCTATCCTCGAACATGGCACATGTAGGATTACGCAGGCGGGAATAAGTATAACCGTCCTGTTCACCGTTAAAGCGAGCCGCTGCATCCTCTGCACAGTCATAAGCATAACCGGATGTCATGAACATGCTCTCGCTTGTTTCGCCGAGTTCGCTTCGATAAGTGCCTCCGCGAACAAGTTTTGTTTGCAAACGCCACTTATCCGTTATGTTTTTATTTTGTCCTGTGTCTCGTTTCATTGCCGTTACCCTGACTTGTAATTGTATGTATTAGACTGGATTATTTATTAAATTTAAACCAGACTCCGCTAATTACTACAGGATGCCCCACCAAGTACACAAAAAGTTGAACAAAATGGGTGATTTAATGAAACTTCCTGCCGAGCAGAAGAAAGGGTGTAACCCATATTGAATTGCTGATCAT
Organism: Kordiimonadaceae bacterium; assembly: GCA_024236295.1. GTDB lineage: Bacteria > Pseudomonadota > Alphaproteobacteria > Sphingomonadales > Emcibacteraceae > Pseudemcibacter. Next base: position 114,781 of record JACKKT010000009.1, on the reverse strand, counting down.
AGGCAAGAAGCGTACAAGCCATAATGGCAGGACGGTCTGCCCCTTTATGTTTGACGACCATTCGGGATGAGGCGCACATCATAGTGTCAGGATTAACATTTAATATTCCCCAGCAGGCCGTGGTGATTTCAACCACATCTTTCTGTAAATCCATTTCCGGGAAAAGTATAAGCTTATGGGGATTTAACGCATCAAATTTAATCGATAATTCAGCAAATAATCTTGCATAACCCATACGTAGGTCTTCTTCACTCTCATGGGTAAATGTCCGCCCTGCTACATGGATGTCAAAGCCACTCTCCGATAGCCATTTAAGCCCCTTTATCATAGGTTCCCAGCTGCGCTCTCCGCGTTCCTTCTCATGAATTTCTTTGGTGTAATGATCCATCGATACCCTGATTGACAAGCGGTCAGAATAGCGGTTTTTTAAATCAAGCAACGCATCCTGATGGCGCATCATCGGTCGCATAGCATTTGTAAGCACTAAAATCCTAAACCCAAAATCCAGCGCGGTTTTAATGATTTCAATAATATCAGGGTTCATAAATGGCTCTCCACCGGTCAGGCCAATCTCAGAAACCGAAATATTCTTTTCTTTTATTTCCTGGAAGTATGGTGTTACTTCATCCAGACGGATATAGGAAAGCGCATCATTTTTAGGTGACGATTCAATATAACAATTGGCACATTCAAGATTACAAAGCGTTCCCGTATTAAACCACAGCGTTTCAAGGTTTTTCAGGCGAACATGCGCCCGCGGGCTACCATCCAGAGTAAATTCGGGATTACTAAACTTGCCTGTATTTTCAATTAATTTGTCCATTGGCGAACCATACATTAAAAAATTTACACCCGATATCATTTATTTGTAACAAAATCGTGATTATTTTAACGCAATTTAAAACCTAATGGGCGCTGGCATTTCCAATAGTTATCGCCGTCAGAAATACATTTTTTGATGTGCGGATCATAGTTGAAATATCCGCCCATTCATCAGCAAAGCCACGACGTCCACCTCGTTCGCTTGAGATTCCAATAGATAATGTTCCACCCGCAATCGAAACATTTAAATTTGCCGATCCGGCATCTGATAATCGCGGACTATTTCCAAGAAACTCTGATATTTTAATTGAGGTCTGCACCAATGAAGACTCTCTGGCGCCTGCAATCTGACCCGGTGGCGTATCAGAGACAACTTCCATTTCAAATTTAATGCCCAGCTCATTTGTTACTTCGGCAAGAATGTTACGCACTTTTTCTTCCATAGTGATGATATGTTCAAGATCAAGCGACCTAACATCAAGCGAAAACCAGCCATGTTCCGGTTTATGATTAAATACCGATCCACTATCAATTACCGCTACATTTAATCTTGTACGTCTGTCCTCATAAATCTGTGGCTCCTCGATTTGCATAATTCTGTCGACAGCGCGGCCAATGGCCTGATTAACATTGGGAAGACCACCGCTTAGGGTGTGTCCGGCCGGGCCATAAGCATGAATTTTCCACCAGTGAATACCTAAAGCGCCATAACTGATACTGTTTCCCTCGCCCAGCACATCAACAAAGGCAATCGCCTTATCTTTATAATCTGCATAAAGTTTTTTCATGCCCCGAAGTCCTGTTTCCTCCTCCGCGACACCGGCAAATATAATATCATGCTCGGGAATAAAGCCCATATCGACCAATGCTTTTGCCGCCATTAATAATGAAACGGAGGTTAAGGATGTGTTGGTTCCAGGTCCAACCACCCGGTCCCCGTCAATATGCGGCAAGGTTCCCGCCGCCCGTTGATTTTCGGCTACTGTTGTCAGATCATCAAGTGTCGAAACAAAGATCAGTGCCTTTCCCGACCTCCCTTTAATTTTACCGATAACATTTGGCGCTGCATCGATATGGACATCACTTAGCCCAATTTTTTTCATTTCATCGGCAATGGCCTCTGCCCGTTCGTGCTCTTTCCCAGAAGGGGAAATAATACCGCCTATTTTAATAAGTAAATTGGCTGCATCATTTCGCATCGCATCAATTTCAGATAATCCTTCCTTTACGGGTTGGTCTTTAAGTGCCACTTCAAGTGATCTTTCACTGGCTACGGCGGCAAAATTAAAAATCAATAAAAATGCACTAAATGACAATAAAACAGATCTGAACAATTGATGCTCCCCTATATTTTTTCATAAAAAAGCATAATTCACACTGGATATCAAGTCCGATTGATTTAATCTAAAACTGCTGATAAAGATTGGTTTCATAAATAGTGAAAGGGCTGAATATGCTGGAATTAAGACCCAACTGCGAATTTTGTGATAAAGATTTACCGCCGGATGCGGAAGACGCCTGTATTTGTACTTATGAATGTACATTCTGCCGTGATTGTGTTGAAAAAACTCTTGAAAATGTCTGCCCTAACTGTGGCGGCGGATTTGAAAAACGCCCTATCAGACCAAAAATGGCCAGACGTCCTAATGTAAGCCTCGCTCACGATCCCGCATCTACAATTCGAAAAAATACAAAATATTCCATTTTTGAAATCAAGGAATTTTCCGGCAAGGCAAAAGACATTCCCCCGTCAAAACGCTGATCATAAAATTAAACCTTTGCTTTCTATTTATTAAAGCTCGGCCATTAATCTTGTGCCCTGATCAATCGCCCTTTTGGCGTCAAGCTCTGCGGCCTCCTCAGCACCACCAATTAAATGGAATGGTTTTTTGAGCCCGGTTACAAGTTCACGCAAAGGTTCCTGCCCGGCACAAATGATGACATTATCAACGGATAGCAGTTTTTCCTCACCGCCAATTTTCACATGAAGTCCCTGATCATCGATTTTTAAATAGTCGCAGCCGGCAATCATTTTTACCCCTTTTTTAAGGAGCCCAGCCCGATGGGCCCAGCCGCTCGTTTTACCAAGCCCGCTGCCCACTTTTGAATTTTTCCTTTGCAGTAAAAAAATTTCTCTTGCTGATTTATCAATTTCCGGCATTATTCCTTGTATGGCTCCTCGGGCCTTTAAGCTCATATCCACGCCCCATTCCTTCATAAATGTTTTAATATCCAGGCTGGAGGAAGTTTCACTTTTTTTATGAACCAGAAATTCGGCAACATCAAAGCCAATACCGCCGGCACCGATAATGGCCACTTTTTTACCAACAGGTTTCATATTCTTAAGAACGTCTAGATAACCTAACACCTTTGCATGACCAATTCCCTCAATTTCAGGTATTCGGGGGGTAACGCCTGTTGCTATCACCACGTCATCAAAATTGCCTTCATTTAATTCTTGAACAGTCACTTTATGGGCAAGTTTATGCCTTATGCCCAAAAGCTCAATCTGGCGACTATAATAGCGAATTGTTTCATTAAATTCTTCTTTACCCGGAATTTTCACAGCAAGATTAAACTGTCCGCCAATTTCATCTGCTGCTTCAAAAAGAGTAACATGATGTCCCCGCTTCGCTGCTGTGGTGGCTGCAGCCAGCCCAGCCGGACCGGCCCCGATTACGGCTATTTTTTTCTTCCGCTTTGCTGGGGTAATGTTAAGTTCCGTTTCATGGCAGGCACGCGGATTAACAAGACAACTGGTCAGTTTCATCTGAAATACATGATCAAGACAGGCCTGATTACAGCCTATACAGCTGTTAATTTCGTCTGCTTTTCCGCTCGCCGCTTTATTGACAAATTCCGGGTCCGCCAGGAACGGACGCGCCAATGACACCATATCAGCATCCCCTCTTGCCAAAACTGTCTCCGCCACCTCAGGTGTATTTATGCGGTTTGAGGTGATCACCGGCACGGACAGGGACTTTTTTACTTTGGCCGTGACCCAGGTAAACGCGGCCCGCGGCACTTTTGTAATGATTGTCGGGATACGTGCTTCGTGCCAGCCAATCCCGGTATTCATAATATTGACACCGACATTTTCCAGCTCTTTACCAAGCTTAATAACCTCTGGCAATGTACTGCCATCCTCGACCAGATCGATCATTGATAGCCGATAAATAATAATAAAATTATTGCCGACGGCTTCCCTTATCCGCCGGACTACTTCAAGGGGGAAACGCATACGGTTTTCATAAGAGCCACCCCATTTGTCATTTCGCCGGTTGGTGCGGTGGGCGATGAACTGGTTTATGAAATATCCTTCTGAACCCATAATCTCAACACCGTCATAGCCCGCCTGTTTTGCCAGTTCGGCACATCTTGCAAAATCATCTATGGATTTTTCAATTTCCGCTTCGGAAACTTCATGTGGCCTAAACGGATTGATTGGCGCCTGAATGGCGGAAGGTGCCACCGAATTCGGATGTGCGGCATATCGACCTGAATGCAGGATCTGCATACATATTTTGCCGCCTGCTTTATGAACGGCTTCGGTCACGGTACTGTGGTTATTAACATCCTTTTCATTTACCATTTGCCCGGCGCCAGCAAAAACCGCCCCTTCCGCATTTGGCGAAATACCACCTGTCACAATCAGCCCCACACCGCCTCTCGCCCTCTCGGCGTAAAATGCGGCCATTCGATCAAACCCGCCTGGAACCTCTTCCAGTCCCGTATGCATTGAACCCATAATGACCCGGTTTTTAAGCTGACAAAACCCCAAATCCAGCGGCTGCATAAGATGAGGGTAAAATTTATTCATCTTGATGGGATGCTCTTTTTGCCACAAATGCCTCAAATGCGACCTTGACCGGCTCAGATGTAAAACATTTTAAAAATTCAACCATTTCCCGGTCAAACGTCTTCATCCGTTTTTTACTGTCATGGCTCATAAGTTTCTTTGTCGCCAGGACTGCCTGCGTTGACATGGCGGTGATGGCTTTCGCGCTTTCTAAAGACTTTTCAAGCGGGTTTTCAATGACTGCTGTCAGCAGCCCGTCTATTAATGCCTGCTCTGCGGTAATGGTTTCGCCCAGCAAAAGCCATTCTGCCGCCCTTGCCCGACCCATCAGCTGAGGCATGATATAACTGGCTGCCGCTTCCGGGCTAAGACCCAGTTTTACAAAAGGCATTGAAAAACTGGCTTCCCGCGATGCATATACAAGATCACAATGGAGCAGCATCGTTGTCCCTATACCGACAGCAACGCCCTGCACCGCTGCAATAATCGGTTTTGGAAAATGAATGAGCGTATCAATAAATGAAGGCGCAACATGATTTCGGCTGAAAGATTGATTTTGTTGAAGTTCAATGAAATCATCGATGTCATTTCCAGCTGAAAAACATTCTTTCTCACCCGATATAAGGACCACTTTAACCACATCATTCTGTTCTACATCATTAAGCATTTTTGTAAGCGCACGATACATTTCAAAAGATAATGAATTCATCTTTTCCGCTCTGTTTATTTTTATATGAAGAATTTGATTTGATATTTCTGCAACCAGACTGGAGGGTAAATTTTCAATTTTCATCTTATCCTATTCCCTTGTTGATTGACTTATATTTAAAATATACCCTTAAGTGTACGAGGCATCCAGCCCGTAATTGATTTTTGGAAATATACTGATGACAAACGATATAAAACTAGACCCCCTGGCCCTAGCCGATTGGGACCCTTCCCTTTCAGATATCATTGAAGACATGAATGGCCGACCGCTTAATGTACATAGTTTGATGGCCCATAATCCTGGGCTTCTGAAAGCCTGGTGGAATTTCAGAAATTATTCAGTCAATGGCGGCTCGCTTGGAAGGAGAAAGGGGGAACTGGTCATTTTACGCGTGGCCGTTCATATGAAATCCTGGTACGAATGGGCATCCCATGTTGACCGCTCACTTTCCTGCGGCCTTAGTATGGATGAAATAAACCGCGTTAAAAAAGAAACCGTTAAAGACTGGGAGCCACCCGAGGCCATATTACTAAGCGCCGTTGATGAGCTTATTGAAAAACACGCTCTTTCCCAGGAAACCCTGTCCACTCTTAACAAACATTATAGCCATAAGCAAATTATGGACATAATCGCCATCCACGGCATGTATATCATTTTAGGCTGTATGATTAACAGCTGGGGCCTTGAACTTGACCCACATATTAAGCAGAAACTTCCGGAAAAGTTGCTAATGAAGCATTTCTGGGTCGATAAATAAGATTTTTAATCAAGATGTTATTTTCAAACATTAATAGTTAAATAAATATCTTCCCAACTAATTTATAACTACAATTTATTCAGCATTAATAAAGCGAAATATTCCAATAATACAGTTTGACGGATTACCCTACTTGGTTGTTTTAGAACTCTATAAAACCATTCTAAATTATATTTTTGTGCCCATTCCGGTGCGCGGCTTACATTTCCTACGAAAACATCATATGTTCCTCCTACTCCCATATAGAAAGCCTCCGGATGTTGAGCTCTACATTTTGCAATAAATTTCTCTTGTGTAGGAGATCCCATAGCCACGGTTACTATTTCTGCACCGCTCGCTACTATCTTTTCAATTAAAATATCCTCATCCACAAAGTAGCCATGCTGTGCTCCTACAAGCGCAACATTAAATTCATTAGTTAATTTTTCGCTGGCCTGCTCCAACACTTCTGGTTTAGCCCCTACCAAAAAAACTTTTGTATTATTTTCGCCTGCTCTTCTCATCAAAGCTTGCCACAAATCACAACCAGGAATACGATTACAAATCGCCCCTTTTTTTCGAAGAGCCCAAACAACTCCAATTCCATCAGTATATCTAAATGTTGCCGATTCTAGTATCTCTCGGACATTTTTATTTTTACGCATAGAAATAATTTTTTCCGCGTTGATAGCAACAGCGAACCCTTCATTTATGGTTCCATCCTGATTAATAATTGAACCCACAGCATGATCCAAAGTCTCGAAATTGTTTATTTTTAATCCTGAAACTTCAAACATTTCTCACTCCAATAATCCATTCTCAACTTCCCTTTGATATGTGGTATATATGTTCTGGTCTATTGTGTGTTTAATAAACTCATCTATCTTTTTCAAGGCGTAAGGAGACAAGGATTTAGGATGTCCTATTGCAACAAAATAATCCTTTTCCTTATATTTCTTATTATAAATTTCAAATGCTTTTTTAAGTAAGGAGCTTTTGTATCCGTCCATTGATACAACTGTACTGGTATATGTTGTCAACATTCTTATAAGATTGGCCTGATCTGCTTTGACCGCAGTTCCATCTCCAAAAGATTTATGAATATCCCCCCCCATTTTTTTGGCCATGGCTAATTTCCAGAAGAATAATGGACTTGTCCTAATGCTTGAAATAGGTATTTCAACAAAACTGCCACTTTTTTCTTCATTATTAGGGTCATCCTCAAATCTCCAAATAGTTTTTTCTTCTGCCTCATGGAAATCAAAATAATGTGTGTCTGATTGATAATATCCCCCTTTAAAAACTGTACTATCAATTATTACCCCATTTGAAAGTAATGCTTTTTTAATATGTTCAAATGGTTGAATACACCATCCTCCTCCACGGTAAGCAATAATTCTCTTTCCCGTAATTTCCTCAAGTTTATTTTTATAATCCTTCACTATCTGGTCAACTTCTTCTTCAGGAAAATCATGTAATCTATACCTTCTGGTATCAATATCCCAAATCTTACCATTAAAGTTACAATCCTTCCAGTGTGGGTGGATATGAAGTTGTATATCGTGTCCAGAATTTGATAACGAAGAAATATGACTTGTAATTTTATTATATTCTATATCTAGTTCTAGGTAGTCTTTTCTGTTTCTATTCAGGCAATCAATGTAACCAACATCAACAAAAAATGTAGCTTTTACATCATATTGGTTTAGGATTTTAATTAGGTAATTTGTCGGATTAATTAAGCAGTTATCCAGGCTACCCGAATTTTGGCCAAAGAACAGTTCATAATCAAAAGTAAGGAGAATTTTCATTAAGATTTCAGCCTTTATGATATATAGGATATCTATTTAAAATCATAATCGGTAATGCGCATAAATAAGTTAGTACTTGTCCAAATTTACTCCGACTTTTTTTCCAGTCATTATCTGCATTAAATTTAATTGCTGAATTATTCTTTAATCTATTACCCCCAATTATATGCCCAATTTCAAATTCTTTATCGTTTAAAATTGAATGTTTTGTGTTTTCTAAATCTATTCCAAGGAAGTCTTCCAATTCATTAAAAAAATCAACGGGACTAGACATCATATCCTCATACCGCACTTTTATATATTTACCTTTAAATCCTAGTCTACACGAAATTTCTGCCACTATATTTACAATCAAATAATAAACTATTGAGCTTAAAGTCCCGCGCGAAGTCTGAACTTTCTTAGCAAAAGAATGTACTACTCCGCGTACATCACGAACCATATAAATAACTTTTAGGTCAATTTTCTCAATATTACGCAGCGCCAAGGCTCTGGATATAAATTTGGCAGAATCCAACAAAACTTCTTTGTCATTAACTTGTTGGCATGTTTGCAGAATTTGTGCCATTGAAGAAAGATATAAATCAGAATTCTTAAAATTATTACTATGTATAAGATGGTGCAAAACGGTACTGTGAGCCTCAACTGAACATTCCATTTGATTTAGGCTCTCTGCTTTTTGAATAAGTTCTTGTGGTAAAAGTTCAAGAACTTTACCCCAATATTCACAGTTTATTAGCTTACAATTACAAGAACATGTTTTACTTTTATATATATGCTCAAAAAACTGATGCATTTCGCCAAGAACCTGAATCTCACTGGAAGCCCCCAGAAATGTTGCCAACGCAGTAGTTCCGCTACGTCCTGCTCCCATAAGGTAAATTAGCTTTATTTTCTGCATTCATTTTCTCTTCATTTCTATACTTAAGTATTCTGGAGGGATTTCCTCCAACAATGGCATATGGCGGCACATCCTTACTAACCACTGCCCCCGCTGCTAATACGGCATGGTCATTTACCACCACACCAGGCAAAATTATGACATTCGCACCTATCCAGACATCATTGCCAATAATTGTTCTCAGGGTTACTTTACCTTGAGTTCTGATAGGCTCTTCAAGAGACCGGGTAATATGATTCCGGCTATAGATTTTGACATCAGGCCCCATTAAGACGTCATCACCAATTTTCACATCACTATGGATTAGACACCTCTGACCAAATTCAGAATTATTCCCTATTTCTATATTCATAGAAACATCACTGTTATATTTGACCCGGAGATTGCTACCGCATTTTAACAAAAAAATATTTGCCAAAAACCTTCTAATTGCAGGGAAAAACAGGCTATATGGGCGATAGTCTTCTGGCGTAAATCGAAAAAAAGCTATATATAAAAAATAGGCACCATATCTAGTTATCTTTTTAAACATTTGAGTTATGTTCACTTATAAGTTTTATATATAAATTTCTGTGAAATTCCATCACATTTTTTAACGAAAATTGTTTGTTCGATTGTACAGCATTTTTTTTCATAATGTTATAGGTTTCTACATCAATCGATAATGCCTTCTCCAGTGCTTCCTTAATGGCACTTCCGCTAATTTTATTTATAACCAATCCATTATAATTATTTTTAACCTGCTCTACTAATCCTCCAACTGGAGAAACAATTGCAGGAGTTCCACAAAATAACGCTTCACTTGCAACCAATCCAAATGACTCTCTTTTAGATGGAAGCACCATAAATCTGGATTGATTAAATAACTGCCTTATTTGGCTTTGAGTTTGATTTTGAAATATGGAAACAGAAAAATCAGTGTTTAATTTCATCAATTCATTTAATAATGGTCCCGAACCCACAAAGCAAAATCTAATTTTCTTATTATTTAAACTTTTAATTGCGCTTATATACTCCGGAATACCTTTTTCCGCGTAGAACGATCCTACAAAAATAAAATCAAAGTTTTTTTCGGTTTTACTCTCAAGAAAAAATACATTCTCATCAATGCCAGCTGGAACTACATCTACGTTTGAAACTCCAAGCTTTTTACTGACCGTTTTTGCCAATTCTTTTCCAACGGCAATATGGTGGTTAACATATTTAGCACACCATCTAAACAATAATAGACTATATTGGTTTGTTCCATGATTCTGAATATCAGTTCCATGATAAGTGACAATTAAAATAGTCCTTGGATGAATGAATTTATATAATACAGCAAGATAAATTAAAGGATAGAAAAAGTGCAAATGTACCACGTCATATTTTCTAGTTAATTGTGCCAGAAAGCGCATGCTAAAATTTAAATATTTAAAAAAAGAACCCAAAACCCCCGTATATGTTCTTTTCATAACTTGTAAATTTACATCAAATAATTTATTCCCCTTTAAAACTTCATAAAAATTTTTAACATATATACCGGAATATTGTTTTTCTGCTGATGGGTACATATTGCTTAAAAGTAAAATTCTCATTTATTAATTGTTCTTAATTGATCACGTTTTAAACTATAGGAAATTATTATTGCCAGATAAAATCCCACTAATGATGACGCCATTATATGTCCGCTAGTGAATGATGCCCCGATAGAAAATATCAACAGGAAAATCGAAATGCCAAAAAAACGGTCTTTAGTTTCGAAAATTTTTTTTATTTCAATAAAAAGAATAATGAACCAAAATCCATAAATAAAACTAAATCCAATAATTCCATTGGATAAAATAATATCAATTGGGTCAATTTCAACAGATTTCTTCCCTCCGTCAACAGGCATTAAATATTGATATGAAGTTCCTGCTCCAAATAATTGCTGCACTATATGATATTTATTAAGCCATATATCAAACCCCAATCCCGCCCAATCATGGCGCGCGCCAAAAATATCCCCAGAACGAGAGATAATAGCCTCTATTCGAGAAAAATATGCCATTATCATGTCCCAAAATATAATCAGAAAACATGTAACTATTATAATTCCGGTAATCATTAAATTAGTAAAATATTTCCATGTTTTTACTTTCCATCTCAACAAATTCTGTGAAAGATTCATAAATATTGGAAGGGAAATCGTACATATAAAGAAGCCACCGATTGAGACTTTCGTTAATATGAGGAAACAGGTGAACAATCCCACCATAAAAACAACCGATAGCTTTAATAATGAACTTCCATTATATAAGTGATAAAATAAATTATACCCATATAATATTACGGCTAATGGTGCCAATTCATTACCTGCAAAGAAATACCCCTGATAACCGATTGAAACACTATCTTTATTTATCCCATATTGTGATAATCCAAGGCCAAAAATTGATGCAGCAATTGCAATAAACAATGCATAAAACAGGAATCTAAAAGTCTTATAAATAAACTGATCCGAATAGTTTCCTTTTTCTATAACTGTGCTAAAAAAGAAGAACGAGATAGGAAAAAATAGTAATTTCACAAATAACCTTGCGTCTTCCATAAAATACTTCAAATTACCCGGATCTGTCATTAACGGAATTATGAATAAAATAGAAATAGCAATTAAGAATATAATTTGATTAATTTTATTTTTATTAATCAGATAAACCAGCATTATTACTAACATGACAGCCTTAGTTAATAGTGCAATTGGAAGATCCCGCATCAATACTAAGGCAAAGAAGCCATAAATCTGATCGACAACAAAAGGTACGAGAATAAACACAAATAGTATAGAACTATTTCTAATTTTTAACGGCTTTAAATCTTGCGCAATTACATTCTCGGCATGTTGCATATATTATATCTAATCTGATTTAGAATCTGGTATTTAATAAAAGAATTACTTAATTAATTTATTATTTCTGTAATCCGCTGGAACTCTTTCTTCTGTTGCTGATCAAGCGTGAAGACCGTTTGATTCAACTTAACATTCTTTTTTATTTCTTCATAAAGGTTCTTGTCAGTGTATAGCTTATTAATTGCATTTGCCATTTCCTGATCCATATTTTCATTTATTTTAATGAGAAATCCATCAACTCCATTTCTTACAAAATCGCTTAAAGTTCTCTCATCCAGTGAAATTACAGGTGTTCCATAATATAAAGCTTCGATTGTAGGATTACCTAAATTGGAAATGTCATTTGTCATAATCAGGGCATCCGAATATCGGATAAATGCATTAGACTCTATATGATTTATTTTTTCCAAAAATACAACATTATCATTTAATCCTAATTTATCACAAAATTCTATTAATTTATCTTTGTCATCAGCAAAGTAAGTAGTGATAACAAGTATGTTTCTCAAGCTTTCTTTCGGCAGATAAGTTAACGCTCTCAATATTCGGTCAGGACGTTTCCATCTGCTTCCTGTTGCATTGTTAAATAATATAAACCTGTCACTGTTTTCTTTAATTAAATCAGGAGGTGATATATTACATTTATAATCATCAACACCAACGCCATGTGTCGTCAAATACACATTTTCACACCCTGCCGCACGCGCATAAAACTCACCGTCCGTATCATCATTAACCATAATACAAAGATCAGAACGGTTAGTCCCATAATATACACTTGGATAGTATTTTCTGGCCAATGTAAGGTTGCGTTTTGTTGCTTCCAATACTGTTCCCTGATATTTATTTAAATATTTTTTGTTAAAGATTTTTGAAATAGTCTTTGCTGTTATTGCCATTCCCGTTTCATATCCAATTATCGCATTTGCCTCTTTCAAATGTTTTGGAAATAAGAAAACGATATATAAAAATCCACAAAAATTGTCCAATAAACCAACACTAAAACTAATCCATTTTTTTATCATGGTTTTATTTGTGTGCGATCCAAAAGGAGGAATAATGTCAAATGATTTCATATGTTCAAAATGATTGGTTGTATTTTTTTGCTCCTTATTCATATTTGAAGACTTTTTAAAGAACTTAAGAGGGTTCCATTTTTTAAGTGACGAAAATTTAGGAATATTTACAAATGTCAGATTAGGATGTTTTTCTGTAATTTCGCCTCTATCATCATTGCCATTTGTAAAAAGTATTACCTTATAATCATTTTTAAGAAACATCCGCGTAAACCGTAATAAACTTTGATTACCTCGAATTCGAAAAGGTAGAGCCGTAATAATAATTACTTTTTTTTTCATTGAAAATTTTCCATTTAAATTTCAAAAATTCTTTAATAACTGAAACGGAGTACTATCTATAAAAATTGCCTTACTTATTAAAAAATAAGCAATATATATTATCGTTATCCAGGCAAAGCTTTTTATATTTTTTTTGTTTCCATAGCCATAAATCACATATTGTAATACGTACGAACAAAAAAACAATTTAATGAATAGTAAGGCAGAAAACTCTATATCCAGCAAATATACTAACATCAGATAAATAATCATCGGCAAATTAGATAAAAAGGTTACTGAATATAAATAAAAGAACCTTAACTCTGATTGATACCTAATTGACTGTGTCGCGTTAATTATTTCAAGAATTTTAGCATTAATGACTAAAAAAAACATAAAGTTCAATGAAACAAAACCTGATTTGTATAAAATGCCTACAACCTGATCAAAAAAGGCCAGAATAATCAAAGCCATTAATAACATTGCTATTAATGCATATGAAAGAATTGTATATTGCTCGTCCGATTTAGAATTCTTTACCAATTTTGGGAATAAATAGGTACCGAATATAGAACCAAAAATAGATAAATAGGTTGCTAACTGAATATATACATTGAATTCTGTTAAAAACATTTTATCAAATATGGAAATGCAATACTGAACTAAACTTATAATAATTCCATTGATAAAAACATGTATAAAAAAGAACTTTGAATATTTTATACTCTCCATATAAAATGACATTATATCCGGTAGTAAAATTTGATAGTTCTTTTTGATATTTGAGAAAAATATATAAATAATCTGAATTGATAAAACACTTGTGGAGCAAAATATTACGGAATTTATCAATTCTGTACCGAATAAAAGTGAAATTCCAAGTCCGCCACACAAAATTAGCGCCTGTGTTCCTGTATAGATAAAATAACGATGAAACCTGTTATGTACAGCATCGTTCTGCATATATACTTTGGTCAGCGCCACTACTGAAGCCACACATGCTGCGGTTAAAAAATATTTATTTACATCGAAGCCGAGAAAGAAGACAACTAAACCCGACAATAATACAATAACATTTATGATAAGATATGTGTGGGCTTTTCCCATAAACAATTTGTTTGGTATGTTTCCTTCAACAACCTGAGATTTATGTAAGAAAAAATATGAATAATTAATTCCTATCAATATGATATTCACAAAAGTGCTGATGTAGGATTTTATCAACCCAAATGAACCAATATATTCAAAGGGGTAGTATAGAGCTAAAAATTTATTGAATATCAAGCCAATAATTAAAGCAAAAACACTTGAGAAACCAATATGTAAAGCTTTAGTAAAAAACATTATTTAATCTTTTGGTAAACTTGATATATGGCATTATGAAAGATCAAAGAATACTTATATTTATTAATTATTTGCTCTAAGTATTCTTGTGGAATCTGTCTAACATCTACAACTAAATAATCAATATATTTTTTATTTAAAAGGTTGTTATTATCAAATTTAAAAAAGGGTAATATTCCTGAGCGTTGCAAAAAATATTGTGATAAATATGAAAATGGATAGTAATATTCATGTTCAGTTATTGTGGCCAGATAATTCGAAATTGAGATTGGCAATGAAACGACCCTCCCTCTAGGCAACTTTCTCAAGAATATCTCTAACTCAGCAGACACATTATTATCAAAAATACGTCCGGCTGCTCTTAATGATTTATTTTCTTTTTTGATAAGCAAGATGATCCTTGCAAAAGCTGCAACAATTATAGCTAACAAAACTATATAAAAAAAATTTGTCTCAAAAATTCCCGAGTTATATAAAGATATAGAAAGAGGTAATAATATATAATCAAAATAACGTCCGGATTCACCAATAGATCTGTTTAACCTAGTATAAAGCGCAAGCACCAGAAATATAAATAAAACAATCAAAATCGAAGTAGTATTAAAATCTAACTGAATACCACCAATAAAAATAAAAAATATGGGGATTAATATTACAACAGGATTTTTAAAAAAAGACGCTAAATTACGTATAGACCTTTTTAATGAAAACTCATTTCGTTCAAATTTCTCATTTTCAAATTCTCTATAGTAGTGTCCGTAAACATAATAATCCATATGGTTAAAAAATGACCAATAGCAATGAAGTATATGTGCCTTTAAAATTTCAATAATAAATCCTTTTGTAATTATATATGTCAAAAGTAATGCTAATGCGTAAGATATTATAATATCAATTTTAAGGAAAAATACTGCTACAGGTAATATTATAAAAACAAACGCCTGATGAGCAAATTTGCTTGCCAGAAAAATTGGGACTAAACATGCAATTTCAATTAATATTTTTATCCCTAATGGAAGATAGGTATAGCTAGCCAATAATATGGTATTGAATAAAAAAAGGCCTAACACTCGCGCACTGAAAAACCTAACCTGGGAAAAACTGGTTGTTGAAATTGACAGCACTAATAATACAGACAAAATTGACTTTAAATCAGCCCCAATACTAAGCAAATAGAATGACATTAAAATCAAAAATAAAACTTCAAAAAATAATGAAAAATATTTAGAAATTAATTTGTTCTTAATATTTTTCATCATTAAATGTATTAAGAACGGATATGTATTAGTTTCTCTTAAAGCGCTTACCTTAAGTTTGAAATTTGTTGATAGTGATTGAATAAAAGCAGTGTGATTATATTGATCAATATTTAATTCATGATATTTATTTATTATTAAAAGCTTAACAAAATATATTAATATTAGTCCTACGCTTAATATAAGAATTATAGGGCTTTCTAACATCTGCTATACTTCTTCCTTAGTAATGTGACGGATAACTTTTGCAGGGTTTCCAGCAATAATAGTATTACTCTTAAAAGATTTCGTAACTACGCTTCCGGCGCCTACTATAACATTATCACCTAGCTCAACCCCCGGCAGAATTACTACATTTGCTGCTATCCAAACGTTATCTCCTATTTTAATAGGATTATCTTTTGCCCATTTACTACGGATTGAGACATCATGATTTGCTGAAATAATAGCCGTATTTGGTCCAATCAAAATATTACTACCAAAATGGATGTAATTCCCAGCCTGGATATATAATCCAGGTGTACGGGCAAAATTCTTAGCTGTACCTTTACCAAATGTAATTTTTTGAGGCTGGAGGAAAGTCGATGTATAATGAACAGAAAACTTTGCGTCAGAAGAAACCCGAAATATTCTTTGAAAAATAAAGTTAATGAACAAAATTGATGGCTTAACTTGCAAATATCCATTTTCATAAAATCTTCGAAAAAAAATGGTTTTTAATAACATTTTTTTTATATGTTGATTAATTGCCATCCAATAATTCTCATTTATTATAATTTAAGAAAATATTCTTTTATTTATATTTCTTCCTGTCCTACGAGATCACCTACTCATAGTTCAACTCTTTTTTTATTTCTAAACTAAGCCTTACTTTAATCTTACTTAAACACTTTTCAACAATAAACTTATCACATCCGAATAGTTACTCTCTTCCTTAATTGAAACTTCTACGGCATTAAGGTAACTATCTCCAATTGCAACTACTATGCTTCTGTTTCCTCTATAGAGTATTTGATCAGACACTACTAAAAAAGGTGGTTCTAAATATAGTAATTAAGCACGACATATTACAATTCTCGCTCCAGCTTATTAAAAACAGAAAGCATCGGAAAAGATTTGAAGATGAATTATTCAGTGCATATGTTTTTGAATAACATTTATGCTGATCTATTTTTTCCATTTCCGGTTTTTTTAGGTAACATCTTAATGATTTTCTGTTGAAACTTAATCAGAATCTAGGCCAGAAGGATGTATTTAATGAATAAATAAAGTAATGTTTTATTGGTTTAACCGAACGATCGAGACAGGTATTTCCATTATACCTTGATAATTCCAGTGCATGTACACAAATATTTTTAAAAGAAAAAGGCTTACATACTTATTTTACCATTAATTTAGATAGACCAAATTCACATATCACTTTACCAATTTCTTTAGATATTAAATTTGTGTGGTCAGTTGTAAAATGTATGCTTCATTTTCAGCTAACTCTTTTGATTAACTAACGATCATTATAATCCAATAATATTTCATCATTCTTAATTTTAACAGTTCCAATCTTTACCGCTGGGCTACCTCCCACAATCCATCTGTCCGGCACAGATCTATTTACGAAACTGTTAGCTGCTATTACACATTGATTTCCAATGTTAACTCCAAGAGAAATTACAGAAGAACTACCAATATAACAATAATCTCCAATTTTCACAGGCCCCCGCCTAGGTGGAAGCCTCCCTCCACTTAGAGATTTCAATACTGTATCATGAGTATAAATCTGAACGTTTGTAGATATTGAACAATGTGTACCTATTGAAAGCATTCCACCGCTGCCATCTAACATGACATTCGGACCAATCCATGTATTTGCACCAACTTTTACCTCTCCAAATACAAATGCGCTATTGTAAATACTTGCAGCATCTCCAAAGTTTAATTTTTTAGCCCTTTCCCATCTATCCATAATCGAATCCTGGAAAGGTAAACTTCGATTGTGAATTTCAATTAATTCATTATCTTTAAGATCATAAAAATATTTTATACGCTCAATTATTTTATCATCCATTTTAAAGCCTATAAAAGTTAAATCGTTCTCAAAAATTTATTAATGATTTCGCAAATATAATCAACATCCACGTTAGTGTGGCAAGGCAAAGTGATCGTATTATTCTCTAACCACCAGGCATTAGGCTGTACATCATTATATTTATTTTTATAATATGAAGTACCACTTAAACAGTATGTACCTAATGTAGCTTCAACATTATTTTCTTCTAAATATTTGACCAATTTTAGCTGGTTAATTCTTTCCGGAAGAATAAACACTGCAGACTGAATATTATGCTCACATACTACGTCACATTTCTGTGCCTTAAACCCAATTGGCAAAAGATATTCTTTATATTCATTATACATTTTCTGGCGATCATGAATAATATTATCCAGCTCCACAAGTTGAGTATGCCCCAATAATGCCTGGATTTCACTCATTCGATAATTATAGCCATACGTCACAAAGTCTAGGCCAAGACCCCTCAAGCCTTTTGCTCCGTGCATTAATTTACTTTCTAAAAACTCTGCATACTTATCAGAATTAGTTAAAATTGCTCCCCCTTCGCCTGTGCATAGCAATTTACGCGGATGGAAACTAAAACAAGTTAAATCAGCAATATTTCCTGTTTTCCTACCATTGATGCTACTACCAATGGCACAGGCCGCATCTTCTATTACGGGAATATTTTTTTCCTTACATATTGAAATTACTTCATCAATTCCACTTGGATTTCCAAATGCATCAACAAATATTACAGCTTTAATTTTATCAGTAATTTTAGATTTCAAGTTTTCAGGACACATATTGAAAGTATCGCATTTTACATCAACAAAAACTGGCTTTGCCCCTAAATCTTCCACAACATTAGCTGTTGCCGGAAATGAAAAATCTGCAACCAGAACTTCATCACCTAACCCTATACCAAGTGTTTTTAGACACATGGTTAAAGCCGTTGTAGCTGACGTAACTAAAAAGGCATTGTTGCTGTCAGTATAATTTTTTAAATCTTCAGAAAATTTTTTTACATTCGGGCCTCTTGTGAATTGCCCAGAATTGAATATTTCTCGAAGTCCTGTTTCAACTTGCTCAAAAGAAATATATGGCTCAATGAGTTTAATTTTATTCATAAAAACTCCAAATTATAAATTCAGAATATATTCTTATACCAGTTTAACGTCTCCTCTAAACCCTTATCAAATGGTGTGAGGTGGTAATTGATCATGGACTTGATTTTTGCATTACAGGCGATATGGCACAATACATCTGCACCACGAGCTGGTTTGTTGTTAATTTCTCCATGATATTGATAAAAATCACATATTCTGCTTATTACATCTTTCATCGTATAACTATTATCTGTGGATATATTAATACTATCACCACTTTTCATAATATTATATAAAAGCATTACAGCCTGAACTGTATCATTTACGTAAATAAAATCACGACTTTGAGTTCCATCACCATGAATTTCAGGGGCAGATTCACCCGTAAGGATTCGTCTAGCAGTAATAGGAATAATGCCCGCCATAAAACCTTTATAGTTTTGTCTTGGGCCATAATTATTAAAGGGACGAACAATAAATGCATCTACATCAAACATATTGACATAACTTTCAAGAGCTAAATCAGCAGCTGCCTTACCTGCAGCATAAGTTGTTGTTGGTGCTTTTGGATGTTTTTCATCCATAGGTTCATAAACTGCACTACCATAAACTTCAGAAGTTGAAAAATGACATAAAGTTTTAAATTTTCTTTTACGTTGGAGTTCAAGTAAATTTAGAATACCTTTCACATTCGTATCAAACGCATTTGATGGATTTACAAAAGAATAGTTCAAAGCTTTAGTTGCACAATTAAAAACAACATCAATTTCATGGCGTTCAAAAATGTAAGATAATGACGTCTCAAATTCTATATCTTCCCTATAAAATATTGCTCCATTTGAAACTGCTTTTTCTATATTAAATTCATTTCCTAAAAATAAATTATCAACAATTATAACTTCATTGGCACCTTCGCCTATAATCGCATCAACAAGATGACTTCCTATAAATCCTGCTCCACCAGTTACAAGAACATTTTTCCCTTTTAAAGAAGATCTTAACATACAATCTGTTCCTGAATCTTTTCACAAACTATCAGGGCATCTACACCGGCGCTAACTCCCGGGACATCAATATTCTCTCCCTGGCAACTTTTTATAAATGACTGCAGTTCTACTAACAAAGCTTCTTGAAGTGGTAGAGCAACTTGATGTTCTATTGAAGAAATCGAATATTGATGAGCTTGGTTCTGGTGAGTTTCACTTTGCATGCTCACTACTATTTCTTTTCTCAGTAAATCACTGTCAACAAATGAATTTTCACAAGTCGCTTGAATACTTCTAATTTTTTTGTCCGTTATTCTGCTAGCAAGTATTCTTGAGAAGGAACCGTTTTCATGAATAATAAATGCGCTTGCAAATGCCACCAATCCATTTTCTTTCGTTCCAAATGCCTGCACTTTTGAAACAGGACCATTTAAATATAGTGCAAGATCAATATCATGGATCATTAAATCTAAAATCACATCTACATCTGTAATACGGCTACTCAATTTATTTGTACGAGTAAGGTCAATATTTATAGCCTTATCTTTAGAAATTATATTTTTCAACTCCATAACCGCGGGATTAAAACGCTCAATAAAACCTGTTTGAACGAATAAACTGTTGTTCGCAGCGACTTCATTAATTTTTCTTGCCTTTTCCAGACTATGAGCCAACGGCTTTTCAACAAAAATAAACTTGGAATATTTTGAAGCTTTTATGAAATGCTCAAAATGCAAACTGGTCGGCGAGCAAATAACAATAGCATCTGCGCCAGACATGGCCTTATCTAAATCAGTTGTCGATTTAACTCCATACTGCGCTGACAGCTTGTTAAGTGTTTCTTGGTTAATGTCATAAATATAATGTATTTCAACGGATTTTAACATGGAAAGTACACGTAAATGGTTCTTACCCATGTTCCCTAAGCCAATGATAGTGACTTTAACTAAATTTTCATTAGACATTGCTTACTTGCTCTTATCTATTTAATATTTCTGGCTCCGGCAAACGACCAGTAGGACCACATTTTAGCCTAGCGCCGCTTCTATTTACAAAGTCAACAATTCGTGCCGGCTGCCCCATTACTAAGGCATGATCCGGAACATCTTTTGTAACAACAGACCCAGCCGCTACCATACAGTTTTTTCCGAGTGTAATCCCGCAAACTATTGTCGAATTTGCACCAATACTAGCTCCGTCAAGAACTATTGTTTTGCTAATTTTCCAATCTTTGTTATGTGCTCTTGGACGTAAATCATTTGTAAATGTCGCATTTGGGCCAATAAAAACATCATCCCCAACAGTGAGACCGTTGTAGAGAGAAACTCCGTTTTGCACTTTACACCGATTTCCTAAGATTACAGCAAAATCAATGTAACAACATTGCCCAATGATGCAATTCTTACCAATTGTCACATCCTCACGTACCTTTGACCAATTCCAAATCATTGAACCATCGCCAATTTTTGAACTCTCATGTACTTCCGCAGTAGCGTGTATGTAAACCCCTTTGTTTCTCATACCAACTATTCTCCAAGTATGGACGTAACAGCATCAATTACTCTTTGCTGAGTAATATCATCCAAATATGGGTGCATTGGAAGACTGAAAACACGATCACACAAATCTTCGGATACAGGCAATTCATCAGATGCGGAAGGAAAATGGGCGTATCCCGGTTGTTTATGTAATGGAATTGGATAATAAATGGCAGTAGGAATACCGCACTCAGTCAACGCCTTAATAACTCTTTCCCTTTCACCTTTAGGAATGCATAATGTATATTGTGCCCATGACGAGAAATACCCTTCTGGCAAGACAGGCGTAATCGCCAATTTTTCAAAAGCCTTGTTATATTTCTTAGCCACTTCATCCCGTTTTTTAAGCTCTTCAGGAAAAATTGCTAATTTTTGCAACAATATTGCAGCTTGAATTGTATCCATGCGGGCATTTAAACCAATTCTCACATTATGATAACGGTTTTCTCCCTGGCCATGAACTCTTATAGATAGCATTTTTTCATATAATTCGCTATCATTTGTAAAAGTTGCCCCACCATCACCATAGCACCCAAGTGGTTTAGCAGGGAAAAAACTGGTTGCAGCTGCATCACCAATTGACCCAATTTTTTTACCTTTATAAACACCCCCATAACCTTGACACGCATCATCCAGCACCAATAATGAATGTTTTTTGGCTATTTCTATGATCGGATCAAAATCTGCAGGCAATCCAAACAAGTCGACTGGCATGATAGCTTTTGCATTAAGTCCTAAACTAGATGACTTTTTAAGTGCCTCTTTTACACTTTCAACATCAAGATTATAAGTCCTAGTATCAATATCACAAAAAATTGGTGTTGCCCCGGTTAGAGCAACTACTTCAGCTGTTGCAACAAATGTAAAGGCAGGAACCAAAACAGAATCGCCTTTTCCAATCCCCCATGCCATCAAAGGTAATAGTAATGCATCCGTTCCACTAGAATTTGCTATTACGTGCTTAACATTACTAAAATCTGCAAGTTGTTTTTCTAATTCTTCCACCTCCGGACCCATAATATATTTTCCACTGTTTACTACAGACATCACAGCCTTATCAATATTTTCGCCTAGAAATCTACGCTGTTCTAATAAATCAATGAAATTCATTTTTTTATCCTATAGGGTAATTTTGAATTAGGTTCAGATAACCAATTATAAAAACTGTTATAGATTTAGTATAACTATTAAACAGTAGCAATTGAAAAGATAATAAATATTGGCAACCAATCTATCAACCAATTGTAAAACAAACATTTCTTATATGTTACTCTTTCTAATAAGTGCGACACTAAATCTTATTTTATAATGAAGGGAATTTTAAATTGACAAGCATTAATTTAATCGCCAAAAAGAATTTTGTCTGAGGGTTCAGAATGTCTTCATTTTACATTTTAATAATAAAAAGTAATAGGAAAGGAAGTTTTGCTTCCGAAATTAGATTATCTACTTTCTCTAACAAATAAGTATCTTATAAAAATGTAAATCAACCCTATTAATCCCCCTAGAAAAGTACCCAAAATACATATTAATGCTCTCTTTGGACTTACATTCTTCTCAGAAACAACAGGTGGATCAATTGTATTAAATACGTATTCTTCCATGGTTTCTGCTAATAATTTTTTTCTCATCTGTTCTTCAATTAAACTAAAAAATATTCTTCTAATATCTGCAACTTGAGTTTCTTCTAATTTTTGCTCGAGAAATTTTATACTTTTGTCTGCTATTTCAATATCATCGTTGCGAACTTTTGCATTTAAATCCTTTATAAGCAAATCCAGCCATTCCTTGGATCTTACCGGTGAAATAAAATCTAAAGAAACTTTAACGACACTTGAATCCACATCCGGTGTAATCATTAAACTATTTTTAAAAATGTCGTATGTTTTTAAATCTGTAGGTTCCAAACTCAGCTTTGTATCTTGATCCACCAACCATTTTTTAGTTTCAATATTATAAATCTCTTCATTGTAAGTTTCAGACCCAGTTTCTTTATCCCATTTTTCTAATGCCATCAAAGTGGGTTTGATTTTATGGTTATTAATGAACTCAATTATAAACTTTCTTGATTCAAGCAACTCAAGGGCCAAAACTGTTTTGGGAGATTCATTCGAGCCAACATTTACACCAGCCAGACTTGCGATGTCTTTCAATCCCCCTCCCAAGCCACCACCCGTAGATTGAGAATATCCCTCAACTGGAAATAAAGTTGTGTCTGCTCTATATATATTTGGCAAATATAAGGCGAATAAAACTGATAAAATTGCAAACAATAAAGTAATTGAAATTAAATGCACTTTTGCAGACCATACTATTTTCCAAAGTGCGATCAGGTCAATTTCATCGTTTTCTATCATTGTTTTTTCCATCTTTATATGTTCGCACGCTTCATTTTTTTCTACTTTACTTTAATTTAAACAAGTTCGTGTGGAAACACATAATAATTTCAATAATTATAAGCTCAGTTTCCAAATCAATTCCCCAGAGACCTTAGGGAGCAGCCCTTGCGTTAATGTATTAGCTTTAGTCTGGAAATTCATTTTGGCCTCTAAGTAGCCAAAATTAATATTTTTTAGAACAGATACTTCTACACTTTGATATTTTTGTTTGTTTGCACTTACTATATTCCTATTAGTATTATCCCAATTAATTGAAGCAAAATGCAACTTGACATTAAAAACATCACCATCACTTAGTGTATATATTCCAGATAAGGAAATTAATTTACTATCAGTATCTAAACTGTGGCCTAATGTTCGACCATCAAACCTATGGCCTGTTCGATAAATAGAATGATTGTACATTATCCCTGCTCTTCTTTGACCGAAAAACCATGCTCTTACATCACCTGAATCACTTAATTCAACATTTAGAGCCATGCTATCACCATTATCCCCAACCTGCTTAGAAAATGTACCTCCAACCAATCTTGAAAACTGAAAAGGCAAAATAACATTTTGATCTTCTGCAGTACCTTCTGCATAGAGCCTTAATCCTAAACCATTGAGGTTCGTAGAATATGCCAGATCAATACTTGCAAGCTGATTTCCTGGTTCTTTTGCACCAGCACCATTATCTAAATCCCCTACTGCTATCAAAGCTCTTGTCCAAGTATCCAGACTGCATGGACGATCCAGTCCACAGAGCTGCATTGTCCTTGAAAGTCCTACTTCAAAATTCTTTATGGGTTCAAAACCGAGGCGCATTCCCGCCATCAATGCATTCGGAATTGCGCGGTCATCCCCCATGTTGGCAACAAACATATCCCAAGTCCATGGCCCCATCCAGCTGAGCCATTTTGTTTTAAAAGCTTTTGGATTATTTCGCCGAAGTCCCGCTGACATCATCGGCCGTGCGTTTGTGCTTAATAATAAGGTATTTTCCTGTCCCGGTCCCCACCATCGGTCAATTGCTCCAGCATATAATGACCAATTTCCCAAATGAGTGGCAATATATGAATTATCAAAATTAACATTATGGTTGGATACATTATTCCTGTAATTCACAGACAAATTGGCTTCAATTTTTTCTTCTGTGAACCCAGCTGAAACTGAAAAATCTGCATCTGATCTTGGCATATCACCAAATCCCCGTACGAGGTTTGGTTCATTGGTATATCGTGCAACAATTGACCCGCGAAACCCTTTATTTGGTATTTTGTTTTTAACCCGATCAATTGCCTTCATTACATGGGTAGGATAAGAACTTCCTTCAACTATATTAATATTTTCCGTGATCTGTTTCCAACTGATAGGCCAGCTATTCAACGGGCCGGAGATAATGTTGTATGATTTAAGAAGTTCAATGTCCCTTCGCAATCCAGCATCATTTGGTGCGGCCCATTGTTGAGCTGATGCAGTCGAATTTAGAGCAATTAATCCAACGAGGAAAATAGCAACTTTATTTTTCATAAACATATTATCCATTATAAATTAATATGTTAATATAGTTAAAACCCTGTTTTGTATAGTATTAATATGATCGAAATCTAAAACAATCAACTCAACCATTATTTTAATATCCCAATTTCTTCACAACAATATCTGCCGCCTCGTCTGCCGTATTTTCTACTGTATTTACATGTATTTCAGCAGCTTCCGGCTCCTCATATGGGCTATCAATACCAGTAAAGTTTTTAAGCTCGCCCGCCCGCGCCTTTTTATAAAGCCCCTTTACATCACGCTGCTCACAAACTTCAAGGGGCGTATCAACAAAAATTTCAATAAATTCTCCTGCCCCAACCATTTCTCGAACCATATTCCTCTCAGCTCGAAAAGGCGAAATGAAGGCGGTCAGAACGATCAACCCCGCATCGACCATCAAATGGGCAACCTCACCAATGCGACGGATATTTTCCACCCGGTCAGCATCTGTAAACCCGAGATCCTTATTTAGGCCGTGTCTTATATTATCCCCATCCAGCAGATAAGTATGCTTGCCCATTGCATGGAGTTTCTTTTCAACCAGATTGGCAATTGTCGATTTTCCAGATCCCGAAAGTCCGGTAAACCACAGAACTTTAGGTTCCTGATGTTTTTGTTTTGCCCGGCTTTCTTTACCCACATCCACCGCCTGCCAATGTACGTTACTTGCCCGGCGGAGACCGAAATTGACCATACCACAGGCAATAGTCGCATTGGTAAATTTGTCGATGCATATGAAACTGCCTAAACTTTTATTTTGTGCATATGATTCAAAAACAATTTTCTGGCCAAGCTTGATATTAACAAGCCCCACTTCATTCAGTGCCAGAGTTTTTGCGCTTTCATGCTCTAGTGAATTTACATTGACCTTGTGCCGAAGGTCGGTAATGACACCATCCAATGTTTTGTTATTGGTTTTAATCAGATAGGGTCGCCCAGGCAGCATTTCATCTTCATGCATCCAGATAATATGCGCCTGGATCTGATCTGTTATCTCCGGCCTGTTATCCGCTTTCGAGATAACATCACCACGTGAAATATCAAGTTCCCGGTCAAGGCATATGGTAACGGCTTCACCAAATTCGGCATTACTCACATTACCATCTGCAGAAATTATAGAGTTTACATAGGCCGTTTTTGCACCGGGAAGTACCACAATCTCATCACCTTCGGTAATAGTGCCTGAAGCAATAGTGCCGCTAAAGCCTCTGAAATCAAGGTTAGGACGATTAACCCATTGCACTGGCAGACGAAATGGATTTCCGTCCTCGTTTCTATCAATTTGAACGTTTTCCAGATGATCCATTAAACTGGGGCCTTTGTACCAGGGTGTATTTTCCGAAACACTTAAAATATTATCCCCTTTTAGAGCCGATAATGGCATTGAAACGACTTCTTCAAAGCCCAAATCCTTGGCAAACCCACGATAGTCTTCATCAATTTTTCTAAAAACTTCCTGATCAAAGCTCATCAAATCCATTTTATTAATGGCCAGCACCACATGTTTAATTCCCAGTAAGCTAACAATGAAGCTATGTCGTTTTGTCTGGGTGAGTATACCTTTACGGGCATCAATCATGATTATGGCAAGGTCTGCTGTTGAGGCGCCTGTCGCCATATTTCGGGTATATTGTTCATGGCCTGGTGTATCGGCAACAATGAACTTTCGCTTGTCCGTCGTGAAAAAGCGATAGGCAACATCAATGGTAATCCCCTGCTCGCGTTCAGCGGCTAGTCCATCCACCAACAGGGCAAAATCAATTTCCTGTCCTTGCGTTCCAATTTTTTTACTATCTTTTTCTAATGCGGCAAGCTGGTCTTCAAAAATAAGTTTACTGTCATATAAAAGTCGGCCGATTAAAGTTGATTTTCCATCATCAACCGAACCACAGGTTATGAAGCGCAGGAAAGATTTTTGCTCCTGGGATTTGAGATAATCAGAAATATCCGTGTTTGAAAGACTGGTCATTAAAAATACCCTTCTTTTTTCTTTTGCTCCATCGATGCATCAACATCTTTGTCAATAACACGCCCTTCACGTTCTGAAGTATGGGAAAGCAACATTTCGCGAATAATGGCCTCAAGGGTATCTGCATCGCTCTCAACAGCCCCTGTAAGTGGATAGCACCCTAGAGTACGAAAACGCACTTTACGGTGCAAAATTTCTTCGCCTTTATTTATTGGCATGCGATCATCATCGACCATTATAAGCTGCCCGTCCCGTCTGACAACCGGTCTTTCTGCCGCATAATATAAAGGAACAATACTGATATTTTCCTGATGGATATATTGCCAGATATCGAGCTCTGTCCAGTTTGAAAGGGGGAAAACGCGTATGCTCTCTCCCTTATTTATGCGGCAATTATAAATATTCCAAAGCTCGGGGCGTTGATTTTTTGGATCCCACTGGTGCCCATCGGAACGAAATGAAAATATCCTTTCCTTGGCGCGTGATTTTTCCTCGTCTCTGCGTGCACCACCAAAAGCAGCATCAAAACCATATTTATCTAACGCCTGCTTTAAAGCAATAGTCTTCATTATATCCGTATGAGTTGCAGAACCATGACTGAATGGACCAATACCTTGCTGCACACCTTCCTTATTTATATGAACAATTAAATCCAGATCATGTTCCTTTACCATTCTGTCTCGAAAGGAGATCATATCTTTAAATTTCCAGGTAGTGTCCACATGCATTAATGGAAAGGGCAATTTTCCCGGAGCAAATGCCTTAAGTGCGAGGTGAAGCATTACTGCGCTGTCTTTGCCAATACTATAAAGCATGACGGGCGTTTGGGCCGTTGCCACAACTTCCCTCAATATATGAATACTTTCGGCTTCCAGACGCTTAAGATGACTTAATGACATTTTATAATTCTTTTTATAATTCTTTCAATTTTTCTGCACTCTAATCTATAAGGCTAATTATTGTAAGATATATTTTTAAACAAAGATAATAAGTATGAATGGTGGGCGGTACTAGGTTCGAACTAGTGACCCCTACGATGTCAACGTAGTGCTCTACCACTGAGCTAACCGCCCCGATGGGTGTGGAAAGGGTTTTATACCTAATTTAATTAAAGAAGCAAGTCCTAAGATCGACATTTTGCCTTATTTTAATCATAGAACATTAATCAAGAGTTTGATACTCTATAATAAATTAAAGGATGGATATCATGATTAAAAATCTAAAAACTGCGATCATTCTTGCTAGCACCTTGCTTCTCTTCGCCTGCTCATCCGGCATTAAAAATAATGTGACCCGTTTTCACCATCTGCCACCTGTATCTGGTCAGACTATTGAAGTGATATCCATTGACCCCACGCTGCAACAAAGTATTGAATTTCGCGCTTATGCCCAGTTGATCGGTCGCAAGCTGGGCAATGTGGGTTTTCACCCCCCTGAAAATGGCGCCAGCCAGTATATTGCCGAGATTGGCTATGGTATTGCCCCTATAGGAAACACTGTAATTGACAATGATAATTCAGGTGTGTCCTTCGGCATGGGTGTAGGAAGTGGCGGCCGCCGAAGTGGCACTTCATTGGGGCTTGGAATTTCGACATCGTTTGGCTCATCTGAACCGGTTGTCCCTTATGTTAGCCGTCTGACAATGAATATTGTTGATCTGAGTACAGGACAGCGATTATATGAAGGCCATGTCGAAAGCATTAACAAAAACCCTAATTTAGCGCAGATTATGCCCTATATGGTTGATGCTCTCTTTCAGAATTTTCCAGGCGAAAGCGGAAAAACAGAAACAATTAAAATCAAGACAAATTAAGAATATATTTTGGTAAATTTATGATCTCCACTAAAAAAATACCTGATACGTGTGACCGGCTGCCCGCCAGTCACCCATCCGAAGCAACACTAGACCTGCTTATGCTGCGCCGTTCATTGACAGTTAAAGATATGTGTGAACCCGGTCCAAATCAGGATCAACTCAATCAGATCCTTACCATTGGTGCGAGAGTGCCTGATCATAAAAAGCAGGTTCCCTGGCGTTTTTTAACATTTGAAGGCGAGGCGAGGGTAATAATTGGCAAAATTTTGAGACAAGTATTTGAGAAAAACAACCCTGGGGCAGATTCCGGTCTTCTAACATTCGAAGAAATGCGATTTTTAAGAGCCCCCCTTATTATTGCCGTAATATCAAGAGCAACACCGGCAAATCCAAAAGTGCCTGAATGGGAACAAATTCTGTCTGCCGGGGCCGTTTGCCAAAATATTCTTCTGGCCGCCAATGCAATGGGATATGCAGGCCAATGGCTTTCGGAATGGTATGCGTATGATCCAACGATTTTGGAGGCACTCAAGCTATCGAAAGAAGAACGTATTGCCGGCTTTATCTATATAGGAAGCACTGATAAGGAACCAACTGAACGGAGCCGCCCGGACCTACATACAATTGTTGAAAAATGGATTCCGGAAAATTAGTAGAAATGGTGTGAGATTAAAAGCTTATCAACATTTTCACCATCTTCAGACAATGGCAGGACAATAAATGAAGTGCTGATATAATTTTTATTTATATTGGCCAGATTTTTGACGCCATAATATGGCTTTTTATTTTATACACACCATAATAGTCTCTTTACAGCCTGACTATGCTCTTCATAATCATTCATAACTTTACCTGTAAGTTCACCATAAAATTTAACACATGCTGTTCCAATTAGGCGAAAGGTAAAGGTTTCTTTTTCCCTATTAAAATCAAGCAACATCAGGGAGGGTAGATTCTTTTTAAGGTCCTCAACTTTAATATCGGAACGTGCCGGTATTATTCTACCTTGCTTTAGCTTATCCCAATATTGATAAAGTTCAATTTGATGCTGGGCCGTGAAATCATTCTCGTTAAATTCAAACAGTAATTTGATTTCGTCATCCATTTAAAATGAGCCCGGCTTATATATTAGAAATCGCTATTATAACCACTGAAATACTGAATTTACAATAAAGAAGATTTTTAAATAAGTTGTTCTTTTGTCTTTAAAAATCTTAAATCCGGGTTGTCTTCAATTGCTTTATCCAAGCGCCATGCATTGCGGGCAAGAAAGACCGGGGAACCATTATGATCTTCAGCCATATTTGCCTTGTTGCTATCAATAAATTTTTTAAGCTTAAACGGGTCATCACTTTCGATCCATCGTGCCGTATAAAGCGATGTTGTTTCAAACCGGCACGGAACATCATATTCAGTCCGAATTCTATCTGCCATTACTTCAAATTGAAGAATACCGACCACACCTACATACCATTCTGATCCAATAACCGGCTTGAAAACCCTTGCCGCGCCTTCCTCTGCCAATTGATAAAGTGCCCTGGCCAGATGTTTTGCTTTCATCGGGTCTTCTGCACGCACTGTCTGAATATGTTCGGGCGCAAAGCTAGGAATTCCGGTAAATTTTAAATTCTCGCCTTCGGTAAGGCTATCACCAATCCTTAAATTTCCATGGTTCGGTATTCCGATTATATCTCCCGGCCATGCCTCTTCAGCAAGCTCCCTGTCTTGAGCAAGAAATAAAACCGGATTATGAAGGTTCATAGTTTTGCCATCTCGCACATGCCTGAGTTTCATTCCCCTTTTGAATTTACCGGAAACTAGCCTGAAAAATGCAATGCGGTCACGATGCTTAGGGTCCATATTGGCTTGAATTTTGAAAACAAAACCACTGACTTTTGGCTCATGCGCATCGACAGTTCGTATATCCGTTGAATATTGACCGGGCATGGGGGCGAAATCTGTTAATCCATTCAGAAGTTCCTTAACACCAAATGTATTAATGGCAGAACCGAAATAGACGGGGGTCAATGTTCCTTCAAGATAGGCTTTCTGATCAAACGCAGGGCATAATTCTCTGACCATTTCTACATCATCACGCAGCTTTGATACAAGATTTTCAGGTAAAAGCTGATCAAGTTTCGGGTCATCAATGCCCTTACAGACTACACCGGAATCTGGAATATCTCCTTTACTTCTTTCAATCAGGATCAGCCGGTCATTGATCAGATCATAACAACCTTTAAAATCCCGCCCCATACCGATGGGCCATGTCGCAGGAGCCACATCGAGTGCAAGCTTATCGGCCAAATCATCCAGAAGTTCAAAAGGGTTTAATGCTTCACGGTCCATTTTATTAAAGAAAGAAATAACCGGCATATCGCGAAGTCGACATACTTCAAATAATTTTTTTGTCTGTCCTTCAACGCCCTTCGCTGAATCCAGCACCATTACTGCACTGTCAACAGCCGTCAAAACACGGTACGTATCTTCTGAGAAATCTTCGTGACCAGGTGTATCGAGCAAATTGAACATTCTCTTGTCATATTCAAATGACATAACAGAGGAGGCAACCGATATGCCTCTCTCCTGCTCAACTTTCATCCAGTCAGACCGGGCCCGGCGCCTGTCACCACGTGCCTTAACCTCACCAGCCATTTGAATGGCGCCACCAAATAACAGCAGTTTTTCTGTCAGTGTGGTTTTTCCGGCATCCGGGTGGGCGATAATCGCAAAAGTTCTGCGACGATTTACTTCTTTGTCCAGAGACGACATTGGTATTCTCAAAATTAAAAAAGCTCTTAAACTCGCCGGAATTTAAGAGCTTCGCCGTTTAAAGTACAGCTTTATTTTTGAAATTAGTCCATCCCAAACTCGCTAAGCGCCTGTGCGGCATCCTCACGTCCGTTTTTAAGAGCTTCCATAAGCCATATCTTGGCACGCTGAAGATTTTTATCTGTACCTTCACCATAAGCATATAGGAGTCCCGTTACTAATTGAGCATCCCTGAATCCGATCTTGGCAAGGGGTGTACAGATTGCAAAGGCCACTTCAAATTCTGAACGTGAGAAAGCTTCAAGACAACGATCCTGCTTTCTTTCGAAATATTCAAAATCGACAATTTTCTGATCATCAATATTAGGGATCAAATCGTGCGTGGATGCATTTGCCTCCAATCCAATTGTCATTAATATAACCATTGATAATAAATAATTTGTGATTAATGACTTTAACATAAAATGCTCCCCTTTTTGCAAAATTCATACTTGTTTACTTTTTATTAACGAACTGAAGGATTTATTAGCAATTCTCATGCCACATACAAATTATATCTATTTATCAATATGTTAACAAATACTTTTTTCAATTAATGTTGTTTCTTAGCCTTTAATTGTAAGATTTTCTTACAGCAATTATTCACTTGTCCTGTTTTGGGATTCATTGAAACTAATTGGAAAAAATCTTTTTGACAAGCTTGTATGAAGACATAAGAATGCAGTAGAATGATATGCTTTTAATAAGGGGACTAAGATGAGCAAATTTCACAGAAACAAAAAAAAACACACGAACCCCAGTGACTATAGAACAATTTTAGTGCTGGTAATTGCGGTTATCCTGCTGGTTGCAATATTGGCCACACTTTAATATCTTGGAAATATATTTTATTGAACCATTTCCATATTGGCCCGGATATCGGAAAAATAGGCGACTGTTTGCCCTCTTGTTGCATCTGTATCGCAAAATAAGCCTATATCTGTCAGTCTGACACCGGCAGACGCACCCCATAAATGTTCATAAAGACCGACCAGGTCAACATTTTCATGAAACCATTTGCCAATATTTTCATCACCACCATTTGCCACATAATGGGGGAAGGAAGACCCTTTTATATATTTCCAGTCGCCCCGCTTTACCTCACGGTTACCCCAGATAATTTCCATGCGGTGTTTTTCACCGTTTGGTGCTTCAAAACTTAAAAAAAGCCTTGCCGGCTGGTCATCCCCTTCCTCGGTAAGTTCACTTTTATCACTTTTGATCCCTTTTTCAACCATCCAGTCCCAGCTTAGTTTAGGATACTGATCAAGATTAAAATCAACATATCGAAAAAGCATGGAAGCACTGTTATCCGTGGCCAGTCTTATTGATGGATGACCATCCTTTGTAATAAAGGAAATTTCCATTGGTGAGACAAACCAGAAGGTTCTGTGATACCAGCCATCGTCAAGCGGTTTTAGAGAAATTGGATTGCTGAAATCCATTATTGATACAGAAGGTGAACCATCTGGTATGAGTATATTACTCCGTTCCCGCTGACCACAGCCTGACAACATCAGAAGTGGAAATAAAAGAAACAGAAATTTTCTGATTTTCATCCATTTCCACAAGCTTCTCATATCATCCCTGCTTTAATGCGGCCTGTGCTGCGGCCAATCTTGCGATAGGAACACGGTAAGGCGAACAGGATACATAGTCAAGACCGGTATTATGGCAAAATTCAACCGATGCCGGATCACCGCCATGTTCACCGCAAATGCCGACTTTAAGGTCGGCCCGAGTGGCTCTTCCACGCTCAACCCCGATTTTCACCAACTCTCCAACACCTTCCTGGTCAAGGCTGACAAATGGATCCTGATCATAAATGTCGGCTTTTAGATAATCATCCAGGAAATGACCACTGTCATCCCGGCTAATACCAAATGTTGTTTGCGTCAGGTCATTTGTTCCAAAGCTGAAGAAATCCGCCACATTGGCAATATCTCCGGCACGGAGAGCTGCCCGCGGCAGTTCAATCATCGTTCCTACAAGATATTCAAGTTTCTCACCGGACTGTGCAATAATTTCGTCTGCTGTTTTGCAGATGAGCTTGCGGAGAATTTCAAGCTCCTTACGGGTTCCGACAAGTGGCACCATAATTTCCGGAATAACCGCCTCGCCAAGATTTTTGGAAACTTCAATCGCCGCTTCAATAATAGCGCGCGCCTGCATTTCGTAAATTTCCGGGAAGGAAATACCAAGACGGCATCCCCTGTGTCCAAGCATTGGATTAAATTCATGAAGCTCTTCCGCACGACGTTTAAGGAAACTGACATCAACATTCATCACTTCCGCAACATTGCGGAAATCATCATCTTCATGAGGCAGGAATTCATGAAGCGGTGGATCAAGTAGACGAACTGTTACCGGCAGGCCTTTCATAATAGTGAAAAGCTCAATAAAGTCCTGCTTTTGGACCGGCAGCAGCTTTTCTAATGCCGATCTGCGTCCCTCTTCACTATTTGACATAATCATCTGACGCACATTTACAATCCGGTCAGCATCAAAAAACATATGCTCGGTCCGACAAAGCCCGATCCCTTCCGCACCGAATTCACGCGCAGCTGTGGCATCTAGCGGCGTTTCCGCATTGGTGCGGACTTTTAATTTACGTTTGCTGTCCGCCCAACCCATAAGTTCCGCAAAATGACCGCCTAGTTGCGGTTTGATAGTTGCGACTTCACCGGCCATAACCTCGCCATTTCCACCATCAATGGTGATGACATCATGACGATTGATGGTACGGCCATTTACGGTAATTGTCCCTTCGGCCATATCTATATAAAGGGCACCAGCGCCCGACACACAGGGCCGTCCCATACCACGTGCCACCACCGCTGCATGTGACGTCATGCCACCACGACTGGTCAGAATACCTTTTGCCGCGTGCATTCCATGTATGTCTTCCGGGCTCGTTTCGATTCGAACCAGAATGACATCATTGCCTTCCTTTGCTAGCCTTTCCGCTTCATCGGCGCTAAAGACAACAATACCGCTGGCGGCTCCTGGTGAAGCCGGCAGTCCTTTGGTCAAAACATCCCGGTGGGCTTTCGGGTCAAGTGTTGGATGAAGCAGCTGATCAAGAGCAGCAGGGTCCACCCGCATCAAGGCTTCTTCTTTGGTAATTATATTATCATGAACCATTTCAACAGCAATTTTCAGCGCAGCGGGCGCTGTTCTTTTACCGCTTCTGGTTTGGAGTATCCATAATTTTCCCTGCTGAACGGTGAATTCAATATCCTGCATATCCCGGTAATGGGATTCCAGCTTTTGAAAGACATCTGCAAGATCATTATAGACAGCTTCCATGCTTTCTTCCATGGATGGCATATCCGATCCAGCCGCTATTCGGCTATCTTTGGTCAGGTTTTGTGGTGTCCTGATCCCGGCCACAACATCTTCGCCTTGCGCATTGATCAAATATTCACCGTAATAAGCATTTTCACCGGTTGAAGGATCACGGGTAAAAGCAACCCCGGTTGCGCAGTCATCCCCCATATTACCAAACACCATCGACTGGACGTTAACAGCAGTCCCCCAGGTATGCGGAATATTATGTAGACGACGATATACCATTGCACGCTCAATCATCCATGATCCAAACACAGCATCAATCGCGCCCCAAAGCTGTTCATTTACATCCTGCGGGAATGGGCGGCCCAACTCCTGCTCTGCTTTTTTCTTAAAAGCCTGTGCCAGCTCTTTCCAGTCTGCTGCCCCCAGCTCTGTATCAAGTATGTAACCGTTCTCTTCCTTATGAATTTCAAGAAGTTCTTCAAAAAGATAATGCTCAACGCCAAGCACCACATCAGAATACATCTGAATGAACCTTCGATAACTATCATAGGCAAACCGTTCGTCACCACTTTTACGAGCCAGCGCTTCTACCGTTTTATCATTAAGACCAAGATTAAGAACTGTATCCATCATACCCGGCATTGAAACACGGGCACCGGAGCGAACAGAAACAAGAAGTGGGTTTTCCTCATCACCGAATTTGGCACCAACAGTATTTTCAATTGCCTCAATTGATGCTTTTACCTGTTCGGCCAAATCATCCGGATAGTTTTTGTTATTTTCGTAAAAGGCTGTACAAACTTCGGTGGTGATTGTAAACCCGGGAGGAACCGGAAGACCAAGGTTCGACATTTCCGCCAAATTGGCTCCTTTCCCGCCGAGCAAATTCTTCATGGACGCCTCGCCCTCAGCCGACCCATCACCGAAATTATAAACCCATTTTGCCATAATTACTTAACCTTCTATTTTAGAAAAATCGACAACCAAATTCATAGTCGTCCTGATTTGTGATAATAATTTTAATCTGTTTTTGCGTGTATTATCGTTATCGCTATTTACTGTTACTTTATCAAAGAAATTATCTATTGGACCACGAAGTGTGGATAGTTGCGACATAGCGTCCTCGAACTCTTCACGCTCAATGGCCATAGCCGCCTTATTTTCAACATCTGACAATGTATTAAATAGTTCAATTTCTTCAGACATTTCTAGCAATGATTGGTTAACAATTCCCTGATAATTCAGGTTATCTTTCTTCTCTTCCGCAACAAGGATATTCACCGCTCTTTTATACCCGGCCAGGAGATTTTCACCGTCATCGGTCAACACAAACGCCTGCAATGCCTTTGCCTTGTTCATCAACCTGACAAAATCCCAATCAAATTCGGCACCAATAATATCATGGCGGATGCCCCCGTCTCTGGCGTAGACTTTAAGTCTGTCCCAAAAGAAATTCATAAGATCCTGATGATCAAAATTAAATCCATATGTTTCCGCCGATTTTGAAATTAAATTATCCAGTCCAATCCGTAATTTATTCTCGATAACCAGGCGGATAATACCAAGGGACGCACGTCGGAGCGCAAACGGATCTTTCGACCCGGTCGGTTTTTCATCTATTTCAAAAAATCCAACCAGCGTATCTATTTTTTCAGCCAAAGCAACAGCAATACTAACCGGTGCAGAAGGGCAGATATCGGAAGGTCCTTTCGGTGAATAATGATCCGCAATAGCATTTGCTATGCTCTCCTCCAGTCCCTCGTGAAGAGCAAAATATTTTCCCATCAAACCCTGTAATTCCGGACATTCACCAACCATGCCTGTTACAAGATCAGATTTAGAAAGTTTTGCGGCCAGCTTTGCCTTTTCCTGATCAGCTCCAATAAGGCCAGCCGTAAATCCGGAAAGCTTTTCAAGCCTTACAATACGCTCACCGACAGTACCCAGTTTTGCATGAAAAATAATGTCATCCAGTGCAGGCAGATGATCAGCCAAAGTTGACTTTAAATCCTGATCCCAGAAAAATTTTGTATCACTTAGCCTCGCGCGTAATACACGTTCATTACCATCAATGATTTTTGCACCATTATCAGAGGTTATCATATTTGACACGAAGATGAATTTATTGGCAAGTTTTCCATCTTTATCTTTTAGGGAAAAATATTTCTGATGAGTTCGCATAGCTGAAGTTAACGCTTCCGCTGGTACATCCAGGAATTCTTTATCAAAGCTTCCCAACATGGCAACAGGATATTCCGCCAGTCCCGCCACTTCAGCAAGAAGTGCTTTATCTTCTACAAGATGAAGTCCGCAATCAGCTGCAATTTTAGCGGATTCCTTTGCTATCTTATCCATTCTTTCCATGCGATCTATAAGAACATAGGTACCTTCCAGCTTATTTTTATAGTCCGAAAAAGACGAAACAGTTATTTCATCTGGTGCCATAAAACGATGCCCGATCGTTTTATTACCTGACTGAATGCCTTCAACATCAAAATTGATGATTGAGCCATTAAGAATACACAGAATGCTGTGCATCGGGCGAACCCAGCGTAAAGAGCCTGAACCCCAGCGTTGAGATTTCGGCCACGGGAAGTTTTTAATTATTTCCGGCAGGAATTCAGCAATGACTTCTGCCGCTGGTCGGCCTTTCTTGTTGATTACAGCAAATAAAAATGTACCCTTTTTATCCTGCTTTTCGATAAGCTCTTCACGACTGACCCCGGCACCACGTAGAAAACCTTCAATCGCCTGCTCCGGCGCATCGGCCCTTGGACCACGACGTTCTTCCGATACATCCGGCTGTTCGGTTGCGAGACCATTTATATGTAGTGTCAGTCGTCTTGCGGTTACAAAAGAAGTAGCATTACCATAAGCCAGCGTAGCATCATCCAGTTTAGCAGTAACAAGAGCGGCAAGATCGGCAGCGGCCCTTTCCTGCATCCGGGCCGGAATTTCTTCGGAGAAAATTTCTAGTAAAAATTCAGCCATTTATGCCTCCTCACCCAGTGAAGCCAGATAAGCTTCACAGCATGCCTTGGCAAGGGCACGAACCCGGCCGATATAGGCCTGACGCTCAGTAACACTGATAACACCGCGGGCATCAAGCAGGTTAAAACAATGGGATGCTTTTATACATTGATCATAGGCAGGAAGAGGATAATTGCCCTGTCCCAGGATTGACTGGCATTCTGTTTCTGCATCACTGAAATGTCGGAATAATGCATCCGTATTCGCAAGTTCAAAATTATAGGCCGAAAATTCCTGTTCGTTCTGTAAAAATACATCACCGTATTTAACGCCATCATTGTTCCAGCGAAGGTCATATACGTTATCAATACCCTGAATATACATAGCCAGCCTTTCCAGGCCGTAGGTCAGTTCACCCATCACCGGTTTACAGTCAAAGCCACCAACCTGCTGAAAATAGGTAAACTGGCTGACTTCCATTCCATCACACCAAACTTCCCAGCCAAGACCCCAGGCCCCAAGTGTTGGACTTTCCCAGTCATCCTCAACAAAACGGATATCATGCTGACTACTGTTAATTCCCAGTACTTCAAGACTTTTAAGATAAAGTTCCTGAATATTATCAGGGGATGGCTTTAAGACCGTTTGAAACTGGTAATAATGCTGCATTCGGTTTGGGTTTTCGCCGTAGCGGCCATCTGTCGGACGACGACAAGGCTGAACATATGCGGCTTTCCAGGGCTTGGACCCAAGTGACCTGAGCGTCGTCGCCGGATGAAATGTACCTGCACCGACTTCCATATCATAGGGCTGTAAAATGACACAGCCTTGTTCCGCCCAAAAGTGCTGCAATTTCAAAATAAGATTTTGAAAACAAGTATCGTCCAATTTATCACCACTCATAAGGCAGGATCTTCCTAATTTAAATGAAGAAAAACACGCTGAAAACTACCTATCCGAATGCCCAAGGTCAAGGCTTGAAATTATAATTCACATAAACTAGAGTGGAGGTTAGTTCAAAGGGTAAATATATATCTGAACTTAAAATAAAAAAACTAATAATTTCAAGTAATTAATAAGAATCAGTATGGAATAGCCATCAGTGAAAGACACCATAAAAAAAACCATTCTGACGGTTGCCAAATATATCGGCCTTTTCCATCTGGCAAAATTATCCTACAGAAATAGAATCCGTATACTTTGCTATCATGGTTTCAGCCTGAAAAATGAGGAGAAATTTGTCCCCGGTTTATTTATTAAACCGGACATTTTTGATATGCGTATGCGCTTTCTCAAAGATAAAAACTATAATGTTATTTCACTTGAAAAGGCCTATCAGGCTGTAAAGTCGGGAAATGTAGAGGAAAACTCAGTTGTTATTACCATTGATGACGGATTTTACAGCACCTATGCACTTGGACTGCCCATTTTAAAAAAATATGGTTTTCCGTCTACACTTTATCTGACGTCATATTATTTTGACAAGGACTGCCCCATCTTCACCCTTGGGGTCAATTATATGTTCTGGAATAGTGAACTTGATGAATTTGATCTTTCCCAACTGGGGATCGAGGAGTTGGGAACTGTAAAAGCGGGAACAGAAGAATGCGAAAATGCCCGCCTGAAAATTACGGAGACCGGTCAGGCCTATGAAAACAACGAAGACAGGATAAAACTGTTGACAAGGCTTGGAAAAGCAACCGGCCAGGATTTTGACAATCTTAACAAAAGCAGGATTTTAAATCTGATCAACCAGGCGGAGCTTAAGGAGTGTGTGGAAGGAAAAATGGATATTGAAATTCATACTCACCGCCATACATTCCCCACAGACCCAATCCTCGCCGCCAAAGAAATTGAGAAAAACAAGCAACAGATCAATCCTTTGCTAGAAAAACCCATGAGCCATTTTTGCTACCCCAGCGGTGTCTGGTCGAAGGAACACTGGCATATTCTGGATGAGTTGGGGATTAAAACGTCAACCACATGCGATAATGGTCTTATAACTCCGGATACTCCCTATCATGCCTGGAGCCGCTTTCTTGACAGCGCACGCATTTCACAAATCGAATATGAATCCGAACTTTCAGGGTTTACAGAATTTTTAAGAAAAATTCGCGGAAAATAACAGACCTTTACAGTCCAAAACGGCCCCATTCGCTTCTTGTTTCAAGTGTTTTAATCACATCATCTGCAATTGACGCTTTGGGGCCTCTCATCCCCAGAAGATTTTTAAATAAACTTTTTTCCTCTTTAATGCGTTTAAACTTAACATCATTACCGAGTTTTTCTTTCATCACGGAGCGCATATCCCCTACGCCGTCAATTAGTCCCAGTTTTGTAGCTTCCTCGCCATTCCAGACCAGACCAGAGAAGATAGTCTTCTGCAAGCCTTTAAGTCTGTCTCCGCGGGCATCCTTGACAAAAGTTTTAAAGAAATCATGTACTTCCTTCAGAAGGCCTTTCATCATTTTAACATCTTTTTCCACTTCCGGCTTAAAGGGATCAAGCAGGGATTTGCTTTCCCCTGCGGTGTAAACGCGACGTTCAATACCGAGTTTTTCAATTGCCGCCGGATAACCAAAACCCGCATTAATAACCCCGATACTGCCAACTATTGAGGCCTGATGCGCATAAATTTCCTCACCGGCCAGTGCCAGCATATAACCACCGGAGGCAGCCACATCCTCGGCAAAAGCATACACGGGAATTTCTTTTTCTGCTGAAAGCTCTCGAATACGTTTAACAATCAGTTCCGATTGCACAGGCGAGCCACCTGGAGAATTAATTGTTAGGGCAACCGCCTTTACATTATAAACTTCAAATGCCTCAGTAATTTTATCTTCCAGATTTGTCAAATTAATTGCATTGCTAAATCGGCCGCTTGAGCCAATCACGCCTTCCAATGGCAAAACGGCTACAACTGGCGCCGGATTGGCTAGGGCATCAATTGGGAGCTTAGAAATGAGGTTACGGAATGTTTTTTTCATAAAATTTCTTCTTTATTCTGTAATATCCAAATAATGGGCATGTCTTAAAATATTTTCTGCCAGATCTGTGTAATGTCCATCAGATTTATGCACGATCAGCCCTGATTTCAAGGATAAAAGTCCTTTTGCATCTTTTTGTGCACGAATAACAACTCTGTTGGCATCTTTGCCAGCTTTTGAATAAAGCGGATAAATGATAATGGATCCTGCCTTTTGGCTTAAGGCACAGATAATATCGTCAAGCCGATCCGCCCGATGGATAATTGAAATAAACCCTTTCGGCCGGACCATGCGTAAGGATCTTTCGACCCAGACCCTTAAATCAAAAATTCCATCGCCTTGTGCAACAGCTTTGGTTTTATAAGGTGAGGCATTTACCTTACCCATTTCATAATAAGGCGGATTGCTGACAACATGATGATAGCTGTTTGGCTCACATTCCGGTACGTCACCAAATATATCGCCTTTATAATATTTTATAGTCCCGCCAGAATTCTTTATAGCCAGAGTTATCAGATCATCCTGAATTTCAATGCCGTGCATGATTATTTCGCGGGCTCTCTCGCCAAGACGTGCCGTAAGACAGGCAAGAATGCCACCACTCCCAGATCCAATATCGAGAATTTTATCCCCAGCCTT
The DNA here is from genome assembly GCA_024236295.1 of Kordiimonadaceae bacterium. GTDB lineage: Bacteria > Pseudomonadota > Alphaproteobacteria > Sphingomonadales > Emcibacteraceae > Pseudemcibacter. Next base: position 73,102 of record JACKKT010000009.1, on the reverse strand, counting down.
TATATTGAGCGATGCGGCTAGAAAGACACTGTCGCTGGTAATTCTGTACCCTTTTTCCGGTTGGCATAGTGAAATGCGTCCTCCCAGAAAATCATCTTTAGTTATTTTCGCGTCTGTCATTGTCCGAGTTCCACATCATCCTGCAAATGATTTTCACGAATCAACCTAATGGCTCTGTCAAATTTATTTTCCTCAACCATTACCCGCGTTGACATGCCTGCAAAATCACCCCCAAACAGACTTGCTACACCACCCAGTACAACAAATTCAATATTTTCTGCCTCCAAAATCGCAGAAATGCGCGAAAGTATCACCGGATTGGAGGTAAATAATAAATCTTTCAATAAAATTGCCCTTTTTTATGTGGTTTCTCGTTTGTCTGCTTGCCATAATGTACCCATATGACTATTTTGCAGTATATTCAGTTCTAGCGTAAATTTAATATCCGCAACAGGGAAAAGAAAAGTGGGCCTTGTAATAAATTTTGAAGATGAAAAAAAAGACAAAGGTGCAACAGCACTCGCAACACTGGTTGATCTTGTAAATGATGATCTTGAAAAAGTAAATCAGACAATTCTGCTCAAAATGCAGAGCCCTGTTGCCCTTATCCCTCAGCTTGCCGGGCATCTGATTGCTTCAGGCGGTAAAAGATTACGCCCCCTTCTGACACTCGCCGCCAGTCGGCTATGTGGTTATGAAGGTGACCGTCATATCCATCTGGCCACCTGTGTTGAGTTTATTCATTCTGCAACCCTTCTTCATGATGATGTGGTCGATAAAAGTGACCTTCGGCGCGGCGAAAATACTGCCAATGCCATTTGGGGAAATAAAGCCAGCGTTCTTGTTGGTGACTTCCTATTCAGCCGTTCATTCGAACTGATGGTTGAGGACGGATCACTTGAAGTATTACGCATTCTTTCAAGTGCCTCTTCCGTAATTGCTGAAGGCGAGGTTTTACAGCTGGTCACCGCTAATGATACGGATACGACCGAGCACGCCTATATGGAAGTGATTTGCGCAAAGACAGCAGCCTTATTTGCAGCAGCCTGTGAAATCGGCGGCGTTATTGCTTCCCGCCCCAAATCAGAATGTGAAGCGCTGATGAGTTACGGCCAAAATCTCGGCATTATTTTCCAGCTTATTGACGATGTGCTGGATTATTCGGCAGAGCAGAAAACGCTGGGTAAATCCGTCGGGGATGATTTTCAGGAAGGAAAAATAACATTACCGATCGTTCTTGCCTTCAGACGCGGCACTGAAGAAGAACGCCAGTTCTGGAGAAGGACGATGGAAGATCTTGACCAGAAGGAAGGTGATCTTGAGCATGCAATAAAGCTTATGAATAAGCATAGTGCCCTTTCCGATACCATTGAACGTGCCCGTCATTATGGGTCTATTGCTCGTGATGCATTGGCAATCTTCCCGGATAATGAGTATAGAAAAGCCCTGATCGGTATTGTCGATTTCTGCATCAACAGAGCCTATTAATATATGCAGGATTTCTCACCTCCATATGGGGTAATAGAGAATATAAGCCCGCTTATAAGACGCATCACCGCCAACAACCCCGCCCCCTATACATTTAAAGGTACCGGTACATATATAATCGGCCATAAAAATGTGGCTGTCATTGATCCCGGGCCTGATATGCCCGACCATATAAAGGCCATCATTTCTTCACTTAAAGGTGAGAGGATCAGCCATATTCTGGTAACCCACAATCACACTGACCATTCACCGGGAGCAAGACCACTTGCCGAGCTTTGTGGCGCAAAAATATATGGCTTCGATGTCGCTGAACAGAAATATTCGAAAAGTAAAACTGCTGAAGGCCTGGACAGGAATTTTAAACCAGACATCCTCATTAAGAATGGTGATATTTTAAAGGGAAATGACTGGACGCTTGAGACTATTCATACGCCAGGGCATCTTTCCAATCATCTTTGTTTTGCGCTATTAGAGGAAAAAGCCCTATTCAGCGGAGATCATGTCATGGGGTGGTCAACTACAATCATTTCACCGCCGGATGGAAATATGACAGATTATTTAAATAGTCTGGAAAAATTACTAGGACGGGATGATAAAATTTATTATCCAACCCATGGATTGCCCATTGAGGATCCTAAAAAATTTGTGAAACAGGTTTATGCGCACAGACTAAGGCGGGATAATGAAATTTGCCGCTTTCTTGAACAGGGCGAAAAATCTTTAGATCAAATTGTTAATACAATCTACCCGGCTATTGATAAGAGCCTATATCTGGCAGCATCAAGGACGATATTTGCCCATTTGATCCGATTGGTTGAATTGGGAACAGTCAGCAGTAACAGTCCACCGACAGAGAAATCCATTTACAGCCTTAAAAAATAAAAAGCCCCGTCAAAAATGACAGGGCTTTAAAACTTTTTATCGCCATAGATTAATGGAATTTAGCATCCAGCTTATCTGTACCGGATTTAATCAGAGTATCATGATCCGCTTTTTTCATGTTTGAGCCAATCAGATCACGGGCCGCTTCGGTCGCAATGTTAACAGTTAACGATCTGATTTCTTTTAATGCGGCGGCTTCAGCCAAAGCAATTTTCTGCTCGGCCAGCTCACTGCGCCGTTTGGTCAGCTCGACCATTTGCGCTTTACTTTCAGAGACCATCAGCTTCACTTCCGCTTCTGCATTTTCCATCAACTCAACCGCCTGTTTTTCAGCATCATGCAGATCACGCTCATATTTTGAAAGGAGCGCTTCGGCATCCGCCTGAAGTTTTCTGGCATTTTCAAGCTGATTTTCAATCTCCCGTGATCTGTCATCAAGCATTTTTGCGAAAACTGCAGGAATTCTTTTCCAGATGATAAGAATGAAGAAAGTTGTGATCGCTATTGAAACCCAGCTTTCTGGATTGGCAAAGAAGCTTACATGTTCTTCCATTATGCGTCTCCTTTCATGGCAGCATCGGTTTTTGCTTTAACAACTTTTTCAATTGATTTTTTATCCAGTTTTAGCCCAGAAATTTGCGATACAATCTCTGAACAGACATCGGTTGCAACGTCACGAACGTCACTTAAAGCCTTGCTTTTTGCTTCATCAATGCGTTTTTGCGCATCATCTATTTTTGCATTCAGCTCTTCAGAGAGCTTTTGCAAAGCAGCCTCGGTATCAGCCTTAATCTCATCACGCTTACTCAGCACAATTGATGCCGCATTATTGCGGGCATCTGCCTGTGCTTTTTCAAAGGCGATGCGGGCTTCCTCAGCTTTTGCCTGAAGCTGCTCAGCAGCCGTCAAATCATCAGCAATTCTATCCTGACGTTTTTTAAGCACATCTGCAATTTTTGGTGCCGCATTGCGGGCAATAAAAATATAGAGTGCAGCAAAAACAACGATTAACCAGAAAATCTGGGGTAGAAATACCGCTGGATCTAATTGTGGCATGGTTTCCTCCTTGATCCTGACGGATCAGGCCTGTTCATTAATAATCTAATTTTAAAGTTCAGACTTATTATACGAACAGGATAATGAAGGCGATAACCAGACCAAAAAGGCCAGTCGCTTCAGCAAGTGCGAAACCAAGCATCGCCTGACCGAAAACAGGGCCGGCAGCAGATGGATTGCGGATTGCTGCAGAAACATAGTTACCGAAGATCACACCAATACCAACACCAGCACCAATAAGCGCTGTACAGGCAAGACCGGCACCAATATAACGAGCAGCCTGGATGTCAGCATTTGCTGCGAGAGTTGCGATTTCCATTTCCATTTTATTTTCCTTTAATTATGAAAAGTTTAAATTCATTTAGTCGTTAAAAGTTTCGTTTCTTCATATCCATTAATGCATATGAAGAGCGTCGTTCAGATAAATGCAGGTTAGTACTGCAAATACATATGCCTGCAAACAGGCAACCAGTAATTCTAGTCCGGTTAGGGCAACGATGAAAGCAAATGGCAATACTGAGCCAAGCGCGAAAATACCACCCGCTGCCGCAAGGCTTACCACAAATCCACCAAACACCTGCAGCATTGTATGTCCTGCAACCATATTTGCAAATAACCGCACGGAAAGGCTGATTGGGCGAGAAAGATAAGATACAATCTCAATAATCACCAGCAAGGGCAACAATGCGAGCGGGGCATCACCGGGAACAAAAAATTTCAAAAAGCCAATTCCATGCTTAATGAAACCCAATATGGTCACACCAATAAAGATAAAAAATGCCAATGCAAAGGTAACAGCAATATGGCTGGTCACGGTAAAGAGATGTAGCCAAGGCACCATCCCCATCAGGTTAGCGGTCAGAATGAACATGAAGAGCGTAAAGACAAAAGGGAAAAACTGGCGGGCTTCATGTCCGGCTGTGTCCCCAAGCATTTTGGCTATAAACTCATAACACATTTCAACACTGGATTGCCAACGACCTGGAACCAACGCCGCTTTACGCATACCACCCAGCATAAAGACCATCAAAATCACCAGGGCAATCGCCAGGCTTACTGCAGAGTTTGTGATTGAAATATCGTATCCAGCGACCTCAATCGGAACTTTCGAATGAATTTCAAACTGTTCGAGCGGACCTGCCACTTTAAATATCCTTAGTCTCTATTTACCATCTTCATCATACGTGCCATTCGGCGCCATTTGCTTCGCAGCACGCATAACATTCAAAATACCAGCAGCGGCGCCAATTATGATCAACAGGATCATCAGCCACGGCTTGGTACCTAACCACTGGTCCAAATACCAGCCCAAAAGCACCCCTACCAGAATTCCGGCAACCAATTCTGCAACCAGTCTTGTGGCTCTGCCATAAGTAGTCGCTTCATTATACCCGCCTGCCACTTTTGGTTTAGAGGCTTCGCGAGCGGCGCTTAACCGGGCGTTTAAATCATCCAGTTCCGCTTTCATTTCCTCTGACGATTTTTTATTGTCAGTCAATGAAAGGCTCCTGCATATTCCGGAGAGATGTACCCAATGGAAACACCTTGCCCCACACCCGTAAAATTGTGTGCAACATAGTTTCAGACGTCACAGCTGTCAAGCACCAAAAAGCACTCATTATTCACCCGTTTTCATAAAATTAACTTATTGAAACTAAATGGTATTTAAGATCAAATTTTTTTCAGTAAAATGCTTTAAAATAATCAGGCGTTCTGAAATTGAGAATCCCCTACCCGGTCACGGATTTTTTCTGCGCTTTCCAGGTCAACAGAAACCAATTGTGAAACCCCTCTTTCTGCCATTGTAACACCATATAATCTGTTCATACGACTCATACTGATTGCATTGTGGGTCACAATCAAAAAGCGGGTTGTGGTGTTTTTTCTCATTTCATCAAGCAAATCACAGAATCGCTCCACGTTGGCATCGTCAAGTGGCGCATCAACCTCATCGAGAACACAAATTGGGGATGGGTTTGTCATAAATACTGCAAAAATGAGGGAAAGAGCAGTAAGTGCCTGCTCCCCACCGCTGAGAAGTCCCAGATTCTGCATTTTCTTGCCCGGTGGACTTGCCATAATTTCAAGTCCAGCATCCAGTGGATCATCGGATTCTGTAAGCTCAAGATAGGCTTCGCCACCCCCAAATAATGTTGTGAATAAATCTTTAAAATGATTATTGACTTCATCAAATGCCTTTAGCATGCGGGCACGGCCTTCACGGTTAAGATCGGAAATGGCTTTATTCAGTCTTTTGATCGCCTCTTCCAGTTCTTCACGCTCTTTAATAGAGGCATCAAGTTGGGCATTTATTTCTTCTAGTTCAATTTCAGCCCTGAGGTTCACTGCCCCAAGACGTTCACGCTCAATTTTAAGACGCTCCAGCTTCTGATGCGATTCATCTTCATCCGGCAATTCGTCGCCTTCATTTAATTCAGTAAGCGCAAATAATTCCGCTGGTTTATGGTCAAACTCTTCCTGAATACGGCGGTTGAGGTGATCTTTCTGTTCAATAAACTGTTCAAGATTGGTTTCAAGACGTACTTTACGCTCTCGCGCTTCACTGACCCGGCTCTGAACTTCACGCATTTCACGTTCTTTGCTCGCCAGAGTATTTTCCGCTTCCGCCAATTTTGCCGCAGCGGCTTTTCTTTCCGTTTCGGCTTCATCAATCAATACATTCAGCTTACGCCGCTCTACAACAATCTCACCCGGCCTGTTTTCCAGAGCGCTCAGCTCTTTTGTTGTTTCTTCACTTCTTATGGCAAGATTTTCAAGATGATTATTGACGTTTCTTATCCTAACCTGCCAATTATCATATTCCGACTTTATCTGCTCAAGGCGTTTAAGTCTCATTTGACTTTGGTTTTGATGACTGTCATGGGCAATTCTGGCTTCTGAAAATTCTCTTCGGCGCGCTTCCACATTTTCCCTATTCTGGGCAATCAGTTCTTCAAGTTCGATCATCTCCGGTAGTTTTTCGAGATTCTCAATTGCCGCTTTATATCTAATGTTCTGATCTTTGAGATCCTGCACAATATGTGCCTGGCGATCCTTTAGAGCAGTCTCTTCCGACTGATGCCGAGCAGCAAGCTTCTCGGCTTCGGTCATTTCCCGACGGGCATTAATCGCTTCCTCATCTGCTTTGCGCCATTCATCTCTCGCTGCACGGCTAATATCTTTGATCGCGGAAAGTTCTTCATTAAATCTGCTGTGCTTTTCTGATGCCTTTAATACTTCTTTTTCTCTTTCGGAATATTCATTTTTAAGATTTTCAAGTCTGTTTTTCTGGGCAAGTCTGATGGCAGCTCCAGATGGTGCATCAGGTGAAACACATAGACCATCCCATCGCCAGAGACCACCTCCAAGAGTTACAAGACGCTGTCCGGCTTTTAAGTCCTTTAATATTTCCAGGGCTTTTTCTTCACTTTCCACCACACCTATCTGGCAGAGACGTCTTTTTAAAATCGACGGCGCCTTAACAAACTGATCAAGTGTTTCCACTCCTTGCGGGAATTTATTATTTTCATTCAAGGGTGGTAATTCCCTCCAATGTACAGAAAACTGGGGATCGTCACTTGCATCCAGATCACTATTTAATGCTGCACCAAGGGCTGTTTCATACCCTTTTTTAACAGACAGCTTTTCAAGAAGGGGGATCCCCTTGCCGTCAAAATCGGCACTTAACACTTCTTCAAGTGCTTCTTTCTCTGCTTTTACTCTGGCCAGTTTACTTTCACACATTTGCAGCAGATTTCTTGCCTCCTGCTCCATTTGCTGAATTGACTGCCTTTTGTCTTCAGCCTCATTAAAGGCCAGACGCATTTTTGTAATCTGCTGCTCTGCTGCTTTCAGTTTTTTATCAGCACCGCTTAAAGTCTGGGTAAAAAGATTATTATTTTCAAGAGTAGAAAGTCTTTCCTCAACGGTTACTTTCTGATCTTCAAGATTTTGAATTTGCCCTCTGCGCTCTTCAATCTCACGGGTAAAATTGATACGGTCAGCATTTCTTTCCGCTAGTCTGCCGGTCAATTCTTCCAGTGCCAGTTCAGCGTCCAGCGTATCGGATTGTTTTTCCTGTAAATTTTTTGCAAGTTGTTCAATACTACCTGCAGCACCAGCAATTTCATCCTCAAGAATTTTCTTTTCAACCTCTAGACGCTCCATAGTGGATAAAGAATCTTTTACAGCCTCTTTTTCCCTTTCTTCATCCTGTTCGATCTGAATTAGCAGCGCCTTCAGCTTTTCCTGTGTTTCAATAACTCTTTGCTCTTCACCATCCAGACCGTCACGACTAATAGTTATCCGGTGCAGCTTTGCCGCCAGTTCGGCTTCATTCTGTCTAAGTTCCGGAAGTCCGGATGCAATAATTGCCTGCTCTTTACTTAATGCTGCAAGCTCTGCTGTAACTTTTGCAACAATGAGAGAAATTTCTCTCTCATCCCGTGAAGTCGTGCTGATATTTTTTTCTATAGTCTGCCATTCGATATATAGGAGAAGTGCATGAAGTTTTCTTATTTCGCCGGCGACATTCTTATAACGTGTTGCCTGCCTTGCCTGATTTTTAAGATTTCTGATCTGCTCCTGAAGACCAATTTCCACATCGCCCAACCGTTCCAGATTTTTATCCGCGCTTTTAAGCTTGCTTTCAGCTTCTTTACGACGGGAATGAAGACCGCTAATACCGGCGGCTTCTTCAAGGATGGCTCTTCTTTCCTTTGGTTTTGCACTAATCAGGGAACCAATTCTCCCCTGACTTACCAAAGACGGTGAATGGGCACCCGTTGATGCATCAGCAAACATTAGCTTAACGTCTTTACCGCGAATATCTTTACCGTTAACCCGGTAGGCGGAGCCACTATCTCTCTCAATCCGTCTTGAAATTTCAAGATCTATTTCATCGTTAAATGCGGAAGGAGCAGTACGGTCCTTATTATCAAGACTAAGGGTAACCTCGGCAAGGTTACGTGCAGGACGGGTTGAAGTACCCGCAAAGATCACATCATCCATCCCATTGCCACGCATGCTTTTTGCAGAATTTTCTCCCATCACCCAACGCAGGGCTTCAAGTAGGTTTGATTTTCCGCAACCATTCGGGCCAACAACACCCGTTAATCCCGGTTCAATTACCAGTTCTGTGGGATCAACGAATGATTTAAAACCGGATAATCTTAGTCGCGTAAAATGCAAAATATTCCCTTCCTATATAATTTTGCAGCTGTTTTTATTTAAGTGCCGACTCTATGGCGTTTTCAACAGATGCCAGATCAAGATTTACTTTATTGCCATTAATGATAATTGTTGGCGTCGCATTTACCTTATATTGTTCAATACCACCCCTATGTACTGAAAATACATAATCTGCAATTTTCTGATCCGTTAGGCAGGCATCGATTTTACTTTTATTCAATCCAATCTGACGCGCCATTTTTTCAACTTCCCCCATAGTATGTTCAACAAACATTTTGTTAGCTGTCTGAGTATCATGTTGGCTGGTCAGTCTTTGATATTCCGGAATATCGTACCATTGATCCTGAAGTGTAAATAGGGCATCCATAAATTTGAAATAACGTTTTTCCGGAACACAACGTGTTATAAGTGTTGCCTGAGCATCAATTGCATTCAAGAGAAAACTACGCATCACAATTTTCAATTTTCCAGTATCTACATATTTTTCTTTAATTTCAGGCAAAATTCTTTTTTGGAAATCAGCACAATGTACGCAAGTTAGCGAGGCATATTCAATCATTTCCACCGGTGCATTCGGATCTCCTAAAACCATATCATGGTCAAGAAAAGTCATATCTGTCGTTGCCTCTGTGTTTGCAGATGCACCAGAATCATTATTTTCCTGGGCACAGCCTGGCAATATGAAAGTTAGCATTCCAAACAGTGCTGAACCAATAAAAATGGCTATTTTTCGCGTATATAGTTGTTTAATCATAATTTACCTACAATATATTGTTGTTAATATAAAAATGAATTTCTCTACAAATCAAGTTAAGAATTACAATTTGACCTGCTATTCCCTATCTTTTTTATCTTCTGTTTCCAGACTTCCCAGCCCTCGTCTGGTAAATCTCTTGGTTTGCTTCGTTTTTTGTGTATTGCTTTTGCTTATGAGCTCCGCCCCAACCTTAAAAAGACTTATTCTTAATTTGTCATCTTTTATATCTTTAAGCACCGATTCAAGTTCATTTTTCTGAGAATCATTAAGAATCGGTTTTTGATATTTATGTGTTTCCAGAATTTTGTTTATGATCCCGTGATGAAAAACAAGTTTTTCAATTGCTTTATAGCCATAATATGAATTAATTCTATCAATTACCAATGGTTCAAGATGTTGCATTTCAGGGGCAAAACTCCCATCTACCCGAATATGAAGTGTTCCTGCACGAGCACCTTCATTTTCATTATTTCTGGGTATAACAAGACGCTCAGGCAGGCTGGCCTTTGCCAGGACGGCCCCTACAATTTCCTTCCAATGTATAAGTATATCGCTTTTTACAAACCCAAACCTTCTAAATGTCGTGTTGTTAATAGTCCCCGCCAGTTCGGCAATCGACTTTGTTTTAAAGGTTCTGTTCTCTTTAACATTTTCCGACATAATTTACACAATACCCTTTTATACATTTTCATGATAGGAAAATTGGTGGCAAAAATAAGGCTTATAGAAACGCCTAATATATATATTAAAGCGATTCATGCCTGTATTCGCATTCTCGTTATTGTATAGTTTACAAAGAGAATCGGTATTTCAGGACAAAAATGGGCAGCATTATAGATAATGATGAAAAAAGGGCTGAACTGGTTGATGCACTGCTTGATTGGTATGATCTGCATGCGCGTATTCTGCCTTGGCGAATTTCGCCTGAGGCAAAAATTGGGGGCATTATTCCAAACCCATACCACGTATGGCTAAGTGAAATCATGCTGCAGCAAACTACTGTTGCTTCAGTCATCCCATATTTTGAAAAGTTTACTTACGAATGGCCAACAATAAACAGTCTGGCTGCGGCTGATCTTGATGATATTCTGGTTGCCTGGGCTGGTCTTGGCTATTATGCACGAGCAAGAAACCTTCATAAATGCGCAAACTATATAGTTGATGAGCTTGGTGGAAAGTTTCCACAAAATTATGACGATTTATTAAAATTACCCGGTGTAGGCACATATACTGCAGCCGCAATTAGCTCTATTGTCTATGATATTCCGGCAACCGTAATTGATGGCAATGTAGAACGGGTGTTATCCCGCATATTCAACATCACAACACCCTTACCGGATTCAAGAACAGAAATAAGGGAGATTGCAGAAAAATTGACCCCCAAATATAGGCCCGGCGATTATGCACAAAGCCTGATGGATCTTGGAGCAACGATTTGTACCCCGCGAAATTTAAAATGTCAGAATTGTCCCGTAGAAAATGAATGTCTTTCATATGCGCTGGGAACGGCTGCTGAATTACCGGCAAGATTAAACAAAAAAGAACGTCCAACCAGAAGAGGATATGCATTCTGGGCTGAATATGATGGCAAAGTATGGCTCAGGCGACGACCAGAAAAAGGACTGCTTGGTGGAATGATGGAAGTTCCATCTGATGAATGGGCATTAAGCAATAGCTGGGAAAATATTCCACCCCCCAGAGTTCCTATTATAGCAAACTGGGATTTATTACCCGGCATTGTTCGGCACACATTTACCCATTTTCATCTTGAATTAAAAATAGTAAAACTTGACCTTGAAGAAATGATAAACCTTCAGGAAGGCGAATGGTGTGCTGTTGATGAAACAGAAAAATATGCACTGCCAACAGTTATGAAAAAAATTTTCACCCATGTCGGTGAACCATTATTGGATTTATAAAAAATGCTGATACTTCATGATAATACTGAATCCGGGAATGCTTATAAAATACGTCTATTGCTTTCGTTTCTGCAGATTGAATTCAAAACAATTCAGTATGATGTGGTCAATGGCGAAACCCGAACTAAAGATTTTTTGACTAATATAAATAAAAACGGCCGTATTCCTGTACTGCAATTTGAAGATGGCAGGTATCTGGCCGAATCAAACGCAATACTTTATTATATTTCACAAAATACGAACTTTTTTCCGGATGATCCCTGGCAGCAGGCGAAGGTTATGGAATGGATGTTTTTTGAACAATATTCACATGAACCATTTGTTGCTGTTGCAAAATTCATTCTGACCATGTTACCGGAAACTTCACCGCGAAGATCAGAAATCCCCACGCTCCATGAAAAAGGGTATGCCGCTTTGAAGATTATGGAAGATTGTCTGGAAAACAATGACTATCTTGTTGGCTCTCGTCTCTCAATCGCTGATATTGCACTTTATGCCTATAGCCATAAAGCTCATTTGGGAAATTTTGATATGACTCGCTTCCCCGCAATCAATAAATGGTTCAAAAGGATTGAAGCAGAACCAAATTACCTAACGATGTATCCTAATGACTGGGAAAGTAAATGACCGAAATTATTCATAAAGCGAGCTGTATGTGCGGTGAAATTGAACTTGAAGCTACAGGCAGACCGAATTATGCGGAATATTGTCATTGTAAAACCTGCCAGAAATCATCCGGGTCAAGTTTTATGGTATGGGTGGTGTTTGATAAGGATAAAGTGAGAACCATCAAAGGCCAGCTTAGTCTTTATAACTCTAGCGCAAATTTAAAACGGGGATTTTGCGGAAATTGCGGGTCTAACATGTCCATACATACTGAAAAATGTTTTGATATTCCTATTGGTGTACTTGAAGATCCTGATCAAATTGAAATTACACAGCACATCTGGGTTAAACGTGCTTTAAAGCATGTATATCTGGACGACGGACTGCCAAAATATGATGAAGGTGCACCCAATTAAAACAAGGCGGAAATTTTTTCAAACTCCACAAGATTTTTAAGAGGGCCGATCGCCCCTAAGCTTAAATTGCTCCCCGACAAAATTCTCTTGGCGCATTTCATGACGGCATCGGCATTTACGACTTCTATTTTTTCCAGAATTTCATCATGTGGCACATGGCGACCAAAAATCATTTGCTGACGGCCCAATTGTTCCATACGGCTTGTTGTGCTTTCAAGCGACATGAGGAGGCCCGCTTTCAACTGGGCTTTGGCGCGATTGACTTCCTGCTCATCTGTAAATTCCGCCAGTTTATGAAATTCAGAGGCAATAACCGGGACGAGCTCCCCTACCTGATCCTCGCCGGTTCCTGCATGGATGCCAAAGGTCCCCCCATCGACATAAGACCCCATATATGAATATATGGAATAAACGAGCCCGCGTTTTTCTCGCACCTCCTGAAAAAGTCTTGAAGACATTCCACCCCCCAGCACCATTGACATAACCTGAGACGAAAAATAATCAGGGTCAGCATAGGATATACCATCAAAACCGAAAAGCAGATTTACCTGCTCCAAATCACGATCGGTGCGTTTCTCGCCCCCTGTATAAATTGCTGTTTGCTTATCTTTGGATCTTTTAAAATCAAGATCTGAGAAATATTTCTCAACCATGCTGACAAGTTTCTCATGGTCAAGATTTCCTGCCGCTACTACAGCCATTTGTTCGCTTTTATAATGATCCGCCATATATCCTATCAGGTCATTGCGATTGAAACGGTTAATCAGATCTATAGTTCCTAATATGGGCCTTCCTATAGGTTGATCATGATAGGCGGCCTGTTGCATCAAATCAAAAACCACATCATCCGGTGTATCTTCAGCCTGACCAATTTCCTGAATGATCACACCACGTTCACGCTCCAGCTCACCCTCATCAAAAACGGAATGTTGCAGGATATCACCAAGCACATCGACGCCCAGCTCCAGATCTTCTTTTAATAGTCTTGCATAATATGTTGTATGTTCTCTGGAAGTGTAGGCATTTAAATATCCACCTACATCCTCTATTTGCTCAGCAATATCGTAAGCGGATCTTTTTTTTGTTCCCTTAAAGGCCATATGTTCAAGCATGTGGGAAAGACCGTTTTCCTCTGCCTGCTCGAACCGGCTTCCAACATCAACCCACGTTCCAACAGTTACTGTCTCAACATTGGCAATCCTGTCCGAGACAACACGAAGACCGTTTTTAAGTCTCGTTACCTCGACACTCATAAATGTTCCAATATGTATTTTTTGAGAGCGCCGAGGTCATTTGGAAGAATATCGAATTTTTCTTCTCTTTCAAACAGGTCAGCCATGTGAACCGGAAGCGCCGGATAGATACCCGTTACTTCCTCAACTGCATCCGGGAACTTGGCAGGATGAGCTGTGCTCAGACTGATCATAGGCACTGATTTATCCTGTCTGATTTGCCTTGCCGCATGAATACCTACTGCCGTATGAGGATCAATGACGTGCCCTGTTGATTTATAAACTTCCGCTATCGTGGATTTTGTTTCGTCTTCAGAGACGCGCAGAGCATCAAATGTTTCTTTTGCCCTGTTTAACTGCCCGGATGAAATAATGAACACACCGGACTGTTTTAAATTTTCCATTAAAAGGCGTACATCAGCCCCGTTACCTTTATAAATATTGTATAGTAGTCTTTCAAAATTACTGGAAACCTGAATATCCATGCTTGGACTTATGGTCGGGATGGTCTCCCCCACTTTATACTCACCGTTTGATAATGTTCGGGACAGGATATCATTAACATTGGTTGCAACAACCAAACGATCGATGGGAAGACCCATTTGTTTTGCGATATATCCCGCATAAACATCACCAAAATTTCCTGTTGGAACACTGAAGGATACTTTTCTATCGGGCGACCCCAAAGCCACGGCGGCGGTAAAATAATAGACGATCTGGGCCATAACCCGTGCCCAGTTGATGCTATTCACAGCGGATAATCTGATTTTATCCCTGAAATCTAAATCATTAAACAAGGCCTTTACCAGGGCTTGGCAATTATCAAAATCCCCTTCAATAGCAATATTGTGAACATTATTTTTAAGTACAGTGGTCATTTGCCGGCGCTGAACATTCGATACCCGACCATACGGGTGCAGCATAAAAATATCCGCGCATGCCCGTCCCTGCACGCAGTCAATAGCGGCTGAGCCGGTATCCCCAGAAGTGGCGCCGACAATGGTAATTTTGTCGCCGCGTTTGGTCAGAACATAATCAAATAAATGACCTAGAAGTTGTAAAGCGACATCTTTAAATGCAAGGGTAGGGCCATGATATAATTCAAGCATCCACTCATTACTATCCAGCTGGGATAGCGGAACAACAGCATCATGGCGAAAGGTGGAATAAGCTTTTTCAATTAGTCCTTTAAAATCCTCTTCGGGAATTTCAGGACAAACATAAGGCGACATAACCTGAAATGCTATATCCTGATAACTTTTCCCACGCATTGCCCTGATTTCAGCGTCAGCAATCTGTGGCCAGACTTCCGGAAGATATAATCCGCCATCCCGGGCAAGTCCCGATAGAAGCACTTCTTCAAAATTTAAATCCGGCGCCTCGCCACGTGTGCTTTTGTATTTCACTTCACTGTCCTTTAGACATTAAATTTGCGTTGCACACATTAGCGAAATGCCTGCCACTTGCAACAGTTACTTTTCTTTCTTTTTCAAATGAGCAATCAGATAAATGATCACAAGTACAACAGCCAGACCATACCAGGTCAAGGCATAATCAAGATGATTGTTAACGATATTCAGTTCTGTTCGACCTGCGATTGGAAAACCACCGTTATTTTCAGCACTTACGGCATATAAATACATAGGAAACACATTTGTCAGATTTTGCGCCGATATCATGGCGTTCAAATCTCCATAAAACCAGTTATTATTCCCTGGATCATTTTCCGGACCATACCAAAGCTTTTTAACTGGTGCTCTTAATAGCCCCGCAACAGTTA
The DNA here is from genome assembly GCA_024236295.1 of Kordiimonadaceae bacterium. Taxonomy (GTDB): domain Bacteria; phylum Pseudomonadota; class Alphaproteobacteria; order Sphingomonadales; family Emcibacteraceae; genus Pseudemcibacter. Next base: position 57,776 of record JACKKT010000009.1, on the reverse strand, counting down.
CATCCCCTGATTCCAAGGTTTCAGGTCGACTTTGCTGATTCTTCATCCGTTCCGGTACCCAGCCCCTGTTTATAATGATTACTTTCCCGGAATGATCAGCAAACGGTGTATATAGGTCGTAGCCCGCCTCACCATTCGGGCCAACACTGTACAAAGTCATTTCCAGATCATTCTTAAATTTACCCGTGACCTTCACTGATAAATATTCCATATCGTCAGGCGTGATTTCTGTATCGGGAAGCTCAACAGGCTCAGCATAGGCTCTGTCTTCAATCTGTTTAATTAAACCAAGTTTCCACTCAAGTCTTTCTATCTGCCAGTTTCCAAGCCATAACAGACAAGCCAGCAATATGATCGAGATCAGGGTTGGCCAAAGCCTGGGCTTGAATGAATAGGGAAACATTTATTATTGGTCCAATTTACCTTCACGTGCTTTATAAATATATTGCATTGCAATAATCAGACCTTTCATTGGTCTGAGCATTGCGATAGAACCACCAAGAATAAGTGGGGTCCAGAGCACTGCATGAATCCAAAGCGGCGGATGAAATCTTACTTCAACGACCAGAGCAAATCCGACGACAATAAAACCCATAATCAGAATTATGAATACAGCAGGTCCATCGCCTTTTTCGAAGTCCGAATAGTCCAGTTCACATTCTGAACATCTATCGGCGAAATCAAGAAACCCCTTATATAATTTACCTTTGCCACATCGGGGACAACGACACATCAGTCCCGCTTTTATTGGCGAGACTGATGTGTCTGTTTTTTTGATATCAGGCAATTTTTCTAACCTGTAATTCCCACATATATGCAGAAGAATAATACAAGCCAGACAACGTCAACGAAATGCCAGTACCAGGCTGCTGCCTCAAATCCGAAATGGTGTTTCGGCGTAAAGTGACCCGCCATGCCACGGAACAGATTTACAAGAAGGAATATAGTTCCAATCAGAACATGGAACCCATGGAAACCTGTAGCCATATAAAATGTGGAGCTATAGATACCATCGGCAAATCCGAAAGTTGCGTGATGATACTCATATGCCTGAATACTTGTAAAACTCATGCCTAGAAGTATTGTAAAAAGAAGCATTTGTTTGAACATTCCTCTGTCACCTTCGATAAGCGAATGGTGTGCCCAGGTTACAGTACAACCGGACAAAAGCAGGATTAGGGTGTTCACAAATGGCAGGTGCCATGGATCAAGTGTTTCAATTCCTTCTGGAGGCCAGACATAATTAATGGCTTCCTTGGGGAAAATACTTGCATCAAAAAATGCCCAGAACCATGCCACAAAGAACATAACTTCGGACATGATAAACAAAAACATGCCATAGCGCAGACCGAGCTGAACGATTGGCTTATGGTGACCTTCATGTTCAGCTTCGCGGATCACATCGCCCCACCAGCTATAGGCACCAAAAATTGTAAGCAGTGCACCGATGCTAACAACCCACGGATTGTCGTAGTGCATATATAGGACGCCACCGAAAAACAATAAAAATGCCGAAAACGAACAAAATATTGGCCACGGACTTGGATCTACCAGATGGTAGTTATGGTTTGGGGCATGTGAATCTGACATAAATTATTCCTTATATGATATATCTATTCAAATTGTTTATTATAGTCTTCTGATTTAAAAAAAGTGTATGAAAGTGTTAGTTCCTTGATCTCATCCACATCCTCATCTTTATCGAATTCGGGATCAATATAGAAACTTACCGCCATATCAACTTCTTCACCTGGTTGCAGTGTCTGTTCTGTAAAACAAAAACATTGAACCTTATTAAAATAATAAGCCGTTTTAAACGGTGTTACATTAAATGTTGCCACGCCGGTTACCGGTTTATCACTTTTATTTATTGCTTTATAGAAAATAAGTGCTTCTTCACCTATTTTCACTTTCACTTTTCTCTGTTCCGGTTTGAAATACCATGGCAGATTTCCATTAACATCAGCGTTAAACAATACTGTTATTTCCCGATCAAGAATTTTATTCTGATCCGGTGCGTATTCAGCTCTGTTTGTTGTTCCTCCCACGCCCGTTGCCGCACAGAATAATCTATAAAGCGGCACAGAAAATACTACCAGCATAACCATTATAAAGATTATGCCCAATGATAGAACAAGGGCTTTTGTATGATTGGTTTGTTGTCTAGCCTGCATCGTCATTTTAAATCACCCCAAGCTTTGCAAGCGTAATGAAAAAAAACAATATAACCAGAGCACCCAGCACAGCGGCCAGAGCATAATTTCGTCCTGCACGTTTTTTATGTTCATCGTGAAGTGGCATCAAATCAGCCTCTCAACAATATTTTCGATACCCAAAACTGCAAATAATGCAAAAAGATAAAATACCGAAAAGAAAAAGACTTTTTTTGCGCTCGCACTATTTTCATCAACTGATTTTTGATCGGTCAAAAGAGCATATGAAAGCCAGATAAACATTCCACCGAGCAATGCTGCTGTCAAACCATAAGCAATTCCGGCATACCCCAAATACCAGGGCAGGATTGATACAGGAACCATAAGGGCTGTATAAAGCATAATTTGTTTTTTTGTGTAAGCTTCCCCTCGCACAACAGGAAGCATTGGAATCCCGGCATTTTCATAATCTTTACAGGCAAATAATGAAAGCGCCCAAAAATGTGGCGGGGTCCACATAAAGATTATGGCAAAAAGAACAATACTTTCGAGGCTTATATCACCGGTCACTGCCGCCCAGGCAACCATAGGTGGGAACGCTCCAGCAGCACCGCCAATAACTATATTCTGTGTCGTCCTTCTTTTTAACCACATTGTATAAACAACGACGTAAAAAAGGATTGTGACGGCAAGCAATATAGCAGCCGTAACATTAACAGTCAGGCCCATCACAAGTACTGAGCCAACTGAAAGCGCAACACCGAAATGAAGAGCAGACTGTGCATCAATGCGGCCGGAAGGTATAGGTCTGTTTGCCGTTCTGCGCATCATGGCATCAATATCCGTTTCATACCACATATTCAGACAGCCCGCGGCACCAGCGGCAACAGCAATACATAAAATAGCCGTAAATCCAATTACAGGGTGAATATTTCCCGGCGCCACCAATAAACCAATAAAGGCGGTAAATATAACAAGAGACATCACCCGCGGTTTAAGCAGGTTAAAATAATCACCTGCACTTGGCAGCTGATAGTCAGCGATGTTGCTGTTTGCTGATGTTATGTCCATGTTACTTTATCTTATATAAATCGTTAGTGCTGCCGGGCCTGGTCTGGCCCGGCAACTAAACATTTTACTTGATTCTCGGCAATTCATTGAACTGATGGAATGGTGGAGGAGATGATAATGTCCACTCCAATGTTGTTGCGCTTTCGCCCCATTGGTTATTTCCAACACGTTCTTTCGAACGGAATGTCATAAAGACACCAATGAAGAAGAATACAAGACCAACAGCCATCACAAGATAACCGATAGAAGACCATAAATTCCACAGAGCATAAGCATCCGGATAGTCAGGAATACGACGTGGCATTCCGGCAAGACCGAGGAAATGCTGAGGGAAGAAAATGAGGTTAACACCGATAAATGTCAGCCAGAAATGAATTTTTGAGACCAATTGCGGATATGGCTTCCCGCTCATTTTACCAATCCAGAAATACCATCCCGCATAAATTGAGAACAGAGCTCCCATTGACATGGTATAATGGAAGTGAGCGACAACATAATATGTATCATGGAAAGCTGTATCAACGGCGCTGTTGGCAAGAACAACACCGGTAACGCCACCAATTGTAAAGAGGAAGATCATGCCAATCGCAAAAAGCATTGGTGTTTCAAACCTGATTGATCCACCCCACATTGTTCCAAGCCATGAGAAAATCTTAATCCCTGTTGGAACCGCAATAACCATTGTTGCTGCTGTAAAATATGCTTTTGTATCAACATCCATACCGACAGTATACATGTGGTGAGCCCATACGATAAAACCAACGACACCAATAGCAACCATCGCATACGCCATGCCAAGATATCCAAAAATAGGCTTATTGGAGAAAGTGGAAACAATATGGCTGATGATCCCAAAACCAGGAAGAATAAGGATATAAACCTCAGGGTGTCCAAAGAACCAAAACAGATGCTGGTAAAGGACAGGGTCACCACCACCGGCAGGATCAAAGAATGCCGTTCCAAAATTTCTATCTGTAAGCAGCATTGTAATTGCGCCCGCTAGAACAGGAAGAGCAAGTAGAAGCAGGAATACAGTAACCAGAACAGACCATACAAATAGTGGCATTTTATGAAGAGTCATTCCAGGAGCACGCATATTGAATATCGTACAGATAAAATTGATTGCACCCAAAATTGAGGATGCCCCTGCCACATGGAGTGAGAATATTGCCAGATCCATCGCTGGTCCAGGCTGTCCGGAAGTCGAGAGAGGCGCATAAACGGTCCAACCGCCACCAACACCCATTTGGCCTGGAGGTCCTTCAAAAAATGTTGAAAGCACCAGAAGCAATAATGCAACTGGTAACAACCAGAAAGAAATATTGTTCATACGGGGGAATGCCATGTCCGGCGCACCTATCATGATCGGAACAAACCAGTTACCAAATCCGCCGATTAGAGCAGGCATCACCATAAAGAAGATCATGATCAAGCCATGGGCCGTTATCAAGACGTTAAAGAAATGGTAAGCCGCAGTTACATCACCGCCTTTAAACATTGGCAGAAACTGCATTCCTGGCTCCATAAGTTCCAGGCGCATAAGCCCGGAAAAAATACCTCCGATTACGCCAGCAACTATTGCGAATATCAGATAAAGAGTACCGATATCCTTATGGTTTGTTGACAGCATCCATCTGCGCCATCCGGTCGGATGATGTTCGTGATGATCGTCAGCTGTATGTGCATCGTAACTCATTGTAGCACTCTCCAATTATTCAGTTATTTCTTGCGTTGAAGCAAATTGCTGCAAACGCGGTGCATCGTTAGATGCAAATTTCTCTTTAGCTTCTTCAAGCCATGCGTCATATTCACCTTGTGAAACAACTTTAACATTGATCGGCATAAATCCATGATTAATACCGCACAGTTCAGAACACTGTCCATAATACAGGCCTGTCTTTGTTGCTTTAAACCAGGTTTCATTTAGCACACCGGGGACTGCATCGATTTTAACACCAAAAGCAGGCACCGCCCAGGCATGAATAACATCGTTTGCTGTAACCTGGACCCGGACCACCTTATTCACAGGAACCACAATCGGTTCATCTGTTCCTAGAAGACGGGGGTGGTCATTATAACCAGGTTGACCTTCTGTAAGGATATTAGCATCAAATGCAATATCCCCATCATCGGGATATTCATATGACCAATACCATTGATTGCCCGTTGCTTTAATTGTCAAATCCGCTTCAGGAATAACATCTTCATCATAGAGAAGCCTGAAGGATGGAATTGAAATAAAGACCAAAATTAATACCGGTACTGTAGTCCACACTATTTCAAGCAGGGTATTGTGGGTTGTTTTCGATGCTACCGGATTTGCTTTTGCATTAAACTTTATAAATATATAAATTAAAATTATAGTAACAAATAAAGTAATTGCAGTAATTATAACCATCAACAGATCATGGAACGAAACAATATCTTCCATAATCGGTGTAGCCGGTTGCATAAAACCAATCTGCCCCGGTTTGGCACTATATAATCCGTCCTCTGCAGCTTGAGCCACAAAGACCGAACTCATAAATGTCGCTACCATTGTAGCAAACATTATATATGTTTTTCTGAACAACATGTTCCTCGTTACCCCTTAAATACGGATATGGACTTTCAAATTAACGTAAATGTAGAGAAATAGATATCTTTAACATTCTAAAGATACCCCCCTTCTCATCATAAAACGACCTTCGGAAAATCTTATACCAGAAAAATGACCTAGCTCAAGGAAACAATTCAGAAAATTTACATTTTTATTGCTTTTGATATAGATCAAATAATCCGTATGATTATACAATGGTTTTAAATATTAAAATTGTCTATTAAACTAAGGCATTTGCTTACCCTTGCAAATCATACAGCAAATAGATATTACTTAACCAACTTAAATAATGTCTACAAACTAAAAAGTATCCATCCGCCCATGACCAGTGATTTTACAGACTATTCCTATTTCTTTGATGATTCTGAAAGTAATTACGGCTTTTCATCTATAAGAACCCAACGCCACGTTGATGAAGCACTGCATGGCATGGATGACGGCGAACTTTATTTACAATATGCCCAGTCGGAAACTTTTTCATTTGATGACGGAAGACTGAAAAATGCTGCTTTCGATACATCAAAAGGGTTTGGGCTCAGGAGTGTTCTAGGTGAAACAATTGGATTTGCTCATTCTTCGGAATTAAGTGATGCGGCACTCAAAAGAGCAGTAGATACAGTACAAAGTATTAAGTCTGGTGGAAATGCCACACTTGCAATTCCCCCACAAAGAACCAACAGAAAATTATATAGTGATGAAAACCCACTTGGCGGCGTAGATTTTAAAGATAAAATCCGCATTCTCGAAGAAATTGACAGTTATGCCAGGTCAAAGGATTCAAAAGTCTGTCAGGTTAGCTGCTCCATTGCCGGAGAATGGCAGGTCATTGAAATAATCCGCCCCGGAGGCCACCGAATTCGCGATATTCGCCCCCTTGTCAGGTTGAATGTCAGTGTCGTTGCCAAACACGGGGATCGCATGGAAAGCGGATATGAAGGTTCGGGCGGAAGATATACATATGATCAGCTTCTAACCTCGGAAAACTGGAAACAGCAAACCGATAATGCCATACGTCAGGCCCTGTTAAATCTGGAAAGTGTAGCAGCGCCAGCAGGAGAGATGGATGTAGTCTTAGGACCCGGATGGCCAGGCGTTTTACTTCATGAAGCAATAGGACACGGTCTTGAGGGCGATTTTAACAGAAAAGGCACATCGGCCTTTGCCGGTTTAATGGGAGAGCGAATTGCGGCAAAAGGCGTAACCGTTGTTGATGACGGTACACTTGAAAATCGACGTGGATCATTGAGCGTTGATGATGAGGGAACATCAACAAATTGCACAACTCTAATTGAAGACGGTATTCTTGTTGGATATATGCAGGATCGCCTTAATGCGCGGCTGATGGGAACGAACTCTACAGGGAATGGACGTCGACAAAGCTATGCGCATCAACCAATGCCAAGAATGACAAACACCTACATGCTTAGCGGCAATCAGCATCCGGATGAAATATTAGCTGGCGTTAAAGACGGTCTTTATGCGGTTAATTTTGGTGGTGGTCAGGTGGATATCACCAATGGGAAATTTGTTTTCAGTTGCACTGAGGCTTACAAGGTTAAGAATGGAAAAATTGGTGCACCGGTTAAAGGCGCTACGCTCATTGGTTCAGGACCGGAGGCATTAAAAAGAATTAGCGCTATCGGCAATGACCTTAAGCTTGATAACGGTGTTGGCATATGCGGAAAAGCGGGTCAGTCCGTTCCCGTTGGCGTCGGACAACCGACATTAAGACTGGATGGTATTACTGTTGGTGGCACCGATTTATAGGCCCCCGTCGTAGCGTCATCCAAAATTCCTGCTTAATCTGCGCCGTCCTGTAATTTTCCCAGAATAATGAGATGCCCGTTCTGAAGCTGTGTTTCTGCTTCAAAACCGTTTTTTGATAATATTTTGAGCATTGCATCCGGATCCTGCCAGCTTTCATATGTCCCGTTAATAAAGGGGATGAGAAAACCAAAATATTTAAAAAGATACCCATTAAACAAAATGTATAATTTATGGATTGCTTCCTTTATATTTTTATTTTTAATGGCCTGCCTCAATTTCCTCTTACTATAATTCTTATCAAAAATTGACAGCCAGATGTGACCGTTTGGCTTTAGCACTCTTTTTATTTCCAACAGCACCTTTGGTATATTTGTATATGGAATTGCCGCCCGGCTAAAAACAAAATCAACACTGTCATCCTGACAAGGTAATGTTAATGAATCAGAAACACGGTAATCTATTTTGTCGCCGTAATTTGAGATGCCGTAGCTTATTGCCTCTTCATCAATATCAATGCCTATACATTTACGATCCAGACAATTTAAGGCGATAAATGATTGTCCAATTCCACAGCCGATATCTAAAATAACATGATAGTTTTGTAATATTTCAGGTAAGATATGTTCTTTTCTTTCGGAATTTATTGCAATTTCCAGTTCTTCCAAATGATAGTCAATTGAACTCAAGGCCAAACCCTCTAAAAAAGCTAAAATTCTGCAACAAGCTATCGTGTAAAAACTATATAATATACAAGTTTGTAAACATTTAATTACTATACACCGTAAAATCGACTTACAACAATAAACTTAGTTCCTATAAGCCCGCAAAAGATTTCTCAGATAGGGATATTAAATTTAATATTTTTTTCTTTTTAACCGGGCCTTGCCCGCAACCTTTAACAAACGCTGAAATGTTGGGCATTCAAGGTGACTTGGCGCTTTGCATTTTGCAGCATGACGAAGTCCGTCTCTCATCGCGGTCAGTTTTTTTATTTTCTGGTCCAGTTCATCCGCCTTATCAGTCAACATCTTACGGTCAATTTGAATAGACCTATTTAAAGAAAACATGGACTTTATTTCATCCAGTGAAAAACCTGAATATCGGGCCAGTGCGATAAGTGACAATTGCTCAAGTATATTTACATCAAACAGTCGGCGCAGGCCACGCCTGCCAATCGATCTTATCAGTCCCTTCTCCTCATAAAATCTCAACGTCGAAGCCGGCAGGCCGAAAAATTTTGAAACTTCCGCAATATCCATCATGGCAACACCCCATTATATAAAAAATCTGATTTTCTTCTTGACCTAAAGTTAACTTGAACTTGTATCCTATAAAAAACAGCCAATAAAATCAATCAAACGATCGAAGGATATTATTATGGAAAAAACATTTACAGCCGCAGACTTCTGGGACGAACGTTTTCAGGATCAGGATTATATTTATGGTGTAGAGGCGAATGGTTTTTTGTCTGACAATGCCGGTTTATTCAAATCCGGGGGTGTTGTTCTAAGCCTTGGTGAAGGGGAAGGAAGAAATATTGTTTTTCTGGCTGAACTAGGCTGCAAAACACGAGGCATCGACTTTTCGAAAACGGGTCGTGATAAGGCCTTAAGACTTGCTAAAATGAAAAACGTGAATATTGACTATGAAATTGCCGATATTTCCACTTATACCATCGGTAAAAATGAATGGGATGCCATCATTTCCATATTTTATCCTATATCAGAAGATATCCGAATCCCGTTATTTCAATCCATAAAAAACGCCCTGAAACCGGGCGGTATATTTTTACTTGAATCCTATAATAAAAAGCAGCTTGAATATAATTCCGGCGGGCCTAAGGATATCACGCATTTGCTTTCACTCAGCGAGCTGACAGAAGAATTCCAGAATTTCGAAATCATTCTTGCCCGGGATATTATCCGCAATATTCAGGAGGGAAATCATCATAACGGCTTAAGTTCTGTTACTCAGTTTATTGTTAGAAAACCCCTTTAAATGTTATAGCTCTTCTAATATATAATATAGTCAGAGGAATAATTAGGACTATGCAATAATGAATATAAGATTTCTTATTTTACTCATTTCAGCTTGCAGCTTCTTACAGGGCTGTAGCGGGGACTGGTTTAATCGGGGTGTCTATAATTCCATTCAGGAAAACCAGCGACAGCATTGTTATGGATTAATCGGTCACCAGCGCGATGACTGTCTGGCACGACTGACGCCTTCATATGATGATTATAAAAAAACGACAAACTCGGATAAACAGTAATATTAAAATTAAACGGGAACAAAAAACCGCCTCTGAATTATCAGAGACGGTTTTTTTAAATTTGGTGGAGCTAAGCGGGCTCGAACCGCTGACCTCTACACTGCCAGTGTAGCGCTCTCCCAGCTGAGCTATAGCCCCCTATGCTTCATTTAATCTGGTTAAAAAATGGAGCAGGTATTTTTATTGGGCGCAATTTATTCACCCTTTAGTCTTTAATCAAGAATAAAAGGTAATTATTATTTTTTAATCATCTGCATTTGATTTATTGATCGGTGCATCAACAACTGAAGCTACATTGGTATCGTCGTCGTCACTTAGCACTACAGTATTATCATCCGGTGCAAGATCAATATCATCATCGTCATCATCGTCACTTAGAAGCGCATCATCATCGAGAAGGTCTTCATCATCAAGAAGATCATCATCATCGTCAAGAAGATCATCATCCCTGTCCTGAGCCTCTTTTTTCTCAGTAATGAGCTCTATGGAATGTGTTTTACTTTTCAGAATAATTTCCGGTTTGAACTTATGCTCGCAAGAAATACAAACAATCGGCTCATCTTCACCCAAATCGTAAAACCTTGTACCACATTTCGGGCATTGACGCTTTTCGCCCCATTCAGCTTTTGCCAAAGTAATTCTCCTTAGAACCTGCAGTTCATCATTACGTAAAAAAACATCATTTGCCACTTTATAAGGCGAGTGTCAAAGCCTATTATGACAAAATCACAATCTTTCCGGACAAAATAGAAATAATTATTCGTAATGCAAGATAAAAAAGTGACACTTTTTTAAAAATATATGCTATCCCAGCGTTGACTTTTAACTGGATGTCAAAAATCGGGTGAATATGAATCAACTTACATCATCAAAATCAGGTTCGCTAAAAGGAACAATAACAGTTCCCGGAGATAAATCCATTTCACACAGATCACTGATTATGGGCGCAATGGCGGTAGGAGAAAGCACTGTCACCGGATTGCTGGAAGGGGAAGATGTACTGGGAACGGCAGCCGCCCTGAGAGAACTGGGTGCAGATATTTATAAAGACGACTATGGCAACTGGCATATTCATGGAGTGGGCATTGGAGGCTTAAATCAGCCTCAAAAACCACTGGATATGGGAAATAGTGGTACTGGGGTTCGCCTTCTCATGGGACTTGTGGCCACTCATCCCATCACGGCAACATTCACCGGTGACGAATCGCTATGCTCCAGACCAATGAAGAGAGTCACCATTCCATTGACAGATTTTGGTGCTCAATTTTCAGGAAACGAGGTTGGTACACTGCCAATTACTGTTAAAGGCGCCAATATGCCAATGCCTATTTCATATAAGCTACCCGTCGCTTCAGCACAGGTAAAATCGGCAATTATGCTCGCAGGACTTAATACACCTGGCATTACAACTGTTATTGAAACAATCCCGACACGGGATCATTCAGAAAGAATTTTCAAATATTTCGGTGTCCCCATTCAGATCGAAGGTGATAACATTCATGTGACTGGCCAGGTTGAGTTGAAGGCACGAAATATGGCTGTGCCGGCTGATCCTTCCTCTGCTTCATTTTTAATTGTTGCGGCACTGATAACGGAAGGATCCGATATATTAATCAGCAATGTCGGCATTAACCCGGCACGAACCGGGCTTTTTAAAACTTTGATAGAAATGGGTGGCGATATAAAATTTGAAAATGAACGTCAGGAATGCGGAGAGGATGTTGCCGATATTCGTGTAAAATTTTCAAACCTTAAAGGAATTACTGTTCCTCCGGAACGGGCGCCATCAATGATTGATGAATATCCCATTCTTTGCATTGCAGCCACATGTGCAACAGGTAAAACTGTCATGCGCGGGATAGAAGAGTTGCGCGTAAAAGAATCAGACAGGATTGCCATAATGGTGAACGGGCTTAAATCCTGTGGCGTCACTGTCGAGGAACATGATGACGGTATGACCGTTTCTAATTCAGTTGCCTATGGCAATGAAGCCATCAAAACTTCCTTAGACCATCGAATTGCCATGTCCTTTCTTGTACTTGGATTATGCGCAGAAAAACCAGTTACAATTGACGATGGTTCCGTTATAGAAACCAGTTTTCCAGGATTTGTGGAACTGATGAATTCAGTAGGAGCCAGAATTTATCCATGAACCAGGATAATCAAAATGTAAAGAAAACTGTAATTGCACTGGACGGTCCAGCCGCATCAGGAAAAGGGACATTGGCCCGGCGACTTGCCAGCTACTATAATCTTGCTCTTCTTGATACTGGGATATTATACAGGGCCGTCGGGTGGAATGTGCTCCAAGACGGAGGGGACCCGGACAATGAAAAGGATGCATTGAAAGCAGCGGAGAAAATCAGCTATACTGATTTTTCAAACCCCGAACTAAGAACCGAATCAATCGGTGTCGCCGCCTCAAAAGTGGCGCAGATCGTCGCTGTCAGAAATACATTGGTCAATTTTCAACGCCATTTCGCCCATAATCCACCACCGGATAAAGATGGCACAATCCTTGATGGACGGGACATCGGCACTGTAATTTGCCCGGACGCGCCTATTAAAATATTCATTACTGCGGATGTTGAAACCCGCGCAAAACGGCGGTTTTTGGAAGAATATGGTGAACACGGCACCCCTGAACAGTTGGCAAAAATCCTCAAAGACCTTAAGGACCGAGACCAAAGAGATATAAATCGCTCGGCTTCTCCTCTCAAAAAAGCTGAAAATGCCTACTTGATAGATACAACAGATTCGGATATAGAGGCCGTGTTTGAAGCAGCGCGTGAGTTTGTATCAAGCAAAATGTAGAACAGAAATAGCTGAATCTATCTTCGACCTGTTATATTGACGGGTGGAGGGTTGGTTTAGTTTTTGTTTTATGAATATTAACATGTTTTTTAAGACCGCCGGAGACAACCGGCTGGCCTATATAGAAAGCAGAATGCCCCGATTAGTCGGATAAAGCATTCAATTTAGAATAGGTAATGATAATGACTGATGAACTAAAAGTTCCAACCACTGCAGACTTCGAGGCAATGCTCGAAGAATCACTAGGTCCTGAAGGAAAATTCGACGGAAAAGTTGTCAAAGGGACCATTATTGCGGTTGATAAGGAAGCCGCAACAATTGATATCGGATTAAAGGCTGAAGGCCGTATTCCTTTAAAAGAATTTGCCGCGCATGGACAAACTGCCGAACTTAATGTCGGCGATACTGTTGAAGTTTTCGTAGAGCGTATTGAAAATGCCAAGGGTGAAGCAATGCTTTCACGCGAAAAAGCACGTCGTGAAGAAGCATGGACCGTACTTGAAAAATCATATGAAGCGGAAGAACGCGTTAATGGTATTATTTTTGGCCGCGTTAAAGGTGGCTTTACTGTTGACCTTTCCGGCGCTGTTGCCTTCCTTCCAGGAAGCCAGGTTGATGTCCGCCCAATTCGTGACGTTTCACCACTTATGAATATTGAGCAACCATTCCAGATTCTCAAAATGGATCGCAAACGTGGAAATATAGTAGTTTCCCGCCGTGCAATTCTTGAAGAAACACGCGCAGAACAAAGAACTGAAATTATTGCAAATCTTGCAGAAGGTAAAACAGTTGAAGGTGTTGTTAAAAATATCACAGATTACGGTGCATTCGTTGATCTCGGCGGTATTGACGGACTGCTTCATGTTACCGATATTTCCTGGAAACGCATCAATCACCCATCAGACATTCTGAATATTGGTGACACGATTGACGTTCAAATTATTAGATTAAATCCAGACACACAACGTATTTCACTGGGAATGAAGCAACTGACCGAAGATCCATGGTCAACCATCACTAAAAAATATCCAATCGGTTCAAAACTTACCGGACGCATTACCAATATCACTGACTATGGTGCATTCGTTGAACTAGACGACGGTGTTGAAGGGCTTGTCCATGTTTCAGAAATGAGCTGGGTGAAGAAAAATGTCCATCCAGGCAAAATTGTATCAAGCAGCCAAGAAGTCGAAGTTATGGTGCTTGAGATTGATTCAGATAAACGCCGCATCAGCCTAGGACTTAAACAGTGCATGGAAAACCCTTGGCTTTCATTTGCCGATAAATATCCTGCAGGAACAGAAATTGAAGGTGAAGTTAAAAATATCACTGAATTTGGATTGTTCATAGGACTTGAAGGTGAAATGGACGGCATGGTTCATTTATCTGATCTTGACTGGAACAAATCAGGTGAAGAGGCAATCACAGAATATAAAAAAGGCGATATTGTAAAAGCCGTTATTCTTGATGTTGATACAGAGAAAGAGCGTATCTCCCTGGGTATTAAACAACTCACAAATGATCCGGTTAACGCAATAACCGGTCTTAAAAAAGGCGGAACAGTAACCTGTACAGTGACAGATGTTACTGAAAATGGTCTTGAAGTTTCCGTAGGTGATGAAGAGGGAATGAAAGCCTTTATTCGTCGCTCAGACCTTAGCCGTGATCGTGCTGAACAACGTCCTGAACGTTTCTCTGTTGGAGATAAAATTGACGCTAAAGTCACTTCACTGGATAAGAAGGCCCGTAAAATTGGTCTATCCATTAAGCAACTTGAAATTTCTGAAGAGAAAGAAGCCGTGGCACAATACGGATCTTCCGATAGCGGAGCAAGCCTTGGTGATATCCTTGGTGCGGCAATAGCGGATGCTACTCCGTCCGAAGATAAAAAAACAGCCAAGAAAAAAGCGGCACCCAAAAAAGCCGCTTCCAAAAAAGCAGATGAAGCAGAAGCCGATGACGTAGATGCTGATGAAAAGAAATCTGCTAAGAAAAAAGCAGCATCTAAAAAATAAGCTGATAAAAGAAGAAAGATTAATTTCTTTAAGGGAAAAATCTTGTATCAATTATCTACCCGCCCGGAACATCCGGGCGGGTTTTTTATTGTAATTTAATCAAATGATTCTTTTCTTTCTGTCTGCTAAAGTCCAAATATACATTACAAAATAGCCATTTTATTGCCATTTTTCAAAAATTAACTTTAATTTTTAAAAAAACATGGCTTATAAGGTACTTAGCCTTGACGCCCTCTTTCGTCTCTGGCAACTTATACCATGACTATAACAATGTAACTTTAACAACTATAGGGGTCTGAGGATGATAAAGTCGGAGCTAATAGCAAGATTGGTTGATGCCAATCCCCATCTTTATCAACGCGATGTTGAACGTATCGTTAATACGATATTTGAAGAAATTACAAATACCCTTGCAGAAGGTAACCGTGTTGAACTACGCGGGTTTGGTGCGTTTTCAGTCAAGCATCGTCCGGCAAGAACCGGGCGTAACCCACGCACGGGACAAGCTGTTAATGTACCGGCAAAAAGCGTACCATATTTTAAAACCGGCAAAGACCTTCGGGAAAAATTGAACGATAGATAAATTGTTCCCGAACAAAACAGCATAGGGTTTGATAGTTTTAAGAGATCTTTTTGATATGCGCATTTTATTTTATGCTGCTTTTATACTTTTTACCCTACTTTGTATTATCATTGCAGTTTCTAATGGTGCACCCGTTGTTTTTAGTTTAAACCCCTTCCCGGTAAACATATCCATGCCAGCATACGGGCTAGTATTCATTGGTATATTCATTGGCCTTTTTGGCGGATGGATCGTTTCCATTTTATCCGGAGTTCGTCATGCAAGGCGCCACAGGCTTGCTGATAAGAAAATAAAAGAGCTCGAAAAACGGTTGAATGCTGAAAAATCAAATATTGATTTGTCAAAAAGCGGCATTCATGGCAAAAGCTCCTAAACAAAAACTTTTTGGAAATCTACCATGACGGACCTGAAACCCTCAGAGCGAATTCTTTGCGCTCTTGATACAATCAGCACCGATGAAGCCACCAAACTAGCAAGTTTGTTAATGCCGTATGTTGGGGGCGTAAAACTAGGGCTTGAATTTTTTGGCGCTAATGGACCGCAGGGATTTAAGGAAGTTGCTGAGAAAAATAGGAATATTTTTCTCGATCTGAAACTTCATGACATTCCAAATACTGTGGCGAAAGCCATTCATTCTTTAATGCCATTAAAACCTAAAATAATGACCATCCATACTGCTGGCGGGCCAGCCATGATGGCAGCAGCAGCAAAAGCGGCAGATGATGCAGCAAAAAATGTTGGTTGCACCAAGCCACTTATCGTCGGAGTTACTATACTGACCAGCCTAGATAATCTTGATCTCGAAGCTATTGGATATAAAAATAAAGTTGCAGAACAGGTGTTAAACCTGGCAAAACTGGCTAAAGAAAATGGCTTGGATGGCGTAGTCTGCTCTTCCCATGAAATCAGCCTGATAAAAAATGCATGCGGCAAGGATTTTAAGCTTGTTGTTCCCGGGATTCGCCCAGCAGGTAGTGTCAAAGCTGATCAAAAACGCGTTATGACTCCATACGAAGCTGTAAAATTAGGGGCAGATTTTCTTGTAATTGGTCGTCCAATTACACAAGCCACAGACCCTGCTCAGGCGGCAATGGCCATAGCAAAAGAAATTAATGGCGAGTGATGAGTACGAAAGCAAAAATATGTGGGCTTTCAACAGATGAAGCCGTTCGGGCAGCTGTAAACGCTGGCGCAACCTATATCGGGTTTGTTTTTTACCCGAAGTCACCACGAAATGTATCGGTGAACACTGCAGCTCGTTTAGCAAAAATGGCAGGTGAAAATGTGCTTAAGGCAGGTGTCTTCGTTAACCCGACTGACGAATTACTGAATTCGGTCATTAATGAGGTGGATATTGATATTATTCAGCTTCATGGCAATGAAAGCGTTGAGCGGGTAAAATTTATCCGCAGTAAATTCGGCAAAAAAGTGATGAAAGCCATTTCCGTAGCTGGCGCAGACGATATTAAGAAAGCCCATGACTATGAAAATGCTGTGGATATGTTGCTGTTTGATGCGAAGCCACCAACAGATATGGATGGTGCATTGCCCGGCGGAAACGGACTTGCGTTTGACTGGAAACTGATCGCAGGATATCAATGGCCAGTTTCCTGGATGCTTTCAGGCGGGTTAAATTTAGATAATGTGCTTGAGGCTATTGAAATTAGTGGCGCAACAATAGTCGATATATCAAGCGGGCTTGAAATGTCCCCTGGAAATAAAGATATAAATAAGATTAAAGCATTTTTGGAAATGCTTCAGGAAAATTAAGAATGAGTGAAAATAAAATAAACAGCTATCGAACCGGACCGGATGAAGATGGTCATTTTGGCATTTTTGGGGGCAGATATGTAGCAGAAACACTTATGCCACTTATTCTTGAGGTGGAAAAAACATATAATCATGCAAAACATGACCCTGCCTTTAAACAGGAATTTCATGAACTTCTTAAAGAATTTGTTGGCAGACCTAACCCTCTTTATTTTGCCCGGCGAATGACTGAACATCTGAAAGGTGCAAAAATATATTTCAAGCGAGAAGAATTAAATCACACCGGCGCCCACAAAATTAACAATTGTATTGGCCAAATCCTTCTTGCCCGCCGCATGGGAAAAACACGGATTATTGCGGAAACAGGTGCTGGGCAACATGGTGTGGCAACAGCAACCGTATGTGCACTTTTCGGTATGCCCTGTGTTATTTATATGGGGGCAAAGGATATTGAACGTCAAAAACCCAACGTATTTCGCATGAAGCTATTGGGTGCAGAAGTTGTGCCCGTCACCTCTGGTTCTGAAAGCTTGAAAGATAGCATGAATGAAGCCTTGCGTGACTGGGTTACCAATGTAGAAGACACCTTTTATATTATCGGCACAGCTGCCGGGCCACACCCTTACCCGGAACTGGTACGCGATTTTCAATGCGTAATAGGCGATGAGGCACGTGAGCAGATACTGGAAAAAGAAGGTCGCCTGCCGGATAGCCTTGTGGCCTGCGTCGGTGGCGGCTCAAACGCTATTGGGCTTTTCCATCCATTTCTGGATGATGATGTGGACATGTATGCTGTTGAAGCCGCCGGACTGGGTATTGACACTGATAAACATGCCGCATCACTTAGCGGTGGAGCACCTGGCGTACTTCATGGCAACAGGACATATTTGTTAATGGATGATGACGGACAAATTCTTGAGGCACACTCTATCTCAGCAGGTCTGGATTATCCGGGCATAGGCCCGGAGCATAGTCACCTTCATGATATCGGGCGGGTAAAGTATGTGCCTATTGATGATAATGAAGCCCTAGAAGCCTTCCAGCTTTGCACAAAACTGGAAGGGATTATCCCGGCTCTGGAGAGCGCGCATGCCATTGCCTATGTCATGAAACTGGCACCAACGCTTCCCAAAAATCATATAATAGTAATGGGTCTAAGTGGCCGTGGCGACAAGGATATCTTTACAGTCGCTAGTGCATTGGGTGAGGATATATAGTCATGGGCCTTTCAAGAATACAAAAAAGATTTGAGAAACTTAAATCAGAAAACTGTGCCGGTCTAATCACCTTTACAACAGCCGGAGATCCTGACTATGATACATCACTTGCCCTATTGAAAGGGCTGCCATCCGCCGGGGCCGATATTATTGAATTAGGTATGCCGTTTTCCGACCCGATGGCTGACGGTCCTGCAATTCAGGAAGCGAGCATTCGCGCCCTAAAAAACAAGATGACGCTGAAAAAAACGCTGAATATGGTCGAAAGTTTCCGTGAAGAAGATGACGATACCCCGATCATTCTTATGGGATATTATAATCCGATTTATATTTATGGCGTTGAACGATTTTTACATGACGCGCTTAAAGCAGGCATTGACGGTTTGATCATTGTTGACTTGCCGCCAGAGGAAGACAGCGAACTCGCCATTCCTGCTAAAGCAGTCGATATGGCCATGATACATCTGGCAACTCCTACAACTGATCAAAACCGGCTAGGTCAAATCCTCGAAAATGGTTCCGGGTTTTTATATTATGTGACAATTGCCGGAATAACAGGTGCCGCCAAACCCGATCTTGCCCCGGTCAAGCAGGCATTGGACAATTTCAGAAAAATAACTCAACTACCAATGGCTGTCGGTTTTGGCATTAAATCTGCTGAAGATGCTGCCCGATTTGCCAAATTTGCCGATGCTGTCGTTGTCGGATCTGCTATAGTTGATGTTATCAAAAGCAATATCAATCAAGAAAATGTTGCAAATTCTGTGCTAGAGAGTAGAGTCTTATCCTTTGTGGGTGAACTCGCAAATGGCGTTAAAAACGCCAGAAAATAAACGAGGTTTTGAAATGAACTGGTTAACTAATTTTGTGCGTCCGAAAATTCAAAGTATTATCGGGCAAAAGTCGGAAACACCGGACAACCTTTGGCATAAATGCAGAAATTGTGGTCAGCTTCTATACGTTAATGATTTAGAAAAAAATCTTCACATATGTCCAAATTGTGATCACCACGAACGAATTGGTCCCAAAGACCGATTCAATAATCTGTTCAACAAAGGTGAATATAGTCTGATAGAGCTTCCAAAGCATGCAGATGATCCACTAAAATTTAAAGACCAGAAAAAATATACTGACCGCTTAAAAGCTGCCCGCAGCAACAGCGAATTCAGAGATGCCATTGCTGTTGCATACGGGAAAATAGGAAAAGTAAATACCGTAATTGCCGTTCAGAATTTCCTGTTTATGGGGGGATCAATGGGGGTTGGGGTGGGTGATGGCATTGTTGCAGCTTCGCAGACTGCCATCGACAAAAAATGCCCTCTCATATTGTTTACAGCTGCCGGCGGCGCGCGTATGCAGGAAGGTATATTATCGTTGATGCAAATGCCACGCTGCACGGTTGCTGTCCAAAGATTGCGCGATGCAGGACTCCCTTATATTGTTGTACTTACGGACCCAACGACCGGTGGGGTAACGGCATCCTATGCCATGCTTGGTGACATACAGATTGCAGAGCCAAACGCCCTAATTTGTTTTGCCGGACCACGCGTTATTAAGGATACAATCCGGGAAGAGCTTCCCGAAGGGTTCCAGCGCAGTGAATATTTACTTGAACATGGAATGATCGATATGATTGTCCACCGGGCAAAATTAAGAGATAAACTTACCCAGCTTCTTAGTCTATTAATGAGCAAAGCGGCCTGATAATAGGCATGATAAAAAAAACAAGTGACCGCATATTGGAGCGGCTTTTAACGCTCCATCCTAAAATTATTGATCTGTCGCTGGACAGAATGTATTCCATTCTGGAAAAGCTTGGCAATCCACAAAACCATTTGCCCCCGGTTATTCATGTAGCCGGAACCAATGGAAAGGGCTCAACCGTTGCTTATTTAAGATCTATCCTCGAAGCATCAAATTTGTCTGTACATGTATATACAAGTCCACATCTTGTGAATTTTGCTGAACGCATAAGAGTAAGCGGAAAGATAATTTCAGAAGAATATCTGAGTGAGCTTCTAGAATTTTGTGAAAAAACAAATGACGGCGAGCCCATTACCTATTTTGAAATCACAACTGCTGCCGCATTCAAGGCATTTGCTGATAACCCGGCAGATGCCCTTATTCTTGAAGTTGGGCTTGGCGGAAGACTTGATGCAACAAATGTTGTTGATCATCCGCTGAGCACAGTCATAACGCCAGTGTCGCTCGATCATGAACAGTTTCTTGGAAGTGAACTAAGCGGGATTGCAATGGAAAAAGCAAGCATTGCAAAAAAAGGGGTTCCTCTGATCTCGGCCATGCAACATCCAGAGGTATCGAATAAAATTAATGAAATTGCTTTGGAAAAAGTTGCCGACCTATTCACAGACTGGCAATTTCAGGAAACAGATACAGGCTTTTGTTATTCTGACAGTTATGGCTCAATTCAATTGCCAAAACCCAATCTTATTGGTCCGCATCAGATTTCAAATGCAGCATTGGCAATAGCCACTTTGAGACATCAGGATAAATTCAATATTTCTGACGAAGATTATATTAGGGGAATTCAGAGTGCCATCTGGCCGGCACGCATGCAAAATATTACCGAAAGCACCTATGGTCAAATGTTGTCATCAGACAGCGAATTATGGCTTGACGGCGGGCATAATCCCGCAGCAGGAGAAGTGATTTCAAGTCATTTCAAAAACGAAAAACTCATTTTAATATGCGGCATGCTGCAAAATAAAGACACCCGTGGCTATCTGGCAAATTTCACCCGCCAGGCAACCCAACTATACGCAGTCCATGTAGAGGGGGAGATCAGCCACCCTGCCACAGATATTGTGAAATTTGCATGGGATCTCGGCATAAAAGCAGAAACCGCAGAAAATGTTAAGGATGCCCTGCAAAAAATAGGTCCTAAAAATGTCGGGAAAGTCCTGATTTGTGGCTCCCTTTATCTTGCAGGCAAAGTACTTGCCGATAATAACTTGATCCCGGAATGATGCCTGATAATATATAATCCGTCCAACAAAACAGGTCTCAATTATGTCAGATACACGCCTTTACCTAATCACACCATCCAAATTTGACCTTGAAAGTTTTGCCGTTTCATTAAAAGAAACGTTAGAAGCCGGGGATGTTGCCAGTCTTCAACTGAGGATGAAGGAAAGTTACGATGAAGATATCATTCTCGCCGCAAAAAAACTGATGCCTATATGTCATGCCCGAGATGTCGCCTTTATCATCAATGACAGGGCAGATATAGCAAGGAAAGTCGGTGCAGATGGTGTCCATATAGGCCAGGAAGATATATCCTATAATGAAGCCCGCACCGTTGTCGGCGAAGACCGGATTGTCGGAGTTACATGCAAAAACAGTAAGCATCTTTCAATGATTGCTGGCGAGCAAGGGGCTGATTATGTTGCCTTTGGTGCTTTTTATCCAACAAACACTAAAATAACCACAACAAAAGCCGATCCTGAAATTTTAAGATGGTGGCAGGATTTGTTTGAAATCCCTTGTGTTGCCATAGGGGGAATTAATGCGGATAATGCTGCTGAAATGGCAGACGCCGGCGCAGATTTTATAGCTGTCTGTTCAGGCGTTTGGGATGATGCTGATGGCCCGGCAGAAGCCGTTAGGAAAATCAACAAAATTTTAAAATGACTAATCCATATCCAGTTCTTTATAGCTTCCGAAGATGCCCATATGCCATGAGGGCAAGACTTGTATTATATGCTTGCAAAATAAAATGTGAACTCAGAGAAGTAGTCTTAAGAGATAAACCCGATGAAATGCTTAAAATTTCTGCCAAAGGGACAGTTCCGGTTTTACAGCTTGCTGATGGTACAGTCATTGACGAAAGTCATGATATAATATGCTGGGCGATTAATGAAAACGACCCTCATTGCTGGAAAAACTATCTGGATGAAATGAATGCGTTGGTTGAAGTGAATGATTTCAAATTCAAACTGCACCTTGATAAATATAAATATTCAAGCAGAAATAAGGAACTTTCCAGAGAAGAACATAGAAAAAATGGGGAATTTTTTCTGGAACTGCTGGAAAAAAAGCTTGAAAGCAAATCTTTTCTGAGTGCCTCCCAAATGACCGTTACCGATTTGGCAATATTTCCATTCATAAGGCAGTTTGCATTCGTTGATAAAAATTACTTTGATAATCTTCCCTATCCAAAGCTTCAAAACTGGCTTGAATGGCACTTGAAATCTGACATATTTAAAAATATTATGTATAAATATGATCAATGGAAGCCGGGAAACGAAACCATATATTTTCCATGATCTAACGCGCCTTTTATTTTTTCTTAAGTTAATTAAGTAAAAAGATATTACTGATTTTTTTGGTCACAAATAGGCCAGAAAGTTGATTTAAGTCATTAATATCATCGGGGATTGATGTTAATGCTCAAAGCGTAAGATATTTATTATACAGGTGATCAAATGATTCCAATAAGCCAGGAAAAAGTAGAGTTTATTATTTCAATGGCGAGAGAGTTTCGCGAAGGCTCCCTTGCAATGGTCAGTGAAGAATTATCAGAGGGGTATAATTCAGACAATTATACTGAACATAGTCTGGCTGGTGCCTTGGATAGTTATAAATCTGAAGATCACGCGCAGGATAGCGCTTATATGGAACTTAAAGGCGCAATTGAGGCATTAAATGAAGATGAGAAACATGCTTTAGTAGCCCTAATGTGGATTGGACGTGGTACTTACGGCCCCGAAGAACTTGAACTGGCTATCGAAAATGCAAAGGAGGCTAGCAACAAACACACCGCCGAATATCTGATTGATAGTCCATTGCTACCTGATTATTTAGAAGAAGGCCTGACACAATTAAGCGATAATGACGAAGAATAGGAACAGTTTTTTATAAAGGCTCTACCAACAATACAGTTCCGTCGGAGCCAGTAACCCTTACTGTCATACCGATTTCACCATCAAAATCACCGCGTACCAGCCACAGGGTATCACCTATACGTATTTTTCCTTCGCCGTTTATCAGTGCTCTTTCAAGTTTATATTTTTTACCAATATATCTGGCACCACGAACATTTAAATTTTCATCTTCGCTTTTGATCGGATTTTTTTTAAGGTAATTGCGACCTGCATAAACGCTGATAATGCCAAGAACTGAAAAAATTACAAACTGCACTTCCCAGCCGATTGCACCATCAATATAAACAATCCCGCCAACAAAAATAGCGGCTATTGCCAGCCACATAAAAATGACTCCGGGCACCATCATCTCAAGTCCCAGTAGAACCAAAGTCAACACAAACCAGAACCAGTAATTAAATTCAAAATTTTCCAGCATTTAAATTTCCTTTCCGGAATGTGACTGTCTTAAGGCAAATGACCATCTTTATCATCTGTTTTTATGTTCAGATTTTTCAGCATATCTGTCATTCCACCAAGCGCACCAATGACACCGCTGGCTTCAAGCGGCATAAACACAAGCTTCTCGTTTCTGGAATTTGCAAATTTACCCAGAGCTTCGACATATTTTTGGGCAATGAAATAATTGATAGCCTGCGGGTCACCTTTAGCAATAGCCATTGAAACCATGTCTGTTGCCTTTGCTTCTGCTTCGGCTTCCCTCTCCCGCGCCTCTGCGTCACGATAGGCAGATTCGCGCCGACCTTCAGCCTCAAGAATTGCGGCCTGTTTTTCTCCTTCTGCCCGCAAAATTTCCGACTGCCTTAGTCCTTCCGCCTCAAGAATGTTGGCACGCTTAATACGTTCTGCTTTCATCTGTCTTGCCATTGCATCAACAATATCTCTTGGTGGCTCAATATCCTTGATTTCAATGCGGGTGACTTTTATGCCCCATGGTTGTGTTGCTTCATCGACAACATCCAGCAATTTTGCATTGATCTGGTCCCGCAACGATAACAGCTGATCCAGATCCATGGAGCCCATCACTGTCCTCAAGTTCGTCATCGTCAGGTTCAGTATTGCCGTGTATAAATCATGAACCTCATAACTTGCCCGGGCAGCATCAATTACCTGGAAAAAAACCACGCCGTTGGCAGTAACCATGGCGTTATCCTTGGTGATAACTTCCTGCGATGGAATATCAAGGACCTGTTCCTTCATATTCATCTTATAGCCTATCTTATCAAAAAATGGCACGATCAGGTGAAATCCTGGTGGCAAGGTCTTGGTATATCTGCCAAATCTTTCTACGGTATAATTATAGCCTTGTGAAACTGTTTTAACCCCCGCAAAAAATAAATAAATAACCAGCAGGACTAGTACAATTGCAAAGACATTAGACCCATCAATAAACATATCAAAATTCCTTCAATTTATTTTTTAAAACAGAACCTGATTAGATTTAGTTTTTCTTTATATATAAATATAAAACGATAAGGTGCAATATATTCATCATTTACATCTTATGATTTTTTCCTGCTTAAATATAATATTACAAGACAAATGATAAAAGGCACGGTTCTTTCCATAAAATCACCTGGGGCATCTGGCTGAAGAAAAAAGACAATTGTCAGCACAAACCCAATAACCATTGATGGCAATATCATCTTTGGGTTTGGCTTCACTCCTGACAGTCGCATAATAACAACCGGACCAATACTGGCCCCAAGCCCATTCCAGGCAAATAACACTCTTGAAAATATATCACTTGGCAAATAAATTGCAGTTATCACGGCAAAAATACATAATGCAGCAATCACTATTCTTGAGACAAAAAGTCGGCTCTGTCCTTCATCCGCTTCACCCATCAAGTCATGGGCAATTGAAGACGCACTAACCAGAAGCTGACTATCCGCTGTTGAAAGAACAGCACTCAAAACGGCAGCCACCATAACGCCACCCAAAATGACAGGCAGCAGACTGTCAGTCATCATAAAAAATATATTCTCCGTATTGGAAATTTCGGAAATCATTATTTTTCCGCACATGCCCAAAACAATCATCCCCGTCATACTGATTGCAAAACAACCAATGGCTATCATCTGAGCCAGATGCATCTTCCTATCACTTTTCATCGACATAAATCTGGTTAAAAGATGGGGTTGACCAATTGCTCCCAGACCGATTGACATACTGCCAATGATAAAGCCGCCAAGCATGAGACCGCTGTTTGAACCGCCAGGCGATAATTGTTCTGGCGTGGCAATACTAAGGTAGCTTTGCCAAAACTCCCCGACACCTCCAACTTCAATAAGGGCAAGTGTTGGCAGTAACAATGATGCTAGCATCATTAATGTACCCTGCAGGGTATCCGTCAGGCTCACCGCCCAGAACCCACCAAGCATTGTATATGATGCGATCACCAAGCCACCAAGTAATATACTGCTTTTTAAAGATAGATTAAATGTAACAGCAAATGTCCCTCCAGCTGCCTGCAACTGTGCGGCTACATAAAACATGAAACAGAAAATGATAATAATGGCTGTAAAAATACGAATATGTTTTCTGGTCTGTTTTGTCCCTTCAAAAATAAGAAGGTCGGTTACTGTTATCAGTTTTTCCTGATGTGATAATTTTTGAAGTCTGGGTGCCGCCCAAATCCAGGAAAATCCGTGACCTAAGATTAATCCAGGCACAATCCAAAGCGCCGATACACCTACCATATATCCAATTCCGCTTAACCCAAGCATAACCCATACTGAAGCGGAACTGGCAACATAACTCATGGAAGCCACCAAGGGACCTAATGTTCGTCCACCGATAAAGAAATCAGTATTATTATGAGTTTTGCGACTGCCAAAATAACCTAATGTAATCAAAAGGCATATATAGATGACCAGGGTGATAAGTACTATAAATTCTTTAGACATGTTACCTCATTATTTTTAAAGGCTAAATTCTATATATTACTAGATAATAGTAGAAACAGTTGTTTCCATTTGATCTTTTGCCACTCTTTTATACGTCTTGACCCTCCAAGAATGAATTATTATTATGATAAGCTCTATTTGAACAGTGTAAAATACACTAAAACTGGAATTTAGACTTGGCAAAACAAGGATTTTTAAGCGGGCAGCTTTTATTGTCTATGCCCGGCATGACAGACCCAAGATTTGAAGGAACTGTAATATATATATGCACCCACACTGAAGAAGGTGCAATGGGTTTGGTCGTCAATAAATATTGTGAAAATATTGATTTTCCGGATCTTTTAAAACAACTGAATATAGAGTGTACTTCAAAGGAACGACCCGGATTCCCATTAAAAAACATACCTTTACATGAAGGAGGCCCTGTAGAATCGGGACGTGGTTTTATTTTACACAGTGCCGACTATGTTCAGGAAACCACCCTTATTATTTCAGAGACAATTGCCCTTACAGCTACGATTGATATATTAACGGCAATTGCTTGCGGTGAAGGTCCAAAGGATTATTTAATTGCCCTTGGCTTTTCCGGCTGGAGTCGTGGCCAGCTGGAAAATGAGATACTCAGAAACAGCTGGCTTTCAATTGAAGCAGATGATGAACTTGTTTTCAGAACTGAACTTGATCTTAAACTCCCCAGGGCAATGGCAAAACTGGGGGTAGATATATCAATGCTTTCAACCGAATATGGTAACGCTTAAATTCTTTATTGCCTATTTCCCATAATCACTTATATCCCTTTGATTTTATTAGTTTATGCATTTTTACTGTTGCTTTTATGACACAGTATTGCAAATTTACATCAAATTTTACTAATAAACCTTCTTTTGCGGGAGTAATTGTTTGATTTCTATCAGAATTTCATATAAATAGATTCGTAGTGGAATATGTAATAGGGAAATTTTAAGCGTCCACATCATAAGTAATTCAGTGTGTTTTAGTTTGGGTTACTAATTGGGATACTGCTTTATTTTTTCGTTTTTACCATATACACCAATTGGTTAGGAGATGATAATTTCTAAAAGAAATATTATATCCGGCCTTTCGCGGAGTCTTGTTTTAGTAATGATGAGGCTCTAAAATTTTTAAACACAATCAGTTGAATGGTCTGTTTTTCAGTACATTTAACTTTTTGGGAGGAAATATTAGATATGAAAAAATTACTACTCTTATCTGTTAGCCTACCTTCACTTGTTGCTGCTGACCTGGCTTCTGCCCAGCAAGCACAAAATGAAGATGTGTTGACAGTTGTTGGTTCACGTGTGAAGGGTCGTACGGCTCTTGACTCCAACGTTCCGGTTGACGTGATCCAAGCTACAGAACTTGCTGCTACACCATCTCTCAACATGAAAGATGCGATGACAGCTGTTTCTCCATCATTCTCAGTGGATCGTAGTGCGGTTGGTGACGCTAACACTCTCGTTCGTGGTTCATCTCTTCGTGGTCTGAACCAAGGCGAAGTGCTAACACTTCTAAATGGTAAGCGTATGCACCGTTCTGCTGTTATCCATACAGACGGATGGCAAGCTGCTGACCTTGGTTCTATCTCCATTAACTCAATTAAAAGCATTGAAATCCTTCGTGACGGTGCTGCTGCCCAGTATGGTGCAGACGCTGTTGCCGGTGTTGTAAACATCGTACTTGACGATTCAGAAGGAATTTCAGGTCAAGCTGACTTCAGTCAGTATTATGAAGGTGACGGCTTTGCTTACCAACTTGCTTCAAAAGCTGGTATCTCACTTGCTGATCGTGGCTTCCTGACTGTTACAGCTGCATATGCTCAACAGGACGCTACAAACCGTGCAGGACCACACCTGAACGCACTTGACCAAATCGCAAAATGGAACAGACAAGAAGCTGGCAAATTATCTGGTAGCACACTCAAAAACTACAATGGTAAATTCCTTGATCCAGCTGAACTGAACCCCGCAACAATTGCTCCATATGGTATTGCTGCTTCAACACAGTTCAACGTGTCATGGAACTCTGAAATGGAAATCGGCGAAAACTCAAGCGTTTATGCCTTTGGTACATTTACACGTAAACACGTTAAAGAACCATTTAACTTCCGTGCTGGTCTTCCACTTGGCTACTCAACACCAGGTGTTGGTGGTAACTCTGGTGCATCACGTCAGGTTACTTATGGTATGAATGACTACATTTACCTTAATGGTCTCCAAGCCTGGAATGAGAATGCATACCTTCTTGGTATGAACCCAGATGGATCACCACTGGTAATTGACGGCGTAACACAAGAACCATTTGCCGGTCTGTTTACTCATCCAAACGGTTATAACCCATGGTACGAAATGGATCTTCAGGATCTTGGTGCATATATGGGCTTCAAAGGCGAGTTTGACAATGGTCTAACTTACGACCTTTGGGGATCAGTAGGACGTAGCCGTGTTGACAACTTCATCAGCGACACACACAACCCTTCACTGGGTGCGCCAAAAGCTGCTGACGGTTCAATCGACTACGCAAACGTACAAACAGCATTCTATATCGGTTCACAGGTAAATATTGAGCGTCAAGTTGGACTTGACATGGTTTACACTGTAGATACTGACGCTGTTGAAAGCCTGAACGTTGCTTTTGGTGGTACATACCGTACTGACCAATATTATAACGTTGTCGGTGAAAAGAATTCATGGTTCTCAGGCCCGCTTGCCGGTCCAAGTCTGTCTGCTTTTGCTTCTTCTCAAGAAGCCATTGACTTAGGCCTAACAGGCGCAAATGCACTTGAAGGCGGTCGTGGTCTGAACGTTGGTTCTGATGGTTTCGGTGGTTTCTCACCAGATACATATTTCAACGCTTCTCGTTCAAACTATGCTGTTTACCTCGATATCGAGTCTGATGTTACTGAAGACTTCAACATCGACGTAGCTGGTCGTTACGAAGACTTTACTGACTTTGGTGACAACTTCTCATGGAAAATCGCTGCTCGTTATCAGTTGATCGAAGATCTTCTTGCTGTCCGTGCTGCTGCCTCAACAGGCTTCCATGCACCAACAGTGGGTATTCTGAACAATACACAGGTTCGTACTGGTTTCCGTGCTGACGGTTCACAAACACAAACAGGTACTTTCACTTATGACAGTATCCCTGGTCAAGTGTTTGGTATTATGCCAGTTGGTCCTGAGCTTGCTCGTAACCTGTCTGCTGGTTTTGTGTTAACACCTGGTGACAGCACAAACATCACTGTTGACGCGTTCCAGATCAAACTGCGTGAATCACTTGCAACAACACCGACATTCGATGTTGAAGACTATGCTGCACAGTTTGCTCAAATTGCTTCCTCTGGCTTCCAGGGTGCAGCAACACTTACTGGTGTGGACTTCCCAACAAACGAAGGTTCACGTCGCGTTCGTGGTATCGAGGTTGTGGCTTCACACAATATCGATCTTGACAACAGCACACTAAGACTTGTTCTTGCATATGCTTACGTACAAGTTAAGTATCTTGAACACAGTCTTTACCCACGTGACCTGTTCAATGCTGAGCATGAACAAGCGCCTCAAAAAGCGACATTCACAGCAACCTGGACACAGGATGCATGGAGTATTATGGGTCGTGCACGTTGGTGGGCCACACGTCTGAGTAACGCTGGTCTAGATGCAAGCGGTACCTTCATTGGTACACTTGATGATGATAGCAACCCTCGTCCACTATCTGACTTCCGTATTGATAAAAACCCAGGCCGTGTATTCTTCGACCTTGCGGTTACATACAATATCGACGAGCAGTTCTCTGTAACAGTTGGTGCTGATAACATCCTGAACACCTACCCGCTAAGACAGCCTGAAGTGGTTGAGACTTCCATGAAACGTGGTCGTCAATACCTGACAGACGGTGTTGACTGGCAAGGTGGTTCATACTACGCACGTATTAAAGCTAACTTCTAATCTGATTGGAAGTGTTGTGAGCAACCGAGGTTGCTCACAAGCTTGAAAGCTATAAAATCAGCCCCTCATTTCAAAAGAAATGAGGGGCTTTTTTTAAGTTCGAAAAGAATTTTAAGAAAAAAGTTGAAGCTTTAAGATTTAAAAGGATAACAATGCGGCAATATCGTTAAAGCCAGCTGAACTTGCAAAAATTTCCGCAACCCGACCATCATCTGCTTTAATTTTTGGATTGGCATTTTTTTCAAGTAAAACGGAAACGATATCCTTATTTCCTAGCGCAGCTGCTGACATGAGCGGCGTAAACCCACCGAGCATCTGAACGTCAACATCCGGGTTAAACTCGATGAGAACTTTAACCACATCAGTATGACAACCGGCAACGGCACTGTGAATCGCCCTTAACTCACTCCC
The DNA here is from genome assembly GCA_024236295.1 of Kordiimonadaceae bacterium. GTDB lineage: Bacteria > Pseudomonadota > Alphaproteobacteria > Sphingomonadales > Emcibacteraceae > Pseudemcibacter. The sequence continues at coordinate 27,329 of JACKKT010000009.1, read as the reverse complement.
ATTCATCGCAACTTTTTCTATATCTGCCCCATTTTCCAGTAAAAGCCTGGCGCATTCCGCATGACCAAAATAACTGGCAATATGGAGCGCGGTAAAACCATCGCCGCTATATTCATGAACAAGTTTGTTATTTGTTGCAATAAGTGCAGATAACTGCCCGACACCACCAAGGGCCGCCAGATCAAAATGATCAAGCTCAGGTTTAAACTCCAGCAGAATATCTGTTAATTCCGGTTTACGTATATAGAGTGTAAACAATACTGCAGAAAGACCATCGTTGCTCCGTGCCGATGCAAGTGAGCTATCCTTATCAAGAATTTTTCTTAATGCATCTGCATCAGCAATATCAATTGCTTTAAAGACATCATCACGCATGCTCATAATACTTTATAATTGTTCAGGCCCATATTGGCGAGTTCATCCGCCCGCTCGTTTCCTTCATCACCATCATGTCCTTTGACCCATTTCCAGACAACATCATGCCGCTCAACAGCTTCATCAAGAGCCTGCCATAAATCAGCATTCTTAACCGGTTTTTTCGCCGCTGTCCGCCAGCCATTCTGTTTCCAGTTTTCTATCCACTTGCTGATCCCGTCTTTAACATATGTGCTGTCCGTATGCAGGATAACACGGCAGGGACGTTTAAGGGCATTGAGTGCTTCAATCGCTGCTGTTAATTCCATGCGATTGTTGGTTGTCTCAAAATCACCTTCCATTATTTCATGACTATGATCACCATAAATTAAAAGAGCGCCCCATCCGCCAGGTCCCGGATTACCTGAACAGGCCCCATCCGTGTAAATTATAACTTCCTTCATATGCCCATATCCACACCATATTCACCAGCCGATTTAACCTGTTGATGAAATGTCAATTTTGCTAAATATTCAAGAGGATCCTTGGTTTTTACCAGGGCTCCTTCAACTCGGTTAAGCCAGTCATAAAGTCTTGTCAGCATAAATCTTAGTGCGGCACCACGGCATAAAAGTGGCAATGCATTTTTTTCACTGTCGGACAGTGGACGAATTGCATTATATTCCCTGATCAACCCTGCCGCCTTGGTCACGTTAAAGGCACCATCCGCTTCAAAACACCAGGCATTCAGGCATATTGCCACGTCATAGACAAGCATATCAGAACAGGCAAAATAATAATCAATGAGACCGGATAATTTCCCATTTAAAAAGAAAACATTGTCCGGAAATAAATCCGCATGAATTATGCCAACCGGTAGATCGGTCGGCCAGTTATTCGAAAGTTCAATCATTTCGTCCGAAATAATATTTCTTAAACCCGTCTGACATTCATCTGCGCGCAGATCACATTCTTTAGCAAGCTTTTGCCAGCCTGCTAGCGAAAGATCATTTTCTCTTGATAGTTTAAAATCAGAGACGGCGAGATGCATCTCCGCCAGGGCTGATCCCAACTCCCTGCAGTTTTGAACAGATGGTCTGCTTACCGATAATCCATCAAGAAAGCTGATTAGGGCGGCAGGGCGACCACATAATGATTTTAAGATATTTCCTTCTTTATCTGCAATGGGCGTTGCGCAATTGATGCCTTTATGGGCAAGGTGGTCCATCAGGCCAAGAAAAAAGGGTAAATCATTCTCATTCACCCGCTTTTCATATAGGGTCAGGATAAAATGATTTTTTGTGGTGGTCAGCAGATAATTTGAATTTTCAACACCTTCTGCAATCCCTTTAAAAGATATCACTTCTCCAACATCATACTCATCAATAAAAGCGGCAATTTCATCAGCATTTACAATGGTATAAACCGCCATTATCAGTCATCCTTTGCCAAAATTGCCGGAACTTTAAAAGTTACATTTTCTTCAATGGTATGGATGTTTTCAATCGATGTTTTATAGCGGTTTTTAAAGGCGCTCATCACTTCTTCCACGAGGATTTCTGGTGCTGATGCCCCGGCAGAAATCCCCACCGCACTGACATTATCAAACCAGTTCCAGTCAATTTCGGCGGCCCTTTGAATTAGCATTGAACGGCAGCCGACTTTTCGGGCCACTTCCACCAGTCTGCGTGAGTTCGAACTGTTTGGAGCTCCAATAATAAGCACCATCTCAACTTTCTCTGCCAAAGCTTTAACAGCGTTTTGTCTGTTAGTAGTAGCGTAACAGATGTCTTCTTTCTTGGGGTCCTGGATGGACGGATATTTTGCTTTTAACGCCTCAATAATTTCAGAGGTATCATCTAGAGACAAAGTGGTCTGGGTAATATAGGCGACATTATCTTCATTTTTAAGCTGGAGTTTTTCAACATCTTCCGGACTTTCCACAAGATGAATTGCTCCTGTCGCCAGCTGTCCCATTGTCCCGATAACTTCAGGGTGCCCTTTGTGACCAATCATAACAATTTCCATCCCCTGGCGGTCATATCGCTCGGCTTCACGGTGCACTTTACTGACCAGCGGGCAGGTCGCATCTATATAAAGCATTTTTCTGTTTTCAGCTTCCTGCGGAACGGATTTTGGCACCCCATGTGCTGAGAAAACCACTGGTTTATCTGTTGGAACTTCGTCTAGCTCATCGACAAATATGGCCCCTCGTTTTACCAGACCTTCAACCACATATTTATTATGGACAATCTCATGGCGGACATAAACAGGAGCGCCATATTTCTCCAATGCCATTTCAACAATTTGTATGGCCCGGTCTACACCTGCGCAAAACCCGCGTGGATTTGCTATATAAAGGTTCATATTTTTTTCGTTCATGACATGACCTTATACACATTGTTCCCAGAAATTCAAATGGCCTTATTCATTATTGAGAATTAATACCAGCCATACATTCAATACAAAGTACATAGGCATGTTGAGGGTCATTCATTTTACTAAACAGGGATAATTTCTCTGTAATTTTGTTCATAAGGAGTAGTTCAGGCCTTTTTTGCTTAGACGCGACAAAATCAGCCAGTTTGCTTTCACTGTCAAAAAGTCGTGACATGATCTGCAATTCAATGGGAAGCTCGTCTTCCCAATAAACAACATTATAATCCTTAAGATCAGCTTTTGAAACTGCCGCCTTAATAGCGTGATCGAGATTTCCCAAATGGTCTACAAGTCCAATTTCCAACGCTTTGGCACCTGTCCAGACCCTTCCTTGGGCAATTTCATTAACCTGTTCAACACTCATATGCCGTCCTTCGGCAACCAGGTTTAAAAATCTGTCATATCCATTTTCAATATTGCTCTGGATAATATTTTTTAGCTTTTCCGGCAGTGGTTTATTAATACCGGCAGACACAAGCGGTGTTGTGCCAATACCATCTGTTGTTATGCCAATCTCAGCCAAAGTTCCCTCAATATTAGGAATTGCGCCAAAGATGCCGATTGATCCGGTTATGGTCGTGGGACTAGCCCAAATTTCATCGGCATTTGCCGAAATCCAGTACCCGCCTGACGCAGCAACACCGCCAAATGAAGCAATGACTGGCTTACCCGCCGCTTTTAACAGCAATATTTCCTGCCTGATCAGTTCAGATGCAAAAGCGCTTCCACCGGGACTTTCTACACGGAGTACAACAGCTTTTACCCGATCATCTAGTCGAGCTTCACGAAGTTGCCTGGAAAGTGTATCCCCACCAACAGTTCCCTGCGGCATTACGCCGTCCATTATTGTTCCATTGGCATAAATAATGGCAACAATGTTGTTTCCACGTTCCAATTGAGAACGATCAAATTTTGATGCAAGATATGTTTTTAAATTAATCTGATTTATTTCCTGCTTGCCATGACCTTTACCGACTTCATTCTGCATATAGGAAATCCATTCAGCGCGGGTTTTTAAGCCGTCAACCAGTGAATTCTGCAGTGCAAGCTGGCCAAGATCACCCTTCAAATCCATCAGAAGCTGATCGGCATTATCAATACCTGCACGTAAGACAGCCTCATCAATATTTCTTTGTTCTGAAATATCGGCCAGATAGGAATCCCAGAAACTGTTATATAATTCAAGATTGGCTTCCCTGGCTTCATCCGACATATCATTACGGATAAAAGGTTCCATTGCCGATTTATATTTGCCAACACGGAAAAGCTGTACTTCCGCTTTTATTTTATTCAAAAATCCGAGAAAATAATTCTGAAATCCGCCATATCCGTATAAAAGCACGGCGCCCTGTGGGTGTATATAAATTTCATCGGCAAATGAGGCCAGAAGATAAGCTGACTGACTATAAAGACTGCCGTAGGAGACAACTTTTTTGCCGCTTTTTTTAAATTGCTCTATTTTTCTGCCAATATAATGAAGCTTGGAAGGATATGCACCGGCAAACTGGCTGAAATCAAGAACCAGCATTTTGATATTGTCATCTTCCGCCGCAAGATCAATAGCCCGTTCAATGTCGCGCAGACGGGTATTGCCCCCTAAATCGCCAGCAAGCAATTGTTCATAAGGGTCATTGCTGAATGCCTCCTGCTCAACGATCAGTCCCTTAAAATCCAGAACAAGAGCACTATTTTTAGCGGTTAGTTCCCCCTCTTCCGAATCAGTCATAAAATTTGCAAGAATGATGGCCGAGAATATCAAAAGAACGATGAGAAATAGTAAAGTACCAACAAAAGATTGTAACTTTTGAATAAATCTCCAGAACGATTTTATTAAACCCATGTGGCCCTCATTTTATCAAAATTCCAACTAATACAACCCATTATATTGTGAACATATCGCCACAACAGAACAAATTGATTTTTCTGCTTCTTTATATAATGACTTTGATTGACTCTTCAATCAATCCCCTTATTATGACCATTGCTATTTTCTTTGCGGGAGAGACCTTGATTAAGGCGCCGAAGGAGCAACCGCCCCGGAAACTCTCAGGCACCCGGACCGCCAGGAATTAAAGCACTCTGGAAAGTGAGGATAATTCCTCCGCCGACGGGGTAAACCTGGTTAAATCCGGGTCAAATCTCTCAGGTACCGATGACAGAGGGGGCACCGATGATACGGGTTTTCGTATCTATAGTGCTTACTCTGGAGATAATTTATGAGTGTAGAGAATAATAGCAGTCTGTTAAAAACACCTCTTTATTCACTTCATGAAGACCTTGGCGGCAAAATGGTGCCCTTTGCCGGTTACCTGATGCCCGTGCAATATCCGCTTGGCGTTATGGGAGAACATAACCATACCCGCGAAAAAGCAGGACTTTTTGATGTTTCACATATGGGGCAGGTTGTCATTAAAGGTCATGGTGCTGACAAATGGCTCGAAACTCTGGTGCCTGGCAATATCATTGACTTGAAAACCAATCGTATCCGTTACACTATGTTTACCGATGAAAATGGTGGTATCCTTGATGATCTGATGATTACAAAACGGGAAAATGATATTTTCATGGTGGTCAATGCTGCCTGTAAAGAACAGGATATTGCCCACATGCGTGCCAATCTTCCCGCACATCTTGACTTAATTGAGCTGAGTGATCGCGCACTTGTTGCCCTGCAGGGACCAATGGCTGCTGAGGTTATTTCCCGTTTTGCGGCCGGTGCCGATCAAATGGACTTTATGTCCTATGCGGAAGTTTCCATCTGCGGCGCTGATTGTTTTATCAGCCGCTGCGGCTATACAGGTGAAGATGGACATGAAATTTCAATTCCCGCTGATAAAGCTATTGAAGTCTGTAATGCCCTACTGGCCGAGCCGGAAGTCGAAGCCATTGGTCTAGGCGCGCGGGACAGTCTTCGCCTTGAAGCGGGCCTTTGCCTTTACGGTCATGATATAACAACCGATACAACGCCGATCGAAGGATCACTTGACTGGTCAATCGGACCGCGCCGCCGCGCTGAAGGCGGCTTTCCCGGTGCCGATAAAATTCTCGGCCAACTTAATAATGGTGATGCCTCTAAGTTAAGAGTTGGTATTTTACCATCCGGGCGGGCACCAGCACGCGAAGGAACTGAAATTCTGGATGCGAATGATAATGTCATTGGCATCGTTACAAGCGGTGGTTTTGGCCCGACATTCGGTGGGCCGGTCGCCATGGGTTATGTAAATTCAAATTATGCCAAAACTGGCACAGACATTTTTCTGGCCGTGAGAAAAAAGAAACTCGAAGCCAAGGTCGCGGATATGCCATTTGTTCCGCAAAGATATTATAGAAAACCAAAATGAAGGGAAAAAAAGAAATGACAATTTATTATTCTGAAGATCATGAATGGATCGAAGTCGAGGGAAAAACGGGCACTGTCGGCATTACCGACTACGCGCAAAATGCCCTTGGCGATATTGTATTTGTTGAACTGCCTGAAGTGGGTGAAGATTTCGCCAAAGGTGACGAAGTTGCCGTTGTCGAAAGTGTTAAAGCCGCATCAGAAATTTACTGCCCAGTGGGCGGTGAAATTACAGCTGTCAATGAAGAACTTGAGGATAACGCCGCGCTGGTCAACACATCGCCGGATGGTGACGGCTGGTTCTTTAAAATTGAAATTGCCGATGAAAGCGAACTTGAAAGCCTGATGGATGCAGCGGGCTACAAAGAATTCATAGCAGGTTTAGAATAAAACAGGATTAAACCATATGCGTTATTTACCATTATCATCCGATGACCGGGCCGAAATGCTTGCAAAAATCGGGGTAAAGGACATTGATGATTTATTTATTGATGTTCCAAACCATGCTCTTCTTAAAGGGCTGGTTGACCTTCCTCTTCATATGACGGAAATGGAAGTTGAACAAAATTTTGCTGCCTTCTCTGACAGAAATATTTCTGCAGGCAGTGTGCCCTTTTTTGTAGGTGCGGGTGCTTATCGGCACCATGTTCCAGCCGCTGTTGATTACCAAATTCAGCGCGGTGAATTTCTGACAGCCTATACACCTTATCAGCCTGAAATTTCACAAGGCACCTTGCAGGCGCTTTATGAATTCCAGACACAGGTGGCGCAGATTACCGGCATGGATGTTGCCAATGCGTCCATGTATGATGGATCAACCGCCGCGGGGGAAGCGGCCCTTATGGCACGGCGCATCACCCGCAAAAACAAGGCTATCGTCAGCGGAAACCTACATCCGCAATATATAGATGTGATAAAAAGCGCAACCAAATATACCGAAGATGTCATTGTCGTTTCTGAGACCACCGTTAATAGAGCTGAAAATCTGCTTGAACTGGTTGATGACGACACCAACTGTGTCATTGTCCAGTATCCTGATTTTTTTGGAAATATTAACGATTATTCGGCGCTGGCTGATGCCCTTCATGAAAAAAATAAATTGCTTGTGATAATCACTACTGAAATTGTTGCTCTCGGTGCCATTAAATCTCCCGGTGAAATGGGCGCTGATATTGTGGTCGGCGAAGGCCAGTCAATTGGCAATGGTCTGAATTATGGTGGTCCTTATGTCGGACTTTTTGCCACGAAACAAAAATACGTGCGCCAACTTCCCGGGCGTCTATGTGGCCAAACAACGGACGCCGATGGAAAACGGGGATTTGTGCTTACTCTTTCGACCCGGGAACAGCATATCCGCCGTGAAAAAGCCACCAGCAACATTTGTACCAATGCCGGTCTTTGTACGTTGGCCTTTACCATCCATATGACTTTGCTGGGAGAAGCAGGCTATCGGCAACTTGCCAAAATTAATCATGCTGCCGCCGTCAAACTTGCATCAAAATTAAGCAAAGTAAAGGGCGTTGAGTTGCTCAACGATACGTTCTTTAATGAATTTACAGTAAGGCTCAATAAAAACGCGGCAGACGTTGTCGAAGCATTGGTTGAGCAGGATATTATTGCGGGTCTGCCGGTTTCAAGGCTTTATCCCGATAATAAAGATCTGGCCAATGACCTGCTCATAGCCGTAACCGAAACCACATCGGAAGATGATATGGACATTCTTGTTGGTGAACTTAGTGAGGTGCTCAAATGACAATGAATAATCAGGGACGCCCCACCAGCGTAGAAAATTCAGGCAATTCAACCCGATCCGGTTACCCAAGCTACACCGGCAGCAGAGGATTGTCACAGGTCGAAGGGCTTATTTATGAAATTGGCGATACTAGCCGCACAGGTGTAGATTTTCCAGAAGTAGAAGATTTTGAAAACCGACTAGGCGGCATGGAACGGACAGAAGAAATCGGCCTTGCCGGGCTTACAGAACCAGAGGCCATGCGCCATTATACGCGTCTAAGCCGGAAAAATTATGCCATCGATCTGGGGCTTTATCCTCTTGGTTCATGCACCATGAAACATAATCCGCGTCTAAATGAAAAGGTCGTGCGCCTACCTGGACTATCGGATATCCATCCGCTCCAGCCGATCAGCACAACGCAAGGGGCGCTTGATCTTATTGATACTTTGGCACACTGGCTTAAAACCCTTACCGGCATGCCGGCGGTTGCCATGTCACCTAAGGCCGGTGCTCACGGTGAGCTTTGCGGTTTGATGACCATTAGGGCAGCGCTTGAAGCTAAGGGTAACCCCCGCTCAATCGTCCTAGCCCCGGAAAGTGCCCATGGAACAAACCCGGCAACAGCCACTCTTTGTGGCTATACGGTAAAACCAATCCCTGCCACAAAAGATGGCCGAGTTGATCTGGAAGCAATGAAAGAAGCGCTTGGTCCCGATGTTGCTGCGATAATGGTGACAAACCCGAACACATGTGGACTATTCGAACGCGAAATCATTGAAATTGCCGATGCCGTTCATGAAATTGGCGGTTATTTTTATTGTGATGGTGCCAACTTTAACGCCATAGTTGGCAAAGTACGCCCGGGCGATCTTGGCGTTGATGCCATGCATATCAACCTTCATAAAACTTTTTCAACACCGCATGGTGGCGGCGGTCCCGGTGCCGGACCGGTTGTGCTTTCAGAAGCCCTTGCCCCCTATGCCCCTATTCCCTATGTGGTTGCCGGAGATGAGGAATTTGAACTGATTGAACATGACAAATCTGGTAAAAGTTTTGGCCGTATGACCGCATTTCATGGTCAGATGGGTATGTTTGTGCGTGCCCTTGCCTATATGATGTCACACGGCGCAGACGGCCTTGCCAAAGTTGCTGAGGACAGTGTTCTTAATGCGAATTATATTCTTGCGTCCCTTAAGGATGTGATGAGTGCCAGTTTTAATGGCCCCTGTATGCATGAAGCCCTGTTTGATGACCGCTTCCTGAAAGATACCGGTGTCAGCACGCTAGATTTCTCAAAAGCGATGATTGATGAAGGCTATCATCCGATGACCATGTATTTCCCATTGGTTGTCCATGGGGCCATGTTAATTGAGCCAACAGAATCAGAAAGCAAACTGTCAGTTGATCAGTTCATTGGCATGATGCGCCATCTTGTTGCTGCGGCAAAGGCGGGCGAGAAAGAACGTTTCTCAGGTGCTCCTTATAATGCACCGCTTCGGCGGCTTGATGAAACGGCGGCAGCCCGTAATCCGGTGCTGCGCTGGACAAAACCGGACCAATGAAAAATTAAGGCGGCCTCATCAGCCGCCTTTTTTATTACAGAGACAATAAATCTGTTTAGTTGATGGTTTTCACATCCATCACAAAATATTTGCAGTTTTTCTTATCTTCGTCCCAAAGCAATCTTTTATCCAAAGTTTCAAGGGCTCTACCGTAAAGATGAAGGTGACGGGTACTTTCCCCCTCATTAATGGCAATGGAATGGATATCATCAGGCATCAGGGCAATTCCCTGTCCTGGTTTTACGACGATTGTGTTGGCAAGACTTATGGAACGCTCGCCAGGTACCAGCGGGCCTTCTTCGTCGGTTTCATATACATAATTATATTCTTCGCCTTCAGCCGCACTGACACAGGCCCAGGTGGTATGGTTATGGGGCGGTGTATATTTTCCTTTATGCATAACATTTAAATATAGAGCATAACTGTCATCATCATCCTTGGTGATCAGATAACGGTTCTGAACTTTTCCATCCGTTGGCGCAGGAAACTGGTCCTCATCCCATAATTCCTTGCGAGCAGCAATTGCCACCATTTCCGACTTAATTTTCTCAAGGTTATCCTTTGTCACCTCAACCGGCCCGGCAAGACTTTTTACTTTATCCATTAGTTCATTAATGGCCTGTTCTCTTTTCTCTGCGACATCGCTCATACTTTAGTTTCCTCTGTATTCAATGAGTTTATCAGCAATTTCCTGCGCAAACTCGTGATAGGGCTGACTATCCGTGTTTGACATCATCACAAATCCGATGTCAAGGTCCGGTATCATTATTATATAGGATTTAAATCCGTCATTACCACCATGATAAATTGTTAAATGACCATTTTGCATGCGTCGATGCCAGCTGAAGCCGACATTATCAAACTTGCCCAATGCAGGTTGCCACATGGCCTCTAAAGTTTCTTTTTTTAGGACACGATTACCGTCAAGCGTTCCCCCGTTTAAATTAAGCTGAACCCAACGTGACATATCATCAATATTTGATATCAACGTAGAACTTGGCCCGTGCATACGGTTATAGGGATAAATATCCGCTACATGGAGCTCCCCATCCTTTAGTTCATGCAAACTGTTTAAGTTTGTCATGTCCGCTTCCTGAAGAAGCAACGTACTGTTCACCATTCCTGTCGGAATAAAAATATTTTCACGCACATAATCTTCAAATGACATGCCTGATGCCTTGGCAATAACATCACCGAGCAGTTCATATCCGGTATTACAATATTGGTAGGTTGTTCCCGGATCATGGGTTAAGAATTTTTGTGAAATAAAGTTTCTGACAAAGCGTTCCAACGCCTCTTCATCATATTGCGGGTTATGCCATGGATCACTGTCAAAATCCGGCATGCCGGAAATATGGCTGGCAAATTCACGAATGGTCAGGTCTTTATACCGTCCGTCAACCATGACAAAATATGGAAGCACATTGACAACTGGCTCATCAACATTCAGTTTTCCCTCTTCCTGAAGCTGCATTAACGCGGTTCCCACAAATGTTTTTGTGATGGACGCCATATGAAAAAGGGATTCATTCGTTTCCCGTTCTTTGGTAAACATATTTTTTATACCAAAGGTTTTCTTGAACAATACGCCTTCTTTTGTGACAACCGAAAAAACAAATCCCTGGACATTATTTTCATCCATCATTTGTTCAATCAACGGTGTAAATATATTATCTAGATTGTCGTCAGCGGCCCTGACCGGATGTGAGACCAGCATTAAAAGTATGCAAAAACTAAAAAAGAACTTTTTCACAATATGTTCCCTACTCATATTCCTTGTGCCTTTTTTAGTACGAATAAACCATTTTTGCAATAAAATGTAAGTTGACGTAGACCTACTGATACGGTTTTATATGATAAAAGAATAATGTGAGGGAGAAAATTAAATGCGGTCACTTAAGCATCTGATAATGATAACAGGCAGCATATTATTTGCCTGCAACACCGCTATGGCGCAGCAGGTGCCACCGCAAGAACTGCCAATGATCCATCAGCTGGTCAGGGATGTTTCAGCAACACGCATTGAAAATGATATTCGTAAACTGGTCAGTTTTGGTACCCGTCATACCCTTTCAGACACAAAATCAGAGACCCGTGGTATCGGTGCGGCACGGCGCTGGATTTTTGCCGAGTTTGAGAAAATAAGTGCCGATTGCGGTGGCTGTCTTGAAGTTATGTATATCAGCGATACGATTTCAGGGCAGGACCGCATTCCAAACCCGACAGAGGTGGTCAGTGTTGTTGCCATTCAACGCGGGGAGCTTGACCCGAACAGATATGTATCCATGTCCGGCGATATCGACAGCCGGGTTTCCGACCCTCTTAATGGGGTAGATGACAGCCCGGGTGCCAATGATAATGCATCGGGCATGGCCGGTGTGCTTGAAGCAGCCCGCGTGCTCAGTAAACATAAATTTGCCGGATCCATCATATATATGGGTCTATCCGGCGAGGAACAGGGGCTTTTTGGCGGACAAATTGTTGCAAAATATGCACTTGAAAATAACTGGCGAGTTAAAGCTGTCCTTAACAATGATATGATCGGCAATATTACCGGCATTGACGGCGTAACCGATAACAGCACAGCACGCGTGTTTTCAGAAGGAACACGCGATGTTGAAACGCCGGAAGAAGCAAGGGAAAGACGTTTCTCCGGCGGTGAAGTGGACAGCCCGTCACGAAATCTGGCCCGCTTTATTGACAGGCAGGCCGATAAATATGTCCCCAATCTTGATGTGATGATGGTTTACCGACTTGACCGGTTTGGCCGCGGTGGACACCACCGCCCCTTTAATGCTGTTGGTATACCTGCCGTCCGGGTAATGGAAACCCATGAACATTATGACCGCCAGCACCAGGATATCAGAACTGAAAATGGCAGAAAATACGGCGACGTCATTGAGGGGGTAAATTTTGATTATGCTCGTAAACTTACGGCATTAAATATTTCAAGTCTTGCGGAGATGGCCGCAGCACCACCCTTCCCGGCTGAAGTCAAGCTAACAGGCGCAGTACGTGCCTCCGCCGTCATCAGTTGGAAAAAACCAAGCGGAAAAATGGCTGAAAACCTTGCCGGCTACAAAGTTTACTGGCGCCTGACAGATCAACCGCAATGGACATACAGCAAATTTGTCGGCAATGTGGACACATACACCTTTGAAAATCTGGTGATTGATAATTATTATTTTGGTGTTGCTTCCGTTGCCGGGGACGGTGCCGAAAGCCCGGTGGTTTTCCCGGGATCCATGGGGTCTTTCGGCGGGTATTGAATTGAGTTGAAATTTAATAATAAGGCCGGATTATGTCCGGCCTTTTTTAGTCTGGTAAAGATAATAAATTATTCCTGCAAAAAGGTAGACCACAGCCCCTAACGTTCTTCCCTGGCTGCCTATAAAAACCAGATATAGAAAAGCGAGAGAAATAATAATTGATCCAACACCCCAAAATTTTAACCAGCTTGGGCTGATTTTAAAATTTGACTTCTGATATTCGTTATTTGCTTTTGCAAAAATTAAAAGCAATGCCACCCCGATAATTGCCTGATAAATCAAAGTGATTGCTGAAACCCAAACGGCATATTCCATTACTGTCTGGCCAAGTGCAAGTGAAATTACTGACAGAAATATTACAAGCAAAACACTGTTGGCCGGACTATTATCAATTGAATTATCAGGGGAAAAACGGGAAGAAGCAAGACCTGCATTGGCAAGGGCGATTATATCACGGGACGCGACGAGAATAAGTGCATTTACCGAAGTTGCCGCCGCGCCTACTGCTGCAATGGTTACAAATATTGATCCGACATTGCCAAAAAGTATTTCCGAAAGTTTACTCACAGGCGCATTCATATCAGCAAATAATTGCCAGTTTATCGTACCCACAAGGGCAAAAGATAGAGAAATATAAGTTACCAGCACGACTATAAAACTGACAATTAGCCCTAATGGAATAGTTCGGGCTGGATTTTTTATTTCTCCTGCCATTTCCATCACTACCATAAAACCACCATATGAGAAAAATGCAGGAACAACTGCAATAATAACTGCGCTTAATCCTGCAGGCATAAAAGGTTTAAGATTCTCAGTATTTGTGCTGAACAAACCACCAAAAGATACTGCTGCCAGAGCAATCATGAAAAGGGTTACTATAATCGTCTGAATTTTTACCAGATTGGCAACCCCCCCAAGATTTAAAAGACCGAAGAACAAAACCACCCCGTAGGCAGCAACCTGCTTATTAACTGTAGGCAGAAGTTCGACAAAATATTCAGAGAAACCGTTTGCGATCAAGGCTATCGCAAAAATATAGGCCGCAAGCATAAGCCATATAGTTAAAAAACCCCCCACAGGAGAAACCAGTTTTGTAATAGCAATAAATCCAGCTCCTGCATTGGGATATAAACTGCCTATCTGGGCAGCGGCTATACAGGCAAAAAGGGCAATCACTGCCGCAAGGGCATATGAAACGATAACCGCCGGACCAACAGTAGCCGCCAGCTGACCCGGCAGGATGAAAATTGAGGCGCCAATTACATAACCAACTACGGTAACAATAACCCCTAAAAGGCCAAATTCCCTTTTCACCCACTCCCCTTCAGTTTTTTTCTAAAACGAACAATCCGTAAATAGTTTTGAAATATCCCCGTTCCAGCTTCCGTTATAACGGTCAAGCATAAGCTGCGCTGTAGTTTTTCCACTTTCCACAGTTTCAAAAAGTGATTTTAAAAAGATCCGTTCATCATCACCTGTATTATTAAGACAGGCCCGACGCTCCAATCCACCAGATGAAATATTAAGCATTTTAAGAGCGAGGTCCTGAACCGTTTCATTTCTGAATTTCACGCTGAGCGCTTCACGGGGAACATTATCACGTAAATGCTGATGTTCTTCATGTGTCCAGTCTTTTACCAGTTCCCAGGCCTGATCAAGGGCTTCGCTGTCATAAAGAATCCCAACCCACAATGCAGGGAGCGCACAAATCCGGCTCCATGAGCCTCCGTCTGCTCCACGCATTTCCAGGAATTTTTTAAGCCGGACTTCCGGAAATACTGTGCTCATATGATCTTCCCAGTCAGCTATTGTCGGAACCTGTCCTTCAAACCCTGTCAGGGTGCCGTTCATGAAGTCTTTAAATGATTTACCCGAGACATCATTATAAATGCCGTCTCGATATACAAAATACATTGGAACGTTAAGCACATGATCTACATATGCTTCAAATCCCATTCCTTCATCAAATACGAAAGGCAAAATGCCACACCTGTCCGGATCCGTATCTGTCCAGATATGTGAACGATAACTTTGAAAGCCGTTCGGTTTGCCTTCAGTAAAGGGGGATGCAGCAAAAATTGCTGTAGCAATCGGTTGAAGGGCAAGTGATACTCTGAATTTTTTTACCATATCCGCTTCGGATGAATAATCCAGATTGACCTGAATTGTACAGGTCCTAAGCATCATATCAAGCCCAAGTTTGCCTTTTTTCGGCATATAGGCACGCATAATATTATAACGCCCCTTTGGCATAACGGGTACATCTTCGCGTTTTGTATTGGGGTTAAAACCCATGCCAAGATAATTAATGCCAAGCTCTTCACTCACAGCCTGTGCCTGCCTTAAGTGGCTGTTACTTTCCGCACAGGTTTGATGCAGTGTTTTCAGCATAGCCCCTGAAAGTTCAAGTTGCCCACCTGGTTCCAGTGAAACCGACTGACCGTTTTTCTTCAAGCCGATGATATACTGACCCTCCATGATCGGCTCCCAGTCAAACTCCTTTTGCATTGCCTGCAAAATTGCTTTGATACTGCGTTCACCGTCATAAGGAACCGGTTTTAGGGAATCAATGCAAAACACAAATTTTTCATGTTCTGTACCAATCCCCCACTCGCTTTTTGGTTTTGAACCTGATGCAATATAATCAATAAGCTGCTGCTTTGATTCTATTGGCGAATTTCTGGAAATGTTGCTCAATGGATAACCCTTTTTATTATGGCCCTCAATGTCATAGTTTTCATCATGTGGTGATTACGGATATAATGTCAATAGACCATCTCTAACTTCATATCCGCTTAATTTATTTAAGAAACTCATACCCAGAAGTGAGATGTCCAATTGACCTTCATTTACATAGGCTTCTATTTGCTGAACATGAATGGGCCCTAGGCTAACGGTATCCAATATAACCGGTGCACTAAAAACCATACCATTCGCTGTTGAAGCAGGAATATCGAATTTAAGGCCAGTTATATTAAAGCCAATTTTTTCCGCATCGGACTTTTTAAGAACAATATGTGTTGCCCCGGTATCAACCATAAAATTTATGGCTTCTCCATTGACCTCTGCCCGGACATAATAATGTCCACTCTGATCCGATCGAAAGGTAATTGCTCCTGCGTCAGCTTCACCATTAGCCGGATTGATTTCACTTGCAAGGCGTCCTTTTCCATTCCAGATAGAATATCCCAGCCCCATAACACCAAAAATGATCACCCATCCTGCGACGTTTCGCAGTGCCTGTCCAGGGTTGCTAATAATATGCCCTAAAAGTCCGGCACCTACCAAAGCAAGCAACATAAAATCATAAGCAAGATTGGCACTTTGACCCGTACTTAGTCCGTCACTTAATACCCAGGCAAGAATAAAAACAAAAATCACTACCCCTATTACAGTTAGCAAAAAAGGCTTCATGCTGTTTTTTTGTTTTGAATTATCCCGCCCTTGTGGCTCATTATCATTCGGAGGGTGCCCCCATGGTGACGGCTGATTATCATTCATTGTGCCCAATCCCCCAAAAACGATTGCCATAATGACAAGGCGGCGACTGCGGCGGTATCAGCTCTCAATATCCTTGGTCCCAGTGTAATGGCAACAGTGTTTTGATGTGCTCTTATAAATTCTCTTTCCTGTGGTGAAAAACCGCCTTCCGGCCCTATCAAAACTGCCCATTTATCAAAAGATTTTTTTATTTCCTGCATTGGGATCGCATCTCCGGCCTCATCACAAAATATCAGCCCCCTATTTTCCGGCCAGTCTTTCAATACTTTATCAAGTTGTAGTAAATCGTCAATTTGTGGAACGGTCATGCGTCCGCTCTGCTCTGCTGCCTCAATGGCATTGACAAGTAACTTGTCAAATTTTATTTTGTCCAGATTTGTTCGCTCCGTTAGAACAGGTATAATGCGTGAAACACCAATTTCAGTTGCCTTTTGAACCATATAATCAATACGCGCTTTTTTTATTGGTGCAAACAAATACCATAAATCGGGATCAGATTTCTGTTCTGAAACCTTCTCCCGTAATGTAATTTTAGCTTTCCCTTTACCGACTTTTGTAATTTCCGCCAACCATTCACCATCAAAACCGTTAAAAATAATGACGTAGTCTCCCAGCTTGACACGCATTACATTGACCAGATAATGGCCTTGATTTCCCTCTATTAGAAACACTGTTCCAGAATTAATTTGATCATCTAGGTACAGGCGTATTTTTGGCTTTTTATTCGACATTTTTTCAATTTTGGTTATGACTATATTCATATGATAACACCAAATACCGAAAGACATATGACAAAATTAGACGAGCGGGTAAAAAAAGCCCCTGAAGATACTGTAAAGCAAAGCTGGGTTCATAAATTATCTCCTGATTTTGCCTGGGGATATCTCCAGCTGATGCGCGCCGACAGGCCGATCGGTACATGGCTTTTGCTTTGGCCGGGTCTTTGGTCTATTGTTCTTGCTGGCCATTATTACGGCTCCTCTGATATTATTCCGCATATCAGGTTACTTGTCCTTTTCTCAATTGGCGCATTTGTGATGCGGGGTGCCGGATGTGTTATTAATGACCTATGGGACAGAGAGGCGGATGCAAAAGTTGAAAGAACAAAAGCCCGCCCGCTGCCCAGTGGTCGGGTATCCATATTTGGTGCTTTCATCTTTCTAGCATTCTTGTTGCTTATTGGGCTTTTTATTTTACTTCAACTAAACACTTATAGCCAATTGGTTGGGGCTTCTTCCCTGATATTGGTTATTATTTATCCGTTAATGAAACGGATAACCTATTGGCCACAGCTGATGCTTGGATTTACCTTTAACTGGGGCGCACTGCTTGGATGGAGTGCTGTTGCCGGTAATATTGAGCTACCCGCAATCCTTCTTTACATTGGCGGGATTTCCTGGACGCTCGGTTATGATACTATTTATGCACATCAGGACCGCGAAGATGACGCAATGATCGGCATCAAATCCACCGCATTGAAGCTGGGAAAAAACACCAGAACCTGGATCAGTGGATTTTATGGCTTAACTTTCGTCCTGTTTTTATGTGCTGGCACTGTGGCAAATATGCAAATCGGTTTTTATATCGGTATGTTGTTTGCGGGGTATCATTTAATTTATCAAATTAAAAAGCTTGATATAGACGATCGTGAATTGTGCCTGAAGCTTTTTAAATCAAACCATCACTTTGGGTTAATAGTATTTATAAGTATTCTTATTGGACATATTTTCTGATTAAGTCCGCTCGACAATATCCAGCATGAATTTTTCCAGTTTTTCAAACTGGGCGCTTCTTTCAAATTTTTTCCTATTAGGATTGCTGCTTTCTTTAGATGCCCTTTTGTTTTGAAGCTGATCTTTTAAATATCCCGCAATTTCATCTACATCATTGCTTACAATACCGAAATTATTATCACGGATTATGTCGGCGGCTTCACCTTTTGTTCCGCCAATGGATAAAATAGGTTTTCCTGTACCAATATATTCAAAAAGTTTTCCTGCAATGACACTATTTTCGCGCGGATCATCCCATCTTAGCAACATCATGATATCAGTTCCGGCCATGATCTTATGAAGGTCACTTTGCGGGATATATTTACTGCAAATAACCTGTTCTTCTAACCCATAATCCCTTATAATTTTTTTCTGGCTTTCACTAAGCTCATCTGCACCAAATTCCGTATATAAAAGCACTTTAATTTTTTTTGCATCATCGCCCAATTTTGCCAACGCTTCAAAAAGCTTTTGTGGATCACGCTTTCCCTCATAAAGGGCGCCGGCATATAAAATTGTCAAATGATCGGGGTAAAGTTTCCTTTTCTCAATCCCCTCAAAATCAGTGGGATCAAATCCATTCATTGCTAGCTGAACGGGGATATTTCTGGATTTTTTTAGTGTTTCAACCCAACTTTGGGTAACAGTGATCAGGCCGCTACAGTTTGAGAGAGCACGATTTTCGATAAACCTGTCTATTTTTTTCTTGAAGCCCGCTCCATGATAATAACCGTGATCAGACCAGAGATCCCGGTAGTCCGCAACCCAGGGAACATCATTTATACTGGCTAACTTTGACGCAACCAGCAAGCAGGTAAAAGGAGGAACTGTCGTTAATATAATATCCGGTGACCAGCTTTTAAATAATTTTCTGCCTTCTTCTATCGCTTTCGGGTACCATCCGATTGTTCGGTCTGGAATATTGGTGATTTTACGATAATAAAGGCTCAATTTTGACTCTTCACCTGCTTCGCTCATTTGCTCCACTTTTTCAACTTTTTGCGATGAAATTGAAACACTGTTATTTTCATTTGATGAAAAAAGATTTTTCACCGAATGTTTTACAAGTGCTGGAAAAGCATTGATATCGGTAAAATCCGTAAAAATTATTTTGTCTTCAGAAATTTCAGGTGTTAATGACGACCCTTGATCCTTTCGTATCGGAGCAAGTACCCTGATGTCATGACCCTTATCTGCCAGGAAGCGGGCAAGCTTGTTTACCCTGCTGCCTGAAACCGGCGCGTAGGGTGGAAAAAAGCCTGAAACAATCAGAATTTTCAATGAAACTTCCCTCTAAATATCTGCGTTTAAATAATTTATATAGCAAACAAAGCAATAAAAATAAGTTAATTTTATTTTACGATCGGACTTCAGAATAAGAGACAAATAATCAACCCTTGATTTCCGCTGAATAATTGAGCATTGTATTTTTACTTTTGTAGGGGAATCCTCCTTAAGTGCATCAATATTAGCACTTGCTCAAAGGGAAAGAGTTTTTAAAAACAATTTAGAGGGAATGATGACTAATATATATTTAACAATTGTGGGGTGTGGAGTTGTCGCGCTTCTGTATGGTATTTATGCGACTAAAAAAGTAATGGCCTTTGGCACAGGCAATGAAAGAATGCAGGAAATTGCTTCTGCCATTCAGGAAGGTGCTGCCGCCTATCTTAACAGACAATATAAAGCCGTCGCCATTGTTGGCGCTGTGGTTGCTGTCGCACTGTTTTTACTTCTGGGCCTTCATGTGGCCATTGGTTTTATCGCTGGTGCCGTTTTATCTGGCGCTGCCGGATATATCGGAATGAATGTGTCCGTCCGTGCTAATGTCCGAACTTCTCAGGCGGCTTCTGAAAATCTGAATAAAGCCCTTGATGTGGCCTTTACCTCAGGCGCAATAACAGGCATGCTTGTTGTAGGACTGGGCCTTCTTGGTGTTGCAATTTATTATATTTATATGGTGTCAGCCGGAATGGACGTTCGTACCAATTTGGAAGGTCTCGTCGGTCTTGGCTTTGGTGCCAGTCTCATTTCGATCTTCGCCCGCCTTGGTGGCGGTATCTTTACTAAAGGTGCCGACGTTGGCGGTGACATGGTTGGTAAAGTAGAAGCAGGCATTCCCGAGGATGATCCAAGAAACCCAGCGACAATTGCTGACAATGTGGGGGACAATGTCGGTGACTGTGCCGGTATGGCCGCGGACCTTTTTGAAACATACGCTGTTACTGTGGTGGCTACCATGTTGATCGCCTCCAGCGCGTTTGTTGAAACGTCGGTAGAAAGCATGATGTTACTTCCTCTCATGATTGGTGCATTATGTATTGTTGCTTCAATTATCGGTACTTTCTTTGTCAAGCTTGGTGCCGGATCCGAAAATATTATGGGCGCTCTTTATAAAGGGCTTATTGTCAGCGGTGTTCTTTCGGCTGCCCTGATTTTTGGTATGTTCAATCAGGTTGACATGTTCTCAGAGGCTGTCATGGCTAGCGGGAAAACCGTGTCCTCGATGAATCTTTACTTCTGTGTTCTTACAGGTCTTGCCGTAACTGGTTTGATCGTATGGGTCACAGAATATTATACAAGCACTGAATATCGTCCCGTACGTGTGATTGCACAAGCTTCTGAAACCGGTCACGGCACCAACGTTATTCAGGGTCTGGCCATTTCAATGGAAGCTACTGCCATTCCAGTAATTATCATTTGTGGTGGTATTTTCATTGCCTTCACACAGGCTGGTTTGTTCGGCATATCAATCGCAGCTTCTGCAATGTTATCGCTTGCCGGCATGGTCGTTGCTCTTGATGCTTATGGCCCTGTAACGGATAACGCCGGCGGTATTGCCGAAATGTCCAATCTTCCGGAAGATGTTCGTACAACAACGGATAAACTTGATGCGGTTGGAAATACGACAAAAGCGGTGACAAAAGGATATGCAATTGGGTCAGCTGCCCTCGCCGCACTTGTTCTATTTGCTGCCTATACCGAAGAAATTGCACATTATCTTCCACAATATGCAAATATCACATTCCCGCTACAGGATCCATTTGTTGTGATCGGACTGTTTATTGGCGGCATGCTTCCATATCTGTTTGCGTCCATGTCAATGCTTGCCGTTGGCCGTGCTGCAGCCAGTGTGGTTGTTGAAGTAAGACGTCAGTTTAAAGAAATCAAAGGCATAATGGAAGGAACTGCAAAACCAGAATATGGCAGAGCAGTTGATTTGCTAACCCAGGCAGCAATTAAGGAAATGGTGGTTCCTTCACTGTTACCACTACTTGCGCCATTTGTTCTCTTCGGTGCGACATATATGGTCAGCGGCAACATCGTCAACGCCTTCCAGGCATTGGGTGCAATGTTGCTCGGGACCATTATCACCGGACTGTTTATTGCGATTTCCATGACATCTGGTGGTGGTGCATGGGATAATGCCAAAAAATATATTGAGGACGGCAATCACGGTGGCAAAGGATCCGAAGCCCATAAAGCTTCTGTAACAGGTGATACTGTTGGCGATCCATATAAGGATACAGCCGGTCCTGCCGTTAACCCGCTGATTAAAATTACCAACATCGTTGCTATTTTGCTGGTGGCAATCGTTGCTAAATTAGGTCTCGGCTAAACTTAATATATAAAATATTTTAAAAACCCCGCACATTGCGGGGTTTTTTTTGTGAAAAACATGCTGACAAACCAGAATGATTGGCTATATTGCGCCCAATACTGTCAACAACGATTCGCACGAGTTATTTTAATGCCCTATATTGAAAAAATTAACGCCGGACTAAATCCTCCGGAAGAAATCAACGTCATTATTGAAGTTCCTGTCGGCGGCGCCGCTGTAAAATATGAAATGCATAAGCGTAGTGGCGCGATCCTTGTTGACCGCATCCTGCATACACCAATGCGCTATCCCGCCAATTATGGTTATATGCCACACACTTTATCTGATGATGGTGATCCATGTGATGTGCTTGTTGTTGTGAATGAGCCGCTGGTTCCGGGCTGTATTATTCGTGCTCGTCCGATCGGTGTCTTACTGATGGAAGATGAAGCAGGACAGGATGAAAAAATCCTTGCTGTTCCAGACCTGAAAACGGACCCAACCTATAAGGATGTACACTCTCATAACGACCTTCCTGATCTTTTGCTAAAACAAATTCAGCATTTCTTTGATCATTACAAAGATCTGGAGGATGGAAAATGGGTGAAAATTATCGGCTGGGAAGGTCCTGAAACAGCAAAACGGATTATTATGGAATCTATTGAACGCCAAAAAAATTCTTCGGCAAATAACGATTAATTTTCCGCTTATCATTTTGTCAGATTTCACCTATAAGAAGTCATGACATATTCATCTTTGAGAGATTTTATTGATAGCCTTGAAGGCGCGAACAAACTTGTTCGCGTGCAAGAACCTGTTTCAGCCGACCTGGAAATGACAGAAATTGGCTGTAGAACCCTAAGCAAATCTGGACCCGCCCTACTGTTTGAAAATGTCATAAAATGTGACGGCAGCAAAAGCAGCATGCCGGTTCTTACCAATTTATTTGGCACCGTTGAACGCGTGGCGATGGGCATTAACGCAAAGACGGAAGATCTTAGAAATATTGGTAAAACGCTGGCTGAACTTAGACAGCCGGAGCCACCAAGCGGGTTTAAGGATGCTCTTGACAAGCTTCCCATGCTTAAAAAAGCCATGACCATGCGGCCTAAAACCGTAAAATCAGGCCCTGTTCACGATATTATTCTGACCGGTGATGACATTGACCTTAACATATTGCCCATTCAGAAATGCTGGCCTGATGATACTTCACCGCTTATCACATGGCCGCTTGTGGTTTCAAAAGGCCCGGGAAAAATCAAGGAAGATGATTATAATCTCGGCATTTATAGGATGCAGTTGCTTAATAAAAACCAGACTTTGATGCGCTGGCTCAAACACCGCGGAGGTGCCCAACATCACCAGCGCTGGAAAGCGGAAAAATCGGAACCTTTGCCAGTTGCTGTGGTGATCGGTGCCGACCCGGCAACGATCCTGGGGGCGGTGACCCCGGTTCCAGATACCTTATCCGAATATCAGTTTGCTGGACTTCTTCGGGGCAAAAAAACAGAACTTGTTGACTGCGTTACTGTTCCATTGAAGGTACCATCAACCGCAGAAATTGTCATTGAAGGCCATGTATCCCTAAATGATTATGACGATGAAGGGCCATTTGGTGATCACACAGGTTATTATAACAGTATTGAAAAATTTCCGGTTTTCACGGCAAGCGCCATTACAATGCGTAAAAATCCTATTTATCTTTCGACTTATACCGGAAAACCGCCGGACGAACCATCAATCCTTGGGGAAGCCCTGAATGAGATATTTATCCCACTCCTTCAGCAGCAATTTCCGGAAATTGTTGATTTTTGGCTGCCGCCGGAAGGATGCTCTTACCGGGTGGCTGTTGTTTCCATTAAGAAAGCCTACGCCGGGCATGCCAAACGCGTAATGATGGGCGTCTGGTCATATCTGCGGCAGTTTATCTATACCAAGTTTGTTATTGTCGTCGATGATGATATCAATGCTCGTGACTGGAAAGAAGTGATTTGGGCTATGTCCACCAGAATGGACCCGGTAAGAGACACCACACTTACTGAAAACACTCCGATTGATTATCTTGACTTTGCCTCTCCCGTATCGGGCCTCGGCGGTAAAATAGGCCTTGATGCAACCAATAAAATGGATGGTGAGACGAGCCGGGAATGGGGAAAACAGATCAGCATGGACGAAAAAATCATAAAAGCTGTCGATGAAAAGTGGTTAAAACTAAATATTGAATAGGATAGGTATGAGTGATAACGCAAATATGATGTCGCCCGAAAGACTGGAGAATCTCGTCAAAAAAGCAAAAAAAAGCGGGGCAGACCATGCTGATGCGGTATTCTTTACCGGCAGTTCCAGTTCGGTTTCCTGGCGTCTCGGCAAACTTGAGGATATGGAAAGATCGGAAAATTCAGATCTGGGTCTGCGTGTCATCATTGGAAAAAATCAGGCGATTGTTTCTTCCAGCGACATGTCGGATCAAACGCTCGAGGAGCTGGTCTCCCGGGCGATTGACATGGCGAGAAACACGCCAGAAGATCCTTATTGTGGTCTGGCAGATAAAAAACTGCTGGCACTTGATAACATCCCCGAGCTGGACCTTTATGACAGTCATGAGCTGGATGAAGAAACACTTAAAAATATTGCTGCCGAGGCCGAAGCCCATGCTCTGGACATTCAAGGTATTACAAATTCAGAAGGTGCCGGTGCTAGTGCCACTAAAGGGGCCATTACCCTTGCCAATACGGATGGCTTTGTTGGTCATTACAAATCAAGCAATTTTGGTTGCAGTATTTCCGTGATTGCCGGTAGTGGTACTGCAATGGAGCGCGATTATGCCTGGACATCGCGCCGCCATTTTGAAGATATGGAAAGCCCCTACAAAATAGCGCGTGAAGCGGCCGAGCGGACCCTTAAAAAATTAAATCCGAAAAAAGTTAAATCCTGTGAAATTCCAGTTGTTTACGACCCAAGGGTTTCCAGAACATTAGTTGGACATCTTGCGAGCGCTATAAATGGTGCCTCGATTGCCCGCAAAACCAGCTTCCTGCTTGAGCTAATGGGCAATCAGATATTCCCCAAAAATATAAATATAACAGATAATCCGCATATTTTACGTGGGCCGTCATCTCGCCCCTTTGATGGCGAAGGTGTCAGAAATGCACCACTTGAAATTATTTCTAATGGTGTACTAAAAAGCTGGATCCTTGATAGTAGCAGTGCCAGACAACTGGGCCTTGCCAGTAATGGACGTGCTGGAAGAGGAACGTCAAGTCCACCATCCCCATCTACAAGTAATTTATTTATGGATGCTGGCAAAATCAGTGTTGAAGATCTTATCGGTGAAATTAAAAATGGTTTTTATGTCACCGAACTGATTGGCAGTAGCGTAAATGGTATTACCGGTGATTACAGCCGGGGAGCCAGCGGTTTCTGGATTGAGAATGGAAAATTAAGCTATCCGGTCAATGAAATTACGATTGCCGGCAATCTGAAAAAAATGTTTATGAACCTTACTGCCGCTGATGATCTGGAAATTAAATATGGCACCGATGCACCAACAGTGCGTATTGACAAAATGATGCTGGCGGGAAATTAATCCAGTCGATTTAAAGCATATTACGAATTATAAAGGTCTGTTTTGCGGCCAGACCAGATTTTCCATTTCTTCCGGCGGCAGAGTGCCTTCTTTACTAACTCTTTTGGCCGTTATAATAACACGCACTATTATGAAGGCCGCAACTAGCGCATGAAAACCACCGCAAAATAAAAACAAAGCCTTCGCGCCTGAGAATTGCATCAAATTGCCAGCAACAACAGGACCAAAAATTGACCCGATTGACCAGGTTGTAAGAATAGTTGCGCAGACGGCTACTGTCTCATTATGGCTTACATGATCAATTGCATGAGACAAAGCAATTGAGTAAAGGGAAAGTGCTGCACCGCCCCAGATAAAACATATTAGAAGAGCATTGACCTGATTTGCTGCAAATGGAAATGTCATGGCAATTGACATACAAGCGGAAACAGAAAAGCCAATAATCATAATTTTACGCCGACCTAAAATATCTGACATAAAGCCTGACGGCCATTGAAGCAACAGACCCCCAAAATGGGCCGCAACCAGCAATATAAGAGCTTGTGATTTAATCAAGCCCACCTCTACACCGTATACGGGCATCATGTTAAGCACTGCACTATTAGTAAAACCAAGGATAAATGCAGCAATAAAGGCGCTTGGTGCATCGTTCAATATTCTTTTAAATGAGGTTGTTACTCCAGGCCCGATTTCAGGTTGAGGTAACTTTGTCAGGCAAATGGGAATAAGTGAAATAATAAAAAGTAACACACAGAAAATTATGGCATTATCACTAAACCCTGCAGAATACGAAAGAAGAGCCGGCGCTCCAACATAGGCCAGCTTAGTGATTGTTGAATAAAATCCCATTATCCGCCCCCGTATTTCAAGCGGCGTAACATGTCCGACCCAGCTATCAACACATGTCATGATAATGGCAATTGCACAACCCATTATACCGCGAAATATTGTCCAAACCGTTGCATCCTGCATTAAATGCATCATAAGCGTTAACGATGCCAGCAAGGCCGCCGCAAAAGTAAAGCTTCTGATATGGCCAATATTCATAAGCAGTTTTCTTGCCCAGAAACAACCCAACACAAAGCCTAGTCCATATACGGTAGGAATCATGCCAACGCTGCCCAGTGATGATCCGGAACTATTGGCATTTAGCACAACAGTTGGTGCGACTACGCTATTTGCAAATTGTAATATAACAATGCTTAATAATAATGCAGTAATTGATAAAATAATTTTGAACATTCAGTCGCACATATGAAATTAGCTTCAAATCTAACCCTGCACTTAACGCAAAGTATATTAAATAACAAACATTAGTTTATACAAATGAATGTTATTTCAATCCACTATTGTAGTGTTATTGTTTTTTCAAGGAAAACTGTAATCTTTACTCTTTATTTTTACAGTTTAGAAAAAAGCAGCGACCCTGAAAATAACTCCTGAATCCGAACGTCTGCCATCCATATTTGTATCAATATAAGATATACCAAGTTCAAATTTATCAAAAGTGACACTGGTGCCCAGTCGCCAATCCCATTTATTATTGCCAAAGTATCCGTCCTCATATCCTAAATGCAGATTTACAGAAAAAGGTGTATTGGGCACTTGTGCACGGGTTTCATTATAAAAATAAATATTATCCTGGCTGCCATTATTACTCTGGCTAGGCATATAAGAAATGCCCAGAGTGCTAGTCAACAAGCCAAAATCTACGCCGACAGACCCATAAGTTTCAAAATAAGTGGCATTATTCCCACCTGGGTAAACATATGCGGTAGCCCCAATATCATATATTATGCCATTAGATTCCCTGCTATATCCGGCATAAAAATTGGTTTCAACATCTGCACCACGAAAATCAGAAACGTTTGACGCCCAGGCACCGGTATAGATACCATTATCTGCAAACCAGTCTATACCTCCCTGAACGGCAACATCATTGTTGGATTTGGAAACACCACGGAAACGATAATCACTCAGTAAAGATGCATTAAAAGCCAGCTCTCCGCCCAAAAGGCGTGTTTGCGCCTGACTGGTAACCGGAACCAGAACGATTAGACATAATAGACTTAACATGATTTTCTTAAGTGTCATCAAATACTCCTTAAAATTTATTCATTCAATTGCCATTATTCTATGCCAATTGCCACACCCGCATTAAGGCGCACTT
>JACKKT010000008.1 GCA_024236295.1 Kordiimonadaceae bacterium | reverse complement strand
GTTTTTAACGCGTTCATCATAACCTTCGGCGCCGCCGATCAGAAAAACAATACTGGAAACCCCCTGATCCTGCCAGTCGCGGATCTTAAATGCAAAATCCATACTGCGTACCTCTTTGCCACGTTCGTCGAGGGCGACTACAACGGCATTTTCAGGGATGGCTTTTAGAATTAAATCCCCTTCTCTGGCTATACGTTCTGCCCCTGTAATTGGTCGTCTTTCCTCAACTTCGGTGATTTCCACTTTCCAGGGGCAACGTTTCAGATAAGTGTTGATCAAATCACTTTCAGGGCTTTTTTTAAGTCGCCCCACAGCAATAATGCCAATATTCATTCTGTATTTGTGCCGGTTGAAGCGGACAACATTTTTTCAGGTGTAAAATCTGCTGCCCACATTTTTTCCAGATTATAGAAGCTCCTGACTTCCGGTCGGAAAATATGAACAATAACATTGCCGGCATCAAGCAGCACCCAGTCAGCTTTTTCCATGCCTTCCAGTTTGCAGCCATCGGCTGTGGCATGCTTGAGCTTTCGGTATAAATGATCGGCGATCGCTGCCACCTGACGGGTGGAACGGCCTGAAGCGATTATCATCGAATCGGCGATGCTTGTTTTTCCGGTAAGATCAATATTGATGATATCTTCTGCTTTATCGTCTTCCAGTGAATTGATAACCAATTGCTGAAGCTCTGCCGCGCTGAGCGGCTCCGTCGGACCAGAAGAGTCCTCTAACTCGGATGTGTCTTGCACTTTAAAGTATGTAACCTCTTGTTATTACTTAATATTACGTCTTATTTCTGTTGATGACATGGGATTATCACTTAATTCATAATAAATCCATGCCGGTGGCTTTAATCTATGTAATATGTGCGCCTCATCTTTTTTGATGTGGAACTTTGCCAGTTCCATTGCCGCAATACTCATCAAACTCTCTTTAGAATAACTTGGTCGATTAAAAATCGCAAATGGAACTGTATCGGCAATCTTGCGCCAGTCTTTCCATTTATCAAATTGTATAAGGTTATCTGCTCCCATCAGCCAGACAAAATGATGGTCGGGCCACATTTTTTTCATCTTTTCCAAAGTATCAATAGTATATCGGGTTCCTATTTTCTTTTCCAAGTCACTGACGATAATCCTTTCATCGGTGACTATGTCCCGTGCAGAAGCAAACCGCACTTCAAAAGGGGTCATTTGGCTATCCGCTTTAAGGGGATTTCCCGGTGAAACCAGCCACCACACATAATCAAGTTTCAAAAATTCCAGCGCCGCCAAACTGATTTCCAGATGTCCTTCATGTGCCGGATTAAAGGAACCTCCTAGCAGGCCAATTTTCGGGTTATGGCCGGATCTGACCATTGCCCCTCACCTGATATTTATAACTTGTTAGCTGTTCAAGCCCAACGGGGCCACGTGCGTGCATTTTGCCGGTTGATATGCCAATTTCTGCGCCCATACCAAACTCGCCACCATCGGCAAATTGTGTGGATGCATTATGTATGACGATTGCGCTATCGACCTCATTTAGAAACTTTTCTGCAGTTTTGCTATTTTCAGTAATAATACTGTCAGTATGGTTCGAGCCATATTTTGCAATATGATCAATTGCTCCCTGAACGCCGTCCACGACACGCACGGAAATGATCGCATCAAGATATTCTGTGCCCCAGTCTTCCTCAGTTGCTTCCCCGGAGTCTTTAAAGGCGGCAACGACCTCTTTATCACCACGGATTTCACAGCCATTATCATGAAGTGCGGATAATATCGGGATCAAATGACTTCCAGCAGCTTTTTTGTCAATCAAAAGTGTCTCTGAAGATCCGCAAATGCCTGTTCTACGCATTTTGGCATTGACGCTGATGGATACGGCTTTCTCAAGATCAGCATCACCGTCAATATAAACATGGCAAATACCATCAAGATGTGCCATGACAGGCACCCTGCTTTCGTTCTGTACTCTTTCAATGAGCGATTTGCCACCGCGTGGTACAATGATATCGACATATTCAGATAATTTAAGAAGTTCGCCAACAGCAGCGCGGTCCTGGGTCGGGATCAACTGGATTGCTTCTTCAGGTAAGCCTGCTTTTTTAAGACCTTTGACCAGGCAGGAATGGATCATTCGGCTTGAGTGCGCGCTTTCACTTCCACATCGTAAAATGGATGCATTGCCGGATTTCAGACAAAGAGTGCCTGCGTCTGCTGTTACATTGGGGCGGGACTCAAAAATAATACCAATTACACCAAGGGGGACCCGAACCTGTGATATTTTAAGGCCATTCGGCCGTTCTTTTACGCTTAAAATGTCGCCGATAGGGTCTTTTAATTTTATAATGTCTTCAATGCTTCTCGCAATTGATTCAATTCTGGCTTCATCAAGCATAAGACGGTCAAGCATTGCTCCGGCCAGTCCACGACCAACGGCAATATCCATATCCTTTTTATTTGCGGCAATAATTTCATTCTTTACTTTACGGATTTCAGCTGCCGCCGCTTTTAGAGCTTCATTTTTTTGTTTGGTGCTTGCAAGGGCCAATATTTCTGAAGCACGCTTTGCTTTCTTACCAATTGACTGCATTAAAATTTTAATATCATTTTCATTTGTCATTACACGAACCCTTTAACTCATAACCATATCGCTGCGGTGGATCAGCTCTTCCCGTCCGCCATAACCAAGTATTTTCTCAATTTCATTACTTTTTGCACCAATTATTTTTTTTGCATCTTCTGATGAATATGCAACAAGGCCTCGGGCAATTTCAACATTATTGCTACAGGTGATTTTGACGGTATCGCCGCGAACGAATTTTCCGATGACTTTGGTAACGCCGGCTGGAAGTAGACTCTTACCGTTTTTAAGGGCTCTTTCGGCGCCTTCATCAATTACCAGTGTGCCAACGGGTGCCAAGGCGCCAGCTATCCATTTCTTTTTGGATGCAAGTGAAGTGGTTGAGGCCTTAAACCATGTCCCCCGACCATTAAGGTTATATTCTTTAATAGGATTATTAAGTTTTCCATTAATAATCACCATATTGCAGCCGCCCGTGGTTGCAATGCTGGCGGCCGCTATTTTTGTAATCATGCCCCCGCTTCCAAAACCGGTTGAAACCGGTGCTCCGGCCATCTGTTCAATTTCAGGGGTAATTTCATTCACCTGTTCTATATATCTGGCATCACTATTTGAATTCGGATCTGCTGTATAAAGGCCATCAATATCAGAAAGAAGATATAATAGGTCAGCTTCGCACATTGTTGCAACTCGCGCTGCCAGGCGGTCATTATCACCAAAGCGCACTTCATCCGTGGCAACAGTATCATTTTCATTTATGACCGGAACGACACCCAGCTTTAGGAGCCGTTTAATTGTTCCGCGGGCATTCAGATATTGGCCTCTGTCTTCGGTATTGCTAAACGTAAGCAGCACCTGGGCCACCTGGATATCGTGATGTCGCAGTTTTTCTCTGAAGGTTGCGGCAAGCTCTATTTGGCCAATAGCGGCGGCGGCCTGATTTTCCACCAGTTTCTTGCTCATTTTTAGGCCAAGAATTTTTCGCCCCAATGCAATAGAGCCAGACGATACTATGATAACATCTTTTCCCATGCTCTTAAGCTCGGCTATGTCCTCGGCAATGCTGGCCAGCCATTCAGCGCGTATTTTTCCGCTTTTCTGATCTACCAGCAAAGCTGACCCAATTTTAATAACAACCAGATGCATTTTATCTATTATATTGATTTTGTTTTGCATTTAAATTGGTGACCATGGTTCGGAAGAAGTGTTAACGCCACTTTCTTCCAGTTTTTCGATTTCATCATCTTGCTCGGACTTGCGGACTTCTTCAACATTTTTCAGAAGTGCCCTCAATATTTCTTTTACGCCATATCCGGTTGCTGCTGAAAGGGGCATGATTGGCGACTTCGTGACCTTTGAAAGTTCTTCAGTCAGCATGGAAGTAAGCTCTTCGTCCAGGGCATCTACCTTGTTAAGGGCGATGATTTCTTTTTTGTTACTTAAATCCTGTCCATATTGTTCAAGCTCATGTCGAATGGTTTTATAGGCTGTGACTATATCCTCTCCGGTTGCATCAATGACATGTAAAATTGTCGCGCAGCGTTCAATATGACCTAGAAAGCGGTCGCCCAGCCCCTGTCCTTCGTGTGCGCCTTCAATAAGACCTGGAATGTCTGCGATAACAAATTCTTTATTATCCACATAGGCGACACCGAGCTGTGGTTTTAAGGTGGTAAATGGATAATTGGCTATCTTTGGTTTTGCCCGGCTTACGGCAGAAAGGAAAGTTGATTTCCCAGCATTAGGCAATCCCACCAGTCCTGTATCGGCCATCAGTTTTAATTGCATCCAGATCCACATTTCTTCTGCGGGTCCACCGTCGGTGGTCTGGCGGGGTGCCTGTTTTACGGATGTCTTAAAGCTGGCGTTACCGCGACCGCCCCGCCCACCTTCAAGCATAAGAACGGATTGGCCGGCTTCTGTCAGATCAGCAAGCATAACATCGTTATTTTCATCAAAAATCTGCGTTCCAACTGGCACTTTCAAAATGATATCCTTGCCTTTGGCACCCGTCCGGTTTTGCCCCATACCGTGCATTCCCCGCCCGGCTTTGAAATGCTGCTGGTATCGATAATCGATAAGGGTATTCAGTCCCTCAACTGCTTCAATGATTATATGACCGCCCCTGCCACCATTTCCGCCATCAGGCCCGCCAAATTCAATGCTTTTTTCATGGCGAAAACTAAGGCAACCCACGCCTCCGGCACCGGATTTGATATATATTTTACATTGATCAAGGAACTTCATAATTTATCCAATATTTATAAGACTATAGCCAAAACTTAAAGTATAAGCGTAAAAAAAGGAGAGTGATAGATCAATCTCCTTTTCCAATTCTCAAATGGCTTTAAAATTAAATTTTAGGCGTCTGTATCAACAGTAACGAAGTTCCGTTTTAGTCGGCCTTTGTAAAATCTTATTTTGCCTTCAGTCAGAGCGAAAAGTGTATGATCTTTACCCATACCTACATTGTCTCCCGGGTAAAATTTAGTACCCCGTTGACGAACAATGATGTTACCCGGGATAACAGCCTCACCGCCGAATTTTTTAACACCAAGGCGGCGACCTGCTGAATCACGACCGTTGCGGGAACTACCTCCAGCTTTCTTATGTGCCATTGTTATTTCTCCTTAGTTTTCGTTGCGGTTTTTTTAGCTGCCGGTTTCTTTGCAGCGGCTTTTTTAGGGGCCTCTTTTTTCTCAGCGGCTTTCTTTGGAGCGGCTTTTTTAGGGGCTTCTTTTTTCTCTGCTGCCTTTTTCACTTCAGCTTTTGGCTCTTCTTTTTTAGCAGCGGCTTTAAGTGCTGCCTTTTTTGCTGCACCACTACCAATATCTGTAATTCTTAACACAGTTTGTTCTTGTCTGTGTCCTGCTTTACGGCGGTAGTTTTGGCGACGCTTTTTCTTAAATACAATAATTTTTCCAGCGCGGGCCTGCTCAAGAATTTCTGCTGTAACAACGGTA
This sequence comes from Kordiimonadaceae bacterium, assembly GCA_024236295.1. Classification (GTDB taxonomy): domain Bacteria; phylum Pseudomonadota; class Alphaproteobacteria; order Sphingomonadales; family Emcibacteraceae; genus Pseudemcibacter. Next base: position 140,273 of record JACKKT010000008.1, on the reverse strand, counting down.
CCAGCTATTGCTGGTGTACCAACTTTCACGCCTTTGTCGTCACCGACCATCAGTACATTATCAAGTGATACTGTTGATCCTGCTTCACCTTCGAGCTTCTCAACCTTAATTACATCGCCGACTGCAACTTTATATTGTTTGGCGCCGGTTTTGATGACTGCAAACATAATCTGTTCCTATTTTATCTTCTGGTCATAGCCGGTAACGGACCTCGTCCGTATTTTCTGACCGGTTTATGACGAATGTCATCTTTTATATTATGGGACTCTGAATCCCACACTAAAAGTGGGCGAAATATAGCGTGCAAAGCGCGGGTGTCAAGGGTTTTTGTTATTATTTCATCCGCCGGAGGCGATTAATTGCAGCTCTTCAATATCAATTATTCTTACCAGAGGGCTGTTTTCCAGAGAAATTATGTTATCTTTGGCTAGAATAGTAAACTGTCGACTTACGGTTTCAATGGTCAAACCTAGATAATCTGCAATATCAGCCCGGCTCATTGGCAGGAAAATGTGATTTTTTTTCATATGGCCCCCATTTGAAGACCGGGCATTAATGGTGAGCAAAAAAGTACAAAGTCTTTCTTTAGCACTTTTACGTCCAAGAAGCAGTCGTTGTTCCTGAGTTTCCAGAAGTTCGTGAATTGTAATGTCCAGGATTTTCTTGCTAAAAGCAGGAATTTCTTTGATTTTTTCTAAAATTGCATTTCTCGGCATGCGACAAAGATTAACATCTGTGATGGTTTCTGCAGAATAATTATACCCATTATTACAGACCAATCCAAAATAATCGCCAGGAAACAGAAAATCTATTACCTGTCTTCGACCATCACTAAGCATTTTTGAAATACGGACACATCCGCTTTGGACGTTATATAGATATTCTGCCAATTCACCTTCAGCACAAATAACCTGTTTGGATCTTTTGGAGATATTCATTGAAATATCAGACAGGAGTTTAACCTCATGGTCTTTTAGTGCGCTGCACATGGAAACAGATCGACCAATGCATTTTTCACAGGATGTCATGTTGCATCTGACGACAGAATTATCCTCTGCATCATCTATTATTGGATGAAATTCTTTCATTAAATCCATACGCTACCTGGAGTCCTGTTCTTTAAGTTATTTAATATTCTTATAAGATATATTAAATTTATAAAATATTCAATGCAACTAATACGAAGCAAAAGTAGCGAAGGAACCTTAATTCAAGCTGAAAATTTTTGCCTGAATTAAGGTTTTATTAGATTATAATTTTAGTTGGTATTTAGTTAGAAGTCATAATTTAGAGAAAGTCTGAAATTTCTTCCGGGCATTGGCAGCATATCCTTTAGGAATGAGGTGTGCTGCCGACGTTCTGCATTGGTAATGTTCTGTGCCTGAAAACGAACGTCCAGATTCTTTTCGTCTCCATATGGGCGCCAAGTTACTGAGAAATCAAGTGAAACATACCCATCTGTTGGTAGAACATTCGTTGCCGTTTTGGTTTTTTTGGCGACAAAGCGCGCTTCTCCACCTACGTCAAACATATCTTCCTGATATTCTATACCAACATTGGCGCTGGCTGCCGGGATGCGGGGAACAACACTTCCATCATTAAAAGCAGCATGTACATAGTCACCTGATGCATTCAGAACTACCTGGTAATCACTCTCATCAATTACTGTATAGTTTGCTTCAAGTTCGGCACCATAAAATTTGGCGTCGCGGGCTCTGAATTCCAAAAGATTAAGCCCATCCATTAATTGTCCGGTTTCATGTTCATAAATAAAGTTTTTATACCATGTGTGATAAATATTCAGACTTCCACTGAACAGGCCAACATCTCTTTTAAATGTGATTTCACCGCTGATTGCCTGTTCATTTTTCAGGTTTAAATTACCAAGTTCATAAGCATCAGTGGCAAGATGAGGACCGTTTGAAAAAAGCTCTTCCGGCGTTGGACTGCGTTCTGACCGGCTTAAGCTGATGCCTATCATATCATTTTCTGTCGGATGAGTGGCCGCGCCAGCAGAAAAGCTGTAATTATTGAAGGATTTGGTGATATTTGTTGCCTTACTTTTACTTGATTGATGGTCAAACCGACCACCAATTTCAAAAGTTACTGGTTCAACTTCAATTTCCTCTACAACAAAAGCGCCCCACTGAAATGTGTCTGTCGGCGGAACAAAGGCTTCTTCGCCTATTGCCGAAAATTCCCTCTTTCTTAACTGGACACCCATTGAACCGCGTACATCGCCAAGAGTTTGCTGCAGCAACTCCATTCTTCCTTCCCAGCCTTTATTATTAAAGCTGGTGCCGGGGGTGCCATCTTCCAATTCAACATGCTTATAATCAGCATAACCAAATCGCATACGGGCTTCTTCAAAGATAAGGAAGTCATTCTCAACATTGCCTTTTACGTCGAATCTTTTCTGATCAAGATCAATCCGCACAGGTTCTTCCTCTCCATTAGGAACACCGTAATTGCTTTTATTTAAATTAAATGACATACCGAAGAGGGCGTTTTCTCCGATCATACTTACACCAAGGGAGCCGCCTTTATTATCAACATCTGAATTTGGAACGGTTCCTGATTGCGGTTCCGGATTGTCATATCCCGGAGAGTTTCTCAAATATGAACTCTCGGCAAATCCGGGAATATTATAATCACCAGTACGGCGATAATGCCCGTCTGCATGCAATACAATAGAGTCAGTTGCAGCTACATTAATGGATCCGCCAGCTGACCGGTCATTTGTTACTGAATCAACGGCCAGACGTGCCCGCCCGGATGCACCCATGTCTGGCACCACTTCGGGGATGCGGCTATCTATAATATTTACAACACCCCCCACAGCATTATTCCCATATAGAAGCGTGCTTGCGCCGCGTAAAATTTCAACCCTTTCCGCCGTTAGCGGATCACCTGCTACGGCATGGTCCGGGCTGGTACTTGCAGCATCAATACTGCCGATACCATTGATGAGAACGCGAATACGATCGCCGCCAAGTCCACGAATAATAGGACGGCTGGCACCGGGCCCAAAGAATGTTGATGAAATACCAGGGATTCCAGATAGTGTTTCCCCTATTGTGGCTTCCATTTGTTTGTTTAATTCTTCATCACTTAAAATATTACTACCTTGCAAAACATCAAGGCGGCTTTTTTGATGCGGGGAAGCGGTTACAAAAATAAGATCCATTTCATGCCCATGGTCATCCGGATGAACATGAACGGGTTGCTCCGGATTGCGCTGTGCTTCAGTTGCTTCCTGACTTTGTGCGTCTGCACTGCCCAGTAATATCAGAGCAATAATACTTATACTTGATGCCGAATGTAGTTTGTTCATTTTTAATCCCATGAAATATTACTCAGTGAAAAATTTGGGCATAAAATAAAGTGTTATAATATAACATTCAAGCCCTTTCTGATTTTCAGTATAATATTTCATTGTTAGTGATGGGGATATATTGACAACCCCCGGTTTGAAACTAAACTATAGTCCAATTGAACTGTTGTTAATTTATTTCTATAGTTCAATAAACATTGGAGCGTGAATGGCGTATTTAAGACAACATTTAAAAATTCTTTTAGTGCTGATTTCAGTCTCTTTTGTCTGGATGCACTATTTAATGGCAGAGCATGAAGGTATTGACCATTCTTTGTCAGATGATTGTGTAATCTGCAAAATAACTAAAAACTGTACTTATGCCATTAATGTTGCTAATGCCCCAAAAATTGAATTCAACATTAATAAAAACATTGTTCAAAATGTCTTGTTTGCAAAGGTGTATTTCAATCTTTGGGACAAGCCGCTTTCCCGCGCTCCACCTGTTTCCTGATCCTAATTAACTACCGACTTTAATTTGCAGTCATCTCTAGCGGATGTTTTGCGATTAATATGTATGAATGATCTAATAATCCATTGCTGCATAGCATTGCTTATTGGGCATTATGATGAGGAAGCAAAATGATAAACAGAACTGCTTTATTGAAAAGTAACAAGGAAAAGAGTATCGGCTGTCCGCCAATGTCATTGGCAAAAAATCAACGCCTGACCGCAAACCAGAAAATGGTGTATGATATTTTATGTCAGTTGGACCGTTCTGCGGGAGCATACGAAATACTGGAACTGCTAAAGAAAAAGGGCGTTAATGCAGCGGCTACTGTCTATAGAGCCTTAAACGAATTGCAAAATAAGGGACTGGTGCGTCGCATTTTAAGTACGAGAACCTTTGTTGCATTATAAAGTCCAAAAGAAAAAAGTGAAGAATCAATTTTACTTATTTGTCAGCATTGTGGAGAGGTTTCTTCAATTAATGATAATAAGCTGACAGAAGTCTTTGATCAGAATATAAAACAAAGTGGCTTTCAGGTGAGCAAATATCATTTGGAACTTATGGTTTCGTGCGATGGCTGTACCAAAACATTAGCAGGATAACTCTAGTCAGATACGTCCTGATTTTGTTTTAAAATAACATAATTGATCAGAGCCTTGGCATCGCCTGAGTTCCAGTCGGCTGGACCAATCAGGCGGCCAATCTCATCACCTTCTGTATTAATGAGAATGCTGGTGGGGAGGGCATTTGTTTTTAAACCGCGTGCTACCCCTCTATTGCTGTCAAAATAAGTATTTAGACTATCTATCTTGTTTGTTTTAAGAAAGTCTATTGAGCTTTCCATACCGTCCTGATTCTCTGAAACCAGTACGACCTGGAATTTCTCACCACCCAAAGATTTCTGAAGCTCATTCAGATCTGGCATTTCCTTTACACATGGTGCACACCATGTTGCCCATATATTGACCAGTATAACCTTTCCTTTAAAGTCAGAAAAAGTAACATCATTTCCGTTTTCATCCTTAAAGACAGCGTCGGTGACCGGAAGTGGGTCGTTATGAAATTCAAATCTTTTCATTGCCCCTGCGGTAAGACCTTGCGGTATGCCATTATTTGGCGTATTCCCTATCTTGTAAAATGAAACAGCAGCAATGCACAGGGCAATGAAGGATAGGATATAAACAGATTTATTTTTCATATTTACCTCGTGCAAAAATATAAAGAACAGACGGATGAACGATAAAACACAAAAGCCAAAAGCAAACACACTCTGGGGCGGCAGGTTCGAGGGAGGTGTATCTGAAATTATGGAAAAGATCAACGCTTCTATAGATTTTGATAAAATCTTATATCGTCAGGATATCAGAGGATCTATTGAACATTGTAAAATGCTGGTGTCCTGTAATATCATTTCAAAAGAGGATGGAGATGCTATTCAGTCTGGACTTAAGCAGATAGAAAAAGAGATAGAATCCGGTTCTTTTACATTTTCTGCCGCTCTCGAAGATATTCATATGAATGTTGAGGCGCGTCTGACAGAAATTATCGGACCTGCTGCCGGTCGTTTGCATACGGCACGCTCAAGAAATGATCAGGTTGCCACCGATTTTAAAATCTGGGTTCGGGAAGCCTGTGATCATGCTGACGACGCTTTAAAAGCCCTGCAGCTGGCTCTGGTTGAAAGAGCAGAAGAAAATGCTGATGTAATTCTGCCCGGTTTTACCCATCTTCAAAGTGCCCAGCCAGTGACATTCGGTCATCATCTGCTGGCATATTTTGAGATGTTTACAAGAGACCGTCTAAGATTTCAGGATGCAAGAAAGAGACTTAACGAATGCCCTTTGGGTGCAGCGGCACTGGCAGGAACATCCTTTCCAATTAACAGGCATCAGACGGCAGAAGCGTTAGGCTTTGACCGGCCAACGGCCAATTCTATGGATTCAGTATCTGACAGGGATTTTGCCCTTGAATATATGTCGGCAGCGGCTATTAGTGCGGTGCATGTCTCAAGACTGGCGGAAGAAATGGTTACATGGTCTTCTGCGCAATTTAAATTCATTGAAATGTCAGACAGTTTTACAACAGGCTCTTCCATTATGCCGCAAAAAAGAAACCCAGATGCGGCGGAACTTTGCCGCGGGAAGTCAGGCCGAATAATTGGCTCGCTGAACAGCCTGCTGGTGACTATGAAAGGGCTAGCACTTACTTTTTCAAAGGATATGCAGGAAGATAAAGAAGCCACTTTTGACGCTGTAGAAACATTTGATCTTATTATTGCGGCGATGACAGGCATGGTTGAAGATATGAAAGTCAATTCTGATAAAATGAAGAAATCGACCGATGTCGGGTTTATTACTGCAACAGATCTTGCTGACTGGGTGGTTCGCGTTCTTGGGCTTCCCTTTAGAAATGCTCACCATATAACCGGCAGCCTTGTTGCCATGGCGGAAAAGAAAGGCTGCGATCTTGACGGACTAACACTCGAGGAAATGCAGACAGTGGAACCTAAAATCACTAATGATGTCTTTAGTGTTTTAAGTGTTGAAAACTCTGTAGCAAGCAGAATCAGCTTCGGTGGGACTGCACCGTCTGAAGTGAGGCGTCAGGTCAAACTTGCCCGGGAAAGGATAGGTTAGTTTATGCAGCATATAATAAAGTTGATTTTGATTGGAATTTTATGTTCTATGTCAATATCCTGCGGCAAGCGTGGTGAGTTATTACCCCCTCCGCAAAAACAAGCACCTTCAAACAATAACTAAGCTAGGGTTGGCATGAATTTTTTTGAGTATCGCGACGGCGAAATGACCGTTGAGAATATTAAAGTTGCTGAAATTGCAAAGCAGGTTGGCACACCTTTTTACTTATATTCCAGTGCATCATTGGAATATCAGTATAACCAGTTCAAGGATGCATTTGATGATCTTGATGTTTTAATCTGTTATGCAGTTAAAGCGAATACAAATCAGTCTGTTATTAAATCATTTGCAGCGTTGGGGGCCGGTGCTGATGTCGTGTCAGAAGGAGAAATGAGAAGGGCACTTTTGGCAGGAATTCCTGCTAAAAAGATTGTCTATTCCGGTGTTGCTAAAACTGTCGATGAAATGGCATTTGCGCTTGAGCAGGGGATTTACCAATTTAATGTTGAAAGTGAGCCTGAGCTTTACCAATTAAGCGAAGTCGCGACAAAACTTGGTAAAGTGGCGGATATTACTTTTCGGGTTAATCCGGATGTAGATGCTAAAACGCATGCAAAAATCTCAACAGGAAAATCAGAAAATAAATTTGGCGTTCCTTGGGTTAATGTCCGTGAGATATGCGCAACTGCGGCAAGCCTTTCCGGTATTAAACTTGTTGGACTTGATCTGCATATCGGATCTCAAATCACCGAACTTGACCCATTTGAAGAAGCATTTAAAAGAATTTCAGGTCTTATAGAAACACTTCGACAAGACGGACACGAAATTACTCGCCTTGATTTGGGCGGTGGCTTGGGCATTCCATATCAGGGCGAAGAATTAACGCCACTGCCTGCTGAATATGCGGAAATGGTCAAAAGAGTGGTTAGCCATCTTGGGTGTCAGATTATAATTGAGCCTGGTCGGTTTCTTGTTGGCAATGCCGGAATCCTGGTTTCCAAAGTGGTTTATGTGAAAAAAGGGCAGGAAAGAAAATTTCTGATTGTTGATGCGGCAATGAATGATCTTGTACGGCCCAGCATGTATGATGCCTATCATGAAATAGTTTCCATCAAAGAGAGTAATCAGAATAGAGAGCTTTTTGATATTGTTGGGCCAGTCTGCGAAACCGGAGATACATTTGCAACCAATCGCTTAATCACGCCTATGGAAAACGGAGATCTTTTGGCGATTCGCTCTGTTGGAGCGTACGGTGCTGTGATGGCTTCGACCTATAATACAAGACGGCTTGTTCCGGAAGTGCTTGTAAAAGATAAGGAATTTGCCATTGTTAGACCAAGACCAACATATGATGATATAATTGGACTTGATCAGATTGCCCCATGGCTGCCAGAATAGCGCTCGTACACAAATAAATAAGGTATTATCTAATAGAAGAGCAGGATAAATCATCGTTAGTAATAATATCTGGGGCTTCCAGCCTGGTTTCATTTTCGGGCGGAATTTACTCAGCAGCGATTATTTTATGTTTATATATCTGCATTTCATTTCTTGATCTTTGGGCTTTTGTGCCATCCTGGATACAGGCAATATTCTATCTGGCGACAATTTTGGGCTGTGCCGGATTTATAATGCTGGGTATTTCAGGCAGGATAAAAAAGGCCGGAACTGTTTTAAAATCTGGCTTTTTGCTGAGTGCACTTGCTGCAATTCTTATTCTATTTATAAACGGTCCAGATTTTCCCAGATTATCAGAACTTGCCCTTAAACCAAGGGCTCTATTTGATTATCCTGCGGCAGAAATAAAGGTAACGGTTACAGCACCTCTTTATCTTAAACAGGATTCGATAACCATAGACTTTAAAAAACCGGATGATATCAAGACTGCAATAAATCCAATTTATGAAGGCAGCATTCTTGATGTTCATGTTAAAGGATTGAAGTGGGCCCCAAAAATTACATTTTCCGATGGCGAAGTAATTCCATTTGAAGAAATGACAGACGGCAGCTTTAAAGCCAGTGCAAAAATAGACAAGCAAGATTCATGGTCAATAAAACAGGGGTCTTATACAATTTCATCCTGGCCTATCTTTCTTATAGATGACCCTGCACCAGTAATAAATCAGTTCACGCTCGAAGATTATAAAAACAGCAAGGGTTATTTGGCCTTAAAAGTTGATGTAAAAGATGACAGAAAAATCATGAAGACTTCTGTAGGATTGATTGATGCGACCGGTGTAAAGAGTGATGTAAAGGATTTAATGGTTCATGAAATAGATGCTTATCAAAATATTTTTTACCTAGACTATACAGGTTCGGATCATTCCGGTGAGACTGTTGATTTGGCACTATCTTTGGAAGATGAAGCCGGTCAAGTTTCGACAGCAGTCATTAAGAATGTTCAAATCCCTGAAAAATTTTATAAAAATGAAATTGCTGGCAAGTTAATTTCACTTCACCGTGAACTGGCAAAGCCTGAATATGAGTTAAATTCAATAGCCCGGCAGATCAGGGCGTTAGGAATGTTGACAGAAAATGAATTGCTGCCACCTATATATTATATGGCAATGCAATCTGCCTACAGACGACTTTCGGACCCGGTTTATCCGACTGACAGGGAAACGGCGCGTAATTTGCTTTGGGATATTGCACAGAAACTTGAGGATAGTGAACTTGGGCCGATTGAAAACGGGTTACTTGATTCACTGGATAAACTATCTCTTTCTATCAACCAGAAAAAAGAGGTCCTGGAAATAAGGGAGAATTTAAGGGAAGTCGACAAGTTATTTCATGATTATTCATTTGCGACATATACATCAACTTCGGCAAATTACCCCCTTGATATTGATATTGGTGCCTTAAGAAAATTATACAATTATATTCTGACATTTAGCGATCAGGGGAAATATTATAATGCCGCCCTAATAGTCGATTTTATGCGTAAAGGGCTCGTACAGAATGATGATCTGATACTAGGAAAAGGTGGCCTGGGGAATTATTTTGCCCTATCGGAAAGTCAGAAAATTATTGATAATTTAATTGCCATACAAAAAACTTTGCTTGCCAGCTCATTTAATGATCAGATGAGAGAGAAATTAGAAAGAAATATGAGGCAAAAATCGGGACTGGATCTTCGCAACAATAGCCTGGAAAAGAAAATCAGCCAAAAACACAGCCAGATTTTGCTTCAAACCAAAGTAGGTAACGCGGTTAAGCTGTTAGGGGAAAAAATTTCATTTACCGGAGATAGTTCGGGCTATCTGATACAAAATGCTACTGACCTGGTTGAAGAAATTCTGGTTGGTATGAAGAAGAGTGAGATTAATCAGGTAACAGAGGATCAAACCGAACTCATCACTGTGATGAGCAATTTAAAAAGGGTTCTGAACAAGCCGATTTTAAAATCACCAGAGCTTCAAAACATTATGAAAGAAATTAATTCAGCGCCTGTAATGTAATCAGTGAACCTGTTGATAAGCCATCAGAACTTCATCGACGGCATGGCATATTTCATCAAGCGAAAATGGTTTGCTGATCACGTTATTAATTAAACTACCCATATTATGGGCACGCTGTTTCTCATGAACAAAGCCTGTCATCATTAATATAGGCATTGCAGGATATTCTGCAGTTACTTTTAGTGCAAGTGAGATACCGTCCATAACCGGCATAATAATGTCAGTCAGAAGAAGGTCATATTGATTATTTTCCAGTTCGACAATCGCCGCTCCACCATCGGCTACACCGATGGTTTCATGACCTCGAAGTTTTAGTGCCCTACAAATAAAGGTACGAACGGCTACTTCATCTTCTGCGATTAAAATTCGTGCCATAGTCAGTCCATTTGTTACTTTCAATGGTTCTGGATACACATAAATTCTTTATATTTTATTATTTTTTCAGTTATTTTTTACAAAATCAATACTGATATCTTTTGCTTCTGATGGCGGGGATGGTAGCGAAGTTTCAAAATTTACTCTCTCAGACGGATTGAGCTGTAATTTTTGCAGTTGAACGTTCCATTCTCTTATGTTGCGGCGATTTGAATCGAGTAGAATAATTTTTATAGCCGGCACGGATTGTATTTCACTCGAAATATTCTCTACAAAACCGTTAATGACGAGATTGGAAATGTTATTTATGCTTTCACGTCTTGGAGTAATTCCGCCAATACTTAGACGTTCTTCAATAGGTGCCAGTGCAGGTTTAACTGGGGCATTTATTTTAGGTGCATTTTCCAGTCCGATTGCAATATAGAGCTTTTTCGAAGCTGGCCAGCCTTTTATAATAGCATCCTGAAATATCATGAAAGAGCAGATCACGGCTGTTACAAAAACAGCTAGAGATATCCAGCCAAATTTATTGGACCCATATTTTTGATTTTGGAGCGCGGGCAAGTTAGAGCCCTTGGGAACTGGTCGCCGTCTTTTAGGTGGTTTATTAATGGGGAAGTCAAAATCTTCTTCCCCACTTTCATTACTGCTGGGATCACTTTTTTCTTCCTCAATTTTATCATTCTGAGGAAGTTGGTTATTTTTTTCTTCCAGTGCCTCATTATCACTTTTTTTTTCCGGCTCAGACGGTTTCTGGTTTTGCGGCGTTTTAGCAGCAGATGGAAACACACTTTCATCGGGCTTTTTTTCAAACCAGCTATGGCCACATTTTGCGCAGCGAACAGTCCTTCCCTTTGGCAATAATGCTGCAGGGTTTACAACGTATCTGGATTTACATTCCGGACAAGTCAGGATCATAAATAAGGCCCAATTCCTGTGTTATAGTTAATTTAAAAAACACGTTATAGTATGCATAGTTATGATTATCAATAGGATAAGATTTTGTTCCAGCAATTTTCCTAGATGACAATTTTCAAATTATAGCCGTTAAATTGACAAAGTTTCGTTAACATATAGTGTAATCAGAAGTAATGCGAAGACTCCTTGATGAGGGCTGTTTATTCTTTAATTCGTAGGGATTTGGATTTGCATTATTAAAAGGACTATGGTCTAAGAAGTAAAAATCCTAAATTAGAATTTAAAGGGTTCTGCATTGGTTGAATTTAGAAATGTGAGTATGAGTTATGATAAAGGACATGAAGTTCTGAATGATATCTCATTTAAGCTCGAGCCAGGTTCGATGCATTTTCTAACGGGCCCAAGTGGTGCCGGAAAAACGTCTCTTTTAAAGTTAATGTATTTGGCTCAACGGCCAAGCCGCGGGGAAATTATGATGTTTGGCCGCGATGTTGCTAAAGCTATGCGCGATGACCTTCCAAAGTTGAGAAGGCGAATTGGTGTTGTTTTTCAGGATTTCAGGTTACTAGATCACATGACAGCAGTTGACAATGTGGCCTTACCTTTAAGAATTGCCGGCGGAAGCGGTGCCCAGATAAATGAACATGTGGAAGAATTGCTGAGATGGGTAGGTCTTGAAGATAAAATGCTCTCTCTGCCGTCAACATTATCAGGGGGGGAGAAACAAAGAGTGGCTATCGCCCGTGCCGTTATCAGACGTCCGGATATTCTTCTTGCCGATGAGCCAACCGGAAACGTGGATCCAGAAATGGCAGAAAGGTTAATGTATCTTTTTGTTGAACTAAATAAATTGGGCACAACAATAGTAATAGCAACCCATGATAACGCACTAGTAAAAAAAGTGGGTGCCCCAAGGCTTCATCTTGTCGGTGGAAGGCTTCTGCATATTGAGGGCAGTAAAAAAGATATTTCTGACTTTAATGCCGGAAAAGGGCTAGACCAATGAGCCGATCTTTCAACTTCTTGCCAACAGTTAAGAGTGGTGAAGCGACAAAGTTGCTGCCTTGGGTGATGGCAATTATGGTCTATTTAAGTGCCCTCGCTGCGACTGGGAGTTTGCTTCTGCACTCAGGTTTTGATAATTGGGCGAGTAGTCTACAAGGGCGTATCACAGTTCAGATTACAGGTGAAGATAAAGACCTGATTACCGCTGAATCTTTGGAAATTCAAAAGGCTTTAAGACAGACACCGGGGATCGAAGAGGTCAGAATACTTTCAGATCAGGAACTGAAAACCCTGCTTGAGCCGTGGCTCGGTTCAGGTAATATTACAGATGATTTGCCAGTTCCTGTAATGATTGATGTTCAGACAAGTGAAGAAGCCTATGTAAATTTGGATGCCCTTGAAAGTAAGCTTAAACAGATAAGCAACAATGTATATTTAGATGATCATGCAAAGTGGCTTAGGCATTTTTATAACCTAGCATATACAGTTGAATATACAGCCCTGAGCATATTAGTAATGATTTTACTGGCTTCAGTAGGCATAGTCATTTTTGGTACTAAATCAAGCATGTCAGAACATAAAAATATTATTGCTATCATGCATTTGATGGGTGCGCATGACCAAATGATTGCTAAAGCATATCAGAAGAGGTTTATGTATTATGGATTAAAAGGAGGCCTTATTGGCCTCCTGTTTTCCTTTATAACTGTATATGGGCTATTAAACCTTGTTCAGGATCTTTCGGGTGGGTTGGTTGAGACCCCGACTCTTCCATATCTAAAAATGTCTGTTTTACTACTTTTTCCATTATTATTTGCTTTGCTGACGATGTTCACAGCACGAGTAACAGTTATGCGTGAATTGGGAAGGATGGTATAACGACATTATGCGAAGTCTATTATATATCATAATTTTTCTTGGCCTGGTCTGGCTAGGTGGATTTTTATGGTATATTGATCAGCTTTCATATAAACCTCCCGGTGGCACACAAAAAACGGATGCTATTGTAGTACTTACTGGTGGACAGAATCGCCTGGATGTTGCCATTAAATTATTGGAAGCCCATCTTGCGGAAAAGTTATATATATCAGGTGTAGATGAGAAAGTAACACGGGATGAGCTATTAAAACTTTTGGGAAGCAGTCCTGAACTTGAGGAATGCTGTATTGAAAGCGGCAATAAAGCTGTTGATACAGTAGGAAATGCAATTGAAACAATGCAGTGGGTTGAACAAAATAATATTAAAAGTCTAAGGGTCGTAACATCCCTTGAACATATGCCACGGGCAATTGTGGAATTTAAGAGATTTATGCCAAATTTAGTGCTTATAGAACATCCGGTTGGAAGCTGGCGCCCGGAAAACATAAATTATTTTAATTTGTCACAGGAATATAGCAAATATGTTGTCAGCTTACTTCGGGCGGAAATATCAAACCCTGGTTCAATGGGTGTGTCCGGATAATGACATTAGCAGGAGATCGATAATTGATCGCAGTAAGGTCTGGTTTATTTAAAGGGGTATTTTATGGTTGGACAGCATTATTTTGCATCCTTTATCTTCCATTATTTTGGTTGCCAAGAAATGGTTTGATCGCTTTTCAAGGAATTTGGTCACGAGGGGTACGTGTTATTTTACAAGTGATCATGGATATTAGATTTGAGGTCAGAGGTGTTGAGAATATTCCTCACGGTGGTGCTCTTATCGCTATGAAACATCAGTCATCATTTGATACATTTGTAATGCATACAGTGGTTAGCCATCCAGCATTTGTCATGAAGAAAGAGCTTCTTAAAATTCCTCTTTATGGTCGGTTTTGTGTAAATACCGGAATGATTCCGGTAGACCGTGATGGTGGTCTTAGGGCCTTAAAAAAGCTGATGCAGGATTCTGCGCAATCAATTTCTGAACAACGTCAGCTGATTATTTTCCCTGAAGGATCAAGAAGTCTTCCAGGGCAAAAAATCGAATATCAGCCTGGCATTTTCGGTATATATAAATATACGCAGCATGCGGTTATTCCTGTTGCTTTAAATTCCGGCGTTTATTGGCCTAAAAAAGGACATCTGGTTCCGGGGGGAGTGATCGTTTTTGAGTTTCTCAACCCAATTGAGCCAGGAATGGATAAAGATGATTTCATGACTTCTCTTGAAAATAAAATAGAAACAGCCAGTTTAGCCCTTTTGGGAAAGCCAGAAATTAACAAATTTGAACCACAAAAAAGGTAGGAAATTATGAAGTATTTAATGACAACAATAATGTTCATTTGCGGAATTTTTCAGTCGGCACATGCAGCGCCAGGTGATGCGGCATTAGGATTAAAAGTAGGCACACTGGGAGCAGGTGTTGAACTTACAATGGAGGCAGTAGAAAATGTAAATTTGCGCTTTGGTGCAAACTATTTCAAACTGAGCCGCCAGATTAATGTCGAAGATAATGATTACGACATGGATCTTAAGTTAAACAGCTATACGGCATTTGCAGACTGGTTTATTACAGACAGTTCATTTCGTATTACTGCTGGTGCTTTTGTTAATGAGAACGGTCTTACTGGTACGTCGCTTCCAAGTAATACTTATGATATTGGCGATAATACGTATACAAGTGCTGATGTAGGAATACTTACTGCAAAAGTAGATTTTACATCTGTTGCACCCTATGTTGGTATTGGCTGGGGTAATCCGCTTGCAGATGACAGTGATTGGTCATTCATGGTTGATCTGGGCGTTGTTTTTGCGGGCAAGCCAAGACTTGATATAAATTCAACAGGTGGGCTTCTTTCAAATGATCCTCTACTGCAGGCGGATATAGCACAGGCCGAACAGGATTTCAGAGATACAGATGAAATCAAATATTTAAGATATTATCCGGTTATCTCGGTTGGCTTGAATTACCGGTTTTGATAATTGCCAAAATAGGCTAAATAAAATAAATCCGCGTTGCCTGGCGCTTCTTTAATATAAGGATTGGCGAAATGCGTTTTAAACTGATTGTTGCGTCTGTTTTAATAATAATTGCAGGCTACAGCTATTTTTGGTTTCATCTGGCGGGTCAGGCAAAAAGCATGACCCTTGACTGGGTGGAAAATAGTGAAAAACGACTTAATGGTACTAAAATTTTTGTAGGGGACGTAAAAGTGTCAGGGTTTCCCTATAAAATTATCGTTGAAGCTTCATCCTTAAATGCTGTGGTGCCGGCCGGACGTGTTGGCAATCAGCCACTTTCAATAGATGTGCCGGAAATTGCAGTTATATTCCAGCCGTGGGATCCAAAGCATGCAATTTTAGTTACCAAATATTTTGATGTTACACAGGGATCGTTAAATAATCCCGATCTGAATATCACGTTCGATGATGTCAAAACCTCAGTCATTCTGGATCCCGAAACCATGCAACTGAATAATCTGTCAACTGTAACTGAAAAAGTAAGCTGGTACCATGGGGCTCAGGCAGATCCTACGGAAATTTCCGTAATGGAAAAAGCACAATTACATCTGCGCCGCTCAATAGGGCAACCTCTGACAGTTGAAAGTTACGACCTTCCGATAAACAGGGCAATTTATTTTAAGGCAGAAAATGTTTTAATCAGGGAGTTTGCAGCTACCATACTTGGTGAAAAAGCGGACAATTTTAAAATTGAAGCCCTACTCCATGCCAATGAACAGCCAGAGTATTCAGTTAGGGGTTTGTCAAAGTGGCGGGATGATGGTGGAACAGTCAGTATCAGCAGTTTTGAGTACGGGACCTCACAAAGCAGCTTGTCACTAAGCGGAGATGTAACGCTTGATGAAAATTTAAAACCGCTTGGCGCTTTTGATGCAAAAGTGGTTGGAATGGGAAGAATGCTTGATCAATTGTCAAAAAATATGACACTTCCAGAAACAGCCCGTCTAATACTTAAGGGACAGGCGGAGAATGATAGCCTTGCCGGCGAAGTACCCCTTTCAATCAGTATGCAGAATGGATTGCTTTATCTTGGCCCCATCCAATTAATGGAATTACCGGCTGTTGTTGAATGACATTATTTGTCGTGTTTACGACCAAAATCAGCAACATCCTCATCCTGACCGGCATCAATAATCTGTCTTCTGATGCGGCGGGTTTTTACAAACATATCATAAAGAGTATCGCCGTCACCCCACCTTATTGCGCGCTGAAGCGCAGTCAGATCTTCGCTAAAGCGTCCGAGCATTTCCAGCACGGCATCCTTATTATTCAGAAACACGTCACGCCACATCGTCGGGTTTGACGCGGCAATTCTTGTAAAGTCCCTAAATCCGCCTGCGGAAAATTTAATGACTTCCGATTTTGTGACCTCTTCCAGGTCCCGGGCGGTTCCTACTATGTTATAGGCAATTAAATGGGGCACGTGGCTTGTTATGGCCAGA
Source organism: Kordiimonadaceae bacterium (assembly GCA_024236295.1). Classification (GTDB taxonomy): domain Bacteria; phylum Pseudomonadota; class Alphaproteobacteria; order Sphingomonadales; family Emcibacteraceae; genus Pseudemcibacter. The sequence goes on along the minus strand of JACKKT010000008.1, from coordinate 123,672 downwards.
ACTTTATCATGATGGGCAGCATTCATAATTTCAACATTGCTGCCAAGTCCCTGCCAGAATTTGGTAAGATTAGCGACGGCCTTCTGGTCAGCATCATCCGTCGGCGTAATAATGGCCCAACGATCGTGAAAAAGACTTGAAAAACCGGATTCAGGGCCGGATTGTTCCGTCCCAGCGACAGGGTGAGCCGGGATAAGATGGACATTTTCCGGCGTATTTGGTCCAAGCATTTCAAACACGGCTGATTTAACGCTGCCGACATCTGACAGTATGGCACCTTCTTTCAGGTAGGGTTTAATTTCCTTGCCGATTTCACTATAGGTTCCTACGGGCGTTGCAAGGATGACCAAATCGGCATCTTTTACGGCGTCACCGATTTCCGCACAGAGATCATCGACAAGGGAAAGCTCTTTAATCGTGTTCTGATAATCGGGATTAATATCATAACCGGAAAGGACGTCAGCCAATTTCTTATCTTTTATACCGCGGGCAATAGATGAGCCGATAAGCCCCAGTCCGATGATTGCAATTTTATCGAATAATGCCATTTATTTATCCAGAAATTTTCCAAGCAATTTTATTATTTCTTTGTTTTCTTCTTCAGTGCCGACAGTCAGCCTTAAAAATTTTTCAAGGCCCTGACCTTTATAATATCTTAAAATATAGCCATTCTTCATCAAATAATCATTTGCTGCCGCCGCAGATTTCTCATTGTCATCAAACCTGAAAAGGATGAAATTTGTGGCGCTTGGTATTACTTCAAGTCCAAGTGATGAAATTTCAGCAGAAAGCCAGTCTCGCCATTTTTTATTAAAAGCGATTGCCTTTGTTTCAAATTCAGTATCTTTCAGGGCAGCAATTCCGGCAATCTGCGCGCTACTAGGAACATTAAACGGGTCACGCAATTTGTTTAGCGTTTCTGCTATTTTCTCGTTTGAATAGCCCCAGCCCAGACGTAAGGCGGCAAGCCCATATAATTTTGAAAAGGTGCGCGTCATAAGGATATTTTCAGACTTTTCCACCAGATCTATGCCGGCATCATAATCCTCTGCACAGACAAATTCGGCATAGGCGGCATCAAGCACCAGCAGCACATCATCTGGGATATTCTTCCAAAGCCGCTCAATCTCGCCTTTTGGTAAATATGTGCCGGTGGGGTTATTGGGGTTGGCAATAAAAATGATCCGGGTTTTATCGGTCAGTGCAGATAAAATATTATCGACATTTGCAGTATAATTGATATCTTCCACCTCTATGGCTTTGGCTCCCATAGCTTTTATAGCGATCGGATACATTGAAAAACTGTGTTCCACATATAGGGCATGATCACCCGGGGACAGATAGGCGCGACAAGCCAGTTTCAGGATTTCATCGGAACCAACTCCACAGACAATATTTTCAGCATTAATATTATGTTTTTGTGCCAATGCTTCGCGCAAATCATAATAGGCGGGATCAGGATAGCGGTGGAGTTCGCCTGCCGCACTCCGATAAGCTTCCATTGCCTTAGGGCTTGGACCTAAGGCGCTTTCATTCGCGGATAGTTTGTGGATATTTTTGATATTATCAACTTTTGCCTTACCGGCAATATAAACATCCAGATCATCTATCCAGCTGTGTGTTTTAGGGCCACTCATTTTGAACCTTGGTCATTTTTTGTTAATTTCCTGTTTTGATCTACACGGAACTGAGCAATTAAACCACTAAAAATTTTTGTTTTTTTGTAAATAAAAGCCAAAATTGCTGCCCCGACGTAAAGAACGGTTGACTTACTTTTGTGCTGCAGTAGAAAACTAGAAGCATAAATAATTTACCAAGATCAGGATTATGGACACAGAAGAACAGCAAATTTCAGTTGATGAGGGTTTCGCCGAAGTGGTTACACTGGGGGAAAAAGACCCTCTTTTGCTTTCGTCCGGTGAAATCTTATCCCCTTTTAAAGTGGCATATAAAAGCTGGGGTGTTTTGAACAAGGATAAAACAAATGCAATTCTGGTCTGTCATGCTCTGACAGGGGACCAATATGCCAGAGGTAAAAACCCCTTAACAGGAAAAGAAGGCTGGTGGCCTAAAGTGATTGGTCCGGGACTGCCAATTGATACCAATAAATTCTTTGTCATCTGTACAAATGTGCTTGGCTCCTGCTCAGGAAGCAGTGGTCCAATGGAAATAAATCCTGCGACCAACAAACCATATGGACTTGATTTTCCGGTCATTACCATTGCTGATATGGTTTCTGCTCAAGTGCGGCTGATTGATCATTTTGGCATTGATAAGCTTTATTCAGTAATCGGTGGTTCAATGGGAGGAATGCAGGTACTCCACTGGGCAGTTGATCACGGGGAGAGGGTTAAAACAGCCATTCCCATTGCCTCTACCTGGCGACATTCGGCACAGAATATTGCGTTTCATGAAGTGGGGCGACAGGCGATAATGGCTGACCCGAACTGGCAGAACGGCCGTTATTATGAAAAGGAATCCCGTCCTCATGCGGGCCTTTCTGTGGCACGTATGGCGGCTCATATCACCTATATGTCCGAACGCAGCCTTACCTCAAAATTCGGAAGGAACTTACAGGACAGGGAAAAACTGACATTCGGTTTTGATGCGGACTTTCAGATTGAAAGCTACCTGCGCTATCAGGGTATCTCCTTTGTGGACCGCTTTGATGCCAACAGTTATCTTTATATTACTCGGGCGACGGATTATTATGATATTACGGCCGGGTTTGGGGGTAGCTTAACTAACGCTTTTGAAGGTACATCGGTTAAATTCTGTATAATTTCATTTACCTCCGACTGGTTATATACAACCCAGGAGAACCGCGAACTGGTGCGTGCGCTGAATGCGGCAGGTGCCCAGGTCAGCTTTGTAGAAATTGATATGGATAAGGGACATGACAGCTTTTTGCTCGATTGTCCGGAAATGTTCAATATCATTGAAGGCTTTCTGGCGGCAGAAACGGAGAGTTTATAATGGATTTTGACCAGAATAATCATCGCGAGTCGGATATACGTATCGATCTGTTGCTTATTGCAAATATGATACCTGAAGGCGCCAGAGTCCTTGATGTTGGCTGTGGTGACGGTGAGCTTCTTGATTACTTACGCAAAGAGAAGAAAGTAGATGCCCGAGGTATTGAACTTAGTCCCGAAGGTGTTAAAGAGAGTGTGGCAAAAGGTCTTTCTGTAATACAAGGGAATGCGGAAGAGGAAATTAAACATTTCCCTGACGACAGTTTTGATTTTGTTATTCTTAGTCAGACCTTACAGGCAATGGACCGCCCCGATAAAATCCTGGAAGAACTTCTCAGAGTTGGTAAAAGGGCAATTGTTTCCTTTCCCAATTTTGGCTATTGGCGGGTAAGACTTCATTTGATGCTAAAAGGGAAAATGCCGGTCACCAAATCGCTTGACAGGCCCTGGTATCGCACTCCAAATATTCATTTCTGCACGATCCGCGATTTTGTTGATTTATGCGAAGAGCTCAATATTAAAATAGAAAAAGGCTTGGCGGTGGACAGCTCGGGAAGCAAGATGTCGATCAAATACATGATGCTGGCAAATCTGTTTGGTACTCAGGGCTTATATGTTTTGGCCCGCAACTAGGCCTTTATTCATGATGTGACATGGTGGGGGAGCCAACCATAGCCGGCTGAGCGACGACCTGTTTTTGGGACTGCTTCGTATTGGCGGCATATATTTGCTTTTCGGCTTCAATAATGAGGACACCGGCAAACTGGCTCCACCATCTCTGTCCTGTGGATTCAAGTGTTGCCAGTGCCATTAACATTGTTCTGCTTTTAAAAGGGGGCAGGAACAAAGCAGATGTCCATCTGGTTGGTGTAAGCATGTTATTCGTTAGAATTTTTTTAATCTGTTCTGTTGAAAACGGAATTCCATGTCCAAAGGGGGTTGCTTCAGATCGGCACCAAGGACCAAGACGACTGGGTACGATAATAAGAACCTTGCCACCGGGAGCCAGGCTGCGCCAAATTTCGCGCAACAATTGTTTGCTATGGTCAGTATGTTCAAGGCAGTGAACCAGAATGACCCGGTCCATGCTGGCTTCCTTAATCGGCAGATCGGTTTCTCTTGCCAGTGCAGCAAGGTTACCCTGATAACGACCATATTCATCTTTGACATTTTCCCTAAAACGCGGCCAGCGCATTACACCCTGCAAAGTTGGCATAATAGCCGCAATATGATTTGCTTCATCACGGAATGGTTTTAAATATGGCACTGCATATCCAAGTCCCATAATGTCCATTCCTTTGACGGAAGGCCATAGAGTACGGATCTGATTGCGGATCAGCCGTGTCGTAATCTTACCCAAAGGTGAGCTATAAAATGTATTTAAGTCCACTACATCCTGAAACATTAATGGATTCCATAAGAATAATATCAAAAGAAATTATAACGTATTAATTATAGTTGCCAATATTTTATGGTCATAAATATTTCGGCCCACTTACGAGAGTAAGCGAGCCGAAAAGAGAGGGGGAAGTTATTAAGGTCTCCATCAACACAATCTTTTTAAGAGACGATATAACATAACATTATAATCTGATAAGTTCAAGCTTTTTTTACATTAAATTTTTATGACCAATTATTGGGAGAAATTCTCTTGTTAATCGGGGAGAAATATTACAGAATTACGCGCATTGATATATAAAATTGGGGAATTCAGACAGGAATTAACATGAATAAGATAAAATACGTAAGTATAATCGTTCTGGCCCTTTTAATTTCAGCTTGTGATAATTCTGTAACTACAGGTCAAAAAGAACAAGGAAATGAAAGCACAAAAATTTCCGGTGTCAACTTTGATAATATGGATCAAAATGTAAAACCTGGCGATGATTTTAATCTTTATGTCAATGGGGGTTGGGTTAAAAGAACAGAAATACCAGCAGATAAAAGAAGATTTGGTTCTTTTGACAAGTTGCGCGATGGTGCAGATGCCGATGTTCGGGCGATTATAGAAGAAGCCTCTGCATCCGGAGCCGCCAAAGGCACAAATGAGCAGAAAGTAGGCGATCTTTATAAGTCCTATATGGATATGGATAAAAGGAACGCTTTGGGTGTTACCCCGCTTAACGTCCGTCTTTCACAAATAAATGCCATATCTGATTTGAATGGCCTGTCTGAATATTTTGCGGATGCAGGTAAATATTCCTTTAATACGCCGCTGGCTCTTTATGTCGATGTTGATGCCAAAATTCCGACCGCATATGCACTACATGTATACCAGTCCGGGATCGGCCTTCCAGACCGGGAATATTATTTTAAAGATGATGATAGGTCAGTTGAGATCAGGCAAAAATATCTTGAACATGTCGAGAAGATGCTCACTCTTGCCGGAATTGAAAATGCAGCAGAAGTAGCAAAAGTTGCAGTAGATCTTGAAACAAAAATTGCTGGCGATCAATGGAAGAAAGAAGAAAACAGGGATGCCAATAAACGATATAATAAACTTCAGATTGCTGATTTTAAAACATTAATGTCCAATTTGGATGTGGATGCTTATCTGAAAATCACAGGTGTGCCGGATATCCCCGAAATTATTGTCAATCAACCAAGCTTTCTGGAAGGGATCAATTCACTCTTGGTCAGTGAAAGCCTTGATCATTGGAAAGATTATCTAAAATGGTCACTTATCAATGATATGGCCAGTCGGTTGAATGAGGCCCTGGATCAACAGAATTTTGATTTCTACGGCAAAACGCTGGGGGGCACAGAAAAACAAAGACCAATGTGGCAGCGGGCAACGGCAGTTGTCAGCAACAATCTTGGTGAAGTGGTTGGTGAGGTCTATGTATCCAAACATTTCAAACCGGATGCCAAGGCAAGAATGGTCAGTCTTGTCCAAAATCTGATTGATGCTTATCGTGACAGTATTAATAATCTGGACTGGATGGGTGCAGAAACAAAAGAGAAAGCCTTGGCAAAGCTTGCTAAATTTACACCGAAAATAGGATATCCGGATAAGTGGAAAGACTATTCGATGCTGGATATTAATGCGGAAGATCTGGCAGGCAATATCGAAAGGTCGGCTTTAACCGTTCATAATAGGGAATTGGCCAAATTAGGTGGTCCAATTGACCGTACTGAATGGGGAATGTATCCGCAAACGGTGAATGCTTATTATAATCCGACCATGAATGAAATTGTTTTCCCGGCCGCAATTCTGCAACCGCCATTTTTCAACATGGCGGCGGACGATGCCGTCAATTACGGAGGAATTGGCGGGGTGATCGGTCATGAAATAGGGCATGGTTTTGATGATAGCGGCAGTCGTTATGATGGCGACGGTAAACTTGATAACTGGTGGACTGATGAAGACAGGGAGAAATTTAAAGAACGTACTGACCAGCTGATCGCCCAGTATAATTCTTTTGAGCCTATTGAGGGAAATCATGTCAACGGCACTTACACACTTGGCGAAAATATTGGTGATCTCAGCGGTCTAAGCATTGCCTATAAAGCCTATAAAAAATCACTGGGTGGAAAAGAAGCCCCTGTTATTGACGGTCTGACCGGGGATCAGCGTTTCTTTATTGGCTGGGCCCAGGCATTTCAGTCAAAAATTCGTGATGAGGCGCTGATACAGCAGATTGCTACTGATCCGCATTCACCGGACCAATACCGAATTAATGGCGTGGTTTTCAATGTTGATGCCTTTTATAAGGCCTTTAATATTGGACCGGATTCCAAGCTTTATATTCCCCCTGAAAAACGGGTAAGAATCTGGTAACTTAATGTTTTTCCTGCATTTCCAGCAATTTGGGCCGTAAAAAAGCCCAATTGCTGTTGGCCAGGATCATGTTGGTCCCACGATCACTTTCCCAGTGGTCTTTAAATTCCTGTGAATAATGTAAAAAGAGTTGCCCTGCGACAACTGTGAAAACCTCCGGGTCACTCGGGTTTGTATATCCTTCAGAAACGCCGAGCGGATCATATCCACCATATTGGGGGGCATAACGTTCCGGCGCTGCTGCAAAAAGATCACGGTTTTCAAGGCTTGAGAAAAACCAGGTTGAACCAGCCCAGTCAACCTGGAATTTCTCCTCTCCCCTTATTGCGGCTTTTTGTTTTTGGTAAGCAACAGTATCATAGCCGTATATGGCTATATCTTTGCTTGTATTAAATATGACGCTATCAGCGGCATAATCCTGTGATGCCAGATAAAATGAATATACCCCAAGGAATGAGGCAACAAGGGCAGAAATAATCAGCAGGTTACGGGGCAGGTTTTTCATGTGGTTCTCATTTTAGCGTGTCGGGACAGGTTCGTCGCCACTATAATCATAAAATCCCTTACCGGTTTTTCGACCCAGCCAGCCGGCTTCAACATATTTGATAAGCAGCGGACATGGCCTGTATTTACTGTCGGAAATACCTTCGTAAAGGACCTGCATAATGGCTAGGCAGGTATCAAGACCGATGAAGTCTGCAAGCTTAAGCGGACCCATTGGATGATTGGTGCCAAGCTCCATTCCCCTGTCAATATCGGTAATTGTGCCAACCCCCTCATATAATGTAAAGGCCGCTTCATTGATCATTGGCATCAGGATACGGTTCACAATGAACCCAGGGAAATCCTCAGAGGTAACAGAAATTTTCCCTAGCTTCTTAATAATTTTCTCTATGGTTTTATATGTCTCCTGATCTGTCGCAATGCCCCGGATCAGTTCAACCAGCGCCATCACCGGCACAGGATTCATAAAATGAACACCAATAAATTTATGTGCCCGATCGGTAACAGAAGCCAGCCGGGTAACAGATATGGACGATGTATTGGTTGCCATGATAGCATCCGGTTTTAAAATACCGCTTAGTTCCCTGAAAATAGCTTTTTTAACGTCTTCATTTTCTGTTGCGGCTTCAATGGCAAGGTCGACATCGTTAAAATCAGCGACGCCAATTGTCGTTTTTATTCGGCTCATCGCCGATTGCGCCTGCTCCTGACTTATAATTTCCTTATCAATTTGTCGCTGCATATTTTTTTCAATTGTCTGCAGGGCATTATCCAGCGCATCCTGACTTATATCACTGAGAACGACGTCAAAATCAGCGAGGGCAAACACATGGCAAATGCCATTGCCCATTTGCCCTGCACCAACGATACCGACTTTTTTCACCATCAGGAAAGTTCCTTTTCAAGCTCGGGAAGGGCCGTGAATAAATCAGCAACCAGTCCATAATCAGCAACCTGAAAAATAGGGGCTTCTTCGTCTTTATTGATGGCGACAATCACTTTACTATCCTTCATTCCTGCAAGATGCTGAATGGCGCCGGAAATGCCAACAGCAATATAAAGTTCGGGTGCCACAATTTTTCCGGTCTGACCGACCTGATAATCATTGGGCACATAACCGGCGTCAACGGCGGCGCGTGAAGCACCGATTGCTGCACCAAGTTTGTCAGCTACGCTTTCTATCAAAGAAAAATTCTCTCCGCTTCCCATACCGCGACCACCTGAAATGATGATTTTGGCGCTGGTCAGTTCAGGGCGTTCTGATTTGCTAAGCTCAGCGCTGACAAAGCTTGAAAGCCCGGGATTTGTCGTAACGTCAATTTTTGCCACTCCGGCATTACCATTTCCCATTTCTGCAGCGGCAAATGCTGTTGTGCGGACGGTAATCAATTTCTTAGCATCCGATGATTGCACTGTTGCAATCGCATTTCCTGCATAAATAGGACGTTTGAAGGTATCATCACTTTCGATGGCAATAATGTCTGAAATCTGCCCCATATCAAGAAGAGCTGCTACACGCGGCATAAAATTTTTCCCGGTTGTAGTTGCAGCGACCATGATCTGGTCATACCCATCGGCAATGCTGACAATAAGCGGTGCTATTGTTTCAGCCAGGGAGTGTTCATAGTCAGCACTATCGGCACAGAGAATTTTTGTCACACCATTTATTTTTGAAGCTGCCTCGGCAACACCGTTACAGTTGGCACCAGCAACCAGAATATGGATGTCACTGTTAAACGACTTAGCCGCAGTGACAGTATTTAATGTGCTGTCTTTAAGGTCTTTATTATCGTGATCAGCTATTACAAGTACGGTCATTTTAGATTACTCCTGCTTCGTCACGAAGTTTTGATACAAGCTCGGATATGCTAGAAACTTTTACACCGGCACTACGTTTTGCAGGTTCCTCAACCTTTAAAATTTTGACGCGTGGTGAAATATCAACACCATAATCTTCGGGAGTTTTTTCATCCAGCGGTTTTCTTTTTGCCTTCATAATATTCGGCAGCGATGCATAACGGGGCTCATTGAGCCTAAGGTCAGTAGTAATCACTGACGGCAATGTGAGCTTTACAGTTTCAAGACCACCATCAATTTCCCGTGTGACATTTACCGATTTACCTTCAATAGAGACTTTGGAGGCAAAAGTGCCCTGTCCCCACCCAAGAAGTGCCGCCAGCATTTGACCGGTCTGATTGCAATCATCATCAATGGCCTGTTTCCCCATCAGAACAATTTCCGGATTTTCTTCTGCAACGATGGCTTTTAAAATTTTGGCAACGGCAAGTGGTTCTACATTCATATCTGTTTTTACTAGAATGGCTCTGTCGGCACCCATGGCAAGTGCAGTACGAAGTGTTTCCTGTGCCTTGTCAGGACCTATGGAGACAGCAACAATTTCATCAGCATTCCCGGCTTCTTTAATACGGATGGCTTCTTCAACAGCGATTTCATCAAACGGATTCATTGACATTTTTACATTTGCCAGCTCAATTCCACTGTTATCTGATTTGACGCGAGCCTTAACGTTATAATCGATCACGCGCTTAACGGGGACAAGAATTTTCATGAACCTTTTTCTCCGGTATCTGATCCAATTTGTTAAACTACACTATAATAACTATTGGAACATATTCAATGGGATTTAAGGTCAAAAAGTTAATCAATGTCACTTTGACATTCTATGAATTCCAGACTACGATCCTTGCATATAATAATATAAATTCGGGACCAAACATGAAATATAATTATAAGCATTATTTGGCACTGGCCTTGGTGGTTTTAATATTGCCATCATTTGCATCGGCAGAGACTTATGTTCGTTATGAACAGGGCGGAAAAGTAAACTGGGGAGAACTGAAAGGGGATTTAATTCTGGAGCTTTCAGATGCCCCATATCTGGGAGGAAGGGAAACCGGAAATACAGTTAAGCTCTCAATAGTCAGATTGCTGGCGCCGGTTGATCCCAAAGATGTGTATATGACTGCGTTTAATTATAAAGACCATATTCCCCCGGCCAGCATAAAAACAACGCCTTATCCAGGGGTTTTTATGGTTCCTGCCGGCACTTTAATCGGACCCGGAGATAACATTGTCCATCCATCCGACAGCAATAATATTGGTTATGAAGCCGAAACCGTAATTGTGATAGGCAAACGGGCCAAGGACGTTTCAGTTGATGACGCCTCAGAATATATATTTGGTGTTACTGCCGGGAATGATGTTTCAGTGCGGGATTGGATCGATGCGGATATTCAGTGGTTTCGCGGCAAAGGGGCGGCGGGGCTTAATGCGGTTGGACCTGTATTGCAGACAGGTCTTGATTATAAAAATCTGAACCTTACCGCACGGCTAAACGGTGAGGTCAGGCAACGCGGCAATACTTCAAATATGATTCACAATTTTGATGAAATGGTCAGTTATATATCAAAATATTTTGTTCTGAACTCGGGTGATCTTATATGGTCCGGCACAATCGGAACATCTGAAAAACTGAATTTAGGAGACACTTACGAAGTTGAAATCGAAGGTGTCGGAATTTTAAAAAACGAGATTGTCCAGGGTGAGTAAACCGGGCATTTGAAAGGGAGAGACGTATGATTAAAATAGTTTCAGCAGGTCTGTTGGCGGCACTTATGATTGCCGGTAATGTATCAGCACAGACATATGTTCGCTATGAACAAAACGGCATGGCTTCATGGGGTGAGCTTAAAGGTGATACCATCGATCAGTTAAGTGGTGCTCCTTATCTGGAAGGGAAAAGCACCGGAAAATCAGTTAAGCGCGTTGATGTCAAATTACTGGCTCCGGTTGAGCCAAAGCTTGTCTTTATGACAGCGCTTAACTTTAAAAGCCATATCGGGGACCGCGAGCCGGCAAAATATCCGGGTCTTTTTACAGTACCGGCCCATTCCATTATTGGCCCTGAGGATAATATTGTCCGCCCGGCTGAAAGTAAAAATCTCCACTATGAAGCGGAAATGGTTGTGGTCGTCGGCAAGCATGCTAAAAATGTTCCGCTTGAAAAAGCGGGTGATTATATTTTTGGGGTGACAGCAGGCAATGATGTGTCTGAGCGTGACTGGCAGCGAAATGATATTCAATGGCTTCGGGCCAAGGGGACCGATGGCTTTAACGCCGTTGGTCCGGTCCTGGTAAAAGGCCTTGATTATACAAACCTGGAAATTGAAGGACGCTTAAATGGGGAGCGGGTTCAGGGTCAGAATTCATCAGATATGCTTTTTGATATGAACTATATGGTTTATTATATATCAAAATATTTCACGCTTGAGCCTGGGGATCTGATCTGGTCCGGAACAATGGGCAGCACCAAGAAAATGGAACCGGGTGATGTCTATGAAGTAGATGTAGAGGGCGTTGGTGTCCTAAGTAATAAAGTTGAACAAGGAAAATAAAAATATGAAATTAAAGTCTGCTGCCGCGGGGGTTCTCGCGGCACTGCTGGTGACGAGTGTTGCATCAGCGGAAAAATATGTGCGTTATGAACAGAATGGTGTCGTTTCCTGGGGGGAACTTGCAGACGGCACAATTTATCAGTTATCAAATGCCCCTTTTTTAGGCGGTAAAAGAACGGGTACTTCTATTTCTGAAAATTCTGTGAAATTAAAAGCACCGGTTGATCCAAAACTTTCCTTTATGACCGCCTTTAATTACAGCAGTCATAAAAAGGAAACCTTCGGTATTACCAAAGATACAACAAAGCAACCCGGGCTTTTTACGGTTCCGGCAAGCTCTATCATTGGTCCAGGTGAAAATATGGTGCGCCCTGAGGGAGCCACAAATTTCCATTATGAAGCGGAGATGGTTGTGGTGATCGGGAAAAGGGCCGAAAATGTCCCGCTTGAAAAAGCGCATGAATATATTTATGGCGTAACCATTGGTAATGACGGTTCTGAGCGCGACTGGCAAGCCAATGACATACAGTGGACCCGGGCCAAGGGATCAAGAAACTTTAATCCGGTGGGACCTTATCTTGTAACGGGTCTTGATTATACCGATCTTGATATTGAAGGTCGGCATAACGGGGTCAAATCACAAGGTGCCAATTCATCAGGCATGATTTTCGACTTTAATTATATGGTTCATTATATTTCCCGGTATTTCACGCTGGAGCCGGGAGACATTATCTGGTCAGGCACTATGGGTGATACCGGGCCAATGCAGCCGGGAGATACCTATGAAATTACTGTTGAAGGTGTGGGGACCCTAAAAAACAAACTGGTTCAGGGGGAATAATTTACTAAACCCTTAAATTAAAAGCCCCGCTAATGCGGGGCTTTTTTTGTTTTAGGCCATTAGGGCTTTTGCACTGATATTGACAATCATTGCCACCAGATAGGCGAGCGCGAAGAGATATCCGGCCATGAAAGCCGTCCAGCGCCAGCTGTTGGTTTCCCGTCTTGCTGTCGCCAGTGTGGCAAGGCATTGCGGCGCATAAATATACCAGGCCAGAAAGGCAAGCGCCGTTGGTAAGGGCCAGGAATTCTGTAGAACGGTGGATAGGCTTTGGGCGACCTGATCTTCATCACCCTGCAGGGCATAAACGGTACCAAGCGCACTTACTGCCACTTCGCGGGCGGCCATACCGGGGACCAGGGCGATGGAAATTTCCCAGTTAAATCCAAGCGGCGCGAATATCGGCTGTAACGCCCGACCAATCATACCGGCAAAACTATAATAAATGTCTGGTTCCGTCGCATCCTTTGGGGCAAAAGGATAAAGGGTTAAAGCCCAGAGGGCGATGGCCGCATATAAAATAATAGTTCCGGCGCGACGCAAAAAAGCACGCACCCGTTGCCACAGTTCAAGCAATACATGATTTAATCGTGGCATTTGATATTTTGGTAGCTCCATCAAAAATGGCTGTAATGTTCCTTTGGTTATGGTTTTTTTCATAACGGCTGCGACGATTATGGCACTGATTATTCCGGCAAGATAAAGGGTAAAAAACACCACACCCTGTAGGCCGAAATATCCAAGTACCGGTTTGTTGGGAATAAAGGCGGCAATCATCAATGTGTAAACGGGGAGCCGCGCAGAACAGGTCATCAGCGGTGCAATCATGATTGTTGTTATGCGGTCTCTGTGGTTTGCAATCGTTCGGGTGGCCATAATGCCCGGAATAGCGCAGGCAAAGCTGGAAAGAAGCGGAATAAAAGCACGTCCATTAAGCCCAACCTTGGCCATTAATTTATCCATGATGAATGCGGCACGGGCCATATAGCCGCTGGCTTCCAACGTCAGAATAAAAAGGAATAGAATGATAATCTGAGGCAGGAACACAAGCACGCTGCCAACCCCGGCAATGAGCCCGTCCTGGATAAAACTTCTTAACCAGTTGTCGGGCAGATTTTCGCCGATCAGCTCGCCCAGTGCAACAAAGCTTCCTTCAATTAAATCCATTGGCGTTTCGGCCCAGCTGAAGACCGCCTGAAACATGAAAAATAAAATAACAAAGAACAAAATGGGGCCGATAACAGGGTGCAGGGCCACACTATCCAGAATACGGGTCATTTTATGGTGACCGCCTTCTGACACCTGGACCAGTGACGTTATCCTTCCGGCTTCTTTTTGCAGGGCGCGGGTTGATGTATCTGATTTTATGCCCATTGGTTTTGTATAGGCACTGGCGTCACGATCCAAAAATTCTTTAAGGGCTTCTACACCGCTTCTTCTCACGGCAATCGTCGTAATGACCGGAAGGCCGAGTTCCTCTGATAGACGGCTTACGTCAATTTCAATCCCATCCCGTGCAGCAAGGTCATGCATGTTGAGCGCAACGATCATGGGAAGGCCCAATGTTTTAAGCTCAAGCACGAGGCGAAGGTGAACACGAATATTGGATGCATTGATGACACAAACCAGAACTTCCGGCTGTTTTTCCATTTCGTGTACGCCGGTGATAATTTCCCGACTGACCTTCTCATCAAGGCTACGGTCATTCAGGCTATAAATTCCAGGAAGATCCAGAATTTTAACTTCATGTCCACCTTCTGTAGTCATGGTGCCTGAGCGACGCTCAACAGTCACGCCGGGATAATTAGCGACTTTCTGATGACTGCCGGTTAAGGTGTTAAACAGGGAACTTTTTCCAGAATTTGGAGCACCGATCAGGGCGACTCGAAGGGCTGTCATTGCTGTTCTCCCAGAATAATAGCCGCAGCCTCCATTTTTCTCAGAGCAATAGTCATGGTACCGATTTTTACGGCTATCGGGTCCCCACCAATTGGACCCTGATGCAATACTTCAATGGAAAGACCTTCTTCAAACCCGATTTCTAGCAGACGATCTTCAAGGTCTGCTGCAAATTCCTTATCTTTAACACGGCTGGTATCAAAACCGGCAATAATGCTGGTTTCGCCAATGTTCAATTCACTTAAATATCTCGTCATCATTTATTCTTATTAATTATCATTATTAATATCATTAAGTTTTAGCGGATTTTATAGATCATTGAAACAAAATAATAGTGGATAAATGATAAAGCCCGTTCTGAAACCTTTTCAGGACGGGCTTTATGGATTTTTAATGGTATTTAAGATTTAATCAGCGTCAAATTTAATGCCTTGCGCCAGAGGCAGCTTGGTAGAATAGTTGGTTGTGCTGGTCATGCGACGCATATAGCCGCGCCAGGCATCAGAACCGCTTTCACGGCCGCCACCAGTTTCTTTTTCACCACCGAAAGCACCGCCGATTTCGGCACCGCTGGTACCGATATTAACATTGGCAATACCACAGTCACTACCGAATTCAGAAGTAAAGAGCTCAGCTTCCAGAATATTGGTTGTGAATATTGCTGAAGAAAGCCCCTGAGGAACATCATTCTGACGGGCGATGGCATTTTCAAGGTCAGTATATTTAAAAGCATATAGGATCGGGGCAAATGTTTCAGTTTTAATATTTGCATCATCACCGTCCATTTCAACAAGAGCCGGATTAACGTAATATCCACCGGGATATTCATTGCCGAGGGCGCGTGAGCCACCTGTTATTTTACCGCCATTTTCTTTCGCAACTTTAAGGGCGTTTTGCATATTATTAAATGCATCTTCATCAATGAGAGGTCCCATCAGGGTTTTTTCATCAAGCGGGTTACCAATGGAAACACCGGCAAAAGCTTTTTTGATACGCGGGACAATCTGATCATAAACATCTTCATGGATGAACAGACGACGGGTTGTCGTACAACGTTGACCACAGGTTCCAACAGAACCAAACACAATTCCCTGATAAGCAAGGTCAAGATCCGCATGTTTTGATACGATAATGGCATTATTGCCACCAAGTTCCAATATTGATCTGCCAAAACGGGAAGCAACCTTAGCACCAACGATTTTGCCCATTGCGCAGCTGCCTGTAGCACTGATCAAAGGTACGCGTTCATCAGACGTCAGTACTTCACCAATATCACGCTCACCAATAAGAATTTGTGAAAGGTCTTTGGGGGCATCCGGGCCAAACTCGGCGCAAGCCTTTTCAAATAGTTTCTGACAGGCAAGAGCGGTGACAGGTGTTTTTTCAGAAGGTTTCCAGAGCAGCGAGTTACCACAGACCAAAGCAAGCGCAGCATTCCATGACCATACGGCTACCGGAAAGTTAAAGGCACTGATTATCCCGGTCGGACCTAGGGGCTGCCATATTTCACGCATTTTATGCAAAGGGCGTTCAGAAACAATTGTCAGGCCATGAAGCATACGGCTTTGGCCAACGGCAAAGTCG
The DNA here is from genome assembly GCA_024236295.1 of Kordiimonadaceae bacterium. Taxonomy (GTDB): domain Bacteria; phylum Pseudomonadota; class Alphaproteobacteria; order Sphingomonadales; family Emcibacteraceae; genus Pseudemcibacter. The sequence goes on along the minus strand of JACKKT010000008.1, from coordinate 107,673 downwards.
CAGATATCAATCATTTCCTGGACTTCCCCTAGCCCTTCCTGATAAATTTTACCGCATTCAAGAGTAACGAGTGCACCAAGTGCTTCCTTTTTTTCACGAAGAATATTTCCCAGTATACGGACAAGGTCACCACGACGTGGCGCTGGCACTTTACGCCATGCATTGAATGCTTCAACAGAATTGGCAATTTTTGCTTCAGCTTCTAAAACTGTATCCATTTTAACATTCGCGATTTCAGAACCGTCAATCGGGCTATGAACCTTTAGATTGCCGCCTTCTACCTCAGCAGGCGTAAGTCCCAAGGCAGTGTAAATTTCCTGTTTATTCATCATGTCTATAATTCCTTCGTAACTTTCAATTAAATCTGACGATTGTTTGAACAATTATAAGTTTCGCCAGATTTTATGTTTAAAATCCATATTTTTATATTTTATAAAGAATAATTATAAATTTATGAACGATATTGTATAAAAATTGAACATTTGTCAAATCATAATGAACAATAACTTATAATTATTGATCATATGATTTATTAATATGGCATTCTGTTGAACTTTGATGACAAAATTATATGGCTTTCTGTATTAATGACGCCGTCAAGCATCGCAATGTTGGTCAGAACAGCATCCATCTGCTGATTATTTTCAGTGCGGACAAGAATCATCAAATCAATTGAGCCTGCCACTGTCGCCAGGCAATCTACTTCAGGCATATTATATAATGCCTCCTCAATTTGCCCAGATTTCTTGGGGTCCCGAGTGATTGTAACATAGCAGCGGGCCTCATTCTTTATGGCATCAGGTTTAAGCTTTATGGTATAGCAGTCGATCACTTTTTCTTCCAGCCGCCCTAACATCATATGAATGGTTGACCTAGCCAGATCCAGCTTGCGGCCAAGCTCTGCAGCGCTCATTCGGCTATCTATTTTTAGCAAATCAAGTAATTTTTTTTCGCTGTCCTGAAGTTCCATTAAACTCACCTTTTTAAGTTAAGATGAACATTGTACATAAAAAAAATACATAATGCTATAAATAAATAAACAAAAAAGATGAATTTTTGTCAAAAATGATTAAAATATAAAGTATTTTTATTCGTTTCTATATAATAAAAGTTTGCATTATAGTTTCTGCAAAAATCAGGAGTTAACACAGCAATGTATTATAAAATTTTATTAAGCATATTCAGTTTCGCATTCCTCAACCTTCAGGCTTCGGCAGAACAGGTTCGTGCCCGTGATATTGGTATTAAACCGGGAATACTGAAGACCGGAAAATATAATGCAATCACTGATGTAAAAGGGGTTTTGGTCGGGCAGGTCACCCTTGATAAAGGAAAAACAATAAGAACCGGTGCAACGGCGATCCTGCCGCATGGCGGAAATATTTATCAGGATAAAGTTCCGGCAGCAGCTGTGATCGGAAACGGGTTCGGCAAAATGATGGGGTATACCCAGATCCATGAACTGGGGGAAATTGAAACTCCCATAGTCCTGACCAATACGTTAAATGTACCAAGAGCCGCTGATGCCATTCTCGACTGGACACTACCACAGCCCGGCAATGAAGCGGTTCGTTCTGTGAATGCCATCGTTGGGGAAACCAATGATTCAGGACTAAATGATATAAGAGGTCGTCATTTGACCGCAGATATCATAATCAAGGCGATTGAAAATGCTAAAAGTGGTCCTGTTGAAGAAGGGGATGTCGGTGCCGGCAAGGGCACAATTGCTTTTGGCTGGAAAGGGGGTATCGGAACATCATCACGAATACTGCCTGAAAAGCTCGGTGGCTACACTGTTGGTGTGCTGGTTCAAAGTAATTTTGGGGGAATACTGAAATTGGACGGAATACCAGTTGGCGAGGAGCTTAACCAATATTATCTGCAGGACTATGTAGACAGTGACGTCGCAGATGGATCAATCATGATGATTGTTGCAACAGATGCCCCACTGTCTGATCGGAATTTGAAACGACTTGGGGAACGTGCTCTCACGGGCCTTGCCCGAACCGGCTCATCAATGACAAATGGAAGTGGCGATTATGTTATAAGTTTTTCAACGGCAGAAAGTGTTAGAAGAACTGAAGAGCGAAGAAATAATAATGCCCTGGTAGAAACCATTCCCAATGACAATGTTTCCCCCCTTTTCCAGGCAGTTGCCGAAGCGACAGAAGAGGCGATTTACAACTCATTGCTGATGGCGAGAACAGTGAGCAGTGAAGATGCCAGAACAGGTCAGATGAGAACCGCACACGAACTGCCAGTAGATAAGGTAAGGGAAATTCTAAAAAAATACGGTCGATAATCCTAACAGGTGATATTAATCTTGGGTTTTAAGGCTGTTTATGATAAGCCGCGCCCATGAAACAATTATCCAACAGAGCGGTTGAGACCAAAAGTCACATTAAAGCTGTCCTCGGCCCGACCAATACAGGTAAAACACATCTCGCCGTTGAGCGGATGCTGGGTCATGCCTCTGGAATGATCGGGTTGCCGCTCAGGCTTCTTGCGCGGGAAATATATGACCGAATTGTCGATAAAAAGGGGACAGCACATGTAGCCCTAATCACAGGCGAAGAAAAAATTATTCCAAAACATGCCCATTATTATGTGTGCACAGTTGAAAGTATGCCTATAGAAAAAACGGTGGAATTTCTGGCCGTGGATGAAGTGCAGCTTGCGGCCGATTATGACCGGGGATATGTTTTTACAGATCGGTTGCTGCGGGCACGCGGGCGTCAGGAAACCATGTTTTTAGGGTCAGAAACGGCCCGACCGCTTATCCAGCGGCTTATCCCTGGTGTTGATTTTATCAACCGCCCACGTTTTTCAGAACTCATTTATGTTGAGCCAAAAAAGCTATCGCGTCTTCCCCGCAGAAGTGCCCTGATTACCTTCAGTGCCAATAATGTCTATGGCTATGCTGAAATGCTGCGCCGCGCCAAAGGTGGCGTAGCTGTGGTACTCGGTGCTCTTAGTCCAAGAACCCGAAATGCCCAGGTTGCCCTTTATCAGAATGGCGATGTTGATCATCTGGTTGCGACAGATGCCATTGGGATGGGTCTTAACATGGATATTGACCATGTTTCCTTTGCTGCCACCGCCAAATTTGATGGTCACCAGATGCGGGATCTTAGTCCGGCAGAACTTGGGCAAATAGCGGGCCGAGCCGGGCGCTATATGAATAACGGTACATTCGGATGTTTGACCGAAGGGGCAGATTATCAGACCGGGCTAGACCCGGAAGTGGTTTTTGCCATCGAAAATCATAAATTCGCACCACAGACAGTATTTCAGTGGCGAAATTCATTTATAGACTTCACCAGGCCGGACACAGTGATTCGCTCACTTGAACGTGCGCCTGATAAATCCGGGCTAACACGCACGATGGAAAAGCTTGATATGGACACATTCAGGCGCTTAAGTGAAAATCCGAAAATAAAGTCAATGTTAGGCGGGCCGGCAGCGGTTAAAATGTTGTGGGAAGTGTGCCAGATTCCGGATTTCAGACAAGTGTCGGATGATGAACATGCCAAACTGTGTATGGGCATTTATCGGCAGATTTCTGCGGATCATGGCAGGATAAAAGAAGACTGGATTGCCAATATGGTAGCCCCTTATAAAAAAACTGAAGGCAATATAGATACACTGTCTTCTAGAATCGCCCATATTCGTACTTTAACCTATATCGCTAACCGTTCCGGATGGTGCGAAAATCAAAAATATTGGCAATCGGAAACAAGAGTTATTGAAGACAGGCTATCAGATGCGCTACATGATCGATTAACAAATCGTTTTGTAAGCAGACGTACATCAGTGCTGATGCGGGAATTGCGCCAAAAAGGAAAATTAATGGCAAATGTTGAAACAGATGGCAGTGTTTATGTAGAAGACCATTTTATTGGCACTATTGAGGGGTTCCAGTTTAAAGAGGATGCTGGTGCTTTTGGTGAAGATAGTAATACGCTTAGAAATGCGGCAAATAAAGTTCTTGCAGAGGAAATAAAAAAAAGGGCCGAAGAATTCAGCCTCGCGGAAGAGTCTGAAATTAGTTTGATTTATGGGGACCCATTAACCCAGAGTACAATAAACTGGCGAGGAATTGCTATTGGCAAAATCGTTAAAGGACCTTCGCTATTAAGTCCAAAGGCAATTGTACAACCCACACCAGTATTACAAGGGGATGCCCTGAATATTGTACAAGCCAAGCTTGATCGTTGGCTTGAAGCGCATATTGGAGACATTTTGGCACCACTTTTTGCACTTAGAGAAGCGGTGGATGGTGCCAAAGATGATGAAGGGAATGAACGGATCAGCGGCATGGCAAGGGGAATTGCCTTTCAGATGGTTGAAAAACTTGGGACGATCCCGAGAAGGCTTATTGCCAAAGATTTTAAAGACGTAGATGGTAGTGGCCGCTTTCAGCTAAAAAAACTGGGTGTCTGGCTTGGCGCTACCAGCCTTTATATTCCGTCGTTGTTAAAACCGGCACCGGCTCAACTCAGGCTTCTTCTCTGGGCACTACATAACAATCAGGATAAATTGCCGGATATTCCGCCAGCAGGACTGTGCACAATCAAGGTAGATAAAAATGCATCTCGGGTGTTTTACGAAGTGTCGGGATATCGGGTCGTCGGTAATAATGCTGTCCGTTTGGACATGCTCGAGCGCCTGGCCAATGCTGCGCGTGAAATATCCTTGAAAGGCCCATTTCCAATGGATCCTGACCTAATGAGCCTTGTTGGAACCAGTGGTGACGATTTTAAAGAAATTATGAGCTATCTGGGTTATTCGGCGAAAGAATATGATGCTGCGGCAGCTGCTGAAATTCTTGCAACTCGTATAGATAAAACCGACGTTGAGAAATCAGAAGAAACCACAGAAAAAACAACAGACAATAAGCAGGCTGATGAAGATCATAAAAGCGAAGAAGCAGAACAAAAAGAGACATTGGATTCTGAGAAAAAACTAGCAAAAAAGGAAAAGCCGGATACAGAAGAAAAGGTTATTATTTTCACGCATAAACCTGAAGGAAATCAGCATAAACAAAAACCGACAAGAAAACCATTTCCGGCAAAGGGCAAAAAGCCACAACTCAAAAATAAGCAATCACACAAGAGCCCCAAGCATCATGCTTCGAAAAATAATCAATCCAGACAGACCAAACTGGATCCGGATTCGCCGTTTGCAGCACTGGCAGGTCTTAAAGATCAGCTAAAGGTAAAAAAATAATATGACCGGTACGCCTGACACACAGCGTGTTGATGTGTGGCTTTGGCATGCCCGATTTTATAAAACAAGGTCTCTGGCCAGCAAAATGGTCAGAGGCGGTAAGGTGCGAATTAATGGCACTATTTGTAAAAAATCCAGCGCACTAGTTTATCCTGATGATGTTCTGACCTTTACTCGGGCAGATGAAGTTCTTATTGCAAAAATAATCTCGCTAGGCATCCGTCGTGGGCCAGCACCTGAAGCTAGGTTGCTATATGAAGATTTAACCCCGACACGTCCGGCAAAGAAAGATAAAATTCAGGACAGCATAATTAATAGGGAAAAAGGGTCCGGGCGTCCCACCAAAAGTGACAGGCGGGCAATTGATAAGCTTATGAACAGGCTTTAATTGTTTCGGCAGAATTTTATCTTTTGTTAAAATCAATTTAAGAGCTTTTTGATAGCATCCTCAATTCAAGAATGAGGATGTTTTATGAATCTTGCCTTAAAACTGGTATTTTTTTGTGGCATAGCAGGAACCCTGGTTATCAATTATGGTGATCAGATTACTACGATGATTGACCATCATGTAAGAGCAACAGAAGGGCGAAATGCAAGCAGGGAAACCAGCACGGCAAATGTAGTCAATTCAATGGAGGTCCAAAGAAGCGGTGATGGTCATTATTGGCTGGATATGAATGTCAACAGTCAAAATATTCATTTTATAGTCGATACCGGAGCCAGCTATATCACATTAAGCCTTCAGGATGCGCAGAATTTAAATCTCAATCTTCATGAAAGTGACTTTACTATTCCGGTAAATACAGCAGCTGGCCAGACAACTATGGCGGCGGTAACACTTGATGTTGTCAGTGTGGGGGTTATTGAGCTTTATGATGTAAAAGCATTTGTCGCAAGAGAAGGAATGCTCTCCGTTTCTCTTTTGGGAATGAATTATCTCAACAGATTAGACAGATTTTCGTTTAAAGATCAAAAGCTTATACTAGAGCAATAGAGTATGTTATAATATTTATATTGACACTGTAAACATTATTCCTAGAATAATTACAGGGAACAATATAATTAAGTGAATATGAATATAAAAAAATCTACATACCATCACGGGAATTTGCGCGAAGTGCTGATTTCTTCTGCACTTGATATCCTAAAAGAAGGAACTTTACAGGACCTGAGCCTAAGAGCGTTAGCGCGAAAAGCTGGTGTCTCACAAACTGCACCTTATCGCCATTTTGAGGATAAAGAAGCGCTAATTGTAGTGCTTATTCAGGAAGGTTCGAATATTTTGCAGGAAAAAATGAAAATTGCCTGTGAGCAAACAAGTGAACCAGTTGAAAGGCTGATTAACATGGGGATGGCTTATTATGATTTTGCCGATGCCCATCCTGCACATTTCCGACTTATGTTTGGGGGCAATCTTGAACGGAAAGAAAAACATATCACCCTTGTTGAAATTGAACAAAAAGGCTATGAAATAGTTGAATTTGTCGTTGGGGAATGCATGAAATTGCCAAATGCCCCCAAAAAACCGGTTGAACTGGTAAGATTGACTTGTTGGTCATTAGTACATGGCCTTTCAAATCTTCTTCTTAATGATGTCAGCAATGATGATATACCGGCCGATGCAGATAAAAGAGCCTTAGCGAGAGAAGTCATTTCATTGATGACTAATTCTCTTTTTGAGAAATAAAGGGTAATTACAGGTGTCAATCTTAACAAAACTCGGCAGTATATTTGGGGAAAATGCTAGTTCGGAAAGTCATGGCAGGACAAAGCGTGTCGATGCTGAAAAGCTGGCGGCTGCCGCATTGATGGTTGAGGTCGCTGTTCAGGACGGTGATTTTGAAGTTGTGGAAAGAAATGCCATAGAACATATACTGATAAAGAAGCTGGAGTTAAGTAAGGAAGATGCCCATGAACTGCTTGCTTTAGCGGAAGACAGACAAAGTCAGTCTATACAGATATTATCTTTCACAAAAGAAATTAAAAATCATTTCGACGAAAAAGGGCGGGCCTATATCATGCAGATGCTTTGGGAGGTTGTCTTTGCGGATGGTAATGAAGATGATTATGAAAGTAATCTAATGCGTCGTATAGCAGGATTACTTTATATTTCTGATAAAGAAAGTGGCGAAATCAGAAAAAATGTTATGAGAGACAAAAATTTAAGCTGAATTCTTATACACCTATGATAATTGCTTGGTTTCTCACACTTCCTTATACAAGATTTATTATTTTTAATATTCAATTTGACGTTTTTGAGAAAAATGTTATATGCAACTTAATATGTAAATTTATTTACATTATAGCAAATATGTAAATTAGGAGAGCTCAATGACATACGTAGTCACAGAAGCATGTATTAAATGTAAATTTACAGACTGCGTTGAAGTCTGTCCGGTAGATTGTTTTTACGAAGGTGAAAACATGCTGATTATTAATCCAAGCGAATGTATTGACTGCGGTGTTTGTGAGCCTGAGTGTCCTGCAGAAGCGATCCTTCCCGATACGGAAGAAGGCATGGAAAGATGGGTTGAACTTGCTGAGAAATATGCAGATGAATGGCCAAATATTACAGAACAAAGAGACCCGATGCCTGGTGCAGATGACTTTATCTCAGAAGGAGATAAATTCAAAAAATATTTCAGTGAGAACCCTGGCGAAGGCTCATAAAGTTTTTTCAAATTTTTGCAATTATCCTGTATCACAAAATAAAGTATTATTTTATATGTGATATAAAGGGTAGGATTTTTGTTAAAAATATGTTACACTATATCCCGTTAGAACGTGACTGATTGATAGGGACTTTTTTAACTTACTGATTCTAAATCAATAATTCAAAATAATAAAAATTTATTACCGAAGTGTATATTTGGCTTTGGTTGGAAATTTGTTAAATTTTTTTATTTCTGTATGCATAGTTAAAGTCATCTAGCAAAAAATATTACAGTTATGTGATAAATATTTTTTTTGAATTTTGTGGGACGTTTTTATCCACCTTTATTACAGGTGATCGTCCCGAATTATTACGGAGAGTTTTTTTATGGCTAAATCTGAAAAATTGGAATTTTCCATCGATCAGAGCATCGTTTACCCTAAGCATGGTGTTGGCAATATTATTGATATTCAGATACAGGAAATATCAGGTATGTCCATTGAACTTTATGTGATCCGCTTTGAAAGGGAAAGAATGACACTACGGGTGCCAACTAACAAAGCGGCCGGTGCTGGAATGAGGAGCATTTCAGATAAGGAAACAATGGATAAAGCTTTTGAGACCTTAAAAGGCAAAGCAAAAATTAAAAGGACTATGTGGAGCAGGCGTGCACAGGAATATGAAACCAAGATAAATTCTGGTAGTGTTATATTCCTTGCTGAAGTGGTCCGTGATCTTTATCGCAGTGGAGATCAGTCTGAACAGTCTTATAGTGAGCGGCAAATTTTCGAAGCGGCGATCAGTCGTCTGGCCCGTGAAGTTGCTGCCGTGGAAGATATTTGTGAAAAAGAAGCATTGATTAAACTGGAAAATGTCCTTGCACCAGAAATTGCGGCGTAAAGTCGTGGTAAAATAATCTTTAAAGCCCGTTTAATAACGGGCTTTTTTTGTTTAATAAAACATTTAAAATTGATAAAGCATACAGGTTAAGCAACTAAATCTTGGAATTTTTAAATTTATGGAAGTGAATGATTTTTCCGGTCTGGATAATAACAGATACGGTATTTTAAAAAATGCTAAACGTATTTGGGCAATCGGATCAATCCATGGCGAGCTCGAAAAACTGCGGTCCATTCATAAAATACTGATTTCTAAATTCCGTAAAGGCGATAAACTGGTTTATCTTGGTAATTATTTTGGGGATAGTGACCAAAATAAAGAAACTTATGATGAAATATTAATCGCCCGCCGTACTTTAATGTCGTTACCGGAAGTTTTTATGCCTGAAGATTTTGTTTATCTTCGTGGGGCACGGGAAGAAATGTTTTTTAAGCTTCTGCAAATCCACTTTGCCCCTGATCCTGCTAACGTTATGGATTGGTTGCTTGACCATGGTATGGGAAGTTCACTTGCAGCTTATGGCGAAAATAAAACCGCAGCCAAGGCCATTGTTCGTCAGGGTACAATGGCACTTACCAAATGGACGAATGGAATCCGAAGGAAAATTCAGACCTGCCCGGGACACATCGAACTGACAAATAATCTTAAGCGCGCCTGCATAACAGATGATGGAAATCTTTTATTTGTACATGCGTGCGTTGATACAACGCGACCACTAACCATGCAAAAGGATCAGTTTTGGTGGGACAATGGTCAGTTCGGTGACATAAATGAGAAATTTTCAAATTTCAGTAAAGTCATAAGAGGTTATGACCATAAAAATGCCGGCATCAATCTTAGTTGTGAATTTACAGCGACGATAGACGGAGGGTGTGGTCGTGGCGGGAAGTTACATGCAGTATGCTTTACCCCTGACGGCCAGAAAAGTGATGAAATTATAGGTGGCTAGTCAGCTGATAATTCCTGATTGAGATAAAATACATATATTTTGAGATAAAAAAACATAATTGTGACTAGCAGCGATCGCCATTGTCGGTTATTTTTAGGTCAGGAAGATATTTCAAATAAATATAGATCCGGTAGCTGAATAAAAAAATTACTGTTTACCAGATCAACAATAAATGAGTATTTGAATGAATACGTCAAAAATTTGGGCCATGACGGCGCTGACAATTATGTTGTCAGCTTGTTCATCACTTCCTGTTGCTGAAGATGAATTTAGCGGAATTGTTGAAATCAACGATAATTGGCAAGCAGTTGCCGGTAATGATACGGCTGTCGAAAATGGATGGCTGGATAATTTCGCAATTGAGCCGCTTAGCAAGTTTGTCAGAGCAGTGTTGCTAAATAATCCCAATTATAATGAGGTGGCTTTAAGAATGCGCTCGGCAGGCTATACAGCTGATGCTGCATCCGGACGATTATTGCCTCGGGTTGGTGCCAATTTTAGCGCTAGTCGTACTAGTGTTGAAATGCCCGTTGAAAATACATCAAACAGTTTTTCACTTGGACTGGATGCCAGTTGGGAAATTGATCTTTGGGGCAAGCTTTCTGCTAGTGCGGCAAATGCCAAGTCAAATTATGAAGTGGCGAAATATGATTTTTATGGAGCCCGCCTTTCATTAGCAGCACAGGTAACGCAATCCTGGTTTGATGTGATTGAAGCCAATCAGCAACGGGAACTTTCCCGTAGAACTGTCAAAAATTATGAGCGGGCCACCGGGATAATCAGGGATCGGTTTGAAAAAGGCCTGTCAAGCGGACTTGATCTCCGGCTATCAATTACAAGTCTGGAAGCTGCAAAAGCAACAGAAAAGCAGCGCGAAACTGATCTTAGAATTTCATTAAGAAGGTTAGAATTATTTGCAGGAAGATACCCTTCCGCCAATATTGACGTTTCAGGAAAAATTCCGGATGAGCTTGATGAAATCCCGATTGGTATTCCTCTGGATATTCTAGAACGCAGGCCTGATCTTCAGTCAGCAAAGGCGCGGCTATTTTCTGCGGGCTATCGGGCACAAGCAGCTGAAAAGGCAATGTTGCCCAGCATTTCTATAACAGCGCGCGGCAGTAATACGTCAGAAGAATTTGGAGAGCTATTGAAATTTGATAATGTATTCTGGAATTTGGTTGGTGGCATTACCCAGCCAATTTTTCAGGGAGGCCAGTTACGTTATGCGGCTAAAGCTGAGCAGTTAAATTTTGAAGCACAAAAACAGAATTATGCTCAGACCCTTCTTCGGGCTTTTAAAGAAGTTGAAGATGCCCTTGATTATGATCGTTCTCTGGCTGATAGGGTTCAGCATATTGAAATTGCCGCACAAAATGCCATTGCCGCTGAAGAAGTGGCACTTGAGCAGTATTCACAAGGGCTTATTACCATTTCAACGTTGCTTCAGTCACAAAGATCAAGCCTGACCCAGCAAAGTCAGCTACTTAGTATAAAAAAGCAGCGTATCAATAATCGAATTTCACTATATTTATCCTTGGGCGGTGATTTTACAACCCGCTCACTTCCTGATGTGCTGGAAAATGAAACTGTCAGGATGGAACTGAATAACAAAGGCGATGAAGAAAACGGGGGTATATCATCATGAATTTTTTTAATTCTTTAACCAACGGCTTAAAAAGAATGATGCCCGGTCTAATTATACTAGGTATAGGGATTGGCGTTGCCGGAACAATTATACATTTTGGTCCAGAACCTGAAGGGCAGAAAACTGAAATTCTTCCAAGAACCATAAGATCAACCATTGCTCAAAAGTCCGACATGAAACTTTTTGTCAAAAGCCAGGGCACTGTAGCGGCAAAACAGGTGATTGATATTATTCCCCAGGTATCCGGTGAAGTTACTTATGTTTCTCCTAAATTTGTTTCCGGCGGAAGATTCAAAAAAGATGAGGTGATCATAAAAATTGATCCTCGGGATTATGAACTGGCCGTCGTAACCGCAGAAGCCAGTATTGCCGAACGTAAACAGCGAGTCATGCAGGAAAATGCGGAGGCGGAATTGGCGGCAGCTGAATGGGCAGAGCTTGGTCAGGGTGAAGCATCTGATCTGACCCTTCGAAAACCACAACGTGAAGGGGCAATAGCAGCCCTTAAATCAGCAGAAGCAAGCCTGAAAAAAGCAGAACTGGATCTTGAGCGTACTGTAATTAAAGCGCCGTTTGAAGGCATTTTAACAGAAAAAAATGTCGATTTCGGTCAGTTCCTGAATAGAGGTATTAAAGTCGGTAAATATTATTCCACAGAAACACTTGAAGTAAGATTGCCACTTACAAACAGAGATATATCTCAATTTGATCTCGCAGGCCTCCAGACCGGGAAGCGTCAATATGAAGTGCGTTTAACCGGGCAGTTTGCCAATAAGGAAAATTCGTGGAACGCCCGTGTCGTAAGAACAGAAGGGATTATTGATGTAAAGAGCCGCATTCTTTATGTGGTTGCTGAACTGAAAGGGGATGAGCTTGATTCCCCACGTGATGGTACGCCAATAACCATAGGCCAGTTTGTCAGTGCAGAAATTGAAGGCCGTTCTTTTGAAAATGTATATAGGCTACCGAGAGAAAGTCTAAGACAGGGCAATCAGGTTCTCATTGTGGACAAGGATCATAGGCTTCGAACCCGAATGGTCGATGTGATTGAAACCAACAGCGATTATATTGTTGTTGGATCGGGAATTGAAGATGGCGATATCGTCAATTTGTCACAGTTGGGGGTAGGTGTTGATGGGTTGCTGGTTGAAACGGACCCTCAGACCTCTATGGTTGATCTGGCATCAACCTTGATGCCTGAAGGTTTAAATAATGCGCCATCGGAGAAAAATAATGACTAGTCTGGTCAGATGGTTTGTTAAGAATCCGGTGGCATCAAATCTGATCATGTTGGTGGTTCTTGGTCTTGGCGTCATTGGGTATATCAATATCGGCAAGACGGCAATGCCGACGGCTGCGACAGATATTATCAATGTCAGTGTCCCTTATCTGGGCGCCGGTCCGAAGGAAGTGGAAGACCGCATTGTTATCCGGCTTGAGGAAGCGGTATTCGATATTCGCGGCATTAAAAGGCTTACTGGGCGTGCCCAGGAAGGCGTTGGATCAGTCACCATTGAAATTGAGGAAGGCGAAGATGTTGAAAGTGTTCTTAATCAGGTAAAAGCCAGGGTTGATGCCATTAACACATTCCCCAGCCTTTCGGAACGGCCCATTATTTCACGTTCTTATGTTCAGATGGATATTATGAATCTGGCAATTTACGGGGATGCTTCTGAATATGAATTAAAAGAAGTTGGCCGTAAGGTTCGGGATCGCTTGGCAGAAATTCCGGGTGCGGCAAAAACGGTCCTGAACGGGGATCGTCAATATGAAGTTTCTATTGAAGTTTCAGAACTTCAGCTGCAAAAATATAATCTGACCTTTGATCAGGTTGCAAATGCGATTTCAAAATCCTCGACCAACCTTCCCGCTGGAAAAGTCGATAGTATTGCCGGTCAAATTCAGATTGTAACCCGCGGGCAGGCGTATGTGAAGCAGGATTTTGAGAATATTATCGTCCTGCAGAATGCCGATGGAACGCGGGTCTTGCTTAAGGATGTGGCCAATGTGGTCGATGGATTTACGGATGATCATGTATTGCTGCGCATGAATGGAAAGCCGGGACTATTTTTATTCATCCGATCAGAATCTACGCCGGATGTTGTCAAATTAAGTGCCGAATTAAACCGGGTTCTTGATGAGGAAATAAGACCTTCACTTCCGGATGGTATAAAAATTACGAACTGGTTTGATACATCAGAAATTTTTGAAAGCAGACTTGATATGCTGATCTGGAATGCTGTTGGGGGTATGGTACTGGTATTTTTCGGATTGCTGATCTTTCTTTCACCTGCCCTTGCCGGATGGGTGTCGGCTGGTATCGCTGTCACATTCCTTGGCTGCTTTGCCATTTTGCCAGCCACAGGTGTTGCCTTAAGCATGATCAGCCTTTTTGCCTTTTTGCTCATTCTTGGAATAGTCGTTGACGACGCCATTATCATTGGCGAAAGTATCCATCTTGAAAACCAGAAAGGAAATCATGGTGATCAAGGCTCGATAGATGGAGCCCTGAAAGTGGCCAGACCGGTCATCTTCTCTGCAGCAACCACGATGATCTTTTTCTCGCCAATGCTTTTTATAGACGGTGTAATTGGCAAATTCATCTTTGGCATTCCGGTTGTGGTAATATTGTGCCTGTCTTTTTCGATCCTTGAGGCGCTTTTTATCCTGCCCGCTCACCTTAGGCATTTGAATGATAAGAAACCCAATGATTTTGCGCGGATATTTCTGCTTTTAATTCCAAAATATGTACAAGAAAAAGTGGCAAATTTTACCAAGCTGCTACAAACAAAATCCCAGGCTTTTTTGAACCATACAATTCACAAACTCTATCGCCCGCTTCTTGATAAAGCCCTTCACCATAAGGGACTATCGCTATTGATGATTATTTCATTAAGTATGATTGTCACCTCCATTCATGCGGCCGGCTGGATCAAAATGGTCTTTAATCCTGAAGTGTCGATGAATTTTATCCAGGCACGTATTCAGTTCCCTGCCGGGGCACCATACAATATTGTGGATAATGCTTCCGTTTTACTTGAGGATAAAGCAAGACAAATTGAAGCCGAAATAAGGAAAGAATTTCCTGATGATGATCTTTTTAAAGACCTGCTTGTCATGTCAAACGGCAATGGTTCTTTTGCTTCTGCATTCATGGTTTTTCAGAATATCGAAAACGTGAATTTTGACGTCGCTAAATACGCGGCGCGGTGGCGTGATATTTTGCCTGTAATCCCGGATGCCAGGGAAATATCTTTTGATTTTTCAACCACCGGAGGATCAGGAGAATCGATTAATATTATGCTTAAATCACCGGATAGTGACGCTATTGACCAGATGGCTGAGGATGTCAAAAGAGCCTATGAAGGATATAACGGCTTATACAGTATTTCCGATTCAGCAGATACGGCAAGAATGGAAGCGGTGCTTTCCATTTTGCCCAGCGCGGAAAATATGGGCCTGACTCTGACCGATATGGCCCGGCAGGTCCGGCAGGCATTTTATGGTCAGGAAGTGCAGCGTGTAGCCCGTGGCAAGGATACGGTTAAGGTTATGGTTCGCTTACCTAAAGAAGACAGAAGGTCATTTGACACGCTGGATGAAATGCGGATCAGAACAGGAACAGGGGATGAGGTTCCATTTGAATCTGTGGGCGATGTCAAATATCAGCGCGCCTATACAACAATTCAGCGGACAGATCGCCAACGGACAACAACGGTCAAGGCAAATGTGAATAAGGATATTGCCAACATGGCCGAGATCATAAAGGATATACAGGATAAATATATTGATCAGTGGAAATCAAAATATCCGGACGTTGAAGTAAGTTTTGAAGGCCAGCAAAAAGACCAGCAGGAGTTTATTACGTCACTGGCCAATGGATTTGCGCTGGCTCTTGTTGGTATTTATATTTTACTGGCCGTTGCGTTTAATTCTTACAGTCAACCATTTATAATCCTGACAGCTCTTCCCTTTGCCTATATGGGAGCGGTTCTTGGTCATTTCTTTATGGGTATGGATTTCAGCCTCTATTCAATTCTCGGGATTGTGGCCGCGGCTGGGGTTGTGGTCAATGATAACCTCGTTCTGCTAGATTATATAAATGATTTAAGAAGTAAGGGGGAAAGTGCCCTTAGGGCAGTTGAGATATCCGCAGAAGAACGTTTCAGACCAATTTTCCTGACATCATTTACAACCTTTATCGGTCTGGCACCAATGATGACAGAAACAAGTCTGCAGGCTCAGTTCCTGATCCCGACAGTGGTTTCTCTGGCTTTCGGGGTGTTATTTTCAACCATTGCAACTTTGTTCCTGGTTCCGATTGTATATATATATTTCAACGATTTTAGGAAAAATATACTCAGCATTTTTAAAAATGCCGGGACGGATCACATTGCATCAGAGCAATAAAATTTAAAGTATTTTTAACAATCATGTAATGATATGAAACGCCTATTCTGATTTTTATCAAACAATATAAAGCTTGCTTAAAGAAAGGAATATGTGAAAGATACCGGTTGAGTATTTGGATAAGAAAAAAATCAGGGATCTTGATGCAGGAAAATCAATTTCATCTTTTTAGCACGAAAAGGTTTGCGCCTCTTTTTATTACCCAATTTCTTGGAGCTTTTAATGATAATGTGTTTAAAACAGCACTAGTGATGCTGGTAACATATGATGTTGGACTGCGCTCAGGGTTTGATGAAAAAATGTTGGTCAACATTGCGGCAGGCATATTTATTCTGCCTTTTTTTCTGTTTTCATCTTTGGCCGGACAATATGCGGACAAGCTTGAAAAATCGGCGATGATAGAAAAAATAAAGCTGGTCGAAATCATTCTGATGGTATTGGCATCAGCTGCATTTTTTATGGGAAGCCTTTATATGTTGTTGCTGTTGCTTTTTTTGATGGGGACCCAGTCAACTTTCTTCGGGCCTATTAAATATGGTATCCTTCCTGATCATCTTAATCAGGATGAACTTATTGGCGGTAATGGTCTGATAGAAATGGGAACCTTTATTGCTATACTTCTTGGCACCATTTTGGGGGGACTACTGATTTTGGCTGACCATGGAATTGAAATTGTTTCGCTGTTGATTGTACTTGTGTCTTTGTCCGGTTATCTGTCCAGCAAAAAAATACCGAGGGCCAAAGGCGTTGCACCTGATCTTGAAATTAATTTGAATTTATTTTCAGAAACGATCAATATAATTAATAAGGCCAGAGCAAAGCATCGTGTATTTTTGACCATAATCGGTATTTCCTGGTTCTGGTTTTATGGCGCAACTTTTCTGGCACAGTTCCCGACTTTTGGCAAAGATATCTTAAAATCCAACGAACAGGTGGTAACGCTGCTGCTTTGTACTTTCTCTGTGGGGATCGGGGTCGGTTCGCTACTATGCAATAAATTGGTTAAAGGGGTCATCACGGCCCGATTTGTACCCTTGGCTGCATTAATGATGACAGTTTTTACAATTGATCTTTATTTTGCCAGTTCATCAGTATCAGTACCTCTCTTAGAGGTTTTTGGTGATCTATACGGCGTTAAAGACTTCATTTCAGAACCTAAAAATATAAGGGTGGTAATAGACCTGCTAGGTATTGCTGTTTCAGGAGGTGTTTATATTGTGCCGCTATATGCCATTATGCAGGCAGAAAGCGACCCGCAGGAAAGATCACGAATGGTGGCTGCCAATAATATCCTGAATTCGCTTTTTATGGTCTTATCGGCGGGGGGAAGTATTTTTCTTTTGTCCCTTGATTATACACTACCGGAAATTTTCCTGACTATTGGTATTCTTAATGTTTTCTTCGTTTTTTACATAGGCCGTCTGTTGCATAAAGATGAAATGCCGGCAATGGTCCAAAAAATTATGAAGTTTCTTGGCAGGGCAAAGAATGGATGAAATAAACGCTAAAAAATCCAGACAGGCACTTATATATATGTCCGTTATCATGGCCATCGTATTCTCGGTTTGGAATGTGATGATCAACAATTTTGCCGTTGAGCGCGCTAATTTTTCCGGGGCTGATATGGGGGACCTTCAGTCGGTTCGCGAAATCCCAGGGTTTCTTGCTTTCACAGCTGTTTTTGTTTTGCTTATTATGAGAGAACAGACACTTGCTATTTTTGCTTTATTTCTATTGTCAATCGGGGTTCTCGCAACGGGATATTTCCCTAGCAAATATGGTCTGATCGCCACAACTTTTGTGATGTCTATTGGTTTTCATTATTTTGAAACCATCAACAGCAGTCTGACACTTCAATGGCTTCCAAAGGAAGACGCTCCGGCATTTATGGGTAAAGTCATCGGGTATAGCTCATTGGCAGGACTGATTACTTATATGGTTATATGGGTCCTATCAACTGTGTTGAAATTTGATTATGTGATTATTTATACGGTTTCAGGTGTGCTGGGTGTTGGTATGGTCATTCATCTCTGGTTTTTATTTCCAAATTTCGAATCCCTCGTGCCGCAAAAAAAGAAACTATTCCTAAAAAAAAGATACTGGATTTTTTATCTGCTAACATTTTTAAAAGGGGCGCGTCGTCAGATTTTTATGGTTTTTGCCGGATTTCTACTGGTTGAAAAATTCGGCTATTCTCTAGGGGAAATAACAGCATTATACTTGATCAATAAAGGGGCCAATATTGTTATTGCACCGATTATAGGCAAACTTATTGAAAAAATTGGTGAACGCTGGGCCCTGACTATTGAATATGCCGGTCTTGTTTCCGTTTTTGTGGGATATGCGGTTGTCGATAATTCTATAATCGCCGGGAGCCTATATGTGATTGATCATTTATTCTTTGCTATGGCTATCGGCATCAAAACTTATTTCCAGAAAATTGCTGATCGGGAAGATGTTGCCGCAACAGCCAGTGTAAGCTTCACCATAGATCATATAGCCGCCGTTGTGATCCCCACAACTTTTGGGATGATCTGGATGTTTAGTCCGTCCCTTGTATTTTATATTGGTGCTGGATTTGCTGTCGCTTCCCTTGTCACCTCAAATTTAATTCCTGCCATGCCAGCTCCGGGCAATGAATTTATCTGGTCAGCAAAAAAACAACCGGCTTAATCAGTTGTCTCTGACGATCAGTTTTAATTTCTGACCAGTTCTAAGGGGCTGACTTTGCTCAAGACCATTCAGGGCCACAAATCTTTCAACCTTATATTCATCAAAATCCATATTGCGGGCAATGCTTTCAATAGTATCACCACGCTGAACGGTAACGATCTTGATTTTTCTGCCTTTTATCCCGTCAGCTTCGGCTTGCGTGATTTTATTAAAGCTGTATGTCATACGTTGAAGCCGTTCAGATAGAGCCTGATATTTTGACTGCGGGGTAAGCATGACAAAATGATAGGCGGAATCGCCAGCATATTGAATGGCAACTATCCTCACGACATAATTCTGTTCATTCAAAGTCATATTTGTATAACCGGTCATGGCATCCATGCCGTTGACCTTCATAGTCTGAACACCCTCCATGGGGTTTTCAATTTTATAAGCGGACCAGGCATCATTGCCATATTGCGTTATGGTTTTGTCTTTCATACTTCCACCGGAAAAAATGACAACACCGCCTTCTGCATCACCGGTGCCACGGGCCATAACGGCATCGGCGGTATTTTGTAATACATAATTTTCAGGGGCGGTGAATTTTAACTTCATGGTCGGATGTATAAAGTTGCGGCCGTTAATAACCCCCTGCTTCAGGTCATCACCCCAAAGCATTCCATCAATCACATTAAAATACTGGTCTTGATGGCGGTCACGAGAATTTTCCGGAATTTGTGTGTTTACAGCTTCTGTATAAGCTCTTGAAACCCTGTCCTGTGTATTCGGGTGGGTAGAAAAGAAATCCGATTGTTCCGGCTCACCTGCCCGGTTTGCTAGGATCAGTTGCAGTTTATGGTCCGCATCAAGGGATTTAAGCATTTCAGCGGCCGCATAAGGGTCAAACCCGGCGCGGCTAGAATAGCGCACGCCAAGTTCATCAGACTGATATTCCTGATTGCGTGAATAACTTAACAGATAAACCTGTGCTCCCTGATTTAGGCTGTTAGCGACACCGGAATCACCGGAAACTGCGCCGAGAATTGCTGCGCCGAGCCCGGCAAACATTTGATTATTATATCTTTTGGCAGCGTGACGCGCGGTTACATGTCCAATTTCATGGCCGATTACGGATGCCAACGCTGATTCACTATTAACCATGGCAAGAATGCCGCGGGTGACATAAACATATCCGCCGGGTAACGCGAATGCGTTTACAAGCGGCGTATCCAGTACTGTGAAAGTAAAGGGATAGTCTTTAAGCTCAGAATTTGCGACCAGTCGCTGTCCCAGATCATTGACAAAATTTGCAACTTTTGGATTTTTATAATCGCCACCATTTTCCTGAAGGATCAGAGGGTGCTGTTGCTGACCTATCTGTAATTCTTTTGAAGGGGACATAAAAGGCGTAAAATCCTGTTGTCCGGTGGCCGGGTTAAGCGTTGTACAGGCTTGTAGTGTGAGCGGCATAATGATGAGAAGCGTATTTGAAAGAATTTTTCTATATTGTTTTAACCACATTTTCTAATGCTCCCTTATTCTTTGCTCAGTTGTTCAGGATGGGTCAGGTCTATTGTCGGTCCATTATAATATTTCAGCCATCCACGGACAATTATATTTCTACCTTCCAAGTCTGACAATTTTATGTCCTTTTGTTCAAACATTTTATTTACCCTATTGGGGACGACAATGGTGAAATCCGTTTTATAATCTTCACCAAAATTAAGGTATGTGTTATTACGAACTGTCGCGACTTCAAGAATTTTTCCGGATATAAGTTGAAAACTGTTGGTATATTTTCCGCTTTCACGATCTGATTTTATTTTATAAAAATCTAACCCCCAAATTCCGGTCCGATTATTACGGGCTTTTTTTTCCTCTTCAAGTAATTCTTCAACCACGCTGCGGTTATCAGCAAAACTATATACCCTTGCCATTCCGCTTTTAATCATTTCTCCCTGTATCCATCGGCCATCTTCCAGAAACAAATGGGCAAGGGAACGGCCATAACGGTCCATTTTTCGTCCACCATATAAAAGAATGACATTCTTGTTCAGAGCAAGTGCGGCCAGCGCATCCCTGGCTTCATTTCCAAGTGGCCATGGCTTGAAATTCTTTCGGCCTAGGGCAATTTTTGGTGCCTGTAAGCCCACCAGTCTGACTTCCATATTATTTTCTAGTCGTAAGGTGTCCCCGTCAATGATTTCAATCACGCGGTAACTGATTTCCTGTTTCTCATGGGTCAGCTTTTGTTTGATCAGATCTGTATCGTAGGCAAAGCAGTCATTTACCATGCTTATGATACAAATTGTTATCAGAAAAAATGTTCGAATGATTGTCATTGTTCTATCATAATAGCATAGAATAAAAGGACAATATTTTAAAATATCCGGATTATCATTTCAGAGAGATTTGAAAGAATTTAAACTCAGGCGGTTCTTTTCTTTAAGCTTGGCCTGATATATTTCCTGTATGCCAAAGCCAGTCCGGTCCATACCATAATGATGGCCACAAATGATACAATGCCGGCAATGGTCTGCCCAAATACACCTAAAGCTTCTCCGGTATGGAGGAACCGGATCAGAGACCTTGCTCTTCTGCCGGCACTATAGTCCTGAAAAGGTTCCCATTTGGTGATCTTGCCATCATCACGGCTTAAATAAAGATCTGCTTTTTTTTGAGGTTCCCCGCCGTTACCAGTATCAATTGAAAAGCGAACGTCTTTATCGGTATCTTTCGGATATGACATTGTTATTGTGGTCCAGTTGTCCAATTGTCTCGTCGCATTTTGAAACATGGACTCAAATGAAACATTTTGGATGACTGTGGTCTGTGATTGAATATTATTTGAACTTCCTCTGACCGGAGGGTTTTCACCAGCAAGCGTATAAACCAGATTATTGGCCCAGCTATAATAAAATACCGATGCCGTGGAAATTATAACAACGAGTGGTATCGCTGACCATATACCCATTACATTATGCCAGTTAATATCCCTTGCACGGCTTGATTTGGTCTTCCTGAAAAATAAAATATTTTTTATATTTCTCCAGTTCAGAGTTTTTGGAATCCAAAGATACATTCCTGATAGAACAATGAACAGAAACATAAGGTTTGCAGCGCCTGTAAACATTCTGGCAACGGCTCTGTTTTCACCTTCCATCGATAACCAGCGATGCATGCTTCTAAGCTCACTGAAAAAAGCTTTTAATCTCACTGGGCCATTTCCAAGTATGTTGCCGGAATAACGATTTATGTAATAATTTTCTTTACTGCTGACAACTAATGGTGCGTCAATATCATTTGAAATTTTTATTGACCTGATCGCTGCACCATTAATGCTCTCTCTATTCATATTGAGTATATCATCAATCTGAATTGGTATTTCGTTTGTCTGGACAGGTCTATCATATTTATTTTCCGCCCAAGAAATTATTTGTCTTTCATAGGTGAGTAACACTCCGGTTACAGACATTATTATAATTAAAACTGCAGCTAATACCCCGCATAATAAGTGGGGCCAGTATAAAATTTTATGTAAAGTCATAAATTATTGCCGATTAATTTTATTAAGAATCATTATTATTATTAATTGCAACTATGGTTATCGGTCAAGAATAAAATAAAGTAAAAATTGTGTATTTTAGCAGAAATCAAATCAATTTTAACTGTTAGGGAAAGCTGATATTATTGGGCATGGATTTTTAAATATTTGTTACATCGTGATTAACAACTGTCTCTTATGGTCGTGATGTATTATAAAAGTTGGATAAAGACTATTTAATTTGAAATTTAAACAAATTATACAAATCTGAAATAATAAGGGGAAGACACTATGAATAAAGGGAAATATTCAATCAGTCGTAGAGGCATTTTAAAAACATTACCGGCAGGAGCAGCATTTGCGGTTAGTGGTTGCGCCAAAATTGAAGAGAAAAAAGTAGCCGTACCCATTAAATTCAAACATAATGTTGCCAGTGGTGACCCTCTGCAGGACCGTGTAATTATCTGGACAAGGACTGAGCCAACAGATGCAATGTTTAATGGAGACGTAGAAGGTGAATGGGAAATATCATCGGATCAAAATTTTAATAAAGCAGAAAAGAAAGGTACTTTTTCGACAAATGCAGATCGTGATTTTACTGTTAAAATTGATGTAACGGGCCTTGAGGCAGGTCAGAATTATTTTTATCGCTTTAAAGTAGGAAAAGAAACTTCGCCAGTTGGAGAAACGAAAACATTGGATAAATTCGGGGTTCGTCCAATTAAAATTGCAGTGGCATCCTGTTCCAATTATCCATGGGGATATTTTAATGGCTATCGGGCAATTGCGGAAAATGGCCCCTTTGATGCAGTGATTCATCTTGGAGATTATATATATGAATATCCGGTGGGGACCTATCAATCACCGAATGTTGAGAAAATGGGCCGACTTGTTGACCCGCCTCATGAAATTTTGACAATTTCAGATTACAGACGCCGCTATGCACAATATAGGTCTGACGAAGATTTGCAGGAAGTTCATAGAAAATATCCCTTTATCTGTACCTGGGATGATCATGAATTTGCCAATAATTCTTATGCAACGGGTGCAGAAAACCATAATGATGGTGAAGGAGATTGGGCAGAACGCCGTCGAGCAGCTACCAAAGTATACATGGAGTGGATACCTGTTCGGGTAGCAAGTGATGATCTGCCAACCGTAAGATCGTTTGATTTTGGCAATCTTGCCACTCTCGCCATGCTAGACACAAGAATTGTTGGTCGAGAACGTCCCCTTGAATATAGTAAAGACGTGGATACAATAATCATAGACGGCGTTGAAAAACCGGACTATGCGGCTTTTCATAAGCGACTGGAAACAGAGGAAAGATCACTGATCGGCGCCAAGCAGGAAGCCTGGTTAGACCAGACACTTGCAAATTCAGCCGCTAAAAAAATTCCGTGGCAAATAATTGGCCAGCAGATCATAATGAGCTTCCGTCCCGAACCACCGCTAAATTCGGTTTTTAGTCCGGAAGAAATGAAAGAAATGCCGGAGGGCGAACAATTGAGTATGAAGGTGGCCGAAGAATTTGGCGGTTTTTATAATCCGGACGCCTGGGACGGATATCAGCCAGCCCGCCGCCGTGTTTATGATTTGTTTAAAAAACATGCCTCAAATCCGATTGTTCTAACCGGGGATACCCATTGTGGCTGGGCGATGTCGCTCACCGATAAGATGGGCGGGGAACATTTTGGTGCCGAATTTGCTGTTCCCGGTATTACGTCACCGGGTCGCGGCGAGCGCATGAATAAAGTTGAACAGGTTGAGCGGGCCTATTACGATTTCCTTGATCATTTGGCATATGCCAATATCAAGCAGCGCGGATATCTTACCGTTACCATTTCACAGGATGAGGCAATAGCCGATTGGTATGTTCTTTCTGATATTGAAAGCAAACAATTTGATTTAATCAGGAAAAAGTCGTTAAAGTATAGCTGGGGCGACGTAGCTGATGGTAAAGTCGTTCTGGAGGATATAACAATCTAACACTGGACGGTTTTGCATGATTAAAAAATTTTTCATTTTTCTTTGCCTGATGTTTCCATCATTTGGCAATGCTCAGGTATTAAATCTTGAGCAGTATTTGGCTTATCTTCAAAAAGCGCAGACCGAAGAAATATCGCCAACAAACATGGATGATTTTTATAAAACGTCCCGTGCTTTCTGGATGGCTAATAAAGTTGATTATAATAATCATCCAGCAGAATATAAGGTAGCTATGGATTTATATCATGACGGGCAGGACAGATTTGTTCGGGACCGCAGCATAAAAATTGACCGATTTGAAAGCACAATTGAAAATTTCAGGCGGTTCGATGTGCGTAACACACTGCCGAAAAGCCCCATTTTGTTTGTGGGAAGCTCCAGTATCGTATTCTGGCAAACCGCCAATTCTTTTCCTGAGTATCCGGTAACCAATCGCGGGTTTGGTGGTGCTAGTCTTCCTGAAGTTATTCATTACTATGATGATGTTATTAAAAGACATAACCCGTCAATGATGGTGGTTTACTGTGATATTGATGTTGAAAATGGAAAATCACCGGAATTTTCAGTAAATGCCTTTAAGGAACTTGTATCCCGTGTAGAGCAGGATTTTAAAAATATTCCAATTCTTATGCTATCTATGAAGCCAACTCTTGTTGATGATCTTCTTGGTCGTGAGGTTCGGAAAAATAAAATGATCACTAATCAGAAACTTATGGAATTTAGCAATAGTCAGGATAATCTTTATTATGTTGATATCACCAGCCCAATGATGAGAGCTGACGGCAGCTTGAAACCTGAAATATTTCTTGATGACGGAATGCATTTAAACTCAAAAGGTTATGACCTTTGGGACCCGATCCTTCGCAAGGAGATTAAACAGATCAGAGGAAATTAAAGTGGTTAAAAGAGCGAAGGAAAAATTTGTTCCCAGTGAAGAGCAGATGGCTCTTTGGCCGGATGTCTCGGGTAATGATATCAATGGCCTGGGGGAAACGGAAATAAGAAGGCCTTCGCCCATTTACTGGCAAACACCCGAGCTTACGCCATTCGGTCCGCTGATGCAGTTTTTTGAAGATCATGCCCCGCGTGATGAAGGCCTCTATAAAACCCAGCTGGAAACAGACAGGATTAGAGCAACTGATATTCCACCGATTTCGCCGAACAGGATAGAAAAATCATCGACTGAATGGGCATCTCTCGTCAAAAAAGTGGCAATTGACAGCGGGGCGGTTGCAGTAGGAATTACAAAAATGCGCCCGGAATGGGTGATCGATACTTTTGAGATACCCTATGATAATGTTATTACCATCGGGGTGGCCATGGATTTTGAAAATTTAAAAACGGCGCCCGAGGTCCCCTCTGCGATAGAAGTCATTAAGAAATACGGGGAAGCCCATTTAGTCAGTCATGCCATCGCCACCTGGATTCATGAACAAGGCTGGAATGCCAGATCGTACGGAGGATCAAATAATGTTCCTATTCTGCTTATTCCCCCGGCCATTGAAAGTGGATTGGGCGAACTTGGTAAACATGGATCTATCATAAACCGGGAAAACGGGTCTGTGTTGCGTTTGGGTGCATTGGTCACCAATATGCCGTTGGATTATGATAGTCAGGATAGTTTCGGTGTTGATGATTTTTGTATGAACTGTAAAGCCTGTCAGAATGCCTGTCCGCCGGATGCCATTTATCAGGAGAAGCAAATGGTACGTGGTGTAAAAAAATGGTATGTGGATTTTGATAAATGCTTGCCGTATTTTAACGAAAATACAGGTTGTGGAATCTGTCTTGCCGCCTGTCCCTGGAGCCGCCCGGGCGTCCCGGAAACGCTTATAAGGAAAATAGCTAAGAAATTTGGTTAAGTGGCATAATTATGATGAAAAAGTGGTGAATTTGACAAATTCTCATAAAATGGTATCATCGATGCGAGTATTATTTACAGTTATTAAAAAGGGGAGGGTATCATGAGTGGAGCACAATAAAACATATTAAATTGATTTAATATAAAGGACGTAATTATAAAAGCACCTCCGGTTCATTACCGAGGTGTTTTTTTATTGGTAAAACTATTTTTGTTAATTCTTTTAAAATAGCTGCTTAGCTTCAATAATAATATGGTGTGATTTGACTTATCAGCAAGGATTGCTAGAGTTAATCTTATAAACATAATGAGGGAGCCTGGGATGCGGGGACTTATTTTCAAATTCTTTGGATTTGGCTTGATTTTACTTATCAGTGCCTGCGGGTCAGATCAGTCAAATACAGCCAAAAATGAAACAAGCACATTTAATAATCAGGCGCAAAATGTGACCATTTATCGTGATCAGTGGGGCGTGCCGCATATTCATGGTAAAACCGATGGTGATACCGCTTTTGGTATGGGGTATGCTCAGGCAGAAGATAATTTTGACCAGCTTGAGCTCGGATTTATTATGGGCGTTGGCCGCTCGGCAGAATTATTAGGCGAAGAGGCTCTGCTTTCAGATTGGGTCGTTCATAGCTTTGAAAATAATGAGCTGTCAAAACGTGATTATGAAAATGCTTCTCCAGCCATTAAATCATTGCTTGATGGATATGCTGCCGGAATTAATTATTATATTGAAACTCATCCCAATCTGGAAGTGAGGCTGCTTGACCATATTGAGCCATGGTATTCTCTTGCATTGATCCGCCGCTGGTATTATTTAGGCGGCTTTTTAGGGCGTTTGCGGTTCACCACCGAAGAGCGGACAGCAGCCTTTGAAGCGATTAACGGAACGTCACTTAAATTGGCTCAGCTTGAACTTCCAAAATATGATCCTGAGGATAGAAAAGAATTCGGCTCAAATTCATGGGCGGCCAATAATTCTAAAATAGCGGGTACCGGGTCATATCTTTTCATCAATCCTCATCTGCCAGCTTTTGGTATCGGGCAGACTTATGAGGCCCATATGATGTCGGATGAAGGATGGAATTTTACCGGCTATGCCCGTTTTGGCTATCCACTTCCCTATATCGGTTTTGGAGAAAATCTGGGTTGGATGAGTACCGATAATTTCAGCAATCAGGAAGACAGCTGGATTGAGCATTTCGATGATCCGGATGATCCACTTGCCTATAAATATGGAGATGGATCGCGTGAAGCGACCGAGTGGAGTGGAGAAATAAAAATCAAAGGCGGAGAGGTCAGAACAGTTAAATACAGAAAAACCCATCATGGTGCCGTTGTTGCCTTGCGTGATGGTAACTTTCTGTCCGGCAATTTTGCCACTTATGATCAGCCTGGATGGTTGGACCAGTGGTATAATATGCAGCGCGCAGAAAATATTGAGCAGTTTACCAAAGCAATTGAGCCGCAAAGAATGAATTTCGGTAATATCATGTATGCTGATCGAGCAGGGAATATCTGGTATATTTATAATGGCTCAGTTCCCATCAGAAATGAAGGATTTGACTGGAACAATGCGGTTGACGGCAGTAATCCTGATACAGACTGGAAAGGGTACCATACACTTTATGATTTGCCACAGGTCTTAAACCCTGTTTCAAATATGATGCAAAACACCAATACAACTCCATTTAATGTGAGCATGTCGGAAAGCGACGCCAAGCAAGAAAATTATCCAAGTTATATGGTTCGTGAAGGCGATAATGCCCGAAGCCGGAATGCCAGGCGAATTTTAAATTCACACGAAACTTTTGATTTTGCAACATGGGAGCGCGAATCCCTTGATACTCATATGGCGGAATGGCCTTTATCTAAACCGATTATTATGGAAGCATATGCAGCAACATCAGAAGAAAATACTGAACGTGCAGAGAAACTCGCCCCGGTTATTGCAATGCTTGATGAATGGGACGGGGTTGCAACGCTGGAATCACCGGAACCGACCATATATACTGACTGGTTTGAAGGGTTATATCGGGGGAAACCAGGTGGATATGTTGCCACAGATGAAGAGGTTATTGCTTCTCTCGAACAGGCAATGGATCGATTGGTAAAAGACTGGGGTGCGTGGCAGGTCGCCTGGGGAGAGATCAACCGTTCCCAGCGTCCGCCACTTGATGCATCGGGAAATCCGATATTTGATGATAGCGCGCCGAGCATTGCCACCCCGGGTGTGCCAAGCTGGTCTGGTGGAAGTATGACGGCCTTTAATCTTAGGCAGGAAGGGCTAAAAAGGCGTTATAAAACAGGCGGTAACAGCTATACGGCCGTTGTCGCCTTTCCGGGTGAGCCGAATGAAAAGGTAAAATCAAAATCGGTTCATGTTTTTGGGGCAAGTGCGGACCCAAATTCGCCTAATAATATGGATCAGGCAGCATTGCTAGCGGCAAAAAAATATAAACCAGCCTGGCTTTATCTTGATGATGTAAAGTCCAATGCCAGAAGATCCTATCATCCTGGCGAGGAATAATTAATCATTATGGGGAAAATAATGAGAACGCTACAATCAGTTTTACTATTCATTCTGATATCTGTTTCTGCTGCTTGGGCGCAAAACGGACTACCGGTAAATTTTGATGAGACTGTGCTTAGCAATATGGAAAAATGGCATGCGCCCGGTCTTGGACTTGCCATTGTCAAAGACGGAAAAACGGTACTGACAAAAGGATACGGTGTTAAATCAATAAAGACCGGGGTACCTGCTGATAAAAATACTCTGTTTCAGGCAGGCTCCACCACCAAAGCATTTGCGGCTTTGTCAATTGCCATGCTGATTGATCAGGGAAAAGCAGCCTGGGATGACCCGATTATAAAACATATTCCGGAATTTAAAATGAAGGACCCTTATGTTCAGAATAATCTGACGATCCGTGATGCGCTCAGTCATGTCAGCGGTGTTTCAGCCTTAAGCAATATTAATATGTTTCTCGGTCTGAATATTGATGAAACTTGGGCCCTTATGGCAGAAACTGGTCAGCAGACTGGTTTAAGACAAAAATGGGAATATAATAATACCACCTTTGCCCTTGCCGGAAGGATAATTGAACGCCTTTCAGGGATGAGGTTCCACGACTTTGTAAGAACAAATATTCTTGATCCACTAGGGATGGATCATACCAGGCTTCTTGATGTTACTGTTCAGAATGATCCGAACCGTGCTGAAGCCCACCAATATTATAAAGGAAAAAACTATCAGATCCCTTATCCCTATATTGAATATACACAGTCGGCAGGGATGATTAATTCCACCCCGGAAGATATGGCAAAATGGATGAAATTTTTGCTCGCCAAAGGAAAGTGGAATGGCAAACAACTTGTATCATCTGAGCTGATTGAGGAGATGATGAAACCACAGGCCTTGCTGGACCCTGTAGATATGTATCCAGCCGCCACCACATATGATCAGCACTATTATGCTTATGGACTGGCCTGGTTTGTGCATGATTTTCGTGGCCATAAAATGGTTATGCATACAGGAAGCATTTACGGTATGTCGGCAATTATCGGGCTTCTTCCCGATGAAAATATAGGTGTTTATATTTTTATTAATGGCGACCATGTCGAATATCGTCACGCCCTTATGTATCAGGTGCTTGATGATCTTCTGGGGAATATGGACACAGACTGGTCTGAGAAAATTTATCCCCTTTATAATGGTGATGGAAATTCAGAGAAGCCTGAAATAAAACGATATCCGGATATAAATGAAGATGCATTGGTCGGGGACTATGTTTTGGATGGGTCATATCCGGTCTATATTAAGAGAGAAGGGAAAACCCTGACTGCCCATGTCGGTCGGCTGATGTTTGAAATGGTTAGGGAAAATGATCGCTACCGGGTCATCAGCCCGGAAACCCGTGAAATTCCATGGGATAATTATCTTGAAATGGAAACGGTTGAAGGTGTCGTTACTTCCGTTACATTAAACGGGTTAAGGTACAAGAAAAAATAATTTGCTCTTCTTGCCTTTGCTATGAATTAATCTGCCCCTTGCGGAGCAGATTATAGTGATCATTTCAATCCGACTGTTGCCATACATTCAATTTCCACCAGCGCTCCGCCGGACAGAATAAGATTTCCTACACCACTTCTGGCGGGGGGATGATCGCCAAAATAACTGCGGTAAGCTTTATTTAGAGCCGCTCTATCATCGGGATTTGCCATAAAGACAGTGCATTTAACAACTTCATCCAATGAAGAACCGTATTTTTCCAATGTGGCTTTTATATTTTTCATAATATTATGCGTTTGTGTTTCAACGTCAGCTGGAAATTTTCTGGTTTCGGGGTCTCTGCCGGTCATTCCTGAAAGATATAGCATATTGCCGACCCTAACGGCCGATGAAAGCAGGGCATCCGGACTATTGGTATAATATTCAACTGTATCTTTATTTTGTGACCAGACTGTCTGTCCAAGGAAGCCTGTGATCAATATTGATAGTATTAAACTAAGTTTTTTCATGAATTTTTCCTTTTAATCTACGATTGCCTGATAAACCAATGCCCTTAATTTATCGCTTTCATTCATATCTCCGGCAGGGATTAGCTGGGTCAGATAAACAAATACAATTTTTTCCTTGGGATCAACCCAATATGTGGAATGATAGGCCCCTCCCCAACCGAAATTGCCTTCTGAACTTGGTTGGCCAAAGGCGCCCATGTCCATAACAATTTCGAAGCCCAGGCCAAATTTTCTCCCTGCACCGAATTCAATATCACCAATATGATTTTTGGTCATAAGCTCAACTGTTTTGCGGCTTAAGATCCGTGTCCCGTTTAATTCGCCACCATTTAACATCATCTGTAAAAAGGTGCCGTAATCATGGGTGGTTGAAATAAGCCCTGCCCCGCCGGAAAAGCTCTTACGGGGCCCATTGACATAATGTCCCTGTCCCACATGTCTTCCGCCGTCCATTTGTCCCGGATTATCAGCAAGGCTGATTTTATCCCCTTTTAAAGAATAAACGGTGGTCAGACGATTGACCTTTTCTTTTGGAACATAAAAGACGGTATCATGCATATGCAGAGGGTCCAGAATATTTTCTTTTAAAAACTGATCAAGTGGTTTGCCGGATACAACTTCTATTACCGCGCCAAGTATATCGGTGTTATAGCCATAAACAAATTCCTCACCAGGCTGTGCCGCCTGTGGCAGGCTGGCAATGCGTCTAACCGTTTCTCTGATAGGCTCATCCCGGTCCGCGAAATACCATCCGTAAATGCCCGCTTCTTTCCATGCCGCTTCACCAGGACCTGTGCCGTAGCTTATTCCAGCGGTATGGGTCAGAAGATCACGTATGGTGATTTTTCGCTTGGCAGGAACAACCCTAT
Organism: Kordiimonadaceae bacterium; assembly: GCA_024236295.1. GTDB lineage: Bacteria > Pseudomonadota > Alphaproteobacteria > Sphingomonadales > Emcibacteraceae > Pseudemcibacter. Next base: position 76,439 of record JACKKT010000008.1, on the reverse strand, counting down.
ACCCGCCATTTCCGTCATCTTCCGCAACGGTTGTTTCCATATATTCGGGTAAATATTTTCCAATCGCGTCACCAATCAGTAATTTTCCCTGTTCCTGTAAAATCATAATGCCCACGCTTGTGATTGCTTTTGACTGCGAAGCAATTCGGAACATGTTGTCTCGTTTCATCGGATCTTTGCTGGCAATGTCCCGCATTCCGAAAGCCTTATGATAAACGGGCATGCCGTTTCGCGCGATATAAACAACAGCGCCGCCAATTTTTTCCTGATCAATATAATCCTGCATTACCCCATCAATCCGGTCCAGCCGTTCAATGGACATTCCCTGATTAATCTGTGCATATGCGTTTGGTAAGGAAGATGTAAATAAGAGTAGCACGAAAAAATAACGTGCTCTTTTAACAAAATTTGAAATTGTCATAATATTCCCCGTTCAGATGTTTTTATTATGGGAGAATGGTGACCTATTTTTGCTTATTTTGCAAATTTTTAGATTTACAGTTTGAAAACAGACAATCAGTTATGCAGTTTCCGTCAGCGCCAGTTTAAGGGCAAAGCCAACAAAGATTGTTCCGGCAATCCTGTTTAATATAATCTGGGCTTTATCTGAATTCTTTAGAAACTCACCCAGCCTTCCGGCCAAATAGGCGATTGAAATAAACACGATCAGAAAGGCCACAATGAATACAGTGGCAAGCTCAATGGTTTGCTGTGCGATATGGCCAAGTGACGGGTCGATGAACTGCGGGAAAAAGGCCAGAAAGAAAATTGCAATTTTAGGATTGCTGATATTCATAAGAATGCCGCGGCGGTATAGCCGAAAATAGCCCCGTGGTTTATTTGGTGTTTCTGATATTTGTGCATTTCGCGCCCGAAAGGCGCACCATGAAAGATAAAGCAGGTAACCGACTCCAAAAAATTTGAGAATTGTAAAGGCTGTGACAGAGGATTTGATGATAACAGTGACACCAAAAATAACGGCAGTCGTGTGACAGATAAGCCCAGTTAACAGACCAAGGGTCAGGCAAATTCCGGCGACGGGACCTTCAAGTGCCGCCTGGGTCAACAGAAATAAATTATCCGGCCCCGGGACAAGGGAAAGCAAAAGAGACGCTGTAAAAATAGCCAAAAGTACTTCTGTGGGGACCATCCTTTATCTCCAAATTGTTTATTTTCAGAATAAAAGAAAAACTATTGAAATCAATATTTGTCTTTCTTGATGTTTTTCTGCTTGTATGTCATGCTTTGAAAAAATAAATAATGGGAGGTCAAAGGTGAAATTACTAATAAAAACAGCAGGTCTTATTGTCTTTTGGCTATATGTCGCAAATTCATTTGCTCAGGAGCTTGAAATCAAGGAAATGGGACCCGGCCTTCATAAAATGGAAGTGACACATCCGGATGGCACATTACAGCGCTATATTATCAATGTACCAGAAGGATATGATGGCAGTAAATCTGTACCACTTATTCTTGGCCTTCATTATGGTTTTCAAAGAATGGAAGGTACGAATATCCCCGAACCTTACTGGACGGAAGGTTTCTTCACTAAAATATATCAGCAGGCCTTTAAGCCGCTTGGGGCAATTTTTCTGGCGGCCGACTCAGTGAACGGTAACTGGTCAACGCCGGAAAATGAAAAAGCGGTTCTTAGCCTGATGGACAGTGTGATGGCAACCTATAATATAGATCCCAAAAAAACCATTGTTACAGGATATAGTATGGGTGGATTTGGCACCTGGCATTTTGCATCAAAATTTCAGGACCGCTTTGCAGGAGCTATTCCGATTGCCGGTATGCCGGCTGAAATGGACGGTTTTAGGGAAAACAGGAAAATGATTGATGTAGACTGGAAAATTCCCCTTTATATCATTCATTCACGGGTTGATGGCCTGATTGATATTGGGCCAACAGAGGAATATGTGAAGAAACTGAAAGCCGAAGGCAAGGATGTGACTTTTCAGGTGTTGACAGTGATTACCCATCATCAGGAAAATCTTTTACCCGAACCAATGGGAAAGGCCGTGCCCTGGATCAGAAGAGTATGGGAAAATGCCAAATAATAAATTTTGTTTTAAATATGAAGGAATTAGGCTATTTATGGGGCTATAGCTTATTTTATTAAGCTGGTCCGGTATTCGAGTCGGGCCAATCGGGGCGGGGAAATATTTAGCCAACAAGTGTAAGGTTTAATAAAAGAATGTGTCCAGCAATAGTGGAAGAAGGACATCAAAGGGGTTATATCATTCCCATTGGTGGTGCTGAAAATAAAGATACCAATCCTTCTATTTTAAAAAAATTCACAGAGATTTCAGGCGGAAAAAACGCGAGGATTGTGATCATCCCTACAGCCTCGCGCCTTGATGATACGGGTGAAAGATATGAAAAAATATTTACCGATATTGGTGTTGGCGAAGTAAGCCATATTGATATTACCAGCCGGGAAGATTGTAACAACCCCGAATTTGCCAGCCGCTGCGAGGAAGCATCGGGCATTTTTATAACCGGCGGCAATCAGTTGCGACTTGCAACAATTCTTGGTGGTACAGCGGTCGCCCAGGTCATCCGAACAGCAAATGCCCGTGGTGTTCATGTTGCCGGCACGTCGGCCGGGGCATCAATTATGTCAGAGCATATGATTGCCGGCGGTGAATCAAATGAATCACCAAGAGAAGGCGGCGCAATATTGGCACCTGGGCTTGGTCTGACAAATGCCATGATCATTGACCAGCATTTCTCAGAAAGAAACCGACTTGGAAGGCTGCTCTCAGCCATCGCCTTTAACCCGTTCCTGATGGGAGTGGGAATTGATGAGGATACAGCCGCTTTTATTGGCCCGGATGATATGTGTGAAGTGATTGGCAGCGGAACGGTAACGATTGTAGATGGCGTGGATTTGACCTATTCCTCAGCGTACGGCACAGACAATACAAAAGCACTGGGCCTTCTTGGTCTAAAACTGGATATCCTGCATGAAGGCTGTCTTTATAATTTCGATATCAGGGAAGCATTCCCGCCTATTGAAGATCGGCAGAATGTTTGTAAAATTTAAAATATAACGTAAATATTGAGAGGGACTTAAATGAAGATATTAAAAACGAATTTATATTTGGGGCCCAATCAATATGCCAAATTCAAAGTCATTCGCCATGTTCTGGATATTGGCATTCTGGAAGACTGGCCATCAGCGAAAATTGGCAATGAATTTGTTGACGGACTGGTTGAAGCCCTGCCCGGGCTTCATGAACATGGTTGTTCTTACCGTGTGCCGGGTGGGTTTATTCGTCGATTAAGAGAAGACGATGGCACATGGATGGCCCATATTATCGAGCATGTGGCACTGGAGCTACAATGTGTCGCCGGTAATGAAGTTACATTTGGCCGCACCCGCTCAACCGGTGAAATTGGCCAGTATAATATGGTTTACGCCTATGTTCATAAAGACGTAGGACTGGCCGCCTGTGAACTTGCCATCAAGCTATTAATGCATTTATTGCCTAAAGAATTGCAGGAGAAAACAGGTTATCCGATAGAAGAAGATTTCAACTGGGAAGAGGAACAGACAAGATTTATTAAAAGTGCGCAAAGGCATGCTTTTGGCCCCAGTACCGCGTCACTTGTCGCTGCAGCAGAAACAAGGGATATTCCGTGGCTTCGTCTTAATAAATATAGCCTGGTCCAATTTGGACATGGCAAACATCAAAAAAGAATTCAGGCGACTATTACTTCCCAAACCAACCATATTGCTGTGGAAATCTCCTGCGATAAGGAGGATACCCATAATCTGCTGAATGATTTGGGGCTGCCAGTGCCGCAGCAACAAATGGTTTATAGCTCAAATGAAGCCGTAAAAGCGGCACAGCGCATTGGTTACCCTGTTGTTGTCAAACCTCTCAACGCCAATCACGGTCGCGGGGTTTCGATCAATTTAAGTAGCGATGAGGAAGTTGAAACCGCCTTTGATGTTGCGAAAGAACAGGGGACGAGCCGGGCTGTACTTGTCGAGAGCTATATGACAGGTTTTGATCATCGGATGCTGGTCGTTAATAATGAACTTGTAGCTGTGGCAAAGCGCGTACCGGGGCATGTCGTTGGTGATGGAGAACATACGATAGCAGAGCTGATTGATATTGTGAATGAAGACCCGCGCCGTGGGGTTGGTCATGAAAAAGTTCTTACCATTTTAGAAATAGACAGTCAGGCAAGGCGGTTAATGAAAAACGCCGGATATAATGAAGAAACAGTGCTTGAAGACGGCAAGATTTTCTATCTTCGGGATACGGCCAATCTTTCAACCGGCGGAACCGCCATTGATCTGACAGATGTTGTTCATCCTGATAATAAGGAAATGGCACAACGCGCCATTCAAGCTGTCGGACTTGATGTAGGCGGGGTTGATTTTCTGACCACTGATATAAGCAAATCCTATAAAGTGGTTGGTGGTGGTATTGTTGAGGTAAATGCCGCACCAGGTTTTAGGATGCATGTGGCACCGTCAGAGGGTAAGGCACGGGACGTATCGGGAAAAGTGCTGGAAATGCTATTCCCGGTTGGAACGCCTAGCCGCATTCCGATCGCTGCTATTACCGGAACCAACGGGAAAACCACCACGTCAAGAATGCTGGCCCATATCATCAAAACCTGTGGATATACGGTGGGGCTTACCACCACTGACGGGATTTACGTTGATGGAAAGCAGACGGTAAAGGGTGATACAACCGGGCCGCGCTCTGCACAAATGGTCCTTAGGGATCCGACAGTTGACTTTGCCGTTCTTGAAACGGCCCGCGGCGGTTTGGTCAGAAATGGTCTCGGTTATGACAGTACCAATGTTTCGGCATGTCTAAATGTAGCGTCAGACCATCTGGGAATGGGGGGTATTGATACACTGGAACAACTGGCCGAAATAAAAAGAATTGTTATTGAAGCAGCGACGGATACAGTTGTTTTGAATGCCGATGATAAACATTGCCTTCTTATGGCGGATTATGCCGATGCGGATAATATTTTCTATGTGACCATGCATCATGACCATGCACTGGTGAAACAGCATATTGATGCTGGTGGCAAGGCCTGCGTACTGGAAAAAGGCATGAATGGGGATTTGATCACTATCTATGATAACAGTACTCATATACCGGTATTATGGTCGCATCTTATCCCTGCAACCATTGAAGGAAAAGCGCTCCATAATGTGCAGAACGCCATGTTTGCTGTGGCTATGGCCTATAGCTTTGGAGAAGATCTGGATCAGATCAGGCTTGGACTTAAAACCTTTAATACCACATTCTCACAGGCACCGGGGCGGATGAATGTTTTTGACAAGCATGGCTTCCGGGTCATTCTGGATTATGCCCATAATCCGGCGGCATTTAGCGTGATGACTGATCTGGCAGATAAACTGAATACCCATTCTCGTAAGCTTATTGTTGCTTCCTGTCCCGGAGACAGACGCGATCAGGATGTTTTAGAAAGTACGGAAGTCATTGCCGGTCACTTTGATCATTATTTTCTGAAAGCGGATGATAATCGGCGCGGACGGGGAAATGATGAAATTCCGAACATGATGAAAAAGTGTCTTATGGATCAAGGAGTAGCTGAAGGAGATATTACAGTTATCCCAGATGAAGTCGAGGCTATTGAGGCGGCGCTGAATGCAGCGAGCGATAATGATCTGCTGGTTGTTTTTGGCGATAACGTTACACGGTCCTGGAAGCAGATTATCAATTTCGGCGGCAATAAATCAGAAGCGGTTGCGGCCAAATCGGAAATTAAGATTAAAGCACCGGCTTATGAAGACCTGATAGATGTAAATCTGCAGATTATCAGGGATGAGCGGGGTGTGCGTCTTGCCCGTGAAGATGTTGAAGATGGTGACTGATCATCATGACCATAAATATCGAAGAGATTGAAGATTATCTGGATATCAGAATACCGAAATCCGATAAATTGACCCTTGAAAGCAGTCGAAGGATAACCGGACCCGGTCTATTGTGGGAAAAACCGGGTGCCATACTGGATGTTTATGTCAAGGATTTTAAAAAAGAAGATGTCATAACGATCTGGTTAAGTGAAGTGAGCCGAGTGCTCAGATCAATTGGCTGGACAAATAGCCAGACCAAAACACGAATATTCGATACTGGCGTAAATCTGGCTATTTCAGCGACCATTGATCTTCTTTATTCTGCTGTTTTTGTTATAGAAACCAGTTGGCAGTTGACGGCTTGCCGATTACTGGGGGAGCAGCCGGATGACTTTGAAAAACTAATATCTGATCTTAAGGTCGTTATTGCAAAAGAACAAAACCCTCCATTACTTATCTTACAGAAAGAAGCGGAGAGTAGGAATATTGATGTCCTTTGGGATGATGATTATGTATCCCTTGGTCATGGGAAAGGATCACAAAGATGGAGGATTAATGAAATTCCTTCCCCTGATTACGTGGACTGGAAATCGCTTTATAATGTACCAGTTGCCCTGATTACCGGGACTAACGGAAAATCAACCAGCGTTCGCTTATCTTCGGCTATTGCGGCCGCTGCTGGATTTGTCAGCGGGTCTACGTCTACCGACTATGTGAAACTTGGTGGCGAAATTCTTGATTATGGTGATTATTCGGGTCCTGGAGGGGCTCGTATGCTGCTACGGGATAAAAGGCTTGAGATGGCCTTTCTTGAGGTGGCGCGAGGCGGCATCCTGCGGCGTGGTCTGCCGCTAAGGCAGGCTGCGGCCGCACTGGTCACTAATGTTGCTGCCGATCATCTTGGTGAATATGGTATTAATACTGTCGAGCATCTGGCAGATGCTAAATTTGCCGTTGCCAGAACGCTTTCAAAGGACGGTATTCTGGTGCTTAATGCAGATGATACATATGTTGTCTCAAATGGTCTGCGCATAGAAAAAAAACTATGCTGGTATTCACTTGATAAAAAAAATGATGAGATTTTAAACGCGCTTAAACATGGCGAATTATGCTGCTGGCTGGAGGATGGTGTAATCAACTATTTTGATGGCAATGATATCAATCTGAAAATGTCCGTTGCTGATATTCCGATCACTATGAATGGGGCAGCGCGATTTAACATTCATAATGCCATGGGGGCAATTTGTCTGACCAAAGCAATGGGAATTTCAAATGAGGCGATTATTGATGGGCTGACGCATTTCAGGTCAACACCTGAGGATAACCCAGGGCGCTGTAATGAATTTTTGGTAAAAGGCGCGCGAGTGTTTGTCGATTTTGCCCATAATCCTCATTCGATCAATGCCATTACTGATATGTTAAGCAATCTGCCTTCGCGAAAAAAATTCTTACTGATCGGCCAGGCCGGTGACAGGTCGGATCAGGATATTATTGACCTTACCAGGGGGGCCATCCGTTTTAAACCGGATCAGGTTGTGACCATGGATATGGTTGCCTATTTAAGGGGGCGTGAACTTGGCGAAGCAGCAGCCATTATAAAAGCAGAATGTATAAAGAATGGAATAGATGTAAATGAAATACATCATTTCCCATCTCCGTCCGAAGGGGCTAAATTCATCATTGATCAATTGGAAGAAGGTGATCTTGCCCTGCTTCTGGCTCTCTCCGAGCGGGATAAGGTTTTTGCCATGCTGAAAGAAGCGGGCGAATAGTTACCTGCAGGGGGCAAAGGTGGTCGAAACAAGGTCCAAGCTGTCTGAAACAGCGGCCCGCTTCATTCCGTCCGAATTATAGACCATGGCGATTTCGCCTTTTTTATTTACGGCAATAAGCCCGCCATCTCCACCCAGTCGTTCCACTTCATCAAGTAGCCGCCAAAGCGCTTCTTCAAGACTGTCTCCCGCCAGTTCATATCCATTGGCTGCGGTCAGTGCCCCACCGGCCCGAATAAAATATTCACCTGTTCCGGTGCAGGAAATGGCAATATCCTGATCAGCCCATGTGCCGATACCAATTATGGGTGTATCGCCCACCCGGCCAGCCGGTTTTCCAAATACGCCACCGGTTGATGTTGCCGCGGCAAGATTTCCATGAATATCAAGTGCCACTGCACCAACGGTTCCATGGAACATTTCATAATTTTTGATGTCTTCTTCTGTTACGCCTATGGGCAGGATATAATATTTTTTTGGCTCTGAAACAGATTCAAATCCCCTTTCAGCCGCAAATTTGTTTGCGCCTTCTGCTGTGAGCATGACGCAAGGTGAATTTTCCAGCACGGCTTTCGCGACCCCGATTGGGCTGATGACATCCTTAATGGCAGAAACGGACCCGGCTCTGCGCGTATGGCCTTCCATTATGCTTGCATCCAGCTCTACCTGTCCCTCATTATTGGGGGCTGAGCCTTTCCCGGCAACATAAAGGCCCGAGCTTTCCAGATTGGCAACCATAATTTCTACCACATCAAGGGCACTTTCCCCGGATTTCAGCAGTCTTTCCCCTTCAGAAGCAAGCTCCGCAAGATGAGCTTCTACCACAGAATAATCTTCACCAGCCTTGGGTCCGGCACCGCCATGAAGGGCAAGGGCAAATTTATCAGACATTAAATTATCCATATGTTTCTATAATGTCTGCATATAGGTCAAAACTTAGGAATTGTCGATTAAAATTAAATCGATTCATTTTATACCGATTTCAATTTAACAAAGACTTTCCATCCAGATTCTTTGGGATTTTTATTCCAGCCCTTGATGCCAGTGTCGGCGCAACATCGATTGTTCGGGCTTTTTCATTCATTTTAAAGTTTCCCATTCCATAAAATATTATTGGTACTTTACGGTCATATGAATATGGAGAGCCATGAACAACAGGGGCTGCATCAAAAAATGTATTTTCATTAAATTGTACAACAATGCCGTATCTTGCCGGGTGGTAATTTCTTTGCCCAGACCCCCAAAGTGGGAAATCAGGAATTCGACCTTTGACCCATGATTTGCGAAATGCATCAATATAAGGATTCTTGCTTTCTTTTTTACCGTCAATTTCCTGTTGGGTTACAGCATCAAAAACAAAATCAAATTTCTCAATAACCTGCTCAAGAGAAGAAACCAGAGCTTCCCCGAGTAAATTGCTGTTTTTTGCCTCTTCCTCAACTGCGTCCAAAAGATCGTCAATTTGTTCACCAGGTATTCGGGTGCCACGATTAAATCGTGCCTGCTGAAATTCAATTATATCCGGTGCGCCATGATCGCCACTGATAGCCATCACATAATTGTCTTTACCTATTTTTTCATCCAGAAAATTTAACAGGTTGCCCAATGCGCGGTCAATTCTAAGCAATGTATCCAAAACTTCCTGACTTCTACCACCAAAGGCATGACCTATGTTATCGGTCGAATTTACTATGATTGCAAGATAGTCAGTATTGTTATCCTGCCCAAGCTTTTCATTAGTAATTGTGCTTTTTGCTAATGCGAATAACGCTTCATCAGCAATTGGCGTATTATAAAACCACTCATTATATAATGCTTCTTCAGTCATTTCGGGATCGTCTGGTTTTTCATTTACAAACAGATGAGGAAAGGTGAAATTTTTACCGAAATTTTCATAACCGGATGCATCAGGTTCGGCAAGTTTGCGAAATTCATCCGGAATTTCATTTTTCCATTCATGGGATTTAAATTTATTAAGTTCATTTTCATTAAAATCAGTTAGCCAGTCTGGGTTATTACCAGCATAGTAACTTGACGTGATAAAACGGCCCGTTGGCTGATCAAGCCAATAGCTGACGTCGCCTTTTTTACCACCATATGCAATTGATATTGTCTGTCCGGCAGAAAGGGCAATCGCTTTGGATTCAGGATTGTTATCTTTTATCCAGTCGCTGATCGTCGATACATATATGTTTTTTGGTGATGCACCGGGACGGTCTTTATTTCCAGTAATCCATGTATTGCTATCTGCAATTCCGTCAATCCAACCCCATCCATTTTCACGCTCAATCCACCATTCATTCCCTGGGAATCCGTGATGTGTTGGGTACATTCCGGTGCTCAGACTTAAATGGCCCGGGAATGAGTTGGTAATGGCGTGATCGACCAGACCGGACTCTATATATTTGCCATTCTCAAGTACACGTTTGAAGCCATATTTAAATGCTGGTCTGTACCATTTAATATAATCTGATTTAAACTGGTCTAATGTGATCTGAACTATAAGTTTTATTGATGATTCTTCACTGAAACTATAATTTGAGCAGAGACTTAAACTAATAATACAAGAAATTAAAACTATGCATTTTTTCATATTTTTTACCGTTAACTTGTTATTAAATTGAAGATTGTCAGATTGAATAATGCCCTTTATCCGTTTTCAAGAGATTTGCAGTGAACAAACGGATATGTGCAGCGAATGTTATGGTTAGAGGGTGTGGCTCTTAAGCTTTGACTTCAAACGGGATAGACCGGCGCGGCTGATTTTTATATTATCACCATTTTTCATAATAGCATTTGATGAGTTCTCCAATGCTTTAAGATGGCTAATATTTATTATGGCTGATCTGTGTACCTGAATAAATTCCTCTGCAGGAAGGGTATGATTAAGTTCTTTTAAAGAAATCCTAACATGGTATTTATGTTCATCAGTATGAATTCTTGCACAATATCCATCTGCTTCAATCCAGATTATATCTTCTATGGATATCAGGCTGGTCTTGCCTCTTTCTTTTACTTCAAGAACTTTAATATTTACGGTGCCTTTTTCCTTGGATGAAGAAATAAGATCAATATGTCTGTAGTAAAGGATAAGAAGGGCGACTATGATGACATCAATAAAAATCCAAAAAATAAAAAAGAATGGATAAACGCCATACCGGGTTTCAGAAAAATTGACGTATGGACTTAAATGATTGCCAATAACAACAAACCATCCCAAATGAAAAACCAAAAATAATGCAAACAGAAAGTAATATATCCAATTTCGGCTAAAATATTTTTTTCCGTGACAATATTTCCTATAAAAAGCAAAAATTATAAGTGGAAACCAAATTACTAACTGCCAGATCAATACATCAGAAAAGTTAACCAGATTTCTGGCACTTTCAACCCGCCAATAAATGGCCATTGCCATCAAAACGGTAATAGACAGTAAAATCCATATTTCAACATATATTTTTCTAAATAGGGCCATTATTTTTGTTACCATATTGAAATATAAAGATAATTACGTTGGCGGTAGAATTAGTTTTAAATTATAATCTTGATAATTCTATCAATTTTATAACTGATTTAAGATTACGTGTTGTTGCCTTAGTTTTAAGTTTATTTTCAATAAATACATTTGACAGTTTTGTTTTTCCATAGCCATTAGGACAATGTAGGTATATGACACGATTACCAAATATAAGCTTTTCGGGCTCATTAACGTAATCCAGCAACTTTTCTTTTAAGGTTGCTTCAGGATTATTTTCCAGAAAAGTAATAAGTATTTTAGAGCCTTCCAGATCTGGGTCAAAATTTTTAAATGGCATGTCTTTTAGAATAGTGCAAAATTCATCTACTTTTCTTACATCTACATGCACAAAAAAGGAATATTGGGTTTCAATTGCCTGCTCAATCAGATTTTTAATTTGGTCGGGGTCTTTTAAAGTATGATTGAATATAATATTTCCGCTCTGGATATAGGTGGTCACATTTTCTGCACCAATATTTTCATAAAGGGCTTTTAGATCGCTCATTTTATACTTTTCTGACCCGAAACATTTATTCCTCTTAATATTGAAATATATTTATTCATTTTTTTTGTGTTATGACCTTACCTTCCCTGATAAAAATTTTGTGTCGGGAATTTTTAATACAGCTTTTCAAGGCTGAAGAAAGGCTATCTTTTAGCAAAGGAAGGTTTCTGGTTTCAATCAATGGCCTAAGCCTGTCATTAAGAAATACCATTCTGAGCTCATGACGTGGTTTAGCGTATGAAATAAAACAGGGAATGCCTTGTAAAATATATCCACATAAAACTTCTATGAAATTCATATCTTCAACAACAGATTTACGACCTATAATTTCGAAATTTAGGGCAATTTTACCTTGATATTTTGGGGGAATATTATCGTACTCTCTTTTAATTAAAATTCCCATTTTATCGGGCCTCCACTCATCTGTAAGCAGAGGCAAAAATCGCCACATACAAAACCACTCCCGGCAAGTTTTGGGGCGCGTCTGATAAATATTGCATCCACCATTTTTTTTCAGATTTTTGCATTTTACCCCAGGCAGCTTAACCAAATCTGGATCTTCAATAATTAATTCAATACAGCAGGCTGCGCACTCCCCGCATTCTCTGTCTTTTACGAGTAAATCTGTATCCACTTTTATTAAGCACCTTTTTTCTAGGTTTCAATTACAGCGGTCGTCTCTATTTCTATCTTTGCTCTGTCTTCCATAAGTGCGGAAACTTCCACACAGGCCATGGCAGGATAATTTTTTCCCATCACCTCGCGATAAATGGCTCCAATTTCCTTTAAGTTTTTAAGATATTCCTGCTTGTCGGTAATATACCAAGTCATGCGGACTATATGTTCCGGTCCTGCACCACCCGCTTTAAGCACGGCGTCTATATTTTCCAGTGTTTTGCGAAACTGATCCATAAGGCAGTCGCTTACAATAACTTCATCTTCGTTCCAGCCGATAAGCCCTGCGATATAAATTGTCCGGCCACTATTAACACTGACAGCGTTTGAATATCCTTTTGGTCTTGGCCATCCATCCGGCAGAAGCTGTTTCATATTACGAATTTTCCTTATGATTTTGCAGAAGTTGTCGTGCGATTATAATTTTCTGAACTTCAGTCGCCCCTTCGTAAATACGAAGGGCGCGGATTTCGCGGTATAATTCTTCTACTTTGACGCCACTGACAACACCCATGCCGCCAAAAATTTGCACCGCTTTATCAATAACATTTTGTGCGGTTTCGGTTGCATGCATTTTTGCCATGGCTGCTTCACGAGTGACTCGCTGCCCCAAATTGTCACGGGTCCAGGCAGCCCTGTAAATGAGTAGTGCACTACTATCCACATCAACGGCGCTTTCTGCCAGCATCCCTTGCACAAGTTGAAGATTATGGAGCGGCGCGCCAAAAAGATGGCGGTTATTTGTGCGCTCAACGGCTTCACTTAAAGCTCGCCTGGCAAACCCAAGTGCAGCGGCGCCAACAGTTGATCGGAAAATATCAAGCGTTGCCATGGCCGCCTTAAATCCGTCTCCGGACTTGCTGAGGCACTTGTTATTTGGGATTTTACAATTTTTAAATGTAACGGTGGCCAGCGGATGTGGGGCAATGACCTCAATGCGTTCTGTGATTTCAAGGCCGGGTGTATCTGCATCAAGTATCATGGCAGATAGTCCCTTTGCTCCCGGGGCTTCTCCGGTTCGGGCGAAAAGCACATAATAATCGGCAATACCCCCATTGGAAATATAGGTTTTTGCCCCATTGACCAGATAATGATCCCCTTTATCCTCAGCAGTTGTCGTCATGCTGGCGACATCAGACCCGCTTTCAAGCTCGGTAAGGGCAAAGGCGGCAATTTTTTTACCCAAAGCAACATCCGGCAGGTATTCTTTTTTAATGTCATCACTTCCAAAAAGAGTAATTGTCCCGCTTCCTAGTCCCTGCATGGCAAAGACAAAATCGGCAAGGCCGTCATGACGGGCCAGCGTTTCACGGATCAGACAAAGGGATCTGACATCAAATTCTTCAAATATGCCGCCATACGCTTTGGGGATAACATAATTTAGCCATCCACCTTTTGCCAGTTTAGCAAGAATATCCCGGCATGCCTGATCAACGTTGCCATGATTATGGTCGTCGGCTAGATTGTGCTGGCACCAGCTTTCAATTTTTTCTGCAAGGTCACGATGGTGATCTTCAAAAAACGGCCAATTTAGGTAGCTTTTATCAACGATAATTTTAGTCATTAATCGCCCTCAAAAACCGGTTTTTCTTTTTTGACGAAGGCATGGTAGGCCCGTTCAAAATCTTTTGTCTGCATGCATATTGCCTGGGCCTGTGCTTCGGCCTCAATGGCAGAATCCAGTCCCATATTCCATTCATGATTAAGTTGATTTTTGGTTATGCCATTGGCAAAAGTGGGGCCGCTTGCTATTTTACGGGCCATGTTCATGGCCGTATCCAGTAACTCATCCGGTTCAGTAAGCTGGTTGAAATATCCCCATTTCTCTCCTTCTTCACCGGACATGGTTCTCCCTAAAAATAAAAGCTCCGATGCGCGGCCCTGCCCGATAATTCGCGGCAATATGGCGCAGGCTCCCATATCACATCCGGCAAGGCCCACTTTATTAAACAGAAAAGCAGTTTTACAGTCCGGCGTACCGATCCTAAGATCGCTTGCCATGGGAATGATGGCCCCGGCTCCAACGGAAATGCCGTCAACTGCCGCAATGACGGGTTGTGGGCAGGAACGGATTGCTTTGACCAAATCGCCAGTCATGCGGGTAAAATCCAGCAGCTCTGTCATATCCATTTTTATAAGTGGTCCGATAATGTCATGGACGTCGCCGCCGGACGAAAAATTTCCCCCATTTGGGCCAAAAATTATAACTTTCAATTCTTTGATATATTGAAGGGCACGAAATAGGTCGCGAAGCTCGGCATAACTCTCAAATGTAAGAGGGTTTTTTCGATCCGGTCGGTTAAGGCTTATGGTTGCGATACCCCCTTCATAGGACCAACGAAAATGTTCAGGTTTATAGCTTTCAGGGTTCATTTTTCTGTCCTTTAATTACCATCAACAACAATAGCCTGTCCGTTAATATTATCGCTTTTTACTTGGCATAATTTAATCACAAGTCTCGCAATTTCCTCTGGTTCGACCAGCCGCTTCTGATTGGCGGCTTTTAAAATGCCTGCTAACGCATCCTGCCTGTTTCTGCCAGTTTTTTCCATAACATTTATAATTGATTGCTCGACCATATCGGTATTGGTAAATCCGGGGCAAATGGCATTGACGGTGACATTGGTTTTTATAAGCTCGAGCGCCAGCGATTTTGTCAGTCCCACCACCCCGTGTTTTGAGGCGGAATAAGCGGTGGTATAGGCGCAGCCTTCGACCCCTGCGGTACTGGCAATATTAATAATACGGCCATGATCAGCGTTAATAATGTCATTATAAGCGGCGCTGGTAGTCAAATATACGCTGGTTAAATTCACGGACAGTGTATTTTCCCAGTCGTCGAGAGATGTTTTATTAAAAGGCGCGGCTTTGGCGGCGCCGGCATTATTGACCAGTATTGATAGTGGGGCTCTTTTGGACGCATTTGCAAAGGCCTGTTCCACGCTGTTTTTATCGGTTACATCAACCTGTTCAGCATAGATCTTGTCGCTGGTTATTGCGACCTGTTCCAGTCGGTCCTTATTTCTGCCCATGATGGTCACGCAAGCCCCTTCAGCCACCAAGGCTTTAGTAATGGCAAGGCCGATGCCTGTTGCCCCACCGGTGACCACTGCGTGTTTATTGGATAATGACATAAAGACCCTTTCATAATATCATTACATGTAAGGTAAAAAGAGAAGCGCGTAGGAGCAAGCAAATTATTCATCTGACATCAAATATGATATTATTTGCAAAATCAAATGATTCGTGTGAAAATGGATAAAAAGGGAGAATTCAATTATGAGCAATATATTAAACGATCTGGCCGCCGGGTTGATATCAGGAAAAGTGAAAGTTGTTGATCTTACGCAAGTGCTTGGCCCCGATACCCCGATTATTCATTTGCCGGAAGAAATCGCCGTTAACTCACCACCATTTTCCATGCAGGAAATATCAAAATACGATGATAATGGACCGGCCTGGTATTGGAATACAATTACACTGGGGGAGCATACCGGCACCCATTTTGATGCGCCAATTCACTGGGTAAGCGGTAAGGATTATGCCAATGGTGGCACGGATACCATTCCCCCTCAAAATCTTGTAGGACCAGCCTGTGTTATTGATTGTTCAGACGAAGTGGCGAATGATAATGACTACCTGCTTACAGCTGACGGGGTTAAAGCATGGGAAAAAAAACATGGAGACATTCAAGCCGGGTCCTGGGTATTGATGCGCACTGACTGGCTGAAACTGGTGGGCAGGGATAATTTTCTGAACGCTGATGAAACAGGGCCGCATTCACCCGGCCCGTCAGCTTGCTGCATTGAATATCTGATTGAAAAGGATGTTCTGGGCTGGGGGGTGGAGACGGTTGGAACCGATGCCGGACAGGCGGCGATGTTTGAAGTGCCTTTTCCGGCTCATTCAATGATGCATGGTGCCAATAAATATGGTCTCGCAAGCCTTACCAATCTAGATAAGCTGCCAGCCACGGGGTCAATTGTTATTGCTCCGCCCCTTAAAATTGAAAACGGCTCAGGAAGTCCGCTTCGCGTGCTGGCCCTGACGATGGCCTGATGGCGGAACGGTCATTTAAAAAAGAAGTTGAAAAATTAAGGCTCGGCGAAGGCGATGAATTTCGCGGGGAAGGCATCCTTGCGGTCACCAAAGGCCTTCTGCAGGCGGGTGTATCCTATGTCGGCGGCTATCAGGGGTCTCCTATTTCCCATCTGATGGATGTGCTGGCGGATGCAGAAGACATTATGAATGAACTTAACATTCATTTTGAAACCTCTGCCAGTGAAGCGACAGCAGCAGCAATGCTGGCGGCATCGGTTAATTATCCGCTACGCGGCGCAGTAACCTGGAAATCAACGGTGGGGACCAATGTGGCCAGTGATGCTCTTGCCAATGTGGCCTCTGGCGGGGTAACAGGAGGTGCGCTTGTCATTGTCGGTGAGGATTACGGCGAAGGTTCCTCAATCATGCAGGAACGTAGCCATGCCTTTGCCATGAAATCACAAATGTGGCTGCTTGATCCCCGTCCTAATCTAACGTCAATTGTGGATGCCGTTGAAACAGGATTTGAGCTTTCGGAAAGTTCAAATACGCCTGTTCTTCTTGAGCTTCGCATTCGCGCCTGCCATGTTTATGGTCGCTTTACAGCCAAAAATAATAAACGTCCGGATTTTACCCTGCAGGATGCTATGGAAAACCCCAACCGGGATACTTCCCGGATAGTGTTGCCGCCCGCCAATTACCTGCATGAACATGAAAAACTGACCAAACGTCTGCCGGCTGCTATTGAATTTATAAAATCAAGAAAGCTTAATGAGCTACTTGGGGCGGAAATGGGCGATTATGGCATTATCGTTCAGGGCGGGCTTTATAACAGCTTAATTAGAGCCTTGGAACTTTTAGGTTTAAGCAACAGTTTCGGTGAAGCAAAGCTGCCAATTTATGTGATGAATGTTACCTATCCGGTGATTGACAGTGAAATCCTTGATTTTGCCAGAGATAAAAAAGCCGTATTACTGGTTGAGGAAGGTCATCCCAATTACATTGAACAGGAACTGAATATGATCTTGCGTCATGCCGGAAGTGATACAATACTTAATGGCAAGGACATGATCACAGATATTGGCGAATATACCAGTGACGTGATTAAAAGGGGATTTGAAAAATTTGCGCGTAAAGCAGGGTTATTAAAAGACAAAACATTTTCAGCATCAAAATTCCCCCCGATTAAAGTGCCCGATCGCCCGGCGGGATTTTGTACCGGATGCCCCGAACGTCCGATGTTCACGGCCATTCAGCTGGTCGAAAAAGATATTGGCCCTTTCCATGTTAGTGCGGATATTGGCTGTCATCTGTTTTCAATTTTGCCGCCGTTTAATATCGGCAATACAACAATGGGTTACGGTCTTGGCTGGGCCGGAGCGTCGGCATTTAACAAGGATGCCGGAAAACGGACCCTGTCGATTATGGGGGATGGCGGCTTTTGGCATAATGGCCTGACTAGCGGTGTTGGCAACGCGGTTTTTAACCAGACCGACAATGTGTTGATGATTGTTGATAATAATTATACGGCGGCAACCGGGGGACAGGATCTTTTATCCTCAATGGGGGATCATGAAAAACGAAGCACCCAGCATGATATCGCCGAGGCTGTAAAAGGGGTCGGGGTAAAATGGGTTAAAACGGTCCGCACTTATGATTTGGTGGAAATGCATAAGACCCTTCTTGATGCCATGACGACAAAGCTGCGTGGGCCAAAAGTCATCATTGCCAAAGGGGAATGTCAGCTTAATCGGCAACGTCGGGTGAAGCCTGAATTTAACCGTGCAGTACTGGCAGGAAAACGGATGGAACGGGACCGTTTTTATGTGGATAGTGAAACTTGTACAGGCGATCACAGTTGTATCCGGATGTCAGGATGCCCTTCATTAACACTAAAAGAAAATCCGGATCCGCTTAAATCAGACCCTGTCGCCTATGTTGATAACAGCTGTGTTGGCTGCGGCCATTGTGGTGAGGTGGCCCATGCTTCCGTGTTGTGTCCATCATTTTCAAAAGTAACACTAATTTATAATCCATCCAGCTGGGATAAAATTAAAGCGGGCATTCGGGCATGGGTTATCGGCAATTTCCAGCTCAAGGCTGAGAAGAAACGCCAGAAACGACTGGAAAAGGCGGGGCTTGTATGAGCAGAATTTCAATTGCCATAGCCGCTCTGGGCGGTCAGGGGGGCGGAGTTCTCAGCAACTGGATTGTAGAGCTTGCGGAAGCAAACGGCTTTAGAGCACAGTATACGGCCATTGCCGGGGTTGCCCAGCGTACTGGGGCGACCATTTATGCCATTGAGCTTTTCCCCGAAAATCTGATTGAAAAGGAAGGGCGGGAACCGGTGCTCGCCCTTATGCCCGTTGCAGGGGATGTGGATATCTGTCTGGCGTCCGAACTGATGGAAGCCGGGCGGGCGGTAAACCGCGGCATCATTACTCCGGACAGAACAACACTTATCGCTTCGGATCACCGGGTGTATGCCATTGGTGAAAAGGAACAGATGGGTGATGGCCGCCTGGATGGCGCTCAGGTAAGAGAAGCCCTTAAAAAAGCTTCAAAAAAACTCGTCCTGTTTGATATGGACGCGGCCGTCCAGAAAACGTCCAGTGTTATTTCAAGCGTACTTTTCGGGGCACTTGCCGGGTCGGAGGCACTCCCGTTTGAGAAAAAGGCGTACGAGGATACGATCCGAAAATCAGGTCGGTCTGTAGAATCCAACCTTGCGGGGTTCAATCTTGGCTTTCAAAATGCCAGTGGGACAGATCAGCATGAAATTCCGACTTGCAGGAAAGGCATCAGCATGTCCCCCTCTCCCCTGGGCGACCGGATAGAGAAACTTCCAGCAGAGACAAGAGCCATTGCAACATATGGCGTTCACCGGCTGGTCGATTATCAGGATGTGGACTATGCCCATCTATATCTTGATCGCCTTGAAAAGTTTAGGGATATAAAAATAAAAACTGAAGTGGCGAAGTACCTCGCCCTTTGGATGGGGTTTGAAGATGTGGTCAGGGTTGCGGATTTGAAAACCCGACTTCAAAGATCCGTGGTTGTCGCCCATGAAATCCGAGCGGCTGAAGGCCAAATCTGGTACGGCCACGATTATTTCCATCCCCGGTTTGAGGAATTTACCGATATCCTGCCCGCGGCGCTGGGTCGTGCAATGGCAGGGTCATCCGTCATGAGGAAAATATTTTCACCCTTATTTTCAAAAGGCCGCATTATCAGGCCAAAAACCATAGTGGGATATTTTATTTTAAGGATAGTTGCAAATTTACGGTTCATGCGGCAGCGCTCATTACGGTTTGAGATGGAGAATAGAAGAATTTTAGCTTGGCTTGGGATGGTTGAAAAATACGCTGAAAATAATACTGCTCTAGCTATGGAAATTGCAAAATGTCCGCGTCTGATTAAGGGATATGGCGATACCCACGCGCGTGGCATAAATCGTTTCTCGCGTATTATGGCTGCGATTGAAAAAGAAGAGAAAATAACAGCAGATAATGTTGCAGCATTGATTGATGCAGCACTCCTTGGAGAAAAAGGAACAGAATTTAATAGTTTAATAGGGACAGAAGAGATAGACAATAATGACAGCAGGCAAGGTGAGTTTACATGGGCCGGATCATCCTGATTTTCGACTGGACGACTATCCGCTTTATAATCTGAACAGAACATCCGCAACATACATAGAACAAATGTCTTTAAAGCTTAAAAGGCTTAAAATGGATCAGCCGACCTGGCGCATTTTAATGCTCCTGGATGATAAAAACCCAAGCTCGGTAGGAGAGCTTGCTAGAAGGTCAGTAACCAAAATTTCCACCATCACCCGTATCCTTACCCGTATGGAAAAGGATGAGCTGGTTAAAAGGGTGCCCTTTCCAGATGATAACCGGGTGATTGAGGTTTTTATAACGGAAATAGGCAAAAGAAGTATCATTGAACTTCAAAAACTTGCCGCTGAAATCTATGAGGAAGCATTTGACGGTATTGCCGATGAAGATATAGTATCCTTTACGCATATATTGATGAAGATAAGAAAAAATTTGAATAAAAGCAGTTGATTATGACAAAAAGCGCTCACATTGACAGATTTGCTGCTGACCGTCTTCCCGACCGGGCGACATGGCCAGAATTTATATTTGATAAAAATGTACCACCCTATCCGGATGTCCTGAATGCCGCTGAGGAATTGCTGAATAACGGGTTTAACAATCGTCCGGCCATTTATATGGATGATATTGTCTGGAGTTATGATGATCTGAACAAGAATGCAAACAGTGTTGCTGCTGTGCTTTGTGATAATTTCGGTCTGGTGCCGGGCAACCGGGTTTTGCTGCGGGGTAATAATACACCTATGCTGGCGGCCCTCTGGTACGGGGTGCTAAAAGCAGGTGGTATAGTTATCACCACAATGACGATGCTCAGGCAAAAGGAATTAGACGGTATCATTACCGTTGGTCAACCTGACATTATTATCATTGAAGATAATCTTCCGATCGATGTTTTTGAAAGTTGTCAGGGAAAAGCAAGGAGTGTCTTATCCTACTCGGATATGGAAGCGGCGATGAAGAAAAAATCAGGGCAGTTTGAGGCTGTCAAAACGGCCTCTGATGATGTTGCGCTGCTTGCATTCACCTCAGGAACAACTGGGTTGCCCAAAGCGACCATGCATTTTCATCGTGATATACTGGCAATGGCCGATAGTTTTGCAAAATATACGCTAAAACCATTACCCGGAGATGTTTTTTGCGGTTCGCCACCGCTTGCCTTTACTTTTGGCCTAGGCGGACTCCTAGTGTTTCCGGCCCGGTTTGGTGCGGCTGTTGCTTATTTCAAAGGGGCTGGTCCGGATATAATACTTGATACAATTGAAAAATTTAAAGTGACGACCCTTTTTACGGCTCCTACTGCTTATAAGGTTCTCGCGGAAAAACTTGAAGGTCGCGAAATTTCAAGTCTTAAAACATGTGTTTCAGCGGGTGAGAACTTATCGCTGCAAATCTCCGATAAATTTTATGATGCCACGGGTATAAGGCTGATTGACGGAATAGGCGCAACTGAAATGATTCATGTTTTTATTTCTGCATCCGGTGGGGAAATTCGTCCCGGTTCAACCGGAAAGCCCGTGCCAGGATATCAGGCCGAAATTTGGGACGATCAGAATATTCCTCTTGGCGATCAGGAAGCGGGACGGCTAGCGGTTAAAGGACCAACCGGTTGCCGATATTTAAATGGGGATAGGCAACAGAATTATGTCATTAACGGCTGGAACATTACCGGAGATATTTTCAAACGTGATAAGGATGGCTATTTCTGGTTCGTGGCCCGCGGTGATGATATTATCATTTCTGCTGGCTATAATATTGCCGCGCCGGAGGTGGAGCAGGCTGTCATGGCCCATGAAGCGGTTAAAGAATGTGCAGTGGTTGGGGCCAAGGACCCGGACCGAGGCATGATTGTGAAAGCATTTGTGATTTTAAATGATGGATTTGAAAAGAATAAAGATCTGATTTCAGAAATTCAGAATTTTGTCAAAGCCAATATTGCCCCTTATAAATATCCGAGGGCCATTGAATTTATCGATGCCCTTCCGAAATCTGCTACGGGTAAGCTGCTCCGCAAGGATCTGAAAGATTAATCAAGGGACATTCTGGCATTATGAAGAAATTGGGTAAATTCCTTCATATGTTCTAGATCAATTGAATTTAGAGCTTCTTCAACCCAAAGCGCATTATTTGCCGCCATTTCCTTAAATAAACCATTCCCTTTTTTGGTGAGCTTTACCAGTGAGCTTCTGCGATCATCTACTTTGGCTTCTTTATTAATCAGTCCATCTTTTTGCATTCGGTCAAGAAGCCCGGTAATATTTCCTTTTGAAGCAATCAGCCTTGCTGCCAGTTCGCCAATGGTTAGGCCGCCATTATTTTCTCTTGCCAGTTGAGAAAGTACATCGAATCGTGAGATATTCTGGCTAAAATTTTGTCTTAGCTTATCATCAATGATCTGTTCCAGTTTACTGGAATAACGTAGCAGCTCAATCCAGAGTTTAAGCGATTCTTTTTGTCGCTCTGTATAGCTTGATTTAGGCATTTATAATTTTCTCCCTACAAGCACTATATCCACGGTGGGAAAAGTTGCAAGCATGCAAATGTAGTTTACACGTAAGATAATTTTAGCTAGTCTTCTTTTGTAATACGGGAGGCAAAATTATGAAAATATCTGTTATTGGTGGCGGACCGGGAGGACTTTATTTTGCACTTCTGACCAAAAAGGCAAAACCTGACTGGGATATTGAAGTATTTGAACAAAACAGGCCGGATGATACTTTTGGTTTTGGTGTTGTATTTTCCGATGATACTTTGGACGAATTTTTAAATCGCGATCCTGAATCTTACGCGCTGATCCGCAATGAATTTGCCTATTGGGATGATATTATCATTCGTTACAAAGGTAGTGAAGTCCGTTGCGGGGGCAATGGATTTGCCGGATGTTCGAGGCTCAATCTGCTTAAAATTCTGCAACATAGATGTGATGAGCTGGGGGTTAAGCTAACATTCGGCAAGCGTATAGATATTGAAAATCTTGAAAAGGATTTTGCCTCATCGGACATGATCCTTGCCAGTGATGGTATTGGTTCCGCCATTCGCACCTATTACAGCGAATATTTTAAACCCAGTATTGTCATAAAATCCAACCGATTTACCTGGATGGGATCTACCCGAAAAGTGGAGGATTTTACCTATTTCTTTAAAGATACAGAACATGGCCCCATTTGCGCTCATACCTATCAATATGAGGAAGGAACATCGACCTGGGTATTTGAAATGTCAGATGACTGTTGGCAGAAGTGGCAGTTTGAGGAATTTGACGAACTGGGATCGGCTGATAAGCTGGAGAAAATTTTTGCTGAGGAACTGGAAGGTCACAAGCTGATTATTAACCGTTCCATGTGGCGTCAGTTTCCAAGGATCTATTGTAAAAACTGGTATCACAAAAATATTGCTATTCTCGGTGATGCAAAAGCATCAGCCCATTTTTCTATCGGATCCGGCACCAAGCTAGCCATGGAATGCGCTATTGCCCTTTCGGACGCGATGGTTGAGCATGGTGAAACGTCAGTTGAGGATGCTTTTAAATCTTATGTCATGGAACGTGAAACGCCGGTACAGATTTTACAGCATAATGCCGATGTTTCCATGGCCTGGTTTGAACATATGGACCGGTCCTGGGATATGGACCTTATGCAGTTTGCCACGGTTGTTATGTGCCGGTCTAAATCGGTGACATATGATAATCTGATCCTTCGTGATCCGGGCTTTGCTGAAAAAATAGATACGGCATTTTATGAACGGTATTACCTTGAAAGCGGTTATGATTATCGGCAAAGCCGGCCGACACCAATGTTCACGAAATTCAAACTGGGTGAAATGGAGCTTCGAAACCGTGTTGTTATGTCGCCTATGGCGCAATATTCAGCGGATGAAGAGGGCAATGTTACCGACTGGCATTTCAATCACTATGGAGGATGCGCAAAGGGCGGTATGGGCCTAATGTATGTGGAAATGACCTGTCCGTCGCCGGAAGCGCGGATTACCCTTGGCTGCCCGGGGCTTTGGACGGACAGACACGAAGCTGGCTGGAAACGAATTGTTGATTTTGTTCATGAAAACACAAAAACAAAAATCTGCATGCAGCTTGGCCATGCCGGACGTAAAGGGTCAACCCAGCTGGGCTGGCAAAATGCTGATCATCCTATTAAGGACAAGGATAAAAACTGGCCGCTTAAGTCAGCATCCGCCCTGCCTTATTTTAAGGATATCTCACAAACACCAAAAGCTATTGACCGCGCGGATATGAATAAAATTATTGCCGATTTCCGTCAGGCAACGATACGGGCGGATCGTGCCGGGTTTGATATGATCGAAATGCATGCGGCGCACGGATATTTGCTTGCATCTTTTTTATCGCCGCTAACCAATATCCGCGATGACGATTATGGCGGATCCATTGAAAACCGATGCCGTTTCCCGCTTGAAGTGTTTAAGGCGATGAAAGACGTATGGCCGGAACATAAACCGATGTCAGTAAGGATTTCTGCCTGTGACTGGGTCGAGGGCGGTATTACCGAGGAAGATACGTTTTATATAGCCAATGCCTTTAAGGATGCGGGAGTGGATCTGATTGACGTATCTGCCGGACAAACCGTACCTGACCAGAAACCGATTTATGGTCGTATGTTCCAGCTTGGCTTTGCAGAAGCCATCCGTAATGTCCCCCGGGTTGCCACCATGGCTGTTGGCAACATCACCGACCCGGCACAGGTTAATACCATTATCCATACAAGGCGGGCAGATCTTGTGGCACTTGGCCGTCCGCATCTCTGGAACCCTTATTTTACACGTGAGGCGGCCGCCTGGTACGGCGTACCACTTGATGAGGGAGATTGGGAAAAACAATATCTTTCTGGTAAAGCGCAGGCCTATAGCTTAAAAGAAAAGGCACGGGCACAACAACTGGAATGGCAACAAAAAGCCAAGCCCAGCCGCCATAAATAACAGCCGAAAAATAAAGGATCAGGGGATATGGCCACTTTTAAGGTAACACGGAAAATCCGTTTCGGACAGACAGACGCCGCCGGGATTACATATTATCCGCGTCTGGTTGAAATGATTAATGACATTGTTGAGGATTTTTTCGCCGATGTGGTTAAATTCAGCTACAAGGAAATGATCGTTGAAACAGATTACGGTGTTCCGACCGTAAATCTCAATGTTACATTCAAGCGCCCTGCCGAGTTAGAAGATTATGTTGACTGGTATTTGAATGTGACCAAAATCGGTCGCTCGTCCTTTACTGTGGAAATTGAAGCAAAAGTCGGAGAAAATGAGATTCTCAGCGCCATAGTGACTCTGGCCTATATTAAGGGAAAAGGGGCTATTATGAAAAGTCATCCGCTTCCTGCCCATGTGAAAAATATTATGAAAGATTATATGAAATAGAGGTCTGAATAAGTGAGCGTAGTTTCCACTGAAATAAACAATGATATTGCAGTGATCATCATTGATAACCCGCCTGTAAATGCGCTTTCACATGCTGTAAGGGAAGGCGTTTCTCGCGCATTTGTGGATGTGGAAGCCAGGGACGATGTCAGAGCAATAATCTTATGCTGTGCGGGCCGCACCTTTTGTGCCGGTGCCGATATTTCAGAATTTGGAAAACCGCCTAAATCGCCAAGTCTGCCTGAACTGATAGATCAAATGGATAAAATCAATATTCCACTCATTGCTGCCATTCACGGTACGGCCCTAGGGGGCGGATTTGAACTGGCTCTATGCTGTCATTACCGGATATTGGAAGCGTCAGCAAAAGTCGGGCTGCCGGAAGTAAATCTGGGGCTTATACCCGGTGCGGGCGGGACCCAGCGGCTTCCCCGTCTGATAGGCGTTTCTCAAGCTCTGGATATGATCACTAGCGGAAAGCCTGTTTCAGCAGAAAAAACGCTGGCGCTTAAAATCGCTGACCGGATCAGCCAAAATAACCTAAAACAGAATGCTATCACATTTGCTGAAGAAATTATCAAAAATAAACAACCGGCAAAAAGAGTAAGTGATCTAGACATCAAAGATAATTCTGAAGTTTTTGATATATTTGCAAAAAAAATAGCTGCCCGAACTCGTGGTTTTCTTGCGCCAGCGGCAGCGATAGAAGCAGTGAAAGCTGCCACCACCTTATCTTTTAAAGAGGGGTTAATGGTTGAACGGGAACAATTTATAAAACTTGTTGAAGGAGCACAGTCAAAAGCCCAGTGTCATCTGTTTTTTGCAGAGCGGGAAGCAGCAAAAGTGCCCGGTATTGATAAAAACACAGCCGTCTATGATATTGGGCAGGTTGCGGTCATCGGCGGTGGCATAATGGGTTGTGGTATTGCCGTTAGTTTTTTAAATAAAATGTTTCCGGTTACTTTATTGGAAATCTCCCCCGACGCATGTGGTGCCGCGCGGCAGAAAATTACTAATATATATGATTCATCAGTCAAAAAGGGTCGCATAACCGAAGATCAGAAAGAAAAGATGCTGGCCGGGCTTATACTTACCTGCGAATATGATGATATTGCAAATGCTGATCTTGTGATTGAGGCCGTATTTGAAAAAATGGAAATTAAAAAGCAGGTGTTTGAAAAACTGGATAGTGTGATGAAACCAACTGCGATCCTGGCAACTAACACATCTTTTCTTGATATTAATGAAATAGCCAGCGTGACATCGCGACCACAAAATGTACTCGGGCTTCATTTTTTTAGCCCGGCCCATATTATGCCGCTTTTAGAAATTGTCAGAACCGATCATACATCGAACGAGACACTGGCAACAGCATTGAAATTAGCAAAAATGGTTGGGAAAACGGCTGTTATATCAGGGGTTTGCTACGGCTTTATTGCCAACCGGATGTCCTCCTGTTATGGCCGGGAGGCAGGACTTCTTCTGCTTGAAGGGGCAGATGTCGAGCAGGTTGACCGTGTTTTATATGAATTTGGCATGCCGATGGGCATGTTTACTATGCTTGACATGGCCGGTATAGATATTGGGGTTATGGCCCGTGAAAAGCTTGGTCCTGAACTTTATGACCAAAGAGCTTTTGCCATCCATACAGCACTGGTCAAGGACGGGAATAAGGGTCAGAAAACTGGTGCCGGATTTTATGTTTATGATGGGGGGCAAAAGTCCCTAAACCCGATGGTCACTGAGCTGGCCAAAATATTTGCGGACGCGTTTCAAATCACGCGGCGCACAATCAGTGACAAGGAAATAGAGGAACGGTGCATCTTTGCCCTGATTAACGAAGGTTTTAAAATCGTTGAGGAAGGTATTGCCTTAAGGGCCAGTGACGTCGATGTGGTTTATACATCCGCCTTTGGGTTTCCGCGCTATAAGGGTGGACCCCTTTTTTATGCGGAGCAAATTGGACTTGATTATGTGGTCCGTAAAATAAATGAATTTGCCAAAATGCATGGTGAACGATGGTGGAAACCCTCAAATCTTATGATAAAATTGGCCACGAAATAGCAGGTGATGAAATGACAGAAAAAAAAGTAAAATATATTGCAGAAAATAAACCGGCGCTTGTCAGCCTTGAGGCGGGCAAGAAATATGCATGGTGCACCTGTAAGCTCAGTAAAAACCAGCCCTTCTGTGATGGATCGCACAAAGTGACAGACAAGAGGCCAATGGTTTTTACCGCGGATAAGGATGAGGATGTTTTGCTGTGCGTCTGTAAGGCAACAAAGTCCGGTCCTTATTGCGATGGATCCCATAATAACCTTGAAGATGTTTATGCCGAAGCGACGCCTGAAGAAGTGGAAAGCATGAAAAGTTCCCTTTTTGTTGAGCGGGAAAATGGCAAGGCGCTCATTGACGGTGGAGCCTATGTTTTAACGCCGCAGGCGGATAATGACAAAGTGGTGGGTAATTTAAGGTACCAGCCAGTTATTTCGGAAGAGGACGGGGCAACAAAACTAAGCCTTCATAAATTTTCGGTTTCACCCGGGACAACACCCTGGCTTGAATATAAGGGTGTTGATACGGTTCTTTATTTTGTCGATGGTAAAGGCAAAATTGATATCGCAGGACGGGAATTTGAAGTTGCCGGCGAAGCGGGTATTTATGTCAGGCCCGGTGAAGCATTCCGTATCATTACTGAAGGAGAAATGACAATTTATGCAACCGCTTGTCCAATGCTCAGTGACCTAACGATTTCTGATAAAAATCAGAGTGAATTTCAAGCCGATTATCCCGAGCGCTATGTGGCATTCAACCTTGCGACTGCCAATGTTATGGCCAACCGTTTTTATCAGGAACTGGTTGATAAAAAAGTGGGGTCAAATGAGGTTACACAGTTTATCGGCCAGATCCCAAAATCCCGTGCAGCCATGCATCGCCATCTTTATGAAGAGGCAATTGTAATCCTCTCCGGATTTGGGCGGATGTGGACTGGCACCAAATGGGCGACGGTTGAATGTGGTGATGTATTGTTCCTGCCGCACCGTCAGGGTCATTCACTTGAATGCACGGCGGATGATGGCATGCTTCTCATGGGTGTTTTCTACCCCTCTGGAAGTCCGGCAATAAATTATTAGGGGATATGATGAAATCAATGGAAGAATATCGGGAACATTTTCCGATTTTTAAAAGCAAAGTTTATATCAACAGTTGTTCTTATGCTGCCCTTTCAAACGAGGTTGAAGCCGCTTTTCTAAATTATCTGAAAGATCGGCATCAGTTAGGAGCAGACTGGATCAACTGGTGTGACCGGCTTGAAAGGGTCCGCGCCCTTTTTGCAAATCTGCTTTCGGCAAAGGAAAGTGAAATTGCGGTTACGGCATCGGCATCGGCTTCTTTAAGTGCGGTATCAAGCAGTCTTGATTTTTCCGGTCCCCGAAAAAAAATTGTCACCACTGATCTCGCCTTTCCGACGGAGGCACATGCCTGGCATGCGCTTAAGAAAAACGGTGCGGAGGTCGTCCATGTTAAAGAAAAGGATGGCATGATTGATATTGAGGAGCTTGAGAGACTGGTTGATGATAAAACCCTGTTGGTCGCTGTGCCCTTGGTGTGCTACCGGAATGGGGCCCTGGCTGATATCCCCAAAATTTGTGATATTTCCCGTAAAAACGGGGCAATGATTTTGGTTGATGCCTATCAGGGGGTTGGTGCCGTGCCGATCAGTGCCGCTGACTGGAATGTTGATTTCATCGTGGGAGGTTCTCTTAAATATCTGCTTTCAACCGCGGGTGTCGGGTTTCTATATGTTCGCGAAGATCTGATTGGTCAATCAAACCCGACCCAGACAGGATGGTTTGCCCAGGAGGATATCCATGCCATGTTAATCCATGACAATATTCCGGCAAATTCAGCCAGACGTTTTGAACAGGGAACACCAGCAGTGCCTAATCTTTATGCTGCAGAAGCAGGACTTAATCTGATCCTTGAAATTGGTGTTGAAAATATCAGAGAATACGTGGCTGCACTAAATGAGCACCTGAAGGAAGGCGTGTTGAAAATTGGTGGAAAGCTGATGTCGCCTACCGATCCTGAGCTGCACGGGGCCATGATCACCGTTGCCTCAACCGATCAATATGCACTGGTTGATAGGCTGGCAGAGCAAAATATTGTTGCCTCCTGCAGGGATGGAAACTTAAGGCTTTCGGCCCATTTTTATAATAACATTCAGGATATTGATAGGGTATTAAAGGTGCTATCGGATAACAAGAACTTTCTGGCATAAACCAAAAATCACTTTGTCATCCGAAATTGCTTGGCTTCGATAAATATAAATGTTACTCTCTGGTAACTTTTTATATTTGAGGTGAGGAATGACGACTATCGGCAAAGCAAGTGGGCCAGCAAAAAAGATATCCAAAGCAGATCTTGAAAATTTAAAACTGCTTGAGAAAAAAGTCCTCTGGCTGGCAAGCTATATGATCCATAACGCCAATCATCTTCGTCCGTCGCGGGATGGTCTTAAAGTTGGCGGCCATCAGGCATCCAGCGCATCACTGGCGACAATTATGACAGCCCTGTATTTTCATATCCTGAAGCCGAATGACCGGGTTGCTGTGAAACCCCATGCCTCTCCCATTATGCATGCAATCATGTATCTGATGGATCGGCAAACGCTGCCTAAAATGCAGAATTTTAGAGGATTTGGAGGAGCACAGTCCTATCCCTCCATGACGAAAGATACGACGGATGTTGATTTTTCGACCGGGTCGGTAGGAATGGGTGTTGCGGCAACTTTATTTAATTCCCTGACCCAGGATTATATGGTTGATCATGGTTGGCATGATGAAAATGCCTTGGGCCGGATGATTGCACTTGCCGGCGATGCGGAATTTGATGAAGGCAATATATTTGAAAGCCTGCTCGAAGGGTGGAAACACCGTGTCAGAAACCTTTGGTGGATTATTGATTATAACCGTCAAAGTCTTGATGGTGTCGTTGATGATGCGCTTTTCGGCCGTATCAGTGGTGTTTTTGACAGTTTGGGATGGAAGGTTTCCACTTTAAAATATGGAAAAAAACTTCTTAAGGCTCAGGAAGGGCCGGCGGGTGAAGCAATTCTAAAATGGATCGATAACTGTCCAAACCAGCTTTATTCAGCCCTGACCTATCAGGGTGGGGCCGAATGGCGAAAGCAGTTATCTGATGAGCTTAAAGGCACAAGCAAGCTTGGTGAATTTCTGGACAGTTACAGTGATCCTGAGCTGGCAGAGGTCATGACCAATCTTGGCGGTCATGATCTTGAAACCCTGTCAGAAGCATTCTCCCAGGCCGAAAGTGATCAGCCACAGTGCTTCATTGCCTATACGGTTAAAGGTCATGGGCTGCCGCTTGCCGGACACAAGGATAACCATGCCGGGTTGATGAGCGTAGGGCAAATGGCACAGTTTCAAAAAGACCAGAAAGTTCCTGAAGGTGCGGAATGGGATAAATTTGGGGGACTTGAGAAATATGCGGAAAAACTGCAGCTTTTTATTGATAACAGTGCCTATCAACAGCGTAAAAAAGCAATTAAGAAAGCTGCCGCTATCCGCATTCCGGAAATTCCGGCGCCAAGCGATGATTATCAGTCAACCCAGGAAGCTTTTGGTAAAATTATGTTTGAGCTTGCCAAGGGGGACAGCGAACTTGCTGATCGGATTATAACAACCAGCCCTGATGTGACATCTTCAACCAATCTGGGGCCGTGGGTTAATCGCAGAAATCTTTATGCCCGCGAAGATGTGGCTGATATTTTCAAGGATAAAAGAATTCCCAGCGCCCAGATATGGCGAAAAGGACCTTCAGGTCAACATATGGAGCTTGGTATTGCCGAAAACAATCTGTTCTCACTTCTAGGACAATTGGGACTGGCCCACCATCATTTCGGCGAAAGACTTTTCCCGGTGGGAACGCTTTATGATCCATTCATTGCCCGCGGGCTCGATGCTCTTAATTATGCTGCATATCAGGGCGCACGCTTCATGCTTGTTGCGACCCCGTCGGGTGTTACCCTTGGGCCGGAAGGCGGCGCCCATCAGTCCATCGGTACGCCGTTAATTGGCCTTGCACAACCCGGGTTAACCTCTGTTGAGCCATCTTATGCTGACGAACTAGCCGTTCTGATGAAGTGGGCGTTTGAGACCATGCAGGATGAGGAAGGGTCATCGGTATACCTTCGTCTTTCAACGCGAAAAATTGATCAGCTTCCCCGTAAACTTACCGAGGAAGATAAGGATAATATTGTCAAAGGGGCTTATTGGCTAAGAAAGCCAACCAGTGGAACAACAAGGGCAATAATTTACTCAGGAGCAATTGCACCTGAAGTCATGGGGGCTGTGCAGGACTTGCAGCACGAAAATAAGGATATGGCGGTTCTTGCCGTAACTTCATCAGATATTCTATATCGTGACTGGGCCGCTTCGCGCAGGAGCAGTGCCATAAATAAAATTCAGAAAACTTCCCATATTGAGAATTTGATGTCTAATCTGGCACGGGACTGTGTGGTGGTTTCTGTTTGTGACGGTCATCCGCTTAACCTTTCATGGCTTGGCAGTATTCATGGAAATCCGGTAGTACCGCTGGGCGTTGAGGCCTTTGGTCAAACTGGTGATCTTCCAGATTTATATGAACATTTTATGATTGACAGTGCGGCAATTGTTGCGGCCTATGGCAGACTGAAACGAAATTAATCCATATTATCATCAGGACTTTACGGAATTCATATTGCTCCATTCTTATTTTTGTGTTTTTTTAAACGCTTAAAATGGATGGAGTGATTTATGAAAGCCGTTTTGTTCGAGGAATTCGGCAAAAAGCCAGAGATTAAACAGGTAACTGACCCGGTACCGGTTGATCATGGCGTTGTTGTCAGGGTTATGTCAACGGGGCTTTGCCGGAGCGACTGGCATGGATGGATCGGTCACGATCCTGACATCAGGTTACCCCATGTGCCGGGCCATGAACTTGCCGGTATAATTGAAGCGGTCGGCAAAGATGTCAAAAACTGGAAAGCAGGTGACCGGGTAACGGTTCCTTTTGTAGGAGGATGCGGGCATTGTCCTGAATGTCAATCCGGCAATCAGCAGGTCTGTGATAATCAGTTCCAGCCCGGCTTCACCCACTGGGGATCATTCGCTCAATATGTCGGCATTCATTATGCTGATATTAATCTTGTAAGGCTACCGGATTCTATGGATTTTGTTACAGCGGCCAGTCTGGGATGCCGGTTTGTAACGTCTTACAGGGCAGTCGTTGATCAGGGTAAGGTTGAAGGCGGCCAATGGGTAGCTGTTCATGGCTGTGGCGGCGTGGGGCTTTCAGCCATCATGATTGCAAAGGCCCATGGTGCTATAGTCATTGCCATTGATATTGATGATGAAAAATTGAAATTTGCCCGCACTATAGGCGCGGATTTTACTATTAACGGATTGCATGAAAAAGTACCGCAGGCAGTATTCGAAATTTCAAAACGCGGTGCGCATATTTCCATTGATGCGCTTGGCAATCCGGTCACTTGTGAAAATTCAATCAGGTCGCTTAAGAAACGAGGTAAGCATATTCAGGTTGGCCTTCTCGTCGCGGATCAGAGCAAACCGGGACTTCCAATGGATATCGTCGTGGCAAATGAGCTGGAAATCATCGGTAGCCATGGTATACAGGCATATCGTTATCCGGAACTCATTGGTATGATTGAAAAAGGTGCTCTTTCCCCGGAAAAGCTGATCGGTCAAACCATTTCATTGGAGCAATCAATTGATGCATTAATGAATATGGACAGCTTTGAAGGGACTGGGGTCACGGTAATCCATTTTTAAAAGTGTATTTTATTCTGCGGTAACTGTTACCGTTTCATTTTGATGTTTGGCTGGTTTTAACATATTTAAAGCAGCAACCACCACCATCCAAAGTCCACCTAGTAGCCCAATTCCTGAGACAGAGAATATCAAAAGCATGGGAACAATGGCTTCCGAGCGTTCATAAAAATCGTCCCATTCTTTAAAGGCTTCCATTGAACCGGCTACCATCAAGGCTCCTAAGAATAGAACCAGTGAAATATTGCTTAGCCAATAGCCCGTTGATGCCCATTTTTTTGACCAGCCACTGAATTCTGCTCCCTTTAGCTCTTCGACAATTAGAAATACTGAGCCCATAAGGATCATTGTATTAATGCCAATGGTAGTTCCCATGGCGTGGGCAACAGTAATATGTGTCCCATGGGAAAACAGATTGAAGGCCGGTATTGAAATCAGGATCGCTAAAATGAGATTAAGGAATACCCAGATGTCGGCGGCAAAAATAAAACGATAAGACTGGCGATGGGTGAATTTCTGATCGGGTGTTAATGATTGTCGCCATTTCCAGATAATGTCAGCGAGAATAATAAGTTCTGCCATGCTGACGGCGTAACCAAGCATTCTGATCCACGAGGCCGAGGGTACTGCATAAACGTGGTGTGACCAGCCAACCATAAGTGCTACAAAACTTAAGATATAAAGCAGGAAGGCTTCATTGGAATGAGCCATTTTCTTATCGCCGCTGATATATTCCATCACAAACATGGCTGTGCCATAAACCAGCATATTCCAGGAGCCGACAAGCGCACCATAGGATTTCCACTGAATGGTAGTTTCTCGGATAATATTTTCATTAAAAAACGGAATGAGATAAAGATGGGCTTCAGTAAAAGTAATCAGAAAAAATATAATCCCGGTCATCCACATCCAGTAATATACCGGCCACGGGCCTTTTTCTTTTTTCATGGTCAATAGAATGTTAATGCCAAACATTATC
Organism: Kordiimonadaceae bacterium; assembly: GCA_024236295.1. Taxonomy (GTDB): domain Bacteria; phylum Pseudomonadota; class Alphaproteobacteria; order Sphingomonadales; family Emcibacteraceae; genus Pseudemcibacter. The sequence continues at coordinate 42,229 of JACKKT010000008.1, read as the reverse complement.
CATGTGGCGAAAATGGGTGTTGATAATGCCGGTGGATAAGCCCAATATTCACGACCGCCAAATTTCCCTAAAATATAGGCTGTCAGGATTGCAATTCCGGTGATCACAAAAACCCAGAAATGAAGTGGTATGGATTTTGGCCAGGCGAGACTGAGGCCTCTGTATTTTGGAAGATAATGATAAATACCTCCAATAGCAGCAAGAAAAATCCACGCAACGGCCAGACTGACATGGATGGGCCGTAACTGGTAAAATTCAAAGCCGCTTAACGTGTCAGGGTATAAATATTTAAAAGCCCCCAGCACACCCATAAGTACACATCCACCCAAAGACATTAGTCCGAGAATAACAAAACATACGCCGGAGCGATTATTAACGTTCATATTTGACTGTTCCATACCAGGTTATCTCTCCTTTCTTGGGGTTATAATTACCACCCTCACCGATGTGCTTAAGATAGGCGATCAGATCATCAACTTCCTGCTCGTTAAATCCGAAGTTTGGCATCCGGTCAGTGCCTTCTTCAATGAACATGCGTGCATATTCGGGCCCGAGCTCGGGATTTGCCACAACATTGGTTAGGTCAGGACCCATATAGCCGCCTAGTCCATAAATCTGATGGCAGGCCCAGCAGTTATTTTCCCGAAATAATTTTTGTCCATGCAGGACATTTTTACTAGCGGCCGTTTCGCCATTCAGTGCGGTGCCGGACGTGTAGATATTGGCAGAATAGAAAAAGAACGATACAAAAAGTGCCAAAAACAGCACACGACGCCATGGTTGAGGTTTATCCATTTTCGCTACCCCTGTTTATACATCCCTATATGTATTGTTAAATTATACTGCACATTAGGAGTATATGGTGGTGCTTTAAGGGCGTGAAATTGACGTCAATTAGAATTCCATTCTAGCAAACAAAAAAATCATAAAAACGAATTCTGATTTAGATTGTATTCCACTTATCTTCCAAAATTTATACTCATCAACACTTTTGCAATAAACGACACATTTTCAGGTTCATTTAAGCTGCGGATGATACTTAATGTTTAATTTGAATTATGGAGTGTTTAAAATGCTTATCCGGGTGATTTTTTTCACGCTAGTGATCTGGCCATTTACTTTGATGGCACAGCAAGCAGAAGTCGCTGAATTTGAGATCATAGAGAGTGAAACACTGTCCCTTCATGATGTGGTGAATGCGGCCATGGCAAGATCACCAGATCTGGGCGTGGTGAAATCCAAAGAGGAAAATGCTGACGCCTTAAGAAGTCGTGCATCAAGTCTTTTTGCCGACACACCGGAAATTTTACTAAAAATGCAAAATGACCATTTTATGTCCAATCAGGGATTGCGTGAATGGGAAAGTGCTCTTGAAATGCCGCTATGGATGCCAGGACAAAAATCAGCAAGCCGTCAGAAAGCCCGTATGTCCGCCCAGGAGGCCAAGGCTTATGAGGATCTTGCACTATTCAATGTAACTGGTCAGGTTCGCGAACAACTGTGGGAAATCAAGCTTGCCAACGCTGCTTTAGAGCAGGCCGAGGCAAATCTGAAAATCGCAGAAGGGCTGGACCGTGATATTCAAAAAAGGATTGAAGCAGGTAATTTACCAAGACAAAATGAGCTTCTAAGTAAAAAAGAAGTAATGACCCGCAAAATGGAGCTGATCACAGCTCAGGCAGAATATATACATGCGGGCAAAAGATATGAGAGCGTAACAGGCCTTAATGAATATCCGGCATTTTTCGAGGAAGAAGTTGATCATAGCGAAGATAAAGAAAATGCTCCGATCTTAAGACTTTATAATGCAAAAGTTGATTACCTTGATGCTGCTTATAATGAACAGAGAAACAGCTGGAGCAGCGCACCAAAATTATCTGTCGGTGTGAAGAGAGAGACGGCATCCTACACAGATCAGAATATAGATTCGATAGGTGTTTCAATCCTGGTACCACTTGGAGCTGGTGCTCATATGAAATCAAAGAGATCCGAAGCCGCGCTTGCTCTTGCAGAAATGGAACGTGAGCGAGAACTGATTAAAAGGGAATACAGACTTGCCCTTCATGAAGCTGAACATGAACTGGAAGTATGCGAGGCCGAGTTGCCGCTTTCTGCCACACATTTTGAGATGGCAACAGAAAATCTGCGACTTGGGCAGAAAGCTTTTGATATGGGGGAAACAAATCTGTTCGATTTTTTGAAAATACAGGAACAATATTTTTCCTCAGCAGCCGCAAATAAAAAAATTATCATCGAATGCAAGAGGGCTGTAGCCCGGCATAACCAGGTTAAGGGAGTATTATTGCCATGAAAATAATCATGAAGGCACTGATCAGTTTATTTTTATTGGAAAGCGTCGCCTTTGCTTCGGACGAGCAAATTAGAATCACTGCGACACAAGTGGATAAGATGGGTATAGCGACCCAAAATGTTGAAAAAATATCATCAGTATGGAGCACAGCTTTTCCAGCACAAGTGGTAATCCCAAATGCGCAAATAAGGGTACTTAATCCCATGTTACCGGGGCTTGTGAATATTCTTTATGTTGCTGAAGGTGATCACATTCTCAAAGGGCAGAAACTGGCAGAAATTTCCAGTCCGGAATTTTTGAATGCGCAACAGGTATATCTGGACGCTTTATTTACTAAACTGCAAATGTCCAGAAACCATGAGCGTAATATTGAGCTTTTTAAAGAAGGGATTATTTCAGAGAAAAGTTATTTAAGTGGAGAGGCCGCTTTTCAGGATGCAGAGGCATCTGTTTTCCGGGCACAGCAGTCCCTTGAATTTTCCGGACTTGATCCTGCTGATATAAAGGCATTGGAAGACAGCAGGAAGATGCAGAAAAATCTGATTGTTCGGGCACCGTTTAATGGTGTCGTTCTTAAACAAAACGCCAGAACAGGTGAACATATAAGTGAGGATATGTCCATTTATGAAGTGGGTCAGGTTGATCCGCTTTGGATTGAAATCCATGTGCCTATATTCATGAGAGAAACCATTCAGGAAGGTAACAGTATTACTATTGATGGCTCAACTGTGGACAGCAGGATCGTAACGATTGGTAAAATGGTTCACGAAGAAGATCAGGGAATAATTGTGAGAGGCGAGATTGCCCCTGGACAATCAGACTTTATCCCAGGGCAATTGGTTAAAGCAAGACTTGAACAAAAAAATGATCGGGGGGAATTATTCAGAATTCCATCTGGTGCCGTGGTCAGAAACGCTGACCAGGCAAGTATCTTTGTAAGAAACCAGGATGGATTTTTAATAAAGAAGGCAATAATCATTGCTGATGAAGGCACCTCACTCGTCATAGATGCGGAAATAAAGCCGGACGATCAGATTGCCACCAAAGGCCTTGTTACTCTTAAAGGAATACTTGAAGGGCTGGGGAGCGAAGAATAATGCTTGATAAACTTATCCAATTTTCGCTCACCCAAAGGCTGATTATTCTTCTACTAGCGGTATTAGTTATTGCGGGTGGTTGGGTTTCTTTTGGTGAAACACCAATAGATGCCTTTCCTGATGTATCATCAACTCAGGTGAAAATAATCCTTAAGGCACCGGGGATGACACCAGAGGAAATTGAACAGCGTATTACTGCAATTATTGAAGTTGAAATGCTTGGAATTCCCAATCAGAGCATGCTGCGTTCAATTTCAAAATATGCCTTAACGGATATCACGATCGATTTTGAGGAGGGCACCGATATTTATTGGGCGCGCCAACAGGTAGCTGAACGATTAAACGCAATTATGGAGGACCTGCCGGCTGGTGTTTCAGGCGGTATTGCGCCAATGACCACTCCGCTTGGTGAAATGTTTATGTTTACCATAGACGGTGATTCCATGAGCCTGATGGAAAAAAGATCCCTGCTTGACTGGGTAATCAGACCGGCATTAAGAGGTGTTTCTGGTGTTGCAGACGTGAATGCCCTTGGCGGGTTGGTTAAAACATTTGAAATTACCCCAGATAATTCGGCCCTTATGGCATATAATATAACTGTATCCGAGGTTATCAATGCAATCCGGGAAAACAATAAAAATGATGGTGCGGGTCGTCTGAACGAAGGAGAGGAAGTTCTTCTTGTGCGCACCAGTGGCAGCATAATCGGGGTTGCTGATATTGAAAATATTATCGTCAGACAAAGTCTTACGGAACCAATTCGCGTAGGAGATGTTGCAACCGTCAAAGTAGGTTCCATTACCCGTTATGGCGGCGTCACTGCCCGTGGTCAGGGTGAAGCGGTCGAAGGGCTTATCCTTAGTTTGCGCGGGGCCAACGCGCAGGAAGTAGTTGAAGGCGTTAATGAAAAGCTTGCCGAAATTGAAAGAAGTTTACCTGAAGGAATTTCCATTAATGTATTTTATGATCGGGGAAAGCTTATTGATAAAGCTATTGGCTCTGTATCCAAAGCGCTTGGTGAAGCTATCGTTTTGGTATTGGTACTTCTTCTTGTTTATCTGGGGGATATCCGGGTTGCTTTAACAGTTGCTCTTATTTTGCCGCTGGCAGCTTTGGCAACCTTTATCTGGATGAAAGAATTTTCCATGTCGGCCAACCTGATGAGCCTCGGAGGCCTTGCCATCGCTATAGGAATTCTTGTTGATGCCGCCGTCGTTGTGGTTGAAAATATTGTGACCTATTTATCCGGCGATAAGAAGGACAAGCACCCGAGACTGCATCTTATCTACCGCGCTGTTTCTGAAGTTTCATTACCGGTTACATCGGGAATGCTGATTATTATTATTGTGTTCTTGCCACTGCTCTCTTTGCAGGGACTGGAAGGAAAACTATTTTCACCTGTGGCACTGACGATTGTATTTGCGCTTACATCGTCTCTATTATTGTCGTTGACAGTGATCCCGGTGATGGCTTCATATTTGCCAAGGAAAATAAGACATTCTGATACCTGGTTAGTCAGCTTTTTGCAGAAAAAATATGTGCCATTATTAAATTGGTCACTGGCAAATTCTAAAAAGATATTTATTTCCTCCGGAATTTTACTTGCCGTTGCCCTTTTTGTTTATACTCAGGTCGGTAAAACTTTTATGCCGACAATGGACGAAGGCGATATGATTATTCAGATAGAAAAGCTTCCTTCTATCGGGCTGGAGACATCTATGGAAATAGATACCCGTATACAGCAGATTTTAATGGATAATATCCCTGAAATTGAAAGCATGGTTTCCCGGGTTGGCTCTGATGAAATTGGGCTTGACCCCATGGGACTTAATGAAACGGATGGCTTTCTGGTTCTGAAACCCCGTGATGAGTGGACAGTGGACAGCAAGGAAGAACTAATTGATAAAATTAATACTGTTCTGGCAGAAATTCCTGGAAATGCCTTTAATTTTACCCAACCAATTGAAATGCGGGTTTCTGAAATGCTTACCGGTGTTCGTGGGGATATAGCTATTAAAGTATTTGGTGAGGATCAGAACCAGTTGAATAACATCAGTGCAAAAATAATTGATATTTTAAAGAATATTGAAGGGGCAGATAATGTATATAAACCTGCAAATGAAGGGGCGCAGTATTTAAAACTTCAGATTGATACAATGGCCGCCGGGCGTTTGGGAATTTCAGTCAATGAGGTTTCAGAACTTCTCAGAAGTCAGATCGAAGGCCTGAATGTTGGACTGGTCTATGAAGGGGCGCGTCGTACTCCACTTATTATAAAAGGCGCGGAAGATGTCAGAAATTCCCCGGCAGATTTTGAAAATCTGCAAATTACCTTGCCAGAAGGGCGGAGGGTTCCTTTATCCATGGTAGCCAAAATTGAACGGGTTGAAGGTCCCGTATCCATCAGGCGTGAAAAAGGCTCCCGTATGGTGGTGGTCATTGCCAATGTTGAAAATCGTGATCTTGTTGGATTTGTGGATGAAGCAAAGGAACTGACGGCCGCTAATGTCGAGCTTCCAAGCGGATATACGCTTGAATGGGGTGGTCAGTTTGAAAACCAGCAAAGGGCTGCTGCAAGACTTGCTATTGTGGTGCCGGTTGCACTTGGGCTTATTTTTCTGCTTTTGTTCGTTACCTTTAAATCAATCCGTCAGGCGCTTTTGGTATTAAGCAATATTCCCTTTGCGATGACCGGGGGAATTATCGCTCTTTGGCTATCCGGTGAATATCTTTCTGTTCCGGCTTCGGTCGGGTTTATTGCCCTGCTTGGAATAGCCGTACTCAATGGTGTGGTGATGGTGAGTTATTTTAATCAGCTATATGCTCTGGGAAAACCGATTGCAGAAGTTATTACGGAAGGAGCCATCAGAAGATTAAGACCTGTTCTTATGACCGCCAGTATTGCTGCATTTGGTCTTGTACCACTATTATTTGCGACAGGGCCCGGCTCTGAGATTCAACGGCCACTAGCGATTGTTGTAATTGGTGGGTTGGTTACTTCAACTTTACTTACTTTGGTTCTGTTGCCGATTTTATATAGCCGACTGGGACATAATTATACCGAGGAGAAAAGCGCATGAACCTATGCATGCTTTCACTGATTGTACCGGATGCCATCGAAGACACGATCATTGACTGGCTTTTAGAGCAGGAAGAGATTGATGGTTTTAACAGTCTGTCACTCTTTGGACATGGATCTCATGAGAGTGTAATGTCGCTATCGGAGCGAGTGACAGGTAAATCCTCTAAAAAAATGTTTCAAAGCCATGTAACGCAAGAACAGGCAAATGATATATTGGCACGGCTGAAGAAGGATTTTGCAAACACCGATATTCATTATATGATCAGACCATTAATTGATGCGGGAAATTTATCTACCTATGATACGAAGTAATTTAATTCAAATTGCATTTTTGACTTTTGCAACTTTTTGCTTTTCATGTTGGGTATCATTCTCTTTTGCACAAGAGGAACAATATGAATCCAATCATTTATCAAGGGAAGAGCTGGCAGAAATATTAAAAAGCGGTGATATTTTGAGCCTTGAGCAAATTATATCATTTATCCACAAGGAAAAAGAGGACCGGATGCTTGAAGTTGAGCTACTTAATTATGATGGTGTACTTATCTACCAGATTGAAATTCTAACGGCAAAAGGCGTTGTTGTGACCTATTATCTCGATGGCAAAACCGGTCAGGATGCATCAAGTTTGCTGGAGGGCTAGAATGAGATTACTGCTTGTTGAAGATGATCCAAAGCTCGGACCTAGACTGGCGGAGGATCTCCGGGGCAAAGGTTTTGCAGTCGATTTGGTTTCAACAGGTATAGATGCGGAATTTATGGGGGACGAAATTCCTTATGATGTGGTGATTCTTGATCTTGGGCTACCTGATATCTCAGGCCTTGATGTATTAAGGAGCTGGAGAAGTAAAGGTAATTCACAAGCTGTACTTATTTTGACGGCTAGGGATGACTGGCAGGAACGGGTCGATGGCTTTCAGTCAGGGGCAGATGACTATCTCGGCAAACCGTTTCATTTTGAGGAACTCATTGAACGCGTAAATGCATTGATCCGCCGAACCAATCAAAAAGTCGGTTCAGGCCTTGCAGCTGGCGGAATAAGTCTGGATGAACGAAAACAGACCGTCACAACAGATGACGGGCAGGAATATGAACTGACGGGTACAGAATTCAGGCTGCTGCGCTATATGATGATGCACCAGAATGAGATATTATCCAAAACCCATTTAACTGAACATATTTATGATGATGTTTCAGATAAAGACAGTAATGTTATTGAAGTTTATATAAGACGATTACGTAAAATTCTTGGGGAAGATCTCATTAAAACAAAAAGAGGACAGGGATACGTTTTTGAGGAACGGTCATGAGCAGTTTAAAGTCCCGCCTTAACCTAGGTGTATTTTTTATTTCCCTGATATTTTTCAGTACTTTGATTGGTATAAATATTGTTTTTTTTAATAGGTTTGGTGAAGATTATGTTCAAACCCGACTCCAACATGATATTGACGCTCTTCTGGCAAATTTGAAACCGGGCGAAGACGGAAATCTTTTTCTTAATGAAGAGGCGCTCAATCCTATTTTTCTTCAACCATTTTCCGGCCATTATTTCCATATTGAAATGTCACATAGGGATTATTTGTCCCGCTCTCTTTGGGATCAGACGATGCCCGTATCTAAAATTGAGATCGGCAATACGGCTTTAAAACAGGAAAACGGGCCAAACGGCCAAAGGCTTTTAATCCTGGAAGGAGGTTATCTGAAAGATGGGCAATTAATACGAATTGCCGTCGCTGAGGATTTTACGCCAATTACAACCAGTTTACGCACTCTTACCATTGCCCTGGTTATTTTAAATGGCGGCATCGTGTTACTTTTGATGCTGATACAACGTTTCATAGTTAATCGAGGAATGGCCCCCTTGCAAGCAACAACAGAAGAATTGACACAGATAGGTTCAAGGGAAAAAAATTTCCTTAATGAAAAGGTGCCGGAAGAGGTTTTACCATTGGTTATGGAAATTAACAAATTGATGGTAATGGTTGATAACAGGGTCAAGCGATCAAATACAGCATTGGGTAATCTGGCACATGCGCTTAAAACGCCGCTGGCCTTGATTGAACAGAATGTATCAGGTGGAGATAAAAAAATAAGACCCGAAGAGATAAAAGGTGCCACCAAACAGATCAAACATCAGTTGGATAGTGAGCTAAGACGGGCGAGAATTATAGGATCATCAGTTCATGGCCAGAAAATTGATCTTTCCGAATTAATAGGATCACTCATTTCAACTTTTAAAAAAATATATCAGGATAAAAATATTGATTGCATATTGAATATTGATCCTGATGCTAAATTTGTTGGCGATCGGCATGATATGATGGAGCTTTTTGGAAACCTTCTTGATAATGCCTGTAAATGGTGTCGGCACGTGGTTTCTATTAGTATTAGAAATTCTGATGGCCTTGAAATTACCATAGAAGATGATGGTCCGGGAATTTCACAGGAAAAATTTGAACAGATTGAAAGTCGTGGAATAAGGCTTGATGAAGCAGGAGAAGGTTATGGCCTAGGCCTTTCAATTGTTCGAGAAATTATTGATCTTAATGAAGCAGAAGTAAGATATGCACCATCGGAAGAATTCGGGGGATTGAAAGTCTTTATTAAAATGCCCAAACAATGATTATTTTCAATATATCATTGTTACAACTTAACCTTTACAAACCAACTAATTTATAGTCCTATATGCGATGTAAGAGTGGGGACTCGGAATAATATAACTTTCGAATATGAGGAGAAATCTTAGATGAGGATTAATAAAAAAATTGCAAATATATTATTTGCTTCCGTGGCTTTAACAGCTGTTTTTTCTACGTCGGCTATGGCACAGGGGAATCCCTATGAGCCGATTGAGGGAGAATGGGTAACTTTGCCTGACGGACGTCAATGGGGATCAACCAGTACTGTTTATTATGCTGGAAATGGTAATATCTGGGTTGCTGAGCGTTGCGGTGGAAATGGTAACTGTCTTGATACGCCGGATATTGATCCAATTATGCTGGTCGATGTGGACGGCAAAATTTTAAAAAGCTTCGGTAAAAATATGATTGTCTGGCCACATGGATTGCATGTTGATCCTGATGGAAATTTATGGATTGCTGATGCCCGTGGTGATGAAAAACGTAAAAAGGGGCATCAGGTTCATAAGTTCAGCCCTGATGGAAAACTGCTGATGTCAATCGGGACGGCCGGTGTTGCGGGCAAGGATAAATATATTTTTGATCAGCCATGCGATGTGGCTGTGGCGGCGAATGGAGATATTTTTGTGGCAGATGGCCATGGTGCCGGCGGCAATAACCGTATCGTCAAATATAACAGTAAAGGTGAATATCTGATGGAATTTGGCGTAACAGGTTCAGAGCGCGGTCAGTTCCGTGAGCCTCATGCTCTGGCGATCAGTTCGGATGGCCGGCTGTTTGTAGGCGATCGTCAAAATAGCCGTGTCCAGATTTTTGATTTGGAGGGACATCATATTGATCAATGGACTCAGTTTGGCCGCCCAAGTGGCATTTATATTGACAAAAATGATATGATGTATGTGGCTGACAGTGAATCAAACACTGGTTATCAGCGTAATCCGGGCTGGCAGCGCGGTATTCGCATCGGAAGTGCGAATAACGGTTGGGTGACAGCATTTATTCCTGATCCGAATCCGGGTTATGCCCGTGGTACAAGTGTTGCCGAAGGGGTAACCGCTGACGAAGCAGGCAATGTTTATGGTGCGGAAGTGGCGCAAATGAGAATGCGTAAATATGTTCCAAAAACATATCGTGGAACACCACCACCGCCAAGAAGAAATTAATTTCTGGACTAATTAAAGGAAGCCTCCATATTATCCATATGGAGGCTTTTTTTGTTGGATACTGGAATATGGAAATTATCAAAAGCAAGAATTTTAAAGCGGATAAAGCCTGGGGAGCGAGGGAAATTGCCAATATGGGCGGCATAACAACCCGACTTCACTGGACAGATAAGCCGTATATTTGGCACGTTAATGACGGTGAAGAAGTGTTTGCTATTTTAGATGGGACCGTCGAAATGTTTTACCGCGAAAATGGTAAAGAAAAATCAGTTCTATTGGATTCCGGGGATATTTTTTATGCCGATACCGGGACAGAGCATGTCGCCCATCCCAGGGGTGAGGAAAGAATTTTAGTGATTGAAAAAGAAGGCAGCGTGTAACAATGAAATTGAATTCTGATTTTGATCAGGTTGTGGTCATAAGACCCAAAGATTATCAATGGGTTCTTTCACCCATGCCTGGCGTTGAAAGAATGATGCTTGACCGCATAGGCGATGAAGTGGCACGGGCAACCACAATTGTCCGTTATGCACCCAATAGCGAATTTTCAAGCCATGTGCATGGAGGGGGAGAGGAGTTTTTTGTTCTAGAAGGTGTTTTTTCAGACGAACATGCGGATTATCCGGCAGGCAGTTATGTCAGAAACCCTATTGGTACTGCTCATACACCACGTATTGGTGAGGAGGGAGCGACTATATTCGTCAAGCTTTGTCAGTTTGAAAAAGAAGACCAGCTTCAGTTTAGCATTAATACAAAGGAAGCAAACTGGTATCCCGGACTGGTTCCGGGTTTATCTGTGATGCCATTACATGAGTTTGGCACAGAACATGTGGCGCTGGTAAAATGGGCACCAAATACATTATTTAAACCGCATCAGCATTGGGGTGGCGAAGAGATTCTGGTGCTTGAAGGGACTTTCTATGATGAACATGGTTCCTACCCGAAAGGAACCTGGATCAGGAGCCCGCATTTTAGTAAACATACACCATTTACGAAAGAGGACGGAGCTCTTATTTATGTAAAAACCGGCCATTTACCTATTTCTTAAAAAAATTCGATCGGCCTTGTCGATTTTTAATCTCCTCGTTCGTTTAGCTGGTGTAATCTGGAAACAGATTATATCCTGAAACAGAAAACAAGGAGAAAATCATGAAATATATAGCATTGATTTATGCAAATGAGGAAACAAGCCCAAAGCCGGGTTCTGAGGAATTTGGCCAGTTGATCGGGGAATATGAAGCAGCTACCGGCAAGTTTATCAATGACGGAGTTCTGGTCGGCAGTGATCCCTTGCAGTCGGTGAATACAGCAACGACGTTACGGGCGAGGAATGGCAAATTGGCGATGACGGACGGCCCATTTGCTGAAACAAAAGAGCAGCTTGGGGGCTATTATATATTTGAATGCGATAATCTGGATGAGGCACTTAAATATGCCGCTATGATACCGACTGTTAATTATGGGTCGATTGAAGTCAGACCGATAATGACAATAGAGAGGTAGAAATATCTTATGGTATCCCCATCGACGCCACCAATAAACTTTGAAGTGGCAATTCATAAAATTGTCCGAGAGGAATGGGGATACCTGATTTCTTCATTAATTAAATCCTTCAATGATTTTCACATGGCTGAAGATGCTCTTCAGGATGCGGTTGAAGCGGCACTGATAAACTGGCGGAAAAATGGCCTGCCGCCTTCTGCGCGGGCTTGGCTTTTGACTGCGGCAAGGCGTAAGCTGATTGATAAAATAAGACGCGATAAAAATTTTGAATCCAAAAAACAGCAGTTTCCCTTTTTTTTGGATAATGATGAATTGAAGGAGTCCGATTATGCCGTTCCTGATGAAAGGCTCAGATTAATTTTTACCTGCTGTCACCCTGCGCTTGATCATAATATATCTGTCGCTTTAACTTTGCAGCTTCTTGGTGGATTGACCGCAACGGAAATTGCCAGAGCTTTTCTGGTTAAACCGGAAACCATGGCACAGCGTTTGGTACGTGGAAAAAGAAAGATTAAACAGGCGGGCATCCCCTATATAATCCCGGACCAGGATCAGTTTGCCACACGCCTTGATGCAGTGCTGAGTGTTTTATATCTAATTTTTAATGAAGGCTATTCAGCATCGTCGGGTAAGAAACATATCAGGGCCGAGCTTTGTGATGAAGCAATAAGACTAGCCAGAATATTGCTATATCTTTGCCCGTGTGAGCCGGAAGCAGAAGCGTTACTGGCATTAATGCTTCTTCATAATTCGCGTAAATCTGCACGATTTGGTGAAAATGGCGTACTTGTACCATTGGAAGAGCAGGACAGATCAAAATGGAACATGAATGAAATTAATGAAGGGATAATTCTGGTTGAAAAGTCCTTGGCCCGAAAACAAATTGGGGTATATCAGATACAGGCTGCCATTAGTGCTCTTCATTCAGAAGCAAGTCGATTTAAAGATACAAACTGGAGGGAAATTGTACTCCTTTATGATGAGCTTTTTAAATTGCTGCCAACTCCTGTTATCCAGTTAAACAGGATAGTTGCGCTATCCTATCTTATTTCTCCTGAAGAAAGTATCAAGGCTCTTGAGGGTTTGAAGCAGGATATTGGTCATTATCAGCCTTATTACGCGGCGCTAGCAGATTTATACAAGCGAAGCAGTAAAAATAAAAAGGCCATTAAATATTATCAAAAAGCGATCAGCTTAAGTGGCAATCAGGCCGAGCAGGATTTTCTGAAACAAAGAATGTCTGATCTAATATCTTTACAAAAACAATAATTTATAGTCCAATGAGACGGATTAAAAATGGTCTTGAAACAGACTAAAAATTTGGAGGATAATCAATGATTAATAAAAAAATGGTGGCCAATTTGTTATTGGCAGCTACAGCCCTGACGTCTGTTGTTGCTACAACTTCTGTCGCACAGGATAACCCGTATGAAGCAATTAAAGGAGAGTGGATTACATTGCCCGATGGGCGTCAATGGGGATCAACCAGTACCGTTTATTATGCAGGAAATGGTAATATCTGGGTTGCTGAGCGTTGTGGTGGAAATGGGAACTGTCTTGATACGCCGGATATTGACCCGATCATGCTGGTCGATGTGGATGGGAATATCTTAAAAAGCTTCGGTAAAAATATGATTGTCTGGCCTCATGGAATGCATGTGGATCCGGACGGCAATTTATGGATTGCAGATGCGCGCGGTGATGAAAAGCGTAAAAAAGGTCATCAGGTTCTAAAATTTAGTCCAGACGGTGAACTACTGATGACAATTGGAACTGCGGGTGTTGCGGGTAAGGATAAATATATTTTTGATCAGCCATGCGATGTTGCTGTAGCGCCAAACGGCGATATATTTGTGGCCGATGGTCACGAAGCGGGCGGAAATAATCGCATAGTCAAATATAACAGCAAAGGTGAATATCTGATGGAATTTGGTGATACGGGGGCTGAGCGTGGCGAACTTAGAGAACCACATGCGCTGGCAATTAATTCTCAGGGAAAATTATTTGTTGGGGACCGTCAAAACAGCCGCATTCAGATTTTTGATCTGGAGGGACATCATCTTGATCAGTGGACACAGTTTGGCCGACCAAGTGGTATTTATATCGACAAAAACGATATAATGTATGTTGCTGACAGTGAATCAAATACTGGCTGGCAACGTAACCCGGGCTGGGAGCGCGGTATCCGTATCGGTAGTTCAATTACCGGATGGGTAACAGCTTTTATTCCTGATCCGAATAATGGAATGGAACCCCGTTACACAAGCGTTGCTGAAGGGGTGACTGCCGATGAGGCCGGAAATGTTTATGGCGCAGAAGTGCTCCAGAAGAGGATGCGAAAATATGTCCCTAAAGGCTATTTTGCGACCCCGCCGAAGCGGAACTAGATAAAAAACAAATTGAATAAGATAAAAATTGAAAAAGCCTCTGACTAATTAGAGGCTTTTTTTAATGCTGACTTCTTTTCAATATATTTTTTAAGCTCATACATGGCCCATGAGGCAATAGCGATTATAACGAGTAGCATACCCCAGCGCATCAGATCGACATAAAAAGCGCGGTCAAATTTTGGCATAACGAAAATATACTGCATTAGATTATCATTCCGTTCAGTCATCCAGTGCCAGCCACTATGCGCTACGAGCGCAGAAAGAAGAATTGTTCCGGCTTTTTCATTAACTACATATTTGAATAACAAATTAAGGAGAGGCAGTACAATGATCAGGATAAACAACTGGCCGACTTCGACACCAAGGTTGAACGACAGAAGAGATGTGAAAAGATGTGTTCCGGCAAACTGCATGCTTTCTGACAGCAAGAATGAAAAACCGAATCCATGAACCAGACCGAAGGCGAATGCAACAATCCACCTGTTTTCAAGTTTAGCGCCAACAATATTTTCAAATGCCATAAAGACAATTGAGAGAGCAATCAGCATTTCAATAAGAGGCGCAAACCATAAGGCCTGAGGGGCCAGACCAAAAGCTGTCGAAATAAGTGTTATGGAATGAGCAACTGTGAATGAAGTAATAACAGGGACAAGACCCATAAAATTACGGACCGGAATGATCAGGCATAACAGAAACAGAATGTGGTCTGTTCCTTCCAATATATGGAAAAAGCCAAGCTTTAAAAATTCATAAAGGGCGTGAAAAAGACTTGGGTCAAGCTCGACAACACCAGGGTTTCCAATATAGTTAAAGACCCGCTCCCCTGAATCCGGTGGAAGAAAGCGCAATACCGTATTTGTCACATTTGCCAATTTGTTTAATGTGGGTTCAATTGAAAATCTGGAATGTTCCGACTTTATGGGAAATTCATATAATACATCAAGAACAGCCTGCCCATAATATAACTTGGTTTCGTTGGTAAGGGGCGGTTTTTTAATATTTTCAATTGCCGCTTCCCAAGTGCTGATTGAGCGGTCCTGCGGGTAAGTTGCACGGTAGGCCGTAATCATTTTATCGTTTATAAGTTCACCATTCTCAAAAACCTGCAGCTCGTCCGTCAAATAAACATGGGCAGCATCAAGTAAAACAGGATCCGCCTTTTCAAAATCAAGATAGCCGGGGCCGAAAGTTGGATAAACAAGCTCGCTCATGGATTCAAGAGGGACGCGAAGCAGGAGTTTCAGAGTATTCCCCTCAGGCTTTACATACATATGTACTGTTACTGATGCTGGAATATCATGTGCTTTTACCGGTGATGTTAAGGGAGAAATGAAGAATAATGCCAGCGTTATAGCGACTACAATCAAAGATTTTCCTGGAATAGTAAAATCATCAAATAAATTAATCTTCATGAACTAAATTCCCTATATTGGCACTGTCTTACCCTATAATTGTTGTATTACATAGGAAAAGCAAAACAAAGAGTCAATTTATTACGGTTTATACAACTGATTCAATGCTTGAACGTACCAATGATATACTGTATCATTTTTTTTACAGCATAGTGTTCAGTTTAGAAAAGCGCTTAAACGTTATGCTAAGCTGAATAAATAAAAACTAAAATGGAACGGAATCATGAAATTAAAAAATAAGGTTTTGATGGGGGCCGCATTAGTTGTCACTCTCGTCGGTTTAGGCCTTGGACAATCTTATGTCGGTATGGGTGGTGATGCGACTGCACAAGCACCACAGGCACCTGCATTTGAAGTTGATCCCTTTTGGCCACAGCCATTACCAAATGGCTGGATCTTGGGGAACGTTATCGGTGTTGCTGTTGATGCAAACGATCATGTTTATATTGTTCATCGTGCATGGGGAGAAGGCATCTTCAAACCTTTCGCTGAGCTTGGCTTGCAGCAGGGAACAAGTATCTGTTGTACACCAGCCCCACCAATTGTTGAATTTGATGCAGATGGAAATCTGGTACGTGCCTGGGGAGGCCCTGTTGACGGTGCGCCTTACACATGGCCAGAATCAAACCACGGTATTGAAGTAGATTATAAAGGAAATGTCTGGATCGGTGGTAATGGTCAAAATGATTCACACATTCTGAAATTTACAAATGACGGTAAATTTATTGCACAGTACGGTACACCGGGTATTTCCACACCTGACAGCAACGATACAACGCACTTCTCACGTGTTGCTAAAATTTCTGTCGTTGAGGAAACAAATGAAGCCTATATTGCGGACGGTTATGGTAACAGACGTGTTGCTGTACTAGATGCAGATACAGGTAAGTTTAAACGTTACTGGGGTGCTTACGGTTCCAAGAAAATTGACGATCCTACAGAAAGATATCGTCATGACCCATCTAAGCCGCCTTCAAAAGTATTTACCGGTCCGGTTCACTGTGTTGAGCCATCAGATGATGGCCTACTCTATGTTTGTGACCGTACCAGTGACCGTATTCAGGTTTTTGACCGCGACGGTAATTATAAATCTGAAGTGTTGATTGCTCCTGAAACAGGTGCACAAGGCTCTACCTGGGATCTTGATTTCTCGAAAGATCCTGCACAGAAATATATCTACCTTGCAGATGGTCAGAACCAGCGCGTTTACATCATTGACCGTGCTTCAATGAAAATTCTTACCAAGTTCGGTGGTGGTGGACGTCAGCCAGGCCTGTGGTTTGCGCCACATAGTCTTGCTACTGACTCAAAAGGGAACATTTATACAACTGAAACTTACGAAGGTAAGCGTATCCAGAAATTCGTATATCAAGGAATTAAAAATATTCCTGCTGCGGATCAGGGTGCTCTATGGCCAGCTGGTAAACTTCATTAATAGTCGTTTTATCTAAGTTTCAAATTTAAATTATTAAACCCCCGGAGGAAAACTTCGCCGGGGGTTTTTTATATATATGATTATATTTTTTTAAAGGGCTTCTTAGTCATCGGGTAGTTTATAAGCCCTTATTTCCCCTGGATACGATCCGCCGCTAACGGCAACAATTATATATTGTTTGCCTTTGATGGAGTAAGTCATTGGTGACCCGGACTGTGCAGCAGGCATCCATATTTCCCCAACTTCTTCCCCTGTCATTTTATCATAAGCACGAAGCATAGCCCCGCGTTCGCGGTCATCGGGGTTCGTCACACGCATATCGCCGGCAATGGCCAGTGTTTTTGTTACCATCATTCCGACACTGCCGGGTTGCCCTGTTCGGGGTATATCCAAACCTTGCAGTTTCGGATGATTACGGACATTGTCTGGTGTTTCACCATGAGCTATACGCCAAATAATTTCCCCTTTTGTCATATCAATTGCCGCAATAATCCCGTATGGGGGTTTCAGAATGGAAAGTCCTTCAACATTAAGGGTTGGTACTTTTACCGGTGGTCCGTCATAGACTGGGTAATCCACTTCTTTCGGGGCGCCAGGGTTCTGCCCGGTTCCACCCGCAAGGGCCATTTTAAACGGTTGCCCTTTGCGTCCTTCAAGGTAATTGACATTTGAATATCCTTCCGGTGGCGGGGCCAGCGAAATTCCGCTGATTGCCGAAACGTTTGCCGGGGCATAAAGGATACTGGTTTCCGGATCAAATGCCCCACCTGCCCAGTTGGTGCCGCCACCTGAATTGCCAAGAGCAATAGCCCCAAGCATGCCGTTAATATCACCAAGAATTGGCGGATTATAAAGCGTGGCTTCCTTCCATACATATCGTTCCAGTTTTTTTAGGGCCTCTGCCCTCATTTCTGGGGTAAAGTCTATTAAATCATCCGGCACTTTCATTTCTGATCGGCCATAATTTAATTTTTCCATGACCCTGGGTTGGGTTGGTGCGTACCATTCGCCAGGAACATTTCCCCTTGGGACGGGGACTTCTTTAATTGGCCAAATGGGCTCGCCCGTTACACGATCAAATACAAAGAGCATGGCCTGTTTCGTGGGAACGGCCAGAATTTGACGATCCTTACCATCAATCTTCACATCCATAATCATTGGTGCTGATGAAAGATCATGTCCCCAGAGCGGATGATGTACCACCTGGAAATGCCATTTATATTTACCGGTTTTCAGATCAACAGCAACAATGCTTTCTGCAAAAAGATTATCACCTGGACGATGTCCGCCATAATAATCCGATGACGGGCTTTCGACTGACAGAAAGACAAGCCCATTTTCCTCATCCGCCGTTATCTGGGTCCAGACACCTGTGCTGCCATTTCGCTCCCATGAATTATCGAGCCAGGTGTCATTACCAAATTGTCCGGGACGGGGGATCGGGTCAAACTGCCAGATTTTCTTGCCTGTACGAACGTCAAACGCACGGACCAGACCTTTGGTATTGTTATAATTATCGATGGTTAGACCTTCTTTCATGGCATTTCCAACAATTATCATGTCGCCGACTACAGTCGGGGTTGCATGAAGGCCGATTTCCCCGGTGACCAGGTCGATCTGTACCTCGTTACCCTGTACGGCACCGACTTTAAGATCAAGTATACCATTGCCGTCCGTGCCGAAGGAATTGATCGGAACACCGCTATGGGCATTGAGCGCAACTAAGCGGTAGCCTGTTGTCACATAGAAAATTCGGTCATCACCTTTCCCGTCTGACCAGTAGGACAGGCCACGACCGGACAGCTGACGGGGGGCCATCCCGCCACGAAGGCCTTCGTCCATGCTGTGAAGCCACATCAGTTCCCCGGTTTCTCCATCAAGGGCAAATGCGGTTCGTCGTGTCCCTCCAGTGGCATAAACCACGCCATCAATCATCAGCGGTGTAACTTCCAGTTTATATTCAGGACGACTGCCAAGATTTTTGGTGGAAAATGACCAGGCTAGTTCCAGATCGTTGAAATTATCTGCAGTAATCTGATCCTGCGGAGAATAGCGGGATCCTTTAATGTCGCCTGCATAATGCGGCCATTCGCCATTTGATGTATCCAGAGACTGAGCATTTGCAGCTGTTACCATTATAAATGTGAGTGTGAGGAAAATTTTTAAATGAGATTTCATGTGTTTTCTCTCGTTATAGATTATTATGAAAATTAAATAATAGAAGCCTCAATGACGATAAAGTCACAGAGGCTTCAATTCAAGATTTAAGAAATATAATTATTAGTCATCAGGAAGTGCATAGACCCTGAATTCACCTGGATAGGATCCACCACTTACGGATACGCAGATATACTGCTTGCCATCTATCATATAGGTCATGGGCGACCCCGTCTGTCCAGCAGGCATCCAGATCGCGCCTACTTCTTCGCCAGTTTCCTTGTTATAGGCTCTCAGCATGGCACCACGCTCACGATCTCCCGGATTTGTGACAATCTGGTCGGCTAGGATCACCAATGTTTTGGTCACAACAAGTCCAATCTCAATTTTCTGACCTGTGCGCGGAATATCCATATCCCGAAGTTTGGGATGGAATCTGACATTGTCCGGTGTTTCACCGTGAGGAACCTGCCATTTTACTTTTCCGGCCTTCATATCAATGGCCGCCAGTACACCATATGGTGGTTTCAGAATTGAAAGACCTTCAACATCCAGACCAGGAATTTTTACAAGCGGCGCCTCGGGATCTTCATATTCACTTTCCAGTTTTGGGGCATCCGGGTTTTGCCCTGTTCCTGATGCATATCTCATCCTGAAAGGCTCGCCTTTACGTCCGGCCATATAGCGCACATTTGAGAACCCTTTTGGTGGGGGTGCCAGTGAAAGATTGTCTAGGGAAGCAGCTTGGGCCTGCGCATAGACAATTCCTGTTTCAGGATCGAAAGACGCCCCCGGCCAGCTGGAACCACCACCGGTTGCCCCGATATTGATGGCGCCAAGTACGCCATTAACATCACCAAGTAGCGGCGGGTTATAGCGTCCACCGTTGCTCCAGTCCCAGCGATCCATTTTATCCAATGCCGCCTGGCGAAGTTCAGGTGTAAAATCAATCAGATCATCAGGCAGTTTAAGTTTTCCGCGTCCATACATTAAATCCATTGGCGGCTCAGGCTGAGTTGGGGAATACCATTCACCCGGCACATTGCCTTGAGGAACCTCTTTTTCAGGAATTGGCCATATCGGCTCACCAGTCAGGCGATCAAAAGCATAGATAAAGGACTGCTTCGTTGGCAGGGCGATGATTTTGCGGTCCTTGCCATCAATTTTCACGTCCATAATCAGTGGCGCCGATGACAGGTCATGGTCCCAGATCGGATGGTGAACCACCTGGAAATGCCATTTATATTTACCGGTTTTGAGATCAACGGCAACAAGGCTTTCCCCGAACAGGTTATTACCCAGACGATGGCCGCCATAAAAATCAGAAGATGGCGATTCTATCGGCAAAAATACGAGGCCGTTTTCCTCATCAACCGTGATCTGGGTCCAGACACCGGTATTGCCGTTTCGCTCCCAGGAATTATCGAGCCAGGTGTCATTGCCAAGTTGCCCGGGCCTTGGGATCGGGTCAAACTGCCAGATTTTCTTGCCTGTACGAACGTCAAACGCACGGACCAGACCTTTGGTATTGTTATAGTTATCAATGGTCATGCCTTCTTTCATGGCCGAACCAACAATGATTAAATCACCAGCAATGGTTGGGGTTGCGTGAAGGCCGATTTCACCGCTGACCAGATCAATTTGTACCTCATTACCCTGGACAACACCCAGTTTCAGATCAAGAATTCCGTTGCCATCCGGTCCAAATGATTTAATGGGAATACCAGTGTGGGCATTAAGGGCTACAAGCTTATAGCCGGTCGTGACGTAATAAATTCGGTCATCGCCTTTACCGTCAGACCAGTAGGACAGACCGCGACCGGACAGCTGACGGGGGGCAAGACCAGCACGCAAGCCTTCACGCATGCTGTGAAGCCACATCAGTTCCCCTGTTTTACCGTCAAGGGCGATCGCCGTACGGCGGGTACCGGCAGTGGCATAAAGAACACCATCGATCATCAGCGGTGTAACTTCCAGTTTATATTCAGGACGGCTGCCAAGATTTTTGGTGGAAAATGACCAGACCAGTTCCAGATCATCGAAATTATCGGCATTGATCTGATCCAGGGGTGAATAGCGGGATCCTTTAATGTCTCCGGTGTAATAAGGCCATTCGCCATTTGACGTATCCGGTGCTTTTGCATTTACAATTTGTGTGATAATCACCGTTATTAAAATGAAAATGGTTGCTCTTGTGTTTTTGAAATATGTCATTTTTTCCTCCCCTTAATTTTTTATATGGAAAAAGCCCCCTTGATCCTAGGATTAAGGGGGCTTTTATACAAGATTAAGAATGCTCTATGATTAACAGATTAATCATCAGGCAGTGCATAGACCCTGAATTCACCAGCATAGGCTCCCCCGCTGACAGAAACACAGATATACTGTTTGCCGTCAATCATATAGGTCATTGGTGAACCGGATTGGCCGGCCGGCATCCAGATTGAACCGACATTTTCACCGGTCATTTTATCATAAGCGCGAAGCATGGCGCCGCGCTCGCGACCACCTGGGTTAGTTATCCGCTGATCGCCAACAATCACCAGTGTTTTGGTCACAACTACACCGACGTTGGCAGGCTGACCTGTGCGTGGGATATCCATACCCTGAAGTTTCGGATGATTACGGACATTGTCCGGTGTTTCACCATGCGCAACTTTCCAAAGGACTTTACCTTGGTTCATATCAATCGCTGATAGTACGCCATAAGGTGGTTTCAGGATAGAAAGGCCCTCAACATTCAAAGAAGGAATTTCCACTGGTGCTGCATTTGGATCTTCAAATTCACTTTCCACTTTCGGTGCATCAGGATTTTGTCCAGTACCAGCAGCATACGCCATACGGAAAGGTTGACCTTTACGTCCGGCGATATAGTCTACATTTGAATAGCCTTTTGGTGGCGGCGCCAATGAAATATTATCAATAAAGGCCTGAGAAGCAGGGGCATATACAATGCCTGTCTCGGGATCGAACGATGCCCCCGGCCAGTTTGTACCGCCGGTAGTCGCGCCAATATTGATGGCACCAAGTACGCCATTAACATCACCTAGCAGCGGTGGATTATAGCGTCCACCGTTGCTCCAGTCCCAGCGATCCATTTTATCCAATGCCGCCTGGCGAAGTTCAGGTGTAAAATCAATCAGATCATCCGGAAGATTTAGTTTGCCGCGGCCATACATTAATGCCATTGGCGGCTCAGGCTGTGTTGGCGAATACCATTCACCGGGTACATTTCCGACTGGCACCTCTTTTTCAGGGATTGGCCATATCGGCTCACCAGTCAGGCGGTCAAAGGCATAGATAAAGGATTGTTTTGTTGGCAGGGCGATGATTTTGCGGTCCTTGCCATCAATTTTCACATCCATAATCAGTGGCGCCGATGACAGGTCATGGTCCCAGATCGGATGGTGAACCACCTGGAAATGCCATTTATATTTACCGGTTTTCAGATCAACCGCAACAAGGCTTTCCCCGAACAGGTTATTGCCCGGACGGTGTCCACCGTAAAAGTCGGATGACGGGCTTTCAACAGCCAGGAACACCAGACCGTTTTCCTCATCAACCGTGATCTGGGTCCAGACACCGGCGTTACCGTTTCTCTCCCATGAATTATCAAGCCAGGTATCGTTACCGAACTGCCCAGGACGGGGGATCGGGTCAAACTGCCAGATTTTCTTGCCTGTACGAACGTCAAACGCACGGACCAGACCTTTGGTATTGTTATAGTTATCAATGGTCATGCCTTCTTTCATGGCAGAGCCGATAATGATCATGTCACCGACAACGGTCGGGGTTGCATGAAGGCCGATTTCGCCGGTGACCAGGTCGATCTGAACTTCGTTACCCTGTACGGCACCGATCTTAAGATCAAGAATACCGTTGCCGTCTGTGCCGAAGGAATTGATCGGAACACCGGTATGGGCATTCAGGGCGACCAGTTTATATCCGGTTGTTACATAGAAAATACGGTCATCGCCTTTACCATCTGACCAGTAGGACAGGCCACGTCCGGACAGCTGACGGGGAGCAAGACCAGCACGAAGGCCTTCACGCATGCTGTGAAGCCACATCAGTTCCCCTGTTTTACCGTCAAGGGCGATCGCCGTACGGCGGGTACCGGCAGTGGCATAAAGCACGCCATCGATCATGATCGGCGTGACTTCCAGTTTATATTCACTGCGTGTTCCCAGATTTTGCGTTGAAAATGACCAGGCAAGCTCCAGATCTTCAAAGTTATCGGCATCAATTTGATCCAGTGGTGAATAGCGGGACCCTTTAATGTCCCCGGTGTAATAAGGCCACTCACCGTTTGATGTATCCGGTGCTTTTGCACGGGCACCGAAACCAACCAAACTGGCAGCAAGTAGCATAAGTGCCAGTGCAGTTTTTGTAATGTTTATCATTATAAGATTCTCCAATTTTTATTTATTCATTATTATATAAAAAAAGACTCAAAGATCATATGATCTTTGAGTCTTCTCTGCAAGATTCTAATTTGTATAATTTTTATTCTTCAGGCTTTAATGCGTGCCATTCAATGCGCTTCAATTGAGCGTTCTGGTAAGGGAGCTCTTTTGTTCCTGCTGGGAAATTATTTTGCGACATAATATAGGCAAGAATGTCAGCTTTCATTTTACGGGAAACACCCTTCGGATCATCAAGTGGCATTGTATCACGTATTCTTTGAAACAATACATCAACACCCAAACTATCCCAGTTATAAACAAAAGCACCTTGCTTTAAAGTTGGCGCTTCTTCAATACCCTGCATTTGTGTACCATGACAAGCTGAGCAATGGTCCTGATAGAGTTTCTGTCCTCTTTCCGCCTGAGCTTTGGTATATACACCGTCCCAAACTGTTACGCCCTGCGCTTTGGATATGTTTCCAAAGGAAAGCCCCATAACTGTTGCAGCGGCAATTATTGATACTTTGTGTTTTAATTTCATGTTAATCTCGTTTACCTTTTAAATTCTCATCTAAAATCAACGTCAAGTTATTTTCAGATGCTTTATATGAACTTTGCAAGTCTAATTTCCGATTATAAATACCGAATATTAATCCAAGCTGAATTAATAAAACCAAATGGGGTCAGAAATTTGACCCCATTTGGCAATGTTTTTTAATCATCAGGCAGTGTGTATACTCTGAATTCACCAGGGTAAGCACCACCACTGACAGCCACACAGATATACTGTTTGCCATCAATCATATAGGTCATTGGTGAACCGGATTGGCCGGCCGGCATCCAGATTGAACCGACATTTTCACCGGTCATTTTATCATAAGCGCGAAGCATGGCGCCGCGCTCGCGACCTTCCGGATTAGTTACCAGCTGATCACCAACAATCACCAGTGTTTTGGTCACTACCACACCGACGTTGGCACGTTGTCCGGTGCGAGGAATATCCATCCCCTGCAGTTTCGGATGATTGCGGACATTGTCCGGTGTTTCACCGTGAGGGACTGTCCAGAGGACTTTTCCTTTATTCATATCAATTGCAGATAATACACCATATGGCGGTTTCAGGATTGAAAGACCTTCAATAGTCAGTGAAGGCACGACAACAGGAGGACCATCATAAACAGGATAGTTCACTTCTTTCGGTGCGTCAGGGTTCTGACCAGTACCGGCAGCATTTCTCATACGGAATGGCTCACCTTTACGGCCTGCCATGTAACGCACGTTTGAATAGCCTTCCGGCGGAGGAGCAAGAGACATATCGTTTAGAATTGCTGTGGCAGCAGGCGCATAGACGATGCCTGTTTCTGGATCGAATGACGCCCCCGGCCAGTTTGTACCGCCGGTAGTCGCGCCAATATTGATGGCACCAAGTATACCATTTACATCACCAAGCAGTGGTGGGTTATACAAACCTCCATTGCTCCAGTCCCAACGTTTGGCTTTCTCAATGGCAGCAGCACGCATCTCAGGTGTAAAATCAATCAGATCATCAGGTAACGTCAGATGTGCCCGACCATACATCAGATCTTCAGATGGTTTAGGCTGCGTTGGGGAATACCATTCGCCCGGTACATTGCCTTGAGGCACTTCTACTTCTGGAATTGGCCAGATCGGCTCACCGGTCAGGCGGTCAAAAGCATAAATGTATGACTGCTTAGTCGGAAGGGCGATGATTTTGCGGTCCTTGCCATCAATTTTCACGTCCATAATCAGTGGCGCTGATGACAGGTCATGGTCCCAGATCGCATGATGCACAGTTTGGAAATGCCATTTATATTTACCGGTTTTCAGATCAACGGCAACAAGGCTTTCCCCGAACAGGTTATTGCCCGGACGATGGCCGCCGTAAAAGTCGGATGACGGGCTTTCAACAGCCAGGAATACCAGGCCGTTTTCCTCATCAACCGTGATCTGGGTCCAGACACCGGCGTTGCCGTTTCTCTCCCATGAATTATCAAGCCAGGTATCGTTACCGAACTGACCGGGACGGGGGATCGGGTCAAACTGCCAGATTTTCTTGCCTGTACGAACGTCAAACGCACGGACCAGACCTTTGGTGTTGTTATAGTTATCAATGGTCATGCCTTCTTTCATGGCAGAGCCGATAATGATCATATCACCGACAACGGTTGGCGTTGCATGAAGGCCGATTTCGCCGGTGACCAGGTCGATCTGAACTTCATTGCCCTGTACGGCACCGATCTTAAGATCAAGAATACCATTGCCGTCTGTGCCGAAGGAATTGATCGGAACACCGGTATGGGCATTGAGCGCAACTAAGCGGTAGCCTGTTGTCACATAAAAGATACGGTCATCGCCTTTCCCATCTGACCAGTAGGACAGGCCACGACCGGACAGCTGACGGGGGGCCATTCCGCCACGCAGGCCTTCACGCATGCTGTGAAGCCACATCAGTTCCCCTGTTTTACCGTCAAGGGCGATCGCCGTACGGCGGGTACCGGCAGTGGCATAAAGCACGCCATCGATCATGATCGGCGTGACTTCCAGTTTATATTCACTGCGTGTTCCCAGATTTTGCGTTGAAAATGACCAGGCAAGCTCCAGATCTTCAAAGTTATCGGCATCAATTTGATCCAGTGGTGAATAGCGGGACCCTTTAATGTCCCCGGTGTAAAATGGCCACTCACCGTTTGATGTATCCGGTGCTTCTGCGCGGACACCGGAACTGACCAGACCAACGGCCATCATCCCTATTGCCAATACAGAATTTTTAAAATTAAATTTCATTATTCTCTCCCATACATTTAATTTGAGGACATAATTGTTATAATATTACAAAAAGTCAAGATATTATAAGTTTTGTCATAAGTTTCCTGTGTTTTTGTTTGTTTTATCATATTTAAGACGAGCATAGATTTGAAATCCTGCATTTTGAGGGAGAAATATAGGACAATTTATATGTGATTTCATATGTGATTCTGAAAAAAAGAATCAAATTCTAATGTGAGAAAAAACTTAATGAGCAAATCGAATAAGGTATCTAAGTACCCTTATAGGAGGAGATGGTATAAAGAACGTTCAGGGAGCTTCAAGTGAAGCTCCCTGAATATAAAATTAATCTTCAGGTAATGCATAGACCCTGAATTCACCAGGGTAAGCACCACCACTGACAGCCACACAGATATACTGTCTGCCGTCAATCATATAGGTCATTGGTGAACCGGATTGGCCGGCCGGCATCCAGACTGAACCGACATTTTCGCCGGTCATTTTATCATAAGCGCGAAGCATGGCGCCGCGCTCGCGATCTTCCGGGTTGGTTACCTGCGGATCACCAAGAATAACCAGTGTTTTGGTCACTACCACGCCAACGCTTCCTGGTTGACCAGTACGGGGGATATCCATCCCCTGTAGATCAGGATGATTACGGACATTGTCCAGAGTTTCACCATGAGCAACCCGCCATAGAACTTCACCCTTTTTCATGTCAATTGCTGCAATAACGCCATATGGCGGTTTCAGAATTGACAGGCCTTTTACATTCAGTGAAGGCACCACAACTGGTGGTCCATCATAAACAGGATAGTTCACTTCTTTCGGTGCATCCGGATTCTGACCAGTACCCGCAGCATTTCTCATACGGAATGGTTCACCTTTACGACCGGCCATATAACGCACATTTGAATAGCCTTCTGGTGGAGGGGCAAGAGAAATTCCTCCAATAGCGCCAGTTGTTGCAGAGGCATAAACAATTCCGGTTTCAGGATCAAACGCACCACCCGGCCAGTTGGTGCCGCCACCCGCATTACCAAGGTTTATGGCCCCTAACATACCGTTTACATCACCGAGTATTGGCGGATTGTAAAGTGTGCCATCTTTCCATACCCAGCGTTCAAGGTTTTTAATCGCGATTTCACGCATTTCAGGTGTAAAATCGATCAGGTCATCCGGATAATCAAGTTCCGGATTACCGTAGAGGAGTTTATCAGATGGGCGTGGCTGAGTTGGCGAATACCATTCGCCCGGCACGTTTCCTTGTGGGACGGGCACCTCTGGAATCGGCCATATCGGCTCACCGGTCAGGCGGTCAAATACATACATGAAAGCCTGTTTGGTAGGAAGAGCAAGTATTTGACGATCCTTACCATCAATCTTCACGTCCATTACCAATGGCGCTGATGACAGGTCATGGTCCCAGATCGCATGATGCACCACCTGGAAATGCCATTTATATTTACCTGTTTCAAGGTCAACGGCAACTATACTTTCCCCGAACAGGTTATTGCCCGGACGATGGCCGCCATAAAAGTCCGATGACGGGCTTTCAACAGATAAGAAGACAAGCTTGTTTTTCTCATCAACAGTGATCTGGGTCCAGACACCGGCGTTGCCGTTTCTCTCCCATGAATTATCAAGCCAGGTATCGTTACCAAACTGCCCAGGACGGGGGATCGGGTCAAACTGCCAGATTTTCTTGCCTGTACGAACGTCAAACGCACGGACCAGACCTTTGGTATTGTTATAGTTATCAATGGTCATGCCTTCTTTCATGGCAGAGCCGATAATGATCATGTTACCGACAACGGTTGGCGTTGCATGAAGGCCGATTTCGCCGGTCACCAGATCGATCTGAACTTCATTGCCCTGTACGGCACCGATCTTAAGATCAAGAATACCATTGCCAGCTGTGCCGAAGGAATTGATCGGAACACCGGTATGGGCATTGAGCGCAACTAAGCGGTAGCCTGTTGTCACATAAAAGATACGGTCATCGCCTTTCCCATCTGACCAGTAGGACAGGCCACGTCCGGACAGCTGACGGGGGGCCATTCCGCCACGCAGGCCTTCACGCATGCTGTGAAGCCACATCAGTTCGCCTGTTTTACCGTCAAGGGCGATCGCCGTACGGCGGGTACCGGCAGTGGCATAAAGTACACCATCGATCATGATCGGCGTGACTTCCAGTTTATATTCGCTGCGTGTTCCCAAATTCTTGGTGGAAAATGACCAGACCAGTTCCAGATCATCGAAATTATCGGCATTGATCTGATCCAGTGGTGAATAGCGGGACCCTTTAATGTCCCCGGTGTAAAATGGCCACTCACCGTTTGAAGTATCCGGTGCTTCTGCGCGGGCACCGGTACTGACCAGCCCAAAGGCCATCATCCCGATTGCCAATACAGAATTTTTAAAATTAAATTTCATTATTCTCTCCCTTTTTAAAATATGTTGTGCCCCATAATTATATTTTGCATTTGGACATTATTTAATTCAACATAGCATTACATTTATATGAAAGATTAGTTGGTTTGTATACTCTAAATGAACCATGAAGATTTGAATGAAAAAGTTGGTTTTCTGAAGTGCCGGATTTATTGGTTAAACTAAGCATATCAGATTTTTCACTTTGGATTCAGCTAGCAATAATATAATCCATTTCTGATTTAATAGTAATTTCGGAGCATTAAATTCAATTATTATGAATGAAATGTCAGGTTAAATTTAAATATTGAGCCATCAATTTTCAAAATTTTATGGCATATAAAGAAAAGTGATGATAGATACATTATAACATATTCGGCAAAATATCGTAAGTAGAAAAACCGATTAGTAAAAATCATAAAATTATATCAGGGAAGAACTGAAAATACAGAGAGGGTATTTTCTAAAACTTAAAGAATAAAATATGTCAATTGATGACAATTGGAAAGTAATAGCAAAATGAAATATAAAAAACTGTCTTTATTAGGATTGGGAATATCATCCTTAATTCCTGTAATTTTACCGACAATAGGTCTGGCGCAGGATAACAGCGAAACAGAAACTTTAACAGTCACGACGACAAGAAGTGAAAGACTGGCAACAGATGTAATTGGAAATGATACGGCTGTCTCTGGCTCCGAAATTGAATTTATAAGTCCAACACATATAAATGAAGTTTTTCAGGGTGTGGCAGGTGTTAATATATCGAGAAACAGTGGACAGGAATCACTTATTTCGCTTCGGTCACCAATTTTTACGGGTGCGGGTGCCTGTGGTGCTTTCTTAACAGCACAGGATGGTATCCCATTAAGAGCAGCAGGATTTTGTAACGTAAATGAATTATTTGAAAGTTTTGTAGAGCAGGCCGGAAGTGTCGAAGTGGTGCGTGGTCCGGGATCAGTACTATATGGGTCAAATGCCATGCACGGAATCATTAACGTCATTTCTAAACCGGTGGGAGATGCCAGTTCAACCGCCAGTATGGAAGCAGGTTCCTGGGGATATCTTAAATTCAATGCGTCTGGCGCTTTCAAAGAGGGTAATTCAGGGCTAAGGGTTACGGCGAGCGTAATGCATGATGGCGGTTATATTGAAGATAGCGGCTATAATCAGCAAAAAGGTCAGATCAGACACGAATATGATAACGGGGACTGGAAAATTTCGTCAAATTTCCTGGCAACCAATCTTGATCAGGATACATCAGGATATCTTGATGGGCTGGACAGTTACAAGGACCCTGTCCTTGCCAGAACCAATGCCAACCCTGAAGCTTATAGAAAAGCTAAATCATTTCGATACTGGTCAACGATTTCGAAAGATATAGCGAACAATGTGCGTTGGCAGATTTCCCCTTATTTAAGAACAATGGATATGGAATTTCTGATGCATTTCCTGCCGGGGCAGCCAGTTGAAAATAACAAGCAGAAAAGCGCCGGGTTCCAAAATGCCTTTTATATAAATGAAGGTTCAGACATTGAAATTATTGCCGGATTTGATGGTGAAATAGCCAAAGGAGAACTTTTGCAAGTACAGGAAAACCCACCTGTTGAACCGTTCCTGGTTACAAGATTGCCAGTTGGTAAAAACTATGACTATGAAGTTAATACAAAACTGATTGCAGGCTTTTTACGTGGTGATGTTGATGTTACCGAGCAGCTCTCATTGATTGCAGGTATCAGGACGGAATATGTCAAATATGATTACGATAACCGTATGGTATCGGGTCAGGTGGATGAAAACGGAAATCCCTGCCCTCATCCAGAAGGATGTAGATATTCTCGTCCAGCGGACCGCTCAGACAGTTTTACAAATACTTCATTTGAAGCAGGGTTCCTTTATAAACTGGATGAAAGTAATAATTTTTATACAAGATTAAGCCGCGGTTTCCGTGCGCCGCAGACTTCGGAACTTTACAGACTGCAACTTAATCAGTTGGTTGCAGATATTGATAGTGTAAAACTTGACAGTGTTGAGGCAGGAATCAGGGGTACAATCGATGCCTTAACTTATGACGTTTCATTTTTTGCCATGAAAAAAGACAATGTCATTTTTCAGGATAATCGAATTAACGTTGATAACGGAAAATCCAAGCATATCGGTGTTGAAGGTATGGTGGAATATAGGTTCCCTATAGATGTTACATTAAGAGCTAGTGGAAGCCTTGCCAAGCACCAATATGATTTTGATTATATGCCAGGAACAGTGAACTGGAATGGTCTTGATATTGATACGGCTCCTCGAAATTTTGGCAGTATTCAGCTAAACTGGGTGCCGGCTAACAAGGTTAAAGCAGGTTTGGAATGGATTTGGATGGGTAAATATTCTATGGACCCTGAAGCCACATTTGTTTATCCTGGTCATAACTATTTCAATCTTCGGGTTGAAGCAGAAGCCATGGAAAATATAGATGTCTTTCTTCGTGTGATGAACCTGACGAATGTAAGATATGCTGAGCGGGCAGATGTTTCGTTTGGCACGCCAAGATATTTTGTCGGATTACCGCGTGCCTTTTATGGTGGTGCGAGAGTTCGATTCTAATATTTCCAATTTTAGTATTAAGTTAAAAGGCCCGCATTCACCAATACGGGCCTTTTTAATTGGATCAAGGCTTTACAGAAGTCCAATGTAAAGCTATTGTTTTGGCCGTAATTGCAAAATTATCTTAGGGACGGAAATTCAATGAAGAAAATACTCATTTTTATGCTACTGACTGTGGCAGCCTGCTCTTCTCAGGACAGCAGCCAGAATGAACAGGCAAATAATTCTGCTACTCAATCAGGCGAAATGTCAGGTGATGTCGCCCGCTGGGAAGCACAGGCAAAAAATATTACCATCATTCGTGATGATTGGGGAGTACCGCATATTTACGGCAAAACGGACGCTGATGCCGTTTTTGGCGTAATGTACGCTCAGGCGGAAGATGACTTTAACCGTGTAGAAGTAAACTATATGAATGCTATGGGCCTTCTTGCCCAATCAGAAGGTGAGGACCAGATCTTCCGTGATTTGAGAATGCGCCTTTTCATCCAGCAGGATGATCTGAAAAAAATGTATGCTGAAGCACCAGACTGGCTAAAGAAACTTATGGACGCTTATGCAGATGGCCTAAATTATTATCTACATACTCATCCAGAAACCAAGCCTAAAGTAATTACGCATTTTGAACCTTGGATGGCACTTTCCTTCTCGGAAGGCAGTATTGGTGGTGATATTGAAAGTATTTCCATTAATGATCTGCAAAATTTTTATGGCGGGACTATGAAAATGGCAGAAGCGCCACGCGATCTTGATCTGGAACCACGAGGGTCTAACGGCATGGCAATTGCCCCGAAGAAAACAAAGAATGGTCATGCCATGCTTTATATCAATCCGCATACTACGCATTATTTCCGCGAAGAGGCCCATATGGTCAGTGATGAAGGACTGGATGCCTACGGGGCCCTTACCTGGGGACAGTTCTTTATTTATCAGGGATTCAGCGAATATAATGGCTGGATGCATACATCAAGCCGTGCTGACGTGATTGATGAATATGCGGAAACTATCATCGAAAAGGACGGGAAACTTTATTATAAATACGGTGAGGAGGAACGTCCTGTTACTGTTTCCACAGAGACTATCGAATATAAAACAGATACTGGTATGGAATCCCGTGATTTTACGGTCTATCACACACATCATGGACCGATTATCCGCTCTGAAGGTGATAAATGGATCAGTGTTCAATTAATGAATATTCCACTGACAGCCCTTAACCAGTCATATACAAGGACGAAAACGCATAGTTACCAGGAATTTTTTGAGATGATGAGACTTAAGTCCAACTCTTCAAACAATACTGTCTATGCTGATAAAGATGGGAACATTGCCTACTTCCATGGTAACTTCCTGCCAATTCGTAATACAAAATATGATTTTAATCATCCTGTGGACGGAAGCAATCCGGACACTGACTGGAAAGGGCTTCACACTGTTGAGGAATCCATTCACCTGCTTAATCCGGAATCTGGTTGGTTATATAACTCTAACAACTGGCCGTTTAGCGCTGCCGGACCTGGTTCAAGCCCGAAAAAAGCGGATTATCCGAGCTATATGTCTGTGAATTTTGAAAATCCACGCGGCGAGCATGCTGTTGGGCTTTACCCAAAAATCAATGACTTTACAATCGACAGCTTAATTGAAGCCGGATACGACGGACTTCTTCCATCCTTCCAGCGTTTTGTGCCAGTGTTAAAAGCTGCATATGATGCAGCGCCTGATCCAAGCCTAAAAGAAGCTGTTGATATGCTGGTGGCCTGGGATAAGCGTTCCAGTATGGATTCCATTGAAACATCACTTGCCCACCATTTTGGCAATGAACTTTTTGAATATGTTCCACGTGGTCGTGATCTGGACCCGTTTGATGTTTATGAATATGCTGAAAAACAAGTCAGCGGGGATAAATATCTAGCGGCTTTAAAAGCGGCAATGGACAGAATGGTTGCCGATTTCGGGACATGGAAAGTCAAATGGGGTGATATGAACCGCTTCCAGCGTAATGACGGCAGTATTGAACAGACATTTGACGATAGTAAACCAAGTTACCCTGTGAAACTGGCTTCTGGTCGTTGGGGGGCGCTGGCTTCAGTCGGCACCCGTCAGTATCCGGGCACGAAAAACTGGTATGTGACAAGTGGTAACAGCTTTATTGCTTCTATCGAATTTGGTGATAAAGTGAAAGCCAAAGCCCTGATGGCTGGTGGTTTGAGCAGTGACCCGAACTCTCCACACTTCTTTGATCAGGGTGAGATGTACGGAAAAGGCGAATTCCGTGATGTTTATTATTACCGTGAAGATGTTGAAGCCCATGCAGAGCGTCAATATCATCCGGGCGAATAATCGCTGGCATTTATAGAGCATTAAATTATGGGCCGGACATATTAATGTCCGGCCCATATTTATTTTAAAGCTGTCTTAAGGTATATTTTATTGTCATAAGATTATGAGTGAAAGTGCGTGTGATGAATTTTAAAAAATGGCTGGTTCGAATTTGTTTGACCATCGGGTTTCTAGGTCTGGTCGGTGTGGCTTGTCTTTATACGGGGTTTCGGGCAAGCCTTCCTCAGCTAAACGGAAGTGTAAATTCGTCAGAGTTACAATCGTCCGTAAAACTGGAACGGGATATTCAGGGATATGCTACTTTAAGTGCTGATTACAGAAAAGACCTTTCATACGCCACGGGCTATCTTCATGCACAGGAACGTTTCTTCCAAATGGATTTATCAAGAAGACTGGCGGCAGGGGAACTTTCAGAACTTTTTGGTGGGATAGCGATAAAAACGGATATGGCCAACCGGTTGCACCGCTTTCGAAGCCGTGCAGGGGCAGCTTTTAATGCCTTGTCATCTGACCAAAAACAATTACTTGAAAAATATGTAGATGGGGTAAATGCCGGCCTTAATGATCTTGGCAGCAGACCATTTGAATATTGGCTGCTTGGAACGGTGCCAAAGCCATGGACAAATGAGGATAGCTTTCTGGTAATTTATTCCATGTTTTTTACTTTGCAGGATTCAGGGGGTGGGTTTGAGTGGCAAAATCACCTGATAAAACAATCCCTAGATCCGGCACTTACCGCATTTTTGTTGCCGGACCGAACCAAGTGGGATGCGCCGATCCAGCAGGATGAAAAACCTTTGGTGCAAACCGCTATACCGCCGGCAGCTGTTCTGCCAAATATCCAGCTGGCGTCGCTGGATTCTAATGATGAACCTATGCCCGGAAGTAATAACTGGGCCGTATCAGGTGATATCACCAAAAGCGGAGCGGCTATGCTTTCCAATGACATGCATTTAAGTATTCGCGCACCTTCCATCTGGTATAAACTGCGACTAAAACTTAATGATGGCTCGCTTGATGTGACAGGTGCTTCCCTTCCCGGCACACCGGCAATCGTGGTCGGCAGTAACGGTTCAGTCGCCTGGGGGTTTACCAATAGTAATATTGATACATCCGACATCATCAAACTTAAAATTAATCCACAAAATGAAAATCAGTATCTGACAGCAGATGGCTATAAAGATTTTATGGTAATTGAGGAAACCATTAAAGAAAAAGACGGGAACCCTATTAAATTTAATGTTAAGGAAACCATATGGGGACCGGTAATGGATCTGCAGGAGGGAGAAACATATGTCTTCCGCTGGGTTGCCCATGTAACAGGCGCGGTAAATTTGGGGCTTTTAAATATGGAAAATGTCAAATCTGTTAAAGAGGCACAGTCCTATGCCGGTACCATGGGCATTCCGGCACAAAATGCAATGCTTGTGGATAAAGATGGTAATATCGGCTGGACCATTTTCGGTATGCTGCCCAGACGCGCCGAAGGTGACTATAGCGATGTAATGGACTGGTCAACGGGCGATAAGGACTGGTCAGGTTGGTATTCATCAGAAGAATATCCGAAAGTATATGATCCTGATAATCACCGATTATGGACCGCGAATGGTCGTGTGGCCAGCGGTGCCGATCTGGAAAAGCTGGGCAGCAACAGATATGATCTTGGTGCGAGGGCGCAGCAAATCAGGGATGATCTTTTTGCACTTGATAAAAATTTGGTGGAAGAGGACCTTTATAATATTATGCTTGATAACAGGGCAGTTCTTCTTTCCCGCTGGCAGCAGCAGCTTCTGAACGTTCTTAGAAATTCAGGCGATAGCGCGTTTGACCAATATATCAGGGAAATTGAAAACTGGGGTGGCAAAGCCGATAAAAATTCTGTTGGGTTCAGATTGGTTCGTGATTATCGAAGACAGGTTTATGAAACACTGATGGGAAGCATTACCGCACCCTGCGTCAAATATAATGAAGAATGCAATTATGATGTTGCCACCAAATATTGGGAACAGCCGCTCTGGCAGCTGGTTACAGAAATGCCGGATGGGTGGTTGCCTGCCGGATTTGATAACTGGCAGTTTTTCTTTGAAAAACAGGCTTTTGAAGCCTGGAAACCGGTGATAATTGGTGAAGAAAAACTGGATAATTACACATGGGGCGAGCAAAACAGAGCCAATATAAAACATCCGCTTAGTGCGGCTGTGCCATTTCTGGGAATGATCACGGATATGCCGATGGACCCGCAGTCGGGGGATACAGAAAATATGCCTCATATTTCGGGTCAGTTTAATGGGCAGTCAGAACGAATTGTCGTCAGTCCGGGTTTTGAGGAAAGAGCCATCATGAACTTGCCTGCGGGACAGTCCGGCCATCCGTTATCCCCTTATTACGGAGCGGGGCATGAGGACTGGGTCATGGGTAAACCGACACCATTCCTGCCACAGAAAACCAAATGGACGCTGGAATTTTTGCCGATTACTCCGAATTAAGAAGCTTATCGGCAATGATGAAGTTATCGCCATCCTTATCAAATCGGCGTGCCTTGATCTTATATGTTTTTTGAAGGTTTTTATCGCTCAGAACGTCACTTGGTTTGCCTGAAGCTACAATCTTTCCTTTATCGAGCAAGATGAGTTCGTCACAATATTTTTGGGCAAAATTCAGATCGTGAATAATCAGCAAGACACCATGACCATTCTTGGTCAACTCTTTTAAAATATTAAGAATCTGAATTTGGTGATAGGGATCAAGGGATTCAATCGGCTCGTCAGCCAGCAGGAATTCAGCCTCTGTTACAATGGCGCGGGCAAGCATAACCCTGGCCCGCTCGCCGCCGGACAGGCTTGTGGTTATACGCATTGACAAATGCTCAACATTTGTTTTTTTCATAGCTTCAAGTGTCAGTATCTGATCTTCATGGGTTGTAGACTGCCACGGTGAAAGATGGGGAATTCGTCCCAGTGAAACCAGATGGCCAACTGTAAGCGGCCAGTGAACTGGTGCACCCTGTGCGGCATAGGAAATTTTACGCGCTCTATGCTTTAACGGCCAATAGGATATATCTCTGCCATCCAGGGTAATTTCACCAGCATTTTTATCAATCACCCCTAAAATAGATTTTAACAGGATAGATTTTCCGGCACCGTTCGGGCCGATAAGCCCAACCAGTCTTCCGCTGCTGATGTCAAAGCTGACATCCGATAATATTTTCTGCCCTTCAAGGGAAACATCCAAATTTCTTATACTTAAGCGGCTCATCTCATTTCCTTTCTCGTTTTATATACGATGTAAAGGAACATTGGGGCCCCGATTATGGCGGTAACCACGCCCAGTCGTAGTTGCCCATAGCCGAATGGTAGACGGGTGAGTAAGTCCGCTGAGATAAGAAGTATGGATCCGAGCAAGGCTGAGGGTAATAGTAATCTTCCCGGTGCATAACCAATGAGTCTTCGAACAATATGGGGCACCACCAGGCCGACAAAACCAATTGCACCGCAGGCAGCAACCACGGCCCCCACAGATAAGGCGCTCCCAAGAATTATTTGAAGTTGCATGCGCTTGGTATCAATGCCAAGTGATCTTGCCGTATCATCCCCAAGGCTTGAGGCATCAAGACCCTTTGAAATTCCCAAATGCAGTGACCAACCCAGCAAAATAAACGGCAGCGAGATTGAAATATCCGATATGGTTCTGTTTTCAAGAGAACCCAGCATCCACATGATCATATCCTGTAATGTCATCGGATTTGGCGCAAAATTCATGGTCAGGGATATTGCGGCGGTGGATAGGGAACTGATGCCGATCCCGGCGAGGATCAGGGTCAGAACGCTGCTGTCCCGCATTGAAATAAGAACCAGAATTGCTGTAGATACCAATGCGCCAAAGATGGCCATCAGCTGAATGGCGGCCGGAAAAATGGAAGAAAGCCCAAAATAAATGGCGATGACAGCGCCCAGTGCAGAGGTTGAGGTAACCCCTATTATTCCCGGGTCTGCCAGCGGATTTCTGAGCATACCCTGAAGCGATGCGCCGGAAAGGCCAAGTGTGGCGCCGGCAAGGATGCCCATGAGAACCCGGGGCAGCCTGAGATCGATGATAATGACAGATATGGCATGTGTTCCTTGTCCAAATAATCCGGCAATAACCTCAGACGGGGATAATGAAACACTGCCAATAAAGAGAGACAGGAAAGATATCATTACCAGACCAATGATCAGGGCAATATTAAAATTTCTGTATGGAAAAACTTTAATTGCCATTACGGGTTCTATCCTTTGACTGTAACGCCTTTTCCCCTTCATCATGAATGTAATCGGCAATTTCAATACTGAACAGGCTGCCACAGGAAATCATGTCACTGGGGATTGATACTGTTGGTATTTCGGCCATGATTTTCTGAATTTCAGGATGACGGGTAAGGCTCCAGTGGGATACTTCAACATCAGTCTGTCCAAAAAAACTGGTAATGATAAGATCAGGAGGGTTCATAAGCAGTTTTTCAAGGGATAAAGGCTGCCAGTCTATTGTACCATTTTCTTCGGCGAGGGATTTAAATCCGGCCAGTTTTATAATATTGTCAATGTAGGTGCCTGTCCCCCCGGTAAAACCGCTGGGGGTAATATAAGCGGCCCTAATGTCTGATTTTGGTAAATTTTCAAGACTTGAAAGTCGGGCAATATAATCAGACTTTATCTTTTCGGCTTGCTGATTTCGGTGCAGAACTTTTCCGAAATGCTCTAAATTTTTCAATAATATATCTGTCTCATAGCCATATTGGGGCGTATCCGTTTCTATGCCGTAATTTTTAAGAGCGGGCTGGATCATAAATGACCAGTCAGTGCCCAGCACCACATCCGGTTTCATCATGAGTATTTCTTCAACAGTACCGCCATACTGTTTTAAGCCGGTGGCCCGATCACGATAAAATGAGTTTTCATCTGTCGCATATTTTGAAACGGCTATGATCTGGGCAGGATCAGCAATGGCAAGCAGATATTGATCGGCACAAAAATCCAGTGATACGGCTTTTGGTAGCTCGCCAGCAAAAGTGTATGATGAATAGCAGGAGGCCACAGTCGCAAAAAGTGCACTGATAATACTGCATCTGATTTTTGCGACTGCTATCATTTTTTATCCCCTAGAATTTTATCCGTGCACCAATATAACCGGATCTATCCGGTGTGCCATACTCAAATACCTGCTGATATTCTTTGTTAAACAGGTTATCAATCCGGCCATATATTTCCAGCATTTCATTAAGCTGGTAAGAGGCTCGAAAGTCAAATCTTGTCCAGCTATCCAGTGAAGCGGCGAAATCTTCTGTGCGAGACGTATAAGTGGCGCTAAGACCAAGC
The DNA here is from genome assembly GCA_024236295.1 of Kordiimonadaceae bacterium. Classification (GTDB taxonomy): domain Bacteria; phylum Pseudomonadota; class Alphaproteobacteria; order Sphingomonadales; family Emcibacteraceae; genus Pseudemcibacter. Next base: position 3,125 of record JACKKT010000008.1, on the reverse strand, counting down.
TTCAGCGGTGCAAGTGGTGACCAGATAATCTCAGCAAAAGCCGTATTTTTTGGAACCAGAAGTAATTGTGTGCCAAGGCCAATGTCCTTGCTGTCGGTATAAGTATAGCTACTATATAATGATATTGTGTCATTCAGCTCAGCATTTAATGAAAGTTCAATGCCCTTTGATATGACTTTATCAACATTTTGATACTGGTAGATAAAGAAGTTGGGATCAATTAGGACGTAATTGATTTTATCCTTAAAGTTCTGATGGAAATAGGTTGCGCCAATCAAAACCTGTCCTTCCATAATGGATTGTTCAATACCGATTTCCCATCCTTTTGATCGCTCAGGCTTTAAATCAAGGTTTCCGTTAAACGGGTGGGTAAGCTGGGTAATGGTTGGTGCCTTAAACCCTTCGGCCCAGTTTGAGAAAATTTTGGTTCCGCTTTCTTCAATATAATAAGCGGCAGTAATGCGTGGGGTAAAGGTATCACCCGCCTGGCTATGATCATCGTAACGCACGCCGGCGGTAAGGGTAAGACCCGTTATCCCCTGCCAGTCAATTTCTGATAAGACGCTATCCATATTAAATTTCTGCGCATCCGTATTATTGGCTTCCGCCTCAACCTCTTCATGCTGAAGACCGAATGAAACCCCGAAAGCATCATCAATTTTATAATGACCGAAATAATCAATATTGATACGGTTGCTTTTTGATTGGGGAGAAAGGTTATTGCCCGTTTCATCCTCACGCAGTGTATTTGAATATTGAAAGGAAAATGTGTTTCTAAAATTTCCGTCCAGAAGATCAAGATGGCTGCGGGAAGCCAGAAGATATTCTGTTGTGTGGTCAACCTTATCCGCATCCTGAAGTGTGTAAAATGGTGGCAGATAGTCATCAAATTCGTTCCGGCTTTTAGAATAATGCCCGATAAATTCGGTTGAGAAATTGTCGGTCAACCGGCTGCCCACTTTTGAATTAAGGGATATGTTATGGTAGCCGTCAGCTTCCGTATTGCCGTTATTTTCATCGGCTTTTGATATGCCGTCTGTTGTAATGCCGCGCGCAGCAAAATTAAAATGCAGTTTTTCGTCGCCACCATGGATATTGGCGCCGCCGTTAATAGTGGTATAGGAACCGCCTTCAACAAAGGCGCCACCGCCAAGGCCATCACTTCCAGAATTTGTGATGATATTAACCACACCACCCATTGCATCCGAACCGTATAAAAGTGACTGTGGTCCGCGAAGAACCTCGATCCGTTCAATAGCATTTACGTCGTAATTGGCAAAATTGGCGCGGCCATCAGGGGATGCGCCATCATTAATCTGAATGCCGTCCATCAGTACAACGACTTCTGTTGTTCCGCGAATACGTAGCGATGAAACACCACCGAATGAGCCGTTCTGTGTTGCGGTTACACCCGGTATTTTTGTCAAAATGTCTTTTAAAAATACAGTTTGTGCAATTTCAATATTCTCCGCGGAAACCACAGAGATACTGCTGCCGATATTTGAAACCGGCTTGTCGTAGCGTGTTGCTGATGTGACGATTACGTCCTCAGCCGGGGCCGCGTAAAGGGGAAAAGATTGAATAAGGGCAGTAAGACTAACCCCGCCTAAAATAAATGATTTTTTCATAATGATATCCTCATAAAGTATAAATTTTGCTCTATACATGAGGATAAATGTGATGCCTCCCGTACAAAGCGAGTGATATCACCCGTACGGAAATTCCGCTCCATTCACTAACCCGGTAAATAGGTATGGCGATCAGATGGCAGGTTTCCTGACTTATGGATACTCTCTCAGTCTCGCCTTCCCGAAATTTCCAGTGGCTAATGAAACCGAGCACTCCAATCACAGTTGCGGGTACAGTCACGGCATTCCGTGTTCCCTTTTACCCCCGAAGGGCACCATCTGGATTTAGTGATACTCTTAATTAAAATGAAGATCAATATTATTTGAGGTTTGTTTTCTGGTAGGCCAGCTTGGCCGCAATTAAATCTTCAAGTGCCGTACCGACCGATTTGAAAAGTGTGTTGGATTTTTTGAGGTCAGGTATAAATGTATCCTTAACCATGCCGAACAGGTCATCTTTTACATCATCCTTTGTTATAATGCCTTGGTCGATCGGTTGTAAAATATCACCTGCTTCTGAAAGAGCTCCATCAAATGTATCCACATAAATATCAGAATTGGCAATGATTTCATTATCAGCTTCACGCATTCCATAGGTATACCCGCCAACAAGATCGATATGTCGGTGTTTATTTTCTTTTAGCCATTTTCCTTTTAATATGGGCTCCTTTGCAAGGGTTGCGCAGGATATGATATCTGAAATATCAGCGTATTTTTCAGGGTCATTAACAGCTTCTATATTAACAGTAGGGTCAATTGAAAGTTTTTGTGCCAGCTTTTCCGCCTGTTCAAATCGCCGACCCCAGATATATATGTTTTTAAGTTTACGTACCTTTTGATGGGCGCGTATCAGATGACCGGCTATTTTCCCGGTACCCATCATCAGCAGGCTTTCAGACTTTGAACCAGACAACAGGCTTGAAGCCAGTGCAGAGGCGCAAGCCGTTCGTCGGGCGGTCAGTTCGTCCCCATTCATTATAGCCTTCACTTCGCCGGTAGTCGCGTCGGAAAGAATATAGGTTGATTGGACGCTTTCAAGTCCGACTTGATGGTTATCAGGGCAAACCATCACCATTTTAAGTCCCATCATACCTCCCTGCTGCCAGCAGGGCATAAGCAGCAGATTATTTTCCGTTCCTGTTTTTGTTGTAATTTGATGACTGTGTCTTAATGGAACTTCCCCGCCTTCCTTAAATCCGTCCTTTAATGCACAAATGAGTTCGTCGTAAGGTAGAAGGGAAGAGAGTTCTTCAGCATCAAAATATTTCACTTATTATCCTTTTATTTTTGATTTATATTACAGAATTATTTTCAACAACAATGCCGTAAAACCATATGACACAACAAGTAAATAATTCTCTTTGGTCACTTTCAAGGTCGTCAAAGCTTGAGACAAATATTCTCAGCCATGATCAAAAAGCGGATGTGGCAATTATTGGTGGTGGCTTTACGGGTATTTCTGCTGCCCTTAGACTGGCGGAAGCAGGAACGGATGTG
>JACKKT010000007.1 GCA_024236295.1 Kordiimonadaceae bacterium | reverse complement strand
CCGTCACAGGTTCCTGCATAACGGACCAGAGAACGGATTTTCCGGAAATAGGCCCCTGCCTCTTCCGGGGTGCGCATATCGGGTTTTGAAACAATTTCCATCAGCGCAACACCGGAGCGGTTAAGGTCAACATAAGTCATGGTTGGATGCTGATCATGCATGGATTTCCCGGCATCCTGTTCAAGATGAAGGCGCTCCACCCCGATTTCCCTGGTTGAGCCGTCCTCAAGATCAATCCTGACATGGCCTTCACCGACAATCGGATCTTTAAATTGTGAAATCTGATAACCCTGCGGCAGATCAGCATAAAAATAGTTTTTACGGTCAAAAATACTGCGAAGGTTAATTTTACAACCCATGGCCAGTCCAGTACGGACCGCCTGACGGACGCATTCCTCATTAATCACCGGCAGCATTCCCGGCATGGCCGCACACACAAAGCTCACCTGTGTGTTCGGGTCCGCGCCAAAGGCGGTTGATGCCCCGGAAAATAATTTGGATTCCGATATGACCTGGGCGTGGATTTCAAGCCCGATGACCGCTTCCCAGTCCCCTGTGGCGCCTTGATATAATTTTGTCATGCTTTTTCTCCCCACCATTTTGCGGGTTTTTCTTTAAAGGATGCTGCGCTTTCCAGAACTCCGGCAACGTTAAGCAATTGTTCTTCACCAAAGGCCTGACCGATCAGCTGTAACCCGAGTGGCAGTCCTTCCGAACTCAGCCCGGCGGGCACAGAAATACCGGGAAGTCCAGCAAGGGACGCCGGAACCGTGAACACATCATTTAAATACATTGAAATCGGGTCGGATACCTTTTCCCCAAGGTTAAAGGCTGCGCTCGGCGCGGTCGGGGTCAGGATCACATCACATTTTTCATAAGCCGCCTTGAAATCCCCGGCGATCAGGGTGCGGACTTTCTGTGCCTTTAAATAATAGGCATCATAATATCCGGCCGACAGCACATAGGTTCCGATCAGGATACGGCGCCTGACCTCATCCCCGAACCCTTCGGCACGGGTTTTCTTATACATATCATCAAGGCTGTTGCCGTTCACGCGCAGGCCATATTTAACCCCGTCATAACGGGCCAGATTTGATGAACATTCGGCCGGCGCGACAATATAATAGGTCGGCAGCGCATATTTCGTATGCGGCAGGCTGATATCCACCACGTCCGCGCCTGCATCCTTAAGCCAGTTGATGCCCTGCTGCCATAATTTTTCAATTTCAGCCGGCATGCCGTCAACGCGGTATTCTTTCGGCACACCAACTTTTAAGCCGCGTATATCACCGCTTAATGCCGCTTCATAATTTGGTACTGGTATATTGATGGACGTTGAATCCTTCGGGTCGTACCCGGCCATACTTTCCATCATGATCGCCGCATCGCGCACGGTTTTGGTTAAGGGCCCTGCCTGGTCAAGCGATGATGCGAACGCAATCATGCCCCAGCGGGAACAGCGGCCATAGGTCGGCTTTAGCCCGACAAGCCCGGTAAAGGACGCAGGCTGGCGGATTGAACCGCCGGTATCAGTCCCCGTTGTGGCGATGGAAATATCGGCCGCCACCGCCGCGGCAGAACCACCGGACGAGCCACCGGGTACAGTATCCTTGTCTGAACCCGTCGCCCGCCAGGGGTTTTTCACCGGACCGTAATAGCTGTTTTCATTGGAAGAGCCCATGGCAAACTCATCCATATTGGTTTTACCCAGCATCACCGCGCCGTCGGCCCAAAGATTGGCGGTCACCGTGCTTTCATATTCCGGTTTAAAACCATCAAGAATATGGCTGGCGGTCTGGCTGTGGACACCCTTGGTGCAGTAAAGGTCTTTAATGCCGATCGGAATACCGGTCATGCCCCTGGCATTTCCGCCCCTGATCATGTCATCAGCCTTTGCCGCCATGTCAAGGGCCTGATCACCCGTCACCACGATATAGCTGTTCAGCTCTTTTGCATCCTCAATCGCCGCAAGATGGGCTTTGGTGATTTCCACGGCGCTGATTTCCCCTTTATGAAGGGCATCACGGGCCGCGGACAGGGTCATTTTTGTAAGTTCACTCATTATCCCATCCCCTATTCGATTACTTTTGGCACGGCAAAGAAACCATGCTCAGCCTGCGGTGCATTTTTAAGAACCTGATCACGGTAGCCACCGTCAGTAATTTTGTCCTCGCGCCAGGGCAGATCAGCGGCGACAACACTGGTCATGGCCGCGACACCGTCGGTATTGACTTCGCCCAGCTGCTCAACCCAGTCCAGTATATTGTTTAGCTCTCCCACGGTGCTTTCGAGTTCATCCTCGCTCACCTCTATCCGGGCCAAATTTGCGATCTTCGCAACTGTATCTTTATCAACTGACATATCGGTTCTGCTTTTCTATCAATCTTTGCTATCAATTTAAGTCACTATAATTGCCGGAACCTAACACCAGCGCGGCATAATCGCAAGCGTCAACTGCCCCCCGCACCCCGGTTTTTATTGAAATTTGCAGGATGCCCCATTTTGGCATAAGCTGATAGCCATAAATCATCTTTTGATGACGGGGATTACACTGCTTTTCTTCATCACTCCTGCGAAAGCAGGGGGCCATTAACCCCGCCATTCCCCGATCGCCTGATTAATGGATACCCGTCTGCGCGGGTATGACGGAAGTGAGTGGCAGGAAACGTAAAAATTGATTTTGCCACATTTATTCATTAGGCTTAAATTTTACGAATTTTCATTGGGGGCGCGATTGATTATTTTTTCCCAGACTTTAAATCTTTGTCGGACTGGCCTTATTCTCGTCATCCCCTTACTTATACTTTCCGGTTGTGCTTCAGAGTTTCAGGATTGCAGCCAATATGCAGGAACAGCCAGATATACAGAATGCCTTGCCTCAAAAGGGGAACAGGAAGCGCAGTACCAACTTGGCGTTGCTGCCTATAAGGCTATGGATATGGACACGGCCATAAAATGGCTTAAAAAAGCGGCACAGCCAAATGCACCTATTGAATATTTTAGAAATCCGATGGTTGGGAATGAGATAAATAGGCCATTGATGTTTCGTAATATTGATGACGCCTATCCTGGTTACAGGGATGCTCAAATTCTGCTGGCAAAGCTTTATTTTGAAGGATCTGTGGTGGAGAAAGACCTGAAGAAAGTTGAGTTATATAACGAACTTTCAAAGATAAGACGAAGGAACGATAGCTGAGTGATGATTGTAAGCACTATAAAAAAGCTAAATTTAAAAGAGAGAAATCTACCCGTAAGAATAATTGCTTATGTATTGGTAATGTCATTACTAATCAAACTTCTGATAAACACTATTCCATTTATTTATAGTTTTATGGTTATTCTTACACTTATCTTTTCTTTCGTTGTTACACGTTATTTTTTTCAAAAATGGTTTCTTTCACTTTTGGTGCCAATAATGATTATAGTATTTTTGGCAAATGACTTGATGAAACCCGGTATGTGGTTTGCCGATTTTTGTAAAACTAATAATGCCGGTTTTCATATTTACGAAACTGCTGAAAATATAGATGGATATTTTGATGCATCCAGTGAAATTGGTTGTGATTTGTCCTGTCAAGATGGCTTGCTATATTATGGATATGATTATGTGGAGACAGAATTAGTTGAAGATGTATTTAAAGAACGAGTGGCATCAGTAGAGAAAGATTTAAGAATAGGGAATGACTACAGAAAATCATTTCGTTATTCAGGCTTTGCTAATGAGCCTGGTTTATACAGATTTTATGTTGTGAACTCAGAAGATGATCTCCGTTGTGAGCTATTTAATGAATGGATGAATATCTATTTTCAGGGGCGTGAAAAAGGTAATAGAGTAAAAGATGGCATGTATAAGGGGATATGTATTGCCACTGAGAAAATTGATAAAATTAAATCAAAATATGAATATAGGTACGGAACAACCACTGAAGTACTGAATGGAAGATTAAGCAAATCATATAACGAAGTCGTCAGTAGGGATAGCGGGAATGTTATTGCCGAGTCTGCTCGGTATAGTTATTCGCCAGATACAATTGTTTATGCTCATAGCCAAATGAGTGGCGGGAGTTGTCCAGAAAATATTGATATTTTCAAATTAAACGAAGTTTTACTACAAAATTGAAATTTGCACAACACTCCATTTTGACATAAGCTGATCACCATAAATCATCTTTTGATGACGGGGGTCACACGGCTTTTCTTCATCACTCCTGCGAAAGCAGGGGGCCATTAACCCCGCCATTCCCCGATCGCCTGATTAATGGATACCCGCCTGCGCGGGTATTACGTAAGTGAGTGGCAGGAAATGTAAAAATTGATTTTGCCACATTTATTCATTAGGCTTAAATTTTACGAATTTTCATTGGGGGGCGATTGATTATTTTTTCCCGGATTATAAAACTCTGTCGGACCGGTCTTATTCTCGTCATCCCCTTACTTATACTTTCCGGTTGTGCTGCGGGGTTTCAGGACTGCGGCAAATATGCAGGAACGGATAATTACAAAATATGTATGGCATCACAAGGTGATAAAGAAATGCAATATCAACTTGGCCTCGCCGCCTATAAGGCTATGGATATGGACACGGCCATAAAATGGCTTAAAAAAGCGGCGGAACCGGTAAGTGACGATAAAATGATGTATATGCCGCCGGTTGGTGGCCAGAAATACGGAATGGTCACGCGTATGCCCGACACTAATCCAAAACCGGGACACCCGGAAGCCCAGAAATTGCTGGCAAAGATTTATGAGGAAGGGATCGGGGTTAAAAAAGATAGCAAGAAAGCGACACGCTACAGGGATATGTCCCTTGGAATCAGGAAGTAGGAATAGAGGAGACGATAACAGGTGGGCAATTTTGAAAATAATCCCTTAAAAGAAATTAAAGTCAGACATTTTGGTCTTATTTTGTCGGTTGTGGCTTTTACGGCTTCTTTTTCTGTTTACGGGCAGGAAGAAAAATCTGATCCGGGGTTAACCAATGAAGAATATCAGCTAAAGCGTGAAATTGAACAGGTGCGGGAACGTATCAATCAGTATGATAAATACCAGCAGACCTTTATCCCGGATAGCTGGCGCATGCCCGTCATGAAAAAAATGATCTCAATGGCCGACTGGTCACTGTCGGAGCAGGATCAACAGGCGGAATGGTGTGATGAATTTATGCGGGACGTCAAAAGCTGGACCAATATGGAAGTTGTCGAGCCATACATAATGCAGAATAACTTCGGGCATGTGGTTTTTGATGATTATCATAAGTTACCTGACAATCAAGGTTTTCAAAAAATGCCTCATTTTATAGGGAAATTTGGTGGATATCTCACTTTTTGCAGTAGAAGTTTCAGAGTTTATGACATGAACGAAGATGGTGATGGCGAAAGGCAAGATTTATTTATTTGTTTCGATGGAAAGAGATTAGAAGATATAGGGTTATTACAAGACAAGCAGCATGAACCATTTGGGTTAAATAGCAATTATTATATAGGTGGAATAGTAAAGTTTACGAGTCCAAATAGATACGAAAATGGATTGCTGAAACGTAATGAGTTAGGAGCTGGCGGTGGATTTCTAAATCGGCTTTTTGCATTGTCTTTGGGGGCACCTAAAAGATCGACAGATCAACGGTTTAATTATTCTCGGGAGAACGATGTTTTCGTTGTTCGATACGGCGAGAGGAAAATTGCTGTTACCCTTGGTGTTGTTTTGAAAGAAAACAATAATTCTAATGATGACAAAACTGGATTAAAACAAGAAGGGATTTTCTTGAACCTTTATAAGTATCCGAAGCAAGTACCAATGTGTGTTCTTAATGCACCGTTAAATAAAATTGAAACGATTATGGGGGAAATGAGTAATGGCTAACTTGTTTCATTGCGATCTTCTAATGATAATTTCTCATTTACAGTGAGGGACACCACATGATGAAATCAGGCAAAATACTATTTGTGGCGGGTTGTTTTCTGCTATCCGGGTTTGTGGCAAACGGGCAGGATGCGGGACAGGATGTGGAGCAGCCCAAAGTATCAAAGTTGGCATATCCTTCTACAGAACATTATGAACTTGGCTATGTCCAGCCGGGAAAAGAAAAATTATGCAATAGGCTACTCTCTGACTATGAGGAATTTGCCCCTGACAGAATGGATGAATATTATAAAAGTGATCGCTTTGTTCAATGGACAAGTGGCGAATCTGCAGTTGGTGGAATTGATTTAGGTAGAAATGAAGATATGCATTGGACATACGCTCCTATTTTTAATGATGGCATTCCCTTCCTTTTTGTTAGATTAGATAATTTCAAATTTCCCTTTTATTCACGTAATTTTGTATATGGGGCAGGGCATAGTTTTGTAGGATTTTATCTTCCTTTTCAAGGGAAAAGAGTTGGCGGAGTTCTAGCAATGGATGTTAAAAATGGTTTAAGAAATTATGGCGCTGCGAAAGAAACTAATGAGACTTATCAAATGTTTATGGACGCTGTTAACTATTATAGTTCTATTAGAAAACGTGAAGATGAAATTGAGGTTTTCAAAACATATTTAGAAAATCAATATGCGCCAGATGAGGCAAAAAAGTATCTTCTAGAGGAAAAGGCAAAATGCAGAAATTGTGATTTTAATTCTGATGGCATAATTAGCAAAAGACGATCATATTTGAAAATTAAAAACTTCTTCCTGTCCAATGAAGAAGTTGAAAGATTGAGAGAAGAGTTTGAACAGAACAAGCAGCAATATCCTAATCTTGGTGAGAGTTCACTTTTAGATGAAATTGTTGCAAATACACCTAAAGACATTGTTCCTTCTGATTTTCATGAGATAAATTTTGTATATTTCAAAGGTGAATTTTACATTTATATCAGGAAAACACGTTCCTATACGGTGGTTGTTTTACATTTTCCTGATGCAGAAAGATATGAAGAGGCTTGTTACATCGGGCCGAAAGAAACTATTGAAATTAATTTGGCAAAATAAAATTGGGAGAGAATGATGAAAACCTGGGTAATTTCAATATTGCTGAGCGCCGGACTGATGGTTTCACACGCCTTTGCCGCGGATGTAGATGGCAACTGGAACGTGTCAATGACAGCGGCGGAAGGCGCAACCATGGTCAGCATGTCCGTATCGGTAAGTGGCGAAGTGGCGACCGCCATGATCGGGTCCGATACTTTGGCGGGAAGCTATAAGAATGGGGAGCTGAAACTGACCGGCCCCATGTATGTGCCGGAAGCGGGCATGTCAGCCACCCTTAACATGATCGCCCGGCTTGACGGCGGCCAGTTAAAAGGGACCGCCGTCTGGGACATGTATAACATCGATGTGCTGGGGATACGAAAATAAATTAATAGGATATCCTGAAGCTCACCCGAACGGTGAATGGCTCGACCGAGTATTAATAAATTATCCAACGTTTATTATTCCTCACTCATATGGACGACCATTGACATGTGAAAACCAAATATACGTGAGTAATCTGGATCGTTTTAATGCGGAAGAACAAGAATATTTAATAAACATGGCTGAAAAAAAAGATTTTTTTCTATTTAATTGAGAACAATAAAATAATAGAGGGTTAAATGACAAATAATAAAATGGACAATCGGCTGAATTGTAAAAAAAACAGAAAAATATGGGTTAAAGGCAGAAAATGAACTGATGATCATGACTAAAAAAATGGATAAGTTACAATCTATAATTTCTGCGATTTTCACAATACTTTCTTTAGCTGCATTTGTTGTGATCTTAGTAACATTATTAGTGATGATTCCGATCGAATTTATTGTCACTTTATCAGACCGATACGGAAACGATTTCATAATTACGGGTGCTATAGCTGATGAATTCAAAATTAAAAGGATATTAATGGCTTTCGCGTATCTGTACGGTTTCAAATTTTTCTCAGGTATGATCGTTTCTATCTTATACGCCATTTATATCAAACGACGTTTTCTTGGTCGCCCTAAATCTTACCTATTAGAAGTAATTACACTCATTGTAGCAGTGCAGACCGTCTATACGTATAACCTGCTCCAAAGTTTTTAAAGAAATTATAAATGTCTAGCGAAACTCCTCGGATGGAATTCTGGGACAGAATCAATGGGGTCAGTGTAAGTTGATCAGGTGACCTTATGCTCGCCTGATCACTGGATACCCGCTTGCGCGGGTATGACAGAATAGGGCACCCGAAATTAGCCTAATAGGAAATCCTGAAACTCAATCGAACAGTGAATGGCTCGACCGGGTGATAATGAAGATCGGCAACCGGGCCTGCCTCCCCCTGCAGCTGGGATTCGTAGAAGTATGAAATATCCCGCGCCTTTGAATTGAACAGGTTGAAAATATCCAGATCAATTTTATAGGCGTCGAATTCATAACCAACACCGAAATTAACCAAGGTCAGCGGTTTTGAACGCTGGCTGTTATCCTCGATCAATGGGGCACTGCCGAAATGACGCACCCTTAAGCTGCTTGTTATACCGTTATCAAGGGTGAGCGTTGCCCCGCCGCCCATAACCCCCCCGACCGAGCCGGGAATATGGAAATCCGCGGGCAGTTTAAATTTGGCATCGGTGGAGGCCGCTGTCATATCGAAGGCGAGCCAGTCTGTTGCCTGCCAGAAGCCGGAAAATTCAACCCCGTAACGGCGGCTGCCGTCATTGGCTTCCGTCCCGCCGGCATCCCCGACAAAAACCAGTTCCGAGGACACATCAAGCCAGAACCCGGCCACCGTGAAATTGACCGTTTCCATTGGCTCAAGCCGGACACCGAATTCCGCACCCTTGCTTTTGGCAATCAGTGGCGCCGCAGTGACCGGGTCGCCACTGACCGGGTCAACGCTGATGGCGGCACCGCGCACATCATTTGAATGAAAGCCGTGACCGTAATTGGCATAAATTTCCGCCGCGTCCGTCAGTCTGTAAGCCGCCGAAAATTTCGGGCTTAATACCCCGTCATTGCTGCTGCCAGAATTTTCCGGTCGTTGTGCCGTCACATCATAACTGTAACGGTCAACTCGAAACCCGCCGCTTACCCGGAAATCATCATTCAGAAATGCGGTCAGGTTGCCATAAGCGCCAAGGGCCAGTTCATCAACGCGGTCATTACGGACGGTCTGATGACGGATGCGGGACGCCGTTTTATAAAGGCCGACTTCACCGATACGGTCATAACGAAGCGAGCCGCCAACTTCCCATTCAACATCAACATCATCAATGTTTAGCTGATCCTGATAGGATAAATTACCGCCCCAGATGCTTCTATTATCCACCTGTTCAAATTCATCGCCCATGACCGGATCATCCAGGAAATAGGTAAAGTTTGAAAAAAGATCAAAATCATAATACTGGGCATAAACCTGTGCTTTAAGGTTATCTGTCGTCACTTTGCTGGAAAGAGAAAGTCGGGTTGTCTCCCCACCCAAATCATCATCAATATAGCCCATTTCATCAATCATGCCGCTTAATACGGCACGGTGCGGGATTTGGTCTGTTGAATTCCATTTTGAATAATATGCGGTTGCCAGCACCTCCGCCTTCAGATCACCGTGATCACGAGTATATTTCGCAAGGGCGTTATATTTACGCAGGTCATCATCAAGCACCCAGGGGCCGTTATTCAATTGCCCTTCAGCGGCAAAAAGGAAATCACCGCCGGCCAGATCAAAACTGTTGCCGCTGACAAAGCGGTAATAGCCATCCTCGCCAATGCCGATTTCCGCGAAATTCCGCTCAAGCCGGTCATAGATTTTAAAATTGGTTGATCCTGCCGATGAAAAATCACCGATTTCGGGGGAATATGGCCCTTTCCGGTATGTGACCGTTTCAACAACTTCCGGAATGATGAAATTGAGATCAAGATACCCCTGCCCATGGCCATGGGTCGGCAGGTTGATTGGCATTCCTTCGAAACTGGCAAAAAAGTCGGTGCCATGATCCAGGTTAAACCCACGCAGAAAATACTGGTTGGCTTTGCCGGTACCACTATGTTGGGTTGCGACCATGCCGGGGATGACCTCAACCAGTTCACCAACGCGAAGCAGTGGCCTGGTGGTGAAATCATCATAGCCCACAATTCCTTCGGAAGCGGACGTGGCGGTGCCGATTAACTGTTCGGCGCGACCATAAACGACAATTTTATCGACTTCACTATTTTCGTAAGTGGCTTCCTCATTTTCAGCAGCAGACGCTTCGGCGCAGGCCGCCGACAAACAAACAAACAGTGTTCCCTTTATTATGCAGGCAGTTTTATTATTCAAAATTTATCTCTTATAATATTTTTTAATGCTATTAGTAATAGTTATTATATAACATATCTATAAAGCAAAATGGAGAGTAACTAGTCAAGAAAAATCGCATTATTCAACCAATGCGTCTATTGCATAGCCCTCAAACGGTTTAATACATTCCAGGACAACATGACCGCTTATATTGGCTGTGCCGCCCATCCGTTCAATCAGGGCATCATTAAGGGCAAGATAGCTTTTCATATCCGGACAGACCACCCGCAGAAAATAATCAAAATTGCCGCTTACCGTGTAACATTCAACAATTTCGGGAAATTCCTTTATTGCCTTGTTAAAATTTTCAAAATTTTCATTGGTGTGGTCATGAAGGCTCACAGTTAATATCACGGTGACCGTTCGGCAAACTTTGTTCAGGTCAATATGAGCCATATAACGTTCAATATAATTTTCATCTTCCAGGCGTCTTACTCTTTGCAGACAACTGCTTGGCGAAAGATTTACCTTGCCGGCCAGATCATGATTGGTGATTTTTGCATCCGATTGTAAAATCGAAAGAATCTTCAGATCAATCTGATCAATAGCTTTCTTTTTCATAATATTATCCTGTGACAATCAAACATAATAACACCTAACTTATTAAAACTACTAATAATAAAACAAAATTTAGCCATATTCAAGTTTACCGAATATTATTTGGCTAATTTCAAAAAATAAAAATTTCATTCAGGCATTTTTATGTCAGAATCCACTCAAGATATCAAAGCAGGAAGCTAACAACTTTCTGTTGGTTATATAAAATTTATAGGCAGAAGATTATGAATAATAATGTATCCCTAGTTGGTGTTCCCAGTGATATGGGTGCCAGTGATCGTGGTGCTTCAATGGGGCCAGAAGCCCTTCGCGTTGCCGGTATTTTGGAAACTCTGAAAAAACAGGGCATCAATGTAACGGATAAAGGAGATGTCCGGGGTCCAGCCAATCCAGAACAGCCCCCCGAAAACGGATATCGTCATTTAAAGGAAATAACTGAGTGGTCAGAAAACATTCGAAATGCCATTTATAACGAACTAAATGCTGGTAAGTTACCAATCATGATGGGCGGGGATCATGCCATGTCAATCGGGTCGGTGGCGGCCATCGCAAAATATTGTTCGGAAATTGGAAAGCCGATCTGTATCCTCTGGATTGATGCCCATGCTGATTATAACACCAATGTGACATCCCCTTCCGGCAACATTCATGGAATGCCCGTAGCCGTTGCGACCGGTAACGGTCATCCCGACCTGCTTGCCATCGGACATGCCATCCCAATGGTAGCGCCCGAAAATGTCTATCAGATTGCCATTCGATCCGTAGATGAGAATGAAAAAAAATTGGTGATCGAAAGTGGCATAAATGTTTATGATATGCGTCGAATAGACGAAATTGGCATACGCCAGACGATGCAGGAAATTTTGCATGATGTTGCCATAAAAGGCGCCCATCTTCATGTGAGTTTTGATGTTGACAGCTTGGATCCGTCTATTGCCCCAGGGGTTGCGACAACCATACCCGGCGGACTTACTTACCGGGAAGCACAGCTCTGCATGGAAATGATCCATGATTCAGGGCTAATGGGATCGCTTGATATTGCTGAAATCAATCCTGCACTGGACACTAAAAACAGTACGGCTGAAATTGCTGTCGATCTGACAGCCAGCCTTTTTGGTCGCCAGATTTTTCCGACACATTCACTATACCAGGGTGAATATTAGTCGAACCCAATTTTATTTAACCCAGTCTAGGCCCATATTCTGGTAGCGCTCCTTATCATCGCTCCATCCTTTTCGTACCTTTACGAAAATGAATAAATGGACCTTTCGATCAAGCAGCTCTTCCAGCTCTTCACGGGCCATCTTGCCAATGGTTTTAAGACCCATCCCACCTTTACCGATTACCATCGCTTTCTGGCTGTCACGCTCAACATAAATGACCTGTTCAATCCGCACGCTGCCATCTTTTAAATCTTTCCAGCGCTCCGTCTCAATCGTTGCGGCATAAGGCAGTTCTTCATGATAGCGAAGGAAAAACTTTTCCCGGGTTATTTCCGAAGCCAGCATCCGTTCTGTGATATCGGTTAAATGATCTTCCGGGTAAAGCCAAGGACCTTCCGGCAGGAATTTCGCTATTTCTTTCTGCAGATCGGCAAGACCATTTCCAGTTTTTGCTGAAATCATCATTGTGGCCTCAAACCCGCCAAGCTCATTCAGTTCCTTTGACAGAGCCAACAATGTTTCACGCTTAACAATATCAATTTTATTAAGGGCAAGAATTTTCTTTTTCTTACTTTCCTTAAGTCCTTCAGCAATCATTCTTGTGCTGTCATCAAGTTTTTTAGTGGAATCAATAAGCAGAACAACAACATCAGCATCATTGGCTCCTTCCCATGCCGCCGCTACCATTGCCCGTTCCAGCCTTTTACGTGGCTGAAAGATACCGGGTGTATCAACAAATATCATTTGGGACTGGCCATATACCGCCACTCCGACCAGTCTTGATCTAGTGGTTTGAACCTTATGAGTAACAATAGCAATTTTGCTGCCAACAAGCGAATTAAGAAGTGTTGATTTACCAGCGTTAGGCGCCCCTATCAAGGCCACGAAACCACAACGCTTTGCCTTTAAATCAACCTCTCTTGTCATTTAAATTCTTTCATTAGCTGATCATTTATTCCAGCTGCTCTTAAGCCTGGCTAGCATTAGAGAAGCCGCCTGTTTCTCGGCTTCTCTTTTTGATTGACCTTTGGCAATCTCTTCCCCTTCATCCTGAACCCTGACTGCAATTGTAAATACTGGTTCATGATCAGGACCCATTTTGTCTATGGTTGTATAGACAGGAGTAGGTCTGCCTGTTGCCTGAACCATTTCCTGTAATTTGGTTTTGGCATCCCTATCCGCAACTTTTACATTATTGGCAAGGTCAATCCAGTTCCTGCGAATAAATTTTTCTGCCGTTTTAAAATCAGAATCAAGATATATTGCCCCAATAATTGCCTCCACAGAATCAGCGATAATTGTATTTCTTGTTCGACCACCTGTTTCATCACTGCTTTTGGCCATATGCAGAAATCTTCCCAACTCCAGCTTTTTGCCAATTTTGGTGCAGGCTTCACGACGCACCAAATTTGTATGACGGCTGGCCAACCCCCCTTCATCAGCGTTTGGGTGGAGTTCGTACATCCACACCGCTATCGCAAGGCCCAGAACGCGGTCACCGACAAACTCCATCCGCTGATAATTTGGGTTTCCTTCAAGACTGGGATGGGTAAGTGCCTCGCAAAGAAGTGTTTCATTTTTGAATTTATAGCCAAGAATATTATATAACTCAGCATATTGACCATTATATTTTGTCAACGCTCCACCTGAATGCTTAGTTAATTTTTGTAAAAAAACGCTCTCTGCGTTCAGCCGGAAACCACTTCCAAAACTCCCACAGAGCGCTTTTATTATCAAATGAAAGTGTAATCCACTGTGCCTTACCAATAATATTTTCGGCCGGAACATAGCCTACCCCTGAACTACTTGGCCAGCGGCTGTCCTGTGAGTTATCCCTGTTATCCCCCATTGCAAAATAATGACCCTCAGGCACAATATAGACATCTGTATCATCTGCCATACTACCCTGCATATACCTAATATCCAGAGTTACATAACTTTTACCGTTAGGCATAGTTTCCTGGATACGGTGAAATCTTTCCTCATGTCCATATTCATCGGTACGCACATAATCATCAAGCTGCTTAGTTGGTATTTTCTCATCATTTAGATAAAGTCGACCACCCTTAACCTGTATTTTATCCCCTGGAACACCAACAATACGCTTAATATAATATGTACTTGGATCACGCGGCAGTCGGAAAACGACAACATCACCACGCTCAACATCAGACGCAAAAATTCTTCCCGGTATTAGTGGAAGACTCCAGGGAAGTGAATGTTTTGAATAACCATATGAAAATTTCGAGACCATAAGAAAATCACCAACCATAAGATTTTTTAACATCGATTCTGATGGAATGGAAAATGGTTGCAAAACAAACGTTCTAAAAGAAATGGCAATCAGAAAGGCATAAAAAATTGTCTTAAAGAAATCTGTCCAGCTTTCATCTTCCTTTAACAGGACTGATTTTGCCAAATCTTTGGCTATTGCTTTATCTTCTTTTTCGCTCATGACCTGTAACCAATTGTAATTTATTCATTATACCCTAATCCTTCATTCTACACATAGCAATAACCCATGAATTATTAAAACTCAAAATATTATTCTAAATTTATTCATCACTTTTTAATGCTGTAAAAATAACGATTGCCTGTGCCATTGGGTGTTCATCTGAAATGGATAAATCAATTTGATAACGCATGCCGCTTGGTGTCAGTTCCTTAAGTCTTTCAAGTGCACCACCGCATAACTTTAATGTCGGCTTACCGGCATCATCATTAATCACACAAATATCCTTCCAATTTACCCCCTTAGCTATTCCCGTACCCAATGCTTTTGTGCAGGCTTCTTTAGCCGCAAATCTTTTTGCGAAATTTGCGGCTGCATTTCCTTTTGATCTGCAATAGTCAATTTCATGGTCAGTAAAAACTCGTTCCATGAATTTCCCGCCAAATTGGTTTAAGGATTTTTCGATACGGCGGATATCCACCAAATCATTACCCAGGCCAATGATTCTCATTTAGTAATTCCAATATGGCTTAATTGTGACGCCTCTAGCAATTTTTCCTTCCTTTGTCCATCAGCCTGCGCATTTCATTTAGAGTACTTTCCAAACCGACAAAAATTGCTTCCCCAATTAGAAAATGACCAATATTAAATTCGGTGAACTCTTTAATTTTGGCAACTGCCTCCACAGTTTCATAATTAAGTCCATGCCCTGCATGGACCTCAAGTCCAAGCTCGCTGCAATATTTTGCCCCTGCCCTCAGCCTTTCCAGTTCATATTCTCTTTCCTTGCCATGCGCATCAACATAAGAACCTGTGTGGAGTTCAACCTTGTCCGCACCAAGCTCTTTTGACGCTTTAATCTGATCAGGATCGGGATCAATAAACAGGCTGACACTGACATCTGCTTCTTTAAGTTTGGCAATATATTCTTTAAGACTATTATAGCTGCCTATTACATCCAACCCTCCTTCGGTGGTCAGTTCCTCACGTTTTTCAGGAACAATACAGGAAGATGCCGGCTTTAAACGGGTGGCAATTTCAAGCATTTCTTCTGTAGCTGCCATTTCAAAATTTAATGGAATTGAAATTTCTGCCATTAACCTTTCGATATCATTGTCTTTAATATGTCTTCTGTCTTCACGAAGGTGTGCTGTAATGCCGTCCGCCCCGGCTTTTTCAGCCAAAAGAGCTGCTCTGATCGGGTCCGGATGAAAGCCGCCGCGCGCATTTCTTACCGTTGCGACATGATCAATATTGACACCAAGTCTAATTCTTTTGCTGCTCATTATACTTACCCTTCGTCATTTTCATTTGTCTTCTTTTCAGGCGGTTTATTTTATATTGCGAAACCAATTTGTAAATCGGCCAATAAAAGGCAATCCATAACATCCCTCCAATAATAACGCCACCTAACAGCATCGGCAAAAATACAGATTCAAAAAATGGTTCTAATGCTTTTAATGGATCATTCACAAGATCAACAATAGTGAAGCTACTGAACATTTCACCCATTTTTATCATAATATCATCTGTCGCCTGCCAGCCGAGTATTTTAATTCCCAGGTCATATGTAATTGCCCAGATTAATGGGAATGTCCACGGATTGCCAACTGCCGTTCCGATCGCCGATGTAAAAATATTACCTCTTACTATCCAGGCGAGTATGGCAGCAATTACAAAATGAAATCCTACAAATGGGGTAAAGGAAACCGCTGCACCACAGGCAAAGCCGGATGCAATGGCATATGGCGTTCCGTCGATTCGGGCGATACGGTGATGAAGATAGCTGGCCGCACGTCGCCAACCTGATTTTGGCCATAAAAACTCTCTCAGTTTTTCAAATAGGGATTGTTTTTTTCGGCGCTTAAACAGGACGAAACCTCTTAAAATTGAAATGCTATTTTTTTAAATCGCGACTTCCAGGCTTCACCGCTTCGCTATTTTTCAGATGCTTGGGCAGATTATCTGCCGAATAGGCCGGAATTTCAAGGCCCATTAATGAAACGAGAGGCACTCCCACATCCACTTTTCCGTTACTACGGTCCACCAGACAGCTTGCAGCAACTACCTTACCCCCATATTTTTCAATAGTTTCAATACATTCTCTGGAAGAAAGACCAGTTGTGACAATATCTTCTGCCATTAAGACATTTGCACCTTTCGGGATTTCAAAACCACGGCGAAGTTCAAATATACCTTCAACCCGCTCGGTAAAGATGGCATTTACGCCAAGTTGTCGACCCATCTCATAGCCCACAATTACACCACCCATGGCGGGAGAAACCACCATATCAATTTTAGGCTCAATATTTAATCTGATTTTTTCTGCTAATGCACTACATAGTCGAGCCGCCCTTTCAGGACACATAAGAACCCTTGCGCATTGAAGGTACATTTCACTATGAAGGCCGGATGAAAGAAGGAAATGTCCTTCTAGCAGTGCTTTTGCGTCTCTAAATTCCTTTAAAACGGCTTGCTTGTCCATGTCTATCCTTTTATTTATGTAAATGCCCGTTCAATGGTATTAACGTATTTGCTGGCTCTAAGTGCAGAAATAATATCTGTCAAATGTTTAGCATCTCTGACCTCAAGATCAAGCTCAATTCTGAAAATATCTGCGGATCTTTCACTGAATTTAATATTACTGACATTACCATCATCCTGCGCAATAATTGACAATACAGAGGCAAGAGCACCTGGTACGTGTTTTATTGTCATATCAGCACGGCCAATAAAAATTTCCGAATCCTCGTCTTTTGGGTGCCACGACAGATCAAGCCAGGCTTCAGGTGCTTCTGTATAAACATCCAGAGCTTCACAATCTATCGTGTGAACCATTATTCCTTTTCCTTCCGATACAATCCCGACAATTCGATCTCCCGGTAGTGGATGACAGCATTTGGAAATATGAACAGGCAATCCGGGAGTAAGCCCTTTAATAGGCAACTGATTATCGCCGCCTTTGTGAGTTCGCTTTGTATCCAGAATTATTGATGAAGCTTTTTTTACATCTTTCTTGTCTTTTAGTCTTGGGAAGATGATTTCGAGCACTTTCCTGTCTGAAATCTCACCACTACCAACTTTCTCATATACTGATGATGCTCCGCCATCCAAGTTGAGCTTATTGGCAGCATCACTAATCGATTTGATCGTAAATTCGCGATTTTCCTGCTCAAATGAATGCTTCAGAATTTCTTCACCAAGTCTGATATATTCCTGTTTTTGCTGCTGTCTGGTATAACGCCTAATTGCCGCCTTTGCTTTTCCAGTTACTACAAAATTTTCCCAGCTTTTATGGGGTTTCTGCGCTTTTGAAGTCAATATTTCAACCTGGTCACCATTTGAAAGTATTCGCTTTAACTGTACGGGTTCACCATTCACCTTACCTCCCACACAAGTTTCACCAATGATCGTATGAACAGCATAGGCAAAATCAACAACGGTGGACCCGGAAGGAAGGTTAATAAGCTCACCCTTCGGTGTAAAGCAGAAAACCTGATTCTGATACATAGCGATTTTTGTATGTTCCAGAAACTCTTCAGGGTCTGCTGCATGCTCGAGTATTTCCAAAAGATCACGAAGCCAACGATAATGAACACCGTCCTTTGGCGAGGCGTCATTTTTATATCGCCAATGTGCAGCAACCCCTTTTTCTGCAATGATGTCCATTTCTGTTGATCTGATCTGAACTTCAATACGTTTCCTTTGCGGGCCGATTACTACAGTATGAATTGACTGGTATCCATTTGGTTTTGGCATGGAAATATAATCCTTTAAAAGCCCCGGCACAGCCTGCCATACCTGATGAATAACGCCAAGTGCCTTGTAACAATCCCCGACATCGTCAACAATCACTCTAAAAGCGAACAGGTCTGCCTGATTTTCAAGGCTGACATTTCTATATGTAATTTTCTTCCAGATTGAGTAAGGCTGTTTCCTTCTGCCAATTACTTCAGCATCTATAAAATTTTTAGCAAATATCTTTTCCAGTTCAGTAATAACTTCATCACGAATATTTTCAGTATTGGCATACAGATAATCGAGCCTTTTCATAATTGATTCGTGAGCTTCCGGATAAACATGAGGAAAAGCAAGATCCTCTAGCTCATTCATCAGCTCCTGCATTCCTATCCGCTCTGCAAGAGGTGCATAAATATCAAGTGTCTCACGGGCTATCCGTGCCCTTTTATCAGGGTTTTTGATGTAATGAAGAGTACGCATATTATGTAGCCGGTCAGCAAGTTTAACCAACAGCACACGTATATCATTTGACATTGCCAGCAGGAATTTTCGAAAATTTTCGGCCTGTTTTGATGTTTCAGAAGTATATTCAAGCTCAGAAAGTTTGGTTACCCCATCAACCATTTTGGCAATATCTGTCCCAAATAATTCTTCAATTTGCTCATAAGTTGCAACCGTATCTTCAATTGTATCATGAAGAAGTGCCGTTACAATGGTATCGCAATCAAGCTGCATTTCCGTAAGGATTCCGGCAACCTCAAGCGGATGAGAAAAATAGGGATCTCCACTTGCCCTTTTCTGCAATCCGTGAGCTTTCATGGAAAAAACATAAGCTCGGTTTAGACGGGCTTCGTCAATATCCGGGTCATAAGCTTTGACCATATCTACCAGTTCAAATTGACGTATCACTACCCAAATTCCATATTAAGTTTATATATTTTGGCAGTGTACAAAAAAAGACCTGCTGAGAACACCTCAAACAAGCCTTTTTTATAATTTTTTTTGAGAAGTTATTCGTCGAAGTCTTCGTCGTCGTCTTCCGCTTCTGCTCTGGCAACATCAGCTTTAACTTCCATAGCTACTTTTGAAAGATTATCAGCTGTCATATCCTGATTATTTTCTGATAATTTCTGCTCCGCAAGAAGAAGTGAAATATCATCTTCTTCCGGTTCATCAACCTCAACATGTTTTTGAAGTCCATAAAGAATGGCTTCTCTAAGATCTTCCGGCTGAATAGCATCGTCGGCAATTTCGCGGAGAGCTACAACAGGATTTTTGTCGTTATCACGTTCTACAGTGATAGGAGCTCCAGCAGAAATCTGGCGCGCACGACGAGCGGCAAGCAACACAAGCTCAAAACGGTTATCAACTTTATCTTCGCAATCTTCTACGGTAACGCGTGCCATTGTGCACATTCTCCATTTAAATAAATAAAAAGGGGCTTATACAATTGTTACCCTGATCTGTAAAGGCGATATATAGCAATTTTAAATGTAAATGGCTATAAAAGTCTTACAATTCCGTCGGAATCTTGTTCATTAAGCATGGTAATAATATTTTTATTAAAAACCGGATGCACCCAATCCCCTGCGATTTCATTGGCAGGAATCAATACAAAGTCCCTTAAATGCATCCGAGGATGAGGAATAACCATTTCCTCATAAGTATTTTTAAATGCAAACTCAAGCCATTTATTTTTATTTGGATATATCTTGTCGTGATAACATAATAGATCCAAATCAATGATGCGTGCTTCCCATCTATCTCTTCTTACGCGGCCAAGGTTCAGTTCAATTTCATGCATTAATTTCAGGAGTTCTGGTGCGGATAATGAAGTCTCCACTGAAATAACAGCATTAACATACCATGGCTGGTCCGATTTGGGGACTGGCTCTGTTTCATAATAACTAGACTTATTTAATATTTGAACGCCATTGACCTTAAGTTCATTGATGGCTGCATCAAGAATTTCGCTGGACGATTTATATTCATCAGTCGTCAAATTGCTTCCCAGGCCAATTAAAATCATGAAAAATCCGATAATTATTAAAGAAACAAAAGCTGTTTACAGTATTTGTAAATTAGGAGCCAGCAAAAATACCCGTATTGCCATTATAGCTTTTCATTTCTCACCCTGTTCCACTAGCCAAAATTATATGTTATAATGAAACATATTTTATTTATTTTTCAGGAATTTTATTATGCTATTTTATCCAGAAGAAAAATTAGCCATCTTTATTGACGGCTCTAATCTTTTTGCTACAGCCAAAGCCCTTAATTTTGACATTGATTATAGCCGGTTAAGGCTGTATTTCGCCAATCAAAGCCGGCTACTAAGGGCCAATTATTACACTGCCCTAATTGAAGACATGGAATATTCCCCACTCAGACCACTGGTCGACTGGCTTGATTATAATGGCTATACATTGATCACCAAACCTACAAAGGAATTCACAGATCAGCACGGGGAAAAGAAAATTAAGGGAAATATGGATATGGAACTAGCTATTGATATGATGGGAATGGCAGAACATGTTGATCATATGGTGCTTTTTTCCGGAGATGGTGACTTCAGACGTCTTGTCGAATCCCTGCAACGTAAAGGGGTAAGGGTTTCAGTCGTTAGCAGCACCAAAACTCACCCACCGATGATTGCCGATGAACTTCGACGTCAGGCTGACAGCTTTATTGAAATAGCGGATATGAGAGCGGAATTCGGGCGAAGCGCATCTACTGCAGCTACCGGGCATCCCCGAATATGAATGATTTAAATCTGATTAAGAAAAATATGGAATTGCTTCCCGGCAATGCCCCGCTTGATTGCGGCCTATGCCCTCGTCTGGTTTCTTTCAGAAACGAAAATAAGGTAAAATACCCGGATTTTTTCAATGGGCCGGTCCCGGCATTTGGCGACCCCCATGCTGAACTCCTGATCATCGGCCTAGCCCCAGGGCTTAAAGGGGCTAACCGGACCGGACGGCCGTTTACCGGGGACTATGCCGGGGACCTTTTATATCCGACGCTTTTGAAATTTAATTTTGCAAGTGGTCAATTTCAGGCACGTATTGATGACGGCTTGATTTTAAAAAAAGCTATTATCACCAATGCGGTCAGATGTGTTCCGCCTCAAAACAAAACAACTGGTGCTGAAGAGAAAACCTGCCGTCCATATCTTATTGAGCAGGTTGAAAAGCTTTCAAAAATCCGTATTATTCTTGCGTTGGGTCTAGTTGCTCATAATGCCGTTCTGTCCACTTTTGGAGAGAAAAAATCAGCTTTCAAATTTGGCCATAACCGGATGCACACTCTCTCAAACAATATTAAATTGATCGATAGCTATCATTGTTCAAGGTATAATACCAATACCGGACGACTGACGGCCGAAATGTTTGAAGATGTATTTATAGAGATTAAAAAATATCTGGGGAGCAAATATTGAGATTTATTTTTTATGTACTGGCACTGGTTTTACCTGCCACCACTTGGGCGCAGGGACGTTTTGATGATGTAGAAATTACGGCGACAAAAATATCAGACGGTATTTATATGCTTCAGGGAAACGGTGGAAATATGGGAGTATCAATCGGCGAAGACGGTGTGTTTCTGATTGATGATCAGTATGCTCCTTTAACAGATAAAATTCTATCCGCCATTAGAAAACTTTCAAATAAAAAAGTCCATTTCGTCTTCAATACCCATTATCATGACGATCATACCGGTGGGAACGAGAATTTAGGCAAAATGAATATTGATATAGCAGCTCATGATAAGGTTTACGAAAGACTTCACGCCCAAAATGCCCCAAAAGAAGCCCTGCCTATTATCAGCTTTAACGATAAAATGACATTTCACATGAATGGATTAACCATAAGAACCAGATACTACCCTAATGCCCACACGGAAAGTGACAGTGTCATCTTTTTTGAAGGGCGGAATGTCATTCATACAGGCGATCTTTTTGAGCAAAGCGGCTACCCCTATATCGATATTGATGCGGGCGGGTCCTTCATCGGAATGATTAATGCTGTAGATGATGTGATAAAGTCAATAGATGATCAAACCATCATCATACCGGGTCATGGCAGCTTATCAAACAAGGCCGAGCTTGAAAATTATAACAAGGTCCTCAAGAAAATATATAACGAACTCATCCCCCTCGCCAACAAAGAAACAAGCGTAGAAGATGTCATTAAACTGCCACTTCTTAAAGAATATGAAGACACATGGGGCAAAGGTGACATTAGGGGCGAAACTTTTTTAAAATTCGCCTATACGAGTATATTAAAAAGCCGACAATAAACTGCCATTTGAATTGAACTGTCTCTGTGGTATAGTTTTAAAAAAATTCCACTGATAAAAAATATACCTGAACAAAATAATTTAAGGAAATAATCGTGAAAAAAACAATTATAACAATAGCTGCCAGTCTGACTATTGCCAGCGCGGCATTCGCGCAGGATTGGGACAAAATAGAAATCAAAACCACCAAAGTCGCAGATAATCTTTATATGCTAGAAGGTGAAGGTGGTAATCTAGGGGTTTCGATCGGAGAAGATGGCGTCTTTTTGATTGATGATCAATATGCACCACTTACAGAAAAAATCGTAGCCGCCATTCGCAAACTTTCAAGTGATAAAATTCATTTCGTCTTCAATACCCATTATCACGGTGACCATACCGGCGGAAATGAAAATTTGGGCAAAATGGGAATTGATATTGTTGCCCATGATGATGTTTACAAGCGGCTTAAGGATAGTGATACAGCCAAGGAAGGTCTCCCAATCATCACATTTAATGACATGCTGACTTTTCACTTAAACGGTATGGATATTAAAACCAGACATTATCGTTCAGCACATACTGATGGTGACAGCATCGTTTATTTTGAAGGTAAAAATGTTATCCACATGGCCGACATCATGTTTAATGAAGCCTATCCATATGTTGATGTTGATGGCGGCGGATCTTGGAAAGGTGTGCTGATTGCCGTTAAGGACACCCTTAATCAGATTGATGATCAAACCAGGATTATTCCCGGCCATGGTCCACTAACTGATAAAGCCGGACTAAAGATTTATTATGATGTTCTGATGGATATTGACAGCATATTAAGACCCTTGGCGGAAAAAGGATTACCCCTTGATCAGGTTAAGAAAATGGCCCCCCTTAAAAAGTATGACGCCGATTATGGTAACGGCTTCATGAATCCGGATACATTTTTAAGTATAGTATATATGGATATTTACAACCATATAAATAGATAAAACAACCTTTGGTATGCTGAAAAACTGGAAATTTCGTTCAGTTTGGGTTAAGCTGGATTTGATATAGTGATTCTCAGGTGATTGGGTTCTATTTTGAATAACTAAGGAATACTATTATGAGTAAGTATAAAAAATTCCTAAAAACCTCCGTGGCAATATGCGGACTGGCAACCTTGAGTATGGTTGTGGCTACCTATGCCGAAGCAGGCCCGAGACACGAACGTTCAAAAGTTGCCACAATCAAAAATTCTGGTGGCAGAGCAGCTGTTTCAAGTGCACGCCCAAACCGGGTGATGGGAAACAGTGTCAGTCGTCCTGCTGTTAGCCGTCCTGCTGCTAGCGCTATGCGTCCTGCTTCAAGAAATACTTCCGTGCGGCCATCAAGAAATTTTGACACACAGGTAAGTCAACCTAATATCAGTCGTCCTGCCGTGAATGCGAGTCGCATGAGAGATTTAAGCGAAGGAACAAGAAGCACTAATCGCACTTTCACCAGAAGTTACAATAACAACACTGTTACAAGAAGTGTAAGTCGAACTTCAGCAAGGCCAAACAGGGATCTGGGACACGGCCCCGTTGCCGATAGACGTGTTAACCGTACTATTGTGAATAATTATAATTACAGAAATAATTATCGTAATAATTATAGGAATCACTATAACAGACGTTACCATAATAATGGTTTTGTTCCTGGTTTGGTTACAGGTGCGTTTCTATATTCTGCTTTGAACAGCCCTAGCTACTATAGTAGCTACTATGGTGGGTATGGAAGTTACTATGGCGGCAGCAGCATTAGCCTGTCTTATAATTACGGCTATCCATATGGCTACAGCTATCCCTATTATTACGGCTATGGCCCAAGATACGGATGGGCAAGTAGCTATTATTACCGTCCAAGAACACGGGTGGTTTATGTTGAAAGACCGGTACAGACCGTTGTTCAACAGGTTCCTGTCTATACCCAGGAGCCACAACAACAGGTTTATAGTGGACAACCGCAACAGTCAGACCAGTTTAACAATGAAAGCTGCCTTCAGGTTCGTGAATATACCACAACCATTCAGATCGGCGGACAGGACGTCCCCGCATATGGCAATGCCTGTCTGATGCCGGATGGTAGCTGGAAATTTGGTGACCCGGTCGCGGAACCAAGTTTTTAAGTTAACAATTAAATAGAACCCAAAAAGAGAAAATACCCGCTTCCTGCGGGTATTTTTTATACTTTTTGATGATTAATTTCGACCCAGAGCTGGCGTTGAAAATAGATTAGAAATTATTATATATTACAGGCATTTTGCCATGCCATTTTTTCCAAAGACCACCATTTATGATAAGATCAGCCATCAAGTGGCCTACGTTAATTCGACTGGTCTTGCCCCCACCAAAGATTGCACTTCTGGTAGGTGAGGGGTGAATATTATAGTCGCTGACTTCAAGTTCATCGATTAAAAGTGCAGGACGCACCACCACCCATTCTATGGAACCGTCTTTTTGCCCAATTTGTGTGCGCAGATAATCCGCTGCTTTTTCATTATCCCTATGAGGAGGAAGGAGAAGTCGAACAAGTCCAATAACACATCTTTCAGCAAAAGAAATCTGCTCGTTAAGGTCCCTGTTTCTGTTACCAGTCGTATTCATAAGAATAAATTTAACTGGTTTAACCGGGTTATTAACCCTGATTGCTTCACACAAACGTCGTGTTGCTTCTGTAACCAGCTCGCGCGGGGCGCCAAATATACCAGAAAAGGTCAAATTGTGGCCCAGGCATGAGACCACGGCATCATATCCATGAACAAGATTTGCCATTTCCTGAGTATCAAGATTAAGAATACTTTCATAAATTACCGTCAGGTTTTTATTGCTTTCCAATTTCCTGGATAAATTAGTATTAGACCGAACCAGCACTTTCACTTCATGGCCGCGTTTAAGTAATTGAGCGACCAGTAACCGACCCGTTGCGCCGCTTGCACCTGCTATAAAAATTTTCATTTTATTCCTTTCATTCAACAATTGGCCTTATATAACCATGCATTTTTCTTAAATAAATTGCCTATATATGCATTTCTGCTATACATATTTGTATGGATTGGAAATCAGTAAAATTTGATTGGAACAGAGCGCGTGCCTTTTTAGTAACCGTTGAGGAAGGATCATTATCCGCTGCGGCAAGGGCACTTGGTATGACACAGCCTACGCTTGGCCGTCAGGTTTCAGCATTGGAAGAAGAGCTTGGTGTTGTGCTCTTTGAACGCGTCGGCAATGGCTTGATTTTAACCCCAAACGGTTTAGAGCTTGTTGATCATGTCCGCGCTATGGGAGAAGCTGCCAGCCGTGTCTCGCTTTCTGCAGCGGGGAAGTCACAATCTATCGAGGGTACGGTTTGCATCTCTGCGAGTGAAGTCGATGCTACTTTTCGATTACCGTCTTTCATTGCCAAACTCCGCAATCAAGAACCGGGTATAGATATAGAAATCGTTGTTTCCAATGATGCGAGTGATTTGCGTCGTCGTGAGGCCGATATTGCGATCCGAAGTTTTCAACCTGAACATCCTGATCTCATCGCCAAAAAAATCAGGGATATTAATATCCGTCTCTATGCAAGTCCAAGCTATATAAACGGCATTGGAAACCCGGACTCCGTGAGCGGTCTTTCGCAAGCAGAATTCATAGGTTTTGATCGAAGCGACACGGTCTTAAAAGTTTTAAATGGATTTGGATCGAATTTAACCCAAAGAAATTTTCCTATCATTACCAAGTTTCTGTTGATGCAGTATGAACTTGTTAAAAAAGGCATGGGGATTGCCCTTTTTCCAGAAGATATAGGTGATGCTGATCCTCTAATTGAAAGGGTTATTCCAGCCCTTGACCCTATCGCCATTTTACCTCTCTGGCTTGTCTCTCATCGTGAGCTTCGAACAAGTAAGCGTATTCGAGTAGTATATGATTTACTACAAGAAGAACTGACGAAATGTTGAAGATAGTCAATACAATCTCATTTTCACAAATTGATATTTTCTTAAATAAACCGATCAAATAACAAAACGAAAAATTAGATTTTTTATAGCAGACACGCGAATAATATCGCTTGGTAAAAAAATGAATTTCGGGTTAAAAAGAATGGGTATCAGAATAGAGGGATTAAAAAATAGCCATGACACTTATAAATCACCCGAAAGACTCTTTTTTAAGTGATGACGTACCGCCCATGGGCATATATGAAACGCTTTATGCATTTAAGGATGCCTTCGGCGCGTTCATGGGAACAGAAGGAACCCACCCGTGGTCGCAGGGCTTTCCCCTTACCACGCCGCTTGAAAAGTTTAATGGTCCATCGCTTCCATCCTCCGTCGATGTGACATGGGAAGACCGGTTTTATCCCAAAGCATGGGGGCATCCGCTACTGCGGGACACTGTCGTTGATTATTACAACACATATTACGGATCAAACATTACTCCGGATAATGTGATGATCTTTGCCGGCGGGCGCCCAGGCATTTATACCGTACTGGCATTCCTGAAAAAGAATATCCAAATTCGCATCGGCAATGTTGAATGGCCTGCTTACCTTGATATCCTGACACAGACGAAATCTGACTGGAAGACAGTCCCCATGACACCGGAGAATAACTTCCATCCGACCAATGCGGAATATTTCGACCGCTCGGGCCTAAACCATAAAACAATGCTTTTTCCGGTCATATCGAACCCCAGCAACCCGACCGGACATGCGCGTGCCGGTGCAGAACTGGAAGAACTCATGCAAATGGCGGAAGCCCCACGAAACGGTATCTTGCTTGATGAAGCGTATGAAATGTTCCATTCGCCGTCAGTCAGCGGTTTGCAGTATGTCAAGGACCTTGATAATTCCAATATATTTCTGTCCGGTGCCTGTACCAAAGGCCTACAGAGCCCCGGCATTCGGGTCGGCTGGATTATTGCGTCCAAAAAGAATATTGAAACGCTGTCAAATTTCAGCTCCTTCGGCATGGGCGGGGTATCCCACCCCAGTCAGATGTATGCCGTCGAGCTTTTAAAGCCCGACCGGGTCGCCAAGCAAAGAAAAGCTGTTGAAGAGCATTATAACTGGCAGCGCCAAAGATATAAGGAAGCCTTTGAAAAAATGGGTTTGGAAGTCTTCACCGGTAACGGCGGGTTTTACCACTGGATCAGGCTGCCCAAAGGGATGAACTGCGATGAATTTAACCGGCGGCTTTATAAACGGGGCGCGGCGATCCTCGCCGGGCGGGACTGCGACATGGGACGGCCCCACTCCAAAGACCCGAGCTACGTCAGCCCTTATATGGATATGTTCAGGTTCAGTTTCGGCCCCCTCCTGCCTGAAACATTTGAAAGCGATATCCAGCTTCTGTCAGAAGTGTTGGAAGACTACAAAAAAGATGTGGGGAACAGTTGATAGTAATTCTACGAACAATTCTCTTTCACTTTTAACCAGGCTTTCGTTGTAATTTCAATCGGCACTTTAATACCAAAAACAGAATTTATTGCCTCAGCAAAGTCCTGTTGATTAGTCAAGCTGCTACGCTGTTCAATCTCGTGAATTGAATTAAGGCGTATCAGTTCAAAATTTTCAATTTTCCACATACCATTTTCATCAGTTTTAACACACATGAAGCGATTTCTGAATGGAGAAATAGGATAGGTCGAAACAAAATAATTAGACATTTCTATATCAGGCGGTGTTGCCAGCTCTTTCGATATTAGATAAAGACCAACCCATACTCCGGCAATTTCACGCTGTAATAATAAAGTATCATCGGGTTGCAAACTCAATAGAAACCGAGCACCCGCCTGCTCATGAATTTTATCCGCAACAAGTTTCATGGGTTCAGTCAGGCCCGGTCCACCAAAACCTGTGTCCACAAGCCAGTCTTTCCCATTACATTTAACAATAAGAACCTCGTGGGAAAGTGGTCCCGGATTATTGCGCCGAAAAGTAACGCGCGAAAGAAATGAGTGAACCTCGAACCCTGCATAATTCAGAGCCATCTTCATCAGTCCATTCAGTTCAAAACAGTAACCGCCACGATTTTGTTTTAATAACTTTTCCAGTATTGATCCCTCATCCAGCCGGACTCTCACTCCTGCCAGAGTATCCAGATTTTCAAATGGAAGTGCACTGGTGTGCGCTTTCACCAAAGCAAATAGTCCTTCCTCATTTGCTTCTGGCAAAAAAAGTAATCCAATACGATTGAGATAATCATTTACCGGGAATTCTGAACTGACAGATATATCACGCATGTTTTTGGTCATAATTGTTGCTCTGATTTTTCTAGTTTAGTAAGCAAGTCTCTCATTAGATCATTCATTTTTTGCCGATCATCCATAGTAAGCAAATTAGCCAGTTTTTTATTATCATTTATTCGGTCTTTCAGAGCTGCCTCAATTATCCTGATCCCTTTAGTTGTCAATGTAATTTGGATGCGACGGGCATCCTCAGGGTCTGCTTTGCGCTTCACCAGCCCGGCATTTAACAGTTGATTGATCATTGCTGTTACTGATCCTGAAGTAAGCATACTGGCTTGCATAATTTCCTGCGCGTTTAAAGCTTTAGGATGGAGCCGGCGCAAAACGGCCATTGCTTCAAACTGGGAGCGGGTAATCCCAAACAAATTACAGGTCTGATCCAGCCGTTCCCCCAAAATTCGGCTGATTTTTGCAATACGGTAAATATATTGCATTTCCTTCGTTATATCAGGGAGTGTTGTAACCTGGGATGACCACTCGGAAAAAAATTGATCTATGCTATCACTCATTTAAAATCCTTTAATAATTATCTTGATATAAAGATAAATATATCTTGATGTCAAGATAATTGGTATAAATAATGTGTTTTTAGAAATCATTAATTACAAAAAAAGCTGCCTATTCTCATAAAATCAAAGCAGACAGAACTCATATCAGCAATTTATTCAAAGCAATTCCCTGATGCGTTTTTTAAGCGGGGGAAGGATTTCAGTTTCGAACCAGTCATTTTTCCGAAGCCAGATATTATTGCGCGGGCTGGGATGGGGCAGCACGACATAATCGGGCCAGTATTCCTGCCAGGTTCGAACCGTATCGGTCAGTGTTTTTTTGCGCCTGTTACCCAGATGCCAGTCAATGGCATACTGACCGATCACCAGTGTAAGTTCGACCGAGGACAGTTTTACCATCAGTGGCGCGCGCCAGGCGTCGGCACATTCCTTTCTGGGTGGGAGGTCACCACTTTTCCCTGTCCCCGGATAGCAAAAGCCCATCGGCACAATATTGATTTTGGATGTGTCGTAAAAAATATCCTTATCCACACCCATCCAGTCACGAAGCCGGTCGCCGCTTGGATCATCAAAGGGAATACCGCTTGCATGAACGCGGCGGCCCGGCGCCTGCCCGACGATAAGGATTTTTGCCCCCTCGCCCGCGCGAAGAACTGGCCTTACACCATCAGGCAAGGATTTTTCACAGATTTTACAGGCTCTGATCTCGGTCAGAAAATCGTCCAGTGTTAAATCTGACATCCGCCTGTTCCCCCGTTTTTTACCCGTCTTTTAACAGCCGCTCTTTTTGACGGTTCCAGTCACGCTCTTTATCTGAAGCCCGCTTGTCATGAAGCTTTTTACCCCGTGCGAGCCCTAGAAGCACTTTGGCGCGGTTCTGGTCATTAAAATAAAGCTTTAAGGTGACAAGCGTCATGCCCTTGCGCTGCACGGCCGCCATCATTTTGTTGATCTGTTTACGGTGAAGAAGCAGTTTTCTGACCCGCCGCGCACTATGGTTAAAGCGGTTAGCCTGTTCATATTCCTTGATATAGGCATTGATCAGAAAAACTTCGCCGTCTTTCACTTCGGCGTAACTGTCGGTAATATTGCTTTCACCAGCACGAAGCGATTTAACCTCTGACCCGCTTAGCACTATTCCGGCTTCAATTTCCTCTTCAATAATATAATTATGTCGTGCCTTGCGGTTCAGCGCGATAACCTTATAAGCACTGTTTTTTTTATCATTTGCCATTTTAATTTTCCAGAAGCCCTGCTCCTATCATGGCGGCTTTTACTTTTGCTTTGGTCGCATCGCTTATCGGAACCAGTGGCAGGCGCATATCAGGCAGGCATAAGCCCAGCAAGGACGCCGCATATTTAACGGGCCCTGGACTGGGTTCAATAAACATCACGTCATGAAGCGCCGTAAGTTTGTCTTCAAGTTCAAGTGCTTTCTTATGATCCCCCGCTAAAGACGCCTTCTGAAAGTCCGAAACCAGCTTTGGGGCGATATTGGCCGTCACCGAAATACAGCCAACACCACCATGAGCATTAAAGGCCAATGCGGTCTGATCTTCGCCGGAAAGCTGGATAAATTCCTTACCACAGGCCGCACGTTGAAGTGGCACCCGTGCCAGATTGCCGGTTGCATCCTTAACCCCGATCACATTTTCCAGTTCATGAAAACATCTTGCCATGGTCTCCACGCTCATGTCGACGACACTTCGCCCCGGGATATTATAAATAATGATCGGCAGGCTTACGGCATCATTAATAGCCTTGAAATGCTGAAACATCCCCTCCTGATTTGGTTTGTTATAATAGGGCGTAACGATCAGGGCGCCGTCCGCACCCGCCTCTTTCGCGTGCTTTGTCAGACCGATTGCTTCACGGGTTGAATTTGACCCACATCCGGCGAGCACTGGTACCCTGCCAGCCACTTCATCTATGCAGGCTTCGGTAACAGCCCTGTGTTCAGCATGATCAAGGGTCGGGGATTCGCCTGTAGTACCACATGGGACAACGCCAGTGGAGCCCTGTTCAATTTGCCAGCTGACAAACTTTCGGTACGTATCTTCATCAAACTCGCGGTTTTTAAAAGGTGTGATAAGGGCCGGTATTGATCCGCCAAACATATTTATGCTCCAATTTTCTGTAATTAACTGCAAAATAAGCTGCACTGCGCAACACTGCAAGCATATAAGGTTATAGCGGTGAAATTAAACAAAAAAAAGGCGGGAATAATTTCCCGCCTTTCAGTGATACGTTTAAGAATTTATGGGGTAATTCTTAGACGCACGGGACATTAGATATGAATTAGTTACGCATTGCGCGGGGTTTATCACGCATTCTGTCACCACGACCACGGCGATCATTCAGAATGCCATCACCATTTCGGTCCATACGGTCAAACATTTTTTCACCGGCCGCTTTATACTCTTCTGCTGAGACTGTACCGTTTTTATCGGCATCCATACTTTCAAAGCGTTTTTGAAGTCGCTCTTCAGCACGTTTTTCACGTTCCTCTTTACGGTCTTCAGCCATTTCCTTACGTTTGGCCATCATTGCTTCTCGGTCTGCATTTGCTTTTGCTTTATATTCGTCAAGTGTAATGCCACCACCATTCTTATCTGTTTCAGTAAAGCGTTTTTCCAGCATTGCTGAAAATTCTGATTTCTCAACAGTGCCGTTTTTGTTTGTATCCATCATTGACATGCCGCGACCTTCCTCTTGAGACATCGCAACGCCTGTGAAGGTTAGGGCAAGTACACCGGTAATTACATAAATAGATTTAGTCATTTTAATCTCCAAAAATTTTATCCCATTCCCACAAGTCATGTACTCATAATACGCAGTGGATTTAAAAACCTGACGTTATTTTTTTCAATTGGGATAAAAAGACTATTTTTTGCGATAAAAATAAATAATGGACAGTAAAAATGCCATTGCGCAAAGAAAGCTCATAACAATATAGGCACCACCAGCAGCAGTTTCATAAACCACCCCGCCGACATAGGTTGCAAGCCCCATACCGAGCCCAAGCGGCAACGAAGAATAAAGGCTTTGTGCGGTTCCGCCGCAACCGCCACCTATTTTATTGCCCAGATAATGAATGGCAGCAAGATGACTGGCACCAAAGGTAAGACCGTGTAAAACTTGCGCAGCAAACAGGACCGGAAGGTTAAATGTCGTTGAAAAAATAAACCAGCGCAATATTCCAAAAAACCCGATGACCGCAAATATAATGAAAACAGGATTTTTTTTAATCAAGTTGTTACAAAAGATAAAAAGAAGAATTTCGGCAATAACACCCGCCCCCCACAACAGACCAATGAAATCTTCGCTGATACCATTTTCCTGCCAGTAAATGCTGCCCATTGAATAATAAACTCCATGGCTCATCTGTAACAGTCCGACAATAACAAGAAACCAGATAAATTCACTGCTACTCAGTAAAAATCTTATGGGGGAAACGATCTGCTCATCATCATGAATGATTTTTTTATTTCCGCGTGGCAGGTTATAGGTGGTAATAATCATAAGCAACAAGGAGCCATAAACAATCCAGATCACATCATTTATAGAATTTGATTTTAAAAATACTCCAATTGCAACTGAGCTTGCAATAAAGGAAAAAGACCCGAATGAGCGGATACGGCCATAATTCAGGTTATGCTTTACCGTCTGACTTACCGTTATGGTTTCAAGAAGCGGTGTAATCGCGGGCACAAATAAATTTACAAGAAAAGTTGTTAGAAGCAGCGTCCAGAAATTCAAATCAAAAAAATAAAATGTCGAAAATATGGTTCCGCAACAAACTGAAATTAGAAGCGGCCGCCAATATTCATCCCTGCGGTCAGCAGCCTGGCTAACCAATGGCACGATAATGATTTTCATGATATAGGGAAGGGCGATGATGATGCCAATTTCGCTTGGGGATAATCCTTTATTCCGCAGCCACATTCCCCAAAATGGTGTCATAATGCCGAGATAAAAATAAAGACTTGTGTAATTGGCGGATAGCTTTAAAAAAGCAATGTTATTTATTTTCATAGAGAAAACTTTCCAAATCCTCGCCATCAGCCTTTAAAACCCGCATTATTTCATCAAATGAAAAGCCAGCTCTAGCCATGGATGCCTGTTCTTTTCTTTCGGTATCCTCATTGGCTTTCCTGATCCGGTAAGGTCCAAAACGTCTTTTTTTCGCATATTTTATTGCACTGATGAAATTGATATCTGGTGATTTTTCTTCTATTTCGGAAACCATTTCCGAAATTAGTCTTGTTGACAGACCTTTTGATCTCAGTTTGTTTTTTGCAATATTTAATGAATTTCCAGAATTCAGATAGGCATTTATTTTTGCTTCAGCATAAAGCTGATCATTCACCAAACCAAGTTCGACACATTTTTTAACTGCATCCATTACCCATATACGGGCTTCTTGTCTTAAATCCTCTGCATTATCAATATTCACTAGCTGACGATCAACTTTTCTATTCAGAATAAATTTTAAATTCGCTTCCGATGTTGCATATCTTTCAAGGTGACGATAGGCTGCTTTTTGAATAAATTCTTTTGTTAATTTAAATTTCTTATTATTTTTGTTCATTTGCAGAGATTAACCATTTCCAATGACCGAGCATAGACCCTTATCACATTATTTATATTTATTATTCCTTTCCAGTGTCTGGGGTATGTCATTTTTATTTTTAAAAATGATTGCTCCTACCGTTCCTCCGATAACTATTGCAGCATCAAGAATTTCGGTTGGTGCAATAATTATTGCTATTTATATTATTTCAAAAGGAGAAAAACTCCCCAACCACAGATCAATCTGGGTAAAAGGATCTGTTATCGGATTGATTGGAACAGGAGTGCCCTTTGTACTTATTAGTTGGGCAATGCTTTACATAAATGCTGGTACTGGCGCCATTTGTATGTCCGTTATTCCGCTTATGGTTTTTGTTATGGCCCATTTCAACGATGAAAAAATGAACTTGCTTGGATTTGTAGGCATTATAAGCGGCATTTGCGGAATATTGGTGCTCTTTTACGATTCACTTTTTATCACCAGCGATCATGAAAATCTTGCATTTTATGCACTCATAGCAATGATGGTGGCTTCTTTCGGTTACGCACTCGCCAATATCCTCATTCGAAGATATGTAAAATCCGATCCTATTCGCACGTCATTTGTTATGCTGACGACAACTTCTGTTTTACTATGGCCGCTTGCCATACTGTTGGAGCACCCTTCCTTCACAAATTTTGGTACTCTTGAAATTCTTTCACTTTTATATCTTGGCATACTGCCAACGGGTATAACCACAATGGTGATGGTCGTATTCACACAAATTGCTGGTTCTACATTTGTATCCTATAACACATACATCATACCGGTGGTCGGTGTATTGGCCGGATATTTATTTCTGGATGAAACATTAAAACCGACAACTTTCTTTGCCATTCTTTTTATTGCAGGAGGAATTTATGTCTCTCAAATCAAAAAAAAGACACTAGTCAGGAAATAGATAAAATTATATATATTTCAACCGTTTCTTTTATTAGTTGGCAAAAACCAATTCGCACTGTAAAATGCGCACTAATAAATAAAAAATAACTTGCGATTATATGTAACAGCATGTATCGAAGGTGAAATTATATATTAAACAAATATGACATATGAGTTATTTTTAAAGATAAACTTTTAAAAACGGGAAAAGCCAATAGTTCAGTTCTGGACTTTTTCACATAACTTTATTTAAAACAGCTGAGTGACATTATTCATATATGCTTGAACCTACACCAACATTAGACCCGGGTCTTCCACGAAAATATGCCGAATTCAATACGCTACTGGAAGCACTGGACTACGCAGCCAAGGGCGTAAGGGGCCTTAATTTCTATTCTCCGCGCGGAGAACTGGAAAGCAGCATCACCTATACACAAGTCAGAGACCGTTCTATGGAAATTGGCCGAAGACTGGTTCATTTTGGTATTGAGAAAAATTCAAGAGTTGCTCTGATTGCTGAAACCAATGAAGATTTCGTTTGTTATTTTCTAGGCTGTCAATATGCCGGCTTACTCCCTGTTCCTCTTCCCCTACCAACATCCTTTGGTGGTCGTGAAGGATATACAGAACAGCTTCATCAGCAAATGAAAAGCTGTGGTGCAACGGTTGCAATGTCAGCCGCTTATATGCTGCCTCTTCTTGATGAAGCGACAAATGGCCTTGAAATGGTTTTTGTTGGCACTCCGGATACATTTGAAGCGCAGGCAAGCGACAAGGATATTGAAAATATAATTCTTCCGGAAGTGACACCGGACGACCTTGCCTATCTTCAGTATTCCTCTGGCAGCACGCGTTTCCCACATGGTGTTGCTGTCACACATCGTTCATTAATGTCAAACAGTCATGGTATTGGCAAAATCGGCATGGAAGTTACAGAGAATGACCGCGCCGTATCATGGTTACCATTTTATCATGATATGGGGCTTGTTGGCATGCTTATTTCTCCAATCGCCTGTCAAGTATCCATCGATTATCTAGCAACCGAAGCATTTGCCAGGCGCCCTATGCAATGGCTTAAACTGATTTCAAAAAATAAAGGCACTATGTGCTCAGGCCCGACATTTGGATATGAAATTTGTGCAAGACGGGCCAATTCAACCGACCTTGAGGGACTTGACCTTTCAAGCTGGCGTGTTGCCGGGATTGGCGCTGATATGATCCGCCCTAATGTTCTTGAGATTTTTGCTGAAACATTTAAAGAATGCGGCTTTGACAAAAGGGCCTTTATGCCAAGTTATGGTCTGGCTGAATGCACTCTTGCTGTTAGTTTTGCGCCCGCATTTTCAGGATATGAGGTGGACCTCGTTAGTGAAGAAGTCTTAAGTGGTGATGTAAAATCTGTACAGGACCATAAATTAAATGGCAATGGAGCCAATTACCGTGAAGTTGTCAATTGCGGCAAGCCATTACCTGAGTATGAACTAGAAATCCGTGATGAACATGACGATGCACTTCTTGAACGAGAAATTGGACGTGTCTGTGTCAAAGGACCAAGCGTCATGGTTGGCTATTATATGGACGAGGAAGCAACCCGACAGTGCCTGTCGGAAGACGGATGGCTTGATACCGGTGATATCGGCTATATGGCTGAAGGTTCACTTTATATTATTGGTCGGATTAAAGACCTGATTATTATTAATGGTAAAAACCACTGGCCCCATGATATTGAATGGGCCGTGGAAAAATTACCTGAGCTTCGTTCCGGAGACAGTGCTGCTATTTCAATACCCGGCGAAAATAATGAAGAAATACCGGCAATATTGGTACAGTGCCGCAAACGTGATGAAGAAGACCGAATTGATCTGGAAAACAGAATTAAGCATGAAGTACAAGCCGTTATCGGCAAAGCACCAAAAGTTATTTTGGTCCCCCCTAGGTCACTCCCACGTACATCTTCTGGAAAACTGTCCCGGGTAAAGGCCCGAAGACAATATCTTGAAGGGCAACTCACCTAAAAATAAGCAGATTGACGAAAGAGATATCAAAACGCTAATCTTATATAAGATAAAGATTGGCGTTTTCTTATTTAGGAATAACAAATTGTGAAAAAAATTGCTCTAACAGGCGCTACGGGCTTTGTTGGTGGACATCTGTTAAAAGATATGCTCGCCAGAGGATATCATGTAAGCGCCCTTACACGTCGTCCACAGCAACAGATTGATAATGTAAAATGGATAAATGCTGATCTTGGGGATCAGTCCGCACTCATAGAACTTTGTAAGGATGCAGACATTATTATAAATGTTGCTGGTTTGGTTAAAGCTATGAATAAACAAGACTTTTTAGAAGCAAACTCAGTTTCCGTATCAAATCTTCTGAACGCCATAAATCCTGATTGCAAACCGAAGCATTTCATTCAAATCTCATCACTTGCAGCACGTGAACCCCATTTATCAGACTACGCCTTTAGTAAATTTATGGGTGAAGAAGCTATTAAAAATAATTCTTTATCATTAAACTGGACTATTATCAGACCTCCAGGAATTTATGGCCCCGGAGATACTGAAACCCTAAAAATATTTAAAATGTTAAAGTCTGGTCTCGCCATATTTCCGGCCAATCGTAATAATCGTGTTTCCTGGATACATGTGAGTGATCTGGTTAATTCAATTATTTCAACATTTGAAAATAATCAGTTTTTTAATCAAATCCTTGAGATTGGCGATGGTCAACAGGGCGGTTATACGCATGAATATTTTTACAATACCGCTGCATCAATCATGCAAGTATCACCTATAAAAATCACATCACCCAAATTTCTCTTAAAATCTACTGGCCATTTAAACAGCATAAGTGGACGTATATTTGGATATCCACCTATGCTTTCTGCAAAAAAGGTAAATGAAATATGCCATCCAGACTGGGTCTGTAATCCACTCATGGAATTCCCAATTGACAAAAATAAGATAAGGTATGATTTAGAAGAAGGTTTAAAACAAACACTCGACTGGTACAAAAAGAACGAATATATATAATGCGCATTTTCTAATAGATTTTAACATACATATTCTGTAAGTTAGCCACCCGAAACAAAGGTACAAAGATGACACTTGATACTACAGAAATTTTAGATCAGATTTGCGAGCTTGTGGCCCCGTTCAATAAAAAGGGCGTTACTATAACCGCCGATACCACTTTTGCCTCTGATCTCGAGCTGGATTCTCTTTCAGTTATGGATATGCTAGCAGCCATTGAAGATCATTTTGATGTGACTGTACCGCTTAATATACTTCCTGACCTTGAAACCGTTGGACAGGTCGCCGAAGCCATAAAAAGAATTCTTGATGAAGAAAATTAATTTTTAGCGGAAAAAACATATCCCATGACCCATGATCTTTTTGATAAATTCGATAACATAATTACTGAGTATAAAAAACTTGCCGAAGGTGGAGATTTAAATCCCTTCACGGTAAGTATGGATGCCGTGATTTCTCCGACCGAAGCTATCATTAATGGAAAAAAAACTATACTTGCCGGCACCAACAACTATATGGGCATGACTTATAATCAGGAATGTATTATGGCAGCCGAGGATGCCTTAAGAAATTTTGGTACAGGAACAACGGGTTCACGAGTTTTAAACGGAACTTATTACGGTCATAAAAAACTTGAGGAAACGCTGAAAGATTTCTATGACGCCGATCATGCCATTGTTTTTTCAACGGGTTACCAGGCAAATCTGGGGGTCATTTCAACTGTGGCCGGGCCAAAAGATTATGTGGTGATTGATGCAGACAGTCATGCAAGTATTTATGATGGCTGTGCCATGGGAAATGCAACAGTCGTCCGTTTTGCACATAATAATCCTGAAGATCTTGAAAAACGTCTTGCCCGAATAAGGCGGAAAGATCCAGATGCCGGAATACTGGTTGTTATAGAAGGCGTTTACAGTATGCTTGGTGATCAGGCACCTATTAAGGAACTGGCAACAGCTGCAAAAAAACATGATGCCTTTGTTTTAGTTGATGAAGCCCATTCAATCGGGGTTTTTGGTAAAACCGGTCGCGGCGTAGCGCAGGAGCAAAATGTTGAACACCTTGTGGACTTCACTGTCGGTACATTCAGCAAAAGCGTTGGCACTGTTGGCGGATATTGTGTTTCAAATCATCCTAAATTTGAAACTTTAAGGCTGGTTTGTCGTCCCTATGTCTTTACAGCATCCCTTCCCCCATCGGTAGTTGCATCAGCTACAAAAGCATTGGAACTTATTAAAGACAGTAATTTAAGAGTAAAATTGCTTGAAAATTCCATGCGGCTTAATAAAGGCCTTGCGAATGCCGGATTTAATATGGGAACAACAGGAGAAAGCCCGATTGCGGCCATCATCATTGATGACAAGCAAACAGCCATAGGCTACTGGCAAAACATGATGAAAGAAGGCGTTTATGTAAATCTTGCTGTACCGCCGGCGACACCAAACGGCCTTAATCTTATGCGGTGCAGCCTTTCTGCAGCACATTCATTTGTGCAAATAGACTATATGCTGGAAAAATTTATTGCCGTAGGCAAAAAACTAAACGTTCTAAGCTAATCTATACGTATAAATGTTAAGTCCTCTGCGGCGGAAATAAGCAGTTCACCGCTTGAACCCGTTTCATAAAAACAGCCGTCAACGACAAATTTCTTATTAAAAACAAGCCTTGCATGTTCAATTTCAGCCATAACATGGCCGGGAAGCATTCTTTCACCGTAGCTGCCTTTTAACATTCTTTTTCCTGTACTCATAATGGCATCTTTTGTATTTTCCACACTTAAGAAATTCAGACTATTTGCCTTATGCCTATGTGGTAGTTTGGTCCCAAGGAAAATCCAGTCCAGACTGCTGAGCAAAACCATAAAATAGCGCCCTACTACTGCCCCTCTTTGGTTTCTGTTTATGCGGATCATATCATTAATATCATCCGAGCGTCTTGAACTGATGTAAGCTTTATAAAGTAGAGAAATGATTGTTGTATAATTTTGAATGACGTGCCGAATACCGGTTCTATGCAATGTTCTCTGAAAAAGGGATTTTCTGCTGACAATTTCCCCGGTACAAAAATAAAGTCCATATAATTTACCAACATGCATTACCCCTTCCACTTTGATCAGAGGCGTTTTCACAATGTGATCCAAAAGACGCCCTGTTTTATGTTTTCTAAGGATATTCTTGAGGTCCTGATGGGCATGGTTTGACGTGGCACCAAAACTTTGAGCAATAAATCTTTCGTCATCACCGGAAAGAACAGAAATCGGGATTTGAGTCTCACCGAAAGGCTTTTTATCAATTAAATATTCAAAAGTCGCTGACGATAAAGCCTGCCCACCAACAATGATGATAGCTTTTACTTTACATTGCCGGAATCTGGACAAAGCCTCACCAATATCAGCAAAATTCTTCACCTCATAGTGAATTATTCCTGAACCTTCCTCTTTAATGATATTCCTGATTTTATCCATTTCACTTTTATTATGAAATGAGTCAGGGCTACTCAAAATAGCAATCAAATCCAACTTAGTTATCCCAGTCAACTTCTGTATTTTTCAATAATCAATATCTTATCTGACACAATAATAAATATTTTTGCCCAATATTGACCATAAAGTTTCGTCATAAGCAAAAAACGTTTATTTTTTAGACATTATTTTCTACAATACGGTTTTTAAATATTAAAATATAAATATACTTAGCCATAAATGAGCTATAGAAAGAACACAAGGCAATTATCAGGCAAAGCCCCATTTATGTTTAACAAAATTGATTTTTATGTTCTAAAAAGTACGATTGTGCCTCTGGTGGCCACTTTGGGTATTTCTGCGCTACTGCTTTTGCTTGAAAAAATGCTTTCCCTGTTCGACTTTGTCATTAATCAGGGGGGGCCTATCGATGTGGTCTGGCAGATGCTGGGTAATTTAATGCCACAATATCTTACCCTGGTGATTCCGTTAGCTATGTTTCTCGGGGTTTTACTGGCCATTCGAAAATTCGCCCTAAGCAGTGAACTTGATGCATTTCTTTCCTGCGGAATTAGTCTTCACCGATTATTATTAATGCCAATTTTACTCGCTATATTGCTTTTGTTAATTAACATACTTGTTGTCGGTTTTGTCCAGCCCTATACCAAATATGCCTATGAAGAATTGATTTTTGATGTTCGAAGTGGTGCCCTTGGTGCCGCGATTAAATCCAATGAGTTCACCAATCTGGGAAAAGGATTGACACTGCGTATTGAGGAATCACAGAATTCTGGGCGTGAGCTTCTTGATATTTTTGCACAGAAGGAAGAGCCCGATGGGCATATATATTCAGTCAGTGCAAAAAAAGGCAGCTTTTATGCCTCACCGGATCAAAAATATATTATTTTAAGGCTCTTTGACGGGACACTGATTGACTTTGACACAAGCCAGAACAGGCCACGCATTTTGAATTTTGATATGCATGATCTGCCTCTGGAAGTGCCAATGTTTGAACAGTTCAGAAACCGCGGTGATGATGCAGCAGAAATGACATTTTATGAACTATGGCAACAAAGACATAGCGGTAATACAGCCATCATTGCTACACTTCATTCCCGTATTGCCCGGGCATT
Source organism: Kordiimonadaceae bacterium (assembly GCA_024236295.1). Classification (GTDB taxonomy): domain Bacteria; phylum Pseudomonadota; class Alphaproteobacteria; order Sphingomonadales; family Emcibacteraceae; genus Pseudemcibacter. The sequence continues at coordinate 132,641 of JACKKT010000007.1, read as the reverse complement.
ATCCATTTTAATAGTCCCTTTTCTTGCTGTGCCATTAGGGCTGGTTGCCAAAAGATCCGGCAGAGCACTCGGCATTTCCGTGGGCGTTTTTATTCTGCTTCTTTACCATAAAGTCCTTGAGTTCGGCCTTGATTTTGCTGCTGATGGCAGCTTTAGTCCGTGGCTAACTATTTGGTTGCCCACCATAGTATTCATTGCTGTCACGGCAAGGCTCTATTACATTGGAGCCTATACTGTTGGTGGGGTGCCACTGCGAACTCTTGAACTGGTGTCGGATGTCATCGTCGAATTTTTCACCAAACTATTTAAACGCGCTAGGACATCAAGCTAATGGTTGAGCGGGTGATGAGCTATGGCGGGCATTTCGGTAAAATATTTAGCCCTGGAAGTATGGATGTTTATCTGGCAAAAATCTTTGCCGTTCGCTATGTCATAATTCTTGCCGGTCTTATCGCAACATTACAAATGCTTGACCTTCTGGCCAAGTCAGATGAAATTCTTGCTGGCGAAGGCGCTGTCTATGCCGATTTATGGCGATATGTCACCCTGCGCAGTCCTCATCTGATTTCATTATTTTCACCCTTTGTTGCTCTTCTGTCATCGATACTTACTCTATCGGTGCTCAATGTTAATAGTGAAATTGTTATTATGAAGACAGCAGGCTGGTCAGCCTTTCGGATACTGGTACCGCTGATGGCAGTTTCACTTCTGATCGGTGCTGTGAATTTTGTATTTTCAGAAATGGTTACCGTGCATGCACGTGCTGAACTTAGAAACTGGGAAGCCAATAATTTTGCCGCTGATATTCCACCGGCCCCTGATTCTGTTTATGATACCTGGGTCACCGATGGACAAAATTTAGTTAAAGCGGAAAGCGCCAACAGAAACGGTAGCATATTGCTACTTGATCAGGTTACGCAATATATAAGAGATCAGGATAAAAACATTACAAATATCATAAAAGCTGATTTTGCCGTTTACAGAAATGATAGCTGGAAGCTATATGGAGTTATTAACTTTGATCTGAGAACTCTGAGAATAAATGTATTGGAAAATATGGACTGGATTACGACTATTCCGCCTGAACGGTTTATATCGCTAGCGATAGTCGCTGATCAAGTTAATCTTCCCCGCCTGCGCCGTGCCATCAGCCAGCTCCAATCTGAAGGGCATGATACGGCAAATCTAAGAACCATGCTTTATCAAAAATTTGTATCCCCTTTAAGTACATTATTAATGCCACTGCTTGCCGGGCTTGCCGCTTTTGGTCTTCATCGTGGGGGCAATCTGCTTGGGCGGATATTAATCACCCTTTCCATGGGCTTTGGGTTTTTTGTGGTCAATAATCTGTTTATTGCCTTGGGACAATATGGAGCGGTTCCGCCGATCGTTGCCGCGTGGCTCCCCTTCCTGTTATTCGGGCTTGCCGGGGTAAGCTTCATCCTGTTAACAGAAGAATAATTAAAAAAAGGACTTTTAATGACACTCGCTAACATAGAAATAAAAGAAGCGAAGACAAAAGAAGACCGCAAAGTTTTTGTAAAACTGCTTTGGGATATATATGCAGATGAGCCAAACTGGGTTCCGCCTCTTATCATGGAACGGCTGGATGCTATTGATGAAAAAAAGAACCCGTTTTTTGAACATGCGGAAGTAAAGCTCTGGATTGCTTATAAAGACGGCAAACCGGTCGGGCGAATTAGCGCACAGATTGACGAACTGGTTCCGCAATATCACAATATTAAAACAGGGCATTACGGTTATTTCGATTGCATTGACGATCAGGACGTTGCCGATGCTCTTTTTAAAACAGCCTGCAACTGGCTGAAGGAAAAAGGCATGGTCGAAGCTATCGGCCCCTTCAATCTTTCGATCAATGAAGAAACCGGCATGCTGGTCGACGGTTTTGATACCCCGCCAAGGCTTCTTATGGGGCATGCCCGACCTTATTTTGAAAAGCTGGTCAATGGTGCAGGTTTTAAAAAAATAAAGGACACATGGGCATATACTCTTGATATCAGCAAACCGATTTTGCCCCCTGTCATCCAAAAACTTGTTGATCGCGCTGTTGAAAAAGGACAGGTAAAATTTCGTCCCATCAATATGGATAAATATGAAGAAGAATTGAAAATTATCCTTGATATTTTTAATGATGCCTGGATTGACAACTGGAAATATATCCCCTTTACAGAGGCGGAACTTGATCATGCGGTTAAGGAATTAAAAATGATTATCCGCGAGGATTTTACCTATATTGCCGAAATTGATGGTGTTCCACAGGCAATGATGGTTACCCTGCCCAATATCAATGAAATTATCCGAGATCTGGACGGCAAACTGTTTCCATTTGGTATTTTTAAACTGCTATGGCGGTTAAAAATAAGCCCTAGTTTTAAAACCGTTCGCGTCCCGCTTATGGGGGTCCGAAAAGAATATCAAAACAGTCGTTTAAGCGGTATAATGTCGTTTGGACTTTTTGAAGCATGCCGATTGACAGCAACCGCAGTTGGATGCGAAGAAGCAGAACTTTCATGGGTACTGGAAGAAAATACAAGGCTCTCAAAATTGCTTGAGACAATAGGTTGCGTGAAATATAAAACATACAGATTATATCAAAAAGATTTATAAATGTCAGATACAGATGAACCCGTCAGAAAAATAGGCTTTTTTCACCGTATCAGAAATTATTTTCTGACCGGACTTGTTGTAGCATCACCGATCGGAATTACTGTCTATATTGGCTGGTGGTTTATTTCTCTTGTAGATAGTCACATTAAACCACTGATCCCTGCAGCCTATAACCCTGAAACATATCTTAAGCCCATTTCAATACCCGGATTGGGATTGATATTTTTATTTTTGTTTCTGGTTATTCTGGGGGCACTTACCGCCAACCTCTTTGGAAGGGCACTTATCCGCTTTGGTGAAAGACTGGTTGACAGAATGCCTGTCGTCAGAAGCGTTTACAGCACTTTAAAACAGATATTTGAAACAGTTATTGCGCAGGATAGCAAGAGCTTCAGTGATGTGGTTTTGGTTGAATATCCGAGGTCTGGTCTTTGGGCGATTGCATTTGTATCCGGAGAAAATAAAAGCGAAATTCAGGGTAAAATTGAAGATGAAGTGGTCAATGTATTTTTGCCAACCACCCCTAACCCGACTTCCGGCTTTTTACTGTTTGTGCCTAAGAAAGACCTGATTTATCTGGATATGACCCCTGATCAGGGCGCAAAATATGTTATTTCTGCAGGGCTTGTAAATCCACAGGATCTGCCCAAAAAAAATGTCAAAAAATAATGAAGAGCTAGTTTGCGATTTTGTCGGCGGGGCGGTTGGTCATCGTCTGAAATTTGGTGGGGGACGGCAGCAAGCGTTACCAAAGGCGATTGGATTTAAAAGCGGTTATATACCTTCTGTCATTGATGCGACTGCCGGCCTTGGCCGTGATGCATTCCTTCTGGCGTCACTGGGTGCTCATGTTACACTGATTGAACGCAATGACCATATACACAGTTTGCTTCATGACGGACTCAACCGGGCAATGGGTGAAAATGAGCAATATGCAGAAATTATTGGACGTATGACGCTTCTTCATGGGGACGCCAAAGAACTGCTCCCTACATTAAAACCAGAAGTTATTTTAATTGACCCCATGCATCCGCCCAGACAGAAATCAGCACTTGTGAAAAAAGAAATGCGTTTGATCCGAAATATTGTCGGCACTGATCCGGATGCCCGAGAGCTGCTTGAAATTGCCCTCTCCTGCGCCAGATCACGGGTTGTATTAAAATGGCCAATGCGGGCGGAACCAATGAATGGGATTAGAAAGCCGTCTCACCAGATAGTCGGAAAATCTACCCGATATGATGTTTTTATCCGGACTTAAGATATTTAACCCCCTCATCCCTTTCAAACAGATAAAGTAAAATACGAAGGTTTTTTCCGCGTTTTCCTGAAAGCTCAGGATCAAGTTCCAGAACCAGCCTTGCATCATCCCGCGCCATCGGGATCAGTTTATGATGGTCTTCAAGGCTGGCGACTTTAAATTTCGGCAACCCGCTCTGCCTGGTGCCGAGAACCTCGCCTGCCCCTCTCAGTTTTAAATCCTCTTCCGCGATAATAAAACCATCTTCAGTTTGTCGCATGATATTTAAACGTGATTTTGCTGTCGCACCAAGCGCACCATAAAGAAGTAGACAGGTTGATTTACCTCCTCCCCTGCCAACACGACCACGAAGCTGATGAAGCTGCGATAGTCCAAACCGTTCTGCATGTTCAATAATCATAACAGTTGCTTCCGGCACATCGACGCCTACTTCTATAACCGTTGTCGCCACAAGAATATCAATATCCCCGGCAATGAAGTGGTTCATCACTTCATCTTTTTCCTTCACTTTCATCTTACCATGGATAAGACCAACTCTATGCCCAAATATCTGTTCCAGATGTCGATATCTTTCCTCTGCCGCGGCCAAATCAAGCACTTCCGATTCCTCCACAAGCGGGCAAACCCAGTAAATTCTGGCCCCTTTTTCTATGGCTCTTCTGGTGGCAGTAATCACTTCCTCTATACGGTTTAATGCCATCACCCGAGTATCAATTGGCGTACGACCCGGCGGTTTTTCATAAAGCCTGGAAACATCCATATCTCCATAAACTGTCAATGTAAGGGTTCTCGGAATCGGGGTTGCTGTCATGGCAAGGATATCCATGCCAATCCCTTTAGAGCCTTTTGCGGAAAGCGCCATTCTTTGTTCCACGCCGAAACGATGTTGCTCATCAATCACGGCCATGGCCAGATCATGATAAATAACATCTTTCTGAATAAGGGCATGTGTTCCAACAAGTATGTCGATATCTCCCGACGCCAGATCATCCAGCAATTTCTGTCTTGCTTTACCTTTATCCCTTCCCGTTAGAATGGCTATATTTACCTCAAGCCCTTTCACCATTTCCGAAAGACTTGCATAATGTTGCCGGGCCAAAATTTCGGTCGGAGCAATAATCGCGGCCTGCGCATTATTTTCTACGGCAATTAACATTGAATACAGGGCAACGACTGTTTTCCCGCTTCCCACATCACCTTGAAGTAGCCGCATCATGGCTGATGGACCAGCCATATCCTCACCAATTTCCGAAATAGCATTTTTTTGAGCACCCGTTAACTCATAAGGCAGGTTAGCAAGAAATTTATCTGTAAGCGTATGTGTGCCTTTCATGGCACGACCTTTTTTCTTCTTGGTCTGCCTTCGCATAATTTCAAGGGCAAGTTGATTTGCCAGCAGTTCATCATAAGCCAGCCGGAGGCGTGCCGGACTGTTAGCGTTGGTATTTTCCTTTTTCTCTGGATGATGCGCCTTAATAATCGACCCTTTCCAGTCCAGCCAACTCTCTCTTCTGATTAGCGCAGGATCAAGCCATTCCGGCAGGTTCGGCACTTTTTTTGACGCTTCATTGATGATACGGGCCATTACCTTGCCACTAACCCCGGCGGTAAGTGGGTATACCGGCTCAACAGCCGGTATCTCATTTCTTTTTTCGGGCGGTAAAATATAATCAGGATGGCTCATCTGAAGCTGACCGCTATAGATTTCTACTTTGCCGCTGATCAGACGCTTCTGACCCTCTGGCAATTGCGTCAGAATATAATCCTTACGTGGATGAAAAAAGACCAGACAAATTGTTCCCGTATCATCTTGGCACCAGACACGGTATGGCTTTTTACTTTTTGCTGGTGCTGGGTCATGTTTGCCTACGGTGACCTCAAGGGTCACGATCTGATCAAATGTAATGTCTTTTAAATCAGGCCCGGCACGACGGTCAATAATATCAACCGGCATATGCCACAATAAATCCAATATGCGGCTTCCGGCCACTTTCTCAATTCCGGCAGCAATGCGCTTACCCACGCCGGGCAAAGTTTCCGTTTCTGCAAATAATGGAAAGAGTATTTCTGGTCGCATTGTTTCCGCAATATTAAAGGTTTTATTTTAATTGTTATTTTTATATACACTTAACATAACTTACCAATTGTCGAATGAGAAGTTAAGTGACACAATTTAATACGCCAGGTTTTATAGAAGGCCAGATCAATAAAAACGAGGACATTAAAATCCGCAGAAAACGGCTGAAATTCAGGAGCTGGCATCGTGGAATCAAGGAAGCGGATATTTTGCTTGGCTCATTTGCCGATCAGTTTCTTGATCAGATGACACCTGAGCAACTTGATCTTTATGAAAATCTGCTGCGGGAAGCTGATTCTGATCTTGTTGCCTGGATTACCGATGACCGCCCAGCTCCCGAACAGTATGACCATGAAGTCATGAAAATGCTTAAATCCATTGACTATATCAAGATAATCAAGTGATCAGTTTTATCCGTGCCGAACATCCCCTTATATTAAGCAACGTGCCGGAAGGCATGGATGCCCAGCTTCTTGCCGATGCTGCAAATGAACTAAGTGAAAACCAGGCCATTTTACACATTGCCCGTGATGATATGCGTATGGAAAATATGGCTGAGCTAATCGCCTTTTTTAATCCCCAGGCAGAAATTATCACTTTTCCGGCATGGGATTGCTTACCCTATGACCGGGTTTCGCCAAATCCGGATATTCTTGCGCGCAGAATGACAAGTCTGATTAAAATTCTTAACCCGACCAAAAAGCAGATCATTATCACGACAATTAATGCCGTTACCCAGCGTATCCCGACCAGGAAAACATTAAAGGACACAAGTTTTAAAGCCTCAGTCGGAGAAAAGCTGGATACGGAAGTCCTTAATAATTACCTCACCCATAACGGATATTCACGGGCCAGTACTGTTGTTGATCATGGAGATTATGCAATTCGCGGCAATATCATTGATATTTTCCCATCTGCATCGGAAAACCCCTTAAGACTTGATCTTTGGGGAGATGAGATTGACACGATTAAAATATTTGATCCCATCAGCCAACGTACAGAAGGAAAAACAGACAAAATTGAACTTGTGCCCATGGGTGAAATTTTTCTTGATGAAAAATCAATTGGCCTGTTCAGACGATCCTATGTCAGCAATTTCGGTCCAGCCCGTGGAAATGATCCGCTTTATGAAGCCATAATGGATGGCCGACGCCATGCCGGGATGGAACATTGGCTTCCCTTTTTTCATGAAAAGCTGGAAACGCTGTTCGATTATTTACCGGATGCAGTGGTCACTATGGATAATTTAACCACAGAAGCTCTTGAAAATAGATTCAGTGCTATTTCAGATTATTATCTTGCCCGTAAATCGGCACTTGAAGATAGTCCCAAAAACAATAGCACGGTTGCGCCTTATAAGCCGGTTCCTCCCGAAAGCTTATTTTTAACAGCAGCAGAATGGCAGGATTTTGCTGAAAAATATCATATACATCAGCTAAATCCATTCAATGTTCCCGCGTCTCAAAACGTCCACACTTTTAAAGGTGTGGCGGGGCGGAATTTTGCACCGGAGCGGAATGATAAAAATACCAATATATATGATGCCTTAAGAAAACATATAGTAGGCCTTCAGGAAAAGGGCAAAAAAACATATCTTGCCAGTTACAGTATAGGCGCCAGAGACAGGTTAAGTGCCGTTCTTAAAGATCATGGCATGGCTAATCATAAGCAGCTGGACGACTGGAAAAGTGCCAGCCGTCTGCCAAAAGATATGATCGGTCTTATTATCCTTCCTCTGGAAGTGGGCTTCGAAACCGATAAGTTCGTTATCATTTCTGAACAGGATATCTTGGGAGATCGCCTGATCCGAAAAGTTAGACGCAGTAGAAAGGCAGAAAATTTTATTTCAGAAGCATCAGCGCTGACCCCAGGCGACCTGGTTATTCATCTGGATCATGGGATAGGCCGTTATGTCGGCCTTAAAACAATTGAAGTTGATGGCGCTGCTCATGACTGTGTCCTGCTTAATTATCAGGATGGCGATAAGCTTTATGTACCGGTTGAAAATATCGAAGTCCTAAGTCGATACGGCAACGAGGACAGTGATGCCAAACTTGATAAATTAGGGGGTGTCGCCTGGCAGGGCCGAAAAGCAAGGCTTAAAAAACGTATCCGTGAAATGGCCGATGAGCTGATCAAAGTTGCGGCAGAGCGGGCGCTTCGCAAAGGCGAAGTTATAAAGCCGGCAGATGGACTTTATAATGAATTTTGCGCCCGCTTCCCCTATACTGAAACTGACGATCAGTTAAGGGCCATCGGAGATGTGATTGAAGACCTGTCAAGTGGACGTCCGATGGACCGCCTGATTTGCGGTGATGTGGGCTTTGGCAAAACTGAAGTTGCCTTAAGAAGTGCATTCCTATCCGTAATGGATGGGTATCAGGTCGCCATCATTGCACCAACCACATTGCTCGCCAGGCAGCATTTCAAAACTTTCTGTGAACGTTTTAAAGGGCTTAATATAAAAATCGGACATTTGTCGCGCCTCGTCAGCTCAAAAGATCAGAAACTTACGAAAGAGGAAGTGGCAAAGGGTGACTGCGAAATATTGGTCGGTACCCATGCCGTATTAAGTGAAACTGTAAAGTTTAATAATCTGGGCCTGCTGATCATTGATGAAGAGCAGCATTTTGGTGTTATTCATAAAGAAAAATTGAAAAAATTAAAAAGTAATGTGCATGTGCTGACCTTAACGGCAACACCGATTCCAAGAACGCTTCAACTGGCCATGAGTGGCATACAGGGCTTAAGTCTTATTGCCACACCTCCGGTGGACAGGCTTGCTGTACGCACATTTGTCCTGCCGATGGATGATTTGGTGATCCGGGAAGCCCTTCTTAGGGAACATTATCGGGGCGGGCAGAGTTTTTATGTATGCCCACGCATTTCCGACCTTAAGGAAGTCGGTGAATTTCTGAAAGAAACAGTGCCTGAAATTAAATTTGTAATCGCACATGGACAGATGGCCCCCGGGCAAATCGAAGACATTATGAATGCATTTTATGATGGTGCCTACGATGTCCTTCTTTCAACAACTATCGTGGAAAGTGGTCTTGATATCCCGACAGCAAATACAATGATCATTCACCGGGCCGACAATTACGGACTGGCACAGCTTTATCAATTAAGAGGACGGGTTGGTCGTTCAAAGGTCCGGGCTTATGCCTATCTTACCCTGCCGCCAAGAAGAATTCCGACCCCGCAAGCTGAAAAAAGGCTGCATGTATTACAAACCCTTGATACTCTCGGAGCCGGATTTACCCTTGCCAGTCATGATCTTGATATAAGAGGCGCCGGTAATCTGTTAGGTGATGAACAATCCGGCCATATCAGGGAAGTAGGTATCGAATTATACCAGCAGATGCTTGAAGAAGCCGTCGCCCAGGCCAAATCTGGTGCTCTTGATGAGGAGTTTGAAGATAGCTGGTCACCACAAATCAATGTCGGTGCCAGTGTTATGATCCCCGAGCGATATGTTAAAGACCTTAACCTTCGCATGTCGCTCTACCGGCGCATTGCCGACCTTCATGACAAACGTGATATTGACGCCTTTGGCGCTGAACTGATTGATAGATTTGGCAAATTACCTGAAGAGGTTGAACATCTGCTTAAAATCATTGAAATCAAACAATTTTGCCGCCGGGCAGGAATCGAAAAAATTGAAACCGGGCCTAAGGGGGCAATCGTTGCTTTCAGGAATTCAAAATTTGCCAATCCCGCTGGCCTGATTGAATTTTTAACAAAACAGGACAGCATAACCAAAATCAGACCAGACCACAGGCTGGTTTATGTGCGCAAATGGTCAAAAATTGAAAGCCGAATAAACGGTTCTCTCAACCTATCCAAAACTCTTGCTGATATAGCTGAGAAGTAATCATATTCAATAGTTAAAATTGTCACTTTTCATTAATGAATATTTAGAAATTCATTTTTATTCTGTATGCATGATTAATGGAATTAGTACAAGTCTGTCCGGGTTACTAGCGGCATCAACGAGGGCCAACACTGCGGCCAATAATATCGTTAATGCCTTTAATACCTCACTCCCTCTCGGTGGTGATACTTCCACCGCAGCGCTCCGCTCGACCCGCGCTTATGTTCCACAAAAAGTAATTAACAGTTCAGGCAGGAACGGTGGAGTCGTCGCAACAAAAGTTCCCGTTAATCCGGCTTCATTTTCACTTTATAGTCCCAACGACCCTGCTTCTAACAGTAACGGATTTGTAGACATTCCCAATGTAGATCCAGCAATTGAATTTTCAGAACTTATAAAAGCAAAACAGGCCTATAAAGCCAATGCCGCCGTATTAAGAACATTATCTGAAACAGAAGAATCGGCTCTGGACATAATCAAATAAAAAATTTTCTATAATTAAAATTATATTTTGGAATTTTTTGAAATTATTCCAATAGATTATGCATTTTCTTAACCTTTTGCCCTTATATTTAGTAATATATTAAAAAAAAAACAAAATACCGTCCTAATATTTGGAACGGTTTTGGTGAGTATAAATGAGCGATATGATAAATACTGGCGAAGAAATCCAAAACCTGATTAAGCTGGCCCATGACAGTAGCAAGAAAGGCCGGGCAGATTTATTTAATGGTATTACAGACTTAATTGAATCCCAGTACCAACAAATTTCCTCAACTGAAATTGATCTGATGATGGATATTCTTGGCAGAATAATCAAAGACGTTGAGGTCAGCCTAAGAAGAAAACTATCGTTAAAGCTTGCAGATAAAGTCGATGTTCCAGTGGAACTGATTATATTGCTCGCCAATGATGAAATTGAAGTTGCCAATCCTATTCTTATCCAGAATACACTTCTGACTGATAGAGAACTCGTCAATATTATCCAGAGAAAATCGAGGCAGCATCAACTAAGTATTGCGGCCCGCAAAATGCTATCTTCTGATGTATGCAGAGAATTGGTCAAAACTGACGATGACGGCGTTATTGTTACCTTGCTTGCCAATAAAGAAGCAAGGATCGATAATGAAACAATCGAACTGCTTGTGGAAAAATCAAAATCAAGGGAGGTTCTACAGTCTCCAATTATTCACCGGGAAGATTTACCGAAACATATTGCTGCCCGTATGTATAGCTGGGTGTCCATGTCGCTAAAACAGGAACTCCTGGAAATTCATTCATTTTCTGCTGAGGAACTGGAAAATATTCTGGCTGAAAGTGTTGATGAGCTGAAAAACGAGGATGAATTAAGAATAAACAAGGGCGACAGTGAAAAGACCCTTATCGATAAACTGAAAAAAGCCAATAAACTTCATATTTCTTTTCTGATGAAAAGTCTTCGTCAGGGAAATATAAGACTTTTTGAACTGGCATTCGCCGAAATTCTGAATATTCCCGAAGCGATTATGTATAATATTCTTTATGAACGGGGGCCATCCGCCCTGGCAATTGCCTGCTGCGCCGCAAAAATTGATAAATCAGTATTTCTGACCATGTTCCGACTCACCCGTGAGGCAAAAATGATGGATACAGAACTTTCCCAGCCTGAAATAGAACATGCATATAGCCAGTTTGTAAATACAAGCGAACAACGGGCCAAAAGCATTTTACACAAATGGGTTGAAGACTCGTCCCGTAATCCTATATTCTAGCGCAATTATTTATTTTATATGCAGTTAGGTAAACTATGTCCCAAACCGACATTAAGCTTGCATTGGTAAATGGCGACAGTGAGGCCGCTACCAGGTCAGCTGAACAGATCAGAAAGCTTTATGACTTTGTACCTGTAGATGAGGCAGATGTTATTGTTGCTCTTGGCGGCGACGGTTTTATGCTTCATCTTCTTCATGAATTTATGAACCTTGAAATACCGATTTTTGGAATGAATTTGGGAACTGTTGGTTTTCTTTTAAATGAATTCAATCAGGACGATCTGATCAATAGAATTAAAAATGCCATTCCCGTTAAAATGCATCCATTAAATATGGTTGCAGTCACCGTCGATAATCAGGTAACCGAGGCGCTTGCTTTTAATGAAGTCTCTTTACTGCGAGAAACGAGACAAACAGCAAAAATTAAAATTTACGTTGATAATAAACTCCGTCTCGAAGAACTTGCCTGTGATGGCGTGCTAATATCTACTCCAGCAGGCAGTACGGCCTATAACCTGTCAGCGCATGGCCCGATTATCCCTATGAACGCCAATATTCTTGCTTTAACACCGATCAGCGCGTTCAGACCTCGCCGGTGGCGCGGTGCTTTGATGTCACAGGATGTGGAAATTAAGCTTGAAATTTGTCATCCGCAAAAGCGGCCCGTTAGCGCCGTTGCCGATACGATTGAAGTAAGAAATGTTATGTATGTTACTGTCAGACAGGATCAGACAATAACAAAGACTCTGCTTTTTGATAAAGATCATACGCTTGAGGAGCGTATTTTAACGGAACAATTTATTGGCTGATTTTATCCGGCAAGTGGTAAGAGTACAGTAAATTCCGAACCTTCCCCCACTCTGCTTTTCAGGAGAATATCTCCGCCCATCTGTTTGGCAAGATGTTTTGATATATGAAGACCAAGACCTGTTCCTTCTTCCTTACGTGAATAAATATGTCCACGGTCCTGATGGAATTTCTCAAACACTAGTTCCTGTTGTTCTGGTGAAATTCCAATCCCCGTATCCCAGATTGTTACGCCAATAATATCCTGGGTGACATTTTCAATCCGGACCCCTATTTCACCATTTTCAGGGGTAAATTTTACAGCATTGCTCAGCAGATTTACAAAAACCTGTGTAACACGGCGTTCGTCAACAAAGATTTTCTTGTCTTCTTTAATCCTGACCATACTGGTGTCGATATTCTTATTATCAGCGCTGATAACCACAAGGTTTAGTGCTTTTTCAATTACTTGCTTTAGTGAGACATTTTCTGTATCCAGCTGAATTTTTCCGCTTTCAAGAACGGCAACATCAAGAATATCATTAATCAGATGGAGCAGATGGCGACCAGCATTCATAATATCGTTGCTGTATGAGATATACTGTTTATTAAGTTCCCCAAATGCCTGCATGCTCATGGCTTCGGCAAATCCGATAATTGCATTCAATGGCGTTCTAAGTTCATGGCTCATAGCGGCAAGAAAATCACTTTTTGCCTCTAATGCTGCTTCTGCCTGCTTTGTCGCAATATCAAGCTGTGCTCTTTTGTCTTTCAAATCATAGAGGGTATCTTCAAGGGATTTTTGCATTTTTTCTGCTCTTGCCCTTGCTTTATAGCTCTCAGTCACATCGGTGCCAGCCCCTCTAAACCCGTGGAACTCACCACTTTCAACATCGAACATGGGAACACCGCTAAGGAATATATAAATATCTTCGCCTTCCTGACCTTCCAATACAAGGAGCTGATCCCTGAAAGGGGCATTCTTATTCATAAAAGAACTGCTTTCGATTTTTTCACCTTCAAAACCGCTTTTAAGCACACCGATATCATCGATCTGTTTACCGACCATAAGAAACGAAGGAATTCCGGTAATCGCTGTAAAGCGATTGGAAACATAAGTCAGCTTCATGGATTTATCGACTTCCCAGTACCAATCAGAAGTGGCCCGGGCAAAATCACGGTAACGCTGTTCAGTGAGCGTAGAATCCTCGGCATTGCTGACTTTATACTGTTCAGTACAATCAGTGTAAGTTCCACCAACGGCAATGACATAACCATCATCATCACAAATAGGGAAATGTCGTGATCTGTATTGGCGTATGTTGCCATGAATATGGATTGACTCTTCAACAGTCACACTGCTGCGGGTAAGCTGGACTTCATTCAAAATGGAAATAAGGCTTGGTGGTAATTTATAATCGCCGTCGGCTTTGTGAACCATACCACCTATTGATTCACTGTCGCTGACAAGGGCACGATAACCATCATTCACATAGACCAATTCACCGCCAATAGTCGACACATAAAGAGGCACCATGTCATCAAATTTCATTTTTGCCAGAAGCGAATGAATTTGTTCTTTGACGGTTGGGTGATCGCTTTTGCTGAGCTGAGTTTTAACCAGCTTCTCAGCCCGCAGTTTCTCCACAATTTCAAGTGGGATAATCGTTTTATCAGTTATGTTATTTACATTACGCACTTTACATTCCTATATTTTTCAATGCCATTCTGCACTTACACGCAAAACTTAACTTGCATCCTTAAGCTGCATCTGGGCTTGCTGGTAACTAAAATCACGCTGCCAGTAGCGGACAGCGGCCCTCGCATTTGCCGGTTTTATTCTATCATATAAACGCAACATCGCATTTAAAATCGACGTTGAACGCGCTTTTGGTCCGCTGTTGGTTTGTAAAATCAGCAGGAACATTGTTGAAAATTGGCTTTTTTCAAGGCCTATAGCTCTTGAAATAACAGCAAGGCTTTCATCATTTCTTTCCCTAAGAACTCGCCAGATAATCTTGACACTCAGGCCGCTAAGCTCTGCAAGCGCGGCAACAGCAACATTGATTCGTTCCTGCCTTAACGATGTGACCACAAAATCGAAGTTCAGCTTTCTTTGTTCAGCCAGGTTTTTAACCAGGTGAACAGCCTTGCTCATGACCCCTTCTTTTTCATCATGTTTGTTGACAATTTTCTTGGTAACCATTTCAAGGGCATCATCAAGAATTGTCTGATCCACATCAAATTCTGCGACAATTTTTCTTCTGAGTGCCGCTGATACCCACCAGTACATTTTGTGGGCTAGTTCAAAAGTAAGATCATTCCGGTTTAAAAGCGGTTCCTGAAAACGGTCAACAGATCGGGATTCCTGAACAAGATATTCAATTGAAGCTTTTGATAGCTCGGCATTCTCATTTCGGACCAATGCTTCAATTACATCTATGCTGCCATGTTCAATAAGCTCTTTTGAAACCTCTGTACTGACATAGGCACGAATGGCAATGGCAAGTCTGTGAGCATCCGTACGGTTACGAATTGTTTCAATTAAATCCTCATCTTTTAAAAGGGAACTTTTTTCCAGGATCGGTCGGGCCACTTCAATATGATCATTGGCAAGCATTGTCACCAGCTCCGGTGACATATCCTCTGATTCAGCCAATCTTTCCGCCAGATCTTTGCGAATTGCCCTTTCAACACTTTTCAAAAGTTTGACCATGATATCATTCATCAGGACGCGTTCATGTTCATTAAGTCGGCCTTCTGATGACAGAAACAGATCAGAAATATTTTCCATAAGGATTTTTTTCGATCCCCTGGAATTTTCCTGCGCCAGTTTTATCAGGCTTTGTGAAGAATATTTATCCGTCATTTTAAGTACTTAACTGTAATCCCTGTATTCCCCTGCCAGCAATCTTAAACATACAATTTTTAAGAAAACCTTCAGTGTGCATTTTTACATATACAAGGTTAACAAATTATAAAAATCCTTATAATCCAAACAGTTCAGTTTAAAAAATAAGCTGAATTCTTAATATAAATTAACCATAATTTTTTTATTTAATTTGTAATATTACGTATCTGTGGACTGATTACCAACTTAAAGACAGGTTGATAACATAGAAAACAATAAATTTTTCAAATAGTTAGCTGATTAAGCTAAAGTGGTGCGCTCGGCCGGACTTGAACCGGCAAGCCCGTGAGGGCGGCAGATTTTAAGTCTGCTGTGTTTACCAATTTCACCACGAGCGCCTATAAATTCGTGATTGATAAAACGATAAGAGGGTATGCCATATATTATTCACGAATGGAACCATGAGTTTTGCTTTTTTTCAATTTTTTTTAATTTTCGGGTAAAATTGCCAATTTTCCCTATTAATCAGGGGCTTCCCCCATAAAAAATTCCTTGCCGCTTTCGCTTATTTTCTTCTTTAGCTGTTCGAGTGCCTCATCTACCTCGGATGAAACCGCTGATCTAAGTACAAATGTCGCCCCATAGGTCCCTCCCTTGTAAAATGGATAGCTTCCAATAGAAAGGTTTTCAAACTGGTCTTCAATTTCTGAAAGAATATCGGCAAACTGACTTTCCCCGGCAAAAACATGAATGGCTTTTGATGATATTTTTGCGCCACCTGAAATCCTGTCTTCAACATCAAGCAGCATGCTTTGCATAACAACCGGGATACCGGCAAGGACGAATACATTTTCAAGCTGAAATCCCGGTGCTGCGCTGACCGGATTTTTAATCAGGCTCGCCCCTTCCGGAATCATTGCCATCCTGAGCCGTGCTTCCGTCATATTGTCTTTCCCTATATTATCTTCCAGCAGCTTTCTTGCTTCAGCATTTAATGAGAATTTGAACCCAAAAGCAGCCGCGACATTGGCAGCGGTAATATCATCATGTGTAGGACCGATACCGCCGGTGGTAAATACATAATCAAAAGCATTCCGACATTCATTAACGGTTTTCTGAATGCGTGTCGCATCATCGGGAATTACCCTGACTTCATCAAGGATAATGCCAAGATTCCCGAGCCATTTGGCAATATAATTTATATTGGCATCCTGAGTACGGCCGGATAGGATTTCATCACCAATTACGATAAGCGCTGCTTTAACTTTTTTTACCATTCTTCTATCAACTTATTTGAATAACCTTGGTTTTTTGATTATATCCTAACTTATGAATTATGAACATGACCTTTTAAGTGGAACTTTGATAAAAAGATATAAACGGTTTCTTGCTGACGTAAAACTGGAAAGCGGCGAGATTGTAACGGCCCACTGTGCCAACAGCGGTTCCATGATGGGCCTTAAGGAGGAAGGTTTCCCAGTATGGCTATCACCGGCAACCAATCCCAAAGCAAAGCTTTCCTATAAATGGGAACTGGTTCAGGCGGGTGATGCTTTGGTCGGTATTAATACATCGCTTCCAAACCGCATTGTTGAAGAAGCCATATTGTGCGGTAAAATTGCCGAGCTGCAGGGCTATCAAAATTTGCGCCGCGAAATGAAATACGGACAGAATAGCCGCATTGATATATTTTTGAGCGATCATATTGGTGACAAGCCGGATTGTTATGTTGAAATTAAAAGTGTGACCTTAAGCCGGGAAAGCGGCATCGGTGAATTTCCAGACGCCGTCACTGCCCGCGGTGCCAAGCATCTGGCCGAACTGGGTGATATGACCGATCAGGGCTATCGCAGCGTCATGCTGTATCTTGCGCAGAGGGGAGATATTGAAAAGTTCAGGATTGCATCAGACATTGACCCCGCTTATGCAGATGCGTTAAAAACGGCTAAGAAAAAAGGTGTGGAAGCATACTGTTATATATGCGATGTTACACCAAAAGCGATTATTGTCGGGGAAACGGTCCCCATACTGGAAATTGAATGAGATACGTAAAAGCATCAGAAGCCCCGATTGAGGCAACAAGTGCGATTAAAATATATGACCCGGCCGACTTTGAAGGTATGCGTCAAGCCGGCAATCTCGCCGCACGCACCCTCGATATGATTACACCACATGTGGTGCCTGGTGTAACGACAGACGAGCTGGACAGATTATGTGCTGAATTTGTCGCCGATCACGGCGCCATCAGTGCACCGCTTAATTACCACGGCTTTCCAAAATCAATCTGCACGTCGGTCAATCATGTGGTCTGTCACGGAATTCCGGGACCTAAAAAATTAAAAGATGGCGATATCATCAATATTGATGTCACGGTCATAGTGAACGGATGGTATGGTGATACCAGCCGTATGTTTTATGTCGGCACCCCCAATATCAAGGCAAAGCGCCTTATTGATATTACATATGAATGCCTGATGCGTGGGATTGAGCAGGTAAAACCTGGCAACACTATGGGTGATATCGGATATGCCATTCAGGAATATGCCCATAGTCAGCGTTGCAGCGTGGTTGAAGTTTTCTGCGGCCACGGTCTGGGCCGAATATTCCATGATAGCCCCAATGTCCTGCATTATGGTCGTCCGGGCGAAGGGGCTGTCTTAAAAGAAGGTATGTTTTTCACCATTGAGCCGATGATCAATCTCGGCACCAAGGATGTGAAGGTTTTAGCCGATGAATGGACTGCGGTGACAAGGGATAAATCCCTGTCCGCGCAGTTTGAACATAGTATGGGGGTAACCGCTGACGGGGTGGAGATATTCACCCTTTCTCCAAAAGGGTTTACCAAACCGCCTTATGACTGATCATAAGGCGGGCCACAGAGAACGCCTCAAGGCACGGTTCCGCAAAGGAGGCGTCGACGCGCTTGCCGATTATGAACTTCTTGAACTACTTCTGATGACCGCGATCCCGCGCCGCGATGTCAAACCGCTGGCAAAGGACCTTATTAAGCATTTCGGCTCATACGCAGAAGTGATTAGCGCACCTCCGGAACGGCTTGTCGAAATTTCAGGTGTCGGTGAAAATGTCATTACCGTCCTTAAACTGACCGAAGCCAGCGCCCAGAAACTGACCCAGGGCATTGTCCTTGATAAACCGGTGCTGAGCAACTGGCAGGCATTGATCAACTACTGTTCTGCCCAGATGGCCTATAAGAAAAAGGAACAGTTTCGCGTGCTTTTTCTTGATCGTCAGAACCGGCTGATCTGTGATGAAAAAATGCAGGAAGGCACCATTGATCATACCCCGGTTTACCCGCGGGAAATTATCAAACGCGCTCTTGAGCTTGGCTCCACCGCCATTATCCTTGTCCATAATCACCCGAGCGGCGACCCGACCCCAAGCCGTGAAGATATTGAAATGACAAGAAAAATTATGGAGGCCGGCAACCAGCTTGGCGTCCTGCTTCATGATCATCTGATCATTTCAAAATCAGGCCATAACAGCTTTAGAACCATGGATCTCATATAAACCGATAATGGCCTGCTCACTTAATGATTTGGCCGAATGTTTTAATCTATGCTAAATTGAAATTAGGAAAATTCCCGGCATCAATAACAGGTTGAATATGGTTTCAAAATTTTTCAAAATTCCCCGCCTCAGGCAGCATGAAGAAGACAACCGTCACGCAACCTGGCTCGAGCTGTTTTTTGATCTGGTTCTGGTTGCTGCCATTTCCCAGGTCGGCCATTTACTGGTTGATGTTGATTCATTGCATGGAGTTTTTATATATGTGGCCCTATTCTGGATTATATTCTGGGTCTGGTGCGGGCATACCATTTATTCAACACGATTTGATGTTGATGATCCGTTTTTTCGCATTCTGACATTCTTCAATATGTTTAGTCTCGTCATTATGGCGGTTGAAGTTCACAATGTCGCCCACGGACACGGAAAATTATTTGGCGGCGCCTATCTCGTCTCCAGAATACTATTGCTCATTTTACTGGTTAGGGCATACAAACATGTAAGTTCAGTCAGAAACCTGATCAGAATATATCTAATGGGCTTTGGTACCGCCGCCTCAATATTTGCTTTTTCATATTTGCTAGATGAGCCGCAAAATTATTATTTATGGGCCCTTGCCATTACACTTGACGGGCTTACCCCATGGGTCATCTGGAAAATGCAGCAGGACCAAAAACAGATAAGCGCTGAACATGTCCCTGAACGCTTCGGCCTGTTTACCATCATTGTTCTTGGTGAAGGGGTTATAGCCCTTGTCAGCGGATTTGATGGCATCAGCTGGACCGGCTCCTCATTCCTGATCGCATTTCTTTCCTTTATCATAACGGCGACAATCTGGTGGGTCTATTTCACGCATATTGAGCGGGCCATGGGTAAAATCAAACTGGGATCGGGGCAGCCTTATATTTACAGTCATTTTCCGCTTCTGGTCGGGATCGTTGCCGTGGGAATTGGCATTTTAAGGCTGCTGACCGAAAGTAATAATGAAACCGTATCAGACATGACAATTTATATACTGGTGGGTGGATATGCCCTTTGGTTACTTGGTGGCATACTGCTTCATTTTGTCATCTGCCCTTTGGAGGCCATAACAAAAATGTTTATCAGCTGCAACATTGTCATATTTATAATGCTCTGCTTGATCGGTTATTTCAGCCGCGGGGAAAATGCACTTATGGTTGCAGTGCTTATGAGCACAACATCACTGATTTATGCCATATGGGACGGGGTTGCCAGAAATACTAATTAAAAATAACGAAAGGGTATAAAATGAGTATTGATAAAACAATCGAAGACACATCGGACATTGAAATGGCCGATAATTGCGACGTCATCGAGCTGATCATCAAACCGCGTGAAAAGGACCTTGGTGGCTTTTCGGTTAGAAGAATACTTCCTTTTGCCAAAAAACGCGCGGTCGGCCCCTGGGTTTTCTTTGATCATATGGGTCCGGCCGAGTTTAAAGCGGGTCAGGGTATAAATGTCCGTCCCCACCCCCATATCAATCTGGCCACCGTTACCTATCTGTTTGAAGGGGAAATCCTCCACCGCGATTCACTGGGATATGTGCAGCCGATCAGACCGGGAGATATCAACCTGATGATCGCAGGGTCAGGCATTGTTCATTCGGAACGTGAACGCCCGGAAATTAACAGTCGTGACCACCGCCTTCACGGGCTTCAGCTGTGGCTGGCCCTGCCGGAAAAGGACCAGGAAACCGACCCTGAATTCCATCATTATCCGGCATCTGATATTCCCACTGCCGTCATTGATGGTGTCCCCCTTCGCGTGATTATGGGTTCAGCCTACGGCCTTACTTCTCCTGTAAAAACTTATGCGGAAACTCTTTATGTGGAAGCCCATCTTAAAGCGGGACAATCAATCATTTTACCAGATGCCGATGAGCGAGCGGTTTATATTGCCGCCGGCAAAATGACGGCAAAGGACACCATAATCGGGGAATATAATATGGCGGTGTTCGAAACCTGTGACGGAATAAAACTGACCGCGATTGATGAAAGCCGAATTGCCATAATCGGCGGGGAAAATATCGGTCGCCGCTTTATCGAATGGAATTTTGTTTCAAGTACAAAAGAACGCATTGAAAAAGCAAAGCAGGACTGGCGGGATGGCAAATTTGCAAAAGTCCCCGGCGATGATAAGGAATTTATTCCGCTTCCGGATTAAATTACAATATTTGATTTTGATAATGCGATGGATTAGGCTGAATTTATAGGTCATGACATTGGGGGTATATTTGTTTATTTTTTCCCGACATTTAAAATTTTTAAGCTTCGCCTTAAAGCTGCCCCTCCCCCTGATCGCGCTTTGCGGCTGCACGGCCGGGTTTCAGGATTGCGGACAATATGCGGGAACAGACAGATACACTGAATGCCTCGCCTCAAACGGCGATCAGGAAGCGCAGTACCAGCTTGGCCTTGCTGCGTATCAGGCCGGGAATACGGACACGGCCATATCATGGCTGGAAAAATCCGCAAAGCCACGGGATAATCGAACCCCGGTTTTTATCCCGAAAGGAAATAGCGGCGATGTACGCATAGAGATGAGAGAATCGGGCCTAAGCAAACCGGGTCATATTGCGGCACAAGAATTGCTTGATAGGATAAATAGTGGAAATTAATGAATTAGATAGTTCAATAAAGCAGAATTTATGAATTTAAAGAGACAAGAGAAGTAATAATATGATTTGGATAATTGGTTTTACAGTACTAATATTCTGGCTAATAGTTAGCGGTTTTATTGCTTCAAAATTGATAAAAGCTATACAGAAAAAAAATAAAATAATTAAAGGTTATTCATATAGAGCCACTCAATTAATTACTTACTCAGTCATTTTTTCATTGCCTTTTTTGCCAGATATTTTTCTTCATTATTATCAAAAAGTAACTATGCCTTATGTATGCAGAGAAATGGCGGGATACACTCCTTATAATCCGGTTATACTTACTTCAGTTTATGTTATTGGAGACCCTTTTAATTATTTAAATTTACCAAATGTAGAATTTACAGAATGGGAGAGAGCTGATTCTATTAGGAAAGACTGGGCTATGAATATTCCGGTCGGGAAATATAGGTTTCGTTATTATCCTAATGGTTCTGAAGAATGTAAGAATTTAATAGGGATGAATTCAAATATTAACGATGATATTATACATGCAAAGCAATTATATTTAAGAAATGGCTATCCTGTTAAAAATACAGAAGGTCTATGCGTAGGCATAAAAAAAATATCTGAATTTTCATCAAAATATACTGTATTGAGTAGTTTAAGTCCTTCTCAGGAAGACACTGGTTTTGGGTATAAGGTATATACTGACAATACTCAGTTATTTAATCTTTATACGAGTAATATTGAAAGTCAGTTTCAAAGAATATATGTAAAGTCTCCAGTACCTTTTTTCTCATTACTACTAAACGGATATTTCTTTGAGATAGATTGTCTACCTTATAAACAGTTAAATGAACTTAATAATAAAAAATTAAATAAAATCGATTTGCAAAATCCATTAATGATTGAGCGTGGCTTTTTTGAATTCGAATAAAATTACTGGAGAAGATCAACGGAAATGGGAAATTAGCGAATGAATAATATACCTGCCAAAAATATCAGTATTTTATTGTTTGTTGGGGTCATTGGTTATTTTTTGGGTCAAGTAACATATGAGCCAGTATCAATGAATAATCATTCTGATAACAACAGAATGGTTGCAGAAAAGGCTAATTCTGGCTCGGTAGAAGTAATAGATAAAAATAAAATAAGTAAGGTAACTCCAAATAATGAGGCAAAATCAGTTGTTTGGACAAATATAGGCCCAAGCAGTTTTCAGTTGGCTGATGAAATATTGGCTTTTCCTGTAAATATGCCAATCTACGACTTAGCATTCACGAATTACTCTTCCTATTATGCGAAAAACTATGGCTATCCTGAAAGTCACGTAATTGATATGCCTGATCATATTCATCTAATAGAATATCGTATGAGAACAGTTGGTAGGCACACAGAATGTAAATTAAATATCTTATTGGATAAAAATTTAGGACTGGATCTTCCCAATGAAGCTTATGTTACACAGCTGGCATTTAACTCAACTGATTTTATAAAAATTGTCCGACCCAAGAGAGTGGCTGGCTGGCAAAATTCAGAAGAAACCATGCTGCACAATATGAAATATTTGAGCACTAATGAGAGCTCACTTACAAATGAAAAGTATAAACTTAGGAATGCGGCTACTTCTACTGAATATATTCCGCCAGATAATATGAGTTTGGCTCGGGGTGGTATGACGGTAGGGATCGATGAATATAATCCATGGTTTTATGAAGATTTGGATTACATTTCATTGAATATAGCTTGTGGGCCTATGGAAATAAGAATGCAAAAACAGCCAAACTATTATGTCTGGCTTAAAAAGAAGGGTGGGCGGAATTATTCTCGAATTGTAAATCTTTTTGCGGAAGATTTTATGATTTTTGAGATACCTCTATCACTACGTGAAAAAATTAGTGGTTATATGAAATCCATGCCTGCTCCGCTATATCCTAAAAGCAAATAAACTAATCAATACTCCTCACCATCAGACCTTTAACCGGGTCAGATATGGTTTCAGGCAATTGGCGGTATGATAGGCATGGCCGCCGGTCTGGTTTGAATAGTCGGTGTTGGTTATTTCCGCGTCCCCATCCCGGCCGATGATGGTGACGATATCACCGATATTAATCCCCGCCGACCCCGTTACATCAATAATGGTGTGATTGGCTGTGATCATGGCGATCATCGGGTATTTTTTCCCCGCGATGATAACATTTGCATTATCCACTGATTTAAGCGAAAAACCGTCGGAATAGCCTAGCGGCAGGGTGACAATCTTCATCGGTTTCATGACCTTATAAGCCTGATGATAACCAATGCTTTCGCCAACTTCCATGTCCTTGATATAAAGCACTCTGGTTTTGACCGAAAGCACCGGTTTTATATCCATATTGGGCAGCGGTTCAAGCCCGACAAGGGCGCTGCCCGGGCGCACCATGTCAAGATGGGCATTGGGGTCATGGTCCACTTCCGCGCTGGAGGCGGCATGGCGGATGCCAAGATCAATCCCTTTTGCTTTCGCGTTTTCATAAACCTTATTCAGGCGGGCGATCTGGATGGGGTTAAAATCCGCATCCTCGGTCATGGCGGTCATCAGTCCTTCTATTTTTATATGAGGGAGTGCTGCCACTTTTTCTACAAAAGCATCGGCCATTTTATAAGGGACACCCACCCGGCCAAGCCCTGTATCCAGCTCGATATGGACTTTGGCAACACGGCCGAGCTTTCCGGCTTCCTCGTTCAAAATATCAACGGCATCCGAGAATACAGACTGGCTGATATCATGGGTGATGGCGGTGCGCGCGTCCCGCGCCGAAAAAGGGCCGAGGTTCAATATCATACCGCTTACTTTATGATGGCGGAGGTTTTCGGCTTCATCCATTTTGACAACGGCGAAATGATTGATTCCTTCCATTGCCATGCTGGTTGCCATTTCGATCAGACCATGGCCATAGGCATTGCATTTGATCACCGCCATGATCGGACGGCCATCTATTTTCTTGCGCACTTCGGCAATATTATGGTTCAGATTATCGATATTAAGCTCAATCCACGGGTCAAACTGGTCTTCAACCGTCTGTGGTGGTGCCTCGGCCATGCCGGAAGCTTGCGCCCGAGCCATGGTGGCGGCGGACCCACTTAAAATCACCCCGGCAGACAGGCTGCTGGCGAGCTTTAAAAAATCCCGTCTTTTTTCATCTGATACACCCATTTCCGACATAAAATTCCCCTCTGTTATTTTGATATTTAAAAGTTTATCATAGTCGCGGCCAAGGTCAATCATTGGACGGGTCAATTAGGGGATTATCATGACGCTTGAAGAATTTAACAATTTTTGCAAAAGTCTTAAATCCACCACCAATGTCATTCAGTGGGATGATAACAGTGTCTGGAAAATTGGCGGTAAGATTTTTGCCATTCATTCTTGCGATACTGTTGGTGAGCCACACCGTCTCAGTTTTAAATGCAGCGATCATAATTTTCAGATCTTATGTGAGCTGGACGGGATTGAACCCGCCCCTTACCTCGCCCGGGCGAAATGGGTTCAGATAACGGAAGCTGACACCATGAGTGATGATGATTTAAAGGATTATATAAAATCAGCCTATGATATCATCGCCGCCCGCCTGACAAAAAAACTGCGCGCTGAGCTGGGACTTGATCCATAAAACAAAAAAAGGCCCGGCAGTTTTCCACCGGGCCTTATAATCAATGGTCGGAATGACAGGATTTGAACCTGCGACCCCTTGACCCCCAGTCAAGTGCGCTACCATGCTGCGCTACATTCCGTCAAACTGCTGGCAATATAACGGCACATCCTTGTCCCTGCAACGGCCAATTGATCTTTTGAATAAATATTTATACCATGGCTGAAGATACAGATATTACAGGATACTCAGATGATCAGAAAACTCGTACTCTTCGCAATTCTTACTTTTTCCACGCAAACCCACGCGCAGAATTTGGAGGATTTCACTGTTGAAAATATCTATTTCCATATGGGCGTGATTGCAGCTTTTGCCGAAGTGGTCAATATGGATGTTAAACAAATTGGCCTTAGTGAAATGTTCACGGAAGATGAGGCAAGCAAATGGGAACCGGTGGTCAGCCATATTGCCGAGCGTAACGACGTCAAATATTACCGGGAAAATGATTTTCTGGTAACCGACCTTTTTGACCCGGCGAGAACAGAAGGAAAAACGCTATTCTTAATTTATAAGGGCGATACGCTTGAAAAATATCAGGCTTTAAAAAAGAAAAAGGCAGAATTGATAGCCCAAAATAAATATGACAAAGCGGCAAGACGCGAAATTGCCACCGCCTTTGGCAGACTGCTTGATTATTCGGATGTGGTCATTAATCGCCTGATCGAGGGCGATAATCACTAATATTAATGCCGTTATTTCATAAAAATTTTATCTAAATTTTAAAGCTCTTTTAAGAGCATATCAGCTATATTTATGATCAGAAATGGACCGATAAAAGGGTTCTGCCCGTCGGTTCTGTTATTATGATCAGGAATATCAAAGGACATGAAAGGCATACTCGATTTTTTTTCTGGCAAATTCACGAATGTGTTTTCCGCCGTAACCCGGAAGAAACATTTTACGCCTACTTTTGATATTCAGAATTTTGAAAAACTTATTGCCGTCAGCGACCTTTACCAGTCGGGACAGGTTTATCTGATAAGCCTGCAGTTTATCCATGATGAACTCGGCTCAAGATGGATCAATCATCGCGAAGAGATTATCTCCCTGTTATCAACTAAAATAAAAAATAATATCAGTGATGATGATATTTTCTGCTCAAGGTCAGAAATCGATCATCTGGTTGTTTTTACAGATCATTCAAAACCGGATGCAAAACAGATTTGCGGCGATATCCTGAAACAGATTACCATTAAATATCTTGGTAAATCCTATGATCATAATATCATTTTAAGGCTTGCAATCGGCCGCCGAAACGGAAAGCTTTTGTTCAAGGATGTTGCCTATTCCAGTAAAACAGAAAATGAACTATTGGAAGAACGGCAGCGGATGTCTACTGATGTCACTCCTAAGCTGGAAGCTTTTGCTTCCCCGATTAAATCTAAAAAGAAACGCCCTTATGAACTTATTTATAAGCCGATATGGGATAAAAAGAATAATGTCGTTTCCACATTTATGGTGAGTATCAGAAAAACCGGGAAGCAGGATCTTAATGATCAGGTCACTGGTCCTATTGGCCATAACGCCTTGAGAAATCCGTTTTGCCTTGCATCCATGATAGAACTTGATCAGTTCATGCTTGATGAAATTATTACGATGATGCAGGATTTTTTCAAAAATAATTTCAGGGCAATGTTTTCTATTCCCTTGAATTATAAAACCTTATTCAATTTAACAAGGTTGCATAATTTTCTTTTTCATTGTCAGTCAATCCCCATACCATTGAGGAAATATATAACCTTTTCTTTGGCCGGCTTTCCAGACGGTTTTCCGGAAGCAAGAATGCATGAAATTATTACAAGCCTGCTTACATTCTGTCGCGATGTTACTATCGTATGCGATAAAATCCCCTCTGATATCGGCTATTATAAGGCCTGCGGGATTAAAGGAATATGTCTGAATATTACTGAAAGAGAGAGGACATCGGACACATATCTGAATAAAATCCAGAAACTTGCTCTTGAGTGTGCCAGAGAAAATATAAATCTATCTCTGGATGGCATTGATAATTTTGAAGAACTTATGGTTATGAAGGAAACAGAGCTGAATTTCATTTCCGGCAATACCATTGGTCGCTATGATGATGCCCCACACCACATCAAGCCACTGAACTGGGATGATCTGGTTAAGCATTGATGCAAATCATTGCTATAATTATGATTTGAGAGCAGACTTCAGATTTTCACTGACCTCTTCAAGCTTGTCTCTGATTGACGTTAATGAAACATCGTCCGTGTTGGCTATTACAGGAAGCTCATCTTGCTTTTCATCGCCCTCGGGGCTGAGTACAAAATTTTGCTGAACAACAGCTTTAACACCATGTTCACGCAGAAGTTTCTGTGCGCCTTTAATAGTGTAGCCGTCATCATGCAGCAGCCTTCTTATGGCATCAATAACCTCAACATCTTCAGGACGATAGTAGCGGCGACCTCCCCCACGTTTCATAGGCTTGATCTGGCTGAATTTACTTTCCCAGAAACGAAGTACATGCTGCGGAATGCCAATACTGTCAGCAACTTCACTGATCGTTCTGAAAGCATTTGGAGATTTGGCTTGTTTAGAGGCTGACATTTAGCTCAATATCTTTCTGTGCAGCCGCACAGTTGCTTTGTCAAACAACATATTTACAGCCTGCTTACTTCTATTTTTTTACGATTTGCTGACTCTGTCTTTCAAAACCTGTGAAGGTCTGAATACCAGCACTCTTCTAGGCTCAATTGGAACTTCTTCGCCCGTTTTCGGATTGCGTCCAACACGGCCCCCTTTATCACGAACTATAAAACTGCCGAATGAAGAAATTTTAACATTGTCACCGTTGGTCAGATTAGCGGCAATTTCATCAAGCACTGTTTCCACAAGGTCAGCAGACTCATTTCTGGATAATCCCACTTCCTGATAAACGGCTTCAATTAAATCAGCCCTTGTTACTGTTTTTCCACTCATGTTCCTACCTCTTATTTTTTCCCTAGCCTACTGTAGCAGGATTATTCGGTCAATATCAAAGGGATGCGTATAGTTCCTAATAGTCTAGATTATGTGCCAAATCGGGAAAAAAGATAAAAATATCACACTAAATGCAAATATTACCACCTCAGTAGACAAGCACCCCAGGTGAATCCGCCTCCCATGGCTTCTAAAATCACCACTTGACCTATAGTGATTCGCCCATCCCTGACAGCTTCATCCAGTGCCAGTGGAATGGATGCAGCCGATGTGTTGGCATGCTTATCTACTGTCACAATTACTTTATCAGGGTCAACCTGCAACTTTCTTGCTGTTCCGTCGAGAATTCTTTTATTGGCCTGATGCGGGACAATCCAGTCAATATTGTCAGGGGTCATATTGCTATCTTCAAGCACTTCACCAATAACACCCGCCAGTTTCACGACAGCATGGCGGAAAACTTCTTTTCCTTTCATCCGCAAATAACCAACTGTACCTGTAGATGACACCCCGCCATCAACATAAAGAAGATCGTTATATGTGCCATCAGAATGAATTCGCGATGCCAAAATGCCCCGGTCCTTGTTATCTCCAGCGCCATTATGAGCAGAAAGAATAACTGCACCTGCACCATCACCAAAAAGAACACAGGTTGTGCGGTCTTCCCAGTCAAGAATTCGGGAAAAAGTTTCAGCACCAATTACGAGCGCATGTTTCGATTGACCTGCCTTGATAAAATTATCAGCAACCGTCAGAGCGTATATAAAACCAGAGCAAACCGCTTGTACATCGAATGCAGCACCACTCGTATTTCCAAGTTTATATTGAACTGTTGTCGCAGTAGATGGAAATGTCTGATCCGCAGTCGAAGTGGCAACAATAATAAGATCAATATCCGTTGCTTTTAGATTTGCACTTTCCAGAGCTTTAATTGCTGCCTTAACGGCGAGGTCCGATGTGACCTCTGATCCAGATGCTATATGTCGTTGCTTAATTCCTGTTCTTTCGATAATCCACTCATCGGATGTATCGACTTTTTTTTCCAGCTCTTTGTTAGTAAGTATTTTCTCAGGAAGGTATGACCCTGTACCGGAAACGACTGAACGTATTACGCCCATTATTTATGTTCCTTGATGTTCATTTCGACAATAGTGTCATCGTTCTCGGCCATCTGATTTTCATCCTGTTCTGCAACAGTACTGTTGAAATTCTTCAAATCCCGGGTAATTTTACCCGCTAGATCATTTTCTGCCATATCTATAGCTACGCCGATCGCACTGGCAAATCCTTTTGCAGACGCACCACCATGGCTTTTGATCACAAGTCCATTAAGCCCCATAAATACGGCACCATTATGATTATTAGGATCAAGATGATTTCTGAGCGACATTAAAGACGAACTGGCAAACAGTGCACCTATCTTAGAAAAAAGAGACTCGTTTAAAGATCTTTTTAAAAGGTTTGCAATCATTTTTGCTGTACCTTCAGCCGTTTTAAGGGCGATATTTCCTGTAAAACCATCTGTAACGACAACGTCTACTACGCCACCGCCTAGTCCGTGCCCTTCTGTGAAGCCTTTATAATCCATTGGAATATTTGCTTCTCGTAATATACGATCAGCATTCTTGATGGCATCACTACCTTTTAGTTCCTCAACACCAACATTAAGAATGGCAACAGTTGGCTTGGAGACACCAAGAACGGTTCTTGCAAAAGCTGCCCCCATAATTGCAAACTGAACAAGATTATTTTCATCACATTCCACATTCGCACCTAAGTCCAGCATTACGCTTTCACCGCGATTTGTAGGAATGAGTGTTGCAAGCGCGGGGCGATCAATCCCAGGCATGGTTCTTAAAATAAATTTGGCAAGCGCCATTTGGGCCCCTGTATTACCCGCAAGAACTGCTGCCTGAGCTTTCCCGTCTTTTACGGACTGAATTGTCTGCCCCATACTGCTGTCACGGCCACGCCGAAGCGCCTGACTTGGTTTTTCATCCGCTGAAATTACTTTATCCGTATGATGTACCTCGCAACATCCCTTTAAAATTGGATAACGGGTAAGCAAAGGAACAATTTTTGTTTCGTCACCAAAAATCAGAAACCGTACATATGGCACTCTTTCACGAGCAATACTTGCCCCCTCAATAACAATATCGGGAGCGTGATCACCACCCATTGCATCTAATGAAATTATAAGTTCACGCGTCAAAGCATACCCTTATTCTATAATCTTTTTATTAATATCTTAAACCATTTTATATCAGAACCGTTAACAACAGGTTCATCATGATATCTGTTTAAAATATAGTAATAAACTTTATCTTCAAGTTTTATGTTTAAGGTCTTTCAAAACTTCAAACGGATTTTTCTTTTCAGGGATTGAATTTAAATGATCTTCTGTTACCAGCGCATAGCCCAACTTATCTCTATCAATATCTTCGCGCCTTGGATACGGGTTCATAGCGAGTGATAAATACTCGGCTATATATTCACCGATATCAACTTCTTTATCATGGATTATGACTATATCTTCTTCATCTGCATCAAAATCAATTTCCTTTGATAGGCCTTCTGCTTCTTCAGAAAGCGAAATTCTTTTAAATATAATTGAAAAATTCTCTTTAATTGATTCGCTAACATCATCAAGGGTTAATACACACTGCTGAATAACTTCAGCTTCCATTTCTACAAACAAGCTGTAATCACCAAACAATTTATCTTCCAAT
This sequence comes from Kordiimonadaceae bacterium, assembly GCA_024236295.1. Taxonomy (GTDB): domain Bacteria; phylum Pseudomonadota; class Alphaproteobacteria; order Sphingomonadales; family Emcibacteraceae; genus Pseudemcibacter. Next base: position 101,901 of record JACKKT010000007.1, on the reverse strand, counting down.
TTCTTTAAAATACATCTCGCGCTCAAACTAACAACTTTGGGAATGGAAAATCTTATTGCCAAGTTTTTACATTCTTCATCAGTAGCCTTATATTCAACTTCACTGCCATTCTTTTTAATCAGATCCAGGTTAAAAATCCTGCTGAATTCATTTTCAATTCTTGCATCAGTCATTTTTGATCTCCAAAGGTTTTAGAAAAGAAATATTACCTTTCATGATTTCCTTTATTGGCTGATCAGAAACATCACGCCGGATTTTAAAGATATAGGTAGATAAATATTTTAATATCTTTTTATCAACATCACAGCCCCGATAAACATTTCTTTTAATGGCCTCAGACATTTCTTCTACATTCTCAGATGAAAATAATTCCTGATATGTCTTTACCCTTCCATAAAACGCTTCGGCCATAATCTTTATTTTTTTGCCAACTCCTAAATCCCCGACGCCAATTTCGCGCAATGTAAGATCGAGATTATCAAACATAATTTCCTGCAGAATTCGTCTAAGTTTCATTACTTCTGGAACTTCTTCACTATATTTATCCAATTCATCGAGAACTATAGCCATATGTAATACCAATACATCAAATCTGCCATCTATACTGTCTGCAATTTCCATATCGGTATAAAAAAAAGGGAGTCGCGACTGTTCAATGATAGATAGAAACAGGAACTGACCGCTATCATTCAGTCTTTTTTCTTTAAACAAAAAACCAAACATAAAATTTTACTTTCTTAAATTTGAAATAAAAACAAAAAAACAGCGGTACTAATTCAATTATTCTAAAAATCATATACTAAATTATTGACTAGCCATCTTGCAAATGCCATTTTGTTGCCAGAATTAGAATTCAACTTAAATGTTGTTTTGAATTTTTGAATGTGGATTAACATGCAGTTACTTAAACTGCAATGAATTCCAGAATGAGATAGCTAAAAAATTAGCCTGTGATCAATATGAAAAAACATTTTACCAAATTAATATTTGCCTCTTTCTTGGTCACCTTTCTTACAGGATGCTCTACAATCAAAGCTTATCACGGTTATATTCCCGATCCTGAAAAGGTAGACGCAATCAGGGAAGATATTGATACCAAACAATCTGTTGTGGCTATGTTGGGGGATCCCACCATGAAAGCCACGTTTGATGATAATAACTGGTATTATTATAATAAAAGAACGGAACGCTTGGCCTTTTTCAAAGAAAAGGTAGTTGAAATGAATATTTTAGCAATTACTTTTGATGACGAAAATTATGTTTCAGATATTAGACGTTACACAGTTGCAGACAATAAAGTCATTGACCCGGTTTCCAAAAAAACTGTAACTCACGGCAGGGATGTTAATTTTTTTGCTGAATTATTTGGAAATATTGGTCGTTTTGGTTCGGCGACAGGAGGACCACAGGCTGGAAATTAAATATTTCTGCTTTGTGTAATTACAACACGGGATACAATTTCCTTTTTTAATTCTTCGTCTACCAGACTTTTTATTTTTTCTGATAACTTATCAAAATTAACAATTCGTGGATTATCATCACGGCCAACAGGATTTACGCTGTAAAAACGCAATAGTGCATCCCGGATGATAATAATATTTTTCACAACAAGCATTTTGTCTTTATTGCCAATAACTTCAATTGACACATCCATAAGGGCATAATTTAAAATTTTGCCTTCATAAAATAAAGGTAATTGAAGTCTCTCCATTCTGGCATATTGATAATCTGGAAGCTCCGGTTCTTTTTCCCCGACAATTTTTTCTTCTTGAACTTCTTCTAAGGCTTCATGGGATTGCATAATAAAAAAACCTGCAGCGCCGCCGCCACCGACAATCAAGCCTGCGATCAGGCCAATTAAAAGTAATTTTTTGTTACCGCTTTTAGGATTATTCTGTTCGTTATTTTGCTGTTCTTCTTCATTAGCCATTCTTTATTCCCGGTTTTAGAAATGACTAAAGCCCCGTTTATTAAATTTAATTTCAACGCCTTCGCCATCCAATATCGTCACTTTATGACCTTCAGTAATTTTACCTATTTTAGTCAGCTTTATTCCTAACTGTCCTGATAGTTTCTTTATTACATGGTCATTACTTGGTGAAGTGGTGAATAATAATTCGTAATCATCACCCCCGCTCCAGGTAAGTGAACTATAATCTGCTTTGGTTGCCAAAAGATTACCGAGTGCCGATGAAACAGGAATTTTTTTTGATTCTATCTCAGCACCAATATTTGAATGACGGCAAATATGCGAAATATCCCCCAAAAGACCATCCGATATATCCAACATTGACGTTGCTATTTCCAACAAAGCCCTACCTAGCTTGATCCTAGGCTCAGGCAAATGATATCGCTTAATAAGATACTCAAACTTTTCCTGATCCATTTTTTCCCTTAGAACGACTAAACCAGCAGCCGCATCTCCCAAAGTTCCTGAAACATATATATTATCGCCAATTTTTGCTCCTGATCTGGAAAGACATACTGTGTTTTCTGTTTGCCCAATGGCCGTGACTGAAACTGTAACTGGTCCCGTTGTAGACACTGTGTCTCCGCCCCAAAGTTTCAGTTGATATCTTTCCTGATCATCCTTAAGCCCATCGACAAATGGAGAAAGCCATTTATCAGGGTCAAAATTTTTGTTAGGCAAAGCAATCCCTAGCAAATAACCGAGAGGCTCTGCACCCATTGAAGCTAAATCGGACAGATTAACCCTCAAAGCTTTTTTTGCTATAAGATAGGGATCATCATTTTCGAAAAAATGTATGCCACCAACCAACATATCCTTAGTAAAAATCAAATTTTTGTTCGGTTCTGAAGAGTATATTGCAGCATCATTTGTTAATGAGAATGCAGGAGCTCCAGTTGTACTTAAAGGAGCAAAATATTTTTCTATGAGGTCAAATTCTGATTTTGACAGTGTCTATTCTCTCGTCAGTTTTGCAATTTTATCAAGTATTCCGTTCACAAATGCCGGTGTAGAATTATCAAAAAACGCTTTAGTAACATCAACATATTCATTGATTATCACATTTGTCGGCACATCCGGTCTAGCCAGAATTTCATAAACACCTGATCTTAAAACAGCACGCGCCACAGATTCAATACGGTCAAGGCTCCAGCTGTCCGTTAGATTCGAAGTAATCAAGTCATCGATTTCAATTGATCGGCCATCAACACCGGAAACAAGGTCTATAAAAAATGCTTTATCTGCTTTGGCAAACTGCTCATCATCAATGAGTTCCCCAAGACGATGATCAACAAATTCCTTAATAACAATCCTGCTGGGAGAACCGCTTGCTTCTATCTGATATAACGCCTGAACGGCAGCTAGACGGGCCGAGCTTCGTGCTCCGCCTTTTCCTGACTTTTCTGTCGCCATTAGCGTATTAATCCGTATTGTTTTTTAAGCTCAATCATCCTTATAGCCGCATGTGTTACTGCCGCGCCCTTGTTATGTTTCTCAACTGAACATCTAGCCCAGGCCTGCTCCCTGTTTTCTACTGTTAATATTCCATAACCGATGGCCAGTCTGTCCCTGACTGCCAGATCCTGTAATGCTCTGGCGCTTTCTTCACAGACATAATCATAGTGTGTCGTTTCACCGCGAATGACGCACCCAAGGGCGACATAACCATCATAATCGTCATGGCCATCGGCGGCGAACCTTATAGCTGCCGGAATTTCAAATGCTCCCGGCACAGATATACGGTCATATTCTGCGCCGATTTCCTCAAGCACCTGAATTGCGCCTTTTACAAGTTCATCGGCAATATCCTCGTAAAACCTGGCTTCGACAATCAGCAGCTTCATACTTTTATCCTTTTTTCTTTACAATCTGAAGGTCGAGAGTTTCATCAAATCTTTGATGACCGATAATATTTAACCCATACCCTTCAATACCAATTACATTCTGTTCACTGTCAGAAAGCAAAACAAAGTCTTTTACGCCCAGATCGAGAAGAATTTGGGCGCCAATGCCATAATTTTTGATATTAGGCGATTGTTTCTTCACTTTTTGATCTTTCTTTTCAATCTGGTCGGTAATATATGTCTTCCGGTTTTCACGAATGAATACCAAGACACCACACTCTTCTTTACCAAGTTCTTCCATGGCCCGGTTAAACTGGCTTCTTCTCGGTCCCTTTTGACCCAGTAAATCTTCAAAGATATTAAAAGAATGCATGCGAACAAGCACTTTATTGGCCGACTTCGGATTACCCTTTACAAGGGCAAAATGCTGAATGCCATCGTCCTTGGCAAGATAGGCTTTCATTAAAAACTTGCCCCCAAATTCACTATCAACCTTGGTGGTGTCAATACACTGAACCAGATTATCATTGCGACGTCTGTAGGCAATCAGATCCGCAATGGTTGCCACTTTCAGATTATGCTTTCTGGCAAATTCTATCAAATCAGGAAGGCGCGCCATAGTGCCATCATCTTTCATAATTTCACAGATAACACCCGCTGGAATAAGGCCGGCAAGACGGGCCACATCAACGGCCGCTTCCGTATGACCGGCACGAACGAGTACACCACCCCTCTTGGCAACAATCGGAAAAACATGCCCGGGTGTCACAATATCATCTTTGCCTTTTGTCGGGTCAATGGCCACAGATATAGTATGTGCACGGTCAGCAGCTGATATGCCGGTTGTCACTCCTTCCGCAGCTTCAATTGAAGTTGTAAAGGCTGTCTGATGTCTTGTGGCATTTTTCTGTGACATCATAGAAAGACCCAGATCTTCTGCTCTTCGTGCCGTCAGCGCCAGGCAAACCAGACCCCGACCGTGAGTGGCCATAAAATTGATGGCATCAGGCGTTGCCATTTGTGCAGGGATGATCAAATCCCCTTCATTTTCACGGTCCTCATCATCAACAAGGATGAACATCCGCCCGTTTTTTGCATCTTCAAGAACATCTTCAATGGGGGATAGGAAATTTTTAGGCATATTATTCTCTAAATCTTCTTATTTTTATTTCTGATAATTTATAAATCGCGCATTCTTGCCACATATCGTGCCAGAATATCAATCTCGATATTAACCCGGTCGCCAGGTTTTATTTCTGAAAATGTGGTTTTTTCCTGAGTATGGGGAATGATATTGATGCAAAATAAAGTATGTTTGGCTTCATCTGTAACTTTATTTACTGTCAGTGAGGCGCCATTGATTGTCACAGATCCTTTTTCCGCGACAAAATTCTTCAACTTATGTGGAAGACTGAATGTAAATTTCTTACTATCTCCTTCCTGTTCAATTGCTACAACTTCTCCAACACAATCAACATGTCCTGTAACAAGATGGCCACCTAGTTCTTCACCAACCTTCAGGGCCCGTTCAAGATTGACACGGCTTCCTTTGGTCCAATCACCAAGGGTGGTACAGGAAAGCGTTTCATTTGAAACATCGACACTGAACCAGTCATCCCCTTTATCAACTACTGTCAGGCAAACGCCCGAACAGGCTATAGATGCACCAAACTCTATAGTGGACGTATCATAAGCCGTGCTGATTGCAATTCGGGTATCGCCGCTTTTCTTAATCCCGGTCACTTTGCCAATATCGGTAATTATTCCAGTAAACATTTCTTACCTAACGTTTTATCCCAAATTCCTGCCAGTGATCGGGAGGGGTCTCACCTTCATCCACAAGCGATAAATTAAGGTATTTTCCAAGATTTTCTATGGGAATATCATATAACGCATCAACGCCGGTTTCACCAATAGAATCTTTCGATTTAAACCATAGCAGACGGTCTACCAGACTTGCCTTGATCAGGGAAGCGTTAAGTTTACCTCCCCCTTCTGACAATATTCTTGTAATTCCTTCACCACTTAGCACTTTCATTACCTGACCTATATTAACCCGCCCCTTTTCATCCTTTTCGATGCAGAAAATTTTAGCGCCCAGTTTTTCCAGTTCTGCATATTTTTTTAAATCTGATACGGTGGTCATGATCAAGAGTGGAATTTCCTTCGCTGAGCTACAAAGTTTACAATTTGGCTTTATCCTTAAATGGCTATCAAGTACCACCCGAATTGGTGAGCGATATTCAAGCCCTTTAATTCGGCAATCCAGCATGGGGTCGTCACTTATTACAGTACCAATTCCGACCATAATAGCATCATGAGTGGCTCGATAAAGATGCCCGCGTTTGCGTGACAAAGGTCCGGTCACCCAATATTGCTCACCTTCAGTTTTGGCAATTTTACCGTCTTTTGTGCTGGCTATTTTTACAGTAATCAGTGGCCTGTTTTCTTTAATTTTCTGAAAAAATCCCTGATTGATATAATTCGCTTCTTCCTGCAAAAGACCAAATTGTACTTCAACTCCAGCTTTTTTAAGCATTCTGATCCCATTGCCGCTTACCCGGGGATCCGGATCACCAGTGGCGATAATGACTTTTGCAATCCCGGCATTAATTAGTGATTGTGCGCAAGGCGGGGTTTTTCCATGATGAGAACAGGGCTCAAGTGTGACATAAGCTGTTGATTTTTCTGCATTTCCTGCAAATTGAAGTGCGTTTTGTTCAGCATGTGGCCGACCGCCTGCTCCTGTCCAGCCGCGACCGATTATATGACCATCTCTGACGAGGACACAACCGACTGAAGGATTTGGAAAAACAGTGCCAAGACCGCGCCTTGAAAGATCAAGCGCTATCTTCATATACACCTTGTCCTGTTCTGAAAAATATTCAGCTTTCTTCATGATCAGCAATCTCGCTGACGAAATGTTCAAAATCACTGGCTTCCCGGAAATTTTTATACACCGATGCAAACCGGACATAGGCAACCGTATCCAGCTGCTTCAGTCCTTCCATGATTAATTTCCCTATGGTTGTTGAGGGAATTTCACTTTCTCCCATGCTTTCCAACTGGCGAACAACGCCACTAACCATTCTTTCGACCTGCTCTTCCGCAACTGGTCGTTTCCTGATCGCCATATCCACTGACCGCTCAAGTTTAGAACGATCAAATGGCACCTTTTTACCTGATGTTTTAAGCACGGTCAGTTCCCTAAGCTGAACGCGTTCGAACGTTGTAAAGCGCGCCCCACAACCGCCACAGGAACGGCGGCGCCTGATCGCAGAATTATCCTCGGTCGGTCGACTATCCTTTACCTGGGTATCTTCATTTCCGCAAAATGGGCACCGCATTTCATTTCCTCTAAAAAATTAATATATCGGGAATTTGTCACAAAGTGCGATTACTTTTTCCCTCACCACTGCTTCTGCAGCGCTGTTATCTTCTGGATTTTTTGCAAGCCCGTCAAGAATTTCAAGAATATAATCCCCAACCAGTTCAAATTCTGCTTCTTTAAATCCCCGTGTTGTGCCAGCAGGCGTTCCAACACGAATACCGGAAGTAATCATGGGTTTTTCCGGGTCAAACGGCACACCATTTTTGTTACAGGTAATATTGGCGCGTCCCAGTGAATTATCTGCATCACGTCCTGTCAGTCCTTTCGGACGAAGATCAACCAGTATTACATGTGTGTCCGTCCCGCCGGACACAATATCGCAGCCGCCTGCTTTTAGCTTGGCTGCCAATGCGTGGGCATTTGATTTTACTTGTGCAGCATATTGTTTGAATTCCGGCGTCAGCGCCTCACCAAAAGCCACTGCTTTTGCCGCAATAACATGCATAAGCGGGCCACCCTGTAGACCAGGGAAAACCGCGCTGTTGATTTTTTTACCAAGCTCCAGATCATTAGTCAGGATCATTCCACCGCGCGGACCGCGCAGAGTTTTATGGGTTGTAGTTGTCACAACATGAGCATGCTCAAGCGGGCTCGGATGAACACCACCCGCCACCAAGCCAGCGAAATGAGCCATATCAACCATTAAGTAAGCACCGACACTGTCAGCAATTTCGCGCATTTTTTTAAAATCAATTTCCCGTGGGTAGGCAGACCCGCCAGCTATGATGATTTTTGGATGATGTTCTTTTGCCAGACTTTCAATCTGATCCAAATCCATCAGATGATTGTCTCGTCGCACGCCATACTGAATGGCATTAAACCATTTTCCTGATTGCGCAGGTGGCGCACCATGGGTCAAGTGTCCACCGGCATCAAGCGACATACCAAGAATAGTGTCCCCTGGCTTGGCAAGAGCCATCATTACGGCGCCGTTGGCCTGGGCACCGGAGTGCGGCTGAACATTGGCAAATTCACAATTAAAAAGTTTTTTGGCCCGTTCAATCGCCAGATTTTCGGCAATATCAACATACTCACACCCACCATAATAACGACGACCGGGATATCCTTCCGCATATTTATTGGTCATGATTGAGCCTTGCGCTTCCATTACCGCGCGGCTAACAATATTTTCAGAGGCAATCAGCTCAATATGGCTTTGCTGGCGCCCCATTTCCAGATCAATACTTTCCAGAATTTCAGGGTCTGCTTCGCTTAAGGGTGCATTAAAAAATGAATCTAAATATGATGACATTTGTAAAAGCCTTTAATAATAAAAAAATTAGGACATAAGTTCAATTCGACGTTGATGGCGTCCACCATCAAAATCAGTTTCAAGAAAAATTTTAAGACAGTCTTTTGCCACATCAACACCTGTTGTCCGCCCGCCCAGGACGATGACATTGGCATTATTATGGTGTCTGGAAAGTTGCGCGGTCAAACCGTCATGAACGAGAGCTGCGCGCACATGCCTATGACGGTTTGCCGCTATGCTTATACCGATACCGGAACCGCAAATAAGGACACCACGTTCCGCTGATTTATTAAGGAGTGCTGCCGCCATTTTATCTGCATAATCAGGGTAATCCACCGAGTCATTATTATAACAGCCTAGATCAAGAATCCCATAACCCAGGTGCTCCAATTCGGTTTTCAGAATTTCTTTTAAATCATAACCGCCATGATCACTGGCAATTGCAATAACTTCATCTGACATCCGGTACCCTCACATTCATCGAAGCGATTATCAATAACAAACGCTACATAACATACATGATTATTAGATGAAATAAAAAAGGCTGGATAATTTATGAAAGCTGGCTGCGCCAAACTTCCTGATGAGCTTCGACAAATCGAATGAGGGCATCAAGCGCTTTCGGCATAATAGCTTCGCCATAACCAATTCGAAAATAGTCACTATAAAGATTTTCATCTGAAAAGACATAAGCCGGCTTAATTGATATTCCATGTTCCGCCAATTGTTCCCCAAGCTCATTGGAACTAAAAGGACCTTTGAATTTCATATAGGCAATGGCCCCGGCTACCGGTCTCACCCATTCAAAAAACTCACTATATTTTTCAACAAACTGATCCAGAAGAACAACATTCTGTCTGATAATTTTTAAATTCCGCTCAAGTATATAATCACTTGCACGAAGTGTCATTATCGCTTGAATTTCACTGGCGCGACTTGGGCAGGCCGTGGCAAAATACATTGTATCAATGATTTTTTGCCTTAAATTCATATCCTGCATCGCCAGCCAGCCTATGGTAATGCCGCATCCACCCCACGGCTTTGAAAGTGTAACCGCGCTTATGCCCTTATCATAAAAATCAGCCATGGCAGGCAGTCTGTCTTTTTCATCATGCTCCAGCAATCTGTAAACTTCATCCGACAATATATAAATGCCGTTCTTTCCTGCAATATCCTTTAGTCGCGACTGGGTCTCGCGGCTCATCAAAGTTCCGGCAGGATTATAAGGTTCGTTGATAACCATATATCTGCTATTCGGTTTTATTGCTGCTTCAACCTGATCCGGGTCAACCTGCCATCCACTTTCTGGATCAAGTCTGATTTTTGTGATTTCACTTCCCGCATGAAGGGGCGCTTGCTGTACGGACTGATATGCTGGGGTAAAAACGATTGAATGACAGCTTTCATCGACAATGGCATTGGCGGCCGTCTGGAGTGCCACCTGTGCCCCTGGAAAAACAACAATATTTTCCGGACCAATATCCGGGCCATATAGTCCCGCGATTTCCTCTCTCAGATCAAGGCTGCCGCCATTGGGGGTATAGGTCAGGATATGGTTCTTATATTGCTCAACTATCTCATCATCGCCCCGCTCCAGTGATAGTCTGATCAGCTCATCACTGGTTAGTGGTTCAGCAAAGGAATTGGAAAGATTAAACGGTGTATTTGCCGTAACACTTTTATGCTTTTTTGACCATGGTTCTCTGTATGTCATTGTTCAATGCTATCTTAATATATAGTTTTCGTCTTCCAGTTTTTTCAAAAGCACTCTGGCTGGTTTTTGTGAAATTAGAATATAGTCATTATCAGGAAACATTTTTGCGCTGTGGGACGTCATAGTAATATTGGTTACAAGGCGCATGGCCATCAGATCATATAAAATCTCCTGCTCCAATGGTTTAAGCGGAAACTCACTGGTATATCCTTCAATAATTTTACCCGCCGCCATGTCACTATCATCTTCGTTTAAAAGACTGTAGGCAAGAGTAATGGCGAGTTCATTGACCTGACTGGCATACTGCATTTCACCAAAATCAATAAGCCCGGCTATTTTTTCTGGCCTTTCCGGATTAATCAGAAAATTTTGTTCGTTGGCATCACTGTGGATAACCGCTTTGCGAAGTTCAGGCAGTAGCGGCAAAATATTTTTTTCATAATGGGTATAAAGTCGTTCAATCCGGTTACGGGCATCAAGATCATCAACTTCCGGCAAATATTTTTTGCAGTCAATGACATTATCCAGCTTCCAGTATTTATCCGATCCATCGGTGCCGTCATATGGGAAGCTCACCATCGCATTTGAAAACTGGCCCAGAAAACGTCCTATATCCTTATAAAGTTCCGGGCTTCTTTCCATATTTGCCAGAATATTGCCTTCGAGATAAGTCAGAAGCCGAACCGCAAAACCATTGATAAAGGTTATGGTGTCGCCTTTTAAGGTTTTAACTGCCTCCGGAAAAGTCAGGTCAGGCGCTACCGTTTTCAAATGATCCAGAACATCCGTCTGCATCTGCAGAAAATCCCTGCTCCATCTTTTATTTGCAATTTTAAGGACATAACAGCCATGTGTTGTTTTAATCCGGGCATTCTGATCCTCAAAGGAAACAAGCGATTTAATTTCCCCTTCCAAACCATAAAGCTCTTTGGCAATCCGGGCGATTTTCTCTTCACTAAAATTGGGAACCTGATCTTGCATATTTTTTTATTTAACGCTTCATTATATAATTTTTAGATTTATGTACGGGGAAATCCCCAAATTTCCCGTCTTTCATCAACGAATTCCTTAAATGCTTCCAATGCTGCGGGCATGGTACGACGGCTGAACCCGATCCGGAAATATTGTTTAAGATCATCATCGCAATCAAATATGGACGATGGGAAGACCAATATCCCTTGTTCAAGTAATTCATTGGCCAATTGATCGGACGTAAGGGGCCCTTTGAATTTGACAAAACCTGTGCCGCCGGCCTGGGGCGGCATCCATTCAAAAAGATCTGAATTTTCTTTGAAAAAATCTTCCAGCAGAACAAGGTTTTCTTTGATAATATTCATATTCTTTTCAACGATCTTTTCGCGCACGCGAAGAACCATCATTGCCTGTATTTCACCGGCACGGGCAAAACAAACTGCGAAAATATGCTGCGCCTTACGCAGTTTTTCAATGATGTCCATATCCTGACAGGCAACCCAGCCGATACAGGTACCACCGGCGCCAAAAGGTTTGGCCATTGTGCCTAGGGCAATGCCATTTTCCGACAGTTCAGCAACTGACGCAGACCGCATAGCGGGATCAAGCTCAAGCAGCCGGTATACTTCATCAGAAAAAAGCAGAATGTTATGCCGCTCAGCCAGCTCAACCAGCTTTTTTTTGGTTTGTGCACTCATCAGTGACCCTGACGGGTTATGCGGATCATTGAACACTATATATTTTGTATTTCCACGAATGGCCGCTTCAATGGCGGCTACATCAATCTGCCAGTTATTTTCCGGGCTCAGTGTCACTCGCGTAAAATCGCTTCCGGCAATTTTAATGCCTTCCTCAAGGGACTGATAACTTGGCGTTATGACGATAGAATGATCCCTCGGGCGAAGAAGCGATAATGTGGTCAAAGTCATTCCTGTCTGGGCACCCGGAAATACGACAATATTATCCGCGTCAATTTCGGGGCCATATAGGGTTGCCAGTTCTGTCCGCAGATCTAGGCTGCCGCTATTTTCCGCATAGCCAAGGGAATGATCATTATAAAGGTCAATAAGGTCCTGATCCCCATTTTTCTCAGCAAGTTCAATCAGTTCCTTATGGGAAAGCGGTTCTGATGAAGAAGCATAAAAGCGGTGCTTTATCCCGAACGTTTTTACAAGCAGTTCTTCAGATCTTATCGGACTGTCTAACAGATGCATAAATTTCCCCTCTGCATTCTTAATTACCGCGCCATCCTGTAGAAATAGTTTCACAATGTCCAGACAGAAATCATCAAGTCGTGTGACAATTTAAAATTAATTGGTTATGGTGATTTTTATATCACTATTCTCGTTTTAGGAGACTTAAATGAAGATTACCCGCCGAGGCCTGATTAAAACAACAACGGCTTTACCAATTGCCAGCATAGCCCTGGCCCAGGCCGGTCCTATCGCAGCAGCTGCCCCTTCTCTTCCCGATAAAGAATCATTTGAAAAAATGGGGTTTACTTATTTGAACAATGCATCACAACATCCGATCAGTTTTAAGTCCAGCGCAGAGGCGGAAACATATCTTGCAAAACGGAGACTTAATCCAAAAGCCCCAAAAGGACTTCATGACAGTAATATTCCACTTGAAAATTTTGCCAAATTGATAAACGCGGATTTTGATGAAGTGGCCTATGTTCAAAGCACGTCCGCCGGGGAGCAGATGGTTGCCCGTGGACTTGGCTTTCCTGAGAGTGGCGGACATATCATTACTGACGAATTTCATTTTCATCCTTCGCTCATCATGTATGACTGGATGTCCCATAACGGTATGGATGTCACCCGCATTGAAGGGAAAAATAATCGTATTGACCTGAATGATATTAAAGCTGCTTTAAGACCAGACACCAAACTGATCGCCTTGTCACTGGTTGCCATGGAAACAGGATTTAAACACGACCTTAAAGCTGTCTGTGAAATTGCCCATAAAAATGGAACGCTTGTTTATGCTGATATTGTACAAGCAGCAGGCACTGTGCCCATTGATGTAAGGGACTGCGGCATCGATTTTGCCGCCTGTTCAAGTTATAAATGGCTGATGGGGGACTTTGGCACCGGTTTTATTTATGCCAGTAAAGCGGCACAAAGCCGTCTTACCCGCACCAATTTCGGATATTTCGGTCTTAACACGCCAAGCGCAGGCAAGGCCGCCGAAGAAGCCAGGGCAAATTACGGCTTTCCAAATAGTGCTTCCGGTCTTTTTGCAATAGGCACCCGTTCCTTCAGCGGGGTTGCGATCCTGAAACAATCGCTTACCTATATATTGGAGAAGGGTGTTGAAAATATTCACGCCTATTCAAAAAATATGACTGACCATTTAAAAGCGGAACTACCAAAAATAGGATATAATGTGATCACCCCTAATGACAGTGACGGGCCAATGGTTGTGGTCTCTCTTGAAAATGCTGATAAAATATTAAAACCAAGAATGGATGCTGCCAATATTCAGATAGCACTTTATCCTGACCGCTTTCGCATTTCACCATCGATTTTTAATGATATGGCTGATATTGACAAATTGCTGAAGGCACTCAAAGGAGCTGTCTAGTTTTCCTGACAGGCCCTGACATGTTTTTGTCGGATGGATATATACCCTATGATCAGAACAACATAACTGGCAAGCATGAACCAGCCGGTATTGCCGATAAAATCCCATGAGGAATAAATGCCGTAGCCATAGATCACAACAGCAATCATTGGGAATAGCTTGGTTGCCCAGACCGGTAATTTGAAAGGGGCTTTTTTATAGGCTTCCGGATTTCTATTGGACAGATTAAAGAGCGCGACAACAGGAAACAGACCAAAAATTGCCCCCACCGCATTGCCAAGTATTGACACATATTCAAGGCTGAGCCCCGTCAGGATCGGCGTAATACCGACAATAAAAAAGACAGTCAGATAAATATAGGGCGTACCATATTTATTTTTTGCCGCCAGCTTAATGGGTAGCCAGCCATCCTCAGTCGCCATATAAAGCCCGCGGGTACACCAGGCAAAAATAGCGTTAAGCGAAGTAACAAGAGAAATCATAATACCTCCGCCGATAAAAGCGATATATACGGGCGGTGAAAAAACAACCTCTGCCGTTGCCGCCAGATTTTTTCCCAATACCTCCTCAAGCGGCAGCACGCCTGTCGCGACAATTGCAATCCCAATATAAAGCATCACTACCAGAAGCAGTGAAAGCCCCATGACCAATGGAATTGTTTTCCCCGGATTTTCCATTTCGCCGCCAAATTCAGACACAAATTCTGACCCAATCAGGCTGAGACGAAGCAGGAATGCTGCCGCAAAAAAGCCGCCGAAGCCATTTGGGAAAACATCATTCCCTGATCCATAATGGCTATAATCTTCAATATGACCAAAGCCAGAAAGAATATAGAAAATAAGCGACCCGACAAGAACAAGAACCATAATGCTTTGAAAACGGGCGGCTGTCTTGATCCCGAATAAATTGGCAAGATAACAAAGCACCATGATAAAGGCGGCGGTAAAGGTCAGGTTAATACCAGGAAAAAGTTCAGATGCATATTCAGCAAAGCCAATCGCAAAACTGGCCAGAATAACCTGACCCGAAATCAGCAGTGATAAATAAAGAAAAGAAGTTCTTGGCCCCAAAAAATCACGCACATAGGTATAATTTCCGCCCGTATTGGGCACAGCTGACCCCAAGGCGGCAATACAAATGGTCGGGATTGCCACAATTGCCAGAGCAAATATAAAAGCCCATGGCGCACCATAACCAGTCATGCTGATACTGATCCCGGTCAGCACCACCACACCCGTTCCGATTATCTGGCCCAGTGATATACCCATCAGATCCCAGAATCCCAGCAGTTTTTTTGATGATCCCTCTGACATTTCTTTCCCTCTTGTTATTTTTTAGTAAGTTTAGCGCAAAATCCGGTCCTTGCATCTTTTATTTAATTTAAAAAATATCCGCCATATTTTCCATATAATCCTAATGATTCAATACTCACTACTTTTTTTTAATTTTTGCAAAAATACTTAACTGAAGCCAATCTGGAAAAAGCTTCTTAAGGTCATTCTCACCTACAAGTCTTATGCGATCACTGGACAGTTCTGTTTTTAATTCCCGAATTCCTCGCCATACTTCAGCCAGTGTCAGGACATCCGTTTTTACAGACAGGTCTGTGTCATAACCTGGGGGTTTTATACAAACGTCAACATTATCTTTTTGACAGACCAGCCAGAAAAAGCGCTGGGATTTTGGCGCATCGGTAAATTCTATTTCAAGAACAGTTCTGCCTTCAGGCATCTGGCTTGTATCGATGCGTCGATGCATTGCCCAAACAAGCCAGCCGGGGTCAAGGTCTTCAGGGGAAATATCCCTGGCCCATCTTTGACCCCATTCACCAATAGCGCCCAACACCGTTTTTAGTTCCCGACCTGCTTCGGTTAGCAAATATTCATCACCAGAACCATTATTCATTGGTTTTTTAATCAGTGCCCCGGCCAGTTCCAGTTGATCAAGCCTTTGCTTAAGGAGTGTCGCAGATATTCTGGGGACACCCCGACGGATATCATTAAATCTTTTGCTTCCGGCATTTAACTCCCGAACAATGAGCAGCATCCATTTTTGGGTGAGTATTTCAGATGCCAGTGCAATAGGACAAAATTGGCCAAAAGTAGACATAGCAAGCCCTCCTGATTATCAATGAAATAATCAGTAAAGCTTATTGCTATAGCCTGATTAAGTCCAGATTATTGACTTGAATGCTCCTTAATTCTCCCTACCATAGAGGGGAACTAATTAGACTCTGAACCCAATTTACCTAAAAAGGAGAGTGAAAGTGGCCTGGAAATTATCTCGTCGCAATTTTTTAATTGCAAGTACAGCAGCTATGACAACCTCAACTACAATTTCTAAGGCCCAGCAAAGCCCGAGCAAAATGAGAATGCATCTTGCAAAAGGTCAATCAAGACCTTTTGACAGAGACCGTTTTGTAGAAGACTGTATCAAAGCCCATATGGAAACTGACGCCAGATCCGCCGTAAGAGAAGTCCTGGCCCGCGCTGTATCAGACCATCAGGCTGTGTTAAATACACTTGGTGACCCGTCCAAAGCAGGGCTTGATGTACTACTATCTTCCCCGTCATTAACCATATTTGCAGCGGCCTGGACACCACAAATGAACCTCCTTCCTCATGATCATGAAATGTGGGCCTTGATAGGAATATATACCGGTCGTGAAGATAATATTTTATGGCAACAGGGGGAGAACGGTATAGAAGCAATAGCCGCCAACTGCCTATTTGAGGGTGATGTAGCAACAATGGATGCCGATGCAATTCATTCTGTTACCAATCCTTTGCTACGCTTCACAGGTGGAATACATATTTACGGAGGGGATTTTTTTGCAACTCCCAGACATCAATGGGACCCTGAAACATTAGCAATTGAACCGTCCGACGGTGATGTGATCAGGGCCATGTTTGCCCGTGAGAATGAACGATTTAGCAAAGCTTGCTTCTGAGGTAAAGTTTCTGCTGGCCGCTACTTGACCTTTAAGTATGATTCATTATCAATACTGTTATACTATAACAAAATAAAATACAGGGTAGATCATGACATCTGAAAAATCACCAACTCATTTTGGCACAGAACACGCAAAAAAATATGACAAGCAGTGGGAAAAAACGGCCCCGTTAAAGGAGGCAATGCATTTATCAATACGCCTAGTATTGGGAGAGCTTCCGGAAAATGCCAACATTCTTTGTATTGGTGTCGGTACAGGCGATGAGCTTTTATATCTGGCCGATGCCTTTCACGGCTGGAAATTCACCCTTGTTGAACCGGCTGCTGCCATGCTGGATATCTGTAAAATACGTGCAAAGGAAAACAACATTGAACACCGATGCACATTCCATGAAGGATATATTGAAACACTGCCTGCATCTGAACCATTTCATGCGGCAACAGCACTGCTGGTTTCACAGTTTCTGGTAAATCCAATTGACCGAAAAAAATTCTTCTCTGTAGTAGCTTCCCTGCTCCATAAAAATGGCTATATGATCAATGCCGATCTTTCGGCCGATATATCTTCAAAAGATTATGAAAGTCTGTATGAAGTATGGGTCCGTATGTGGAAATATGCTGGCATTAGTGATGAACAAGTCAAAAATATTTCGAAAAGCTGGGGAACAGACGTTGCCATAATGCCCAAGAATGACATTGAGCAAATGATCTTGGAGAGCGGTTTTGAAAAACCACATTTATTTTATCAGGCCCTATTTATTCATGCGTGGTTCTCAAGGGCCAAATAAAAACAAAGGCCGCATCAGTTACAATGCGGCCTTTATCAAAATTTGATAATTTCTATCAGCTATTCATTGCCTGATCCAGATCAGCAATGATATCGTCCAAATCCTCAATCCCGATTGAAAGGCGGATAACATCGGGTCCCGCACCGGCGGCAATTTGTCCCGCTTCATCAAGCTGACGATGGGTTGTTGATGCCGGATGAATAATCAGACTGCGCGCATCACCGATATTGGCAAGATGGGTAAACAATTTCACTGATTCCACCATTTTTACACCGGCATCATAGCCTCCCTTCAAGCCGACGGTCATAACGGCACCGGCCCCTTTTGGCATATATTTCTGTTGAAGTGAGTGGTATGGATTATCGCTAAGCCCCGCGTAAGAAACCCATGAAATTTTATCATGGGTTTTTAAAAACTTTGCAACCGCAAGCGCATTATCGCAATGGCGCTGCATTCTAAGTGGCAATGTTTCGATACCATTTAAAATATAAAAAGAATTTTGCGGTGACAGACACTGCCCTATATCACGCAGCGACAGCACCCGGCAGGCAATGGCAAAGGCAATATTACCCATGGCCGGGCCAAAGACATCCCCCAGCACCATACCATGATAACTGGTACAAGGTTGCGACAATGTCGGGTATTTATCATCTTTCATCCAGTCAAATTTACCGCTATCCACTATGACCCCGCCCATACTATTGCCATGACCGCCCAGAAATTTTGTTAAACTGTGAACAACAATATCCGCCCCATGCTCGATCGGCCGGCACAGATAGGGGGTTGCCAGAGTGTTATCAACAACAAAGACAATTCCCGCTTCTTTTGCAACTTTGGCAATGCCGGCAAGGTCGGTGACAATCCCTCCCGGATTGGCCAGACTTTCAACAAAGATTGCCTTTACCTTATCATTCAGAACTGCTTTAAAGTTTTCCGGGGTTGGATCAACAAATGTTGTTTTCCATCCAAACTTTTTAAAACTGGTGCCCATTTGTGTAATTGAACCGCCATAAAGCTTGTTGGAGGCCAGAATTTCATCACCGGGTTCAAGCAGCATATGAAAAACGGTAAATTGCGCCGCATGACCACTGGAAACAGCAAGGGCTGCTACCCCTCCTTCCAGAGCTGCCATACGTTCTTCCAGTACACCCGTTGTCGGGTTCATTATCCGGCTATAGATATTTCCAAATTCTTTTAAATTAAATAAATTTGCGGCATGTTCGGTATTGTTAAATTTATAGGCGGTCGTTTGGTAAATGGGAGTCGCACATGCACCGGTGGTCGGGTCCGGATTTTGACCTGCGTGAAGCGCCAGGGTTGAGAATTTGTAATTGTCTGACATAGCTTATTCCTTATTGTTCATTTATGGGCCGTAAAATTTGTAACACACAAAAAAATCAATGCCAATCTGCTTTAGTTAAACAGAATAGTAAATGCGGAAATATGCTAAGCCGTTGACATAATTTAAATATATTTATACGTTTTATTTTTAATTATTATCTTCATGAAAAAGAGACGCACAATATTTAACAAGTCCGTAAAGTCCATTTCATATGTCCTGAACCAATGGCACCCCTTTCTCGCTGTTCTGGTGTTTGGTTTTGCGTCCATCGCCGCGGCGCAGGAGGTAACTTCTTCTGATATTCCAGCGACAGAATTATCCGGCCATCCGCTTTTTGCAAAAGATGAAACAGCACGCGCCTATCACATAATCGGCAACGAAAATCAAAGACCCCGCAAATATAGTGAAAAAGAGCTATCTATATTACAGGATCAACTGGTCAGATTGACATCTGATCTGGTTTCAATTCCATCTTACTCAACCAACCTGGAAGCCTGCCTTGCGATAACCGATTATGTGGAAAATCTTTTTAAAAGCAGCGGGTATATCATCCGACGTTTTGAGAAAAACGGTGCTCAATCCATGATCATAAGCAAAAAAGATGGATTTGAATATGATCTTATATTTTTGGGCCATCTTGATGTGGTTGATAATCCGGACCGCAGTTCCTATACACCAAAAGTGATCGGTAATACTCTGCACGGCCGCGGAATCAGCGACATGAAGGCCGCAACAGCCGGCATGATCAAACTTTTTCTGGATAACAATAAAAACCCGCAATTTGATAATTATGCTCTTGTCATGACGACGGATGAACAAATAGGCGGTTTTAACGGCACCGCACATTTAATTGAGGATTATGGCTTAAAAGCCAAAGTCGTGTTTAACCCGGATGGCGGACATCCATTAAACCCGTCAATTTCTGAAAAAGGGATTTTGCAGATTAAACTGACCGCCACCGGAAAAGCTGCCCACGGGTCCCGCCCGTGGGAAGGCAGGTCCGCCATTGAGCTGCTTAATGAAGATATAGAGCAGGTAAAAAAGCAGTTTTCATATGGTGATATTGACCATCAGAGCTATATTACTTTCAATTTGGGTACCCTTAAAGGTGGGGAAGCTACAAATTCTGTTCCGGCAATGGCAGAGGCAACCATTGACTTACGTTATCCCCCGACTTTAACAGTCGGCGCCATTGAGGGAAAAATCAGAAACGCCCTGAAAAATTCAAAACTGGAAATTATGAACAGTGCCGACCCGGTCAGCATTGAGCCGGATGATGAAGCCCTTCTTGACCTGATGCGCGCTCTCCTGAAACAGGGGCGCATACCCAGTCTGATGCATGAAACCGGGGGCTGCGATGCCCGCTGGTTTACACCTCAGGGCAGCAGCATACTTCTTTTGCGTCTCGAAGGAACCGGCGGACTGATCGATGATGAATATGTAACCATTCCCGGCCTTTCCAATTATTATATCGTCATGGAAAATTTTCTGGATGAAATTGCCGATAATTTTTAATCTTCTTTGCTTCTTTTTTCAAACTGGCTTTACAATAAAATGTACCTAATAGATCTTTTTATACCGTTGCATTTTCTTATCAGAGCCCAAAAAATTATTGTAACGACATAAGCTCTTACCCTGATCAGTACATCAATGATCAGTACAAAAAAATAAATGTCCTACATATAAAACCATTTTTTAGTCTCCAGACATAAAAGAAGGGCAATAAATTATTTTCCCAATATGTATTTGCTCCATAAGTATGGCTATTATAGAAACAATAGCGAATGGCAATGCTAATTCTGCTCCAATGACAAATGATTAGTATGTTATTTTTTATTTATTTTGAAAATTAAAGGGCGGTTTTGCCACCAAAAAGCTACTTCAGTTATTTGACTTGCCCACCAATAAGTTTTATTTCTTATAATTCGGCTGAATCTTCCAGCAAAAAATAAAATATTTCCAATTATACTAAGTTTATCTGAAATATTGAATTTTTGTACCTTATTTTTTCTGATTTTCTTTTTCAGATTTAATAAGGCCAAGTCTTTATAATCATTTGCCTGATTTTTTAGGCTCTCAAAACCATCGGGAATATTTCTGGTGTTGGGATATGAATATAGTTTTTTCCAGTATTTCTTGAGAATACCTCCTTGTATGCGATAAAAATCACCTTCTTTTAAAACGTATTTAAACATTTCAGTTATATAATTTAGATCGAAATAGGGACAAATAATCAGTTGTCCCGGAAGAGACTGTTGTTGCGACCAGAGGCTTGTATTTCGCCTTGAATGCCATGCTACATATGTGAATAAACCTCTGTTTGGACCGGGAGGTTGCTGAATATGCATTTTAGACAGAATTGACAAAATATTCTTGACATCCGGGAAAGCTGACTGGTTTAAAACTTTGGGAAAATTGTCATTCATTATATCCTGGTCAAAATTTTCATAGCGCCATCCATCCCCTACAAATGTGTCACCAGCAATCCCGTCATAAATACAACAAAGCTGACCACCAATTTTCTGATAAAGAGGAGGAGACCAATTGTGGCTATCGCATAATGCGTCAAGTGAAAGCACCCTTTTTACTGTATTATCAATCCATTGATTTGAAGAAGGGTATTGTAATACTGTATATTTAATATGATGATCTTTAGCAATTTTGGAAGCAACAGTTGCATCAATATCCTCGCCGGTCTTAGCAGGCATTTGAACGGTAATAGTTTCAAAATTTGCTTTTTTTTGTACCAGATGAGCAAATATTCTCCTGCTGTCAAACCCGCCGGATAAAGGCAGGAAAATTTGACCATTCTGAAGTTTTAAACATTTCTGGATAGCCAATGACAAATATTTCTCGGATTGCTCAAGCGTTTCTTCATTAACCGGTTTTTCGCCTTTTGGAAATTGATAAAAATCATACCATTTATCTGTTGTATATCCATTTGAAGTATATGTCTCGATACTCGCATTTTCGCATAACTCAATAGACTTAGTAAGAGATTTATTGCCAGGAATGCTTCCAATAATTAGCCGCATATACAATGCTTCCATGTCTGGCTCATCATCTTCACAAGAAAGCAGACCGGGCGCTGTGGAAAAAAAGATGAATTTACCAATCTTTCTTGTAAAAATTGGCCCGATCCCAAATAGGTCTGTGATAATTTTTAATTTTTCACCATTTTCCGTAATTGTGACTGCACTAAATATACCGTTATGCTTTTTATTTACGTTATCAGACCAATATTTTTTAACCTTCTTCGGATCTGAATATGTGTGTAGAGTTTCATCTGCAAGATATCCTCTGAAAACAACAAGGTCAGGATCTGTATCTTCAGTTTTTGGAAAAATAAGGCCATTGGTGGTATCGGCTCCGTTTCTTAAAACGAACCAGTTGCAACCTCTTTCAAGTTGAATGTTTTCAGGAACTTCTGTACATTCAATGTCAAATTCTTCAGCTGACCAGCAACCAAAATAATATTCCTTGCCGCCGCATTTTACTTCAATGAAATCATTCAGTTTTTCTAAATCAAGATTAATATTTAACTTGGACACATTTTTTCCTGTAATTGCTCAATTATTTTAATTTTCAGCTTTCAAAACAACAAAAATTTTTAAAATCAAAATGATACTATAATTTTTAATATTCTAATTGTAATAAATAACACACAATTAAAAGTATTAAATTCATAAAAGTGTAAAATACAATAATTTCAATCAAAGTTTCACACTTCAGTTTTTGGTGGATATTGTTGTTTGATTTTCAATAACAATTCAGTTTGTGTTCAGCTTACTCTGTCATTATCCATGAGAGTTTCACTTAATAAGCGAGAAACAAATGAGAATAATATCCAGATATTTTACAATTTTAATATTATTGTTACTGACTGCATGCGGGGGTGGGTTTTCGGGACAATATCGCGCCATGCAGGGGGCAGTCGTTATGGATTTCAGACCCGATGGCAGGGTAAGCCAGTCAATGATCGGCAGCAGACTTGCAGAATTTGATTACGAAAAAAAAGGTGACGAGATTAAAATATTTGTCGCCCCGGGCATTGCCCAGATTTATAAACTTCAAAGTGACGATGTGTTGATCGGTCCGGGTGGCGTAACATTGGTTAAAAAGCGCTAAAAACAATTTGTCTATTAATTCCTGATGAAAAAACTTACGAAACTTGTATTAAACAGCTTATCTCTATGACCAGTGATTGATTTTCCTGTTTAGTATGATTTAAAAATTTATTGACCCCTCCCCTGATTAGTATTTATTCTCAAATAGTAGCCAAGGTGGAGGGGGAATTATGAAAATCAGGAATTACACAGTAGCTTCAATTTTATTACAAGTAATTCTAATTTTTATTTCTTCTAACATAAATTCATATAGTCAGATTACAATGAATGATAATAATGGATCAGAAGTCGCGCAGACAGAATTACAACAAAAAATAAAAGAATTGGCAGAACTCGGCTTTTTCTTTGAGGATTATGAAAATTATTTTATTGCCAATCCCAAAAATGATTTATCAGAAGAAAATATTGATCAGGTAAATACCTTAATAGATTACATTGAAAAAGAATTTCCCGGTCTATATTTCGAAATTTCGAATGCGACACAAAGCCAACTAAACATCCTTTCAAAAATAACGTCGCTCAATGATCTAAGAATTTGGAAAAGCGATGCTAAAGACCTGAAAGTATTATCAAAAAATCCTGATTTGGAATCTCTGCACCTTTACAAACTAAAAAATTTAAATCTTGAAGATCTTTCTAAAATCAAGTCCCTAAAAAACCTTAATATAGATAAAAGCAATATCACAAACTTAAACCCATTAAGTCAAATGACCAAGATAGTAAGTCTAAGCTTTGTTGATACTGTGCCAGTTAATATCAATCTTTTACTAGAAGTACCCAATCTAAATAGTTTGAGAATTCAAAATACCAATATTGAAAACCAGTCTTCCATCAAGAAATTAAAGAATTTGACGAGCTTAATTCTTGATAGAACCAACTATTCGAATTTCAATGATTTAAAAAATTTAAAAAAACTTGAACAATTACAAATTGAACACAGTGACATATCAGACCTGTCCCCGCTTAGTAAACTTAAAGAATTACAGGATTTGTCCTTAGCATATACCAGGGTTGAGGATTTAAGCCCACTTAGCGGACTTGGTAAATTAAGATATATTGCCCTGTTCAGGTGCTGGGTTGAAGATATATACCCCATATCAAAGCTTAAAAGTTTAAACTATCTGAATATCAGCGACACCAGAATTAAGGATGTATCCTCATTTAAAAGCCATCCTTTTATTCATCTGAATAATCCTAAAAAAGTGAGTGGAGTTGCCGATATATTTAAAAGATCATATGGTGAGGAAATAAACAGATCATATCCGGTTCCCTTAAACCCTGATCAACCAGTTGGCTTAATTTTATCGTCCAACAATATTGGTCAAATAATTTTAAAACCGGAAAAAACTCAATTTAATGATTATGATCTTAAGACAAATATCCAAGAAATAAGCCGTCAATTAATAAGCCATCCTGATTTAATGCTCGATTTATCAGAAACCTTTGTCAGTGATCTATCACCTTTATCATCACTTCTTAACCTAAAAAAACTTAATGTTGCAAGAACTCCTATAAATGATCTTACGCCACTGGGAAAACTGATTAATCTGGTAGAACTTGATGTATCTGGCAGATTGATTTTTGATGTGCACAATAATCCGGATGATACAATTAAGGGAGCCATTGTAATTCAGGCAGATATGGATAGTGATGAGAATAAATCTATAATAAAAGATAAAAATGGCAATCTTGATATAAGTGAAATTAAAAATCGGTTTAACATAGACAAGGAACCAAGAAGCTATAACCGTTTAAAAAGAAATATGAATGTCGGGGCTGCTGTACATGATCGGGCATATGATGATATTTCACCACTTTCAAATCTTAAAAATCTGGAAAAACTTACCCTTACATTTACCCAAATTGACAATTTCGAGGCATTAAAGGATTTAACGAAATTATACTACCTTGATATCAGCCATAGCTATATAAGCAGTTTATCGCCTCTAAAAAAATTAAATAAACTCATATATTTAAATGTCAGTGCAACAGATATTATGGATTTAGAGGGTGTTGAAAATCTGGAAAATTTAGAAGGGCTAGAAATCGCTGATACTCTAGTCAGAGACGTATCTACAGTTAAGAACCTTATATCACTCAAATATTTTAATATCTGGGAGACTTTAGCTTATGACATATCCGAATTAAAAGACTTAATGAATAATGGGCTTGTAATCACAGATGTCTATTAATCCGGTCTAAACCGAAAATTCAGGAATGTTCCTTTTTAAGAACATAAAGCATTTTATTGATCGCGGCTTTGCTGAGCTGGTCGCGTGAAAGGTTCGCCGGGCCGATGGTGGATACCTCCCGCCCCGTTTTCGGGTCAACACAGGTCACCTTGACCGAGTTTCCCATGGCAATGAATTCAATGATAAATTCACTTTCGTCCATGGTTCTGGCCCTTTCGCTTAAATTTATGCCGCTTTGGAATATTTATAGATATCCAGCCGTTGCCAAACTTCCCTCAATGATTTTACCAGATGATCAATCATGTCATCATCATGCAGCGGATTAGGTGCAAATCGTAGGCGTTCTGTACCCCGTGGTACGGTCGGGAAATTAATCGGTTGAACATAAATGCCATATTCATCAAGCAGAATATCAGACGCTTTTTTGCAGATAACAGGGTTTCCAACCAGAACCGGTACAATATGGCTATCAGACGGCATTACAGGCAAGTTGGCTTCACGCAATTTTTCTTTTAACCTTGCTGCGCGTTCCTGATGAATTTTCCGCTCCACATTTGATTTTTTAAGGTGACGAACACTTGCCAATGCACCAGCTGTCAGAGCTGGTGGCAATGAAGTCGTAAAAATAAAGCCGGAAGCAAAACTACGCACACAGTCGACAATATTTTTTGATGCTGTGATATAGCCCCCCATAAGGCCAAAGGCCTTTCCCAATGTTCCCTCGATAATATCAATACGGTCCATAAGCCCCCGTTGCTCGCCAACACCACCACCGCGTGGGCCATACATGCCGACCGCATGAACCTCATCCATATAGGTCATGGCATTATATTTGTCTGCCAGGTCGCAGAATTCCTCAATCGGTGCAAAATCACCATCCATTGAATAAACGGATTCGAACAAAATGATTTTTGGGAGTGACGGATCATCGGCTTTAATAAGGTCTTCAAGATGCTCAACACTATTATGCCTGAAAATTCGTTTCTGGCATTTCCCATTGAGTACACCGCTGATCATGGACGCATGATTAAGTTCATCTGAATAAATGATGCATCCTGGCAGCAGTTTTGCAATTGTCGAAATTGATGTTTCATTTGAAATATAGCCAGAAGTAAACAGAAGGCCCGCTTCTTTATTATGAAGATCCGCCAGTTCCTCCTCAAGCATTACATGGTAATGATGTGTACCGCTGATATTACGGGTACCACCCGAGCCGGTACCGACCTTATCAATTGCGTCCTTCATGGCCTTAATAACATCCGGATGCTGTCCCATACCCAGATAATCATTACTACACCAGACGACGATTTCCTTTTCACCGTTTTCAGTATGCCACGTTGCTTTCGGGAATTCGCCGTTTTTACGCTCGATATCCATAAATACACGGTATCGACCTTCTTCTTTAATATCACTTAAAGCTGACGAAAATATTTGATCGTAATTCATTACTATAATTCCAGCTATATCCATTCGCTTTGTCGTACCTTAGTTTATTTGACAAAGGAAGGAAAAAATATACTTTTCAATAACTGGCAGTTTATTAGCTTAATAACCAAATTTCAAATGACATATGTCAAAAAAAACCAATCTTTGTTCAATTAAACCTGTGGTTTTCCCCTACTCACCCGAAAAACGAAGCATATCCGTCCAAAAACTTTCAAGAGACCTGAGTCTGTCACGCAGCTCAGTTACACCCTGATCAGTAAACAAATTCTGGTCGCGAACCAGATCAAGATTTTCATCAAATAGCTCTCCTACAAGGTTGCAAACTGATTTTCCACTATCGGAAAGCCAGATTCTAAGAGCACGGCGGTCATGCTCCGACCGCTCCTGACGGATATAACCAGCTTCAACAAGTTTTTTAAGATTGTATGATACGTTCGAGCCTAAATAATAGCCACGGTTTCTTAGATCCCCTGCGGTAATTTCATGATCACCAATGTTATAAAGCAAAAGTGCCTGAACCGAATTTATATCGCTCATACCTTTTGAATCAAGACGATGTTTAACAATATCAAGCATTCTTCTGTGAAGACGCTCAATCAATCTCAAACACTCCAGAAAGTTATGGCGCGTTCTTGTTTCCTGAGTTTCGTGGCCACCGATCAGATTGCTGCTGTGATGTGTAAGTGACATCCTAATATCCTATTATTTATAAATATATTTTGTTTTATTTACATCCGTTATATAACAACATACCTAACAAGCTGTTAAAAATTTGTTTACAAATAATTAATAGTTTAAAATAAGTAGAAAATTATTTCGGAGCAGTTAATGATCAGTGGTTCCTTCCCTAATAGTCGCCCCCGACGCAACCGAAAATATGCCTGGTCCCGTGACCTTGTCCGTGAAAATTCGCTGTCCGTGAAGGATTTGATCTGGCCCCTTTTTGTTCAGGAAGGAAAAAATACGGCAACTGATGTTTCCTCTATGCCCGGTGTTAAGCGTTTCACCATTGATCTGGCTATTGAAAATGCTGCAAAAGCAGTAGAACTTGGAATTCCGGCGATTGCCCTTTTTCCACAAACTCCGGAAGAATTAAAATGTGATGAAGGCTTCGAAGCAGTAAACCCTGAAAATCTGATCTGCCGAACCGTGCGCGCCATAAAGGAACAGGTGCCGGACATTGGTATAATCTGCGATGTAGCTCTTGACCCCTATACTTCACATGGTCAGGACGGTCTTATCAGAAATGGTTATGTTGACAATGATCTTACGATAGAAGCACTGGTTAATCAGGCTCTCGTTCAGGTAAAGGCAGGATGCGATATTATTGCCCCCTCGGATATGATGGATGGACGTATTGCTGCAATCCGCCAGATGCTGGAGAGGAAAAAATACTTTAACGTTGGAATCATGTCTTACGCTGCAAAATATGCTTCTGCATTTTATGGACCATTTCGTGATGCTGTTGGCTCATCATCCAATCTGAAAGGTAGTAAGGAAACCTACCAGATGGACCCGGCTAACACCGATGAAGCAATACGCGAAGTTATTATGGATATTGATGAAGGGGCCGATAGTATCATAATAAAACCAGGCATGCCTTATCTTGATATTATTGAGCGTGTCACGAGAGAGCTTAACTTCCCGACCTTTGCTTATCAAGTCAGTGGTGAATATGCCATGATTCATGCAGCTGCGGCCAATGGCTGGCTTGAACTTGATAGGGCAATGATGGAAAGTCTTCTTGCTTTTAAACGGGCAGGTGCAAGTGGTATTTGGACCTACTTTGCACCGGTCGTCGCTAAGAAACTCAAAAACGCATTTTAGATAATTTGAAATCAGGAATATACGTCATTTGGAATTTCCTGCAAGATTTCATCAAGATCATAAAATGTTGGCTGATATTCACCCGGAACTGCTTTACGGCCAATTTCAGCTGCAATTTGTGGTGCACTACCATGAAGATGAGCAATTATAAAATCTTTTGCAACTCCGTAAATATGGCCTTCTTCGTCAATAATCTGCTGTAGTCTGCCCGCAAGTGGAGCCGCCATTGTATATGAAATCAAAATACCCAGAAACGTACCCACAAGCGCTCCACCGATCAGACCACCAAGTATTTCAACAGGCTGATCAATTGATGCCATAGTATTAATAACACCAAGAACCGCTGCCACGATACCCAGAGCAGGAAAAGCATCTGCAACTATGGCAAGCGCATGGGCACCCCCACTTTCCTCATGATGATGTCTTTCAATCTCTTTAAGCATCACATCTTCCATTTGGTTTGGGTCATCAAAATTCATTGTCGTCATTCGGAAATAATCACAAATAAAATCAACTACATGGTGGTCATCTTTTATCTTTCCAACATGGTTGAAAATTTTACTTTCACCTGGATTTTCAATATGAGCTTCCAAGGCTATGACACCCTTGGTCTTAATCAATTTTGAAAGCATGAAAAGAAGACATAAAAGATCACTGTAATCCTGCGTCTTCCATTTTGAACCTTTGATGGCTTTGCCAAAGCCTTTACCGGCTTTTTTCATGATTGATCCACTGTTCCCAGTTATGAATGAACCAATAGCGGCACCACCAATTACCATAGCTTCCGTTGGGAGGGCATGAAAAATCACAGCAATATTACCACCATGGATAATAAAGCCACCAAATACCATTCCCAGTGTGACTACAATACCAACAATAACCAGCATTAAAATAACCTTTATTTTTTATAGTTACCCATACTTATAGTTAAAGGTTATTAAGCAAGTTTTAATGTCGGCCTAAAAAATGAAAAAAATAAAAAATAATAATTTTGGACTTTTTCTTGATAAACCAATATATCAGGGCTCTATAGAAATAAGGCAACTGAGTAATCGGCAGAAAAATCATGAGCAACAATCCGGAAACACTTACATTTGAAGATGTTATAAATGCCACTAAAGCATTTGACGGCGCCATTAAACATACACCGACAAATCACGCAATTACCCTTTCTGGAATTACAGGTGCAGATGTATATATAAAGTTGGAAAATAATCAGTTTACTGCTTCTTTTAAAGAACGTGGTGCACTGAACAAACTATTAAACCTTTCTCCCGAACAACAAAAAAAAGGTGTAATTGCGGCTAGTGCCGGAAACCATGCACAGGGAGTCGCCTATCATGGAAGCCGACTTAAAATTCCAACGACAATTGCTATGCCTCTTGGAACACCATTTGTAAAAATCAGCAATACAGAAGCTTTAGGTGCAAAAGTTGTACAAGTTGGTGAGCGGTTTGATGAAACGGCGGAAGCTGCATTAAAAATTGCTGAAGAACAGGGTCTTACAGTTGTCCATCCATTTGATGACTATCATGTAATGGCCGGTCAGGGAACGATAGCCATAGAATTGCTGTCTGATGTTCCAGACCTTGACTTAATTGTTGTGCCTGTAGGGGGTGGTGGCCTCATTGCCGGAATAGCAACAGCAGCAAAAGCAATAAATCCAAAAATTAAAGTTATTGGCGTTCAATCAGAACGGTTTCCATCTCTTTATAGGGCGCTAGGAGGGCAGGAATATATTGCGCAAGGCTCAACACTGGCAGAAGGTATTGCTGTAAAAACGATAGGAGAAAAAACCCTCGAAGTTTGTAAAAAAAATGTCGATGATATATTGCTTGTCAGTGAAGACGAAATCGAAAAAGCCGTGGGACTTTTACTTACCGTTGAAAAAACTGTTGTGGAAGGGGCTGGTGCATGTCCACTTGCTGCAGTCATCCGCTATCCCGATATTTTTAAGGGCAAGAAAGTCGGCTTAGTGGTTACAGGCGGTAATATCGACACCCGATTACTTGCTTCGATTTTAATGCGTGGCCTTGTCAGAGACGGAAGAATCACCCGTCTTCGTATTGAACTTCCTGATGTGCCGGGCGCTTTATCCGTCATTTCATCAATTATCGGTAATCAGGGTGGTAACATTATCGACGTATCACACCACAGACTATTTACTGAACTTCCAGCCAAGGAAACATATTCTAACATTACTTTGGAAACCAGGGACGCAAAGCATCTTCAGGATATTCTTGATGAACTTCGGGAAGAAGGCTTTGTGGTAAGTGTAAACCGAAATATTGATATGTAGTCCAAAAAGATGGTTTATGATAATATTTAATTAACCATCCGCGGGCATTATAGACATGTAAAGTCATTTTTTTAAATAAGGTTTTAGATGTCGGACGAACAACAACGCCCCATAATAATAAAGCGAATTAAAAAAATTTCGGGCGGACACCATGGTGGTGCCTGGAAGGTGGCGTATGCTGATTTCGTTACAGCTATGATGGCATTTTTTCTTCTTTTATGGCTCCTAAACTCCACATCCCAGGAACAAAAAGAAGGTCTTTCCGACTATTTTACACCAACCACTGCTGCAACTAAGGCAGTAGCCGGAGCTGATAGCGTACTAGAAGGTGTCTCTGTAAATTCGGATGGCTCTTCTTCAAGTGACATTACCACCCCTATGCCTGATGAAGTTGTTATAAAAAAAGAAGAGGTGGCCAAACGCAATGATGAAGCAGCAGAAGAGAATAGCTTTGAAGTCGCAATGGCAAACCGAGAGCAAGAAGCTTTTGAAGATATGGCAACAGATCTTAATTTAAGCATTCAGGATAATGCTGAACTTTCACAGTTAAAAGATCAGGTTATTGTAGATATGACCGAAGATGGCATGCGTATTCAGCTGGTCGATAAAGACAACAGATCAATGTTTAGAACTAATACTGCCGAACTTTATTCATATGCGGAAAGAATGCTACAGCTCATTGCCGAAAAAGTTGGTAAACTGCCAAACCGTATTTCAATAGCCGGTCATACTGATTCAAAACCATACAGGGCTGGATCAAATTACTCCAACTGGGAATTAAGCTCAGACCGTGCAAACGCCGCGAGAAGAGTGCTATTATCCTCCGGCGTTTCAACAGACCGTTTTGCAGAAATTACCGGCAAGGCTGCTACTGAACCATTGCTTCCAGGTCGCCCTGATCGTCCGGAAAACAGAAGAATAACCATTCTAGTCATCCGTGAAGCCCCAACGCTTCCAAGCAATCTGTAAACCTATAAAAGACCTTGTCTTTTCCTGAGAACTACTGCTAAAATTATTTCCATAAATAAGGAATATTATATGGAAATTTTAGAGCCCTCAGTCCAGATGTGGCTAACTTTCGGTTTGATCTCAACTGGTATTTTCTTTTATGTGCTCGATAAGTATCCAATGGAACTTGTCTCATTAGGCATTATTGTAGCATTGCTGCTCTTGTTTCATATAATGCCGCTTCATGGCGAAGATGATAAAGTCCTGATAAACACAAGATCATTGCTAGAAGGGCTAGCCGATCCCGCACTGATAAGTATTCTGGCTTTACTTGTGGTCGGACATGGGATTGTGGAAACTGGCGCATTGGATAGTCCTGTCAAATTTCTGATCCGTTTAAGCAGCGCTTATCCTGTTGCTGTAATCGTAATTTCATTACTTGTTGTCATGTTTATCAGTGCATTTTTAAATAACACGCCTGTCGTCGTTATTTTTATTCCAATAATGATTACACTTGCGGAAAATTTGGGCAAATCACCCTCAATTTATCTGATGCCTCTGAGTTTTGTTGCCATTTTAGGCGGCATGACTACCTTGATTGGATCAAGTACAAACCTGCTTGTCTCTGAGTCCTTAAGAACAATTGGCGGAATAGAATTAGGATTTTTTGATTTTGCAATTCCAGGCATATTTCTTGCTTTTATTGGTTTTTTATATGTTCTGTTTATTGCTCCATATATCCTACCGAAAGATCGTACGACATCAAGTAAGGATACACAGATCACAGGTAAACAATTTATCGTTCAAATTGACCTTACAGAAGGAAATACATTAATTGGCCACAAAGCCGTTGCTGGTATGTTTCCTATTCTTTCGGGTCTTACAGTGCAGTTGGTAAGACGTGGCACAAAAACATTTCTACCACCGTTTGATGATATAAGTCTTGAAAAGGGAGACCAGCTTATATTAGCAGCAACAAGGAAGGAACTTACCGATAAAATAGCCAAAGAACATTTACTTCTTTCTGACGTAAAAGGCCATTCGGACGATGACAGAAAAAAAACAGACCGTGAAGACCAAGTTCCATATAGAGGGCAAAAACTTGTAGAAGTAGTTATTATGCAGGAATCCAAACTTGACGGCCGGACATTAGAACAGTCAGGGTTCAGTTTACCGGGTGGCTGTAAGATTCTGGGAATCCAGCGGCGGAGTCGTATGAACAGAACAACAATAAATGACATTAAGCTGGAATCCAATGATACACTGCTGGCAATTGGAACTCAGCAGGAAATTCAATCTCTTCGACTTAATAACGATGTACTTTTGCTGGAATGGTCAGCCAAGGAAATTCCGATTATTGCTGATATGTGGAAATCCATGTTTATTTTTATGTCTGTAGTTTTTCTTGCGTCAACAGGCATATTACCAATCGCTATTTCTTCGTTGCTTGGTGCATTTGCAATGATCGTAACTGGATGTCTTAGTATCAAAAAAGCCACTAGCGCTATTGATCGAAATATTTTCTTGTTAATTGGGGCAGCTCTGGCCATGGGCACTTCCCTACAGGCTACTGGCGGGGCCTCATACATTGCCATGCATATGGTCACTTTACTTAATGGTGCAAGTCCGACAATTATTCTTTCAGCATTTTTTCTACTGATTGCTTTTATGACTAATATTTTAAGCAACAATGCTACTGCTGTTTTATTTACACCAATAGCTATAAACATGGCACATGAAATAAATATTGATCCTTTTATTTTTGTAGTCACGGTGATTTTTGCGGCCAACTGCTCATTTGCGACACCAATGGGATATAAAACAAACCTGCTTGTTTTTGGGCCCGGAAATTACAAATTTGCAGACTTTATCAAGGTGGGCGTACCTCTAATATTGTTACTGTGGGTCAGTTATACTTTTTTTGCACCCTGGTATTATGAACTATAAAATTACTTAAGATAATTTATAAAATACTCTGCTAAATTATAAAAAAATATGGTATTTATCTGTAATGACCGATCAATCCTCCCATTTTCCCAAATTCTATGTTACGGCGCCGAACCCCTGCCCGTATCTTGAAGGAAATACAGAACGGAAGATCTTTACAGAACTAAGACCAGAACAACTTGCTTATGATAGAGAGGCAATTCTTAACTACCAGGGGCCAGAAACAATCAGAAAAAGAGCAGAAGATCTTCATCATTCCCTTGCCATGGTCGGATTTAGACGAAGTCAGGATATTGCTTACCGTCCTGCGTGTGAAAGTTGTCACGAGTGCAAATCAGTAAGAATTCCTGTTATTCTATTTAATGGATCAAAAACTCAGAAGCGTATTCTTTCAAAAAACAAAGATATTATATATGAAATAAAACCAAATATTGCTACTAAAGAACAATATTCACTAATCGTCAATTACATTAATAGCCGACATTTTGATGGCGGTATGGCTGGTCTCTCATTTCATGAATATCGTGATATGGTTGAAAGCAGCCCAGTTAGCACTGTAATTATAGAATACAGATTGTCGGATGGGACATTAATAGGCGCTGCTCTTACAGATCAGATGCAAGATTCACTTTCCATGGTTTATAGTTTCTTTGATGTCTCCCCATCAATGATAAAACGCAGCCTAGGTGTTTTTATCGTTCTTAATCATATAAAAATCGCAAAATCGAGAAATCTGGATTATATTTACCTGGGGTATTTTGTAAAAGACAGTCCCAAGATGAGTTATAAAAAAAACTTCCAACCTTTGGAAATTTTAACCTCAAACGGCTGGAAGCTCTTAAATAAATTCAGTTGACTCAACAGTAATTATTGAAATTTATTAATTGCGTGTTTATAAGTGAATGAAATCTTATAACAATAAATTTTTCTACATCAAAATTAAGGCTAACAAATGAAACGTCGTTCTTTTCTTAAAAAATCTGCTGCCTTAGGCGCAGGAACTCTTGCTGCTGGTGCTGTAGCCGCTTGTAGCCCAAGCCCCGTTGATCCTAATTCTGGTAAATACAAGAACGTCGGTGCTTCTTCTTCATCTGGCTCTCAAAATAGCCAACCTTCTATTGATCTGAAAATGGTAACAACCTGGGGCAAGAACTTTCCTGGTCTTGGGGATCGTGCTGTAAAATTTGCCAATGATATTAACACTGCGACCAACGGACGAATTCGCATTCGTGTTTATGCTGCCGATGAAATGGTCCCTGCCCTTCAGGCATTTGACGCTGTATCACAGGGTAATGCTGATATATATCACGGACCGGATTATTACTGGCAGGGTAAGCACCCGATTTTTAATTTTTTTGGCGCTGTTCCTTTTGGTCTTACTGCAACAGAAATGACACAGTGGCTTCAATATGGTGGTGGACAAGCCCTTTGGGATGAGATTTCTTCCGGGTTCAACATTAAGCCTATGCTTTGTAATGCAACTGGTATTCAGATGGCTGGCTGGTTCAACAAGGAAATCAATTCTGTTGAAGACTTCCAGGGCTTAAAAATGCGTATCCCAGCACTTGGTGGCGAGATTTTGAAACGTCTTGGGGCAACACCGGTAACATTACCCAGTGGTGAAATTTTCCTTTCACTTTCACAGGGTAATATTGATGCAACAGAATGGATTGGCCCCTGGAATGACTTAACACTGGGCTTCCATCAGGCGGCAAAATATTATTATACATCTGGCTGGCATGAGCCAAGTGCATCTGTATGTGCTGGCTGGAACCTTGAGGTTTGGAATTCGCTAAGCGATTCAGAAAAAGTAATTATCGAAGCATTGGCACAGAAACATTATTCCTATTCACTGGCTGAATTTAATGCCCGCAATGATGGTTCTCTTCGTACTCTGATCAATGAACATAATGTTCAAACTCGTCAGTTTCCACCGGAAGTAATGAAAGCACTTGTCGATACGGCTGCTGATGTGGTTGCCGACATTGGCAGAACTGATGACATTTCTAGAAGGGTGTATAAAAGCTACATGGATACACTTGCAGCAGCCAAGGAATGGAGTGCCGTTGCGGACGAGCCATACATTGCTGCCCGTCGACTATCAGATAAATTTGGTCAGCCTTTATAACAATATGACCATGCAAAAAATTTTAAGTGAATAACATTCGGGAGCAAAATCCAATGGAAGGAATTGCAATTACTGCCCGCGCTATAGATGCCGTAAATGAAAAAATCGGGCAGATCGTCTCTTGGGCAACGCTAACGCTCGTACTTGTGCAGTTTGGAATTGTATTATTTAACTACCTTTACAGTGAAGGGGTCATTGCGGTACAGGAAAGTCTGACCTACATGCATTCTTTAGTTTTTCTTGGAGCAGCAGGTTATACCCTGCTTCATAACGGCCATGTACGTGTCGATATTTTTTACAGTAAAATGGATGAGAAAAGAAAGGCCTATATAAATTTATTAGGTGCTCTGATCATTTTATTCCCCGTCCTCATTTGTATCGGCTATTACGCATGGCCATTCGTTATGCAGTCATGGAAAATAAATGAAGGGTCAATCGAGACCAGCGGGCTTCAAATTGTATATATTTTGAAAACAATGATCTTATTGTTCGTGGGAAGTACATTCTTACAGGGTGTCTCTATCTCACTACATTCTCTCCTCGTCATATTCGGGTATGAACATCTCGTGGAAGAAGAACTCGGGGAGGGCATCTAATGATATTAGATTTATCACTAATTGGGGTTCATATTGATTTCGTACTCATCGGAATCTGGTTAAGCGAATTTTTTGGCATGCCACTGGACTTACTGCTTTGCAGTGTTATGTTTGCACTGGCCTGTGGAGCCTTACTACTCGGTTACCCGGTTGCCTTCACTCTGCCTGGAATTTCACTCATATTTGGCGGCCTTGGATATGCAATGGGCATATTTCATTTCTCTATTCTTGGTGGTGTTCCCCAAAGAATTTACGGCACAATGACCAATGTTGTGATGATGGCAGTACCCCTCTTCGTATTTATGGGGGTTATGCTTGAAAGATCACAAATTGCTGAAGATCTGCTTGAAAGTATGGGTAAATTAATGGGGCGCCTTAAAGGCGGTCTTGCGATTTCCGTAACAATTGTAGGGGCTCTTCTCGCCGCATCCACAGGTATTGTTGGTGCAACAGTTGTTATTATGGGCCTTATGGCTCTGCCGACTATGTTAAATAAGGGCTATAGCCCAGCTGTGGCAACAGGCGGCATTGCTGCTTCAGGAACGCTTGGACAAATAATCCCACCATCTATCGTATTGGTCCTTCTAGGTGATCAGTTATCCTCAGCATGGCAATCTTCACAGTTATCTATTGGAAACTTTTCTCCTACTCCGCTTTCGGTTGGAGACTTATTTGCTGGGGCACTAATTCCAGGCCTGGGCCTTGTGCTTCTCTATATTATTTACCAAGTATCACTTGCTATCTTTTTGCCAAGTACATGCCCACCAGTCATTGAGAAAAGTGAAAAAATAGATCTTAAGCCGGTTTTGGCAGCATTTCTTCCGCCAATCATTTTGGTTGTGGCGGTGCTTGGATCCATTCTTGCCGGTATTGCAACCCCCACTGAGGCGGCGGCCCTAGGCGCAATTGGTGCGATCATAATGGCTGGATATAAAAATAATAAGTCCAAACCCTTGCCGGTAATTGTAGCCGCCTCATCAATTGTCATTCTAGTTATTTTAGGCGGAGCATTTGATCTTAGGATGGGACGTGAAAAAATTGCTTTCATGGATTATATAGCCTTTGGTCTTTCCATTCCTCTTGTAATTGCATTGTTCTGGGGCGTTTATGAATGCTTTATGAGGGTCTACCGCACCAGAGTTATCCATGAAGTTATGCAGATGACCGCTAAAATCAGTTCAATGATCTTTATCATTATGGTTGGCGCTGCTTTATTCACCCTGATTTTCCTTGGTTTTAATGGTGACTATTATATTACGGAATTCCTCACCAATCTACCTGGTGGACGATTGGGCGCATTCCTTGTCGTTATGCTGGTGATGTTTGCTCTTGGCTTCTTCCTTGACTTTATTCAAATTGTTTTTGTTGTGGTCCCTATTGTTGCCCCAGTTCTCTTCCTGATGGATATTAATCCAATCTGGCTGGGCATTATGATGGCCATGAACCTGCAAACATCATTCCTGACGCCTCCATTTGGATATGCACTTTTCTATCTTCGTGGCGTCGCACCGGAAGATAAGGTCAAAACCACCGATATATATAAGGGTGTAGTTCCCTATATTCTTATTCAGGTTGTTGCTCTGGTAATCCTTTATAATTTTGAAGGGCTGGTTACCTGGCTACCGGAAATAATTTTCGGAAAATAGCAGAACTTAAATTAAAATGGAAAAGGAGGCCGCGGCCTCCTTTTTTTATGAAACATAAATTTTTAAAGGGCTATCCGCGACCTCTGTATCCGGGAACATCCTGATCCGGAATCCAGAGATTTTCCGGCGGCTTCCCGGTCTGATAGAATACATCAATGGGAATTCCGCCCCTTGGGTACCAATACCCCCCTATTCTCAGCCAGACGGGTTTTAATTCATCAACCAGCCGTTCTGCAATACCAACCGTACAGTCTTCATGAAACCCGGCATGATTTCGATATGAATGAAGATAAAGTTTAAGCGATTTACTTTCGACCAGATATTTCTCTGGCACATAATCAATGACAATATGGGCAAAGTCTGGCTGTCCGGTTACTGGACAAAGTGACGTAAATTCAGGACAAGTGAAACGGACAAAATATAGTGATGCCGGCCTCGGATTTGGAACTTTTTCCAAAATTGCCTGATCCGGATTTTCAGGCAACTTTGTCGATCCGCCCAATTGGGATAACCCGTCATAATTTTTGTTGCTCATATGTCTTCTTTCAATGCTAAAACATCATCATATAATATAATAACGACCGAATGTCACCAGCCTAGGTAAAAAGTTCACCAATCATCAATTCACCTTGTTGACCTGTGTCATGAATAAACTTATCTTCTATTTTTATATAAACTAAAATGGACCCCAAAAAATGCCTGGAACATCATCACTCGTAACAACAGAATGGCTTGCTGAAAATTTGAGTGATCCAAATGTTAGAATACTTGATGCAACCTGGTATCTTCCAAATTCAGAAAATAATGCCAAGGCAGAATATGCATCTAGTCATATACCAGGTGCTTTATATTTTGATATTGATGAAATTGCTGACACTGATATTCCTCTCCCCCACATGATGCCAAGCAATGAAAAAATGTCCAGCCGGGTCAGAAAAATGGGTATCTCAAACAGAAATCATATAGTCGTTTATGATAACAGTGATTTTAATTCAGCGGCCCGAGCCTGGTTTATGTTTAAAAATTTCGGTCATGAAGATATATCTATCCTTGATGGTGGATTTAAAAAATGGTCTAAGGAAGGACGTCCCACTCAATCAGATATTCCAGCATTTTCAAGCAGCCATTATCAGGCGCAAAAAGATGAACATAAAATCCGCAACTTGGATCAGATTAAAGCCAATATTAAAAGCAATAAAGAACAGGTTATTGATGCACGTTCTAGAGGGCGGTTTTTAGGAACGGCTCCCGAACCACGGCCAGAGTCACGATCCGGTCATATTCCCGGTAGTTATAGTGTGCCATTCAATGAACTTTTAAATGAAGATGGAACCTATAAAAGTAGAAATGAACTTAAAAAAATATTTGTCGAAAATGGCGTTGATTTGAACAAACCTATCGTGACATCTTGCGGTAGCGGTATTACAGCTTGTGTTCTGCTTTTTGCTCTTGACCAGATTGGTCATAAGGACGGGGCTCTTTATGATGGATCATGGGCAGAGTGGGGTACCAGAACTGATACACCCGTGGAAAAATAACAATGAAAAAAGATACAAAAATTGCCCATAGTGGCCGCAATAAAAAGTGGACCGGTCAAGCGGTTAACCCGCCTGTTTATCACACATCAACCATTATTCATGAAACGGTCGATGATTTAAAATATGCCCTCAAAAATTTTAAGAATAAAATTATGTATTACGGCCGTCGCGGCACGCCAACTCATTTTGCCTTTCGCGATGCCATGGCGGAGCTTGAAGGTGGGCATGACTGCCTGATATATCCATCCGGTCTGGCCGCTATTAATGCGGCACTGATGTCATTTTTAAGCAGTGGCGATCATTTATTGATGGTCGATACCGCTTATGGGCCGACAAGAGTACTCTGCAACACGGTATTAAAAAGAATGGGTATCGAAACCACCTATTATGATCCTTTAATCGGTGGTGGGATAGAAAGCCTAATTCGTGAAAATACAAAAGTGATTTTCTGTGAGTCCCCCGGCTCAGTAACAATGGAAATTCAGGATATTCCGGCTATTTCAAAGGTGGCACATTCCAAAAATATTATTGTGATGCTGGATAATACATATGGCAATCTTGTTAATTATAGTCCTTATGAACATGGGGTGGATATTTCCATTCAGGCGGCAACAAAATATATTGTCGGGCATTCCGATGCCATGCTGGGAACCATTACTGCTTCAGAAAAATATTGGTCACATCTTTACGACAACAGCTTTTTTATGGGCTATACGGCTGCCCCTGATGATATAAACCTTGCGTTACGTGGCATCAGAACCATTAACGCCAGAATAAAA
This sequence comes from Kordiimonadaceae bacterium, assembly GCA_024236295.1. GTDB lineage: Bacteria > Pseudomonadota > Alphaproteobacteria > Sphingomonadales > Emcibacteraceae > Pseudemcibacter. The sequence goes on along the minus strand of JACKKT010000007.1, from coordinate 61,615 downwards.
CAGCATGAAGCAAGTGCTTTAAAAATTGCCCACTGGCTAAAATCAAGAAATGAAGTTGAACTCGTGCTTCATCCGGCCTTAAGCGACTGCCCTGGCCACGAAATATGGAAACGGGATTTTAAAGGATCAAACGGCCTTTTTTCATTTACTCTTAAACAAGGAAACGATGCAGCAATAGAAGCCTTTCTCGATAACCTCAACCTGTTTAAAATGGGATATAGCTGGGGTGGCTTTGAAAGTCTTGTCATGAGCCTTTATAATTTAAAGAAAGAAAGAGTTGGCAATAATTGGGATAATTATGGACCACTCATCCGCTTACATGTTGGCCTTGAAGATGCTGATGATTTAATAGAAGACCTTGATCAGGCGTTCAGACATTTCAACAATGCCCTATAAGAAAACATATAAATTTATGCTCTTGCCCGGATAAAAAAGCGCCCGCATAAAAACAGTACAGTTGCACTTAGCACAATTGCTGGCCCTGTCGGCACATCCCACATGTTAGATATACTGATACCAGTTATGACAGATATTATTCCGCAACCTGAGGATATAATAATCATCTGCAACGGTGTTTTCGCCAATGTTCTTGCTGCCGCAGCAGGAATGATCATTAAAGCCGTGATGAGCAGAACACCTATTACCTTGAGAGCCACAGCAACCACAAAAGCTATAAGTAACATATAGGCAATTTTAATCTGGTCTACCTTGACCCCCTCAATTCTGGCCAGGTCCTCATGTACCGTAATTGATAACAATGGACGCCAAATTAGGTAAAGTATTATGGCGGATAACACAACTACAGCACCAATTGTATAGAGATCATCAATTCCGATGGCAAGAATTTGACCTACAAGATAATACATCATATCTGTCCGGAAGCGGTCCATCATTGAAATTACGATCATACCTATTGATAAGGCACTATGTGCGAGGATACCCAGTAATGTATCTGATGAAAACCGCCTGTCCCGTTGCAAAAAAAGAAGAAGCAAGGCAACAGCGGAACAGGTTCCTATCATTATGATCGGATTTTCACTATCAAATGCAATCCCGAGAGCGACCCCCATGAGTGCAGAATGGGCAATAGTATCACCAAAATAAGCCATTTTCCGCCACACCATAAAGCACCCTAAAGGTCCGGCTATCGCCGCAACCATTACGCCCGCTATCAATGCATTGATTATAAACTGATCAATCATGATCGTGATTATCCCTTGCCGATTTATGGCTATGATATTGGTGATCATGTCCTTCGCTGTGATGGTGGGTGTATATGGCAACGCCTTCCATTGGGCGCCCCATTAACGCATAATATTCAGGATCATTTCTCACAAATTCCGGTGGACCGCTACAGCAAATATGACGGTTTAAGCAAAGCACCTGATCTGTTGATGCCATTACAAGATGGAGATCATGAGAAATCATCAGGACCCCACAGTTCGTTTTGTCCCGCACTTCTGCAATTAGTCCGTATATTTCCTGCTGCCCCAGAATATCTATCCCCTGAACCGGTTCATCCAGTACCAATAAATCGGGTTTTCCAAGCAATGCTCTCGCCAGCAATATACGTTGCATTTCTCCGCCAGACGCACTTTGAATAGGTTGATCTGCAATATGGGGTAGCCTGACTGTTTCCAGAACTTCTTCGATATCGTCGTAAGTGGTATTGGGTCTGAGATATAAAAAATCCCTGATACTTAAGGGCAAAACATCATCAATCATGACCTTCTGCGGCATATACCCTATGGATATTTTTTTAGCTCTGTGTACATCTCCGGAACTTACATCCAATATCCCCAGAGAAATTTTCATCAATGTGCTTTTGCCCGCACCATTCGGGCCGATGAGGGTCACTGTCTCTCCCCGGCTAACCGAAAAAGAAACATCCTCAAGCACAAGGTTATTGTTGTAACTTTTGCACACATTTTCTAGCCTTAGTAGTTGACTAGATTTAACGCTCATCCCCACTAATTCCTACAATTTTCACAAACACCTGCGATTTCCAATATAGAATTTTCGTAGGTATAGCCATTTTCCTTTGCTGCTTTTTTAATGACATCATGCAATGATTTCTCGTTCATTTCCGTAACATTACTGCATTTTGTACAAATCATAAAATGGCCCTGGTGTTTATGTGCCGGATCACTACATCCGACAAAGGCGTTTAGCGATTCGATTCTGTGAACAAACCCTTCCTCAATCAGAAAATCAAGCGCACGATATACTGTTGGTGGCGCTACCCTTTTCTGCCCCTCGCTTAGCAAATCAAGAACTTCATATGCTGTAATTGGCTGATGCTTACTCCATACCAATTCAAGCACTCTGCGCCTTAGCGGCGTAAATCTTGTTTCGCGTTCCTCGCATATCTTCTGCGCTGCCTCCAAAGCAGATTCTATGCATTCATCATGATTGTGTTTATGTTTTAACAATTTTTTCTCTCTCGTTACTATTCCAAAGAGCCCCAAATTATGATATTGCCCTGATTGTTATAAAATATCAACCCATCAGGACAATAATATGACAAGCCCGGAAAATAACAACTCTTTAGAGCAATTTATAAGCCGATTGCAATTTAATGATGATGGCCTGATCCCCGTTATTGCACAAGCCCATGATTCGCGCGAAGTCCTGATGATGGCATGGATGAATGAGGAAGCCATTATAGAAACTTTAAAGACGGGTCAGGTTTGTTACTATTCAAGATCCAGGCAAAAATTATGGCGTAAAGGTGAAACGTCCGGACAAACGCAAACTTTAAAAAGTTTTCGGATAGATTGTGACAGGGATACTATTCTTATTCTTGTGGATCAAATTGGCGTAGCTTGCCACACAGGTAGATATAGCTGTTTTTTCGAGGAAGTCGCAAAAGACGGCACAACCAGGGTTATTTCCACTGTTCTTAAAAGTCCGGATGAGCTTTATAAGAAATAATAAGGGCGATAATGATGATTATCGCCCTCAAAATGAACCTGAGTATAAATTTCCAGACTGTTAACTTCTCATAGCAGTCTTTAGCTGATCGGCGATCGGTAATTTACGTATTCTTACTCCACATGCCGCATAAATCGCATTACAAAGAGCCGGTATTGCTGCTGGCAGCGCCATTTCACCCATTCCGCGTGGTTCAATGTTATTTTTGGCTACCTCCGCATCAAACTGTGTCGGAGCCTGAGCAATTCGTGCCATATGGTAGGTATCAAAGTTATTGGTAATAACACGACCACCATCAATTTTAATTTCCTGACCAAGTGCTGCACTAAATCCGTCCAGTGTACCGCCCTCAATCTGACCTTTACAGCCTAGAGGGTTGATAACCACACCCGGATCACAAGCACCTGATGCTTTGATAATTGTCAAAGTACCGTCATCATCGACTTTAACCTCAACCACAGCAGCCGCATAACCACCAAAGGTCATAAAGCTGGCAACCCCCATACCGTGTCCTTTGGGAAGTTTTTTACCCCAACCTGCATTCTTCGCTGCTATCTGCAAAATATTGATAAAGCGATCTGCACGGATGAAATCACTGCTAAACCCGGGATGCGGCGTATCGCCTGTTTCACGGAACATGTTAATACGATATTCCAGAGGATCCTGTCCTGCAAGATGTGCCATTTCATCGACAAAAGATTGCATTGCATATCCGGCAACATTCTCTGTTGGTCCACGCCATGGACCACTTGGCAGAACCTGTTTATGCACAACCTCACCCCGATAATTAGGGATATTATGAGCAGGAAACGCATGTGTTGCAAAATCATTATCTGTAGAGCAATGAAGATAGTTGGCAGCAATAATTTTACCGTTTTTATCCAGTCCACCTCGGAAAACATGCCTACCTTTTGGATTATAAAAATCCTGTTCAAGGTCATCTTCACGGGTCCATATAACTTTTACAGGTTTGCCAACCGCTTTTGAGCAAAGTGCTGCTTCAGTCACAGCATCAACGATAAATTTACGCCCGAAACCTGAGCCAAGTCGCATCAGCGTAACATCAAACTGGTCATGACGATAGCCAGGGAATACCTGCATCAGGTCATTCATTACCCGAACTGCCGTCTGATTCCCCGCGATAACTGTAATCTTATCTTTGGTTACATCGGCAATGCCACAAGGCGTTTCCATCGTGGCATGGGCCCAGTATGGCTGTTCATATGCTACTTCCAGCTTTTTATCAGCTTTCGCATAAGCAGCATCAAAATCGCCATGCTCTATTTTAATTTCCCGTTTGCCGTTTTTAACCATCCTGTCAAATTCGCTATTTAACCAGGCATCATCGGCATGGGCCCATTTACTATCATCCCATTCAATTTCAAGAGCGTCGCGCCCTTTAAGAGCTGCCCAATGATTATCTGCAATTACCGCGACACCATCAGAAATAATTTTTTGCTGACTGCGGTCTTCAGGAATTCGGTGAATTCTGACTACTTTTCTGACCCCTGGCACTTTCAACGCTTTAGTATCATCATACGACTTAACAACACCATCAATGTATGGGCAGCGTGCAATAACAGCGTTAAGCATGCCCGGCAGTTCCATATCCATACAGTAAATTGGCTTACCCAAAGCAATATCCAAAGCCGCTTTTTGTGGCTGGTCTGTACCGATAATTTTATAGTCGGCATAATCTTTCAGCTTCGGTTCGCTGTTTAATGTTACTTTTGCAGCCGCATCGACAAGTGAACCGTAACTTAAACGGTTGCTGCCATGAACCACAAAACCATTTTCAGTCGAAAGATCGCTTTCTGATACGCCCAGTTTCTGTGCAGCAGCCATTACAAGGCGGGCTCTGGCCTCAGCACCGGCCTGACGGAGCATGATATAAGATCTGCGGATTGCCTGGCTACCACCCGTAGACTGATGGATTGGCTGCCCTTTGTATGTTTGATCCTCGTATCCGTTTTCGCCCTCTGCTTTTTTATAAAGTGGCGGTAATTTTTCCACATGGACCGTTTTAAAATCAACATCAAGTTCTTCTGCAACCAGCATCGGCAAAGCTGTACTTACGCCTGTACCGTCATCAGGAACAGAATAACCGATAGTAATTTTATTATTGCCATCAATTTTCAGATAAAAGCCAAGGTTTGTATCCAGATTTCTATATCTTTCCTTACTCATCCCTTGAGCAAAACTGATAGCTGGTGCGCTAATCACGAGTGCGCCGGCAGCAGCAGAAACCTTTAGGAAGCGACGTCTGTTGAAATTTTCCATCTTACATCTCCCCTCTTATATATCTGGCCGCTCTATGAATGGCTCTTCTTATTCTCATATAGCTGGCACAACGACAAAGATTGGTATGATTTTCATCTATATCCTGATCGGTGGGATTTGGATAATCTTTTAGAAAAGAAACCACAGCCATAATCTGACCCGTTTGGCAGTAACCACATTGGGAAACATCTTCATCAATCCATGCCTTTTGTACTGCATGTAGGCGGTTTTCATCACCAATTCCTTCAATAGTTGTAATTTCCTCACCTTCCACCGCCATCATCGGCAATACACACGAACGCTGAGCCTGTCCGTTAACGTGAACTGTGCAAGCCCCGCACTGTGCAATGCCACAGCCGAATTTCGTCCCAGTTAATTTTGCTTCATCACGCAAATACCACAGGAGTGGCATTTCTTCATCACCATTAAAAGTGTGTGATTTTCCATTTATAGTAAATTTAACCATTTTGACCTCTTTATATTCTTCGGGCTCGACCTCAGTATGATACAGTATAACATTGCAAAAATAAATCAAGCCTAATTGAAATGAATTTTTTATGAATTACAATTATTAATTTAAACCCTCATTGCTTTGGATAACTGATCAGCAATCGGTAGTTTTCTAATCCTGATACCGCATGCATCATAAATTGCATTGCAAAGCGCGGGAATTGCTGGCGGCAACGACATTTCACCCATACCTTTTGGGGCGTATGCATTATTTGTTACTTCTGCCGTGAAATTATGGGGTGTGCTCGCTATGCGCGCCATTTCATAGCTATCCAGATTAGTATTTATAACACGTCCACCCTCTATATTCACCTCTTGTCCAAGGGCCGCACTAAAACCGTCCAATGTACCCCCTTCGATCTGCGCACGTGCGCCAAGACGATTAATGACAATGCCAGGATCCACTGTTGCGACTGTATTAATTATTGTCAGTGTGCCATCATTATCTACTTTTACCTCGACAACGGTTGCTGCATATCCGCCAAAAGTAAGGAAACTGGCAACCCCCATACCGTGCCCTTTAGGAAGTTTTTTACCCCATCCTGCTTTTTTTGCTGCCATTTCAAGCACAGTAATGAAACGTTTGCCAACCATATGGTCCATGCTTTGTTCAGGGTAAGGCGTTCCTTCCGACATATTGAACATATCTATACGAAACTGAAGCGGGTCTTTACCTGCCAAATGGGCCATTTCATCAACAAAAGATTGCAGTGCAAATCCCGCTACATTTTCTGTAGGAGCGCGCCAAAATCCAATTGGCAGAATGGTTGTATATATATTTTCACCACGGTAGTTAGGGATATAATGAGCTGGAAATGCATGTGTGGCGAAATCATTGTTTGTGGTGCAATGAATATAGTTTGCAGCAACAATTTTTCCTTGTTTGTCCAAACCGCCCCGCAAAACATGACGACCTTTGGGATTAAAGAAATCCTGTTCTACATCATCTTCACGTGTCCATATCACTTTAACCGGCTTTCCAACAGCCTTTGAGCAAAGTGCTGCTTCAAGCAAACTGTCAACCTTGTCTTTTCGGCCAAAACCCGTGCCCATTCTCATAAGGGTGATATCTATTTGTTCCATATTGTAACCGGGCAGCACTTTAACAAGTTCATTCATTGCCTTGGAAGCGACCTGGCTCATGGCATAAGCTTTGACTTTATTTTTTTCAACGCTTACGACGCTGCACGGATTTTCCATGATAATATGGGCCCAATAGGGCTGATCATATGTTACTTCAAGTTTTTTATCGGCTCCCTCATATGCTTTGTCAAAATCACCATGTTCAATTTTAATATTGGTTTTACCGGTCGCAAGCATTTCATCAAACTTACGATCTATCCAGGCATTATCAACATGCGCAAATTTGCTGTCATCCCATTCAATTTTTAAAGCTTCCCGTCCCTTTTGTGCTGCCCAGAAATTATCTGCAATAACAGCTACACCATCAGCAACATATTTCTTGGCGTTACGGTCTTCCGGAATGCGATTTATGCGTATTATATGACGTACGCCCGGGACTTTCAGTGCTTCCTTATCATCATAAGATTTCACAATACCGTCAATATAAGGACAACGTGCAATAACTGCCGTTAACATTCCCGGCATATAAATATCCATTGCATATAATTGTTTGCCCGTGACAATTTCCGGTGTAGCCTTTTGGCGCTGTTCAGTACCGATTATTTTAAAATCTTTTGGATCTTTAAGCCTAGGCTCAAAATCAAGCTTAGTTGAAGCTGCTTTTTCAGCAAGTGATCCATAACTTAATCGTTGATCGTCATAAATTACATAACCTCTATTTGTACTAAGTTCGGATACAGGCACGCCAAATTCATCAGAGGCCGCTTTTAAAATCAGGGCACGTGCTTCAGCACCCGCGTCTCTCAACATATCATAGCAAAGCCGTATAGCGTTACTACCGCCTGTTTCCTGAAATATTGAATATTGTTTATATTCAGCGTCTTTGTAAGGGGTTCGCCCATCACTTTTTTGTAGCAGCGGTGGTAATTTATCGACTTTTATTTTTTCAAAATCAACATCAAGCTCTTCTGCCACAATCATCGGTAAAGCAGTACTTATTCCTGAACCCATTTCGGGCACTGAATAGCCAATGACAATACTCTCATCACTGTTAATTTTAAGAAAAAGACCTAAATTTGTATCAAGATTGGCAAAAGAGTCATTCGTATTATCCTGCGCGATCCCTAAATTTGGTGTTGATAATATTAGCGCGCCTGCAGCAGCAGATATCTCTAAAAAGCGTCTTCTGTTCATTCTTTCCATATCAAATCTCCTCCTGCAAGTATGCTGCAGCCTTATGAATTGCAGCTCTCATTCTTACATACGTGGCACAGCGACAAAGGTTAGTATGGTTTTCATCAATATCTTTATCCGATGGGTTTGGGAAATCTTTCAAAAATGACGCAATTGCCATGATTTGACCTGATTGGCAAAATCCACATTGAGCAACATCCTCTTCTAACCAGGCTCGCTGTACTGCATGAAGACGATCTGAATGTTCCAATCCTTCAATTGTTATAATGTTTTCACCTTCAACTGCTGCCATTGGGACTGAACATGAGCGTTGCGCCATGCCGCCAATATGAACTGTGCATGCGCCACATTGAGCAATCCCACAGCCAAATTTTGTACCCGTTAATCTTGCTTCATCACGTAAATACCAAAGAAGAGGCATGTCTTCATCGCCATTAAAAGTATGTGAAATGCCATTAACCGTAAATTTGACCATATTTTGTTACCTGTTTTTTATTTATTTAATCTTTAGTGATTATAATTATCATATCAAGAGCATATAAAACAACGGATTTAGAAATCAGACTTCATATTTAATAAAACTGAAATAAGACATCTATCCAACCCATAGGGAGGCCAGAATTTTATGATTATTGCACTTATAATATTCGAATTAATAAATCTAATTATTTCCAGACATCAAGAAGCTTCTGATTTCTCAGTTCTGCCTGCTCATCCCAAACGGCTGTACCCTTGCCACTTTTATAATAGTCTATAGCGGCTTTATGGTAAGGCACAGTTTGCGAAGGGTGTACAAATTCATCTGTTGATACACCCTTAAATCCCCCATACTCCTTTTGCATTTCCGGCCAGCTAGTATGCAGTGCATCAAGAATTTTTACCACATCCTCATCTTCAAGAGCTTTTGGCACCAACAGATACATATCCATTGCAAAAATACGTGTTTCGGTTTCAACGCCGGGATATAGTCCCGCCTCAATTACATAGGATCTCAAGCCCGGTGCTGAAGAATTTTCAAGCCTTTGCTCATACCCAGGACTTGCAAGATTCAAAATACGCACCCCGACAGTTGCGTCCGCTTTTCTGACCGCTGACATACTCACACTTCCGGGGGTGGCATCTGCATTGCCCTCAACAACAGCCTCAACCCCCTGTCCGACACCAGAAACCGGAATGACCACAACATCTTTACGGTCAAGCCCTGCCGCTTCCAGCATGGCAATGGCCATTGTATTAACCGCTTGGGCAGCCGTAATATCCAAAACGACTTTCTTTCCCTTAAGGTCAGCAATATTTTTAATGCCTGAATCCTTTCGGGTTATGAATGCAAACGGCATTGCAAAAAGTCTGGCAACAACCCGAATATCCTTGTTGGCATCCGTATCAATTCCTCTATAAGCTGTCCCCATACCCGCCATGGACGTAAGCCCCATTTCAAGCTCACCCACATTAATAAGCGGTATAAATGAACTCGGTCCGACAAAAGGTCTGGCAGTTACCCGCAAACGCATATTTTTTTGAAGATTCTTTGCAAGCACCGTTCCAAGTGAATGCATCGAACTGCCGACAAAGCCCGTACCAATATTAAATTGTTTTCGTGCAGAAAGAGCAGAGTTTGCCGGTAAAATTGAAATAGCGGCACTCACCATAAGAACAGTAATTTTTTTTATCCACGCGTAACTTGGCAACCTTTACTCCCTATTTTTGTTATTATTTATGTATAGAATAAAGGCCCAATGCAGACAAGCGCTATCGGAACGTCAATAATGATGAATAAAAAAAACCAATATAATTAAACTCTTCAGTTTTTAGAAAAGTCCCTGCACAAGCCCATTTTCATCAATTTCAATTGCCTCGGCCGCGGGCACACGCGGTAGTCCCGGCATAGTCATGATTTCGCCGCAAACCACCAGCACAAATTCGGCCCCATTTGAAAGCCGAACTTCTCGGATCGGGATACCATAGCCTTTAGGCGCTCCTTTCAATGACGGATCCGTTGAAAAGCTATATTGTGTTTTGGCAATACAGATGGGCAAATGCCCAAAGCCGTCTTTTTCCAGATCCTTTAACTGACTACGGATTTTCTGATCAGCAAAGACCTCATCGGCGCGGTATATTTCTTTGGCAATAATTTCTATTTTGGTCATCAATCCATAATTATCAGGATAAAGCACCTGGAAGTTCGAATTGTCGCGCTCTATGGTATTAACAACTTCCTGTGCCAGTGCAGCACTGCCGGCACTGCCATTAGCCCAGTGACTGCTTTCCACCGCCTTTATGCCAACATTAGCACAGGCTTCAACCACAGCGGCGATTTCCGCATCGGTATCGGTTGGAAAACGATTTATTCCGACGACACTGTCTACATGATATTTTTTAATATTTTCAGCGTGGCGTTCAAGGTTCTTAAGCCCTTTTTTAACCGCATCAACATTTTCCTTTGCCAAATCGTCTTTGCCGATACCGCCATGCATTTTTAGCGCCCGAACCGTTGCCACAAGAACAACGGCAGCCGGTTTAAGGCCTGCCTTGCGGCATTTGATATCAAAAAACTTTTCTGCCCCCAGATCAGCCCCAAACCCGGCTTCAGTAACAACATAATCCGCCATTTTAAGGGCCGCTTTGGTTGCCATTACCGTGTTACAGCCATGCGCAATATTGGCAAATGGTCCCCCATGAATAAAGGCTGGATTATGTTCCAATGTCTGAACCAGGTTTGGCTGCAATGCATCTTTAAGAAGTACCGTCATTGGTCCATCGGCTTTAATATCGCGGGCATAGATTGTTTTTCTTTCGCGCGTCTGACCAATGGTGATCTGTCCGATCCGGCGGCGCAGATCATCAAGGCCACTTGCCAAACAGAAAGTTGCCATGACTTCTGACGCAGGGGTAATGTCAAAACCCCCTTCACGTGGGAAACCGTTCGCCACACCGCCAAGGGATGTGGCAACCTGTCGCAGTGAGCGATCATTCATGTCCAATACACGACGCCAGGTAATACGACGATTATCCAGTTCAGTAGCGTTACCCCAGTAATAATGGTTATCAATCATTGCTGCCAAAAGGTTATTAGCGCTGGTGATTGCATGAAAATCACCAGTGAAATGGAGATTAATATCTTCCATAGGGATCACCTGTGCAAAGCCACCGCCTGCCGCTCCCCCCTTCATTCCGAAACATGGCCCGAGTGATGGTTCGCGAATACAGATCATTGCTTTTTTGCCAATCCGGTTTAGTCCGTCGCCCAGCCCAACAGTGGTAGTGGTTTTTCCTTCGCCTGCCGGAGTCGGTGTGATTGCCGTGACCAGTATAAGTTTACCGTCCGGTTTATCCTTAAGGCTTTCAATATAATCCAGACTTACTTTTGCCTTATCATGACCGTAGCGGATTAGTTTCTCTGCCGGAATACCAATTTTTGCTGCAATGTCTTCGATTGGTTTTGCTGTGGCTTCACGAGCGATTTCAATATCGCTTTTATATTTCTGGCTCATTTATTTACTCACATTTATTTATCATTATTCTTAAGTTCAGGAAAAAGGCTGGGTGGTTTTCGATGTTTTGTTGCCTGTTCATAAGCATAGGCAACTTCAAATATGACATCTTCATGAAATGGCTTGGCCAATATCTGAAGTCCTGCTGGAAGGTTGCCATGTGAAAACCCCATAGGGACCGTTGCCGCGGGAAGCCCCGTTGCCGGGGCAATAATCTGGCTGTTATCCCCTTTATAATCTTCATCAGCGCGCTCAAGCTTGGCCGGTGGATTTGTCCAGGACGGATAAATAACAACATCAACATCATATTTATCCATTGATTTAATGACATCGGCTTTAAACGCATTTCTTCCCGGATGATTTGGATATTCCAGACAGGGTGGTGTTTCATTGCTCGGGTGGACATCAAGCGGGCCCGATCCAAAATTCTCTAGACCACCTTTTATATAAGGCGAATATTGCCCGGTTTCCAATACTTCCATGACATCTTTAATTGGGGCCTTAACCCCTAGTGATTTAAGATATTTATACATGTCATAGCGAAATCGACGGCAGAAATTTGGCGCTTCTCGATGTTCGGCCAGGTTTGAAATTTCAAAAGGATCAACGATAACTGCTCCTGCCGCTTTTAAATCATCCACGGCTTTCATAAAAAGTGCGATTATTTCAGGGTCTGCATCAACGGTAAAGACAAGTGAACGCAATACCCCTATCCGTTTTCCTTTAAGTCCATTTTTTTTAAGAAATGCCGTATAATCTGCTTTACGCTTTCCTTTGCCAAGTTCTGTCATGGGATCATTGGAGTCATAGCCCGTAACAACATTAAAAACCAGCACACCATCCTTTACCGTTCTTGTCATCGGACCTGTGACATCGCGATCCCACGCAAGTGGAATAACCCCATCACGGCTGGTAAGACCAATGGTTGAGCGAATACCAAATAACGCCAGATGCGATGACGGACCCCGGATACTGTTCCCCGTATCTGTTCCTATGCCGGCGACCCCAAAACTGGCGGCCGTACCGGACGCTGTGCCGCCACTGGACCCCGCAGGCACACGTGTAAGATCATAAGCATTGGCAGTGGTACCAAAAGACGAACTTTTTGTTTGACGCGGACTAAATGCCCATTCAGCCATATTGGTTTTTGCAATGACGATCGCATCAGCTTCTCGTAACTTTCTAACCATGAAAGCATCGTCAGGTGGATAATTATTTAATAAGGCAATTGAACCCCCAGTAGTAGGCAGATCATGAGTATCATAATTATCTTTTACCAATATGGGAGCACAGTATAGTGGACCAAGCTTTTCACCTTTTATGATTTTCATGTCAATTAGATCTGCTTTTTCCAAAGCTTTCTGGTTGACAACAGTAATTGCATTTAGCCCCAATTGCTGATCATAAGTTTTAATTCTATCAAGATAGCCGGAAACGATCTCGTGGCAGGTCATATCACCTGCAGAAATTGCCTGATGAATATCGTCAATTGTCGCTTCAACAAATTTAAAGTTGTCAGCGTAAGACAGGCTAAAACCACTAAAAAAAATCAAAATGGCTAATAATGACTTAATCAAATTAAATATCCCCATTAAATTTTTCGTTATGCTAACTTAATTATTTCAATTGAGAAAGCTGAATTTTTATGATCTAGTGCCATCCGAAGCCAAGGGGATAATATCTAATGGCAATTAATAAAGAAAAAATATTTGCTGATACACCAGGAAAAAGTAATTTTATTCATTTGAATAATGCAGGGTCGCCCCTCATGCCCAGACCTGTGCTTGATACACAAATAGCTCATCTGAAACTGGAAGCTATAATCGGCGGCTATGAAGCCATGGCCGATAAATTGGATCAGATCAATGCTGTATATAATTCCATTGCAAGATTAATAAATGCAAATTCTGATGAAATTGCGCTGGTTGAAAACGCCACTGTTGGTTGGGCAATGGGATTTTATGCAATAGATTTTAAGCCCGGTGATAGAATTCTTACTGTAGAAGCGGAATATGCCTCTAACTATCTTGCCTATCTACATATGGTCAGATCAAAAGGTGTCATTATCGAAGTCATACCCAGTGATGAGCATGGAGACCTAAAGCTGGATATTCTGGAGACTATGATTGATGAGAAAGTGAAACTTATCTCTGCTACCCATGTCCCAACCAACAGCGGACTGGTCAATAATATTTGTGCCCTCGGCAAGATTGCCAAAAAACATAATATTTTATATCAGGTTGATGCCTGCCAGTCTGCCGGACAGATGCCATTGGACGTCGACGAGATAGGGTGTGACTTACTATCCGCCACCGGTCGGAAATATTTGCGTGGTCCCCGTGGTATAGGCTTTTTATATGTCAGAAAATCTGTGATTGAAAAGCTGCACCCGCCAATTATTGATCTAAAAAGTGCCAAATGGATAAGTGAACATGAATATGAACTTCGACATGATGCAAAAATATTTGAAAACTGGGAATTCAATTATGCAGCGGTTCTTGGTTTGGGTGCAGCCGTTGATTATGCACTTGAAATCGGACTTGAAAATATTAGCAAGCGCAATAATGAACTGGCAAATTACCTGCGACATCGGTTAACAGAGATTGAAAGCATCATTCCCCATACAAGAAGCCAGCATCAATGTGCCATTGTTACATTCTGGGCCAAAAACCATAAGGCTGCCGATATCGTAAACGCCCTAAGAAATCACCATATAAATACCAGCGTCTCTGAACCAAGCAGTACACTTCTCGATGCCACCAAGAATAATTTACCAAATTTAGTTCGGACATCGCTGCACTATTATAATGATAAGGATGAAATAGACAGGTTCATAGTAAATTTAAAAAAAATTACCCTTTGAAAACTCAATTGTCTTTATAATTTAATAATCTAAGCGTTGACTTTTTAAATTGATGATGAAATTAATAACCTCTAGTTATTGATAAGGTTCTTGGGGGACGAACAAATGCATCAATTAAAATTTTCAATTTATCTTTTATTTTTTCTAATACAGGCTGTCCAGACAATCCAAAGCAGCATCAACCACCCTACGATTAAATTTATGGGGACAAGAGTTTAATAATATTTTGGTGACTTCTTCTTTCGTTGCAGCCGTACGATATGTTCTTTTACTGGTCAGAGCAGACATCACATCAGCAACCCCAATAATCTGCCCTTCCAAAGAAATCTGGTTTCCTTTTAATCCTTTAGGATATCCGCTACCATCCAGTCTCTCATGATGTTCCTCAACAATTCTTATAATCTGTGGTGAAACTTCAGCATATTTTAGCAACTGTACGCCAACATCCACATGGGTTTTAACCAGTGCGTATTCCTCGTTTGTTAATTTTGTAGGTTTAGAAAGAATGGAATTTGGAATTGCCTGCTTGTCTATATCATGTAAGAAACCTGCCAAAGTCAAATTCTCAAGCCTGTCATTATTAAGTCCGAGTTTTACCCCTATTTTTCCTGCAATTTCAGCAACTTCCTCAATATGCGCTGCCGTATAGGGGTCATTCAAGCCAATCATTGCAAGAGCTAGTTTTTTGACAAGATGATCTTTTAAGTGATGAAATCCAAAATAATCCGCTTTTTCAATTGTGCGTTTTAACATATTGTCGCCCCAAGCCTCCATTTGAAAGAAGGCAAATTCTTCAAAATAAGAATCATTTCTTAATATGTTAAAAGATATTAGATTATCAGCCTTAAATAATTATTAATGGCAATATTTTCCAAATGCCAAATAACATGTTGATAAGTTATCTCACGACCGGAATCTGACAACTACATGATAATAAATTGAAAAATAGAGCTATTTCTCATCTTCATCCTCTGCTTCGCCTGGCATAACTTTTTTGCCAGTAAACATTGCAGAAATCAAATTTACCCCTGTTTTAACTTCAGTATATATAACTGCAAAAATGTGAAGGATAACAAGCCCGATAATTATATAATAAGTCCAGACATGTATCGTACTGAAAGGACGACGGAACGCTCTCATCTCGGCAAAGGCTGTTTCATCAACGTTATCCCTGACATGGGCAATCACATCGCTTGGATTTACACCTGCCGCCGCAACCCAATTTTGAAAATATGACCCAAAAGGCGGCATATAAAGATCAGTGCCAGCCATCAATAACCCTGAGATTATCATTGCCAGTAAAGCAATAATAATAGCAAAAACAGCCAATTGACCTAGCGGATTATGGCCAAGATATAATAGATGCTTTCCTTCCCTGGCAGCATTCAGATAATTTCTTAATTTTGAGGTATAACCTGAGCCAACGGGTATTAAATTATCCCAACGGGCAAACCTATTTCCCG
Source organism: Kordiimonadaceae bacterium (assembly GCA_024236295.1). Classification (GTDB taxonomy): domain Bacteria; phylum Pseudomonadota; class Alphaproteobacteria; order Sphingomonadales; family Emcibacteraceae; genus Pseudemcibacter. The sequence continues at coordinate 45,797 of JACKKT010000007.1, read as the reverse complement.
CAAAAGCCCAGATCAGCCGAACAAACAAATTAATTGCAAAAATATATCCCACATAAACATGAATTGTCTGAACCAGTGCCTCGCCCTCATCGGAAAGGCCAAGATCACGATGGTATAATATCATCGTGCCAAGCATGAGTAATCCTGTTATACAAAGAAAATTTATCCAATGAAAAAGTCTGACTGGCAAATCCCAGACCCTATAAACGTTGTATGTTTTTTTCATGAAAGAAATCCAAAAAATAATTAATATAATAATATTATACGACTAAACACCCAACATCCCGGCTGGTTACAAAAAAATATATTCTTCAGAAAGGAATAGTTCGAAACCACATCATCTGTCATTGATACGGATCAAAATGAATAAATATATATTAAGATATTTGTTTATTTATGGTCCTGCTGTACCAAGCAATTCAAAATGATCTAATCTGGTAGATTTTATGAGATGAGCTTCCTGTGATTCAATTCTGGCCTCTGCCCATTCTTCACCTGCAAAACCCTTAATCGCTTCCAAATCCCTCCAAAGCATCGTCATGCAAAAAACATTTGGCTCCCCATTCCATGGTTTCCCTGCCGCAACCCAATAAAGGCCTTCATGTGCTTTTACCATTGGAAGAATTTCGTCACGAAAAATTTTTTCAAATTCCTTTTCTTTACCTTCATGAATAGTCACCTGAAATTGCCTCAGAATCATTTCTTCTCTCCTGTTGATTTCCTGAAAATAATTTTATCTAACAGCGATCTTACAGTCAATTTGGCTAAGACTGAGATATAAAAATGTGCAAGTGAATTCAAAAAAAGAGATGGTGACCCCTACGGGACTCGAACCCGTGTTTCAGCCGTGAAAGGGCCGCGTCCTAACCGCTAGACGAAGGGGCCGTCAAAATCGGTGTGGGTGGTTTCTAACGTTTCCGGCGGCACGGGTCAATATCTTTTTTGAATTTAAAGTACGCTTTTTTGAAAAACCGCAGGAATAATAGCTAAATCGCCGCATCTTCAATGAAAATTTCGGCACTTATCTGACCATTCCAATGATTATTGCGGATGGTACCGGCAACTTTGATTTTTTTGCCGCGTGACTCTATCAGCAATTGACCAAGTGGTTTATCAGCGCTGCGAAATGCCATCGCCTTAATAGTTTTTCCGTCGCCTCCTTTTAAAGTGCACTTCACATGATCTTTTCCGACAATATCCACATAGCTTAAAAATACATCAGAGAACGCAAAACGAGGTCCGGCATTTCCTTGTCCATATGGACCAATTCGATCAAGCATCTGGACAAGTTCAGGATTTACAGCGCCCAGGCTTAATACCCCGTCGAGTTTTAAGGATAGTGATGTCATAGCTTCATCTACTTTAGCACCAAGCCTATTGCATAGAAATTGATCAAGCTCTTCTATTCTTTCGCGTCTCATCGAAAGGCCGGCAGCCATAGAATGCCCGCCACCAGCGCTAAGTATTTCTGCCTGCCTTGCTGCAGTAATTGCTGCGCCAATATCAACGCCCATTATGGACCTGGCGGAGCCTTTTGCCTCACCATTTTCATCAATCGCTATTACAATGGTTGGTCGATTAAAATGTTCCTTAAGACGTCCAGCAACTATGCCAATAACGCCCGGATGCCAGCCGACATTTGCAACAATAATTACTTGCGGCAACTGACCTCCGACACCGATCTTATTTTGCACCTGCAAAAGGGCATCCTCAAGAACCATGGATTCGATTGCCTGCCTCTCTGCATTATATCTATTTAGTTCCTGTGAAATTCTGACCGCTTCCATTTCGTCGTCTGTGCTAAGTAGAATACTACCGGCTTCAGAGCGTCCAACTCTGCCCCCCGCATTGACCCGCGGACCAAGCAGAAAACCGGCATGATAAGTCCCGGGGGCCTCAGTTATCCCTGATATATCACTTAATGCCTTAAGACCTATATTGCGCCTTTCAGCCATAATTCTAAGCCCTTGTGAAACGAGTACGCGATTAAGCCCGACAAGCGGGACCACATCACAAACTGTGCCTAACGCCACCAGATCCAGCCATTGAATTAAATCAGGTTCTGAAATCCCTTTTTCTTGATACCAGCCTCTATTTCTAAGTTCCCGGTTTATACCAACGATTGTCAGAAAACTAACCCCGACAGCGGCAAGTTGGCCAAAACCAGGCTCTTCATCCAACCGGTTCGGATTGATAACCGCCACAGCATCCGGCAATTTTGCTTCTGCCTGATGATGGTCGATTACGATCATATCAAGCCCTGCCTCAGTGGCAGCTTTTAAAGGCTCAAATGAAACTATCCCACAATCAACAGTAATAACCAGATTATGGCCGGCGGCTTTAAGTTCTAGTAAGGCTTTCTTATTTGGACCATATCCTTCATTCATACGATCAGGAATATAAATTGTTACATCAAAGCCAATAGCATTGAAGAAACGCTTAAATAGAGCGGACGATGTCGCTCCATCAACATCATAATCCCCAAAAACGGCTAATTTTTCTCCACGCATAATCGCATCGGCAATACGCATACCGCCTTTATCCATATCCTTGAACTGCGACGGATCGGGCAAAGTTTCCTTTAATGTAGGATTAAGAAAAATATGTACTTCATCTATCCCGATCCCGCGTCCGGCAATAACACGGGCAACAATTTCAGGCAGGTCATGATTTTGGGAGATTGCCTGTATTACTCTATTTTCTGCCGGTCTGGCAATCCAGGACCGACCTGTTACAGAATTTTCCACGGCCAGAATATAATTTTTATCGGCAGTGGAAATACTATTCTTAATCATTTATTATTTTGACAGTTTAACAGCGCGGTTATGAATTGTCCGAATATTACGCACCGTTTTTGAAGCTGATCTCATCACTACTGTTTCTGTTGTATACGCTTTTCCGTCCGGTGTGCTATGAACACCGCGAAGCAAGGTGCCATCCGTAACGCCAGTGGCCGCAAATATTACATCGCCCGCCGCCATATCAATCGTGCTATATTTGCGATCTAAATTGTCTATACCCCATTTACGGGCACGATTACGCTCTTCTTCATTTCTGAAAGTAAGTCGTCCTTGAATTTGCCCTCCTGTGCAACGTAAAGCTGCAGCCGCCAAAACACCTTCAGGGGCGCCGCCTGAGCCCATATAAATATCAACTGATGTGTCCGGATTAGTTGTATCAATTACGCCGGCAACATCACCGTCACCAATTAATTTTACGCGTGCCCCGGTAGCGCGGATTTTATCAATCAGATCCGCATGGCGAGGGCGATCAAGAACACAAACAAGCATGTCACTGACCAGGCGTCCTTTTGCCCCAGCAACGGCTTTAATATTGTCTTCAACACTATTATCAAGATCTACTATCCCTTCCGGAAGACCGGGCCCAACAGCTATTTTATCCATATATACATCTGGTGCATTCAGAAGGTTACCTTTTTCAGCAAGAGCCACTACAGCCAATGAGTTTTGCATGGCTTTTGCTGCAATGGTTGTTCCTTCTAGCGGGTCTAGGGCAATATCAATTTCCGGCCCTTCACCAGTGCCAACCTCTTCACCAATATATAGCATTGGGGCTTCGTCACGCTCCCCTTCACCAATAACGATCCGTCCTTTAATAGGCAATTCGTTTAGTTCATTTCTCATGGAATCAACGGCTGCAGCATCTGCTGCTTTTTCATCCCCCATTCCTACAAGTTTTGCAGCGGCAATTGCCGCTGCCTCTGTGACACGTACGAGCTCTAGTACAAAAATACGATCTAAAGTCGATTTAACAGCCATAATTTATTCCTATTTCTTATTATTTAATACTTTACCGAATATATCTTATAATTATAATTTTTCAATTCTTATAGATAGTGGCGACTCTATCACTGATGAATACTCCCTGATACGGTTAAGTGCATCATACATTGAGGTTTCTGTTGTTTCATGAGTAGCAAGCACCACATATACTGTTCCGTCAAGTTCTGTTCCTTTCTGAAGCATCGTCTTAACGGATACATTTGCCTGTTTTAATGAAGTCGTAATATCGGCAATTACCCCTGCTTCATCCTTGACATGAAGTCTAACGTAATAAGCCCCTTTTCTCTGATTAATTGAGACCGGATTTGCCGCCACCAGTTTTGAAGCCGGTTTAAAGAATGCCGGACCAATATGTCCTCTAGCAATGTCAATCAGGTCCGCAACCACTGCTGAGGCTGTTGGCCCTTCACCTGCACCACGCCCCTGATAAAAAGTTCGGTCAATAAAATCACCATCAACAACAAGGGCATTAAAGCCATCCATAACGCCTGCTATTGGAAGTTTACGATCAATCATAACCGGATGAACACGCTGTGAAAGATTACCATTTTCATATTTGGTAATGCCCAGAAGTTTAATTCTGTAACCAAGCTCCTTGCCATACTTTATGTCAACGGTTTCAATGTTACGGATACCTTCAATATAGACATTTTCAAAATCTGTTTTTGTCCCGAAGGCCACACTGCTTAATATTGCAAGTTTATGTGCCGCATCAATACCATCCAGATCAAGCGAAGGGTCAGCTTCCAGATAACCTAATTTTTCAGTTTCAGCAAGGATTTCATTATAACTCAGCCCTCGTGCCTCCATCTGCGAAAGCATATAATTCGTGGTACCGTTCATAATGCCGTAAACAAGATTAAGCTCGTTGGCTGCCAGTCCTTCCCCAATCGCCTTAATGATGGGAATACCACCCGCGACGGCGGCCTCAAAACGAAGTGCAACATTATTTTCCTGCGCAAGATCAGCGAGTTCTGCGCCGTGATGGGCGATCATGGCTTTATTGGCCGTGACCAATGATTTGGCATTTCTAAGAGTATTTTTTGCCGTTTCAAATGCGACGCCGTCTTCTCCACCTATCAGCTCAACAACAATATCCACATCAGACTGATCTGCCAGTGTTCTCGCGTCAGAAACCCATTTATAAGGGGACAGATTTAAGCCCCGGTCACTATTTTGGTTTCTGGCACAAACGGTTGTAATAATAATTTCTCTACCGGCACGATCCGCAATTAATTGCTTATGTTTTTCAAGTATCTTGACGACACCTACGCCTACATTTCCAAGCCCTGCTACAGCCACTTTCAATGGATTACTCAAAATATTTCCCTTACTCTTTTTTATCTATTTGTTCCAGATATTCATCACTTTTTTGCATGAACTGTTTCATATTTCTGACTGCCTGCCTAATACGCTGTTCATTTTCAACCAGGGCAATGCGGACAAAATCATCACCATATTCCCCAAAACCGACACCAGGAGCAACGGCCACTTTTGCATTGGTCAGAAGGGATTTGGAAAATTCCATTGAGCCATATTTTTTCCATTTTTCAGGAAGCGGTACCCAGGCAAACATGGTCGCCTCGGGAGATGGAATTTCCCAGCCGGAACCGGCCATTCCGTTCACCAAAACATCTCTGCGGTTTTTGTAAGTATTTCTTGCAAAATCAATACAATCCTGTGGACCATTAAGGGCCGCCGTTGCGGCAACCTGAATTGGCGTAAATGCACCATAATCAACATAGGATTTCATTCGGGTTAAGGCTGCAATCAGATCTTTATTACCTACAGCGAAACCCATCCGCCATCCAGCCATGGAATATGTTTTACTCATTGATGTAAATTCTACGGCTACATCACGCGCACCGGGCACCTGTAATATTGATGGTGGCGGTACATCATTAAAATATATCTCCGCGTAAGCCAGATCAGAAAGGATATAAATTTCATGCTTTTTACAAAAAGCAACAACCTCTTTATAAAAATCAAGATCAACCACCTCTGCTGTTGGATTGGATGGATAGTTAATCACCAATGCCAACGGTTTTGGCACGCTATGTTTTACAGCCTGGTCAAGAATTCTTATAAAATTCTGATCTTTGCTCGTCGGCAAATGGCGAATTGTTGCCCCGGCAATGATAAACCCAAAATGATGGATCGGATAACTGGGATTTGGAACCAATATAACATCACCTGGCGCGGTAATCGCCTGTGCGAGATTGGCTAATCCCTCTTTTGAGCCCAAAGTGGCTATTACTTCGCTTTCCGGATCGAGCGAGACATTAAATCGACGCTCATAATATGCCGCCATTGCTTTTCGTAGGCCATGAATGCCCTTTGACGCGGAATAACGATGCGCCTTCGGGTCTTTCATGGTTTCGGTTACTTTATCAATCACATGCTGTGGTGGCATAAGATCAGGATTTCCCATACCAAAATCTATAATATCCTCTCCTGCCGCTCGTGCTTTTGCTTTCATTGCATTGACTTCAGCAAAAACATATGGAGGCAGTCTTTTTATTCTGTAAAATTCAGAATTCATCTTTTTATCCGTTTAAATGAGTAGAATATTATATTTTCCGCCTTCTCATAACAGCAAAATCCCGTTCGGGGAACAGGATTCTGCGAGAATTCAGCTAAAAAATTTTGGATTTTTAAATAATCTGAGAAATAAACACGATCGAAATCGCAATCGGACATACATATTTGATGATCGTATATAACAGTTCAAGATGCTTTTCATTTTTACCGAACGCCTCAAAAACTTTTTGCTTATTTAAAACCCATCCAACAAAAATGGCCGTAAACAACCCGCCTAGAGGTAGACCGACTTTGTTGATCCACCAATCCAGGCTATCAATCAAATTCATTCCGTTTATTGTAAAACCGGCAAGTATATTTGAAGACAATACAGAAAGTAGACCAAGTGTAAATATTGACCCTGTCACAATACAGGCTGATTTGGCACGTGACATTTCATAAAAAATATTCAGATAACTGACCATTTGTTCCATCAATGCAAGAAGGGTGGTAAAAGCGGCGATTGCAAGCAAAACAAAGAAACCTGTGCCCAATAGCCCACCATATTCAAGCTGTCCAAATGCTACGGTCATGGAATTAAAGACTAACGCGGGTCCTGCACCGGGTTCCAGTCCAAAGGCAAAGACGATAGGAAAAATGCACAGACCTGCTGTCATTGCACATAATGTATCACCAACGCAAACCAGCAGTGAGGATTGAACAATTGACGTATCATCCGGCAGATAGGCTCCAAATGTAAGCATAATACCAAGAGCAACGCCGATTGAGAAAAATGCGTGCCCAAGTGCTGTAACCACCACACCCATTGTCAATTTGGAAAAATCCGGTGCAAAAAGGAACTTTACACCGGCAGAAAAATCACCAATCACCGCTGCCACAATGATAAGCACAATTAAAAGAAAGAAAAAGAGTGGCATGGTAATAGATGTCATTTTTTCTATACCATTATTAAGCTGTTTTGAAAGAACGACTGCACAGCCTGCCATAAATAAACCATGCCAGAAAGTAAGTTTTAATGGGCTTTCCTCATAGCTTGCATAAAGGGCTTTTGCTCCTTCTGGAGTTATTCCGGAAAATGTCCCTCTGATCGCTTCAAAAGCATAAGCCCCTGTCGTACCGGCAATAACACTGTAATAAGAACTGATAATAAAAGCAGAAGAGGCAATAAACCATCCAATAAATTTCCAGTTCTGTGACTTTCCTTCCAGACGTGCTATATGACCAAAATTGGTAATTGCGCCTTCTTTACCATAGCGTCCAAGCATTGTTTCAGCGCTTAATAACGGGAACCCAATAATAAACACAAAAGCGGCATATAAAATAACAAATGCCGCTCCTCCATTTTGCCCTGCTTCAAAAGGAAAACGCCAAATATTTCCAAGACCAATTGCTCCACCAACTGCCGCTAACAGGAATCCTGTTTTCGACCGCCAGTGGCTTGTCATCTCATGATTTTTACTTTCAGCTACACTCATTTTTATTTTATTCCCTTAATTTATTCAGCATTTTGATTATCTAATTCTAGCCTTGTCTGATGGGCGACGCGAGTCATTTCAAAAATTTCCGGGCTTTTTATAAGCAACGCAATAAGATTAGGGACTGCCATCATACCTAATGATGCAAGGCCAAAAGCCCACACTGTCGTAAACTGACCTACACAGCCCATAAATACAAGAGTTACACTTAATATTCTAAAAATCAGCTTGTATTTTTCACTCGTTAAAAAGATGCCTGCCCGTTCAACATAAAGGCTCCAGGCAATAATTGTAGTAAATGAAAATATAATTTGCCCGACAATCACAACATATCCTCCACCGGCTATGCCGGCAGAAAATGCCTGGGAAGTCAAAATAGCTCCCGCATTTCCATCATCTCCAAATAGCCATGCGGCCTGTCTTATACCACCTATATCAATCTGGACAGTCAGTATTATCAGCGATGTGAATGTACAAATGATAATTGTATCAATTACGGTTCCTAGCATTGCAATTTCACCTTGCGCTATTGGGTCCTTTACTTCGGAAGATGCATGGGCAATTGCCGCGCTGCCTGTCCCTGCCTCATTGGAATAAAGTCCCCGGGAAACCCCCTGTTGTATTGCCGCTGTAATTGCCGCTCCTGCAAATCCGCCAACTGCCGCAGTCCCATTAAATGCACCTTCAAAGATCAGCAAAAATGCCGTCGGTATTTCCCCAGCATTCATTATCAAAATTGCACTGCCAAACAATAAATAAAGAATACTCATAGTCGGAACAGTAAATTCAGCCATCCTTGCTATCGATTTCAAACCCCCAATTATTACAGCAAAAACAAGGGCAGACAACGCCGTTGCCGTGACCCATTTACTGATCCCGAAATTTTCATTCAGAACAACGGAAATGGCATTTGCCTGAACCATGTGCCCAGTTGCCAAACCTGCAATTACCATCATCCCTGCATATGAAATTCCAAGGAAAAGCCATTTTTTAGGCAGGCCTATTTTGATATAGTACATCGGACCTCCTATCAGAAATCCGTCTTCACTTTTAGCCCTGTACTTGACTGCCATCAGGGCTTCAGCATATTTGGTCGCCATGCCGCAGAGGGCTGTCATCCACATCCAGAATATGGCTCCCGGGCCACCAATCAGTATAGCAGAAGCCACACCAATAATATTGCCCGCACCGATCGTTCCCGACAAAGCCGTCATAAGTGATTGAAGTGGTGTAATTCCGTTATGTGCTGAAGTATGTGTATTTGATTTCTTACTGAAAAGACTTTGAAACCCTGCCTTAAGGCGTCTTATCGGCATAAATTTTAACCCGACTGTCAGATATATCCCTGTACCCAGTAGCAAAATCAGCATGATTGGTCCCCATACGATCATGTTCAACCAATTTGCAAATGCTGCAAACATTGCTTCCATTCAGTACTCCCAGATATTTTGTATTTTTTATTTCGCTGATTTTAAAGAGATTGGAATTTAAAGCAATGGTAAATACGTCAAATAATTCAGATCAATCAATTATGAATATTCACGCAGATATTCCTGGGCAGTAATGGCATATTTTTTTGCCCCTTTAGCAAAAGCCTTTAAAGCTTTCTCGTCTATATTTTTAATATACTTAGCAGGCCTGCCCATCCACAGTTCACCTTCACCAATAATTTTTCCTGGACTAAGCAAAGATCCAGCAGCTAGCATGCCCTTTTTTCTGATAATGCATCCATCCATTGTTGTGGCATCAAGTCCGACAAAACCATCATCTTCAACTGTCGTACCATGAACCAGTGCCATATGCCCAACCAACACGTTATCGCCCAGAATTGTATCAAAACCATCACTATCAACATGCAGGACACTTCCATCCTGAATATTTGTATTTTTGCCGATCCTGATTTTCCCCACGTCTCCCCTTAGTACACAGTTAAACCATACACTACTGCCCTCTCCGATTTTAACGTCGCCTATTATACGCGCTCCGGGTGCAATAAAACAGCTATCGGCTATTTCCGGCCAAATCCCTTTATAGGGATAAAGCATTCCTCCTCCATTTGCTGGTTTGCCAATATTTTCTGCCATTATGTATTTAGCGCCTTTATAAAAGTTTCCTCATCAACATTACCCCCACTCAATACAATACATATTTTTTTGCCCTTCACATTCAATTTTTTATGTAAAACGGCGGCGAGTGCAACACAGGCACCGGGTTCAACAACCAGTTTCAGTTTTTCCCAAGCATATTTCATCGCTTTCAGAGCTTCTTCATCTGTCACCGTTAAAACACCCGTAAGATTACGGCTCATGATTGCATAGGTCATTGGCTCTGGATGCACGGTCAGAATGGCATCGCAAATTGATCCCGATGGCCTTGGGTTACTTTCAATTTTTCCACTATTCAAAGAACGCTGAACGTCGTTGAAACCGTCGGGTTCAACGCCGTAAATTTCTGTATTTGGGCTTATGGCCTTAACCGCAAGAGAACATCCTGAAATCAGACCACCGCCCCCAACAGGTGTCATGAATATATCAAAATCAGTGCCAAAATCCTTTGCCTGATGAAGAGCTTCTAGAGCAGCAGTTCCCTGTCCGGCGATTATATAAAAATCCTCAAACGAGGGGACAACAATGCAGCCTCGCTCCGCCGATATTTTAGCGGCAATCTCTTCACGGCTTTCCGTAGCCCTGTCATACGTAATCACTTCTGCCCCATAATTTATTGTATTCTGAAGTTTCATTTTTGGGCTATCCTTAGGCATAACAATTACAGCATCAATGCCAAGCAAGCGGGCAGACGCTGCCACCCCTTGTGCGTGATTGCCTGACGAGTAGGCAACGACGCCCCTTTTTTTCTCATCATCCGATAATCTTGAAAGCCTATTATATGCCCCTCTGAATTTGAATGCACCGACACGCTGAAGGCATTCTGCCTTGACATAGATTTCAGCAGACAGTTTTTCAGACAAGTCTTCACATTTCAAAAGTGGCGTTTTTACACTATGGGAGGCAATTTTATTTGCTGCACTCAAAACATCTTCATATTCAGGTAATTTCAGGGAATTCATCTTAATTATTCATCTTATAAATATTTTCAATCAACACTGATAGCCATAGATCAATCAATGCAAAATTACAATATTTAACAGATTGATTTAAGAATAAATCCAGCTATTTTTTTTCGTTTGTGATTTTAAAAAATAAAGGTCTGTTCTTCCACCAGAAAACAAATTCTATAACCGGCCTGATCCACCAACCTGAACTGGAATCCAGTTTTCTGTAATAGCGGGACAGGCCCAGAATGACACGTGCTCTTAAGGTCAGCAAACGGCCAAAATCAACGGGACCGTTATGGCTAGACGAACAGTTCGTTTGTAAAAATTCTTTGGAATAACGGTTATTGGTTTCATAAATGTGATTGAGGCTAACTGCATCATCAGGAACTTCCCGACTAGAAGGATAAGACGCCAGTTTTGGCCAGTATTTTTCCATTATTTTCAGCTGTGTCCGTTCATATATTTTTTCTTTATAGGAATATGACAACATAAATTCCACATACTCGAGATCCAGATAAGGATATACTACCAACTGACCGGGTTTTGTCTGTTGCTGCGACCAAAGGCTTGTAATTTTTCTTGAAATTGAATGTAAAAATACCAGCAGTCCATGATTTGGACCAAATTTGAATTTCGCTTTCATATTTTCAACAATCGTCGTGACTTCCTGATCAGTCGTTTTTAAGCCACAACTAAACTGCTTTGGTACATTTATGGGTAATTTGATATTCTTGACTTCGTTCACAACAAGGCCGTGAAACCCGAATACATCCCCACCCAGACCATCATAAATGGTAACAGACTGATTTTTATAATGTTCAAATAATGGCACTGACCATGTATGAACCTGGCTTTGAGCATCCATTGAGAGGATCCGCTGGATGTCATTAATGCGCCATTGCTGTTTATTCGGCAATTTTATGGAAGTATGATCAATATTAAAATCATGGGCAATGCGCTCACCATATGGCAGGTCAATGTCTTCACCTGTTGCCGTTGAAATTTGCAATGTACAAGTTTCAAATGGTAATTCGCTATCATTTAAATGACCAAATATCCGGCGGCTGTCATGTCCGCTTGATAAGGGCAATATATTTTTACCATGATGAAGTTTAAGGCAACGTTCAACTGAACGCTTAAGACATTCATGCGATTGAATTAAAACCTCTTCATTAACGTTACCGGAACCATCAGGAAAGTCATTTGGAGCATACCATTTCTGTATAGACAATCCCTTTACTGAAAAACTGGCATGACTTGCAGGTTCCAACAGTTTTATTTCTTTTGTTAATGTCTCATTTCCCGGAATAAAACCCAAAACTATATTCAGGACCCAGGACGTATAGTCAGGATGATCATCGCACATAGAAAGTAATCCGGATGCTGAGGAGAAAAAGACCAAATCGCCAACTTGCCTGTAATAAAGTGCGCCTATTCCAAAAATATCTGAAATTAAATTCAGTTTCTTACCATCATCTGTAATAGATACAGCACTGAAAATCCCGTTATGACGGCGTTGAAAATTCCCGCTCCAATAGCTCCGGACCTTATCAGGATCGCTATAGGAATGTATTCTTTCTTCCCCCAGATAACCCCTCATCACAACAATTTCCGGGCCTTGATCGTCTAAAATTTTGGGAAATAATACTCCATCAACCAGTTTTGCACCGTTTCTTAATGCCAACCAGTTTCTTCCCTTCTCAATCTGAATATTGTCTGGAATATTATCTATCTTGAATTCTATATCGTCAAATGACCAGATGCCAAAATACACTTCTTTTCCGCTGCATTTGTTCTCAATATAATCATTTAATGCCGATAACATCAGCTTAATTGAATTGCCCATCCCGCTTTTTGACCTTTATCTATTTTCCTGAACCACTGATTATTTTTGATCTATTATTTTCTTTAAATGCAAATTTCAAACCATTACCTTAACCACTATTCGTTTAAATAATGATAATTCAATGTTGTTTTTATATAGCGATGATTTATTGCAAATTTACTAATATTTCAGATTAGCTTTTAAGATAGAGGTTGGGATCAACCGCGCGGGAACCTTTCCTCATTTCAAAATGAAGTTGGGGACTATTTACCCTCCCCGAACTTCCGACTCTTGCTATTGCCTGACCTCGAACCACATTCTGCCCTTTTTTAACGAGCATAACCTGATTATGTGCATAGGCCGTGACCCATCCATTCTGGTGTTTTATAAGAATAAGGTTCCCATATCCTTCAAGCTTATTACTTGCATGGACAACGACACCACTTTCGGAAGCATAAACAGGCGTACCTGGGGAGGCACGAATATTAATACCATCATTATGATAGCCTGCCTGCTTTGGACCGTAACTGGAAATAATGTTGCCTCGTACAGGCCACATAAACCCTTTCCCTGAAATTTGAGGTGGTGGAGCAATTTCAACTTTCATCATGGAAGATTGATCATGTCCAGGAATTTTTAGCACCTGTCCCACCCTTAAAGCATAAGGCTGTTTTAGCCCGTTAATTCGAACAAGATCGTTCATCATAACGCCTTTTGCCCTTGATACACCGTAAACTGTATCACCTCTCATAACAGTATAATTTGTAACAGTGGGGATTGATAAATTCTGTCCCGGTTTAAGTAGGTATGGTGGTTTTAAGTTATTTGTACTTATGACAGAACGTACCGTAACACCGTACCTGCGTGAAATCGCATAAACCGTGTCCCCTTTTCTGACCGTTACCAATGTTGTCGAAGCTGCCGGCTTGGTTGCAGGAATTGCAGAGACTTTAACAGTCTCAGGAGCAGTAGGTTTCGTTCGCGGTGTTGGGTTTTGTGCAGGCGTATTATTTGCCGATTGTGTGCCAGATGCAGGTTGTGAATGAAATGTTGAAGGTGTCGGATCCGTCTGATTGACGTGGGAATATGGATATGGACCCGGGCTGTCATAACCAAGTGAACAACCCGAAAGAACGGTACCGGTAATAAAGTGCAAAGATAAATATAATGCCTTTTTTAAATTCATACGAAAATTATAGCAGGCATTAAGACGAATGCACAATACCCGATAGCAATGGAACAAATTTCACTGGCAGTAGCGTTTTAACATCAAAATCATCCCCACGTCGTGTTACACGTATAATATGTTGCGTTTCGTCCTGAGCACCGACAGGGATAATCATTATTCCACCGTCTTTTAACTGATATAATAATTCATCCGGGATTTCCTCACCCGCCGCTGTAACCATAATCCGATCAAACGGCTCCTGCTCTTTCCATCCTTTGATGCCATTGCCAAAAAGCGTCGTAATATTAAAAATTCTGAGTTTTTTAAACATTTCTTCTGCCGATTTATAAAGCGGCATATGACGTTCAATTGTAAAAAGCCGCTTGCATAATTTAGCCAGTACTGCAGCCTGATATCCTGATCCTGTTCCAATTTCGAGCACTTTATGCTTTTTCTCGACTTTGAGTTCCTGTGTCATGTAAGCGACAATGAATGGCTGACTTATGGTTTGCCCGCTATCAATAGGAAGTGCGGCATTTTCATATGCCTGGTTTCTTAAAAACTCGGGAATAAAGTCTTCTCTGGGAATTTCAGAAATTACTTCAAGCACCTTTTCATCGGTGATTCCCTGGGATTTTAAAATCCCTATTAACTGTTTTTTTTTGGATTTGAGGCTACTTTTCATAAAACTTACTAGACATTCTAAGAGGAATAAATCACCTCTTGTCCACCCATATATGGAATTAAGGCATCAGGAACTTTAATGGAGCCGTCCGCCTGCTGATAATTTTCAAGGACCGCAACAAGTGTTCGGCCAACAGCAAGGCCAGAACCGTTTAAAGTATGAACATACCTTGTTTTTTTATCATTTTTTGGACGGCACCTTGCTTTCATTCGCCGAGCCTGAAAATCACCGGTATTCGAGCAGCTTGAAATCTCCCGGTAACCATTCTGCCCGGGAAGCCACACTTCAAGGTCATATGTTTTATGGGCGGCAAAGCCCATATCGCCCGTGCAAAGCATCACTACTCTGTATGGGAGCTTTAGTCTTTTAAGGACTTCCTCGGCAATCGACGTCATACGCTCCAGCTCATCACTAGATTGCTCCGGGGTTGTGATGCTGACCATTTCAACTTTCTGAAACTGGTGCAGTCTGATCATTCCGCGCGTATCCCGACCTGCTGAACCAGCCTCAGAACGATAACAACTGCTCAGGCAGGTTAATCTCAATGGTAGTTTTTCTTCTTCGAGTATGCTTTCCCTGACCATATTGGTCAGTGGCACCTCACCAGTTGGAATTAGATAATGATCCGAAGTGGTTTTAAAGAGATCTTCTTCAAATTTCGGCAGTTGGCTGGTGCCAAAAAGTGCCTGTTCACGAACAAGAAGGGGGACAGAAACTTCCTCATAGCCAAATTCCGTCGTATGCATATCCAGCATAAAAGCGGCCAGCGCCCGTTCGAGCTTAGCCAGGTCCGAACGAAGTAAAACAAATCTGGCACCTGACATTTTGGCGGAAAGGTCGAAATCCATTTGTCCTAATTGTTCTCCAAGATCAAAATGCTGTTTTGGTTCAAAATCAAAGGAAGGAATGTCACCCCATTTACGAACCTCTATATTTCCCTCTTCATCCGCTCCATCCGGTACTTCCGAATAGGGTATATTCGCGATACCTGCCAGTGCTGCATTCAGCTGATCACTTAATACCCTCACTTCGTCTTCAAGGGTCGTCATTCTGACTTTTAAATCAGCAACTTCATGCATTGCTGATGATGCGTCCTCACCTTTTGATTTAGCTATACCAATGGCTTTTGACGCATCATTGCGACGCGCCTGACAATCCTGCAGGTCCGTTTGTTTTTCACGCAATTTTGCGTCCAGACTTATCAGTTCCTCTGTCAGTGGATTAAGCCCCCGTCGGGCCCATGCATCATCAAAGAATTGTGGATTTTCACGGATGGCTTTTATATCAAACATGTTCTTCCGGCTGTTTTATTGTTAGTCTTATTACGATTATTGAAATTTCATAAAGCAGCAATACGGGCACTGCAAGGCTGATTTGGCTGATCGGATCAGGCGGCGTCATAAATGCCGCAAAGGCAAAAGCGCCGACGATCATATATTTTCTTTGTTTAGACAACCCATCGGCTGTCACCAGCCCTACACGAGCCAGAAGGAGGAGAAGCACTGGCAACTGAAAACTAAGCGCAAAACCAAACATTAATAATATTGTTAGTGAAAGATATTCTTTAACAGCAGGCAAAGATTGGATATGAAGCTGTGCCTGATTTCCAATCTCTTTGCTCACCTCAGACGCTACCCCAACTTCATATGAAATAAAGAAATTCCATGCATTCGGAATAACAACATAATAGGCAAGAGATGCGCCCATCACGAACAGGATCGGA
Source organism: Kordiimonadaceae bacterium (assembly GCA_024236295.1). Taxonomy (GTDB): domain Bacteria; phylum Pseudomonadota; class Alphaproteobacteria; order Sphingomonadales; family Emcibacteraceae; genus Pseudemcibacter. The sequence continues at coordinate 29,522 of JACKKT010000007.1, read as the reverse complement.
GTTCCGACCAGAAAAGGTAGAAAGGCATGCCTTTCATTTTTATAAAGCCCAGGAGCCACAAATTTCCATATCTGCATAGACACCATTGGAAAGGTTACACAGAGCGCCACATAGAAACTCAACCGGATATTTACAAAAAACTTGTCCTGCAATCCCGTGAAAATCATTGTCGGTTCCTTGCCATGAGCTCGGGCTACATCAACGAAGGGCTGAGCAAGAAAATTATAGATATCATCTGCAAAATAAAAACAGACCAAAAAAGCAACTATAATATAGACGACACACCAGATAAGGCGTGACCTAAGCTCGATTAAATGATCAAGAAGCGGTGCTGCGCTTTCTTCAATTTCGTCATCTTCCGATATATCAGACATCTTGTTTACTCTTATTTTCGTTGGCATTCTCAGATGCTTGTTCAGATGCAGTTTCTACAGGATTTTCTGCTTTATCGGCGGGTTGCTCATTTTCAGCCTCATCATTGGATGCTGAGTCTTTTACTGTATCCTTTTTCTTGCTTTTGGCTGAAGGGGAATATCCGCCATGATCATAGTCATATTCGTCATAATCAAATTCTTTATAATCTGCGAATTCATTTGACGCACTATCCTCTTTTTTCTTCGACCCTGCATCTTCAAGCGGAATATTTGCTGCTTCGTTGAGCTTGCGTGTTACAGCTTCAAGCTCAACCTCATCAGCCATTTTTTTGACACCGTCCTGAAATTCCCTACCCATTTCCCGGATCTTGCGCATCAATGTCATACCCGAGCGAACAACTTTCGGCAGGTCTTTAGGACCAACAAATATAATTGCCAGCACTGCAATAATAAAAAGTTCTGGAAATCCAACATCAAACATTTTTGATTCCGACCTGTGGTTAGATAAAATTAATCTGCGTTTTCAGAAGTTTGTTTTTTCTGCTCTGTGGCAACAGATTCAGATTTTTGTTCGATATTTTTCTGTTCAACAGTTTGAGCAGGCTCATCATCCTCAGCCATGCCTTTTTTAAAGCTTTTGATTCCCTGGGCGACATCACCCATAAGTCCGGAAATTTTTCCTCTGCCGAATAATAAAACTACGATGACGGCGACAATTACAAGTTGCCAGATTCCTACATTTCCCATTATCTTTTTCCTTCAATATTTCAAGTTAACCCTGTACATAAACAGAGATATTTTCACGCAAAAGATCAACGATCTTGGGCAGGAAATCAATAGAAATATATATTTTAAGAGATTACCTGCTCCTCTGAACTGCTTTCATCATCATCCATCGGCAGGTCGGGTTGCTCTTCATCCGGTTTTTCATCACTTAAAAGGTTAAGCCTTGATGTGTTCACATTATCAAGAAAACCTGCTGCTTTAAGCTCAGAAATGCCAGGTAAGTCTTTTACACTATTTAATCCGAACTGTACAAGAAAATCTTCGGTTGTTCCGTAAGTCATTGGTCTGCCTGGCGTTCTTCTCCGCCCAACAGGCTTTACCCATATGGCTTCCATTAACACATCAATGGTTCCCTTGCTGACACCGACGCCTCGAATCTCTTCGATCTCTGCCCGAGTTACTGGTTGATGGTAAGCAATTATCGCCAGCGTTTCAACAGCGGCACGTGATAGTTTTCTTTCTTTTTCTTCTTCTTTTCTAAGAAGAAATGCTAAATCAGACGCCGTCTGGAACATCCATTTTCCGGCTACTTCGACAAGATTTACACCGCTATCCTTATATTTTTTTTGCAAATCTTCCAGAATCGCATGAGCATCGCTGCCTTCCGGCAATTGCTCCGCTAATGCAATAGAGGACAGTGGCCGATCAGAGGCAAATAAAAGGGCTTCACAAATTCTCATTTGTTCATGATGGTTCATTCATTTTCCTCCTCAATTGGGTCCTGCTTACGGCCACGGATAAATAATGGGCCAAATAATTGCTTTTGTTCAAGTTCCGCCCTGCCCATTTTTGCGAGTTCCAGTGATGCACTAAACATGCTTGCCTTTGTTGATTTTATAAGCTGGATATCCTCAATCCCGCTCGGCAGGAACTGCTCAAGGCTGGTCCAGTCTAGAGCCAGCCCTAACATGTCAGAAAGCCTTTCAATAGCCTGATCAAGTGTATAAACATTTCGCTTGAAAATCTGAATATCAGCAACAGCTTCTCTGGTCTTATGTTCTGCGTAAGCTTTAAGAAGCTCATACATACTTAGATCATAAGTATGATAACGGGTAATAATCACAGCTTCCGGCGCACCTCGTGCAAACACATCACGTCCCATCTGATTTCTTGACATTAAGATTGCTGCTCTTTCTCGCATGGCATTCAGGCGGGCAAGCTGATGGGTCAGTCGTGCTGCCAATTCTTCTGCTGAAAGCTCGTCCTCGCTATCCTCCTCCGGCAATAGAAGTCGTGATTTTAGATAGGCAAGCCAGGCCGCCATTACAAGATAATCAGCCGCCAGTTCCAGCCTTAATGCTCTCGCTTTATTGACAAATTCAAGATACTGTTTAACCAGTTCCAGAATTGATATCTGCTTTAAATCAACCTTTTGGGTTCGGGATAAGGCCAGGAGGACATCAAGTGGTCCTTCAAAGCCCTCGATATCGACAATGAGCCGTTCTTCGTCATCAAGATCATCCAGTCCAGTTAGCCGCGGATTTGGCATTTCAAAATCAGCAATGTCATTATCCCAGTCATCGCTCATATCAAAACAACCTTGTTAATTTATCGGCAATAGAAACAATATATTCAACGGGTGGCCCGATAAGATGTTGAAACAGATTAAAATTGAACCCCAGATAACCGGCGGCAACCGGAATAATAAATATAAGCATAATTAATATCAGCATACCGTATGGTTCTAGCCGACTAAGTGGACGGGAAATAAAATTCGGTAAAATGCCGACTGCAACACGGCCGCCATCTAACGGCGGTAGAGGCAGCATATTAAACACGGCAAGAATGGCATTAATAAAAATCATATAAGATAGATTTAACCCGACCCATTCATTGGCAACGCCAGGAATGGCGCCAATAAAATTCATTGCCAGTGCTGCTACAAGTAATAAAAGTATATTTGCGCCAGGACCAGCAAGAGCGACCAATACCATATCACGACGCGGATTATTAAGTGCCCTGAAATTTACCGGAACAGGTTTAGCGTAGCCGAATAAAAAGCCAGAGCCAGAAAAAATTAACAATGCAGGCAAAATTATTGTTCCAAACGGATCAATATGAACCAGCGGGTTGAAGCTCACCCGTCCCATCATTTTTGCTGTATTATCCCCGAGTTTCCAGGCCACCCAGCCATGGGCAGCTTCGTGCAGGGTAATTGCAAGCAGCAAGGGAATTGCCATCACTGTCAGATTTTGAATGGTTTCTTCCATACTTATTCATACCCTTTTATAACGTCTGAAAGCCAGTCGTATAGTTGGTCATGGTCAATTTCACTTGAAATTCGTTTCTTTTTAAAGAAATAATCCAACCTGTTTTCCGCAGATAATTGTTTATCAGTCGTTGCGTTAAGTACGGCACGGCGCTCTTCCAATGTTCCGTTACAGTGTAATGCAAGATCACAACCCGCCGCAAGCGCATCCCGTGCATTTTGTTCTGGTGCCTTATTAAGGGCCTTCATGGAAAGATCATCGGAAAAAAGAACGCCTCTAAATGCAATTTCACCACGGATAATTTCCCCTATAATTTTTCTTGAAATGGTGGCACAATTTTCACTGTCGATGGCACTATAAATAACATGTGCCGTCATGGCACAGGGAAAATCATTTAATTTTCTGAAAGGGATAAAATCCGTTTTCTTAAGTTCATCAAGGGTCGTATCCACTTTCGGTAGTGATTTATGGCTGTCCACATCAGCCCGACCATGCCCAGGAATATGCTTAATCACTGGTGTAACACCGCCGGCAATCATTCCTTCCGCAGCTGCACGAGCCAATGTTGTAACTTTGTTAGCATTATCACCATAGGCGCGGTCGCCGATGACTTTATCGGCACCTTCATAATAAATATCAGCAACCGGGAAACAATCTACATTGATGCCAATTTTTATCAGGTCAGATGCTATAAGCCGCGCATGAACCTGAACGGCAGCAGCAGCCAGTTCAGGATTTACATCATAAAATTTGGAATATGTCCCTGCCGCTGGGTATATGGGCCAATGTGGAGGTTTTAGACGTGCAACCCTTCCTCCTTCCTGATCTATAAGGATGGGTGCATCAGGATTGCCTATAACCTCTTTCATCTGATCGGTAAGATTTTTTACCTGATCAGGATTATCACAATTTCTTTGAAATAATATAAAACCATATGGGCGGAATTCCTTAAACAGCGCACGTTCTTCAGCACTTATTACAAGCCCCTCAACATCTGTGATTACAGGATGAAACATCTAATTTGTTACCACCAGGCAATTTTGATTGTTTTGTTTCAGTTTTTCACAAATATTATCCGCAGATTTTCGGTCATCGATCATGCCACCACGGACACGGTACAATACGCCTTTTGTACCAAGATCAACACGCATATAAACAGGTGATAAATTTGCGAGAACTGAATTGTTGTTTTTCTTTACAGTTGCCCAAAATGCCTCGGCTTTGCTTTTTTCGGCGAAAGCCCCAATTTGGATCATATAATTTCCGGCTGGTGCTGCTTTTTTGACCGGAGCCGGCGCAGGGACGGATGCTGCAGCAGGGGCAATTTTATCAGCCTCATCCGCTGCTTTCTCCAGTATTTTTGGTGCTTCTGCCGGAGCCTCCTCTGCCACTTGTTCTTCTTCCGGTTTTACCGGACGTTTAAGAGGAATTTCTGAACTTGATGCAATGACATCAACTTCTTCAGCGGGTATATTATCTACTCTGTTAAAGACTTCCTTATCCTGAAATCTAATTTCCTTTCCACCCGGCTCATCAGGTTTTACCTTAACCACAGCACCGTCAGCATGGATGACCGGTACCGGTCCCAATTCCGAAGTATCAGATGTATAGCTCATCCAGATAAGCAAACAAAACCCGACCAGTACAACGACGGTCACGGCCGACAAAATCATCCTTCTTTTGGATGTCATTCCTTTTCTTTTAAATTCCTCAGGGATTGGGCGCAGCCATGATGCGTTATCTGAATTTTGTTTGGCCAATTTTATAACCCCTTGTTACAATTTACATTTCTTCAACAGGCTTGACGCCCAGAATATTTAGCCCCGCAGCAATAATTTTTGAAAATGCTTTTATCATTGCCAGTCGACTTAGCGTAAGTGCCTCATTATCATCAATAATAAAGCGCAGATCAAGCCTGTCATTACCTTTACTCCAAAGCGTATGAAACTCCGATGCCAGATCATAAAGATAATATGAAATTCTGTGTGGCTCATGGGCGATAGCGGCGCTTTCGACAATACGCGGCCAATTGGCCATGGTTTTAATCAGCTGCAGCTCGCTTTCATCAGTTAGCAGGCTCAGATCAGCATTCATCAATGCTGAGTCTGATACATCCATGCCCGAAAAAGCCCCTGCCGCCTTATTCAGAACCGAATATACACGTGCATGACCATACTGCACATAAAAGACGGGATTATCTTTTGATTGCTCTGTAACTTTCGCAAAATCAAAATCAAGAGAAGCGTCATTTTTACGGGTGAGCATGATAAATCGCACAACATCCTTGCCGACTTCTTCAACAATGTCACGAAGTGTAACAAAATTACCTGAACGTTTTGACATTTTTGCTGGATCGCCACTGCGCAGCAGCTTTACCATCTGACAAAGTCTGACATCCAGTTCAGCTTTCCCATCACTAAGTGCATTGACTGCTGACTGAACACGTTTGACATATCCACCATGATCAGCGCCCCAAACATCGATCATTTTATTGAACCCACGATCAACCTTATCACTATGATAGGCAACGTCAGCCGCAAAATATGTCCATGACCCGTCAGATTTTTTAAGGGCACGGTCAACGTCATCCCCAAATAATGTCGATTTGAACAGTGTCTGAGGGCGCTCTTCCCAATCATCCGGCAATTTTCCCTTTGGCGGCTCAAGAACACCTGTATAAATAAGGCCTTTTTCATTTAGCTGTTTAAGGGCTTTCTCTATACCGCCATTTTCATGGAGTGTCAGTTCTGAAAAGAATATTTCATGTCGGATGCCCAGTGTTTCCAAATCCTCACGGATAAGGTCCATCATGGCATTGGTGGCAAAGGCTCTTATTGTATAGAGCCAATCACTTTCATCCTTGCCTTTCCAAATGTCCCCATATTTTTCGGCCAGAGCCTGGCCAACTGGGATCAGATATTTTCCCGGATAGAGACCTTCCGGAATTTCATCAATTTTTTCACCGAGCGCTTCCAAATAACGGATATATGTTGAGCGTGCCAGCACATCGATCTGTCCACCGGCATCATTTATGTAATATTCCTTCGTCACATCATAGCCGACATGGTCCAGCAGAGTTGCCAAAGCATCCCCGAATACTGCACCGCGGCAATGTCCTACATGCAGCGGGCCTGTCGGATTAACGGACACATATTCAACGTTGACTTTTTCGCCTTTACCATAGTCACTTCGACCATAATCAATACCTTGTTCAATAATGCTGGATACCTGATTTTGAATAAAAGTGTCATTGAGGCGAATATTGATAAATCCTGGACCGGCAATTTCAACACTGTCGACACTGTCAATTTCACTAAGTGAGGCGGCAATAAGTTCGGCAATATCGCGGGGCTTCATGCTCGCCTGTTTTACCAGCACCATAGCAGCATTGGTCGCTATATCACCATGGCTGGCATCGCGTGGTGCTTCAGCGGTTATATTCCCCAGGTCCATCCCTTTTGGGAATTTACCGCTTTCACTTAAGGATAAAATAATACCCTCAATATTTTTCTGGAAATCTTTAAATATATTCATAATTCAAATGTCGATGTATCATATAATCTTTTATGTTCAAGTAACGCAAACCGATCCGTCATTCCGGCGATGAAATCTGCAACCAATCTGGCCTTTTCGATTTCTTCTTTTCCTTCCGTTGCTTGCCGCCAGTCTGTTGGCAAACAATCCGGCTCATTTAAGTATAGGGTAAAGAGTTCATTCACAACCCTTCTTGCCTTACTTGACATACGGTTCACTTTATAATGACGATACATATTCTTCATTAGAAATTTTTTCAATGCTTTATCTTGATTTCTCATTTCATCTGAAAAATTTGCAATGGTCTTTCCGGCATATCTTATATCATATACCGATTGCGGTTTAAGTTCATGCAGGTTATTTTTTGTCGTATTAATAACATCATTTATAAGCTGGCTTATTATCCTGCGGGTTATTTCGTGTTGTTCCCGGCTTGGGTCAAGCCTGCCATATTTATCCCTAACTTCACGAACGTGATTTTTGACAAGCGGGACTTCTTCAAATTGCTCAAAACTTAGAAGACCTGCTCGCACCCCATCAGCAACATCATGACTGTTATAGGCAATATCATCTGAAATGGCGGCAACCTGCGCTTCCAGACTTGCGTAAGTATGAAGCTCAAGATCATGTAAATTGTTATATTCTATGAAATTTACATGGATATTTGAATAATCACCCTTTTGGCATAAGGGACCATTATGCTTTGCAAGTCCTTCAAGAACATCCCAGGTCAAGTTAAGGCCGGGAAAATCCGCGTAGCGGTTTTCAAGTTTTGTCACTACCCTGAGCGACTGTGCATTATGATCAAAACCGGCATATGGTTTCATGGCTTCATCGAGTGCGTCCTCCCCGGCATGACCAAATGGGGTATGACCAAAATCATGTGCCAGGGCCAGTGCTTCTGTAACATCCTCGTTAAGCCCCAATGCCCTTGAAATACTTCGTGCGATTTGCGCCACTTCAATTGAATGGGTTAGTCGTGTCCTGTAATAGTCCCCCACATGATGAACAAAAACTTGTGTTTTATGCATCAATCGGCGAAAGGCGCCAGAATGGATTATTCTGTCCCGATCCCTTTGGAAGGCGGACCGGGTGGTTGCTTCATCTTCGGGGTATAATCTTCTTCGGACATTTTCCGGATTTAAAGCATATGGGGCAAAACATGGTTCTGGGGAAAAAATCTCAAAATCAGACATAAATTTCACATATTCTATATATTAAATTATAAAACTTTTTTTCTATAATACGCATTTTCTGTTACTATTGACAATTCATTAGGCTAACATACATATAATAAAATGTTCAGGTAAGAACAAATACTCAGGATATAAAGAATGACAAACGATAATTCACCCGTAACCCTAAGCGCAAATGCGGCTAAACGTATTAATACGCTTGTTAAAAGCAAGGGTAACGATAATCTTAAATTCCGTATTACTATTAACGGCGGCGGCTGTAGCGGCTTTCAATATGATTTTGCCCTTGTAGAAGATATGAAAGATGATGACCTTGTGGTTAAACGTGATGGCGCCACTATGCTGGTTGATGGCCTTTCGATCATGTATCTTATGGGGTCCGAAGTTGATTTTACTGAGGAACTTGCCGGTTCAATGTTCGTTGTAAAAAATCCAAATGCCACCGCTTCCTGCGGTTGCGGTTCTTCTTTCGCGGTTTAATATTTATGAAAATTGCTTCCTGGAACGTAAACTCGATCAAAGCCAGACTTCCCCGGGTGACAGACTGGCTTGCCGAGTTTAAGCCGGATGTAGCACTGCTTCAGGAACTTAAATGCCTTGATGAAAATTTCCCGTCAATGGAAATAGAAGAACTGGGCTACAATATCGTTACCCACGGTCAGAAATCTTATAATGGCGTTGCCATTCTTTCCAAACACCCAATTGAAGATGTGATGATCGGTCTCCCCGGTGATGATGAAGATGATCAGGCGCGATATATAGAAGCCACTATAAATAATGTACGCGTTGCCAGTATTTATCTGCCAAATGGCAACCCATTTCCCGGGCCCAAATTTGATTATAAAATTGGCTGGATGGAAAGACTGGTTGAGCGTGCAAAAAAACTCCTTACCCTTGAAGAAGATCTGGTACTAGGCGGAGATTATAATGTCTGCCCGAAAGATGAAGACTGTTATGATATGCACCGCTTTGCCAATGATGCTCTGGTCCAACCGGAGTCCCGTGACAAGTATTTCACACTTCTTAATCTTGGGTTGACAGATGCTCTACGCGTATTTCATCCAAGCGGTCATCATTTTACCTATTGGGATTATCAGGCTGGTGCCTGGCAAAAAGATAATGGTCTCAGAATTGACCACCTTTTGCTTAGCCCGACGGCTGCTGATAAACTGCTTAACTGTGATATCGATCGCACTCCAAGGGGCAAGGAAAAACCATCCGACCATACCCCAGTCTGGTGTGAGTTAAGCATTTAATTTCAAATAATGGCATGCGCACGAACAGGAAATGTTCCAATCTTTTCTATTTTTGGCGGAATTGCGCTGAAGTGAAATCCACTAGGCGGCAATAAGTGAAGATTACAAAGATGCTCCACAATTGGAATTTCTTCTCTTAATAAAACGGAATGTACAGGTCTTGACCCTGTTGATGAATCATCAATATTAAGAGAATCTATTCCAACCAATGTTGCGCCATGGTCACGCAGATAAATTGCTGCCTTTTCGGTCAGATACGGATGACCTTCAAAATACTGATCACTCCCCCAATTTTGTGACCACCCAGTTTCTACTAGAACGGCCATTCCTTTAACATTTATGCTCGCAAAATTTGTCCAGTCGATAGCACGTTTATTGATATCCCCTATGCGAACAACAACCCCAGGAATATTTGATACTTTATCTAGTAAAAGTTTCGATAAATCATGCCCTTCGGGATAACGATGATAAGGGGTATCAAGATATGTTCCAGTGTTGCCAACCATATTTATACGTCCGAACTGAAATTCTGTCCCTTCGTCATACATTTCGCGGGATTGAACGTGTGATAAATGATCACAAATTAAGGGTGCAGGCAGTCCTTTATAGGTTATCAACCCGTTACTTATCGTATGGCTCAAATCTATATATTTTTTTACCTTTTCAGAAACCGTTTCATCAGTGGAATTTGAAACTGATCGTTTATGTGGCTCCTCTATGATTTTTTTATTTAAAATCCGGACTTCACCGACCATCAACAAACGCATATCCTTAATGATATAATCCGCAAGTGCCTGGTCATCAATGTCATCACCAGTAATATCCAAACGAAAACCCTGTCCCTGAATACCTCCCCCGTTTGAAAACTCAACTTCAAAGTCAAAACTAACTCTTTTTTCTTTCATATTATTTCTCTTTAATTGATCTATGACGACGTACTTTTGCCCTGTTTCCGCACCCGGATGATGAAGAACACCAAATTCTTTTTTGTGGCCTTGAATTATCCTTGAATATCATTTTGCAGTCAGGGCACTGTCTTAGTTTTTTTGAACCGGATTGAGAAATTGAAACGATGGCATCTTCAGCAATTTCAGACATAATGGCCCGGAATGGATCTTTTGAATGGTATATAACAACCCCATTATTCAGTTGGGGTCGAGCAGTTGGCATTGCTGCACTTTTATTCAATAATTTCAAATCTTCTGGATTTAAATCGCTTTTAGTTAAAGTGGATTTTATTATTCGGTAGATCGCTTCTCTCAGTTTTTTTGCGAAATCAAGTTCATTCTCTGATAATTCAAATGAGTTCACAATTTTCAGTTCAGTTCCCTTCAGCCAGACTTTAAAATCTGAAACGGAAGTTAATAATTCAATTGGCTCCTGTTCACGGCGGGAAACTGTATCAATAAAATTCAGCGCTAACGAGCCTGCGGTATATTCAAAATTTCTTTTTTTCATGTAACCTATATAACTAGTTACATATAAGTCGTCAAATAAAAAATCTTCAAGAAGGCCATAAAACAAATTGGGCGAGCCACAAAGACCCGCCCATTTCTTTTTTTATGAGTATGTATTAAAGATCAAAACGATCAAGGTTCATCACTTTTGTCCAGGCCGCAACAAAATCTCTGATAAATTTATCTTTTGAGTCTTCTGTTGCATAAACCTCGGCAAGGGCACGGAGTTCTGAATTTGACCCAAAAATCAGATCAACTCTGGTTCCAGTCCATATGGTTTTACCCGTTGCTCTAGCGCGTCCCTCAAAAAGCTCATCATCGTCAGACTTTGATTTCCAAGTAATGCTCATATCAAGCAGATTTTTAAAGAAATCATTGCTTAAAACGCCAGGCCGGTCAGTAAAAATACCGTGTGCACTACCATCACTGTTGGTATTCAATACACGCATTCCGCCAATCAGAACGGTCATTTCAGGTGCGGTCAAGGTCAAGAGCTGAGCTTTATCCAGCAACAGTTTTTCACCCGGAATTGCGTATTTTGCCTTACTGTAGTTTCTAAAACCATCTACAATAGGTTCCAGAACTTCAAAAGCTTCAACATCAGTCTGTTCCTGAGATGCATCAGTTCGCCCTGGAATAAATGGCGCCTTAATATCTGACCCGGCAATTCGGGCGGCCTGTTCAATTCCAGCACTTCCAGCAAGAACAATCATGTCGGCAAGGGAGATTTTTTTACCATCTTTTTGCACATTATTGAATTCGCTGCGAATATTATCAAGAACATCAATAACATATGCCACTTTTGACTGTCTGTTAACTTCCCAGTCTTTCTGTGGTGCCAATCGGATACGGGCCCCATTGGCACCACCGCGCATATCAGAGCCTCGAAAAGTTGAGGCAGACGCCCAAGCCGTAGAAACGAGCTGGGAAACGGAAAGCCCTGAATCCAGGATTTTAGCTTTCAAAAGCTCTATATCACGATCATCCACAAGTTTATAATCAACAGCCGGTACCGGGTCTTGCCAGATCAATTCTTCCTCAGGTACTTCCTTCCCTAGATAACGGGCACGTGGGCCCATATCACGGTGGGTAAGTTTAAACCAGGCCCGGGCAAACGCATCTGCAAATTCATCAGGATTTTTATGATAATGACGTGATATTTTTTCATATACCGGATCCATTCGCATGGCCATATCTGCTGTTGTCATCATGATTGGCACTTTTTTACCGGAGCCATCAACTTCCGGGGCATGATCATTTTCTGCCAGATTTTTAGCTTTCCATTGGTGGGCACCTGCCGGGCTCTTTGTCAGTTCCCATTCATAACCGAACAACACGTCAAAATAACTCATATCCCATTTTATCGGGGTTGGTGTCCAGGCACCTTCAATGCCGCTGGTAATGGTATCAACGCCTTTGCCACTGGCATAACTGCTGAGCCAGCCTTTTCCTTGTGCTTCAATTGGTGCGGCTTCCGGTTCAGGACCGACGAGGGCGGCATCCCCCGCACCGTGGGCTTTACCAAAAGTATGCCCCCCGGCAACCAGAGCCACCGTTTCTTCGTCATTCATCGCCATACGGGCAAATGTTTCTCTGATATCTTTGCCAGAAGCAACAGGGTCAGGATTACCATTCGGACCTTCCGGATTAACATAAATAAGACCCATTTGTACGGCAGCAAGAGGATTTTCAAGCTCACGATCGCCGCTATAGCGCTTATCGCCAAGCCATTCGGCCTCAGCCCCCCAATAAATATCTTCTTCTGGCTGCCAGATATCTTCACGTCCACCAGCGAAACCGAAAGTTTTAAAGCCCATGGATTCCAGCGCACAGTTGCCAGCCAGTATCATAAGGTCAGCCCATGAAATTTTTCTGCCGTATTTTTGTTTAATCGGCCAGAGCAACAGACGGGCTTTGTCCAGATTTCCATTATCCGGCCAGCTGTTAACAGGCGCAAAACGTTGGTTACCGGTACCGGCACCCCCGCGGCCATCACCGGTACGGTATGTTCCGGCACTGTGCCATGCCATCCGGATAAAAAGCGGACCGTAATGACCATAATCAGCTGGCCACCAGTCCTGTGAAGTTGTCATCAGATCAAATATATCTTTTTTAACGGCATCAAGATCCAGTGATTTAAATTCTTCTGCATAGTTAAAATTTTCATCCATCGGGTTAGATTTGGATGAATGCTGGCGCAATATGTTCAATTTTAGCTGCTGCGGCCACCAATCCTGATTTGACGTTCCGCTTCCGGCGGTATAATCCTGCTTTCCGTGCATTACCGGACATTTTCCCGCACCAGTTTCAGTTGATTTTGTCATAGTTTTCTCCTTTAAATTTCTCGTTTATCATTCTTGTCAGCTAATCATTGAACGCAGCATCCAGGCTGTCTTTTCGTGTGTCTGCATTCTTTGGGTCAGCAAATCTGCGGTTGGCTCATCACTGGCTTTGTCGGCAGCGGGAAAAATGCTTCTGGCTGTGCGCACGACTGCTTCCTGATCTTTAACCAATTGTTTGATCATTTCTTCCGCGGCCGGTGTTGATGTTTCTTCCGTGATGCTTGTCAGTTCTGCAAATTGAGCGTAAGACCCGGGCGCCGCAAAACCAAGCGCACGAATGCGTTCAGCAATTTCATCAACTGCGATGGCCAATTCGGTATACTGGGTTTCAAACATTGTATGTAATGTGTTGAACATCGGACCCGTCACATTCCAATGAAAATTATGTGTCTTAAGATAGAGTGTATATGTATCAGCTAAAAGGCGTGATAAGCCATTTGCGATATCCTGACGGTCTTTTTCTACGATCCCTATGTCAATTTTCGTATTCATCTTAATTATCCTTTCCTTTGTTTAATGGAAATAATGTAACCGACTATAATAAAATTGAAAAACGATATAAAATCGTTATATTATTCGCAAAAACCGAATATTTATGGAGCGTAATATGAAATTCCTACCCAGCCTTAAACAACTGGAATATCTAACCGCATTGACACAAACCCGCCATTTTTCGAATGCTTCAGACCTTTGCAATGTGACACCATCTACGCTAAGCGCCGGAATTCGTGATCTGGAAGATATTTTGGGCGTAAGCGTTGCTGAACGTACAAAACGTACCGTTATCATTACACCCATCGGTCATGAAATAGCCGCCCGGGCACGTCAATTACTTCGTGATGCTGAAGATATCATGATTTTGGCATCTTCTGAGCGTGATCCCATGACAGGTAACATCAAATTTGGCGTCATTCCGACAATCGGCCCTTTCCTGCTTCCCAAAATATTACCGGCACTGGAAAAAGAATATCCGAAGCTAAAATTATACCTTCGTGAGGAACAAACAGCTAAACTTTTGAAGAGGTTAAGTGAAGGAGAGCTTGATATTATATTAATTGCTCTACCCTATGATACCGGCAGCTTCACAGTGTCCGTTCTTTTTGATGATACGTTCTTTTTTGCCTGTCATGTTGATCACCCCTATGCCACACGTAAATCAATCACCCTAGATGATCTTAACGATCAGCCCCTTTTACTTCTAGAAGATGGACATTGTCTTCGTGATCATGCCCTTGATGCCTGCCGGATTCAAAGTTCTTCTGCTCGTGTTCAATTTGAAGCTACCAGTCTGAATACTCTTGTTCAGATGGTTGCTGAAGGCATTGGTGTAACCCTTATTCCCGAAATGGCCGCAGATACCATGACTTTCCCGATGGGCAAAATAAAATTAATTCCTCTTAAAACACCTGCATCACGTAAAATCGGGCTGGTCTGGAGATCATCTTCCCCACGTTCGACCGAATTTAACTTATTAGCAGATGTATTTAAAAACGCTAATTTTTCATGATGATATTGTCTATCTATTAAATTAAAGTATTTTATTCCAGGCTGAATAGCTGCAAAAGAATAAGTTTGAACGCACAAATTAATTAAGAACATCCAGGGAGAATGATAATGCAACGACCGCCAGCAGAAATTGGTATGACTATAGATGAAATTGACACACCGGCCCTGGTTGTTGATCTGGATATTTATGAACGCAACCTGGATAAAATGGCTATGCTGGTCAATAATGCAGGAAAAAAATTAAGACCACATGCAAAAATGCATAAATCGCCTGCTGTAGCTCAAGACCAGATAAAACGAGGCGCCGTCGGTGTCTGCTGCCAGAAAATATCTGAAGCGGAAATTATGGTTGAAGGGGGCATCGACGACGTTCTTATCACTAATGAAATTGTCAGCCCAGAGAAATTGGCACGGGTTGCCCGACTTACCAAAAAGGCAAAAATTGGCATCTGCGTCGATGATGCCGGGGCGACAAGGGCCTTAAATGATGCGTGTTCACGAGAAGATGCATATATCCGGGTTCTTATTGAAATTGATGTAGGCGGTCATCGTTGTGGCGTTACCAGCCCCGCAGAAGCATTAGAGCTGGCAAAACTGATAAAATCCTCATCAAATCTAAAATTTGGCGGTTTGCAGGCTTATCATGGCTCTGCACAACATAAACGAACGGCTCTGGAAAGATCTGATGCGGTGAGCGGCGCAGCAGACATAATCCGCAAAACAAAAAAATTACTAGATGCATCAGGGATAGACTGTGACATCGTAACCGGTGGCGGAACCGGTACCTTATTGCATGATATAAATTACGTGGAATGGGATGAGCTTCAATGCGGTTCATATGCCTTTATGGATGCCGATTACGCGAAAAACAAACTGAATGACGATCAGTTTGGCACCGGCTTTGAACATGCATTTTTTGTCCGCACCGTCATTATGAGCGTCAACCAGCCGGAAATTGTAGTGGCAGACGCCGGCCTTAAAGCTATCGCATCGGATTCCGGAAATCCGACCATTGTCGGGCACGAACATTTAACCTACAGAATGACGTCTGATGAGCATGGCTGCATAACCGTTTCGGGAAAAGAACGATTTGAATTGGGCGAAAAACTGATGCTGATTACTGGACACTGTGACCCAACCATAAATCTTTATGACTGGATTGTCGGGGTCAGAAACGGCAAGGTTGAAAAGCTCTGGCCTGTTTCCGCGCGCGGGGCTTTATCCTGATTGGAAATTAATCTGTTGCAATTTTAAAGGGCGTGAAGTCGGTTTTATCGTCAAAAATTTCAACGCCCTCAACTTTTTTAAGAAAGCCAACAATTTTGTATGTAACCGGAGTCAGGATTGCTTCCCATGATACTTTAATAAGGAAATTGGAAAACATTACCGTGATCAATACATCATTATTCCATATACCGAAAAAAGCAACCGGATAAAAAATAAGACTGTCTGCCCCCTGCCCGACAACGGTGGAGCCGATCGTCCGGGTCCAGAGATATTTTCCCCGGGTCAGAAGTTTCATTCGTGCCATAACATAGGCATTAATAATTTCCCCAACGAAAAAGGCCAGAAGAGATGCCATGACAATGCGGGGCACCTGCCCGAAGATCATGGCATAGGCGTCCTGCCCTTCCCACCCCGGGGCCGGGGGCAAAGCAACAATAACGGCACTCATAATACTGGCGAAAAAAACACCGGTAAATCCAACCCAGATCACTTTCCTTGCGCGCGCGTAACCGTACACTTCGGTCAGCACATCACCAAAAACATAGGAAAGCGGGAAAAATAAAACACCGGCTCCATAGACATAGCTGTCACCAAAAACCGTGATAGTGGCAATTTTGGCCGGACCAATAATATTTGAGCAGATGAGGACCACCACAAAGGCGGCCATCATCAGATCATAATATTTAAACTTGTGTTGGGATATGTCCAATTCTGTTAGAACCTTGAGCTGGTAAGCTTCACATCCGAATTGGCCCACATTTTATCGTAGCGTGCTTTAAATTCAGCGGCCTGATCATCTTTTCCCTGTGCTGATAAAGCCTGATACATACCGAATAGCGAATAAGCGTTTTCAGGGTTATGTTCGAGATCCTCCCAATAGACAACTTCCGCTTCAACTGGCTGACCGGCATCAAGCAGGATAGCACCAAGAATATGACGTGTTGGGAAATACCATGATGGTGGTTCGTTATAGGCAAGGCTGTCTTCCATACGCACTGCGCGGCCTAGATGATAAATGGCCATTTCAAAGTTGCCTTTTTTATCTTCCATTTCCCCCGCTGCAACTTCATAAGCGATCGTCAATAACCCACCGACATCCTCAAAATTTTTATATCCGGGCTGTCCTTCGTTAAGCTTCTCAACAAGACTTCCAAGTTCGGCCAGTTCCTTTTCCGCTTCGGCCATATTGCCCTTATTCAAATAAGCAAGACTACGGCCATAATGCCAAACACCTGTCATAAACTGCGCTTTAACAAATGGCCTTTCAACATTCAAAAGTTCATCCCATTTACCAAATCGGGTCATGACAAATACAGGCTGCGATCTGAATGTTTCATTTAAACCCCATGTATTGGATCGCGATCCTGCTTCAATTCTGTTTTTGACTTTCCACGCAGCTTCAAGAGACTGGGCACTCCGTCCGGTATACATTGATGACCAGGCAAGAAAGTGAAGATTATGTGGATAATAGGCGAGCGGATATAACCCTTGCGCATTACACTGGGCGATATAATCCTCGTCTACCATGGCGGCAATTACATTGGTGTCATAGGCATCCTGATAACGACCAACACGCATAAATATATGAGAAGGCATATGTACCAAATGCCCGGCACCTGGCATAATTGGTGCTAACCTGTCTGCACTTGCCTCTGCAATTTCAGGACGCATACTTTCCGCAATATGAATATGATAATGACGGGCAGCAGCATGGTCTGGATACTTTGCAATGACTTTTTCTAGAACTGATATTATCTGCTCCGTTCTCCCTTTTGGTGATCCATCAGCATTCCAGTAATCCCATGGCTGCACATTCATGGCGGCGGCGGCAAAAAGTACTGCTGCGTCAGGATCATCAGGATATTTATTCATCAGTTTTTCTGCGGCGACAGCATATGCTTCATCTAGTTCCTCTCTTGGTATTGACAGGTCTGTGCTGTATCTTGCAGCAAGGGCATCAATATAATCAGCTTCGCGCTTACTGACTTTATCCTTAAGCGAGATCGCCATACCAATGGCATAATTGGCCTGTTCCATGGAATTTACTAACATTGGCAGATTTAAATTGCGGCCCAGTGTTAACGCCCAGCCCCAGTATGCCATTGCATTATTCGGGTCGAGCCTGATGGCTTCCTTGAATGAGCGCATAGCTTCCGAATGATTGAAACCGACAACAAGGCGATATCCCTGATCAAAGAAATATTGAGACTCAGGATTTGATGTACTTACCGTAAAACTATAGTTGCCGAGACCGCTTAATTTAGGTGACAGAGGTCCTGTTGCTGTTTTCGGGTCAGCATTTAATGCGGTTGGATCAAAGACCTGTGCTTTCACAACAGTTGAGAGTGACGCAAGGCAAATAGCGCCCGCGAGAATTTTTTTAAACATGATACCCCTCCATGAAAAAGATTGTGTTTTGTTTATATCATAAGTTGGATGAAAAATGGAGTTTTTTAGGTTACTGCTCCGACCTGTTTAAACTCGGGCCTGTCCCATCGGCCTTCTTCCATGATAATTTTCAGTTTTTCTACCGCATCCCAGACATTGACATAGGAAACATAGAGCGGCGTAAAGCCAAAGCGCATTATATCTGGTGCCCTGAAGTCCCCAATGACATTATCAGCTATTAGCGCCTGCATGATCGCGAAACCATTTTTGCTAGCAATGGATACCTGGCTGCCGCGGCGACTATGTTCGCGCGGGGTGACAATTTTAAAATCATATCCTTTCAGGCGCTCATCAATAAGCTCAATGAAAAGATCGCATAACTTTAATGATTTTTTTCTAATTTCATCCATGTTCGCACGCATAAAAATATCCAGCCCCACCTCGGAAAGAGCAAGGGAAACAATCGGCTGTGTCCCTGTACTGAACTGCCAGATATCCTTGCGTGGCCTATAATCGCGTTCAAAGCCAAATGGTTTATCATGACCCCACCAACCGGTGAGTGGCTGAACGGCAATACCCTGATGACGTTTTGCAACGAACATAAAAGACTGTGACCCTGGTCCGCCATTCAGATATTTATAAGTACACCCAAGAGCAAAATCCACATTTGAGCCATTCAGATCTACCGGAAGCGCCCCGGCACTGTGGCAAAGGTCCCATATGGTCAGTGCTCCAACATTATGTGCTTTTCTAGTAATTGCCGTCATGTCATGCAAATGCCCGGTTTTATAATGAACATGGGTTAGGCATACTACGGCTACATCATCACGGATGGCATCCATTATTTCGCCATCTTCAGCGAAGCGGATTTCATGGCCCCTGCCTAGCTGCCTGATCAGCCCCTGAACCATATAATTATCGGTTGGAAAGTTGCTTCCCTCCATAACGATTATCTTTCTGTCAGGTCGCTGCTCAAGTGCTGCTGAAACCAGCTTATATACATTAAGTCCTGTCGCATCGGCATAAATGACTTCGCCTTCATCGGCACCGATGAGTTTCGCCACTTTATTGCCAAGCTTCTCAACAAGAGTAAACCAGCCCGCCTTATTCCAACTCTTAATCAGATCAGTGCCCCATTCCTGTTCAATAACGTCTTTGGCCCGTGCCATAGCCGCTTTTGGCATGGCACCAAGACTATTGCCGTCAAAATAGATCAAACCTTCCGGAATATCGAATTCTTCAGCAAAGGGGGCTAATGGATCCCTCTTATCCAGGGCAATAAAATCGTCGCGGGTCAGTGTCATATCCTAAGATCCAATTTGATAAAAAAGCACATTATCATTGTTCAATGAAGGCGGCTATGTAAAAATGTGAACCTGACTATAACAAAATAATGGTAAGGGGCAAATCATTGAAACCATATGAAACTATGGACCTTGAAACACTGGAACGTGAATATAGTCCAAGCAGCTGCATTGACGATATTATGGTTTATATTAATCAGTATGAAAAGCGAAGTGCTGATGCTCAAAGAAAACTCGAATTTAACATCCGGCCAAATGTAAAATACGGTATTGAAGAACGTTCCCATATGGATGTTTTTGTGCCGGACGGTACCGGTCCTTTCCCCGTTCATGTGTTTATCCACGGCGGTTACTGGCAGCAGCTCTCCAAAAATGAAAGCTGCTTTGCCGCCCCAAACTTTATTGATCATAATATTATTTTCATTGCGCTTGATTATACTTTGGCCCCACAGGCCAGTATTGAAGAAATTATTGATCAGTCAAGGCGCGGAATAATCACCATATTAAAAAATGCGCCGTCCTTTAAAGGCGATCCTGATAATATCACCATTTCAGGAAGCTCGGCCGGTGGCCATCTTGTCGCGGAGGTGCTAAGTACCGACTGGACCGCTTACGGATATGATCGCTGCCCGTTAAAAGGGGCCATGGCAATAAGTGGGATATTTGATCTTGAACCGCTGGTCAAAACTTATGTCAATGAACCCCTAAAAATGAGCGTGGAAGTTGCCCGCGCCGCCAGTCCGCTTCATCATATTCCAAATGACTGCTGCCCGATTATATTCACCTACGGCGAGAATGAAACGTCCGAATTTAAACGTCAGACCCATGAATATATGGACGAATGTCTGCGCCGGGGAATTGATTGTGCCTATCTGGATATGCCGGCGGTCAATCATTTTGATATTGTTTTTGACTTAAACGAAAAGGACAGCCCATTGTTCCAAGCTGTCCTTCACCAGATTGAAGCATAAATTAAGCGGCTGATTTTTTCTTTAATCTTGCGACGGCCAGTATTTCTTCTGCCATTTCATCGGCAACCACATTGGTCGGGCGTTGTTCTTTATCGGCACGTTCAAAAATATGGATCAGCGTATTATAGATATTATCCACTTTCCGGTTCACCCAGTCGAGATCATAATTACCGCATGTTTCACCGGATACATTGATAATCCCGCCAGCATTAATCACATAGTCAGGGGCGAATAATATTCCCCGGTCCATAAGGCGCACACCATGGCTGTCATTGGCCAACTGGTTATTTGCCCCTCCGGCAACAATAGAGGCTTTAATATGGGGAATTGTTTCATCATTTAGAACCGCCCCAAGAGCACAGGGTGAGAGAACATCAGCCTTAGCAGACAAAATTTCTTGGGGTGGTACAATGGTCGCCCCGAATTTTTCCACAGCCATCACAAGATTTTCAGCAACAATATCACTAACCAGCAAACTTACACCATCAGCATGAAGATATTCGCAAAGATATTGTCCCACATGTCCAACCCCCTGAACAGCAACAGTCAGACCATCAAGTGTATCACGTCCATGTTTATATTTCACCGCCGCTTTAATGCCGTTATAAATACCTTTTGCGGTAAAGGGTGACGGGTCACCGCTGGCATGATCCCCCTGTGGCAGTCCGGCAACATAATTGGTTTCCGTGGCGATGGTCATCATATCTTCAGTCGTCATGCCGACATCTTCGGCGGTAATATAAGTGCCGCCCAGGCTATCAACAAAACGACCAAGGGCTTTAAAGATTGCTTCTGATTTATCGGTTTTAGCGTCACCGATAATGACGGCCTTGCCACCGCCAAGCGGCAGACCGGCCATGGCATTTTTATAGCTCATTCCACGTGCAAGCCGCAGCACATCATTAAGAGCATCCATTTCATTTTCATATGGCCACATGCGGCATCCTCCTGCCGCAGGACCGAGTGATGTATCATGGACAGCGATAAAGGCTTTTAAGCCAGTGTCTTTATCATGCAAATAGGCGAGCTGCTCATGGTCCCGGAATTGATTTTTATCGATCATATTAATTTTCTTCCCGCTCAGGAAGCCTGCTTCATTGGTGTTTTATTCTCAAGTTCATTCAAAAGCCGTTTCAGTTCAATTCTGGCTTTTCGAATATTTTTTTCCTTAACATGGCCATATCCTTTATAGGATAAAGGCAGTTCAAGAATTTTAAGGCACAACTCGTAATTGTCTTTGTTCAGTTTGTCGAGAATAAATTGAACCAGTTCCTCATATTCCCCGATTAATGCCCGTTCCATCTTACGTTCTGCTGAATAACCAAAAATATCAAACGGTCCACCACGCAGGACTTTTAATCTGGCAACAATTTTTAATGCCGCCATCATCCATGGGCCGAACTCACGCTTTTTGATTTCTCCGGTAACCGGGTCTTTTTTCTCAAAAATTGGCGGAGCCATATGAAATTTCAGCTTGTAATTTCCATCAAACTGCGCACCCAGTTTTTTGATAAAATCACCATTGGTATAAAGCCGGGCAACTTCATATTCATCCTTGATAGCGAGCAATTTATGATAGCTTTTTGCCACAGCTTCATAAATGGCACCTTTATCAGTTATTCTCACCTTTTCCATAAACTTTAAATATTTATCTGCGAGAGCCCCGTCCTGGTATTTTTCAAGCATAATTGTCCGTTTTTCAATCATATCGGTGACATTGGCTGAAATTTCCGGACCCTCAACACCATTAATCATCGGCGCGACAAATGCTCGTAAGCCGTCAGGATCGTGGGCCGCCATCCGGCCACAGGAAAAAGTTTGCTTATTTTTTTCTACGGATACACCGTTAAGGTCGATCGCTTTCAGTATGGCATCAAGGGATAATGGGATTAAACCTTTCTGCCAGGCGTAACCCATCATAAACACATTGGTGGCAATGCTGTCCCCCAGCAGAATTGTTGCCAGTTTTGTTGCTTCAATATAATGGCGACTGTCAACACGGGTGTGGGCTTCAACAGATTTTTTTAACTGTTCCTGTTTAAAATCAATGGCATTATTTTCCACGAAGGCCGAAACCGGCGAATTATGGGAATTGATCACAGCACTGGCACGGTCGCTTCTGACACATTCTATGGCTTCTGGGCTTGCCCCAACCACCAGATCACAGGCGAGCAATAAATCCGCACAGCCCGTTAAAATATGGGGAGTTCTAAGCACATTAATGTCTTTGCCAAGCCTAACATGAGTAAGCACAGCACCCCCCTTTTGCGCCAATCCGGTCATATCCAGCAGATTACTGGCCAGGCCATCAATATGGGCTGCCATACCAAGTATACCGCCAATGGTCAGAACACCTGTGCCGCCGACACCGGTCACGAGGATATTATATTCGCTTTCAACCTCCTCCACTTTGGGAAGAGGAATATTTTCCAGAAGCGTATCAAGCCCGGTGACCTGCGGCTTTTTAAGCTTTCCACCAATCACACTGACAAATGAAGGACAGAAGCCCTCAACACAGCTATAATCCTTATTACAGCTGGACTGGTTGATGGTGCGTTTACGGCCATATTCTGTTTCAAACGGTTCAACCGACACACAGTTTGATTTGACCGAACAATCACCGCATCCCTCGCAAACCGCATCATTGATAAACACCCGCCGGTCCGGGTCAGGAAATTTTCCGCGTTTACGGCGGCGGCGTTTTTCCGCTGCACAGGTCTGGTCATAAATTATCACGGTGCAACCTTCAGTTTCACGCGCTTCCAGCATTATGGCTTCGAGCTGATCCCGGTAAAGAATGGGGATATCCCCCGGAATAGCGCCGCGGGATTTATAACGGTCCAGATCTTCAGTCAGGATCCAGATTTTTCTGGCACCTTCACCGCGCATCTGCTGGGCTATCTTTTCTACAGTCAGCGCCCCTTCCACCGATTGGCCGCCGGTCATGGCAACGGCGTCATTATATAAAATTTTATAAGTGATATTGACCCCGGCCGCGATTGATGCCCGGATCGCAAGAATGCCGGAATGCTGATAGGTGCCATCGCCCAGATTGGTGAATATATGCTTTTCATCGGTAAAGGGTGATTGTCCGATCCAGGGCACACCTTCCCCGCCCATTTGCGTGAACGTATCGGTTTTCC
Organism: Kordiimonadaceae bacterium; assembly: GCA_024236295.1. Classification (GTDB taxonomy): domain Bacteria; phylum Pseudomonadota; class Alphaproteobacteria; order Sphingomonadales; family Emcibacteraceae; genus Pseudemcibacter. Next base: position 5,828 of record JACKKT010000007.1, on the reverse strand, counting down.
GGTCCATCCACATCGCCATGATATGACAGCCGATCCCGGCCGTTGCCCGGCTTCCTTCCGGCACTTTGGTCGACGTGTTGTGCGGGCAACCAGAGCAGAAATATGGCCTTCTGATCAGCGGGGACTGGTATTCTGCCTGCATCGCTTCGCGGCGGTTAAAATAGCGGCGGGCAAATTCAACCATTTTTCCTTTATAAAAATGAGAAATCCGGTCAGCAATCACATGGGTGATCAGCCCCACAGATAAGTCATTTTCCGGCGGCAGCAGCCAACGGCCCTTTTCATCATATTTTCCAACCACCTTCGGGCGTTTATCGGCATGCCAGTTAAAAAGCTGCTGCTTAAGCTGGTTTTCAATAAGCTCCCGTTTTTCCTCAACAATCAGGATTTCTTCAAGCCCTTCACAGAATTTCCGAACCCCTTCCGGCTCAAGCGGCCAGGGCATACCGACCTTATAAAGGCGAAGACCGATTTTTTCGGCTACCTTTTCATCAATGCCCAGTTCATAAAGCGCCTGACGCACATCACCATAGGTTTTACCGCTGGTAATAATGCCGAAGCGTGGTTTGCTGCTGTCCATTACGACATAATCAAGCTTGTTTTTCTTGCCAAACGCCAAAGCGGCAAAAAGCTTGTAACGCTGCAACCTGTAATCCTGTTCGCGCCAGACGTCGGCAGGGCGGATATGGACACCGCCTTCCGGCATTTCAAATTCATCATCACCGGGGATCAGGATTTTTCGATGTTCCCGGTCCAGATCAACAACACCCGTGCTTTCCGCCGTTTCACTGGTCACTTTAAACGCCGTCCAGCAACCGCTATAACGCGACATGGCAATACCAAGCAGGCCATATTCAACAAATTCCTGCATATTGGCCGGATAAAGCATTGGCAGCATAGTTGAATAAAAACTGTGATCAGATTGATGAGGTATAGTTGATGATTTACAGGCATGATCATCACCGGCAATCGCCAGCACACCGCCGTAAGGTGATGTTCCGGCGGCATTGGCATGCCTTAACACATCGCAGCTGCGGTCAACGCCGGGCCCTTTACCGTACCAGATACCGAAAACACCGTCATATTTGGCGCCTTTATACATATTGACCTGTTGTGTGCCCCAGACGGCGGTAGCGCCAAGTTCTTCATTAATGCCTTCCTGAAAATAGATATTTTCCGCCCTTAAATATTTTTCGGCTTTATGGAGCGCGGCATCATAGCCACCAAGTGGTGAGCCGCGATAACCGGAAATAAACCCGGCCGTATTAAGCCCGGCGGCCTTATCACGCCAGTGTTGCACAATGGGAATACGGACAAGGGCCTGTGTCGCCGTCATAAAGGCGCGGCCTTCGGCCAGTTCATATTTATCATTCAGTGAAATTTCAATACCCATAGCAAGCGCTCCAATGCCCATAATAGATAAAGGATAATAATTGCACATTTTTCGGGAAATTACCTTTCTATTTTGGGCAATTTTCCTTATATTACGAAAGAATATATCATATTTGTGAATTTTTAGGGTAAAATAATGCTAGTTAAATTAAGTGATATTGACAGAAAAATTTTAAAAGCCATCCAGAAAGACAGCAGCATCACCAATAATGAGCTGGCCGATCTGGTCGGGCTCTCCTCCGCGCCATGCTGGCGACGCATAAAAAAGCTTGAGGATATGGGCATCATTTCAAAAAGGGTCGGGTTGCTTGACCCCAAAGCGCTCGGCCTTAACATAATCGCATTTGCCAATGTCAAACTTTCCCATATTCAGGAAGACGCACTTGAAAAATTTGAAAAGGAAGTCATCAAATTCGACGAAGTCACCGAGTGCTATACCATCAGTGGCTCCATGGATTTTCTGCTACGCATTGTCACGGAAAATATGCAGTCATATGAAAAATTCCTGAGGCAGAAACTTCTCCGACTTCCTATGGTCAGCGAAGTCAATTCCCATTTCGCCGTAACCCAGGTCAAATATACCACCGCCGTGCCGCTTGAGCTTTCAGATTAGCCGCAAATAATTGACAGCAAATTCACTTTTATTTTTGGTGTTCAGGTACTATCCTTGAAGCCAAACAAAATAATGGTGGAAAAATGATCAAAAAAATATCTTTCATGCTTGGCTCGCTTACTCTTCTTACCGGCTGCGGTGATGATGTCACCGAAGCGCCTTATGGGTCGTGGGCATCCCCGATCACGGCGGAGCTGACCACCCGCAATGCGGTCAGTTTAAGAAGCGTGCGTTTTGACGGTGATGATATTTACTGGATCGAAGGCCGCCCCGATGAAGGCGGTCGCCGCGTCATTGTTAAGCGCGATAAAGACGGTAATGTCAGCGATGCCATACCGCAAGGTTTCAGCAGCCGTACCCGCGTTCATGAATATGGCGGCGGGTCCTATAATGTCTGGGACGGCACCATTTATTTTTCAAACCATAGTGACCAGAAACTCTACCGTTACAGCGGCAGCGGCGAACCGGAAGCGCTGACCGCCGATGGCTACCGCTATGCCGACTGTATCATGGACGGTGGTCATAATCAGCTTATCTGTGTGCAGGAAGACCACAGCCACGAGGGCGAACCGGTCAATACCCTTGTCTCAGTCAGTCTTGAGGGCGGCGCCAAGGTCAGAACCTTATTCAGCGGCACTGATTTTGTCTCCAGCCCGGCTATGAGCCCGGACGGTAAAACCATCGCCTGGATCACATGGGATCATCCCAATATGAACTGGGACGATACAAAAATGTGGATGGCATCCATAACCCCGCAGGGCAGCCTGTCGGGGACCAAAACCGTGGTCAGCCGCGCCAGCCTGTCGGTGCAGGAACCCCGCTGGACCGATGACGGAAAGCTATATTATATTTCCGACCCCGACGGCTGGGAAAACCTGCAAAGCTTTAATGACGGTGAAAGTGAACCCGTAACCGAAGAGGAAGCGGAATTTGGCAGCTTCAGTTCGCTGGGCGCCCATTCTTATGCCTATCTTGATAATGAAACCGCCGTGGCCGCCTATGATCAGGACGGTGTATCGCATCTGGCGACCATTGATCTGGAAAACGGCGATGTCGATGAAATTAAAACCCCTTACGTTAGTATTTCAAGGGTTTATGCACACGGCGGTAAAATATACCTGATCGGCGCAACCACCACGGCAGCGGCCGAAATTGCCGAATATGATAATGGCGATTTTATCACCATCAAAAAAAGCCAGGAACCGATTGTTGATGAAGATTATATCTCGGAGCCGGAGGCGATTACCTTTACCAATTTATTGGGGGAGCCAACCCACGCCTTTTACTACGCCCCGAAAAATAAGGATTTCGTCGCCCCTAAAGGCGCACTGCCACCAACCATCGTCCGCCTTCATGGTGGCCCGGTCGGCGCAACCAGCTCGGCATTCAGCGCAGGGAACCAGTTCTGGACATCGCGGGGTTTTGCCATCATTGATATTAATTATGGCGGCAGCACCGGATATGGCCGCGCCTACCGCGAACGGCTGCGCGGCCAGTGGGGCGTGGTTGATATCAATGACACCATTGCCGCCCTTGATTACCTGGTGGACGAAGGGATGGCCGACCGTAAAAAACTGCTGATCCGCGGCGGCAGCGCCGGGGGATACAGCGTTCTGGTTGCCCTAAGCACCACCGATATTTTTGCCGCCGGGGCTAATTATTACGGCATCAGCGATCTGGAAATCCTTGCCCGTGATACCCATAAATATGAAAGCCGCTTTCTGGACAGCCTGATCGGCCGCTACCCCGAAGATATTGATATTTATAAGGAACGGTCGCCGATCAATCATCTGGACGGTTTTACCAAACCGCTGATTGTGTTTCAGGGCCTTGCCGACCCGGTCGTGCCGCCGAACCAGTCGGAACTGATTGTGAAAGCGCTCCGTGAAAAAGGCGTGCCCGTGGCCTATTACCCGTATGAGGGCGAATATCACGGCTTCGTCAAAAAGGAAAATATCATTCATAGCCTGGAAGCAGAGCTGGTCTTTTACGGTAAAATCCTCGGCTTTACCCCGGCCGGCAATCTTCCTGAAATCACAATTGATAATTTTGACGGATAGCGGGTTTAAATTATGAAAAGAACTTATATATTAATATTATCAATAGTTTGGGTGTTAATTTTTTCATTAAATCAAACTTTTGCAGATATGAACAGATATGTAAAAGCTAGATATGGAAATAACACATTAACATTGGAAAAAGATGATATTATAAATTTAATGTCTACATTAGAAGGAGAATATCAAAGCGACTCTACAGTTGATGATATTTATTATTATTACGGCTTTAAAACTAGTGAACAAGGGCTATTTAACGGCCGTAAAGGTTCTTATTACCAGGCTACCGTTTTTATGGAACCCCCCGTAAATCAGTACAAAAATTTGCTACGATGGACAGGGGTTAGGCTTAGTGCTCATGATGAAGATATTAGGTATGGGCAATGTATAAATAAAGAGTCTCTAACTTGTGAATTAAAAAGGGTAAATTTTGTCAATCTTACAACACCCAAGATGAATAAAGAAAATATTAAATCAATTGATGGATTTATTGAATTAGACAATGAATTTGAAGATGACAGATTGGTTCGGGTCTTAGAGATTGCAAAAATTCCAATTTCAGAAATGGTGGACAATACACAAAAAATTGAGATGGAAAATAATACTGAAATTAAATACTCTAAAGAAATTGAAAAAAATCTGCATAGCATTGTTTCATCAGGCGATTACATTCCTATACAGATCGGGATGGCTACTTATTTTAATAATAGGCACGTAATCCAAATCATTTATAAATCTATAAAAGATGTCAATCTGCCAATAATTTTCCTGGCAATTAAAAAATCTGACACCAATAATAATGTAGATGAAATAAATATTTCGACAGCAGTTTATTAATAGAAACCCTTGGGTCAAGGCAACTCACCCCGACCTATTGATTTGAAATTCCCTATACCGCACCGCCTATTCGTTTTTGGTGCGGTATTTTTTCGGCACTTCCGGATAGGCATTGATGAAATTGTCGTGATTGGGCATGACCACTTTCGGTAATGTGTCCTTATTAATCACATCATTTTCACCGATAATGCCGTTCTCGCTCAAAAGAAAGGCGGTCAGCGCATAATATTCGCTGTTGGTCAGCGACATCGGCGATGTATAGGGCATGGCCCGGCGGATATAATTAAACACCGTTGTCGGGTATGGCCAGTAGCTGCCGATGGTAGCAACCATATGATCGGTGCCGATTGTGCCCTGTCCGCCGAACAACGTATCTGCCGGGTCCTCCGGTTCATAATCGGTCAGCTTGTCGGGCGGGTTCATATGGCATATATGACAGTTATTTTCGAATAATTCCGCGCCCTCCACGGCGGTGCCCTGCCCGTCGGGCAGATTTTCCCCGTCCGGGAAGACGGACCAGAACCGTTTATCAATATCAGCCTTTGTGGCCGGTTCGCCAAAGCGGCTTTGCTGTGCCACAACGGTCTGTGCGCCACTAATCATCAGGGCGGCAATAAGGATTTTATGCATAGACATGTCTGATCGCCCCCATTGCATTGACGCTCCAGCTGTGGATCGCATGATAATGATAAAAGGCATCCTTGCCGCGGGCGGCAAGCAGCTCTTCACGGGTTGGCTGCAAACGCCCGGCTTCATCGGTGGCGCGGCTTTGCAGGATCGCGGGGGTACCGTCCCACATCCAGGGGATTCTGAACCGGGTCAGCATTTTATCATAAATGGGTCCTTCAAGGGCCGCTTCCGCCCAGGTTTTGCCGCCGTCAGCGGAAACCTCAACCTTGGCGATTTTACCGCGCCCCGACCAGGCAAGA
>JACKKT010000006.1 GCA_024236295.1 Kordiimonadaceae bacterium | reverse complement strand
CATTAAGGTCTCCTATTCGCTATCCGTAGCGACCGGTAATATAATCTCTTGTTTTTTCGTGTGTTGGATTGGTGAATATTGTAGCTGTATCACCATGCTCCATCAATTTGCCCAAATGAAAAAATGCTGTTTTTTGTGAAATTCTTGCTGCCTGCTGCATTGAATGGGTGACAATAACGATGGCATATCTACTTTTCAGTTCGTCAATCAGTTCCTCAATTACGGCTGTTGCAATGGGATCAAGTGCAGAGCAGGGCTCATCCATCAAGATCACTTCCGGTTCAATAGCTATTGTTCTTGCAATACAAAGTCTTTGTTGCTGTCCACCGGAAAGGGAAGTTCCTGATGCATCCAGTCTGTCGTGGACTTCGTTCCATAGGCCCGCTTTTTTAAGACTTGAATGAACAATTTCATCAAGTTCATGTTTGTTCTTGGCAATCCCGTGGATACGAGGGCCATAGGCAATATTGTCATATATGGATTTTGGAAACGGATTTGGTTTTTGAAAAACCATGCCAATTCGGGCACGAAGCTGGACAACGTCAATTGATTTATCATTGATGTCTTCTCCGTCGAGAGTGATTGTTCCTTCGACACGGCATATATCAATAATGTCATTCATTCTGTTCAGTGAACGCAGGAAAGTTGATTTCCCGCAACCTGAAGGTCCGATTAATGCAGTTACTTCGTTAGGGTTAATATCCAGATTGATATCTTTGAGAGCATGGTTTTCACCGTAATATACATTGACTTTTCTGGCGCGCATTTTTGGTGTAATGGCTTTTTGCTGGCCACCGATTTCGTTTTTAGAAGATTGCATATTCATATTTTCTACCATTTTTTTTCAAACTTTTGCCTAAGCCAGATGGCCAATCCATTCATGATTATGAGAAATGCGAGTAACACCATTATAGCAGCAGATGTTTTCTCAAGGAAGCCACGTTCGGGACTATCTGCCCACAAATAGACCTGAACGGGAAGGGCGGTTGAAGCTTCCATTATACTTCCCGGTGTATCCACGATAAAAGCGACCATTCCTATCATGATCAGGGGTGCTGTTTCACCAAGCGCTTGTGCCATCCCAATAATAGAACCGGTCAGAATACCAGGCATACTTAATGGAAGTACATGATGAAAAACTGTCTGCATATGTGATGCACCCAAGCCGATTGCTGCTTCTTTAATTGATGGTGGTACAGCCTTCAATGCGGCACGTGAAGTAATAATAATAGTTGGTAATGTCATGAGCGCCAAAGTAAGCCCCCCAACCAGTGGTGCAGAACGTGGAAGATTAATATAATTAATAAAGATCGCCAGACCTAACAGACCAAATATAATTGAGGGGACAGCTGCAAGATTGTTAATGTTTATTTCAATAAGGTCTGTAAGGCGGTTCTTAGGGGCGAATTCTTCAAGGTATATGGCAGAACCGACCCCGATCGGGAAAGCAATCAAAAATGTGACCAGCAATGTCAGGAATGAACCAATGGTCGCGCTCCAGATGCCGGCAAGTTCAGGTTCCCGGCTGTCACCTGAAACAAAGAACGACCAGTTAAAACCCTGTGTTACCTTTCCAGCATTATTAAGCTGATCAACCCAGGCAATTTGCTGATCTGAAATTTTCCGGTCCGTTTCCGGTATGTCTCTTGAAATATTGCCTTTGATCAGCATGTCAACATTACTTGAAGCAAGAAGATCAACTGGTACAGTTTCGCCTATGACTGATGGGTCGTTCAGAATGACATCGCGAATATCCGTTTGGGCACCGACACTGAACAGACGCAAGAGAGCAAAAACATCTGAACGTTTTGTGACCTCAGGGAATTCTTTTTGCAACGAGCTGACAAGTATTCTGTTGATATTGGCACCTGCGACCTGCTTTTCAAATTCCTGTCTATCGTTTGTTGGCAGATCTCCCAGAATAGTCTTATCCAGGAATATATCCATTTCAATGCGTGTTTCTGTAAAACCGCTTGAGCCTGTCATGATAATGCTTCCCAGAACAACAACCAGAGCGGCAATAGCGGCCGCAAGGCTGGACATTGCGAAAAATTTGAATATTTTTTCTTTTCTATATCGGCTTTTCAGACGACTTTTTTGTTCTTCTGAATGCCAGGTTACCCGGGCAGTTGCCTGATCATTGTCGGGAGTATCAGTCATATTGCTCTCTATATTTTTTGACTATAATTAACGCGATAGCATTAAGTGCCAATGTGGTAAAAAACAGTGCAAGCCCAAGTGCAAAGGCAGATAGGGTTTTAGCGCTGGCAAATTCCTGGTCTCCGGTAAGCAGGGCGACAATCTGCACAGTAACTGTTGTTACGGCTTCCAGCGGATTTATGGTTAGATTAGCAGCCATACCCGCCGCCATTACAACAATCATCGTCTCACCGATAGCCCGGGATGTTGCTAGAAGAAGCGCACCAACAACACCCGGAAGCGCGGACGGCAGTATAACTTTTAAAATCGTTTCTGTCTGTGTTGCGCCAAGACCGAGTGATCCTTCACGGAGACTTTGTGGCACGACGCTTATAACGTCATCTGATAATGAAGAAATAAGGGGAATAATCATAACCCCCATAACTATTCCGGCAGCCAGGGCGCTTTCAGATGCTATTTCAAGACCAAACAGAGCACCGGTGTCACGAATAAACGGAGCCACAACCAAAGCCGCAATGAAGCCATAAACGACTGTGGGAATGCCTGCAAGGATTTCAAGCAGGGGCTTTGCAATTTTACGAATTCTTTTATTGGCAAATTCTGCCATATAAATAGCCGAAAGAAGACCTATTGGACCGGCTATTAGCATGGCAATAACCGTGATCAGCATTGTGCCCATAAAAAGCGGTACTGCCCCAAAGGCCCCCGAGCTGCCGACCTGATCTGCGCGAATTGCAGTTTGTGGACTCCATTTGGTGCCAAAAACAAATTCCGTAATGGAAATCTGATCAAAAAAGCGGATGCTTTCAAACAAAAGCGAAAAGACAATACCAATTGTTGTAATAATCGCGATGACCGAAAATGCCAAAAGCAACACTTTGATGATCGTTTCAAGATGATTTCTTGAATTTACGGCAGGCGACATTTTATAAAGTGTATAATATCCAGAAATACAGCTGACACCGATGGATGCCAAAAAGAAACTCCAGGCAATTTTTTCTGATACAGTTCTGTAATATTCAGCATATACAGCCAGATTTTCATCGCCCGCGCCTGTAGCAACGTAATTACTAATATTGTTCAATAATGCATTTAGCTCAAAAGCTGGCAAGGATGCTGCTTCTGTCCCTAACTGGGATATCATGAGTTTATTTATAAGGCTATCTTTTGAAATTGCCCAAATCGATAAAATGATAAAGCCGGGAATAAAACTATTTACCCCGGCTGACCATCCATAGTGTGTAGGAAGTGAGTGCAATTTTTTAATATCGCCATCAACTAATAAAAGTGACCGATTTTTAGCAACATAATAAAAGCAGGTCAGAATAAGTATTAGGATTATAAATAATAAATATGCACTCATTAAATCGGCACCACATTGAATAATTTTTTTGATGAAAGGCCGGCATTAAACCGGCCTTTCTATTATTGGTTTATTATTTTAAAGGTGTCAGATTCTCTGCTGTCACCCGTACTTTTGCCAGCTCTTCACTTGTTAAAGGAATAAGACCTTTTTCAGCAAGATACCCGAAATCACCCATTGCTTTGTCGCTTAGGAATTCACTTAAATATTCTTTTATACCTGGGATGACACCGACATGTGCCTTTTTAACATAAAAGAAAAGGGAACGGGATACTTTATATACTTTATCCGCAATATTTTCAAAAGTTGGGGCTGATCCCTCAACAATACTTCCTTGAATAACATCGCTGTTTTCCTCTAGAAAGCTGTATCCAAAAACACCAACTGCATTAGGGTTAGCCTGCAGTTTTCCAACTATCAGATTATCATTCTCACCCGCCTCAATATAAGCGCCGTCTTCACGGATGGTATGACAAAGTGCTGTATAACGATTTTCGTCTTGTGCTTTTATAGCTTCAATTTCTGGGAAAGTTTTACATCCGCCCTCAAGAGCAAGCTCAGCAAAAGCATCACGTGTACCTGATGTTGGAGGAGGGCCGAGAACTTCAATTTTTCTGTTAGGAAGGTCTGGGTTGATTTCGTTCCAGGTTTTATATGGATTCGGGACTATTTTACCATCAACCACGACGTCTTTGGCAAGAGCTAGCCAGATATCCTGAAGTTTAAAATTCATTTGTTTTGCTTCTTTGGAATTGGCAAGAACAATTCCATCATATCCGATTGTAATTTCAACGATGTCCTTTACGCCATTTTTGGCACAAAGATCAATCTCGGAACTTTTAATGGCGCGTGATGCATTTGTAATGTCCGGAGTCGCTTCGCCGACACCTGTGCAAAATAGTTTAAATCCGCCACCGGAACCTGTGCTCTCAACCACCGGTGTTTTAAATGAAGTTGATCGCCCGAATTCTTCGGCAACAGCTGTTGAGAATGGGAATACTGTCGATGAGCCGACAATGCGAATTTGGTCGCGGGCTTCGGCAGCATTAATCAAAGACACGCTAATCAGTGATATACCGACAAGAGTCTTATTCAGGTTTTTGAACATTATTTTTTCTCCATAATATGTTTCAAAATATACTTTGTATTTAAAAAGGAATCATCCTTTTTCTGACTTGATGAGAAAATAACGAGCCTTCGTTGCGCTTATGTGACAGAAATATTAAGCTTTTATTACAATATGTAATAACCTATTGAAAAGAAACAAAAAAAGCGGAAACAATGTTCCGCCTTTTCATTAAAAAACTCAATAAAGATATTTTATAGCTTACCAATCAACTTGGAAACGTAACCCAAATGCATCAATGGATTCACCATCATTTGTACCGCCTTTGACTTCAGATTTTGAATAGTTGGCCATAACGCGTGAATAATTATTTAAATACCAGTTAACGCCGAAAATACATGATTCCTGTTTTCCACCAATTACAGCGGCTGCTGTATCAGTCAGGTCAATAACATCATAACGAAATGCGACCTGCCATGCGCCAGCCCCGCCACTGAATACAGGATTTGTTACTTTTACGCGGTCAAATGTACCGCTTTTATACCCACGGCTTTCACCTGTAATGAAATAGCTGACATCAACATAGCCACCGTTAAATTTAGCGTCTGTTCCGCCTGTCAGAGCTGTAGTTTTCATCCATCCCCATTCTGCCTGTGCAGAAAATGGTCCTGATACGCCCGCAAGTTCGACACCATAAAATGTGTCCGACTTTCCTGCCAGTACACCCGTATCGACATAGCGTCCAGCTAGGTGGCTCTGTGCTCTTTGGCGATATCTTAATGTAAGTACATTATCATCATTTTCGCGGTGGAAGGCTGAGGCACCAACATGGATGAAGCTTCCATCATTGCCGATTTTTGGTGCAAAAGTTACCCGACCGGCATAAGTGCGACCCTGAACAGTTCCGCTTCCGCCATTGGCATTGCCCTGGAAAACCCCGGCTTTAACAGTGACATCATTTTCATCATAATTGGCTGCAATACCGATCATACGGCTGAATTCAAATGCATCAGTGAAACTACCGCGTTCAAGGAAAGTGGTAAAGCGGCTTGATGTCTGTTCTTCCAGCGAAGTAGGTGTTTTAAACTGACCAACTTCAATAGATACTGGTTGCAGTGCCCAGACAAGTGTTGCATCAGTAACGGCAGTTTTATTTCCAGCAAAATCAAGCTCAAGCTTATATTTCACGTCTTTCATAACAACGCCCTCGACGCCCAGACGGGCAGCACGAAATTCTGTGGCATCGAGAACTTTACCACTATTATCGGATGCTGTGGCCCAGTCTGTGAATAGACGCCCGCGAATTTTCATTTTAAAGTTACCATCAGCGCTTGAGAATTCAGGCGCGCCTTTCCAGCTGACATTTACATCCTCTGCATTAGCGAGTGAGGTGGTTGCAAGTAATGCGGCGGTACTGACTGCTGCAATAATTGATTTAGGTGTAGGCATTATATTTCCTTAAAAAAGTGAGTTTGGTTTTAATGTTTCGTGTTTGAAATACTTCGATTCTGACTTTGATGAAAGATTTACAAAAGTTTCATTACATATAGATGACATATTCATTACAAATTTATGACAGTCTGTGGATAAAACAAAAAAAGTAAAAAAGAACTTAACTGTTCTTAATTTCACTGAATTTTACATGTATAATTTATATGGCCTTGAATTAATTAAATTATGGGTACAAAATAACGACTGTTATAATATAACCTTATAAAACAGGATGCCAATATGTCAACATATAAACCAGAAGAAAATATTGAACAAAATCCCCGTGTGAAGGCAGTGTTTGATGATATAAGAAAAACGCGCAACTCAGATTTTATCAATAATATGTGGTATTATATTGCCTTTGATGAAGATTTGCTTGAGACGACATGGGCTGATGTAAAAAGGGTGATGGCGGAACCAACCGTACTTGATCCATTGACTAAGGAAATGCTTTATCTAGCCGTATCAATTGCCAATTCATGTGCTTACTGCGTCCATTCCCATACTGCTGCGGCCAAAGCAAAGGGCATGACGGATGCACAGCATGGGGAAATCCTTAAAATCGTATCACTTGCGGCAAAAACCAATCATATCGCCAATGGGTTACAGATTCCTGTTGATGATGTCTTTGACAAAGATAAAAGTTAAATCAGCGGAAATTAATATAATTTCAGTGAATTTCCAGTCCTTTTAAACCTAATCTTAAAACGGCTTCCTCAATGGCTAATAGGGGTATGGTCGCCTTGGCTTTGGTCGGATCATCGCCAAGACCGGTCACAAAGACAATAATGCCGTCTTTGGATTCCGGGTCAAACCAGAACTGCCCCTGAAGGCCATAAGCCGAGCCGAGATGGCCATAAAATTTTCTGCTTTTTTCTGTTAGCCCCCAGTCTTTCAAATCAATGATATGGGTAGAGAGGCCATAGGTGGTCATCATGCCCTTGGCCCTGTCATCATCTATGGCTGATTCACCGCCCGTATGGCCGTTTTTAAGGGTTTCATCATAGTGCCAAACCGGAGTCATCATTTTATCAAGGGCTGATTTGGGGATAATCTGTTTTCCATTATGTTTACCGTCATTAAGAATCATCTGCATTATGACGGCAAGATCGCTTGCTGAAACCCGCAATCCACCCTGTGGAGAGAAGAGGGTAGGATTTTTACCTATCTGGTAGGTTTCAAGTTCCCTGAAATCCGGTGTGTCGCCTCGGGCAACCAGAGGGCCATCATAATAGCATCTGATCGGATCACCATCGACTTGTTCAATCCATGGCCCACTTGGGTTCCATGCTGTTTCGTCATTGCCACGCCGATAAAGAGTCGCCAGCTTGCTAAATCCGTTTTCATAAAGTGTGCAGACATTAAAGCTTGCATCAAGCCCAAGAGGATCCAGCAGCCGTTCTTTGACAAACAGGTCCATGCGCATTCCGGAAACATTTTCCGCTATGCCTGAAATAATACCGAAGTTCAGATTTGAATATGTAAAATAATCGCCTGGGCCCTGATTTTCTCCAGTCGCAAAATGGGCACCGTCTTCATAATGATCAGCACTTTTTTCAGATGATCCGGGAATGAAGAAATCCTTAAAATTCTGATCAATTCCCATATAATAATAGCTACCATCACGGATAGAGGAAATATGAGCCAAAACCTGTCTTGCCGTTATGGCTCTGTCTGGAAAATTTGGGTTTCTAAGCATTAAGCCTAGATATTCTGAAACATCAGAATCCAGATCAACTTTCCCTTCCTCCACCAGTGTCATAAAAGCGAGGGTCAGCATGAATTTTGAAATCGAAGCAATACGGACTTTATGATTGGTGGTAAGAGGAACATTGGCTCCATCAATATATCTTGCCATGCCTTCAGCATCTTCGAAAATAACTTTGCCGTTTTTTATCAGGATCATCTCCAGTCCGGCAATTTCCGTTGGTGCCTTGTTTTTATCATAAGTAAGTTTGTGCAGTTCCTGTCTTAGATCAAAACTGTCCTGTGAAATCGGATCAGCAGATTTTTCACTACTGCAGCCAGCAGTTAGTAAGAGTAGACCACATAAAGCAAATAGTTTAGTTTGTTTCATTTTTCTGCTTTCCCCTTATTTTCTATTGCCCTGACCATAGCGCTAATATGGTTGCAATAAAATGGGGGAATATTCAACTTTTTGCAAATAGTTAGAAGTTTTTTTGCATAGTCGGCATTTTTTGGAGGGGAAAGCGGATATCCTTCCGGAAGAATATAGGTACTAGCATTAAGTTTATCGCCATTTTCTGTGTAACACTCAATCTTAAGGGGTTTGTAATCAGCAACGGATGGAGGGGAATAAAGCTTTTTAATTTCCTGCTCGTTTAAACTCATGACTGTTCCCCATACTTCACTACCTAACATGGGTATCATTGTTGCCCTTTCACCAAGTAACAATTGAAAATTATCAAGTCTTGCTATTACATGTTTGTCTGGATTGAGTCCCTGTTGCTTAAGCAAATCCGGATCCATAAACAGACCATAATAAAATACCTTTATTGATGGCATTGGCATTCCTTTTATCTTTCAAAATTAAATAAATGAAAATATGCTAGATGATAAATGAAAATAGGATGGTTTTAAAGAACGGGAATCATATCATTGTTTTTAGAAGGCTCATTTGAACTTTCAAGATGGTCGCCATCAGGAATTTCAACAGTAAATGTTGTTCCTTCACCATAAGTACTGGCAACCGAAATTGTGCCACCCATAAATTCAACAAATGTTTTAACAAGGGCAAGTCCAAGTCCGGTTCCCTGATGCTCTCGGGTGTGGCTGTCATCAACCTGTGAAAACCGTTCAAAAACGCTGTCAAGGGCAGTTTCCTTAATGCCGATGCCTGTATCAATCACTTCAATTATGGCCCAAAGCCTGTCACTCCTCATTTCCTGTCGGACCACAATTGTAATGGTGCCGCCTTTGGTGAATTTGGCAGCGTTATTAATCAGGTTCATGAGAATTTGTTTGGTGATTTTCGGATCAAGATTCATAACCTTAAGGTCTTTGGAAAAGTTCAACACCAGAAGGTTATTTTGCTCCTTTACCAGTGTTTCTGAAAGCTGACAGGCGGTTTTGACCAGGGGCGGTATATCAACAGGCCAGATATTAAGCTCCATTTTACCGGCTTCCACTTTTGAAATATCAAGAACTTCATTGATAAGGGCCAGCAAATGCTGTCCTGATGAATGAATGATGTTGATATCTTCCTGAATTTCTTCAGCTTTCATTTCTTTAAGTCTGTGATTAAGGATCAGTTCACTGAAACCGATAATGGCATTAAGCGGCGTTCTTAGTTCATGACTCATATTGGCCAGAAACTGGGTTTTGGCCAGGTTTGCCTCATTGGCTTTTTTGAGAGCCTTTTCAAGTTCAACCTGATGGGAAAAATGTTCGCCCATATCACGAAAGACGGCAACATGAACCCATCCGTTTTCTTCTTCCCAACCGGTAAGGGATAGCTCAAGGGGTGTGGTTTTGCCGTTTTTATTTTTTGCATCAAAAATCAGAGTAGGGGGGTCCGATTCATCCGCAGCCGTTTTTTTATAAAGCTTACGGCTGGACGGGTACTTATTATCAATGGGAATGAGGTTTTCAAGCTGCTTGCCCAGGGCCTCTTTTTCACTGAAGCCAAGAATTTGTTCACAACTCGGGCTCCAGAAAGTAATAGTACCGCAATCATCATACATACAGATGCCTTCCGACACTGTATTGACAATGTTTTTTAATCTTTCCGCCGCCTGAGTTGCCTGCTGTTGAGCTTTTTCAAGTTCCATTAGGGCAGTATCCATGAAAATCCTGACACTTTCAAATTTGAGCACTGATTTTATGAGTATAACCTTAAACTTAAGTTAATTGGATATCTAAAATTTACTTGCAATTAAATAAATGACCGGTTATTTATTTAATAGTGATTTTTTGAGTTGTCGGACTGAATATGATTGAAACAATTGAAGCAGAACCAAAATGGCGCCGAAGGCCGGAAAAAAGACCGGATGATATTCTTGATGGCGCCCTGATTGAATTCAGGGAACGTGGCTTTGCCGCCGCCCGGATTGAGGATATTGCCAAACATGCGGGTCTTTCCAAAGGGTCGGTCTATTTATATTTTTCAAGCAAGGAAGAAATGTTAAAGGCCCTCATCAGCAGAACAATCAAGCCGATTGCTACTGGACTTAAGAATATTTCAGAACATGTCCCGGATGATCTTTCCGGTGAGTCTGCCTCAGATATCTTGCGCAGAATGCTGCTGATTGTTGGTGAAAATCTGACCAATAAAAAAATCAGCGCTATTCCGCTTCTCATCATTGGCGAGGCGGGCAATTTTCCGGAACATGCTGATTATTACAGAAGTGAAGTGATTGATGTCACTATGGCGGCACTTGGCACTGTTATTAAAAAAGGCATTACCAGTGGTGAATTTAGAAATGTTGATGTGAACTATGCAACCAGAACATTGATCAGTGTGATCCTGATGCAGATGGTCTGGAATGGTGTGTTTGTAAGAAAAGGTGAACCGGGCATTTCGGTTCAGGAGCTTATATCCGCACATCTTGATATCTATTTAAACGGCATACGTCTGCCGCAGGAGGGTTAAATATGCGTAAAATGGCTATATTCTGTCTCGGGTTGATGCTGGCGTCCTGCAGTAATGGTGATGATAGCGGGGCTTTACAGGGTTATGTGGAAGGACGGCAGCTTAACCTTGCACCACGCGCGGCAGGGATACTCACCGCTCTCGACGTAAGGGAGGGAGACGAAGTCGCCGCAGGAGACCTGCTTTTTTCTGTGGATAGTGAACGGGCGCAGGCCCAGCTTGATGAAGCAAAAGCGGCAAGTGCCGCTGCCGAAGCGCAACTAATGAATTTGCGTAAAGGCGGCCGCCCGGAAGAAATCCGTGCCGCAGAAGAAACATTAAAGCAGGCACAGGCGTCCTTAACACTGGCAGAACAGACATATAACCGAACAAAAAATCTGGTTGAGCGCGGGGTGCTGTCGGCCGCCCGTCTTGATCAGGATCAGGCAACCCTTGATGCGAGCCGTGCCCGGGTGACGGAGGCAAAATCAAGGCTTGATCTTATTCAGCTGCCAGCTAGGTCCGATGTGATTGAAGCGGCAGAACGTGATGTGGAGGCGAGAAAAACGGCCATCACCCGCGCTGAAACCGAACTGCGGGACCGCAGCATTTTTGCACCAGTCACCGGCCGGATTGAAACCGTTTATCGCCGGGTCGGTGAAATTGCCGGGCCAACGGCGCCTGTTCTTGCCCTTCTGCCGCCGGATCAGAAACGGATACGATTTTTTGTAAAAGAAGGCGCTCTTGGCACTGTAAGTCTTAACCAACAGGTTGGGTTAAACTGCGATGGTTGTGATACCGGCCTGTCGGGTAAGATCATTTATATTTCTGATAGTGCCGAATTTACACCGCCTGTCATTTTTTCTGAAAAGGAAAGAAAAAAACTTGTCTATCTGGTTGAGGCAATCCCCTCAGCCCCGGAAAAATTTCATAACGGGCAACCGGTGGAAGTGACCTTGAAATGACAAATGTTGAGACGGTCATTGATGTCAAAGGGCTGACCAAGGTTTACGGCGATAAAACCGTGGTTGACCATTTTGACCTTAAGGTGCCGCGCGGCGCGGTTTACGGCTTTCTCGGGCCAAACGGGTCGGGCAAAACCACAACAATCCGAATGGTTTGCGGGCTCTTGGTGCCCAATGATGGTTCGGGCACCTGCCTTGGCTTTGATGTTATTGAACAGTCGGACGAAATAAAAAAGCGGGTCGGCTATATGACCCAGAAATTTTCCCTTTGGGAAGATCTGACCATTCGGGAAAATCTTGAATTTGTTGCCCGTATGTATGAAATGGATAACCGCAATGAACGGGTTGATGAAACGCTTAAGGACCTTGGCCTTTATGCGCGGGCCAATCAATTGGCAGGTTCGCTTTCCGGCGGCTGGAAACAGCGGCTTGCCCTTGCCGCCTGCATGATGCATGAACCGGAACTTTTGCTGCTCGATGAACCGACCGCCGGGGTTGACCCGAAAGCGCGCCGGGAATTCTGGGATACGATCCATGATGTGGCTGATCGCGGGGTGACTATACTCGTCTCCACCCATTATATGGATGAAGCAATCCAGTGTGATTATATCGCCTATATTGCCTACGGTAAAAAACTGATTGATGCGCCGTCCCATGAACTGGTGGAACGTGTCGGTCTCCATACCTGGCGGGTGGAGGGGAAGGGACTATCCGCCCTTTCCAAAAAACTGACCGGGGCCAATGGCGTTGAAAATGTCGCCCGTTTTGGCACCGCCCTACATGTAAGCGGGATGGATGCGGACGCGCTAAGACAGGCGATAAGCCCCTATTTACATGATGAAAATCTTTCCTGGCAGGAAAAAAAGCCCGGACTTGAGGAAGTGTTCATTCATCTGATGACCAAAACGGAGGATAATTTCAAATGAGATCCTTGTCCTTTGCCCGCGTTAAAGCGGTTCTCCTCAAAGAATTTGTGCAGATGCGGCGCGACCGTATGACCTTTGCCATGATGATCGGTGTGCCGATCATGCAGCTAATCCTGTTTGGCTTTGCCATCAATTCGGACCCGCGTCATTTGCCAACGGCGCTTATTGACCGCGACCAGTCGGCCATGTCCCGCTCGGTTATCAAGGCGGCGGAAAATTCAACATTCATGAATATTACCGAACGCCCCAACACGGACGCGGAGGCCGAAAACCTGATCCGAGAAGGCAAGGTCAATTTTATCCTGATGATCCCTGAAAATTTCGCCCGCGATCTGGTGCGCGGGGAAAGACCGCAAATTTTGCTGGTGGCCGATGCGACCGACCCGTCGGCCTCCTCCGGGGCGGTTAATTCCATGCGGGAAATTGTCAGTCTCGGCTTAAAACGCGATCTGGAAGGGGGACTATCCGATCTTGCCGATAAACCACCGGCGGTCGATGTGGTACTGCATAAACGCTATAACCCGGCGGGGATAACCCAATATAACATTATTCCCGGGCTGCTTGGTATCATCATCGCCATGACCATGACCATGATCACGGCGGTGGCCATCACCCGCGAAAAAGAACGCGGCACCATGGAAAATCTGCTGGCGATGCCGATCAAACCGATGGAAATGATGGTCGGCAAGGTCGCGCCTTATGTGATAATCGGTTATATCCAGACGCTTATTGTGCTGCTGGCTTCCGAATTTATTTTTGATATTCCCATGAGCGGCAATTTCAGCACGCTTTTCATGGCTGTGACCCTTTATATCATTGTCAATCTGATGATTGGCTTTTTCTTTTCCTCCGTTGCCGAAACCCAGATGCAGGCGCTGCAGATGACCTTTTTTATGTTATTGCCGCAAATACTCCTGTCCGGGTTTCTGTTTCCGTTTCTGGGCATGCCGCGCTGGGCGCAGATGATCGGTCAGTGCCTGCCCGCGACCCACTTCATGCGGCTGATGCGCGGCATTATGCTTAAAGGGGCGGGAAGCGCTGACCTTTTTGCCTCCTTCTGGCCGCTGCTGGTCATTATGGTTGTGGTCGGCGTCTTCGCCATGCTCAGATATAAACAGACACTGGATTAAGGCTGGAAAGCCTGTTAAGTTTGTTGGGAAAATCTAATAAAAGGGTATCATTATGATTGATCTTTATACGGCCAGAACGCCGAACGGTTATAAAATCTCCGTCATGCTGGAAGAACTGGGGGTGCCCTATACGGTACATCATCTGAAGCTGATGGAAAATGAACAGAAACAGGACTGGTTTTTAAAAATCAACCCCAACGGCCGCATACCGGCAATCGTTGACCGGGAAAATGATGATTTCGCCGTGTTTGAAAGCGGCGCCATTATGATTTATCTGGCCGATAAGTATGGAAAATTATTACCAAACGAAACCAAGGCGCGCAGCCGGGTTATCCAGTGGCTGATGTTTCAGATGGGCGGTATCGGCCCGATGATGGGGCAGGCCAATGTGTTTTACCGCTATTTCCCGGAAAAATACCAGCCGGCCATTGACCGTTACCAAAATGAAAGCCGGCGGCTGTTTGAAGTGATTGATAGCCACTTAGAGGGGCGGAAATGGCTGTGTGATGATTATTCAATCGCCGATATTGCCAACTGGTGCTGGATCAGAAGTTATGAATGGGGTGGCATATCCGTTGACGGGCTTGATAACCTTAAGCGCTGGATGGATCAGATGAATGCGCGGCCTGCCTGTCAGCGCGGCGTCAACATCCCGCCGGAGGAGGAAAAACCGCTCGACGACGACGAACGCGCAAAACAGATATTTAAAATGGTGCAAAAGTAGATAGGGAGAGGAAATCAATTTACTCTGACCCCTTTGATTTTCTGACCGCTTTGATTGGACCTCTTTGATTGATCATGGTGTATTTAATTTCAATAAATGTGCGTTAAACTCTTCCCAGTCCACAAGCAAATAAGATATATAAGAAGGATAATAATCTGACTGGTCTACACTTCTGTATTTTACGTCTAGCGTCATAATGTCTTTCGGAATTTTAATATGTGAGGCAGAATTCTTGAGCCATGTTTTTGTTTTATTTGCACCATATTCACGATGGAATTCAAAAATTTCACCAAGTATAGGACTAGCAATATAGGAATTCTCATAATGTCGCAAAAATAATACATATTCAGAACCAATTTCTAAACCCTCGTATGACTCAAAGCTTATTTTCTTATTATCTATGCCTTTGAATAAATTAATAATTTCTCCCCAATAATCACAATATTCTGTATTTTTCTCTGATAAATAACCAACACTTGCTTCAGTAATTTTTATATGAACTACTACATCCGATTTCTTAAATAACTCATCTAAACTTACAAAATCCAGTGAAACTGCATAGGCCGGATAGTTGAAAACTATTAATAAAATAAATAATAACTTAACTAACATATATTTCATCCAAGTCATAAAAATAGTCCTTCACAAATAATTAACGTAGAATTAGTTTCCTAAATACTTTTGCCATGCATCAAACAATTGATTCCCAAAATTATCCGAATCACTCTGAGCAGCTCTTCGCCCTTCAACCGTCCCACTATTCCAATCACGTATATTCTGAGGTTCTAGATGCCTAATCTCGAATCAAAGGGGTCAGAGTAAATTGATTTTTCATGAATTCCCCCAATTTGATTTTCCGGATGTTTGCTAGTTAAAACTATAGATGATTTTATATTATTTGTCTAAAGCGGTGTTGACCTAAATTTTCATCAATAAATTAATTGGATTGCTTTTTAAAGCCTGTTAAGTTTGAGCGGATAATAAAAATTCGGGAGGATGTCATGAAATCCATTTTAGCGGCCTTACTGGTCCTTATTAGTACGACAGCGGCCTATGCCCAGTATGTGAAACCGTCGGAAGCCGAGCTTCAAAAAATGGATGAGCGGATCAGGGGTTATATGGCGGAAAATAATGTGCCCGGGGCGCTGGTGGCGGTGGCGAAGGATGGCAAGCTTGAATTCGTGCGCACATACGGCAAATCAAATGTCGAGCTGGATGTGGATGTGGCGGAAAATCATGTGTTCGAGATCGGCTCCATCAGTAAGGAATTTGTGTCCGCCGCCGCCATGATGCAGGTGGAGGAAGGAAAATTAAGCCTTGATGATCCGATATCAAAATATCTGGCCGACCTGCCGACAGACTGGCTTGGGGTCACGGTCAAGCAGCTGCTCAACCACACATCCGGTATTCCCGATTATGAGGAAATTTATACATATGATGTTTACCGCCTTCGGCTGACCCCGCAGGACGTCATTAAAATTGCCAATGGACGGCCGATGGATTTTGCCCCCGGGACGGGCTGGTATTATTCCAACACCGGTTATTATCTGGCCAGCATGATTGTCGAGCAGGTTGATCATATGCCGCTGGCGGAAGTCTTAAAAAAACGTATTTTTGAGCCGCTTGGCATGACACAGACACGCTTTGCCGACCCGGAAGCAATCATCAGGGGCCGCGCTGAAGGATACTGGGTCAATAAACGCGGGGAGCTGATCAATAGAAACGCGACCGAAACCACTTCAACCCTGGGGGCAGGGGGGCTGCTTTCCTCCGCCGCGGATATGGCAAAATGGGATGCGGCGCTACATGGTACCAGGCTCCTTTCTGAAGCCTCCAAAAAAATAATGTGGACATCCGGTGTGCTGCCGGACGGCACCGAAACCGGTTATGCGCTGGGCTGGCGCGTAGGAAAAGACCGCGGGCTTAATACCACCAGCCACAGCGGTCAGGTGGCGGGCTTCGTGGCCTATTTCGAGCGGTTTGTTGATATGGACCGCTCGGTGATTGTGTTTATGAACCGTTACCGGGTCAGCAGCGGTGCGGTCAAGGATATTGTGCTCGATACCATATTGCCGGACACAAAAAAAATAAATTTATTCTTTTAATTTTAAAGGCTTAGCGGGGGATATTAATCTTCCCCCGCATAGACAACCTTTTTATATTCCTGCCAGCCAAGCCAGATCAGGGTGGAGCCGATTGGCACCACAACCCCGGCGGCAATGGCAAGGGAATATCTTGTCATGGCGACATCTTCATTAAATATATAAGTGGTGAAAAAGCCGGGAATGACCGGGCCCAGGCTGGTTGAGATCACACCGACAAAAACGAAATAGAGGGCGGTGAACTGCCCGCGCATCTGGTTCGGGGCCGACATGCGGATCATGGCAATGCCGGTGATCAGCGGAATACCGACAAACAGTTTGGCAAAAATCATGATAACAACCGCCAGCATCCCCGATGGCATCAGCGGCATGGTGACGGCGGGTATGCCGATGCCAAGGGCGGAAATAAAGGCGATTTTTAGGGCGGCATCCTTTGTGCCTATTTTGACCATTTCGCTCATGATTATCCCGGCGAGGATCAGCCCGGTTGTTCCGCCGATCAGGGACGGAAACCCGGTGGCAAAGGCGGCTTCCTGTTCGGTCCAGCCCCATGTGCGCATAAAGAGCGACGGATACCAGGCGGAATGATAACCGATCGTGGCGATGACAGAGCCACCGAGGAAGAAATTAAGAAACAGCTTTTTATGCTCAAGCAGATAGTAAAAGGCACTGACCATCGATACTTTTTCCACTTTTCCGTCTGCATCAAGGGCGAGTTCGCGCCTTTTGGGTTCAATAATCTGGTAAACAATCAGCGCCAGAACCAGACCGGGCAACCCGACAATCACAAAGGTAAGCTGCCAGTATTCAAGGGTGCCGACAATCGGCCATGTTACGGTCACGCCCTTGATATGGGAAAGCAGAATACCGCCGCCGATCATGGCAAGGGCGGAACCGATGAAAACACCAAGTGAATAGACACTGGTGGCAAGCGGCAGTTTATCTTTTGGAAAAAGGTCCCCAAGCAGCGAAGAAGCACTCGGGGTCAGGGTGGCTTCACCAACACCAACGCCGATCCGGTTTATGAAAAGCTGAACGAAGCTTCCGGCAAGGCCGCAAAAGGCGGTCATGAAGCTCCAGAGTGTAATACCAAAAGTGATCAGGTTTTTTCGGTTATAGCGGTCCGCCGCCCAGCCAAGCGGAATACCCATCACCGTATAAAAAATTCCAAACGCCGGCCCCATCAGCAGGCCCACTTCAAAATCTGTAACCTGAAATTTTGCTTTGATCGGATCCACCAGCAGCGAGATAATTTCGCGGTCCAGCATGGAAAATGTGTAGCAAAGCATTAACATCGCCGTTATGGCCCAGGCATAGGTGATGCTGTGGTCCAGCTTTTCTTCAACGCTTGCTAGTGGTTTTATGTCACTCACCTAATTCTCTCCCTCTTATCAATCGTCTTTATAGACATGTTTTTTATATTCGCCCCAGCTGATCCAGAGAAGTATGGTGCTGAACGGAATGGTCAGGGCCGCCGAAATGGATAGTGAATAATTGAGCATCTCCGTATTTTCATTGAAAATAAATGTGGTGATATAGCCCGGCATCACCGGCCCCAGGGTTGCCCCGATCAGCCCGACAAAGACAAAATACATGGCGGTAAACTGTCCGCGCATCTGGTTGGGTACGGCCATTCTGATCGCGGTGGTTCCGGCAATCAGCGGCATGGCGACAAAGAATTTAACGATGGATATACCGATAATTTTGAAAATAACTGACGACATGAGCGGCATCAGCACCGCGGGAAGCCCAATGCCGACGGCGCTTAAAAAAGCAAGCTTAACGGCAACGTCCTTATTTCCCATTTTGCTTTGGACGCTCATATATTGCCCACCCAGCAAAAGCCCGGCAATACCGCCTAGTACAGTTGGGTAGCCGGCGACTTTTCCGGCCTGGGCCCTGTCCCATTCAAAGGCGCGCATTAAATGTTCAGGATACCAGAGCGACTGGTATTGTAAAATGGCAACCATGGAACCGCCAATAAACAAACAAAGAAACAGTTTTTTATGGCGCCACATATAATCAAAGGCGACAGCGAAGGAGGCTTTTTGTTCAACTCCGCTCTGGTCCGTTGCCATTTCCTTTCTTTTGGGTTCCCTGACCATAAAAATTATGATGGCCAGAACAATGCCGGGCATTCCGGCAATCAGAAAGCCGATCTGCCAGAATTCGAGGGTGCCGAATAAAGGGACAGTCCAGGTCACCCCATCCAGTGCGGTGAGCACAGCTCCACCACCGATCAGGGCCATGCCGCCACCGATAAAAAGCCCCATGGAATAAATACTCATCGCGAAGGGCAGTTTATTTTTCGGGAAATAGTCGGAAAGCAGCGATACCGCGCTTGGCGTCAGGACGGCTTCACCAACTCCAATCCCGATCCGCGCCAGAAATATCTGTACGAAATTGGCCGAAAGGCCACAAAAACCGGTCATGACGCTCCAGAGGGTCATACCGGCGGCAATCAGGCGGGTCCGGTTAAATCGGTCGGCGGCCCAGCCAAGAGGGATGCCCATAACCGTGTAAAAAATCGCAAAAGCGGGTCCCATCAAAAGGCTCACCTGAAAATCGGTAAGGCCAAATTTTATCTTAATAGGATTAATGAGGAGAGAGAGTATTTCCCGGTCAAGAAAGGAAAGCGTATATCCCAGCATAAGAAGAATGGCGACAAACCAGGCATAGGCAAGCGACTTCTGTCCTTTTTCCTGCACATTTTCTAAACCCAAATCTTCCTCCCCTGAGCAATCAAATTATGCTTATTATTTTCTATTATATTAATAGCAGTTTAGAGTTTTATCCAGCTATTTCAAGATGGCTTGTTACTTGTTTTTTCTGTCCTTTTTCGCGCCTCTTCCGGTGTTTCCAGTTTGTCTTTTAACGCCCATCCGCCTTTGCGGTCAAAGGGCCATGCCCCTTTTTCATCAAACTTCGGTAAACTATCCACCGTATAATAGGATATACGGTGGTTTTTAGGCTGCTTTTTATCCGGATGAATGCCCTTTTCATTAGTGGCTTTGGGAATGACAATTTTGCCATTATCATTATAAAGATCAAACCACCAGCGATGGGTTTCATTCTGATTGCCGTTGCCGACAAAATCATCAAGCCAGATTAGAAATTTGCGCATGAACGGGACTTTTATCGCTATCCATGTGGCTATGCGATAAGCCAGTATCCCTTCATTATTCCAGGGGCAGGTTTTCATACATCTGCCACATCCTGCCCCCTTGGGGTTTGAAACACGGTAACTGGTGCAGTTTGGTACATCCGGTTTCCAGGTTTCATAACCGTTATACATAATTTTATCGCCAAATGGTATTGCGCCGACAGGGCATTCACGGGCGCATTTCTGGCATTTGCTGCAAAAATCCTGCAAGCCGAAATCAATGGGTTTATCGGTTTTAAGGGGAATATTTGTGGTCACGACCACTGATTTAAAGCGTGGTCCGATAAAAGGATTGATCACCACTTCGCCGATGCGGCTTAACTCCCCCAGACCGGCTTGCAGGATAAGCGGCAGATGCAGAACTTCGCTATCCATGGCCGTGTGATTACGCGCTTCATAGCCCAGGTTCCTGATATAGGCAGCAATGATATTACCGATTTCCGCACCGCGCAGATAGGCCCGATAGCTTTGTGAGCCACTGATCCAGTCATCCCCGGTGGAAGCATCATTGGTATAAAATCCCTGATCAATCAGAATAACGATGGCGTATTTATGGCGGGCCATAATTTCCTTTCCGTCCCGATCATGGGAATACCAACAATAATCTTTTGCTTCACAGATACCGACCACATCGGAATCCAGAAAATAGGCAAGCGATTTCATATTATTGGCAATCAGTTCCGGATCATCCGGGATGGGTGCTTTTTCGGTGGCAACGTCGCCGTCCTGAAGCGGGATAAAGCTTCTGATATTATCACCCAAGGCGCCGTTTAAAGGGACTTTTGCTCCTTTAGCTGTTGATGACCCTGTTCTGATACGGGCCTGTTTCTGCTGCTCACCAAAGTCGCCATGGTCGGCCCGGATAAAGCCGTCCGCACGGCGGGGGACACGTTTTACTTCGTCTTCTATGATGAGTGTGGTGGGACTATCAACGCGCCTGATTTTTTCCATCGGATATGTGCCGAGGTGCGGGGGTCGTTTGCGGCGCGAAAATATATTCATTCAGCATCCTCAAAAACCAGAACTGCCATCCCGGTCAGCATGCCGCGGTATAAATTGCGGTGAATGCGTCTTACCTTTTTGTTCATAGCGCCGCGCATGGCAAACCACATCACGGTTTCGGCGCTTTCCGAACCCCCACGGTCCATAAATTCCTTCACGTCCCAATCAAGCATGCTTTCCGGTTCAACTTCAAATTTATCCATGAATTCATTATCCCAATCGAGCTCAATCCGTCCGAAATTGGTGCCCTGAAGTTCATGGGAAAGGCCACCTGTTCCCACCACGGCAACGTTGATGTCCTCCGGGTAGGCCTCAATCGCCTTGCGGATTGATTTGCCAAGTTTCCAGCAGCGTTTGACGCTTGGGATCGGGTGCTGGATAACATTAACGCAGAAGGGTACGAATTTTACCGGCCATGGCTGGTCCAGCATATAAGGGGTCGGTCCCATGATGCCATGATCCAGCTTCATTTCCTGACAGACCGCAAGATCAAATTCATCACGGATCAGATAATCGGCCATATAGCGAGAAAAGGGGACGTCGCCATATGGAATGGCAAGGTCACGTGGGCCACTTCCTTCATCGGCATGTTCATATTGTTCAGCAATGCCGATCGCGAATGTAGGATAGCAGTCAAAGAAAAAATTGCTGACATGATCATTGAAAACAAAGAAAAGGACATCAACCTTTTTATCCTTTATCCACTGTCTTACCGGATCATAGCTTTCAAACAGCGGCGTCCAGATCGGGTCTTCGCGTAGCTGGTAATCCCAGCCATGCATTAGCGCGCCGTTATGGGATGTGCATATTCCACCAACAAAATTAGCCATTACTTACTATCCTTATTATAATTTTTCAGTAGGGGAATATTTCTTTCCATGAATTCTTTTGCCTGTTCCCCTCGCATAAACGCGCCCCAGTCCATAAAACTTAAATCAAAGCATTGGGCCATTTTGCCAATCAGATAGGGGCTGACACCATAATGGATCATTTTAAGCCAGTCCCGGCTTCGGACCAGTTCCTTTTCGAATTCACTCAGGCCAAATTCGGCCATATATTTTTCATAATCTTCTCTGAATTTTACTCTGTTTTCTTCCTTTTTTAGACTATAGCAAATAGCATTCATGCGGTAGCCATTCTGGGAATGTTCCATGGTGAAGGTAACCGGCCCGGGCGGGGTTTTTATATCCTCAACTTTTTTCCATTTATCACTCATGAGAGGCTCTTTTCATAATCATCCAGGAAGGACCAGATCCGTTTTCGTCCCGGTTCCTTATCGGCATTATTATACATATTTGCCGCTGCGCGAACAGGGTCGCCGGAATAGTAGCGTTCGTAAAGCTGCTGGCGGCCAGCAAAGCTTGAAATGGAGGCATCATAAGCCAGACGGAACAGTTTTGTGCGTGAGCGGCTGTCACCGTTTGCAGACTGGAAATATTTTTCAACGAAATCTTTGGTATCACTGTCAAATTCGGCGTATGACGGCACAGCGACCAGACCACCTGCACCAAGGATGCGGATAATTTCACACATGCGCTGGTACATATCAGGATAGCTTAACCGCAGGGCCGCATAAGGCGCAGCATTGGGTGACATGATACCGTTGACCAGTTTGGCTTCTGCATGGGCAGCGGTAATGACGCAGCGGACCAATTCAACCGTGGTCATTAGCTCGGCCAGCATATTCTGTACATTGATAAACCCGTCGGTTTTGGTACTGTCGGCGATGGTAAAGGCAAGGTCACGGTAAAATTCGGCTTTTGCCAGGCTCCTGACTGTTGACTGGTCAAGAATATGGGCGCCGATATTGGTCCGTTTGTAAAATTCATTACACATGGTCACGTCGCCATGGGTGAAGACACGTTCCCAGGGCACCAGCACATTATCAAAAATGATCATGGCATCGGTTTCATCAAAACGGCCGGAAAGGGGGTAATCCATCGGGTGGCCTTCATTCTGGTGTACTACGGACGGGCGGGAAATATGGATGATCCCCGGGGCATCCGTCTGAATACCGAAGGCAAAAGCATAGGGGGCTGCTTCCTGATTATTCTGAATAATACCAGATGGGACAACCAGGATTTCATCGGCATAGGCGGACAGGGTGGAAACCATTCTGGCCCCCTGAATGACTATACCCTTATCATTGGTTTCAACGATTTTTGCTGCCAGATCCTTATCCTGCTGTTCGACCGGTTTTGATCTGTCTACCTGTGGATTGACCAGTGTATGGGTCATCGAAAGATCATTATCGCGGACATATTTGTAATAGTTTCTGACATTATCGGCAAAGTCACCAAATTGATCAGCAGCGGCATTCATCGCCATTAGATAGACATTCATATAATCAGGACTGCGGCCAAAAGTGCCGCAACTGGCATCAGACCATATTTTGAACATTTCCTTGCGTTGGGCCAGATCCTCTTTCGTTTTGATCATTTTATGGGATAGGCCATACCGTTCGCCATTCTCCACATAGGTCATTTTATTGATCAGATCTTTACGGTGCTGAAGATCAAAAATCATCGCCATGGTTTTGGCCCCGCCAGCAAAGCGGGGATCGGTCACCACATTGGTAATTTTTTCACCATCAATTCTTATATCTTTAGGTTTTGAAATCGCGTCCAAATACTCTTTTCCGGTCCGAATGGCCATTTTTTGCTCCAGCTAATTTTTTAATAATGTCTCATTATACGATACGTTGTTCCGAAAATAAAGATTAAAATGGATCGGCAATTCCTGTATATGCATTTGAATTGAAAATCTTTGAAATGGTTGCTGCGCAGCTTTGCACGTGGGCTATCTGTTGCGGGTTTGGCGGGTCGGCAATATATTGTACTGATCCGATAATGCCGACCGTACCAATCAGCCTCTCGTCAGAATCAAAAATAGGGGCGGCAATGGTACTAAATCCAAGCATCACTTCCTCAATGGCTGTTTCATAAAGACGGGTTTTGATCAGCTTCAGACGTTTGCGGATTTCGGTGATATCTGTGATACTTTTTTTATTATAAGCCTTTAGTGGCCCGCCAAGCAGCTGTTCCCTGTGATCATCTGTGGCATAGGCAAGGACGATGCGTCCCTGTGCCGATGCTGTGGTTGGTGGTGTGGCACCGGGAACAGCAGAGATCCTCAAGGAAGTATCACTGCTGTTATCCATACTGGCAATGACCATAGCTTCCCCACCTGAAGGAACGGCAAGTACGGCGGACTGATTTGTTAAATCACGAAGTCGGGCCATATGCGGTTCTGCAATGGATTTAAGGTCAAACTGTTCAAACGCCGCCTGGCCAAGGCGGAAAAGTTTCCAGCCCAGCCTGTATTTTTCTGACGTTTTTTCCTGTTCAACCACCCCCAGACTGCGCAGGGTGCTTAAATGACGATGAATTTTGGCTTTACTTTCGCCCAACTGCCGGGCAATTTCCGTAATTCTCATTGGTTCACCGGCATTGGCCATAGTATCCAGAAGTTTAAAAGTCACAGCAAGAGAGCGCACCATCGAGCCGTTATCAGCAATATCTTTTTGTTTGTTCAAGCATTATTCTCCCATAGACTTGTAATTATACACATAATGTTATAAATCTCAAATACTGAAACCAAGTATTAAATAATGGAACAAGAATTAGAGGTGTATGTGATGAAGATGACAGGTGGGCAGGCCATTGTCGATAGTTTAATTGCCAACGGAGTTGATCAGGTGTTCGGGGTGCCTGGCGCTCATCTAGATTACAGTTTTAGTGCCATGTATGACCGGCGCAATGAAATTAACGTCATCCATGCCCGCCATGAGCAGGGAGCGGCCTATATGGCTTATGGCTATGCGCAGTCAACGGGTAAGGTTGGTGCTTTTTTTGTGGTGCCGGGCCCGGGACTTTTAAATGCCGGCGCTGCAATTGCTACGGGGTATGCCTGTAATACGCCGATGCTATGTATCTGTGGTCAGATCCCGTCAAAAAAAATTAACGGAAAAACCGGGCAGCTTCATGAAATCCGTGACCAGCTTGAAATTGCCGAAAAAATAACAAAAATGGCCCACCGGATTGACCGACCGTCCGATACGCCAGATGCGATGGCTCGTGCCTTTGATGCGCTTTCCAGTGGCCGGATCCGTCCGGTTGAAATCGAAATGGCGATGGACATCATGCCGATGGTCGAAGATGTTGAAAAGGCTGAGGCCTTTAAAAAACAAACTCCCAAAAAACCGGACATGGATAAAATTAAAAAAGCGGCAGAAATGCTAAAAAATGCACGTCGCCCGGTTATATTTGTTGGTGGAGGTACCATAGATGCGTCAGCGGAAGTTCGCGCTTTGAGCAAAGCCATCGGGGTGCCTGTTGTGATGTCGGTCAATTCGCTGGGGGTGATGGACGCGCGGGACGATTATGCCATGGTACCGGTTGCCGGGCATTATTTATGGAAAGATGCAG
Organism: Kordiimonadaceae bacterium; assembly: GCA_024236295.1. Taxonomy (GTDB): domain Bacteria; phylum Pseudomonadota; class Alphaproteobacteria; order Sphingomonadales; family Emcibacteraceae; genus Pseudemcibacter. The sequence continues at coordinate 185,119 of JACKKT010000006.1, read as the reverse complement.
ATGTGGTTCTGGGTGTCGGTAGCCGTATGACACCACAAATTGATGATTGGGGACTAGATGACAATCTGAAAATTATCCGCATGGATATTGATGAGGAGGAAATGAACCGTCTCAGCACCCCAGACCTTGCCATTCATTGTGATGCGGCAGAGGGATTAAAAGCACTGAACAAGGAAATTGGAAGCTGCGCGCCCAAATGGTCGGTTGTTGAAATGAACGCGGTCAAGGCCGAAGTGGCAAAGGAAGTCAATATTATGGTGCCGCAGGTTGCCTATATGAAAGTGATTAGGGAAGAACTGCCAGAAGACGGGCATTTTGTTACTGATCTTACACAGGTGGGCTATGCATCGCGGGATGGATTCCCGGTTTATCATCCGCGTACCTATTTATATCCGAGTTATCAGGGAACGCTGGGCCATTCATATGCCACTGGTCTTGGCGTTCAGGTTGCAAACCCGGATAAGAAGGTCGTGACCATTGCCGGGGATGGAGGCTTTATGTTCAATGTTCAGGAAATGGCCACTGCCGTACAGTTTAATATCCCGATGGTGTGTGTGGTTTTTAATGATAACTGCTTTGGCAATGTCAAACGCATTCAACAGACCACACATAAAGGAAGGGTGATCGCTTCCGATCTTAAAAATCCGGACTTTGTCAAACTTGGGGAAAGCTTCGGGGTTAAGTCATGCCGAACTGACAGTCCCGAAGGGCTAAGGGCCGCACTTAAGGAAGGCTTTGCCCATGATGGACCGGTTTTGATTGAAGTTCAGGTAAGGCTGGAAGATACGCCACAGCCCTGGCATTTATATTTCCGAGAACGCATCCGTGGTAATTAACAGGTTAAATAGCAAAAATTTTATCTATTTGTAACCGTGGTTTAATAAATATTTGCAACTATCCTTTTGGAGTTAAAAAGGAAAAGAGTGAGCACAAATATGTATTATGAACCAAAAGCCCCCTTAAAACTAAGTGAAGTTGGTTACGACCCGAACATCGTTCTGCAATTAATCGGTAAAGGGATGTATCTTGAAAATATGGAAACTGGTGTCCAGCTTTCCAACGAAATAAAACTGCCAACCAACGTTGTTGATCATGCTTTGCAGGTAATGACCAGCCGAAAATTAATAGAATCAGTTGGGACGATTACCAGTGCAACAGGGGGGATGGGGACCCTAAGATATAATCTGACTTCTGCGGGCAGAAAATTTGTTCAGGATGCCTTGAACCAGAATCAGTATTTTGGTCCGGCCCCCGTGTCCCTTGAGGCATACAGCAAACAGGTCAGGGATCAGGCGATCGGTGATGAGCGGATTTCTCCCGAGGATATTGAAGAAGCTTTCTCAGATATTGTCGTGCCTGAAGAATTTACCCGCCGTCTGGGACCCGCCGTTAATTCGGGAATGAGTATATTGATATACGGTCCTGCCGGAAATGGAAAAACTACAGTAGCCGAAAAAGTTGCCCATATTTATGATACGGTTATTTATATTCCATATGCAATTGAAGTAAACGGTACTATTATCAAGGTGTTTGATGCGTCAGTCCATAATAGTGTTGAAGTTGAGAATCCTCCTGAAGAACGTCGCAAACTGTTTCGCGAACTAGTCGATAAGAGGTTCGTTCCCTGCAAGCGCCCTGTTGTGATCACTGGCGGCGAGCTGAACATGGAAATGCTTGATCTAAAATATAATGAGGTCAGCAAATATTATGAAGCGCCGCTTCATATCAAAGCGCTAAACGGAACATTTATCATTGATGATTTTGGCCGTCAGCAAGTCAGCCCCGAACAACTTCTGAACCGCTGGATTGTACCGTTACAAAGCCGGATTGATTTTCTGAAACTTCATTCGGGTAAGTCTTTTGAACTGCCATTTGATGAACTGGTGATTTTTTCTACCAATATGGCACCTGATGATCTTATGGATCCCGCTTTTTTACGGCGTATTCCCTATAAGCTGGAAACCAAGGATCCATCAATTGAAGCATTCAGGGCAATTTACGAAGGTGTTGCAAGAAAGGCCGGACTTGAACTTACAGAGGAAATTTTCCAGTTTACAGTAGATCAGATTGTTAATGTTGCCGGGAAGGCGCTTGCCGCTTACCAGCCGAAATTCATAATTGATCAGGTCATTGCCAACTGTAAATATCAGGGACGTGACCTGACATTTACCAAAGATTATGTCGCTGAAGGGCTTGCCAATCTTTATGTTCAGGACAGTGAATTTAAAGGTCAGGTCGGGATAACGCCCAGAAAGCAGGTTGCCTGACTATAAAATCAGTCCAGCTCGAGCCAGGTCGATTTTATATTGGTATATTTTCGAATGGCGTGGAGCGATTTGTCAACGCCAATGCCTGACTGCTTATAACCGCCAAAGGGCAGGGCTATATCAATAGAACTATAGCTATTGATGGAGACACTACCAGCCTGAAGGTCGCGGGCCGCTTTATGGGCCACATTGATGTCACGGGTCCAGATACCGGCAGTCAGGCCGTACGGGCTGTCATTGGCGATGCTAATGGCCTCGTTAATATCCGTAAAACTGATGGCAGCCAGAACGGGACCGAATATTTCCTCGCGGGCGATAATCATATCATTTCTGACATTCTTAAAAATGGTCGGATTTACATAATAGCCGGTGCCATTTACTTTCACCGTATCACCACCAAGGGCAAGGTCGGCCCCTTCCTCAACACCTTTTTCAATATAGCTGTTAATTTTGTTAAATTGATTGCGGTCAACGATGGCCCCAAGGTTGGTTTTCGGGTCAAGCGGGTCGCCGGGAACACGGGTTTTACCGATTTTAGCTACGCGCTCAATAAATTCGTCGCGGATTTTTTCCTCCACCAGCAGTCGTGAAGCAGCGGCACAGATTTCGCCCTGGTTAAAGAATATATTATTAGCGGCGCTTAATGCGGCTTTGTCCATATCCGGGCAGTCAGCCATGACAATATTGGGGTTTTTGCCGCCACATTCTAGCCACACGGCTTTCATGTTTGATCGTCCTGAATATTCCAGAAATTTTTTGCCGATGGCGGTGGAACCTGTAAAAGTAAGGCAGTCTATATCATTATGAAGGCCGATGGCGGCTCCGGCTTCCACGCCGTGTCCGGTCACCACATTAAAAACGCCTTGGGGAAGGCCCGCAGCAATGGCCAGCTCTGCAAGTTTCAAAATTGACTGCGGGGTTTGTTCAGATGGTTTTACAATGACACTATTGCCGGCAGCGAGGGCCGGTGCAATTTTCCAGCAGGCCATCAGCAGCGGGAAATTCCATGGCACGACCACACCGACCACGCCCATCGGTTCGTGGGTAATGCTTGCTCGAATATTATCAGGTGTAGCAATAATTTCATCGGTCAGCTTGTCAATCGCTTCGCCGTACCATTTTAGGGCGGCAGCGGCGAGGTTGATATCCGCCATCCGTGCTTCCATGATTGGCTTGCCGACATTAAGGCATTCCATAAGGGCCAGCAGATTGGCATTCTCAAGCACCAGTCCGGCAAGTTTTTGCAAAATTGTGCCACGATCGCGTGGGGCCATTCGTGACCAGTGCCCGTTATTAAAAGCAGCACGGGCCGACTTAACGGCAACGTCCACATCATGACTGTCGCAGGCAGCAACATGGGCTGTCATTTTTTCTGTGGCTGGATTAATGGTTTCATAGGTTTTTCCGCTTAAGGCATCAACATATTCACCGTCGATAAAAGCTTTTGTCTGATGCTTTAAGTCGGCAGCCATTTTCTGCCATGCTGAATAATCCGGTAAGGTCATATTATTTTTCCATAAAATCTTTCATGGCACTGATAAACGCTTTGTTTTCATCATCAGTGCCGACCGTGATCCGTAGGCTACTTGATAGATTATAAGCACCAAGGGGGCCGACCATAATGCCACAATCCTTTAAATGCTGGTCTGCGGCTTTCATCTGATCGCGTCCGCCCGGAAAATGAAGCATAATAAAGTTACATACGCTTGAGGTAACATTAAGACCCATTGCGCGCAGCTCTTTGGTCAGATAATCAATGCCTGCGCGGCATTTGTCCCGGGTCTGATCAGCATAATCCTGGTCAAGGACAGCGGCTGCCCCCGCAGATTGTGCCGGTTTAGAAACGTTAAACCCGCCTTTAAGGTGTAGAAGGGTATTGATAATTTCTTCCGTGCTATAGGCCCAGCCAATGCGCAGACCGCTTAAGCCATAAAGTTTTGATAAGGTCCTGGTGACAATGACATTTTCATGTTTGTCAACCAGCTCAAACCCGGCGTCATAATCTGCCTCACTGGCAAATTCAGCGTAAGCGGCATCAAGCACCAGTAATATATGATCCGGCAAATTTTCTCTTAATCGGACAATTTCTGTATAAGGCACATAGGTTCCAGTCGGATTTCCCGGGTTATCAAGAAACACCAGCCTTGTTCTCTCAGTTACGGCGTCCAGAATATAATCAACATTGACAATGAAATCATCATGCTCAACAGGAACCGATTTGGCCCCCTGCATGGCGATGTTAAAGCGGTAAACCATAAAGCCATATCTTGGGTGGATAACTTCGTCCACTTCACTGATATAGGCGCGGGCGATATAGCTTAAAATCTGCTCTGATCCGGCAGCACACATAATACGGGTATTATCAAGATTATATTTTTCCCCGAGCACGAGCCGCAGTTCCGCAGAACTGTAATTGGGGTATCGGTTTAAAATCTTTGCCGTTTCATGATAGGCTTCAAGTGCTTTTGGACTAGGCGGATAGGGGCTTTCATTAAGAGCCATATTAATCTTAAACTGTGGTGGCTTATTTTCGGCCGGCGGTTGCGGCTGCGCTGGTGAATCCTTGATAAAAGCGTTTGGTTTAATTTTTTTCATATTTAAGCTTGCTCAAAGAAATCGCTGCGGGCTGGCGAAAATACATCAAGATTTAAGACGTCCTCATCACCGACAACCTCGGCGTGATGCATTACATTTGGCGGCACAACCAGAAGCCCGCCTGGGCCAAGACGGTGAACATCATCACCGACATGGAAATCCACTTCTCCGGCCATGATATAGACTATTTGTTCATATTCATGTTTATGGGGTCGCGGTTCATGCTGCGGTTCAAGTTTATGCATGGCAATGGTCGCCCCTTCACCGGTAAAGGCTTTCTGATAGACCCCTTCGCGGATTTTTTTCCAGGGCATTTTTGACCAGTCAACTTTTGGTATTTGCATGATTATTCCTTATCCTTATTTGGGCGTAAACTGACGCCAGTAATCTTCTTTTCTATCCTGTTCAGCATATGTTTTTACACGGTCAGCAGCAAGTCCGATCAGGTTGGCCGCATCCATATTTTTTTCATTGAGATAATCCTGTAACTCCCTTATGGCATCGGTAATGACACCATAGCCGCCGCTGAAAATGGCACTCGTCATCTGTACGCCACTGGCACCTGCAAGCATGAAGCGGACGATGTCGTGCCCCGACCGCGCACCATTTGTAGCCAGAAGCGGATATTTCTTACCCGTTTTTTCCCGCGATTTTACCAGCCAGTGACAGGTCAGTGGTAATGCCCAGGGTCCACCATAAGCGGCATGCGTGCCCAGTATAGGGGTCTGCGTATTTATATCAGGAATAAAAGCCATATACCGCCCCATCAGGGTAACAGTATCGGCGCCAGCTTCTTTAGCGGCCAGAGCCATGGCCGGAATTTCCTGGCTTTGTCCGGTTAACTTGATCCAAAGCGGAATACTGACCGCATTTCTTAAAGCCTTGGTGATTTCTTTAATATGTGCCGCTTGCCGTTCCAGCAGGATGGCGCCTTTTGCCGCTTCCTCACCATGTGGAGCGCCAACATTGACTTCCAGTATGCGAATGCCTGCCTGTTCTATTTTACTTGCATAATCAATGGTCTGCTCAAGGTTGGCCGGGATCAGACTGGCAATTGAATAAGCGTCAAATTCTGCGGCCATTTTGTCCGCTTTTAAGGCAATTTCAAGCCATTCATTAAACGGTTTCGGGTGAAGGCCGGAACGGTTAAAAAGCGATGCATCATGGGGCGGGTTAAAATCCCAGGGCAGTTTATTAAAATGGCTGTCGAGCAGGGCATAATCGGTTTTTTCAAGCTGAGTTTTGGCAGCTTCGGATTCGTTGGTTGATTTTATGACAACAGCCCCAGCCCCGGCCCGTAGTGCCCGTTCGATACCGTCAAGCTCAATGAAATGTTCGCCCGACCCACAGATAAGCGGGTTTTTAAAGCGGGTTTTACCAATTTTAATATTAAGCTTTTTCATTGAATTTTTCTGGGCCACTCCAATTGACAATTTCTCAATTATTGATACTCTGTTCCAAATATCAAGACAAATGTAATGAAAATTAGCAAAAGATCGTCATAATGAGCAAAAAAGCAACATTCAGAAACCGACTGTTGGCGGGTGAAGAGCTGGTCGGTGTATTCGTCAAGACACCTTCCTATGTCATGGTCGAGGTCATGGCCGATAGTGATCTGGACTTTCTCATGCTGGATCAGGAGCATAGTCCATTTGATCTTGCAACTATGGATTCCTGTATTCTCGCCGGGCGGGCTGCTGATATGCCAATGTTTGTGCGAATTCAGAATAATACGGCAACGGGAATGCTTTACCCGCTTGATTGCGGGGCCACCGGGGTGGTTGTCCCTCATGTGGCGACGCCGGAAAAAGCGGCGGAAATTGCTGCGGGTGGAAGGTATCGTGGCGGTCGCCGTGGCTTTGCCGGAACCCAGCGGGCCGGTGGTTATGGTAAGCGGCCGATGAAAGATTATCTTGATGAAGCCGATAAGGAAACCACAGTTATCGCCCAGATCGAAGATGTCGAAGCGGTTGAAAAAATTGAGGAAATCGTCAAAATTAAAAATATTGACTGCCTGTTTCTGGGCCGGATGGATTTAACTGTCGGCTACGGGGCAGTGTCTCCGAATGATCCGGTTGTGATAGACGCTGTAAAACATGTTTGCTCTGTTGCACGTGACGCCGGCATTCGACTTGCTGCTTACAGCAGTGTTGAGGAAAGGGATATGCTGCGGGAATTGGGTGTAACAATGTTTACAGTTGGGTCTGAACATAAACTGGTTCAGACGGGGATAAAAAATCTCGTTAAAAATTTCAGATAATTTCAGGAAAGAAAAATGGTTAAAAAAATTCCGGATCGGATTAATTCCACAATCGATCAGTCTCCAGCGGCTAAATATGATGATGCGCTACTAAGTCAATTACTGGAAGGAGCAATTGACCTTCACTGTCACAGCGGACCAAGCGTTATGCCAAGAAGTATTGATCATATTGATGTGATGCGCGAAGGATCGGCCGCGAAAATGCGGGCTATATTGATTAAGGACCATTATTATTCGGCAACACCTGTCACCGAACTGCTGATGAACCATTTTCAGGATCTGAATGTCAAAATGTTTTCCGGTGTACCGCTGAACAATTCAACCGGCGGGATTAACCGATATGCGGTTGACCATGGTATTAAACTGGGGGCGAAGCTCGTCTGGATGCCGACTTTTTCATCGCGCAATCATATTGCCCATCATAAATCCGACAAGGATTTTGACAAAAAATTCCCGACCACGAAGGAAAAAATGCTGGCTCCGATTGAGCTTTCCGTGCTGGATGATAACGGTGTTCTATTGGACGAAGTAAAATTCATTCTTGATATGATTGCCGAGGCGGATATTGTCCTATCGGGCGGGCATCTTCATATTACAGAAATTTTCCCGCTGCTTGAGGAAGCAAAAAAACGCGGTGTTAAAAAGCTGCTGGTTAATCATCCATCCTATCTGATTGATGCCACTTACGCAGAAATGGGTGAACTGGTTCGAATGGGGGCTTATCTGGAACATTCCATGTGCATGTTTGTACCGGGGTCAAAATTTCATTTTTATACACCTGAAAATCTTGATGCCCTGATCAAGGCTGGAACCATTGAAAAAACCATTCTGGGCTCAGACCTAGGTCAGGTGGGGAACCCTACCCCGGTGGAAGGGTTTAAAAATGTCATTGCCACCTGCCTTGACCTTGGTTATGCCCATGAGGATATCAAAAAAATGATTGGTGGTAATGCTGCTGACCTACTTGGCATTTCTTAAGAGCCAAATAAATCTGTCAGGGCGGCAGGTAGCCGCCTTGACCAGTCATTTTCTGAATGAAGTCCACATTCTTCAACAATATCGTAAATTTTGAAACTGCCTTTCATCAGATCGACGACGCTCTTCATATCATTAACGGCATCCATGTTGGCTTCCTGATCACAACTTTTTAGGCCTTCATGTGTGCCAATGCCGATATATAATTTATCAGCGGTAATTTTCTTGTTCTTAAGTAAATTAAAAATGGCACCATCGGCAACATATAATGATGGGCTTTCTATAAGATATAAATTAAATACATTTTTTGTTTCCAATGCGGTATATAGCGTCATTAAACCGCCATAGGATGATCCGCCAAGAGCGCGGCGACTGGCCGTTTTTCCGACATTATATTTTTTTTCAATGCGCGGAATGACTTCCTGTTCAAGAAAGGCGGGATAAAGTTGGCCATTTGGCTTTGCGATATAAGGCTTGAGATATTCATCCGGCCAGGGAAGATATTCATTGCCACGGTCCGCATATGACGGGGTATCAATCCCTACAATGACAATAGACTCTATTTTCTCCGAGCGGATCAGTTCTTCACTAATCTCATCCATTTTCCATTCATGGCCCGTCATGCTTTGCCTGGCGGAAAAAAGATTTTGCCCATCATTCATATATAGAACCTTATAGGGTGCTTTGCGATTGGGGTCATACCCTTCCGGCAGTAAAATGCGCAGTGTACGATCATTGTTAAATACATTGCTTTTAAAGTTGATGATCTCAAGTTTGGATTTTGCATTTGCTGAATTTATAATGGAAAGTGTCAGTATTATCACGCTGATAATTAATTGAAATGAACGGTTGACCAAAATAAATTTCCCTTACTATGATGCCAACAATAAATATAAAAGCCATAAATCAAAATGCATCCAATATGCGACAAGATGAAATATTGTTGCGATAAAAGGACGGGAGTAGGCAGTGAAGGGAAAATCGAGCTCAGATAAAGCACTGGGGTTGGATAGGCAAATTGACCGACGTGATTTTTTAAATGGGGTCAGCATTGGATCGGCAGCAGCCATGGCGGGACCGGCATTTATGGCCGCTGCGGCGGAAGAGGCTGCAATTCCCCGACAGGACAAGGAAGAATATTATCCTCCGTCATTAACCGGCCTTCGTGGCAGCCATACGGGATCTTTCGAAACATCTCACACCATCCGCGATGGACGTTTTATAGAAGGTAAGCAGACAGGCGAGGATTATGATCTTGTGGTGGTTGGCGGCGGGATTAGTGGCCTTGCGGCGGCATGGTTTTTTCGCAAAAGTGTGGGGCCGGATGCAAAAATTCTGATCCTTGATAATCATGATGATTTTGGTGGTCATGCCAAACGCAATGAATTTAATCTGGATGGCCGGACTATCATTGTTAATGGTGGCACCCTTAATCTGGAACAGCCGACAAATTACAGCACCGTTGCTCGTGGTCTGATCCATGAACTTGGCATAGATTTAAAAACCTATCACGCAAAAACAGATCCAATGGTTCGCCACTATCAACTTAACGGGTACGAGTCGTCCACTTTTTTTGATCAAAAAACATTCGGGATTGAGGGCCTTTATAATAAGCCGGAGGAAATCAGTTGGGGGGAGTATATTGAAAAAATTCCTCTTGGGGAGCAGGCAAAAAAAGATCTTATCCGTCTATATAATGAAGAGGTGCGTGCAGAGGCTCTTCAAAATTTAAGCGACAGCGAAAAGAAGAAAAAGCTCGCTCTTACCAGCTATAATGATTATCTGACAGAATTTCTGGGACTTGATCCCGCAGTACTGCCGTTTTTCCAGGCAAAAACCCATTTCAGATTTTATATGGGACCAGAGCAAGTGCCGGCCTTATATTTATGGCAGCAGGGGGGCTATCCTGGGTTTGATCATCTTGCGCTCAGGCCAAGCGCCATGATAAGCCCGCTACATCATATTGGTGGGCCGCACCACGGACGTGAAGACGAACATAAGGAAAGGTCCATTTATTTTCCCGATGGCAATGCGACCATCACCCGCAGTATCGTCAGACAGCTTGTACCTAAGGCCATTCCCGGACAGACACTTGATGATCTAATTACGGCATCGACGGATTATTCACAACTTGACAGCTCTGAAAATAACACCCGGATACGGTTAAATGCCCCGGTAATTAATGTTGCTCATTTGGGTGAACCGGCGACTGCAAAAAATGTGAAAGTCACCTATATGCGCGAAGACGGGCCAAGTACCGTTAATGCCAGAAACTGCATTCTTGCCTGCTGGCATATGGTTATTCCCTATATATGCCGTGATTTTTCGGCCGAACAGCGCGGTGCCATGAAATATGGAATTAAGGCGCCACGGGTCTATACCAATGTTCTGCTTAGAAACGGTAGGGCCTTTGAAAAACTTAATACCAATAACATTCATTCGCCAGGAGAATTCTATACGACAACCAGCCTGCATCCGCCTTATCAGGTGGGCAGTTATCATGCCCCGATCAAGCCTGATGAACCGGTGGTCGCAAAAATGCATCGGGCGCCCTGTAAGCCGGGGGCAGATCGAAGTACCCAGCTTAAAGCTGGACGGACCGAGCTATTCAATATGTCTTTTGATACTTTTGAACGTAATACACGAGATCAGTTACAACGGATGCTGGGACCTGCCGGGTTTGATGCGGCGCGTGATATTGCTGCCATAACCGTTAACCGCTGGCCGCATGGCAATGCCTATTTATATAATAGCCTGACAGAACCTTATCACTGGTGTTTTTATCCGACTGATGACAGGCCTTGCGTCATTGCCAGTAAAAGGCTAGGCCGGATATCCATTGCTAATTCCGATGCGGCGGCAAATCCCTTCACCGATGTGGCAATAGATGAGGCGCACCGAGCTGTTCGTGAGGTATTGATAGATCGTTACAAGATGAGCCAAACTTAATGATTGTTATATCATTTCATAGTGTGATAGCCTGCATTTCTAATTAAAAGGGGACTGATATGAGCAAAAATAAAAATACTGGAACAGGTCACTACTCAGATAAAGAACTGGGAATGGACCGAAAAATTATCCGTCGTGATTTTTTGAGCGGAGCCAGTATTGCCGTAACCGGGGCAATCCTTTGTCCATCACTGGTTAGGGCAATGCAGGCGCTGGATCAAAATAAACCGATGCAGTCTGACCCTGATTATTACCCGCCGGCAAAGGCAGGAATGCGGGGCAGTCATGACGGATCATTTGAAACGGCCCATAAGGTGCGGGACGGTGAAACATTTTCAGGCAAACCGAATGGTGAAAAATATGATCTTGTTGTTGTCGGTGGTGGAATAAGCGGTCTTTCTGCCGCTTGGTTTTATCGTCAAAGTGCGGGACCGGATGCCAAAATCCTGATCCTTGATAATCATGATGATTTTGGTGGTCATGCCAAGCGCAATGAATATATGTATAATGGCCAGAAAATTCTGGTCAACGGTGGCACACTCAATATTGAACAACCAACCAATTACAGCACTGTAGCCATGAGTTTCCTGCGTGAGCTGGGGATCGATACCGATGCCTACCACGAAAAAACCAAGGATATGATCAGGCATCATCGTAATATCGGACTTGGCGGTTCTACCTTTTTTGATAAGGAAACTTTCGGCGGGGACGGACTAGTTAAACGTGACCGTGAAGCCGAAGATGGTTGGGACGATTTCTTCGACAAAGCACCGCTGACTGATAAATTAAGGGCCGAATATAAACGCCTTTACAGTGAAAAGATTGTGGCAAAATCCTTTCAGGGGCTTAGCGACAAAGAGAAGAAACGAAAACTTGCCGGCATGTCATATGCTCAGTATGTAACCGAAGAGCTTGGGGTTGACGCAGGCGTGCTGCCACTATATAGCCCGGGTCTTCATTTCCGCTTCTATGTTGGTGCAGAACAGGTACCGGCTCTTTTCTGTTGGCAGCTTGGCGGAATGCCGGGTTTTGATCATCTTGAGCTTAAACCGACCCCCAAAATCAGCCCAATGCATCATATTGCCGGATCTCAGCATGGCCGCGAACATGAATATCGCGAAGACAGTATCTATTTCCCGGATGGTAATGCGACCATTACCCGAATGACGGTGCGCCAGCTTATTCCTGAGGCCATTCCCGGCCATTCGATTGATGATATTTTTATGGCAAAAGTGGATTATTCGCGTCTTGACCGGCCGGAAAATCCAACCCGTCTTCGCCTTAACAGCACCGCGATTAAAGTAAAGCATAATGGTGACCCTGAAACAGCAAAGGATGTTGATGTTACGTATATGCAGGGTGGTAAGGCCGAAACGGTTAAATCAAGAAATGTTATTTATGCCTGTTGGCACAATGTCATACCCTATATTTGTGATGATTATTCAGAAAAGCAGAAAGAAGCCATGCTTTACGGTATTAAAGCCCCGCGGGTTTATACCAATGTGCTGCTTCGCGATGGTAAAGCATTTGAAAAGCTTGGAACAAGCTCGATCACATCGCCCGGACTTTATCATACATCAACCAGTCTGCATTTTCCATTTGATGTGGGTGGTTATAAGGCCCCACAAAATCTTGATGAACCTGTGGTGGTTAAAATGCACCGTGCACCATGCGCCCCTGGCGAGCTCCGCCGTGAACAGCTGCGGCTTGGCCGCTATGATCTCTTAAACACGCCATTTGAAACGTTTGAGCGAAATATCAGAGAACAGCTTCAGCGCATGTTGGGCTCCGCCGGCTTTGATGCGGCAAGGGATATTGTGGCCATAACCGTAAACCGCTGGCCACATGGCAATGCTTATGCCTATGATACGATTACAGAACCTTATGAGTGGTCAATGTATCCGACAGATGACCGCCCATGCGTCGTTGCGCGACAACAACTTGGACGGATGTCAGTGGCCAATTCGGATGCGGATGCCAGTCCATTTACAGATGCTGCCATTGATCAGGCGCACCGTGCGGTCAGGGAAGTTCTCGCAGATCAGTATTTAATGGATAACGCATGATTACAATTGAAATAAAAGCTCCCTATCTTATTTTTCTGGGGGAAGAGACAAGGAAAACCTATGCCAAGACCGGTTCCGGCATAGTAGACTGGCGGCCTGAGCTTTGCAAAGGGCAGCTTAATCTGATTGAAAACGGCCTTGATCTTGGGCTTCCAAGGCTGTCGGTTGAAAAGGCGGCAGAGGCTGGCATAAAATCATTGGTGATCGGTACCGCATCCGTCGGTGGCGGTATTCCGGATCAGTGGCTTGAAACGTTTGAAAAGGCTCTTTTTGCTGGCCTTGATATTGTTGGCGGGGTTCATAAAAAACTGAATAGTATCCCGAGACTTGCTGCAGCGGCAAAAAAATCCGGGTCAAAATTAATTGATGTCCGGGTACCACCTGCCAATATTCCGGTCGGAACCGGGCGTAAAAGAAAAGGAAAAAGGGTACTTATGGTTGGGACGGACTGTGCCGTCGGTAAAAAATATACTGCCCTTGCCATGGAACGAGATATGCGGATTAAAGGCTTAAACGCCGATTTTCGCGCCAGTGGCCAGACAGGGATAATGATTGCCGGTAAAGGTATTCCCATTGATGCAGTGGTCTGTGATTTCCTTGCCGGTGCGGCGGAGCTTCTTTCCCCCGATAATGATGCAGATCACTGGGACGTGATTGAAGGGCAGGGCGGCATTTTCCATCCCGGGTATAGCCCGGTCAGCATGGGGCTTTTGATCGGCTCCCAACCGGATGCCTTTGTTGTTTGTCATGAAGCGGGCAGGACGGCCATCGAAGAATGGGATAATTTTCCACTTCCAACCATTGAACAGGTGATAGAACGGACAACAACGCTTGGCTCCCTGACCAATCCGGGTATTAAATGTGTGGGGGTCAGCATCAATACATCCGGTTTAAGCGAAAACGAACGGCAGGATTATCTGAATGATCTGTCAAATCGGCTGGGGCTTCCCTGTGTTGACCCGCTGCTCATGGGAACAGGCGCGATCATTGATCATATGCTGGGGTAGATTATCATAGATATTTCAGGCAAAAACAGTCGATTGGGAAAAGAATTTATAAAATTCACGGCTGTTGGATTGCTGAGCACTGCTCTGCATTATACAGTGCTGGTGATTATGGTTGAGCTCATCAGTTTGTCGCCGGTTATGGGGACCATGATTGGCTATATCTGTGGAGCGATTTTGAATTATCTGCTTAATCTGCGTTATACCTTTCGCTCAGATGCACAACATAAAAAAGCATTGCCAAAATTTATACTAATGGTGGCTACAGGATTCATAATCAATACAACAATAATGTATTTGTTCGGGTTTATCCCATATCTGTTAAGACAGATTATTGCCACCGCTGTGGTATTTATATGGAATTTTATTGTCGGGAAATTCTGGATTTTTTTAAACGAAACCCGGAAGAAACAATAAAAAGAAAGGGGTCATGATGTCAAAAGACAGAAAATTATCAGTGATTGTTCCCTGTTATAATGAGGAAGAGGTCATTGGGGCATGTTATACCCGTATTGTCGATGTCTTTAAGGATATTGATTATACGCTTGAGCTGATTTTCATTAATGACGGCAGCGCTGATAAAACCGCTGAGCTAATTACGCAAATCTGCGAAAATGACAAACGGGTTGTTTTTATCGATTTAAGCCGCAATTTCGGCAAGGAAGCCGCTATGTCGGCAGGAATAGATTTGATGAGCGGGGAGGCGGCCATCATTCTTGATGCCGATCTGCAGGACCCACCGGAAATTATCCCGCAATTTATTACGCTTTGGGAACAGGGCTATGATAATATTTACGGCGTTCGTACCGAAAGAGACGGTGAAAGCTGGTTCAAAAAAATGACGGCCACCTATTTTTACCGAATATTGAAAAAAATGAGCCATGTTGATATTCCGCGAAATGCCGGTGATTTCAGACTGTTAAGCCGCCGGGCCATTGACGCCATCAGAAGACTGCCCGAACGGCAGCGCTTTATGAAAGGGCTTTTTGCATGGGTTGGTTTTAATACCATTGCCGTTCAGTATAAACGCCATGCCAGGGCAGCGGGAATCACCAAATGGAATTACTGGAACCTTTGGAATTTCGCGATTGAGGGGATTACGTCCTTCTCGACATTTCCTTTGCGGTTTGCCAGTTATATCGGCATTCTGATTTCATTTTTTTCTTTTATCTATGCAGTCTTCATTTTTATTCGTACCCTTATTTATGGTGTCAGCGTTGACGGCTATGCCTCGCAAATGGTGGTGATCCTGTTTCTCGGCGGTCTCCAGCTATTATTTCTTGGAATAATCGGAGAATATCTTGGCCGGGTTTTTAATGAAACCAAGGACCGGCCGCTTTATATGACAAAAAATATTATCAATCTTCCTGACGACTGATTTTTGCGAAAACAACGATCATGGCCATAAGCGCGACGGTTGACACCACACTGCCGTAAAAGCGCGCCTCATCAACGGAGGAGGGGCCAAAAAGATCACCGATATTGCCTGAGCGGACCATAAGCAAAAAGGGAACGGCAAGCAACACCTGACGGCTGGTCCCAAGCACCGCCACAAGCAATAAAACCGGTGCGACCAGGATCATGTCATATTCATGAATGGGCGCGAAAAAGAGCGTGGAAAAGATCACCGCCATATAATAAAGGCAAAGTTTCGCTGCCCCGCCACCGTCAAATTTTTCATAGACAATTTTTTGTAAATATATTGCCGCCCCCCATACCCCGATAAGCGAAAGCAGTGTCGCGAGTGTGCTGGAAATATCCCTGTTTGCAATAAGATAGACGATGTTTTTAAAGCCCGTCGAAAGTTTTGCGGAATTGGTAAGAAACTGTGAATGCTCGGAAAGGCCAGCGAGGTAAGAAAAAAGTGTTTCAAAAAAACCAAGACTAATAAAGCCCGGCAGCATCATCACTAAAGTTAAAGTGATAGTATAGAAAACCGATTTATAATTTTGTTTTAAAAGAAAAAATCCAAAAAATAACGGCACACCAATCTGTGGTTTCAGCAGCATAATGGCCATGCCCAGTCCCAGCAGAAAATGCTTTGAATAGAGTGTCGCATAAATAGTCAGGCATAGTCCAAAATAAACAAGTGCTGTGGATTGGCCCTGTTGCAGAACGATGATGGTTGGCTGCATCAGGGCCACCACTCCGGTATAGAGGATCAGGGTAGGGGTGGATAGATTTATATCTGCTCGTCTTAGTGCGGCGCGCAGCAAAAATGTTGATCCAATGATGGCCATGACATTGATCAGCCGCCAGATTTCGGTGGCGGTGGCATAATCAAATAATGCGATAAAGCGGGACACCGGCCACCAGTTTGGCGGGTAGTAAAAGGGCTGCCCGTTAAATGTTTCAAAAAGGCTTCTGCCCACATGCTGATAGTCGGGGCTATAAGGGCTCATCCCCCCGGACCAGAGCCGCCCGGCAAGCCAGAAATATTTGAAAGTCAGGTCCTTGCCAATCACCGAAATATATTTCCAGATCAGGTAAATAATCCCCAATGCCCCAATGCTTAAGGCGAGCATGTCACGTGTGCGTTTATCCAAACGGTTCATCAATGATTTTAATTTTGGCATCAGCATTATTTTATTTTCCTCACCATTGTTTTTTAGCAGATTAGACATAAACAAACAATTGGCAGTTTGGATTGATACGTTTAGAATGGAATTATGAATATTTCAGCCAGTACCTCCATTGTAGTTCTGACCGGCGCCGGTATATCGCAGGAAAGCGGTCTTCCCACCTTTCGCGGCGAAGGTGGGCTTTGGAACGGCTACCGGGCGGAGGATCTGGCCACACCGGACGCGTTCCGCCGTGATCCGGCCCTGGTCCATGATTTTTATAATATGCGTCGGGCCGTGCTGCTGGATGAAAAAATAAAACCCAATGCCGCGCATCTGGCTCTGGCGCGGCTTGAACGGGACTGGCCGGGCGGCTTTATGCTGGTGACCCAGAATGTCGATAACCTGCATGAACGGGCCGGGTCGGAAAAGCTGATCCATATGCATGGCGAGTTGCTCAAAAGCCGCTGTCAGAACTGCGGCGAAATTTCCGACTGGCTTGATGAAATGAGTTTGGAAAGCGAATGCCCAAATTGTAAAACCCGTGGGGCTTTGCGGGTCAATGTGGTGTGGTTCGGGGAAATGCCGATGCGGATGGATGATATTTACCGCCATCTTCGCCGTTGCGGCTTGTTTATCTCCATCGGCACGTCGGGCAATGTCTATCCCGCCGCCGGGTTTACTCAGGTGGTCAATGAAAATCCGGGCGCCAAAACCGTGGAACTGAACCTTGAGCCGTCCCTAAACGCCGATCAGTTCAACGACGGGCATTACGGCCCCGCCAGCCAAACCGTCCCCGAATTTGTTGACCATCTGTTGAGTGGGGTATTGGAACCTTGACAGTGTTCCAAATAAGGGATTGTTATGAGTGTGATAGTTCAAAGTATAAGGGGAAAAAATGACATTTAAATGGGAGTCGGATTCAGGATTTAGAATATACGATCCTGAAAGAGGTCTAGAAGCCAAAAGTGGGTCGGGGAACAGACATATTAGCTCTTTTGTGTTTTATGAAATCGGTTCTGAAGATCATATTTTGGGAAAGTTTCAGTATTGCGAGAGTGGTCGGGCTTTGACCGATAAGGAGAAGTTAGTTTGCCCACCTGAAGTTTCCTGGATATTTATTGTGGATTTTAGAGGGTTTTATAATGTTTATGGGGGAGAAAATTATATTGAGGGATATTCAAATGAAAAAAGCATGACCATTGCTAAAGAAGTGCTGCTTGAATATGCAAAGTTTAGAGCAAGGCGTACGCCTAAAATAATTAGATTTAAGATGACAAGTATGGGTCTTAACGAAGAATGGTTGGGGAAACAATAGGGACAGCACAATATATTTGTTCTTGAATACTATTTCCGTCACTCCCGCAATGGCGAGGGTCTATAGACCCTCCGTGGTAGCCTGATCGTCTGGATCATGAATACCTGCCTTCGCAGATATGACGCAGGGGGGGTACTTTCCCCATCACTTCCCCTTAAAGTTCGGTTTTCGTTTTTCGGCAAAGGCGGCCATGCCTTCCTTCTGGTCCTCGGTGGCAAAGAGGGAATGGAAAATGCGCCGCTCAAAGATCAGCCCTTCACGTAAGGAACCTTCAAGCGCGCGGTCGACCGCTTCGCGGGCCAGCATGACGGCGGGTTTGCTGTAGCTGGAAATGGCTTTTGCCGCTTCCATCGCTTCCTCCATCAGGTTTTCATCATCAACAACCCGGGCGGCGAGGCCGCATCGTTCCGCTTCGTCGGCGTCCATCATGCGCCCGGTCAGGATCATGTCCATTGCTTTTGATTTACCGACCAGTCTGGTCAGCCGCTGAGAGCCGCCCATACCGGGGATGACGCCGAGCTTGATTTCCGGCTGGCCGAATTTGGCCGATTTTGCCGCGATGATAAAATCACACATCATCGCCAGCTCGCAGCCGCCACCAAGGGCGAAGCCGGACACGGCGGCAATTTTCGGGGTCCGAAAGTCACAGAATTTCTGCCAGTCGGCAAAATAATCATGCGTATACATGTCCATATAATTTTTTGACTGCATTTCCTTGATATCGGCGCCGGCGGCAAAGGCCTTTTCCGACCCGGTAATGATGAAGCATCCCACATCAGGGTCGAGATCAAGCGGGGTGAGTTCCGCGATCAGTTCCCGCATGATGTCAGAGTTCAGGGCATTTAACGCTTGCGGCCGGTTAAGACGGATAAGAACCACGCGTCCATCGCGGCTGATTTCAAGTGTGTTTGGCATTTTTTTGTCCTTTTTTACTCATTTTCAGTCAAAAATGATGGTCACATAACTTTAACAAATCTGACACAATTTTGTCATCAGAGAGGCGTAGAGAGTGCCATAAATATATACTCCACCCATCTTATTGGATGAGCACGAAATGAGCAATACTGAGACAATGGATAGTGTTCAACTTTCAATTTTACAAAATTCACTATCCCAGGTTCAAAATGCGGTCCGCGCCTATGATGTAAAGGCGCAGATTGTCAGCATCGGTTTTATATTCTCCCTTGGCACCATTGCCAAAATTGGCGAAATGGCACCGCAGGACCCGGCCAATACAACGCTATATGTGCTGATCTTCTGGGTGCTGGCGGTGGTGCCGATCGCCATGTTCGGTTATGTGCTTTACCCGTCGCGCAGTGCGGCCCCGAAACTGGGGGTTAAGGGGATAAACCTGCAAAGAAGCTATTACCTGCTGGAAGAACAGTACCCGACCCTGGACAGTTATCTTGACGCCTTTGATAAAAGCGACTGGAAACTTGAACTGGCCTATGAAATACAGAAAAATTCCCTGCTTCGCGATCTTAAAAGACGGCGTTTTGTCTGGGCGCTGGCGCTTTCCGGACTTTCATTTTCCCTTCTGTTCCTGATACAGCTGCTGCGCTCGGTCAGTTTTTTCAGCTAAAAGTCAGACTGCTTAACATGATCGAATGGCTGAAGACCCGGTTTCCGCTCGCGTCATTAATTTCAAACACGATCAGCGGGTCACTTAGTTCCCAGTCAATATAAAGCGCGCCGAAATTCTGCCCGGCGTAACTGATATCGTTCCAGCGGTAGGCATTGGGGCTTACATTGGGCCAGATTTCCGTCAGGCCGCTTGAGGTCATATCCCAAAGCGGGTAGGGCACATCCTTCTGCTGGCAGGAGATTTCGGCCCAGTGGGTATCGCCGCTGATGAAAAAGACCCCCTCGACCCGGTATTTTCTGATAAGCTCAATCAGCCGCTGCCGTTCATGGGGGAAATTGGCCCAGGATTCCCAGCCTGGTTGGGTCGCGATATACTGTAAGCTCGAGCCGATGATTTTTATTTTTGAAGGCACCTGCATCTGCCGCTCAAGCCATTGCCACTGCGCTTCGCCAAGCATGGTGCTGTCCTTGCCCATTATGGGAAGGTAGGGTCCGAAACCGGCAATTTCCCTGTCCTTCGCCATTTCCATGCTGTCCACGGTTTTAAGCGGGTCACGGTTATAGCGTAAATCCGGCAAGATGATGTGAATTCGTTTATCCTCTGGCCCGAAAAGGGCCGATGTATAAATACCGTCGCCGTCACGACGTCGGCTGCTTGCTTTGGGTACTTCCCAGAAATCAAAGAAAAGCTCTTTTGACTGATCACGGTACGGGTAATCCTTACCTGCGTCATTTTCACCAAAATCATGATCATCCCAGATAGCCATGACCTGTGACTGGCGACGGATCCCTTCAAAATTTTTGGCCTGTTTCTTATATTTTGCGGCAAGCACGGCCATATCGCGGCTGTCGCCATAGATATTGTCCCCTAAAAATAAAAAAAGTTCCGGTTTTTTGTTTAGGATCGCGGGCCAGATCGGTTGTTCCTTATCCTGATGGCAGCAGGAGCCGAAAAGAATGCGGGATATTGGCTTATCCCCCATCACTTTTGGCATATCAATGCTCATTGCCGCAGCCCGGTTGGTGGCGAGCGCTGAAAAGCCGGCAAGGGTCAGCCCGGCCCCGATCTGGAATTCACGTCTGGTGATTTTGCTCATCTGTCTGTCCTTAATGTAAAAAAGGGAAAGTAAAAAAGGGAAGCCCGAAATCGGGGCTTCCCTAAGTTTTACAGCTTAAGTTATTATTATCCTAGTAGTCGAAAGTGATGTTTGCCATCACCTGACGACCTGTTCCGATAAAGTATCCGCCGGGTGTACCACCGCCCAGATATCTTTTATCCATCAGGTTATTGACATTAAGCGAGACGCGCATATTGCTTGGGCCGTTCTGCATTTCAATGTCATAGCCGATCCAGAGATCAACAATGGTTGAAGATGGAAGGCGTTCCGTATTGGCAAAATCGCCCCAGCGTTTGCCGATATGTTTGGCTGATACACCGCCGAAGATACCATCATTCTGATAGCTTAATGTTCCCACCAGCTGGAATTCAGGGGCAAGTGCCACTTTCTTATCCTTGGTAACGTTACCGATGGTTTGGTTATATTTGCTGTCATTGACGGTCAGCGATGAATAAAGGTTCCAGCTGTCGGTTATATCGGCAGAAATGCTGGCTTCGATCCCTTTGGAGTCGATACCGCCGACATTCTGATAAACCGTATCAATCTGTGAGGCGTAATCGATCCCGGAAATATCACCGACAGGAATACCGACAATCCGGTTTGAGAATTTAATATAATAACCGGTCAGACTTGCCCTTATCCAGTCATTACGAACGCGAAGGCCAAGGTCATAGTTATCGGCTTTTTCACCGTCCACGCCTTCAATCGCAGCGCTTCCCTCAATAATATTATCCTTGATCGCGGCATAATTTTGTGAAAAGCCGGTGAAGAGCTCAACTTCATCTGTCGCTTCATAAATGGCGCCGGCAGTGAACAGAATTTTTGAGTCCGAATTAACTTTGGATTCCGCCTCAAGCCCGAAATTATCCTTTCTGGTCAGGTCAACGAAGAATTTACGAAGACCGCCATTAAGGGTCAGATCACCTAGGGTCAGCGTATCTTCACCATAAAGCATGAAGGTATTGGTGATAAAGTTACGGTCATACTGACGCCAGTAGGCCGCATTATCAAACTGGTGCGAGCTTCTTGGGTCAATAATACGGTGCCAGTCGCGGCTTTCATCGCGGTCGGCGCGTTCCCACCATAAACCGCCACGAAGAATGTTATTTTCAGCGATTTCATATTGGGCGTCGGCGGTCAGGCCGATACGCTGCTTGTTATAGTGGGTATGACGATAAGAACTGGCCGGGTTGGCATCCGCCGAGTAACAGGCCGGATCATCGGCCGCGCCACCGCCACCATAGGGGAATGTCAGACGCGCTGTGCAGCCATCAATCGGGGCAAGCGGAGTTCCCATTGCATCAACGAACGAATAAGCACCACCGAATGATCCGCCATAAATGGTGTCCGGACCGGTATGGAGGTCACGGACGCCTGATGGCATGCTAGTTGTGCCGCCGACAACGTCGACAATATATTGTGGTACCCAATCACCACGACCTTTTTGTACATGATAGTATGGTGTGATGGTGGCTTTTAAGGCATCATCTTCATATGCCGCACGAAGGTAGGTAAAATAATTATTCCGAAGTGTTGACCATGATGGACGGTACGCCTGATCAACATAAGGGATGCCGGTAATAGTGTCGGTCAAACGGTCCCAGTCGGGGTTTTCCTCAAACTGGGCAAGACTGATGCGCTGGAAGTTATCTTCATTGGTATCATCCCATGAAAAACGGCCTGTGATGGTCCAGTTGTCCAGTTCGGACACAAATTTTGCTGAGATATGATCGCGCTCCGTGCCACCGGCCAGGCCAATCCAGGCATCATTTGACTGACGGGAATAGCTTAAATAAGCAGTGGTGCTGTCGGTCAGATGCCCTGTGTCATAACGGAAATAATAACGTCTTGCATTATGGTCACCGATGCTGAGGCTGGCGCGAAGACGCTGATCATCAAGCGGATTATTGGTAACAAAGTTGATTGTTCCGCCAAGAGCCTCGTGGGATGCGGAGGAAATATCACTGGTTCCCTGCGATACTTCAGCACGGGCAAGGTTTTCAAAATCGATATAACGGTTGGCTTTTGAACCACCGCCATAGTTTGAATTTCCGTTTGGCAGGCCGTCAATGGTCATGCCGATCTGTTGTTCACTAAGCCCCACGGTAAAGCCACGCATGTTGACAGTGGTTGACCAGTCGTCGGAACCGAATGTACCGCCCTCGCTGATATTAACACCGGGAAGGTTATCAATCACGGAAAGGACACTTGCTGCTGTTGATTCCTGCTCGATCATCACATTGTCAGTGGCGTTGTTGGCGTATGTCGTCGGCTTTCCGACAACGACGATCACTTCTTCCGGCGCATCGGCGGCTTCGGCGGCAGCAGCAGTTGTTACTGTCGCAACTTGTGCAGTGATCTGAATTGGCTGTTCTTCATTGGTTTTTTCTATGGCTTCATCTGCGGCAAGCGCCGGAGAAACCATCATGACACCGACTATTGCTGAGGTGCAGAGCAGGTTTTTCCAAAATTCTGATGTCCGAATTTCTGGTCTTTCAGGTGTAGTTTCCATTTTGATTATATTCCTTAATAATTAACTTTGTCCTCTTTGGACATTCGCCCGTTCAGGCAGGGGGAATATGATCTTGATTTGTGACAGGCCGTTTAAAGAAAAGTGATATTTATTTGATGCTTTTATTGCAAACGCGCGTGCGAATTATATCAGATTTAAGACTCTTTTTTGAAGAGGATGGATGAGACTTTCTATAGGGCAATTTTTGAAGCATTAAAAATTGGCGCACCCGACGGGATTCGAACCCATGACCTCTGCCTTCGGAGGGCAGGTGTCTATGTTTCTTTGTGTTTCCTAATATAATCTAACTATTGATAATATAACAGATTTTGTGGTATACTGTTTCCGTGAAATATACTAAATGTGATTGCTGGTGCTTGCTATGTGCTTGCTAGCAATCCAAAAAGGAAGCAATCAGATGGGTTCGAAAATTACCAAAAATGGAATAGATAAATTAAAACCGGAAGAAAAAGATAAATTTATCTGGGACGGTGAATTAAAAGGATTTGGCCTCAAGGTTACACCCGCGGGTAATAAGGTATTTATTGTTCAGTACCGGCCCGGTGGAAGGGGAAACCCGACCAAGAGATATACTATTGGCAAATATGGCCCTTTATCGGCCGAGGAAGCCCGCAAAGAGGCTAAGTCTATATTGGGTAAGGTTGCCAAGGGAACAGACCCACAGGCCATAAAACAGCTTGAAAAGAAGGCAAATACCATTGCAGAGCTTTGTGACGACTATCTGACGTATGGTTGCACCACAAAGAAAGTTTCCACCATTGCCACGGATAAAGGGCGGATTGAGCGACATATCAAACCATTGCTTGGAAGAAAAAAGGTTAAGGATTTAAATTCTGCTGATGTTAGGAAATTTTTACGTGACGTCGCACGCGGAAAAACAGCGAAAAATGTAAAAACAGGAAAGCACGGACTTGCTCGTGTATCAGGCGGCGAGGGAACCGCAACACGTACAGTTGGCTTGCTTGGTGGCATCATGTCATTTGCAATTGAGGAAGGTATCAGGAAAGATAATCCGGTCAAGGGAGTAAAAAGATATCCCGATAAGAAATGCGAGCGATTTTTATCACCGGAGGAAATGGTCCGTTTAGGGGATGCGCTTGCAATGGCTGAAAAAGAAGGTGAATACCCACTGGCACTTGATGCGATTAGATTATTACTTCTTACCGGATGCCGAAAAATGGAAATTCTTGCTCTCACCTGGGAAGAAGTGGATTTTGATTTTGGGTGTTTGCGTCTAAAGGATTCAAAAACAGGGCAGAAAATTGTCCCGCTCGGAAAGCCAGCCTTGCAATTACTTGATCAAATAGTGCCTATAGATGGAAATCCGCACGTCTTTCCAAGTTATACAAATGACGGATTTTTTGTTGGATTGCCAAGGGTCTGGTTACGTATCCGAAAGATTGCAGGATTAAACGACGTAAGATTACATGATCTACGTCATTCCTTTGCAAGTGTTGGGGCTGGGGCAGGACTTGGGCTTCCAGTAGTAGGAAAGTTACTAGGTCATGCTGACCCAAAAACCACCGCTAGATATGCACATATTGCTGACGATCCTGCCCGTGCAGCAGCCGATCGAATTTCAGGTGCCATTGCCGGTTCGTTGAATGGCAATAGAAGCAATGTTGTTAAACTTACCAACAAAAACAATGGCTAATTTCTGTAATAGTTGAGAGTCTGCTATCGACCCAAAGCGGACACTCGATGTGCTTTGATTTTGACCACCATTATAGAATAAGATAAGCTCTCCTTATCTCAGGGGAGGTTAACATGATTTTACAAAAGCTGGCAGCAGCTATCAGGCGACAGGATTGGTTCCAAATTGTTATTGAAGTGTTGATTGTGATTGTCGGTATCTTTCTCGGCCTTCAGGTTCAAGCAGCCTATGAGGAACGGGCAGAGAGAAAGCAGGAGCTAGTATATCTTGATAATCTGCGCAAGGATATTACCGTTAATATCGAAACAGTAAAAATACTGTTTGATCAAAGGGAGGTGACAAGAAAGAAATTAAATGAAGTCGCCTATTATTTATCAGAAGTAAAGCCTGACATAGTCCTAACCAAGGAGCATTGCACCGCTATTGGTGAATCTCACCGTATCAATAATTTTGCCCGAGAGAGGCAAGCGTTATTGGAAATACAATCCAGTGGTCAAATTGCAAATTTTCAAAATGATCAAATACGATATTTATTTTCATTATACGCCCGATCGATTTATGGATTAGATGATTTGATTGGCGAACAAAACACAAGAGAAAGTCTAAATGAAAAATACCCTGAAATTATCAAAATAATAAATAATATCAGACAGGAAGATGTCGTGACTGACCAGTCTTTATTCTCACTATATAGCGGAGTGGAATATAAATGTGATTTTACAGCTATTAAAGAGAATCCATCCTTTCACAATGATTTAATGATAATTGATACTACGTATGTGTTTTACCTTATGAGAGGTCATAATCAATTAATGGTAATGCAAGAACTTTTGGAAGAACTTGATAGCGAATTGGAAGTAGACTCGTGACTATTCCCATTATTTGTCCGTCCGCTTATGGCCGAAAGCGGACTCTCGGGACGCTATTATTTTCCGAGTCGTTTTCATTTTTGAGATTTTGTTATTAATTTTAATGATTTTGAGACTTTGCTCGACTGACTGCTTCCGACCCAAAGCAGACAGTCGGAATTAACTATTTTAAATACAATCCCCCCCCAATACCAATAATGACCATACTATAAGCTAATGTTGTAATAATTTTTGCTCTGTTTTCATTATACAATTTACTTCTTGCGGCCAAGCAAGGCTTGTCTATCACCATATACATAACTGCCACGATAAGATAATTTGAAAGCATAGCAAAAGCAGGATTAAAAACGCTTTCTTTCATCAGAAAATTTGCTGCAAACACACCTATCCAATGATTTAAATATAAAGGATAAGAAATTCCACCAAGAAACTTTCCTATTTTGCTTGGGTTGCCCTCAATTGCCAAAATCAGGATAACAGCTATAGAAAAAACCGGTGAAATAATACGGTAATCTATCCCTTCCAAAAATAGCGAAACTGTAATCAAAATAGCAATGATAGATGCCAATTTGCAAAGTTGGTGGGTATAAAATTTGCCATATTGATTAACCAATACCGCCGCCGTCACTCCGAAAAAAATTGGCGTATATAAGTACATATACCAGCTTGCGAGAGATAGAAAAATCCACAATACAGGACTTCTACCAAATCTACCTATAACAACTAATAACAGCGGAGATAATAAATAAAATTGTTCTTCTGCATTTACGCTCCAATAATGATTGCCAGTTCCATCAAGCGGCATTTGGTGGACAAAATCTGCAAGTTGTGGCGTGCCAAAGATATTATAAACGAAGGTGATTTTGTAAAATACTATTTCAATCCATTTTGGAGTAATGGTGTCTTTTATAAGCGATACAGAAATTAATAAGATTAAGGCAACAAAATATGGTATCCATATTCGGACTGCACGGTTAAAATAAAATCTTGGTAAATCTTCTTTTTTTAAATTGAGCAATATGCTCCCAATAAGCCAGCCACTTAATGCAAAAAATACATCAACAGCAATCGCTCCGCTGTCATGCATAGTTATAATTTTACTATGACCAAGCATAACAATACTTGCCGCAATAAACCTGACGTAGTCAAAATAAGGAAAATAAACTTTCAATCCCCCCAAGCTCCTCAACTAATAATATCTATTACCCTATCTATTAGGTTTATTTCTGTCAATCTAAGTCTAGAGCTTATCCAATTTTATGGGAACTGAGTGTCTCCTTTGGGTCGGAAGCAGTCAGTAAGATTTTGTGCAATTTTGCACAGATTGGAGTGATTTCAAGAAAAATGGGCACATGTGTTCATTTTTAGCATTCTGTGTGTGGCAGCTATCGACCCAAAGCGGACGTACCCTGTTTGTGGTATTTCCATCTTGGTAACACCTTAATGAACCATTGCTCGGGGAGGGTTTTGGTCAGCCTGCTTTTGCTATTCTATCTATTTAACACATAAGAAGTGCGATGCTTGACGAGAAATAGAAAAGTAAGAAACGTGCTATCAGGGCTGGTAACGAATAAATATAAGCGACTTTTTGAACTCTCATTTCATAGGCATCACCGCAGATAAAATATGACTTATATTTTCCCCATCGTCAGCGAGCGGTAAATCTATCCATTTTAATTTACTATAGCTTCCATCATTATTAGGACAATTTCCGTAGCTCAAAAGATAATGTTTTGCATAAAGATTGCCTAAAATACCGCTATAAAGCTTCAATAAGGCTTTTCTCTCCTTTGCATCTTCGACTTTTGCAATCTCATTCACTAAAGTATCATTGCCCCAATATTGCCGATATTTTTCGCCCATTATTATGTTTCTTTTTTCCTGATCAATATTCTTGCCAATCGACGTTATTTTAATGTTTGAGTGCCACCCTAACAAATTCTCAAATCTAATATCTTTGTAAGAAGGGAATTTTGTACCTTTGAAGGACTTTTTCCAAATGTCAAAAATTTCTTGGAAGACAAGGCCATGAGAAGGTAGAGGTTTGTCAAAACGGTAATGTTCGTTTATGGTTTCTCTACCGTTTATTCTAAAAATCAATTTGTTGTTATCTTTAGACATTAATCCTAGCCTTAAAAATGTATATTATAATCTACCTTTAACATTATGTCGCAACATTTTGTAAATTCAAATTATGAGTGGTCTTATTGTTCGCATAATCAGAACTTTACCATCTTTGTTCTAAACGTAAACTGACACAAAATATTAAGCCCATGAAAGTGTGAACCTAAGGCCTAAAGAGTTCATGCGCATAGTCATAACTTTCGGCAGTTCTAGGCCCTTATGAGTGGCTCCAAACGACCCAAAGCGGATTTTCGTGTTTATTTTATGAGGCGATATATTTGATTTTATTTAAATCAGCTTTAGTTTTGATTGACGCAGCTTTGCACCTTCGTCAACGGTATTTTAGAGAAGCTTACAGCTACAGAATCCAATTTTATGTAAATTATATGGAATGTGTAAAAGGCATTATATATGAAAGAAAACCTGACCTTTACCGTTTTCTTTGGCCTTATATAGTGCGCTATCAGCCAGTTCCATAAGATTAATTTTATCCGAAGTATCAGAAGGAAAACATGCCATACCTGCACTGGCGCCTACATTTATTTCATAAGATTCAAGTTTCTTAATTTTTTTTACTTCTGAAATTATAGCTTTTAATCTTTCCTCGGCTATTTGTTTGTTGTCTGTTTCGTTCATAATAATCGCAAACTCGTCACCACCAAATCTGAATAACTTATCATTGTCCCTAACATGTTCTTTCATAATCTGGCTGACTTTACTCAATACTGCATCTCCCGCATTATGTCCCTGTGTATCATTCACTGATTTAAAATTATCCAAATCCATATAAACAAGGATGAACGGATTTTTATTTGCATTGAAGTTGTTCGTCCTTTTTTCCATATGGGCATCAAATGCTCGTCGGTTGGCTAGGCCAGTAAGACTATCCTGCATGGCCATTTCCTGAATTATTCTTTCTTCATTTCTCTCTGCCGTAACATCTCTGTATGTATTTATTACAGAACCATCATCCATTATTCTTTGAGAAGTGTTTATGATTTTATTATTATGGGTTCGATCCCAAGTAAACTCATTGCACTCTTCTCTATTTTTAATCCTGAGTTTTAACTGTTCAATATATTCATCAATATTTAGATCGTATTTACTGCCGTTTTTCAGATTCATTTCAAAAAATTCTTTTAATGGCATTTCTTCTTTATATTCACAGTTGTTAAGACCCAATAATTCCTGGAATGTATTATTCCAGGCGGCCAGTCTGAGAAATTTGTCAAACACCGCAATCCC
Source organism: Kordiimonadaceae bacterium (assembly GCA_024236295.1). Classification (GTDB taxonomy): domain Bacteria; phylum Pseudomonadota; class Alphaproteobacteria; order Sphingomonadales; family Emcibacteraceae; genus Pseudemcibacter. Next base: position 155,997 of record JACKKT010000006.1, on the reverse strand, counting down.
GTGGCCTGTATTGTCCATAATATCCTTAAGGAATTTATTTTTTTGTTGAACCGTATCCTCGGCTATTGCCAAATCTTCAAGCAACTCAATATTTTTTACAGCAGATTCCTCGATCGTGCTCGCCTGATATTCTAACTCCAAATATTGCTCATTCACTTTTTTCAATGCCTCAGTCACATTTTCCTTTTCTTCCTGTAACTGATTTTGCAATATCGTATTTTTGTGAATTTCAGATCTAAGTTTCTGATTCCAATATAAAATAAACACAATAATCAAAAGCGCGACGCCTAAATATTTAAATAAAACGGTATAATCCACTACCGTTTCAGATTTAATAACATGCCATTTATTGGATATTTCTGCTTTTTCCAGCTGGGTTATACTGGAAAGGGCTTTCTGAATTGAACTGGCCAAAAGCGGGTATTTTTTGTTAATTCCCATTGCGGCAGCCGCTATATAATCCGTTGCTCCAATAATCTTGATATTTGTGTAGCCATTTTTCTCAATATAGTAAGAAGTAGTTATTATATCATCAACTAGGATATCCGCTTCTCCGGAAGATATTTTTTTCAGGGCCTCTGCGACAGATTCTACTTCGGTTTTTATGATGTTAGGAAATTTTTTGTTGAGCCATTCATTGATGCCGTACCCTCTGATCTGAATAAACCGTTTATTTGCAAGTTCGTCAATATTGCTAACGAGATTGGCATCGTTGCGGGCAAAAATCATATGAACCCCTGATGCATAACTATCGGTCAACAGCAATTCGGATTTTCGTTGTTCGGTAGGCGTAATGATGGGTATTAACTGAATTTCATCCGCCTTGGTCTTATTTAGCGCATCAGAGAATGTTTCATTCTTTATCCATTCAAGATGAAGATTTAATTTTTCTGAAATCAGCTGCATATAATCTGCAACAAGGCCTGACACATTGTCCTGATGATCAATTATTTCATACGGCATTATATTATCAATGGCAGCCACTTTTATGGAATTGTTTTTAGCAAGCCATTCCTTTTCCTCTCGGCTGAGCATTAAAGTGTCTTTTTCACTGGAAATCGTGGACCATTTTGTGCTGATTTCCGATACATCTTCCGGTGTTACGTCATCTATGGCTTTTTGCAATATATTTCTTAATATCGGCCAGTCTTTACGTGTACCAATATGCAAAAATGTTTCTTGCCCGATCTCCGGCAGAAACTCATTGCCGATAACCTCAATGTGAGGAATAAAATGCTTGTGGATCAGATAATCTGTGACAAAAAGATTATTAGAAAATACGTCTATTTTACCGATCGATAGTCCCACAAGTGCTTCTCGGACTGAATTAAAATATACAAGGTCAAGCTGCGGGTAATTTTTTTTATAGATTTCGGTAGAATTCCAGCCTTCTATGGCCCCAATCTTTTTACCTTTAAGATCATTCAGATTTGTTATTGGGGCGGCCCCTGTTTTCCCGTAATAAACCGTTGGGATAGAAATATAAGATGATGTGAAATTTAAATATTTTTCCCTGTCCGCCGTTTTCCTGATGGAGTGGACAATATCTATTTCCTGTGATTTCGCCTGATCTATCTGTTCGGCCCAGCTGTTCCCTGTAATAAAATTGATTTTAAGGCCAAGTTTGTTGGCAATAAGGTTTAAATAATCAATTGAATAACCGGTCGCTACGCCCTCTTCAACAAAGTCAAAGGGCGCATAATCCGTTTCATTGGTTGCCGTGATAACGGGGTGCGATGTGATCCAGTCTCGTTCCTCTTCGGTAAGCCTTATATCATTTTGGATCGGCATGTTGCCTAACCATTTATTGGAAATAGCCTTATATTCTTCGTCTGATACGCCGGCCATGGCCTTTTTTAAAATTGACATTAATTTGGGATTTTCCCTGGAAACGGCAATTCTTTGGTCTATTCCCTCTTTACCGATGATAGGATCGTCACCGACAATTTCCAGTCCTTGGATATTATTTTGACTGATGTTGGATTCAATGGCTGTAACGTCACCGGGGTAAATGTCAATTTCACCGTCGCTCAGTGCTTTTAACGCCTCGGTATTATTGTCAAAAACAATATACTCTAAATCAGGAAGTTTGGTCTCATAAGTGGCGGTGACAATATGGTTTTTAATGACTCCGATTTTTTTATTCTTAAGATCATTAACATTCTTAATTCTTTGTGATCCTTTTCTGCCGTAAAGGGCGACGGGAATTCTCACATATGGGTCGGAAAAAATGAAATATTTTTCCCGATCCCCGTTTTTTGAAAGGGTATGGACAATATCCAGCTGATTGGCTTTTGCCATTTCAAGCATCTTGGACCATGTTCCATAATTCACGAATTCGACATTCAATCCGACCTTGCTTGCCAGAAGCTTCACATAATCAATGGATAAGCCGGCCGGGTTGCCCGCGCTCATAAAATCAATCGGAGCATACCCTGTATTGCTGGAGGCCGTCACGCTCGGATGACGGGAAATCCAGTCCCTTTCCTCATCGGTCAGGGAAACTGAATTAAGATCACTTTGTGCAAAAGCATTTAAAATTGAGAAAAAAATTAAAAAAACAAAAACCAGACTTCTTAACATTCCAAAAATACTTTCCTACAAACCCCTTATTTTCATCTGCTTATTAATGAAAATATTTTTTTTATATAATTTCTGAAAACACATTATATTTTTTTGATTAAAAAATTATAAATCCTAAAATTAAATTCTGTACTTGGATTCATAAACCCAGACATTTAGTCCTTAATAGGAGAAAAGCCAGACTTAGGTTATTTGTTATAAAATTGATATATGTGATCAAATTGGCGTTTTGCAACTGTCTGCTTTGGGTCGGAAGCAGACATATAGAGAATGGTCAAAAATGATCAAAAATTTATATTTTTAGTTTTTTGAATGGAGAAATTTAAAGCATTTATAATTTCATCTCAATTATTTTTTGGATAACAGATTTTAGAGTTTGAACATTTTCAACATTTCCCTCATCCAATTCCTTAAAATACATATCTCTTAAATATTCGAGTAATCTATAATCATCGTCATATGCTTTATTAAACATTTCCCTGGCATACTCAGTTTTACCTTTTTTCAAAAAATAAACCCCATAGTCTTCATAAGGCTGAGATAAATTCGGATATTTTTTAATTTCATCCATTATTAGCTGATCAATACCCGAAACTTCATTGTTAAAAATAAGTGCTTCTTCAACTCTGCCTTTTATTCGACCATAATAAACATCCCAGGGTTTCTGTGTCTGTTTAAACAACTGTAAATATTCAAAGAAGGCTTTAATCATTCCCTTCCAGTCTTTAACCAAGACCAGTTGATCGGTATAATAAACTTTTCTGAGTAAGACTTCGTCCGCTCTACCATTTTCCATTTTTGATAATTTTTTAAATTGATGGGTAGCCTCATTAATTTTACCTTTATCACGTAGCAGAAAGGCAAAGTTTTCAACCATGTCAGCGTCAGTGGGGTGGTTTTTTAAATGCTTCCTTAATACAACCTCACCTTCGTCAAGTATGTTATTTGCTTCATCCAGCCTTCCTTTTTTCTTTAGAAAATTTGAATAATAAAGATATGCATAGAAATTGTTTGAATATTCAGACAATCGCATTTTGTACCAAAATTCCAACTCTTCATCAGTAATATTTTTTTCAAAATTAAATGGTAACCAGTCACTTTTTGATGGTGGATAATGAAAAAAGTTTTCTTTTAATTCGGTAATATTAATACCATACAATTTTCTTTGTGAGGCAGTCAGTATATCAGCAATTTGAATGTAGCTAACGTATAGCCATCTTTCCTTTGGAAATTTTTCAATGCCTTCTTTAATTATCTTTAATGCTACTTCAACGTTATTTCTCTCAAAATAATCTGCAAAGACATGGAATAATACCGGCTTTACGTCGGGTTTGTTTCTTTCCTTATCATATAATTTCTGAATGTGGGTATCTGACAAACCTTCAAAATGATTATCCAGTCGCACCAGTGAATAAGGGTTATAGATAATTGATCCTATCATTTCATCAATGTATCGGTTCAACACCTTTCTGCTTTTTCCTATCCAAATTTTTCGAAGCTCAGGGGTCATTTTTAAGCCCTGAGAAAACCTTGAATTATCCAGAAAATCAGCTCTCAAATCATCAAACGTATCCATAAGCGGGACAGACTTTCGATAATATTTTTCTGCCTCATTTAACTTTCCCTTATATTCCATAAACATTCCATATGACATCTGAACATAAGGGTTCGTGGGAAAGGTTTCAGTTATTTTGAGAAGAAGTTTTTGAGTTTCCTCTTTTTCCTCAGAAAACAAAATAAAGTTACTAAGTGCTCCACCGTTCAGCCGGTGGAACTCTTGATTTTTAATTTTTAATATGCGTGGGAGTTCAGCAAATAATTTATCTGTATATCCAAGATTATATAAGTAACTAAGATATAAATACTGCGCTTCATAACCATTGTCAGACTTTGCTGAGACATTTGCAGCCACTTTTAAGGCTTCATCAAAATCCCCTTTTTTATATAACAACTGAGCAAGTTCATACTGCAATTTCAAATTATCAGGAAAAATCTCAAGATTTCGTTTGAAGAAATTTATTTGCGCATCGATATTTTGTTTGTAGTGCCAGCGGTTCAACCTATATGCTTCATATTTTGAGCCGCAAAAAGAAATTTCACCTATAAATTGAGGGGGACAATCAACAGGCAAAAGTCCGTTCTCTATCGCTTTGTAAAAAAGCTTATCACTTTCTACTACATCAGTTTCCAAAAGAGCATTGGCATATTCAATAATTGTATGCCAGTCATTCGGGTTTTTCTCATAAGCAATCTTCAAAAGGGAAGGCCGATATGACTTACCCAAATATTTTGCCATTGCTATATATGATCTGCCAATATTCTTATATGGCGGGGCATAGGACATAAATACCTGATGAGCTTTGTCAATTTCACCAGCGTCCAAATATTTCAAGATGTCCTGCTTCGGCATTTGGGCAAAAGCAGAAAATGTGAAAGAGTAAATAAAAATAAAAATTACAGAAATTATTCGCACATACACCCCAATTTTAACTTATCTATATCTGCTATAGATAATGACAGTCTTATGCCTGTTTGCAAAGTCTTATCCAATACTATATTTGACTGTCTGCTTTGGGTCGTTTGCAGCCACTCATCATATGACTGCTTCCGACCCAAAGCGGACAGTCAATATATTTTGCTCTCGAGGTAATTAAATTTTCTAATTAACCATATTTCTCAATCAAAAATTTACCTTCCACAGGTATTCGTATACGGGGGTAATATTAAAACGTTTGGGCAAATTTAATATGGCAAAGAAAACAATTTTCGACGATTCAAATGATGTTCACGTTCAAAAAGAACGACAACCTCAAGTTTATGAGGACGAAAAACCTCAACTAGACGGCGACAAAGATAGTAATCTATCAAATTATTTTGTAACCGAACAAGAACAAGACGAAAGTTTTGTTGAAAGCGCAAACGCAGAAGAACTAAAAGATTCCAATTCAGCAGCTTCTGACTCTAATACTTTAGAAACAGATAGAGATTTAAGTCCTAAAGCTGACTTTGGAGGCCTTTCCGATTCCCAACAAACGTTACATAATAATTCAGCATCAGAGCGACAAAGCCAAAATCAAGAGCGGCAATCTTCGGGACGGTCGACCCAAGAATTGGAATTTGGTAATGAAAAGAATGAATTTTCTTCCAGCGCTCAGGATGCCTCGCCTAATTCGGAAGAGAATAATGAACCTCAACAGGAAACTGTAAACGAACAAACCACTAATTCTCAAGCGCCCGAAAATAATGAAGAGGGCGAGAAATCATCTGAGCAGGATGATGAAGGTACGGTTGAAGAAACAAAAACCGATGAGAACACTGACAGCGACGTTGGAGCTTCTCCAGAACCTGATAATGTTGCCCCAACAACTTCAGGCGCTTCGATTACTATCGACGAAGATTCATCGCATGGATTCTCAGTTTCTGATTTTCAATATGAGGATGCAGATGGTGATCTTCTCGATCATATAACTATTACTGAATTGCCGACTAATGGTGTTCTAACAGTAGACGGAACACCGATCTCCGAAGGTGCAGAAATATCTGCGACAGATATCGCTAATCTAACATTCACTCCAAGTGAAAACGACAGCGGTGAAGATTATGGCAGTTTTAAATATTCAGTGAATGACGGAGAAAGTGACAGTATTGCTCAAAGTTTTGATATAGATGTTACTGGCGTAGCGGATGCTCCTACACTAAGCGTTCAAAGTAGTGGTGATATACCGATCAATATTAGAATATCAGGTGATCATTACGACCCTAAAAATGGGGATGATGTTGGAGCTGGTTCTCCTCAATTCCAAGTATTCGTAAATGGTGAAGCTATCGAAGTTAACGGGCATAAAACTTTTACCGTTGAAGCCGAACGAGGAAGTTGGGAAAACTTTCGAGTTGAAGTTCCTTCGGGAACCGATATTTCAAGCGTCGACGTAAAGTTCGTAAATGACGCATGGGAAGGTCGCGGGGATAAAGATGGTGATGGTGTTTCAGGCGAAGACCGCAACCTGATCGTTGATAAGCTTAATATCGGTGGAGAAGCGAATGGTGATGGAACTTATTCAGGCGGTGTAACGATTGAAGCTGAAGACGCATTTTACGATAAACCAGGCAGTGATGGCTACGAGACGATGCCGTGGTCAGGTACATTGTCCTTTGATACAAGTGATGTTGAACTTGGTGCTATTGCAACAGGTGCGGAAGACACGGGAATATCTTTAAATATTCAATCTGCCGTAACCGATAGTTCTGAAACCCACACGATCCAAATCTCGGATGTACCTGAAGGTGCTGAATTGTCAGCAGGTATTAATAACGGGGATGGTACATGGAGCTTGGCACCGGAGGATCTAGGTGGTCTTACGATTACAGCTCCGGAAGAGTTTTCTGGAAGTTTTGAATTAACAGTAACCGCTCAATCGGTTGATGGAACTGATATAGCGACTGCAACAGAATCAGTTAATGTAGTAGTTTCTGATGTTAATGACGGTCCCCTAGCATCGGATGATAAAGCAAGTGGCGATGAAGATTCAGTGATTAGCGGCAACGTATTAAAGAACGACAGTGACGTTGATGGCAAAATAGAAGTTGAAAATACAGGTACATTCGATACTGAACACGGATCGATCACCGTTAAGGCTGATGGATCTTATGAATATACACCGGATGCAGATTATAATGGATCAGATAGTTTCGAGGTGACGATTGTTGATGACGATGGTGCGACCTCGACTTCGACCCTTGAGTTGTCAGTTTCTGATGTCAATGATGGACCTGTAGCATCGGATGATAAAATAAGTGGCGAGGAAGACACAGTAATTAGCGGTAACGTATTAAAGAACGACAGTGACGTTGATGGCAAAATAGAAGTTGAAAATACAGGTACATTCGATACTGAACACGGATCGATCACCGTTAAGGCTGATGGATCTTATGAATATACACCGGATGCAGATTATAATGGATCAGATAGTTTCGAGGTAACGATTGTTGATGATGACGGGGCGACTTCGACTTCGACACTGAACATTACAATCAATGATGATAATGTCATAAATATTATCGAAGGAGATGATTCAAACAATGTTCTAAGAGGAACTTCTGAGAATGATCAAATTATAGGTAACGGAGGCAACGACTATCTTAATGGTGGTGCGAGTAATGATCAACTCTCTGGTGGCGACGGTAACGATACGCTGATTGGCGGCGAAGGAGCGGACAGTCTTTCTGGCGGCGCTGGTAATGACACGCTTTATGTCGATGCCGATGACAAGAAGATTGATGGTGGTAAAGGCACTGATAGTGTCCGTGTTCAAGGCGAAGACGGCGTCAAGGTTGATATGACGGAATCTAGTATTGAACGTGCTTACGGTGGTGACGGCGATGATACGTTTGATGCTTCGGGATCAACTGAAAACGTTTATGAATATGGTTACGGCGGTGACGATAATCTCACGGGCGGTGACGGCAACGACTATCTCAACGGCGGTGACGGTAATGATCAACTCTCTGGTGGCGACGGTAACGATACGCTGATTGGCGGCGAAGGAGCGGACAGTCTTTCTGGCGGCGCTGGCAATGATACGCTTTATGTCGATGCCGATGACAAGAAGATTGATGGTGGTAAAGGCACTGATAGTGTTCGTGTTCAAGGCGAAGACGGCGTCAAGGTTGATATGACGGAATCTAGTATTGAACGTGCTTACGGCGGAGACGGCGATGATACGTTTGATGCTTCGGGATCATCTGAAAACGTTTATGAATATGGTTACGGCGGTGACGACAATCTCACGGGCGGTGACGGCAACGACTATCTCAACGGCGGTGACAGTAATGATCAACTCTCTGGTGGCGACGGTAACGATACGCTGATTGGCGGCGAAGGAGCGGACAGTCTTTCTGGCGGCGCTGGTAATGACACGCTTTATGTCGATGCCGATGACAAGAAGATTGATGGTGGTAAAGGCACTGATAGTGTCCGTGTTCAAGGCGAAGACGGCGTCAAGGTTGATATGACGGAATCTAGTATTGAACGTGCTTACGGTGGTGACGGCGATGATACGTTTGATGCTTCGGGATCAACTGAAAACGTTTATGAATATGGTTACGGCGGTGACGATAATCTCACGGGCGGTGACGGCAACGACTATCTCAACGGCGGTGACGGTAATGATCAACTCTCTGGTGGCGACGGTAACGATACGCTGATTGGCGGCGAAGGAGCGGACAGTCTTTCTGGCGGCGCTGGCAATGATACGCTTTATGTCGATGCCGATGACAAGAAGATTGATGGTGGTAAAGGCACTGATAGTGTTCGTGTTCAAGGCGAAGACGGCGTCAAGGTTGATATGACGGAATCTAGTATTGAACGTGCTTACGGCGGAGACGGCGATGATACGTTTGATGCTTCGGGATCAACTGAAAACGTTTATGAATATGGTTACGGCGGTGACGATAATCTCACGGGCGGTGACGGCAACGACTATCTCAACGGCGGTGACGGTAATGATCAACTCTCTGGTGGCGACGGTAACGATACGCTGATTGGCGGCGAAGGAGCGGACAGTCTTTCTGGCGGCGCTGGCAATGATACGCTTTATGTCGATGCCGATGACAAGAAGATTGATGGTGGTAAAGGCACTGATAGTGTTCGTGTTCAAGGCGAAGACGGCGTCAAGGTTGATATGACGGAATCTAGTATTGAACGTGCTTACGGCGGAGACGGCGATGATACGTTTGATGCTTCGGGATCAACTGAAAACGTTTATGAATATGGTTACGGCGGTGACGATAATCTCACGGGCGGTGACGGCAACGACTATCTCAACGGCGGTGACGGTAATGATCAACTCTCTGGTGGCGACGGTAACGATACGCTGATTGGCGGCGAAGGAGCGGACAGTCTTTCTGGCGGCGCTGGCAATGATACGCTTTATGTCGATGCCGATGACAAGAAGATTGATGGTGGTAAAGGCACTGATAGTGTTCGTGTTCAAGGCGAAGACGGCGTCAAGGTTGATATGACGGAATCTAGTATTGAACGTGCTTACGGCGGAGACGGCGATGATACGTTTGATGCTTCGGGATCAACTGAAAACGTTTATGAATATGGTTACGGCGGTGACGATAATCTCACGGGCGGTGACGGCAACGACTATCTCAACGGCGGTGACGGTAATGATCAACTCTCTGGTGGCGACGGTAACGATACGCTAATTGGTGGCGAAGGAGCGGACAGTCTTTCTGGCGGCGCTGGCAATGATACGCTTTATGTCGATGCCGATGACAAGAAGATTGATGGTGGTAAAGGCACTGATAGTGTTCGTGTTCAAGGCGAAGACGGCGTCAAGGTTGATATGACGGAATCTAGTATTGAACGTGCTTACGGCGGAGACGGCGATGATACGTTTGATGCTTCGGGATCATCTGAAAACGTTTATGAATATGGTTACGGCGGTGACGACAATCTCACGGGCGGTGACGGCAACGACTATCTCAACGGCGGTGACAGTAATGATCAACTCTCTGGTGGCGACGGTAACGATACGCTGATTGGCGGCGAAGGAGCGGACAGTCTTTCTGGCGGCGCTGGTAATGATCGCCTTTCTGGTGGTGACGGTGATGACCGCTTAACTGGTGGGGATGGCGATGATTATCTTTACGGCGGTGACGGAAGCGATCAACTGGAATTTATGGCAAATATGGGCAATGATACTGCTGACGGTGGGGCCGGTGGTGGTTGGATGGATACAATTGAACTTAACGGGTTTGAAGGTGGAGGAGCCGGCGAAGGATGGACTCTGACTTTAGATGATGGGAGTTCTGTTGTATCAAGCGACACAGATGGTGAATTATGGCTATCGGGTGATGCCGGTGGGACAATAACATTTGATGATGGTGGGTCACTTGATTTTGATAATATGGAAAAGATCGTTTGGTAAAATCAAATAAGTATAATGTTTTAGTGATTATGATTGTTGAATTAAATTAGTTGCTCAAATGTCCGCTTTGGGTCGGAAGCAGACAGTCAAAATCAGACGTAGGGGTATCTAAATCTCTTATGTTTTAGCTTCGAGGACCAGCAGGAAGTGTCAGAGTTTTAAAACCCCAATTCAAAATATAGGGGGGGGTATATGAATCTCTGATACCTTTTCAATTCGGTACCGCTGCTGGTATTTTCTTTTCATAAACCGTAACAAAAAAAGTTTTTGAACTGTTAATTTTGAACTGTTAATACAGGGAAATTACAACTACTAAAGTGATCAACTATAAACCTTCCTAAGTTCCTTCCACCTTGTCGTATACCTTGGACTGAGAAGGTTTCTTGCCATGAACCATGTTTTGTTGGTACCGGATATGGCAGGGCGGATGGTTTCACGGCCGTGTATTTTATTGATCTTGTCCATGGTTTTCATTAGCTCAGTTACCCTGTCTGATTGTCCACCGCCAAAAAAGGAAATCTGTCTTTCTGTGTCGTAAACTAGCCCGGTGAGCATAACTCCCGCTTTCTGGTAATTATGTCTTGGCTTATAGATGGCCTCCAGTACCTGTAAGGCGGCTCTTATGATGGTTCCTGCATCATTACGCGCTTCCTGTAGAATAACAGCATGACTTGCTGAATAACTGATTGCTCTGTTTCCGTAAGGATCAGTACGGATGAAGACATGAACCCTGTAGGCATAGACCTTCTTGATACGGGCTTTCTCAGCCGCCCTGTTGGCATAGAAGGAAACCGCTTCTACCATGTCCTGCTTTGTAGTGACGCGGTTCTTAAAGCCCCTGCTGACGATAATATTCTGGGGATGCGGCGGGGCTTCCTCCAGGGGAATACAGCTTATACCGTTAAGTTCTCTGACGGTGCGCTCTGCTACCACGCTGAATCGCTTCCTGACGGCTCTGGGGGCCAGTTGTGAAAGGTCATAGGCCGTATGAACCCCGAAGGCTTTGAGATGCTCTGTAAGCCTTCTTCCTATACCCCATACCTTATCAACGGCTATCTGTTTTAAAATATCATAGTCCGGTGTTTCCATGACGTAAGAACCACACTGGCCTTCAAATCTCTTGGCCACATGGTTAGCCAGCTTTGCCAGTGTCTTGGTCGGGGCAATGCCGACAGAGACGGGAATGCCGGTTAAGCGTTCCACATCATGTTTTATGAGCTTTCCCCGTTCCTCCAGGTCATTAAATCCCTTTAAGGACAGAAAGGCTTCATCGATGCTATAAACTTCAAGGTCAGGGCTGTAATTCTCAAGGACTTTCATCACTCTTTCTGATAGATCACCATAAAGGGCATAGTTGCTTGAGAAGACAGCGACACGCTTTTTAAGAAGGTCGTCACGGACTTTAAAGAACACATCCCCCATCTTATAACCCAGTGCCGTGGCTTCATTGGAGAGAGCAATAAGACAGCCGTCATTATTGGATAATACCACGACAGGCTTTCCGATAAGGTCGGGACGGAATACCCGCTCACAAGACGCATAGAAGCTGTTACAGTCCACCAGTGCAAACATGGCCTATAACTCGGTAATGGATGAGGTCACAACACCCCAGACGGTAAATTCTTCAGTGATGGATTTAAAATGAGGATTGGCAGGGTCAAGCTGCGGGGGATCGGATTTAAGATTTAACCGCTTCACGGTCATATCCCCACCCACCATGGCAACAACCACCTTGCCATGTTTTGGCATAATACTGCGGTCAACAATCAATAAGTCCCCGTCATTAATGCCAACCCCTGTCATGCTTTCCCCTTCAACCCGAAACAGGAAGGTAGAGGACGGGCTTTTAATCAGCTTCTGGTTCAGGTCCAGCTTATCCTCAAGCCAGTCTTCAGCAGCACTGGGAAAGCCACAATGCACTCGACTAGGGGCAAGAGGAAGTGAGAGAGCAAGACCCGAATGAACGGGGCCAATATAGGAAATGGAATCAAGCATGCCGCAATTAGAACAAAAAAAGAACAAATGTAAAGAAAAATTATTTTGCTCTTAAAAAAATAAAATATTTAATTGTTTAAAATCAAATAGTTATAATAAAATATGCAGTTGGAAGAAAGTATAAATTGTGGTACAATATAATCCTATTAAATGGCAAAGGATATTACATTGGGCATCGAGAAACAGACTTTTAAAAATTTGAGGTTAAGAACCTCAGACGCGGCGGCATATTGCGGGCTTTCTAAATCAACATTCGATAAATACAGAATTACAGGTGAAGGTCCGGCTTTTTTAAAATTGGGTAGGGCAGTGGTATATGACCTCAAGGACCTTGATTTTTGGATGGAAAGCAATCGTTTTACTTCTACTTCTGAAGTGGGCTTAGAGTGATCAAAAATATGGAGTAATTTATATGGCTAGTTTCGGTAAAGCGGATCATACCGGGCGTTCTTCCGGAAAACATAATGGTAGGTTATCCAAAAGAATGGGGCCGCCAAAAGACAAAAAATGGACCTGGGTCACTGCGGAACTCTTAGAATCAAACGCTTGGCGTTCCAGATCGAGAAAATGCGCGCTCTTAATAGATTTTTTGTTATGTGATCATATGGCTAACGCTGGACAAGAAAACGGACGGCTAATGGCAACATACGATCAACTAGTAGTTTGGGGAATAAGACGGCCGGACATAAGAGCGACAATAGATGAGGCAGAGATGTTAGGTCTAATTCGCCAAACTTTCCAAGGCGGCAGATATGGAAAGGCCAAAGAGCCATCGCAATACCGACTTACATTCTTCCCTACAATAAGTGAAAATGGGACCTTTGCACCAGCGACGAACGAATGGAAATCTGTAACGGAAAAAATGATCGACCATTACACTAAAATGAGGCGGGAAAGTAAAAAGAGTAAGAAACAGTATAATGGTTCATATGATGAAACTTTTATAGTTCCTACGGAGGAACCAAAAAAGGTGAAATTAAAGGTTATTAAATAATAGAATATAGGAAAACAGCCAATCTGGTATTATGCTTATAGTTCACACGGGTGGCACTCCTTCTATATATACCCAGACTAGTGCCAGACTTTTATGCAAAAGTAGCAGAAAACAACAATAAATAAGCACTCCTACCCGGGTGCGTTTTCAACAATTCCTGTTTTTGTGTTCAAAATTGTTCAAATTCACAAGAGATTTCGGAAAAACGAAAGGGAAAGGGATAAATGGGCGGTTACGGTTCAGGATACAGATGGAGTAGTAAAGGAGTTGTCGAAGGCCATACCCGGCTGGACATTTTAAGGATGAACCAGGAGGGGTATTTAAGAACAGGTTGTGGGGGATTGCTCACCTGGTCGAGAAACGGTGAGAAAGTAGGTTCAATAAACTTCCGGTCAGAAGTGGGGAGTATAAGGCTAATTTATAAATCCCGACCATACGGAGGGGAATGGCAAGATGTTGAAATGGATGTTCAAATATATTGGGCAAATTGCCGATTTGGCGGATCGCGTCCTTATTTCGTTTGCCCGGGACGTGGGTGCAGAAAATATGTTCAACACCTTTATGCTGGTAATCCTTATTTCGTCTGTCGCCACTGCATGAACCTTGCTTATACCAGCCAAAGGGAGCAACTCTTTGACCGTGCCGCCAGACGCGCTCAGAAGCTCAGGGAGCGCGCAGGGGACTCCGGTTCCATATTTGATGGAGACATATACCAAAAGCCAAAAGGCATGCACTGGAAGACCTTTAAGAAGCTTCAAAGAAAAGAAACTCATTACCGGGAATTGGCATTATGGGAAGCGCGTCATTTGTTAAATATTCTGGGAGAAGATTTTATTACCTGACAACATGTGAAAACTTGCGCTTGTAAATCAATTATCCTATCGTAATCAAAAGGGATGGGGGATTCTCATGTTAGGTTGGACCACGTTCCTGAAATTTAGTAACTGAATAACAGGATCGCCCGTACAAAATGTTCGAACAAACTTTCAAAAACATTGATGATATACTTCGAAAAGAAGCCGGGTGTGCTTCTGAGCTTGATTATACGGAACAGACTTCATGGCTTTTGTTTCTGAAATATCTTGATGGGCTTGAGGGCGAGCGGGCCATGGAGGCCGAACTTGTCGGCAAGACATATACCCGTATCATTGATATTGAGCACAGCTGGGGGGTATGGGCGGCGCCAAAGAAAGCAGATGGAAGTGTTGACCATGACAATGCATTGGTTGGTGATGATCTGATCCAGTATGTGGACGGGGAACTATTCCCGTACCTAAAAGGTTTTAAAGAACGAACAACCGACCCCGACACCATCGAATATAAAATCGGGGAAATTTTTGGTGAAATTAAAAACCGTTTTCAAAGCGGGTATTCCCTACGTGATGTGGTTGAGGAAATGGATCATCTTTCTTTCAACAACCAATCGGAAAAGCATGAGCTATCTCATCTCTATGAAGCCAAGATCAAGAATATGGGCAATGCGGGCCGTAATGGCGGGGAATATTATACACCTCGGTCTCTTATCCGCGCCATGATAAAGGTTATTGATCCAAAGATCGGTGAAACCATCTATGATGGTGCAGTGGGTAGCGCTGGTTTCCTGTGCGAGGCATTTGACTATATGCGTCCCATGGCAACGAAGGCTGATGACTTAGAAACCCTGCAAAAGAAAACCTTCTACGGCAAGGAAAAGAAAAGCCTCGCCTACGTCATTGCCATCATGAATATGATCCTGCATGGCATTGAAGCTCCTAATATCATCCACACCAATACCCTTGGTGAAAATGTAATGGATTTGCAGGAAAAGGACCGCTTTAACATTGTCCTTGCCAACCCACCATTTGGCGGTAATGAGCGCAAGGAAGTACAGCAAAATTTCCCGATCAAAACGGGTGAAACTGCCTTTTTGTTCCTGCAGCATTTTATTAAAAGCCTTAAGGCTGGCGGGCGGGGTGCGGTTGTGATTAAAAATACTTTCCTCAGTAACTCTGACAATGCCTCTGTATCCCTCCGCAAAGAACTACTGGAAAGCTGTAACCTACATACTGTGCTGGATATGCCAAGCGGCACATTCCTTGGCGCGGGGGTTAAAACCGTGGTGCTTTTCTTTGAGAAAGGCAGACCAACCGAAAAAACATGGTTCTATGCGCTCAATCCAGGTCGCAACATGGGCAAGACCAACCCGCTCAATGATAATGACCTTGGCGAATTTGTTGATCTGCAAAAAACAAAGCCTGACAGTGATAATTCATGGACGATTAAGCGCGCTGATATTGACCCCGCCACTTATGATTTATCAGTTAAAAATCCGTTTGCGCCAGAAGAAGCCCCCCTGCGTGAACCGCAGGAAATTATTTCCGAAATAATGGCTCTTGATACAGAGAGTGCCGAAATCCTGTACCAAATTCAGGAGATGCTTTGATGTGGGTCAAAGATAGTTTTGAAAACTGTATTGAAAAAGTTGGAAATACGAGAAAGATACCTAAGAAATCATTTTTATTAGAGGGACGATTTCCAATTATATCTCAAGAAAAGGATCACATTAATGGCTACTGGAATTTAAAAGAAGATGTCTTTCATGTTACCAAGCCTGTTGTTATCTTTGGAGACCATACACAAACTATTAAATATATTGATTTTGATTTCGTTAAGGGTGCGGATGGAGTGAAAATTCTTCAACCAATAAATGATATTGATACCAAGTTCTTTTATTATTTTATAATGGCAAATCCGATTAAATCATTGGGTTACGCTAGGCATTACAGGCTGTTAAAGGAATTAATGGTTCCAATCCCACCCCTTGAAGAACAAAAGCGAATTGTGGCGATATTGGATGAGGTGTTTGAGGGGATTGATCAGGCCATCGCCAACACTGAAAAAAACATTCAAAACGCCCGCGACCTCTTCGAAAGCTACCTCAACAACATCTTCACCCAAAAAGGTGAAGGGTGGGTTGAGAGTACATTTAATGATGTGTGTGAAAAAATTCAGGATGGAGCTCATCACTCACCAAAGGTTCTTAGTTCTGAAAAATTCGAAGGATCATTTCTTTATATTACTTCGAAAAATATCAGGACTAATCATATGATTTTGAAAAATTTGCAGTATACCAATGCTGAATTTCACAACACCATTTACCCAAGATGCAATGCAGAATTTGGTGATATTCTATTAACAAAAGATGGAGCAAACACAGGTAACATTTGCCTAAATGAATTACATGAACCTATTAGTTTATTATCTAGCGTATGCCTAATAAAAACTAAACAAAATGTTATTAGGTCACAGTTTTTGAAGTATTACATACAAAGCCCCAATGGTTTCAAGCAGATAACTGGAAAAATGACGGGGGCAGCTATTAAACGTATAATTCTACGCACAATAAAGGCTGCTGTCGTACCTTATCCAGAAATCAATAAACAGGATGAAATTATTCAAAAACTAGATAGTATTCTTGTAAAGACACAAAAACTCATAACTAATAATCAGCAGAAACTCACTTCCCTTAAAGAACTCAAGCAATCCCTACTACAAAAAGCTTTCGCTGGGGAGTTAACCTCTGATATGTCGGAGGTGGCATGAGGAGAAACGAAGCCCAAACCAGATATGACTTAATTGACCCTGCTCTTAAGGCTGCTGGTTGGGGCATTGTTGAGGGTAGCCTTGTATATAACGAACACAAGATCACGGATGGCCGTTTGGTGGGTGGTGGACGCAGGGCGCAGCCACTTTCTGCGGATTATGTACTGATTTACCGAAATAAAAAACTGGCAATTATCGAAGCCAAGGCTGAAAAATACCCAATTTCAGAGGGACGCCCTCAGGCTATTGAATATGCAGAACGCCTCCAAGTGAGGTTTACATATTGTACCAATGGAAAAGGTATTTATGAAATAGACACCAAAACAGGTCAGGAAGTTGAGCTTTCCAGTATGGCGGCAATCCCCTCCCCAGAAGAGCTTTGGAACCGCACTTTCATGGCCGAGAATGATTGGCGGGATCGTTTTTCCGCTATCCCCTTTGAAGATCGTGGCGGCACATGGCAGCTACGCTATTACCAGGATAATGCCATTGAACGGGCCTTGGATGCGGTGGCAGCAGGAAAAGAACGCATATTACTAACCCTTGCCACAGGGACAGGAAAAACCGCCATTGCCTTTCAGCTTTCATGGAAGCTGTTTCAAAGCCGTTGGAACCTCAGCCGTGAGCCAAACCGTCGCCCCCGCATTCTGTTCCTTGCGGATCGTAATATTTTGGCTGATCAGGCTTATAATAGCTTCTCTGCATTTGCTGAAGATGCACTGGCACGTATAGAGCCGAGCGAGATTAAGAAAAAAGGCCATGTTCCGAAAAATGCCAGTATCTTTTTCACCATCTTTCAAACCTTTATGTCTGGACCAAATGATACGCCATACTTTGGTGAATATCCGGAAGATTTCTTTGATTTCATCATCATTGATGAGTGCCACCGCGGCGGGGCAAAAGATGAAGGCTCTTGGCGGGAAATATTGGAATATTTCTCACCAGCGGTTCAGCTTGGCCTAACTGCCACACCAAAACGGAAGAACAATGTCGATACCTATAGTTATTTTGGACGCCCCGTTTATGAATACTCCCTCAAAGAAGGTATTAATGATGGCTTTCTAACGCCGTTTCGGGTGCGCCAGATTGCCACCACTATGGATGATTATGTTTATACGCCGGGTGATACGATCCTTGACGGCGAAGTTGAGGAAGGTAAGCGCTATACCGAGGATGATTTTAACCGTTCTGGTGGCATTGTGATTAAAGAACGTGAAGCCAAGCGTGTCGAGATATATATGGATGAAGCCAACCAGAATGAAAAGGCCCTTGTCTTTTGCAAAGGGCAGCCTCATGCTGCGCTGATCCGTGACTTGATTAATCAGGTTAAGGAAAGTGAAAGCCTTCATTATTGTGAACGGGTTGGCGCGGATGATGGCGCCCGGGGGGAAGAGTTCCTTCGCACCTTCCAGGACAATGAAAAGACAATCCCCACGATATTGACCACCAGCACCAAGCTTTCAACCGGCGTAGATGCCCGTAATGTGCGGAATATAGTGCTGATGAAGCCCGTAAAGAACATGATAGAGTTCAAGCAGATTATTGGTCGTGGTACTCGACTTTTTGACAATAAAGATTATTTCACCATTTATGACTTCTGCAGAAACTATGAAATGTTTGAAGACCCTGAGTGGGACGGCGAACCTATTGACCCGGTGGAGCGTCCTGAGCGACCAAAGACACCAATAGTGCCGGATGATCGGGATGAACCGCCAGAGGACGGCGGCGATGACCCTGAACCAGTAACAACCCTTGTTATTAAGTTAGCGGATGGGACGTTTAGAACTATTAAACATATGGCTTCTACATCCTTTTGGGGACCTGACGGTAAACCGATTTCACCCGCTCAATTCATAGAAAAGCTGTTTGGTGAGCTTCCGGAACTCTTTAAGAATGAAGATGAGTTGCGAATACTTTGGGGGCAGCCAGATACCCGTAAAGCATTAATTCAAGGTTTAGGCGAACGAGGATACGGCGAAACAGAACTAAATGAGGTGGCAAAGCTCATTGAAGCCGAAAACAGTGACCTATTCGACGTTCTCGCCTACATCGCCTTCGCTATGCAGCTTATCACCCGTACAGAGCGTGTGGAAGCGCATAAAGGTGAAATTCTTGATGGGTACGACGATAAGCTTCAAGCTTTCTTAGAGTTCGTTCTAGGCCAATATGAAGCACAGGGAGTAGGTGAACTGGATCAAGAAAAGTTGCCGGACTTGTTAGAGTTAAAATACAATTCAACCGCTGAAGCGGCAGCACAACTCGGAGGCGTTGCAAAAATACGTGATACGTTTATTGGGTTTCAAAAATATTTATATGAGGGGGAATAATTAATGGAAACAAGAAAAAAGTATATTTGCGCTGACTGCTTTGGAAATAATCCATTAAAAAAAATTATTAAGGAAAGCGCTAGTTCTTGCAAATGTGATTACTGTGGAGCAAATGCAGAAGCATATATTGCGGCGGATATTGATTCTGTTTGTGCTAGTATTTATGCAACAGTTAATCACTACTATGAAGATGCTAATGTTTTCTATTCCTCAGGGTATGAGGGTTATGTACAGGAGCCAGAAAATACTGATGCTGTTCTTTATAACTTGGGGCTTAAACTACCAAATGATGAGACTGAGGAAGTTTTGAACTATGTAATCAATTTTTTGGAAGACAGGAGTTCAGAAATTTGGTGTAGTACTCATGAATTTTATGGAAATCCAGTTGATGATTTAACCCATAGTTGGGATAGTTTTTGTAAAATAGTAAAAACTCGAAAACGATTTTACTTCCACGGAGGAGAAGAAAATTCGGAACCATGGTTACAAACGTCTCCGCAGGAACTTTTTGAGGATATTAAAAACTGGTTTTCAAAGTTTAATTTATTTACGACTATTGCGACTTCAGATAGATTTTTTAGGATTAGGTATTTTGAAGGAGATAAAATACCAACTCAACCATCAGAGTTGGGACCGCCGCCATCAAGGTATGCAACTCAAGCCAACAGAATGAGCCCCCCTGGTATTTCAATGTTTTACGGTAGCCATTCGGTTGAGACAGCTAAGAGGGAAACTGTGGCAGGGGCTGGCAGTTTCATTATTGGTGAATGGGCTGTATTAAAAGAAATTGAGGTATTGGATTTAACAGTTTTACCTGAAAAATTGGAAATATTTGATCCTAATTATGAAGATGCAATTGCCATTGCATTTTTGCATGCCTTTGTTGACGAATTGCGGAAACCCATTAACAGAGACAAATCTACAGCTCATCTGGATTACATCCCTACACAAGTGATCACTGAATTTATTAGGTATTATGTTAAGTCACCTGCTGGTAATCAAATAATGGGAATAAAATATTTAAGTGCAGCTGATAATTCGACCGATGCTAGTTCGTTAGTGCTGTTTGCATGCAATCTCGATGTATTTGATGAAAACGATACCAACCTAAAATTAAAAAGAGAATTTCAAGATATGGAAGGCGACCCCTGGCTTGAATTAGTGGGTTACGAGCAATTCGACATCACGGATGAAGAATATACTCATTGGTCTCAGGTTTAAATGTTTTAAGACAAATGCCATGAAATTTTTGTATAATTTAGTTTGGGTGATTGCTATATGATTGCTAGAAAAAATATGAGCAGATAGTTCACTAAGTCAGTTAGTAAAATGCTAATAAAATCAACACCTTACTGGCGCACCCGACGGGATTCGAACCCATGACCTCTGCCTTCGGAGGGCAGCACTCTATCCAGCTGAGCTACGGGTGCGCGGTTGGTAAGTGTGGCGCAGACTACTTAATCCTGACAGGAAAGGCAATGGCTTAAAAAATAAAAAACCCCTGCATTGTTGACAGGGGTTTTCTTGTTTGATTGTTATAAGACTTAAAGTTTACTTGCGTGGCCTTCAAGATAGCTGGCAACGCCTTCAGCGGATGGCTTCATTCCCTCATCCCCCTTGTTCCAGCCAGCAGGGCAGACCTCACCATGCTCAGTGGTAAACTGTAACGCCTCAATCATTCGGAGACTCTCATCAACATTGCGGCCAAGTGGCAGATCATTAATGACATAATGGCGAATTTTACCGGCTTTATCGATCAGAAACGAACCGCGAAGGGCAACACCGGCACCTTCAATCAGCACGCCATAATCCGTGGCAATTGATTTTGTGATGTCGGCAACCAGCGGGAAATTGATTTTACCGATACCGCCTTTTTCAACCGGTGTATTACGCCAGGCAAAATGGGAAAACTGGCTGTCTACACTTACACCGATCACTTTACAGCCGAGGGCTTTGAATTTGTCCATTCGGTTTGAAAAGGCAATAATTTCAGACGGACAGACAAAAGTAAAATCAAGCGGGTAAAAGAATACCAAACCATAATCACCATCAAGATAGTCATGCAGATTTAAGGATTTAATTTCATCATTTTCCATGACGGCCTGAGCAGTAAAGTCCGGGGCTTGCTTATTTATTAGCGACATTATGATCTCCATTTTTATGTGCGAGTGATTTTTTGATAATCATTAGAATGATTGTAAAATAGTGATTTTGCCACTCTATTTCAAGGAGTTTCTTGTTAAAATTTAATGAAAAAGGCGACCTTTATTCTTATTCCTCAACGAGAATATCGCCAAGTCGATTATCCACTGTCAGTAATGTGTCCTTATATTCAAGTGACGGTACGGCCCCGAACTTTTTCGTGAAGTTATCTATAAATTCTTTTGTAAAAAAAGCCTCGGCGTTGGCACGTGAATCCCATAAATATACGGAAAGGCCGTCTCCGGTTTTTTCATCATAGCAAAATTGTTTGCTGTGAAGATGGGGCAAATCTTTGAATTTATTTTGTGCTGACTGCATCATGATATCCATGACTTCTGAGCGGGGTGGAACATTGGACAGGTGATAGCGCACCAATATTGTGGCCATGTTTAAATCCTTTCTTTTAGTTATTTTCTGTTCAGAGATTGTGACAGTTTAATCAGGCATTGTGCTTTATTTTTTGGAAGGGTAAAAGTAAATAATGGATCAGGCACTTAAAAATAAATTCCTGCCGAAAAATGGCACTTTGCGTTTTTTTGACGTACAGGATGGCATGCGGCTGCGGGTCGGCCATTTCCCATCTGAACATGAGGAAAAAGGCGCAATTCTGCTGGTGAGTGGGCACCGGGAATTTATTGAGAAATATACTGAGTTTATAGAATCGCTTCAGGCGCGTGGCTTTTCGGTATATGCTTATGACCACAGAGGACAGGGGCTTTCCGGGCGAATTTTAAATAATCCGCTTAAAAGTCATAATCCCGATTTTGGTGCTCTGGTCCGGGATATGAACCAGATTGTTGAAGAGATAATAAAACCGGCGTTAAAGAATAGCCCACTTTATTTAATTGCCCACTCCATGGGAGGGCAGATTGGCTTTCGGCACTTGCATGATTATCCCGGTGTGTTCAAGCGGGCCATTTTACTTGTGCCTTTTTTTGATCTGGTTGCCAGTTCCACACGGATTGCCGGGCTTGCAAAAATTTATTTTAAACTGGCCAACCTGCTTGGATTTTCATCATTTTTTGCGCCGGGGCAGCCCAGAAACAGGAGCATGATTGATCATAAAACCGCCTTTAATCAGCTGACCCATGACAGGAAGAGATATAATTGGGCAGAGCAGGCAATAGATCAAAACCCTGATCTATTTATCGGCGGCGTGACTTACGGCTGGCTCGCAGGCGTTATCAAGAGCTTTAAAATCATTCAGTCACCGGGTTATGTATCTGCTATAAAGATACCGGTACTGGTATTGCTGGCAGAAGAGGAATTTGTGGTCAAGAATGAAACCACACTACATATTTTAAAAGATGCTAAAAATATCAAAATTGAAACCATCGCCAGTTCCCGTCATGAAATGTACCGTGAAATCGACCCAATCAGGGACAGGGTGCTGGATAAAATTGTGAAATTTTTTGTGATTTAAAATTCGACTTTTTTACCATCTACCCAAACTTCAACGACATTGATATCGTTCAGCCTTAAAGGATCAATTTTAACAGGGTTTTGATCAAGGATTGTGAAATCAGCAAGCTTGCCGGCTTCAATTGATCCGGTGGTATCATCCATAAACCCGGCATAGGCTGAATCAATTGTCATCGCTTTCAAGGCATCCTTTATTGACACGGCCTGATCTGGATACCATGGCTCACCGCCGTCCAGTTTGCGACGGTTAACGGCGTAATACATAATATCCTGAATGCGCCACGTTGCAGCAGGTAAGTCGCTGTTGAATATCAGCTTTACATTGTTATCCAGCATATTTTTCCAGGCATAGGCATTATGAATACGTTCCGGTCCAACCCGGGCTTTGGCCCAGGCACTGTCATCCAGAGCATGTGCCGGTTCCATACTGGCTATAATGTTGTTCTGTGCAGCTTTTTGATAAAAGCTTGGCAAAACAACCTGTGCATGTTCAATGCGGTAGCGATGATCATACCCGGGGTGGTTTTTTAAAATGGCAGCATAACTGTCAACTACCTCATCATTGGCCTTATCGCCGATGGCGTGGACGATCATCTGAAACCCTCTTTCTGCAGCGTCCGTGACTAGTTGATCAAAATATACTTTATCAAGTGTCATTATTTTATTATTGGCTTCTGGGTCATCAGAATATCCATCTTGCATGAGGGCTGTTCGTGATCCAAGTGAGCCATCATAAAATACTTTTATGGACCTAACTGTATAAAAATTGTTTTTATCAATTTTAGGTCCCATTTCAAGCCATTCACGTGTCAGAACCGGGTCAACTCCGTCGACCATTCCATAAATACGGATTGGCAGTTTTCCTTCTGCGGCGAGTTGTTCGAAAGCCGTCATACTGTCACGGCTTACATTGGCTTCATGCACGGCGGTCAGTCCGGCTTTTGCCATAATATCTGTACTGGTAAGAATTGCTGTTTTAAGTTGTTGAATAGTTGGTTTCGGGATTGCGTCCCTGACTATTTCCTGCGCCTTGTCAAGTACAGTGCCACTTAGGGTACCGTCCTCACGCCGAAGAAAATTTTTATCTTCTATATCATCAGAAATTTCAGCGGCCTCAAATGCTTTCTGATTAAAAAGGCTGGCAAAAGTATGTAAAGCCTCCAGATGCACAGGATTATCCGGAAAGGCTTCATCAAGCAGCATTTTATCCGGATATCCGATAGTGGCCCAAACGGCTTCGTCCCACCCTTTACCCAAAAGCCATTGGCCGGGTTTTGGGTTTGGATAATATTCTTTAACCCGGTTGATCATTTCAGCTACCGTTTTGGTGTCTGATAGATCAACTTTAATTTTCTCAAGCCCCATATTGACAATGTGGGTGTGACTGTCAATGAAACCCGGTAAAATTGTTTTTCCGGTAAAATCAGCTAAACGGGCGCCGGGATAATCGTCAATAATTTCTCGCTTGTTACCAACGGCAATGATTTTATTGTCTTTTATGGCAACCGCTTCTGCAGAAGGCGTATTGTCGTTCATTGTTACAACATCGCCATAAAGAATAGTCACATCGGAAAAATTTCTGCTTTTATCAATATTATTATCACAAGCGATCATGGAAAAAGTTAACAGTAAAGCCAATGCAACTTGATATAACCTGCTCATTTTTCTCTCCCGAATATACTTAATTCACGCTAATGATAATTTACGGAATAGTCAAATTACTCTTTACACTTTAATCATACAAAAAATTCAATTTTGTGGACGGGTTTAAAATTTAGGCGTAGGATTTTTTCTGGGCATTTTAGGAGGGATAGAAAAATGAATGCTTTTACACTGGAAAACCCGGTTTTTGTTAACTATATGATTGCGGCCGCCATTATGGTTCTGAAAATTATGGGGCAGGGCTGGATGACTGTTTACAGGATGCTTAAAAGTAATTCAGGGCTTGTAAGCCCGGAAGATATTCAGGTGGGTCTTATCAATAAGGATCCGAAACCGGAGCAACTTGAACTCAATGATTATGTTGATCGCTCGCGCCGGCTTCACCGCAACGACCTTGAAAATATTCCGGCCTTTCTTGCAATCGGGCTGCTTTATGTGGTGATTGGTCCAACTTTGATGATGGCGCAGATTATGTATTATGGCTTTGTAACCACGAGGCTAATACACACGATTGTCTATGCCACCAAACAGACCCATGAAGTGCGCGCCACATTTTATACGATCGGTTCGGTGATTGTGATTATTATGGCCGTGCAGGTATTTTTGGCCGGGATGGAATATTTATAAATCACTTGTCGTGATGTTAAGCAGTTTGACGACCTGTTCATGCAGACGCTTATCACCGCAAGCAAGGACCTGACCGCCTTTATCGCAGGGTTCGCCCTGCCAGTTGGTGACTATGCCGCCTGCGCCCTCAATAATCGGGATGAGCGCCTGGATATCATGGGGTTCTAGGCCGCTTTCGATAACGATGTCGATAAAGCCGGCAGCAATCATCGCGTAAGCATAACTATCATAACCGTTTCGCATCATTTTTGCCCGTGACGCCACACGGAAAAAAGCATCCTGTTCAACGGGACCATTAAATAACTGCAACGGGTCTGTGGTTGAGATCGTTGCCTTGAAAATATCGTCACATGGCCGGGCAGAGATTTTAGTACCGTTAAAGAATGTCGCGTTTGCGGTTCCAATATAGCGTTCTTTTAAATAGGGCTGATCCAGCAGGCCGACGATCGGTTTATGACCGTCATGAAGGGACACGAGTGTTGCCCAGGTGGGAATGCCGGTAATATAGGCGCGGGTGCCGTCAATCGGGTCAATCACCCATGTAAAGTTACTGCCTTTCTGTTCTTCTGCCTGTTCTTCGCCTCTGATATTATGATTGGGAAAGCGTAGGCGGATCAGTTCACGAATGGCTTTTTCAGTGTTTTGATCAGCGATCGTGACAGGATCGAAACTTGTACCGAGTTTTGATCCTTTACTTTCAACGTCTATATGTTTTTTGAAATATTTCAGACTTACAGCTGCCGCAGCATTGGCAAGCTCATGCATAAAGTCTGTATATATTTTCAGATCGTCCTGATCATTCATAATAAAATCCCTGAAACTGTATTCTGTGTTTCAAGGATTTTAAGATATTTGTCAAGGAGGGAAGGATGTTTATTCCTTGCCTATGCGGGGTGAGCCGCTTTGGCTGGTGCCGAAGCTTTTGTTAAGCACCATTGTGCTGTCCTCGGCAAGACTGATTGATTTTGCCAGCATTCCCAATATTTCAATGTTGTTGTTCAGAACATGCTGGGCTTCCGGTCTGCTGTCATCCATAATTTTTGTGGCACGATAGATAATATCGTTTCTTACTTTTCTCAGAACGTCTTCAAGCTTGTGGCCATTAGGGTTCTGGTCAGACGATAAAAAATGGGTCATTTTTTCCTCATTCGGCTAATGAACTTAGGCAATCAATATACCAATAGCCAGTTAATGATCGGTAAAGGATTATCATAATTTATCTGTTGTTTAATTATGGCACAAATTAATTTTAACTGGTTAAGCGATGCTCAAATTTTTTGATGATGACTCTGGACTCGGGTAATATGATCGTAGCAACCGTACCGATACCAAGCTCACTTTCCAAGGTGAAATTGCCGCCATGCAATTCGGTTAATTTTTGAACGATTGAAAGTCCAAGACCGGTGCCTTCCTCATTTATATCAAAAGAATTTTCAATTTGTTCGAAAGGATTTTTGACCTGTTCAATCCTGTCTGCCGGAATGCCAATACCGGTGTCCGAGATTTTGATTTTTACGGAACCGTCCGATAGTTGGTTGAGCATGCAATCTACTTTCCCACCTGCATTTGTAAATTTTATAGCGTTTGACAATAAATTTATGATTACTCTTTTAAGAGCATTGTTATCCCCCTGAAAAATAACTGAGTTTCTGCTATAACTTAGTTTTATATTTTTTGAATTTGCGATCGGTTGTACCATTTTAAGTGCATCTGCAATACAATTGTTGAGATCAAATTCTTTTTCAACCAACTGAAGTTTTCCAGCTTCGATTTTTGAAAGATCCAGTATGTCATCAATGACAGTTGCCAAATGCCTGCTGCTGCTAATGATATCTAATAAATATTCTTTATATTTGGGTTGCTTAATTTCGCCATAAATGCCTGAGTTGATAAATTCAGAAAATCCGATAATCGCATTTAACGGGGTTCTGATTTCATGGCTCATATTTGCGAGGAAAGCTGATTTTGCCGTGTTGGCCAGTTCGGCCTCTTTTTGTGATTTTTTTAATTCTCTCTCAATTATTATGCGGCGACTAACTTCGCGACGCAGGCCGGCATTCCAAATCAGAATAATTATTGTAATAAATATCAACAATCCGGCGATTACTATAATTGGAGTGTAATTCTGTTTTGGCTGAGGTTTGAGGGACATCCATTGGTGATTTATAGCTGTTTTTTCCATGGCAGAAATAGCATTAATCGCCTTGTCAATTGCACTGGTCAGTAAAGTAAGGTCAGATCTTATACCGATTGTTTCCTCTATTTTGTATGGAGATTCACCAACCGTAACAATGTCATCTATTCCCTCTTCCGCCATTATAGGAGAGGCAACCATGATGCTTCCTATAAATGCCTCGGCCTTATTTTGTTCTATGAGGTTAAGAGCGTCTCTGATTGTCTCTACTTCGACAACATTAATTTCCGGATAGTCCTGTTTTATAAATGCCGTTACAGCAAATCCTTTAACCTGTGCAATGGTTTTGCCTTTAAGATCATCCATTGTTGTATAAGTTGAATTCTTGTTTTTTGAAAGAATCATATTGGTCAGAGATAAATAAGGATCGCTAAAGTTTAAGTATCTGCTTCGTTCCGGCGTAACGCTTGCTGCAGAAATAATATCGGCATCCTGAGTTTTAATCATTTCAAAGCCTTCGGGCCAGTTCCGGTTTCCGGCCCAGATAAAACGTACGCCCAGCATCTCGGAGATTTTGTCTAGATAGGAACCGGTAATACCACTTATTTTTCCATCCTCCGTAATAAATTCAAGCGGTGTTAAATTCGGAACTGTTGATACACGTATGGTATTGTTTTTTTTAAGCCAGTCCTTTTCCTCGTCTGTAAGACTAACTATCTGATTTTGTGTGGACCTTGCCTGCCATTTGTTGACGATCATATTATATTCATCGTCAGTCACAGCAGCCATACCTTTTTCAAGAATTGAAAGAAGGATGGGAAGATCATTCCTTGTTGCCAGACGCACCTGGTTGGCGGGAGTGGAGGCTGGCAATATTACATCACCAACAAGTTCCAGATCAGCCATGAAGTTTTTGTTAATTGTATAATTAACAACGGGAATGCGTCCAACATATAAATCAATGGTTCCGCTTGAAAGGGCTATGAGCGCTTCTAAAATATTGGAATAATTGACAAGCTTTATGTTCGGATAATTCGATTTATAGGTTGCCTCAGTACCTGACGTGCTGATAACACCGACGGTTTTACCTGTGAGGTCGAAAGGTGACCTTATTCTTTCGCTTCCTTTTTTAGCAAAATAACCAAGCGAAATATTCAGATACGGTTTTGAGAAAAGAAAATATTTATCCCGTTCATCTGTTTCGATCAGACTGTGGATAAGATCAATTTTTTTTCTTCAGTTTGCTTATGTAATTCGTCCCAACTGTAACCGTTTATGTATTCTGCACGAAGTCCAACATTTTGCAGAACCAGATTTAGATAATCAATGGAAAACCCCGTGGCTTCACCGCCCTGGACAAAATCAATTGGCGCCCAGTCCATTTGATTTGTTACACGGACAACAGGATGCTGGGAAACCCATAACTGTTCCTCTTCGGATAAAACAAATTTTTCTGAATTTCTGTTCGTCTGAGATAAGGTTTCTGAGGAACAACAACAAATGAATGCAAGAAAAATAATAAATAAATCTGATCTTGCCTGAATAGAAATCAGTTTTTTTAGGTAACCAATTATCAAAATTTTAATCCCCATACTACCCGTTTAAAACTATTCTAATAGTTTAGGATAAAGAGATTAATTCAATATTAACTTTACAAAGGATTTGCTATTGGTTTGCTGCTCTTGCTGCTTTCTTTCTTTCATGCGGAATAAGAAAACGCTTTCTTAAACGTATGCTTTTCGGCGTTACTTCCACCAGCTCATCATCCTGGATATAGGCAATGGCCTGCTCAAGGGTCAATCTGCGCGGGGTGGTAAGCTTGATGGCATCATCTTTCCCTGCTGCACGAATATTGGTCAATTGCTTTCCTTTAAGCACGTTTACATCAAGATCGTTTGATCTTGAATGTTCGCCGATAATCATGCCTTCATAAACTTCTTCCTGTGGGTCAATCATAATGACACCGCGGTCTTCAAGTCCCCAAAGGGCGTATGCAACCGCTTTGCCCATACCCATACTGATCAGAACGCCTACCCGGCGACCCTGTATTGGGCCTTTATAGGGGCCATAGCTGTGATAAGTACGGTTCATGATGCCTGTACCACGGGTATCGGTCAGAAATTCACCATGATAACCAATCAGGCCACGTGACGGGGCGATGAATGTAATTCTGGTTTTTCCTGCCCCGGAGGAACGCATATCGGTCATTTCCGCTTTGCGCTCTGCCATTTTTTCTACGACAACCCCTGAATATTCCTCGTCCACATCAATCACGACTTCTTCGTATGGTTCTGTTCGGGCGCCATTTTCGTCCTGTTGGTAAAGAACCCTTGGGCGGGATATGGAAAGCTCAAAACCCTCTCTGCGCATGGTTTCAATCAGGACGCCCAGCTGAAGCTCGCCGCGTCCTGCAACATCAAAACTGTCCTTTGTTTCACTTTCGGTGATTTTTACGGCGACATTGCCCTCTGCTTCGCGCTCAAGGCGGTCGCGGATCATACGTGATGTAACTTTGGTACCTTCACGTCCGGCAAGCGGGCTGTCATTGACGGAAAAACGCATCGACAATGTCGGTGGATCAATCGGTTGTGCCTGTAATGGCTGGCTAACTGATGGGGCACAGATGGTATCTGCAACCGTACCAATGGAAAGTCCGGCAATGGCAATAATATCACCGGCAATGGCCTCTTCAACCGGAACGCGCTCAAGGCCCTCGAATGACATAAGTTTGGTGGCGCGGGCCGTTTCAACCACGTCCCCCGCCTGATTGATCACCTTGATCGGGTCGTTCACTTTTACTTTCCCGGTCTGGACACGGCCGGTAAGCACCCGGCCCATGAAATTATCACGGTCAAGGAGTGTCGCCAGCATGGTAAAGGGCTGATCAATAATTTCCTTAGTCCGCATGGCCGGTTTTTCATAATAATTAATCAGCGTTTCAAAAAGCGGATCAAGATTTTCCCGCAGACCATCTAGATCAAGGGAGGCCCAGCCATCGCGGCCAGAGGAATAAAGCATTGGAAAATCGAGCTGTTCATCATTGGCGTCAAGACTGACGAACAGGTCAAAAATCTCGTCATGGACTTCATCGGGACGGCGGTCCGGTTTGTCAATTTTATTAATGACTACTATGGGCTTAAGGCCAAGGGCAAGTGCCTTACCGGTCACGAATTTTGTCTGCGGCATCGGCCCTTCGGCGCTGTCCACCAGCAGAATGACACCATCCACCATGCTTAATATCCGTTCAACCTCACCGCCAAAGTCGGCGTGGCCGGGCGTATCAACAATATTGATGCGGTGATCACCCCAATCGACAGCTGTGCATTTGGCAAAAATGGTAATGCCACGTTCTTTTTCGATGTCGTTGCTGTCCATGGCGCATTCTTCGACTTGTTCATTGTCGCGGTACATTCCGCTTTGTTTGAACATGGCGTCGACAAGTGTTGTTTTGCCGTGGTCAACGTGGGCAATAATGGCAATATTGCGTAAGGTCATAATGGTGGCTCTCTATCTTTGATGCCTGAGTTAAAGTGCGCGCAGTATAGAGATTCTTTATGACAAGTCCATTTAAACCGGAAAATAATTGAATATAGACTGATAAAGCCTGTTATTCGGGGGCTTTTTCCCATTCAAAATTACGGTTTTTGACATATCTTTCAAACCAGGACATTTCAACATTCATTTTACCAAGATAATGTCTGAGCTCTTTCCAGATATGGTTTTCGCGTGGAACAATATAAAGGTCCGTATCCACCCCGTTTGATTTCAGGGCGCGGTAAAGTTCGATAGATTGCTGTTGCGGAACACGGGTATCGGCGCCACCGACGATAATCAAAGTCGGCGTTTTGACATTTGATATATCCTTAAGTGGTGAATTATCCCAATAGCTGTCGATAGGGGCATCTTTCTGCCATGGGGTGCCGCCAAACCATGGTGTACGGTAAATCCGGGTGTCGGATTGACTGTACATGGATATCCAGTTGGCGGTGCCTGCGGCGGATGATGCGGCTTTAAATCTATCGGTAAAGGTAATCAGTTTGTTGGTCATATGTCCGCCAGCACTATAACCCATTTTGACCAGTTGATCCCCGTCAGCAATTCCCTGATCAATTAGATAATCAATGCCCGCCATGACATCCAGATGTGACTGATTGAAATAATGACCGACCATATCACGAACAAAAGCATCGCCATACCCCAGACTTCCACGGTAGTTTGGTCTTAAAATGACATAACCGTTTGCTGCAAGTACTGTGGCATAGGAGGTCGGGCTATATATTCCCCACTGATCAGAAGAACGCGGACCACCATGGGTTTGAACGACCAATGGATATCGGTGTCCTTTTTTATAGCCATTCGGATAAATAATTGTTCCTTCGACTGTAACACCATCGTCGCCTTTCCACTGAACCACATCCTGTTTGGGCAGCTCAAAATCCTTTTCCAGATGATCAAAAATGGCCGTTATTTTTTTAAGCGCCCCATTATCAATATACCAAAAATCCCCGTTATTATGTGCGGTTCTTAATGACAAAATATGACGGTTTGTCTTCGGGTCATATTGCCAGTTAGAAACCGTATGTTTGCCGTCCGTCAACTGGGTTATTTTTCTGTCTGAAAGACTTACGCTGAAAATTTCATTATGGACACCAAGGTTCGCTTTAAAATAAATGCTTTTGCCGTCTTTTGACCAGTGAGCATCCTGAATATCATGATCAAAACTGCCTAAAAGCTGTTTTATTTCACCGCCATTTGCAGGAACAATAAACAGATTACTTTCAAAATAGGGCTGATCATTTTCATCAGTCAAGGATAGATAGAGAATTGTTTTATTATCCGGTGACAGTTCGGCCCCGATTTCAGGATTTTTATTATTGGTAATTCTTTTTTGGTTGCTGCCGTCAATGTCCATAGTCCAGATTTCTGCGTCAAGGTCAGCATCAAGTAGCGGGTTTGGGGCTTTATGAAAAACGATACGCTTACCGTCACGGGATAAATCAAACCTGTTTATACTGTAATCACCGCTGGTAATACGGCTTTCTTCACCATTGATGAGAGAAATTTTCCAAAGGTGGCGTTGTTGATAATTTTGTTCAAACTTGAAAATATCATCTTTTTTTTCTTCACGGTTTTTCTCATCATTATCCTGCTCATCACGAGCCAGAAAAAATATTTCCTTGCCATCTGCTGACCATTCAAGCGAAGTTATTCCTGTCAAATGGCTTGAAAACCGCTCGGCTTCACCGCCATTTGATGGCATTAAATATATTTGATTGGTTTTGTCATCACCGCGACTGCTTAAAAATATAATTTTACTGCCGTCCGGTGACCAGCGGGCAGATGTGGTATTCCAATTTTCAGATGTCACCTGTAAAAGTCTGCTGCCGTCAAGAGATGCGAGCCAGATGGTTGATATTTCAGTATTTTTTTGCCAGTCAGCCTGCCGCTTTTCAAATAGGATGTTTTTTCCATCAGGTGAAATCTTTACGTCCCTGACGCTGGGAACATTAAGCATGTCGACCATTGTCATGGTTTTGGCATTTGCATTGATGCTGGTAAGAAAAACTGCGAGTACAGTAAAAATATATTTCATGAATCGGCCCCTCCGAATGATATGGAATTGAGCCTATCAGGTCATTTTATCAATTGCAAACTTAAGAGAACAGCCAGGCGAAACCTATAGGAAACCCAGGCAAAACAAGCCTGATCAGTGGTGTGGCATAATCATTAGGCAGCAGGTTTATGATATTCTCAGTATAGAAAATCGCTGTCAGAATAATCAATGAAAAGGCAAGACTTGGGTCAACATTAAACATCTGCATTGCAACACTTAAAATTATCAGATAGCCCGGATAAAGGGCCGAAGCACCGAAAGTAAATTTGGGCCTTGGAAAATTCAGGATCAGATAAGTTCCAAGAGACGCGATTAAAATCATCATGATATTTTCACTGAGTGGAATGTTTGACCCTTTAGCCACAACATAAAGCCCGACTGCCGTCCAGAATAATGCGACAGGCGCCTGAAGATCATTATATTGAATTTCTTCTAACTTTAAAAACAGGATGATTGAGATTATTGTAATATAGGCGAGTGAAAATATATCCGCCCGAATAACCGGGAATGCACCATTATTCGAATATATCCAGAACACAACCAGAATCATAAGGGCGATATGGATCTGCGGTGAAAGAAAGCTGATTTTTGGATATCGGTCCTGTAGAAAGCCAAAGCATAGCGAAATCAGGCAAATGAAAAATAATTGGTCTGTATTGGTGCGAATTGGTAATGTCGGGATCCCGTAAAAAAGTATCAGAGTGACTATAAAGGCAATAATCAAAGAGGAATTTGCAAGCGTATGACCAAGTCCTTCACCGGCAAAAAAACGAAATAGAGCATGCCCGATAACAGTTATCAGGCAGGGCAGGACCATCAACATGACAATTGGGTTATTGAAATCAAGCACTTGTATCTTTTCTTCCCAGCATATTTTAACAAGATAAAATTATAGGAATTGGACTCGATGAACAACATACATTTTGTCAGGAATAATTTTTTTCGTCCTTTGAACATTTAAATCGACAAAAAATGTGCGTAAGATCACAAAAAATTGATAGTGGTAATTATGTGGCATTTAACATGAAATAAAAGATAACTATTTGAATTATAAGGATAAAAGTATAATTTAAGATTGTTGCATAAAAGCCACAGTGTGATATTAATGTTATGCTTAAGTTATTGTAAAATAATGAGAAATTTAGGCTTGCAATCCGGGAAATAATTCTTATCTATGTAAGTACAGGGTTCTAGGTGTAGGAACCTTGTAACCGCTCAACAGAGCATTTCCTCCCTAAACTTGGGCCATCCTGAATTTCAGGATGGCCATTTTTATTTGGTGACACCATTTTGACTGATGAGCGCATTAATATTTTCATCAAGATGATAGCAAAGTGCACTTATTATTATTTTCAATGGCTCAAAATATTTATTAAGTGACCGGTTTTTTTCATCCATATAAAGTGACTTTTTAATTTCAATCTGAATAGCATGGCGGTTAGAAGCAGGATCAGAATAATGATTCGTGTTATAACCACCGGCAAAAGGTGTGTTATGAGCGACAGTTAAGTCATATTTCTTAAAATGATTAGTCACAAAGTGCGTAATAGCGCTGTGGCAGCTTGTACCGTGTAAATCACCCAGAATTATATCGGGTTGTTTAGTAGAGGATATCTTATGGTCAAGAAATTCATAGGATGGCATAGAATGGCAGTCAACCAGCAGTGAATAGCCGAATTTTTCATGATCTTCATTTATTAGACTGCCGAGTTTTTCATGTACAGGATTATAATATTGTTCAATAACCTTCTGGGCATATGAAAAAGGGATTTTGTCTTTATAGATTTCTTTTCTATTATAGGCCAGTCTGGCAATGGAACCATAACCCAGTTTTACTTTTGCACTTTCTGAAAGAAGCGGCGAAGATATATTTCCATAAAACATTGTAGGATCAAGTTCATATGCTGATCTGTTGGTGTCAATAAAACTGCGGCCAAAATGATTTTTAAATAATTGTGAGCCGTTATTGACAACTTCATCAAAAAGTTTATCAACAAAACTGTCTCCTGACAAAAGCAGTGTCTGTTTGTCGATATCAATCAGATTTAAAAATTCGGAAGGAAATTCTTCACCGCTATGGGGGCAGTTATAAAGAATATTATTTGTTTTTGGGTTTGCCTTATTTACGGAATATAATTTCATATAGTCGTTTTTTATAAAGATCCTGTATAATGTATAGGTTACAGGCTATAGGAAGAATGAATAAAAAAACAGAAAAAAGCATCTTTTACCTATAAACTTTACGAATAATTAAACTCGTCATGCTTATAAGGTAAAAAAAGAAAAGTATAATTTTTTAGAGGGTGACATATTTTGCAAAGAATATTATTGGCGGAAGATGATGATACAATGCGTAATTTCCTGTCGCGGTCATTAACCAAAGCAGGATATGAAGTGGTTACAGTTTCCCATGGTATTGAAGCTATGCCGCATCTATCATCAGGTCGGTTTGATTTGCTTCTTACCGACATTGTGATGCCGGGTATGGACGGGATTGAACTTGCCCGGCGGGCGACTAAAATGTATGAAGACCTGCCTGTCATGTTTATTACCGGATTCGCTGCCGTTGCCATGGACCGCAGTTCAGAACGTCCTCCAAATTCAAAACTGCTTCAAAAACCGTTTCACTTACGTGATCTTGTTGATGAAGTCGAGCGTATTTTAGCTGCTTAATCAGTATTACAAATTTAAATTCATATTTCACAATAAATTGATTGTCGTAAGGGGGCAGTATCCATTATTCTGCCCAACAGACCCGATATTTAATGTGAGAAATATTCATGGATATGAAAATTACCGCCTCGGTCCAGAAGCGTTATGCTGAGGGTGCCAACGAACGTCAGGCTGAGCTTTGCTGTCCTGTTGACTATAATACCGAATATTTAAAAATTATTCCAAATGAAGTGATAGAAAAGGATTACGGATGCGGTGATCCGTCCCAGTATGTGCGTGAAGGTGACGTGGTTCTTGATCTTGGATCAGGTGGCGGTAAAATCTGTTTCATAGCATCGCAGGTGGTTGGTAAGAAAGGGCGCGTGATCGGTGTTGACATGACGGATGATATGCTTGATCTGGCGCGCAGAAATGCACCGATTGTCGCCAAGGAAATAGGGTATGCCAATGTTGAGTTTAAAAAAGGCAATATTCAGGACCTGAAAACTGACATGGGGCTGGTCGATGAATATTTACGTGAAAATCCGGTTCATGATAGTGAAAGTTATGGTGACCTGAAGAAGAAAATTCAGGAATTTGGGGAAAGATCCCCGATGATTGCCGATGGAAGCATTGATATAATAGTCAGTAACTGTGTTCTTAATCTTGTTTCGGATAATGAAAAAAAACAGCTCTTTAAAGAAATGTACCGCGTCCTTAAGGTTGGTGGCAGAATTGCCATTTCAGATATCGTATCTGATGAAGTTTCGCCGGATCATTTAAAAAATGATGAAAAGCTTTGGAGCGGCTGTATTTCAGGAGCATTTCAGGAATATGAATTTGGCCGTCTTTTGGAAGAGGTTGGCTTTTATGGTGTCAACATCGATAAATTTGATAAAGAGCCATGGCAAATTGTTGAAGGTATTGAATATCGATCAATGACTATTCTGGCGTGGAAAGGTGATGATGCAGTATCCTTTGATAAAAACCAGGCCGTCATGTATAAAGGACCCTGGAAAGAGGTTATCGATGAAGCCGGGAATAAATTCCCACGCGGTAAAAGGATGGCCGTTAGTGATAAACTCTTTAATAAAATGCAGATGGAACCCTATAATGATCAAATGATCACCATAGAACCCCATGTGGAAGTTACTGATGATATTCCCTTCAAAGGAGGCTGTTGTGGCTTATCCGAACGAAAGCCGGAGGAAAGCAAAGCAGGCATAAAACGAATAACGACGAATCCAAGTCAGGGTTGTTGTTAACATAAAAAGTGAAGTTTAAGAAAGAATAAGCATGTCAAAGACTGTGGCGAAATCTGATGCGCCAAAAACAAAATATCTCTCCGATTATAAGAAACCTGATTTTTTAATTAAAACCGTAGAACTTGATTTTGATCTTCATGATGATGTGACCCATGTGACGTCACGAATGCATATTAATCGTCAAGGGGGCAATGATGTACCGCTAATTCTTAATGGTTCAAATTTAAAGCTTGTTTCTATCCTGCTAGACGGGAAAAAAATTCCTTACGAGCTTAACGCTGACTATTTAACAATAGAGAATGTACCGGAAGAATTCGATCTGGTTATTGTAAATGATATTGACCCCGCTGCAAATACAGCCCTTGAGGGTCTTTATATGTCAAATGGAATGTTCTGCACCCAGTGTGAGGCACAGGGTTTTCGCCGAATTACTTATTTTATCGACCGCCCTGACGTTATGGCGATTTATAAGGTTCGCATTGAAGCAGACAAGAACAAATATCCGGTACTCTTGTCAAATGGTAACCAGATAGAAGCGGGTGAGATTGAAAATGGCCGCCATTTCGTTGTCTGGCATGATCCTTTTCCGAAGCCATGCTATCTTTTTGCCCTTGTAGGCGGCAACCTTGACTATCTGGAAGATCATTTTATCACCAAAAGCGGTACTGATGTGACTTTACGGATTTATGTAGAAAAAGATGACCTGGATAAATGTTCCCATGCGATGAAATCGCTGAAAGCGTCCATGAAATGGGATGAGGATGTTTACGGGCTGGAATATGATCTGGATATTTTTAATATCGTGGCGGTTAGCCATTTCAATATGGGTGCCATGGAAAATAAAAGTCTTAATATATTTAATACCAAATGTATTTTGGCTAAGGCGGAAACGGCAACTGATACTGACTTTTCATTTGTTGAAAAAGTTGTTGCACATGAATATTTCCATAATTGGACCGGAAATCGGGTAACCTGCCGCGACTGGTTTCAGTTAAGCCTGAAAGAAGGCCTAACCGTGTTTCGCGATCATGAATTTTCAGCTGATATGGGTAGTCGTGCAGTCTGTCGTATTGATGAGGTGCGTAGCCTTCGCCAGCACCAGTTTGCAGAAGACAGTGGGCCTATGGCTCATCCAGTTCGTCCTGAATCTTATATTGAAATCAATAATTTCTATACGATGACTGTCTATGAAAAAGGGTCCGAAGTGATCCGGATGATTCACAGGCTGCTGGGGCCGGAAAAATACAGGAAAGGTGTTGATCTTTATTTTGAAAGACATGATGGACAGGCCGTAACCTGTGAAGATTTTGTCCGGGCCATGGAGGATGGTTCAGGCGTTGATCTTGGCCAGTTTCGTCTCTGGTACAGTCAGGCGGGGACACCGGAGCTTACTGCCGCCGGAAAATATGATGAGGTGGCCAAAAGCTATGAATTAACGATAGCACAGTTTGTGCCGGATACGCCAGGTCAGCAAAATAAAAAGCCAATGCATATTCCAATTGAGCTGGGACTACTTGATAAGGAAGGTAGGGAAATGCTCCCAGGAGGTACAGACCTTATAAACCTGAAAGAAGAAAGACAGACATTTTATTTTAAAAATATAAATGAGAAACCGGTTCCGTCTCTCCTAAGAGGGTTTTCAGCACCAGTTAAACTTAAAAGCAACTTAAGCCGTGAAGAACAAATATTTTTGATCGAGCATGACAGTGACAGTTTTAACCGCTGGGAAGTGGTACAGGAGATATCCACTGATATTATCATGAAAATGATTGAGGACCAGAAACAGGGGCGCGCCCCAATGGTTGACGGATCATTTATAAATGCCATGCGTCTGGTGCTGAATGATAAAAAAATTGACAGAGCATTTATTGGGGAAATGTTGAGCCTTCCTTCTGAAGGATTGCTGGGTCAGCAGAAAAGCCCGGTTGATGTTGATGGCATTCATTGGTCTAGAAAACATCTCATCGGATCAATGGCTAAGGCGCTCAAGGATGATTTGCTGCGAATCTATAATGAGTGTCAAACCAATGAACAATACGAATATAATTCGAATGCCACAGGGCGTCGGCGTTTAAAAAATATGGTGCTTGGCTATCTGATGGAGATTGCTGATAAGAATATTGTAAAAATCTGCAACGAACAGTTCCATTCTGCGACAAATATGACAGATGAAATTGCTGCTTTTACCTATCTGGTGGATAGTAATGTTGAAGGCCGGGAAGAAGCGATTACAAAATTTTATGATAAATGGCATCATGATCAGCTTGTGCTTGATAAATGGTTCAGTGCCCAGGCATTGTCATCTCGAAGTGATGTATTGGATCAGGTGGAATTTCTGAACAGTCATGCTGATTTTGATTTGAAAATGCCCAATAGGGTAAGGTCTCTGATCAGTGTGTTTTGTGCCCTTAATCAGGTATCCTTCCATGATAAGTCAGGTAGGGGCTATCAGTTTCTTGCACGGAATATCAAAGCGCTTGATCCGCTCAATCCGCATATTGCGGCAGGGCTGGCAAAGCAATTGACACGCTGGAAAGCATTTGACGCAGATAGGCAGAAATTGATGGTAAAAACGCTGGAAGATATTTTAAAGCAGGAAAACCTTTCGAAACATGTCTATGAAATTGTCTCTAAAAGTCTGAATTAATTATTTTTTTAATAATATACGTTTATATTAGAAAAAAATTATTATAAAGGCGTATTTAATTGAATAAGTCAGATTATATCTCTTCTCGCGGAAATCGAAAAGTTTGGATATCTTTTATACTGGCAATATTAATGCTGTCAGGAGCCGAGGCTGCTTTGCAGTTTAGAGCTTATATGAAAGGAGGTGACGAAGCTTCGGTTGAGACAATAGATGATGGAAGCATTTATTATTTTAATGAGGATTATCAACTAAAGCTTATTCAACCCAATATAGATGTGGATGAAGGACACCGCGTGGTGCGCTCAAATTCCCTTGGGCTAAGAAGCCCTGAAATTCAGACAAAAAAGCAGGATAATGAAATTCGTATTGCTATGCTTGGTGCATCATCCGTGATGGGAATGATTAATCCGGTCAATGAAGATACTATTCCATATCGGCTTCAGGCGGATCTTCAGGCACAGTTTCCAGATAAAAAGATCAATGTGATTAATGGTGGTATAGCCGGATATTATTTCGCAGATCAGCAACAGCTTTTTGAGAAAGTTCTTAAACCCCTTGATCTTGATCTTGTGATATTTTACAGCGGTTTTAATAATGTTTCTCTTTATTGTGAAGATGGCGGTGTTGCACCGGAAAACCATGGTCTGTTGAATTTAACTTTGCCGAAGTGGGTGCTTTCAATTGAGCTACTAGTAAAAAATACAGCCATACTTCGCGAACTCAGACCAGAAGTAGAGCAAAGTACAGATCCGAAAAGTTTAAATGAAAAACCTTTTCGGGATAGTTTTGAATCGGTTTTAAAATCAATTCAGAATGCCAATGTGCCTTTGCTTGTTGTCCGCAACCCCCGTGCGTATTCCCGTGATATGTCAGAAGAAGAGCAATACGAACTATCTGCTTTTTCCAGATCAAAAGATGGTTGTTTCAGCATTGAAGGACTTCATGACGTCTATGACCGTCATAATAATATCATGGAAGAAATAAGCAGAGGATATGGTATTCCTGTCTTGAAACTTGATCAGCTTGTGCCGGGTGGGCATCAGTATTATGGCGATTCAATTCACTTTAATGCTGAAGGATCTGAATTTGTTGCTAATCTTATGCTTGAAGAATTAAACAGGGATCACCTTCTTTCCGATGGAGGCGTAAAATGATTTTTCAGTCATTCCAGTTTCTCAGCTTTTTCCTTGTTGTTTTATTCGGCGCAAGAATTGTACTTGGTAAATTTCCGGAACTCAGAAAACTGTTTTTGCTGGTTGCCAGTTATTTCTTTTATATGTGCTGGGATTGGCGGTTTGGTGGTCTTATTCTGGCAATAACATTTATAAATTATTATATAGGGCCAAAAATCCAGAATGCTGATGATGACAGTGTTAAAAAACGCTGGCTTGCGCTATCGCTTATTATCAGCATGGCTATTCTGGCCTATTTTAAATATGCCAATTTCTTTATTGACAGCATGAATGACCTGCTCACTATGCTCGGCTTTAGTGTAAATATACCATTGCTCAATGTACTTTTGCCTATTGGTATTTCTTTTTATACTTTCCAAAGCATTAGTTACACACTTGATATTTATAAAGGCAGAACGGAAGCCGTTGAGAGCTTCAGCGATTTTGCTTTGTTTGTGGCCTTTTTCCCTCAGCTTGTCGCAGGACCAATTGTTAGGGCATCCCATTTTCTGCCCCAGCTTAAAAATGATCATAAGGAAGAACCGGATTCAATGGAAACCGGCGTGGCTCTTATGATCCGTGGATTTATTAAAAAAATTGCTTTTGCCGATGTCCTCGCTGTACATTTTGTTGATCCTGCATTTGCAAACCCTGAACTTTATTCACCGTTATTTTTGCTTGTTGCTATATATGCATACAGCTATCAGGTTTATATGGATTTTTCCGGCTATACCGATATCGCCCGTGGGGTTGCCAGAACGCTTGGATATGAGCTTCAGATAAACTTTAACAGGCCTTATCAGGCGGTCAGTGTATCCAATTTCTGGCAGCGTTGGCATATTTCCATGTCGTCATTCTTCAGGGATTATCTGTTCTTCGGAATTGGTGGCTCACGTTACGGAAATGTTTACTTTAATTTGATGGTAACTTTTATCGCCATTGGTATTTGGCATGGTGCTGGCTGGAACTTTGTTCTGTATGGCACCCTTCATGGTACCTTTGTCGGGCTTGAGCGGTGGAGACGTAATAAAAGGGCTGCTGAAGGTATCAGTGAACCTGAATATCAAGGTATAAGGCTTGCTGCACAGTGGTTCTGGATATTTAATGTGGTTGCTTTTTCAAGGCTTCTATTCCGTGGCGGGTCACTTGACAGTGCCATTCACTATGCAAAGGCAATGACACATTTTGAAGTCACATCATTGCCTGTTAATATGGTTGGAGTGGTAATATTTGTGCTTGCTTTAATTCTTCATTATACGCCACTGCACTGGACTTATGGCTGGAAGTCATTTTATTGCAGAATTCCTGTTGTTATACAGTCTGGTTTGATTGTTGGCATACTTTATTTTCTGGTTGCCATATCAACCAAGGAAGCGCCGTTTATCTATTTCCAGTTTTAAGTTCCTGAAATTGTCCAAAACTGACAATTCTGACTGAGGGTATGATAAAGGTTGCAGTGGTTCCAACACCATATTCACTTGCCAGAATAAATCGGCCACCATGAAGATTAATAAGATTATCAACAATGGAAAGGCCTAGCCCTGTGCCTTCTTCATTTAAAAGCTCATTTTCATGCGCCTGATTAAAGGGCTTTGTGACATGTTCAATCCGCTCCGGGAGAATGCCGATCCCTGTATCCTTAATTTCAATATGAATGTTATTTTCAGGATCAGAAAATGCCTTGCAAGTTACATATCCACCAGGCTTAGTAAACTTAATAGCATTAGATAAAAGATTGATTATTACTCTTTTTAAGCAGTTTTCGTCACCAAGAATTGTAAGATTGTTTATGTCAGGCATAATCTCACAACTAAGAGAGACCATATTTTTTTCAGCTATTCCCCGGAACATTTCCATAGAGAAGTTAATAATCTGGGATATTTCAAATTCTGTTTCATAAAGCTGCCATTTTCCGGCATCAATTTTTGATAAGTCCAGGATATCATTGATAACTGTTGCAAGGTGCTTGCCACTATTTTCTATATCTTCAAGATATTCAAGATATTTTGAATTGCCAATTTTGCCAAAAAGTCCGGATGTCATAACTTCCGAAAACCCGATTATTGCGTTGAGCGGCGTTCTGATTTCGTGAGACATATTAGCCAGAAAGGCTGATTTGGCTGAATTTGCCTTTTCTGCTTCAAGTAAGGCCTGTTTTACCTGCTCTCTTGAGTTTTTAAGTTCTTTTTCAACTTCTATTCTCCGATTTATTTCTTTTCTCAAGCTTCGATTCCAGATAATGAATACGGATATTATTGCAATAGCGACAAAAAGTATCTGCCATATCAGATTATAATTGATTACTTTTTCAACAGTAAAAGTAAGCCATTTACCTGAAATTCCTGTGCG
The DNA here is from genome assembly GCA_024236295.1 of Kordiimonadaceae bacterium. Classification (GTDB taxonomy): domain Bacteria; phylum Pseudomonadota; class Alphaproteobacteria; order Sphingomonadales; family Emcibacteraceae; genus Pseudemcibacter. Next base: position 112,833 of record JACKKT010000006.1, on the reverse strand, counting down.
CTCAGTTTCATCAATAGAGGCGAGAGCTTTTTGAATAGCGCTTGCAAGAAGAGGGAAATTTTTTGATGTGGCAATGCTAACATATGTTCTAATGGGTGTTTCCCCGACCACGGTTAACTGAATTAGGCCGTCGCTCGTAATTATGCTTGTAGCAACTGGAATATTACCGATAAATGCATCTGCCAGACCGGCATTTACAGCATGTAGGGCTTCCCTAATACTATTAAACTGTACGATTTTTACATCAGGGTAATTTTTTTTCAGATATTCATTAATGGCAAAGCCGGAAACTGTTGCCACTTTATATCCGGAAAGCGAATTGATCGTGTCGAATATTTTGCCGTCGGAGCGGCCAAAGATTACACTGGAAATTGTGTAATAGGGTTCAGAAAAACTTAGATATTCAAGCCTGTTAGGAGTTGACGAAATGCCAGAAGCAATTTCGGCTTTTCCATCCTTTATCATATTAAGTCCCTGATCAAGATTTTTATTGCCTGACCACACAAAATTCACGCCCAATTTTGAACCTATAATTTTAAGATATTCACCGGCAATACCACTTATATTCTGGTTTTGATCAATAAAATCAATGGGCGCTGCGCCAGAATCTACGACAACGCGAATTTCCCTGTTTTCAGAAAGCCACTTTAATTCATCAAGTGTTAAACCCAAATTTTTAGGTGAATTATATTCCAGTAGCCATCTGTTGGAAATTTCAGTTAGCTCTTTTATGGAAATGGATGCCGCTGCTTTTTTAAAAATGTCTGCTAAAATGGGCCAGTCTTTCCTGATGCCCAAATGCAGGTTCTCTCCCTTAATATCTTCTGGGACAAATTTTTGACCGACGACTTCCAGACCTGATATAAAATTTTTGCTTATGACATAATTTCCAACGGGAAGCTGTAAAATAAAAATATCAATCAGGCCAGCAGAGACGGCATTAAGCCCCGCTACAGAATCCTGTTGCGGATATAAGTCCAACTCAGGATAATTTTTACGGTAAATATTTGTTGTAGACCAGCCTTCGATGACACCAATTTTTTTCCCAATCAGATCTTCAACCTTATTAATCCTGTCCGATCCTATGCGCCCAAAATAGACATAAGGCAAATTTACATAGGGGTCTGTGAAATTAATAAAATCAAAACGGTCCGGTGTCGGACTTATGCTGTGCATAACATCAATTTTTCTGTTTTTGATATTGTCAATTTGCTCAGCCCAGGAATATCCTGTAACAAATTCAAGTTTAAGGTGGGCTTTTTCAGCAACAAGTTTAAGATAATCTATTGAAAAACCTGTTGGTTCACCGTCACGCATAAATTCAATTGGCGGTGATCCTGTGGTCCCCGCTGCACGGATAACCGGATGCTCAGCAATCCATTTTCTTTCTTCCTGTGAAAGATTAAGTTCCTGTGCATATGTGTTCTGGACAATATTGGATGTCAGATAAAAAAATGCCAAAAGAATATAGCGATGTAAAATATTCAAATTCGTTCCCCGTATGGAGGATAGGTTCTTTACTTTATTTAACACATAAAGATAACACTAAAAATTAACTTTTTGGTTAATGCAACTAAAAAAGGCCGCCTAATACAGGCGGCCTTTTTAATGAATTAAGAATAAATACTATTTTTGGAATTTAATATCGCCATGAACAATGGTCAGAACATTTTGCGATGACATGATCTGATCAAGCGGAATTGTCATCCAGTCTTTATCAAAGACGGCGACATCGGCAAATTTTCCAACTTCTATTGATCCCAGCTTGTCTTCCTGAAAGGCGGCAGTTGCCCCCCAGATGGTTAGCATTTTTAGCGCTTCTTCACGTGTTACGGCAAGTTCAGGATGCCATCCTTCGCCGGAATAACCATCAAGATCTTTACGGGCAACTGCAGCATAAAATTCAATGCGCGGGTCACCAATTTCTACGGGCTGGTCAGAGCCGCCCGGAACAATGGTTCCCTTGTCAATGAATGTCCGCCACAGATAGGCATTGGCCAATCTTGGAATACCCAGACGATCGCCGGCAAAATGAAGGTCGCCAATCGCATGAGACGCCTGCATTGATGGGATGATATCAAGATCAATGAAACGATCAACATCGTTTGGCTGTACATTCTGGGCATGCTCAATACGCCAGCGTGGATCATTAACTTTACGCTGGGATTTGGGGACAGCTTTCAGGGCAATTTCATAGGCATCAAGAACCTTACGGTTGGCATCATCGCCGATCGCATGGGTCTCAACCTGAATCCCGGCTTTCAGGGCCGCTTTTAACATTGGCTCAAGTTCATCGACTTTGTAGCGCATGAGGCCACGTGTGTCATAATCGGCATAAGGTTCAATGAATGCAGCACCGCGGGAGCCAAGCGCCCCGTCCATCACAACTTTAATGTCACGGACTGTGAGATAGTCTTCAGGATCAATTTGTGCGCCTTCCTTAATCAGGCGTTCTGAATCTTCGCCAAAGGCCATTGCTTCATAGACCCTGTGGGCAAGTTTGCCTTCATTATGCAGTTCTTTCATTAATCCGAATGTTTCATAGGAACTTCCGGCATCCTGGAAATTGGTCCAGCCGAGTGAAACGTTTCTTTCTGTGCCCGCCTGAATGGCTGCTTTTGTTTCTGCAATTGTCGGATTAGGTATAAGTCCGCGCATATATCCCATTGCTGTGTCAATCAGCATACCTGTCGGTTCACCATTCTCATCAAGGTTGATATGGCCACCGATCGGGTTATCTGATTTTCCGGTGATGCCGGCAGCTTCCAGGGCTTTCGTGTTGGCAACAAGTGCGTGGCCATCAGCACGGCGAAGTGTAACCGGACGATCTGGAACAATTGCGTCTAGGTCCTGACGGTTAGGGAACCGTTTTTCCGGCCAGACTTTTTCAATCCAGCCGCGTCCGTTAATCCATTGCTGATCCGGGTTTTCATCCGCGTATTTTTTTACCGCGGCCAGCATTTCAGCAAGACTGTCAATTCCCTGAAGGTTCAGGCTTACAGCACGGAAACCGACCCCGGCAAGGTGGCCGTGACTTTCAATCAGTCCCGGATAAACGGCCTTACCGCCAAGGTCGATGACATTGGCATCGCCGCAGGCATAGCGTCCGGCGCCATCATTATCGCCGACATAAATGAATTTATGATCCTTGATGGCGATGGCTTCTGCGGTTGGGTTATTGTCATTAACAGTATAAATGGTCCCGTTGGTCAGCACGATATCGGCCGGGGTACAGGCAGCAGCCATGTTGGCTTTACTGTTTTGTTCGCCTTCCGGCTCCTTTGCAGTACAGGCGGCAAGCAGACCGACCGCAGCTGTAGCGAGTAGTAAATTTTTTATCATTCTTATTTCCTCATAGAATTTTGTGATATTTTGTCCCAAGCAGGATAGGCCCGATTGACAGCAAATATCAATGGGTTTTTCATGAAATTATATAAGTTTTACAGAATTTTTAATGTTTTAGGGGTTAAGTTTTTATCAGATAGTTATTTTATTTTCCCGGTAAACTTCAAAATTTATATGTTCAATTTTATTTGTTCTCAGCATTGTACCAAGCCCAAGATATATACAAAGCTGAAAATATAGGCTTAAGGCAACGGGCTTCCATGGGTCCAGCTGATAGAGTTGAAGCAATCCATAAATTAGCATAAAACAATTGGCCGCCATACTGACATAGACTGTCATTCTGATTACAGACCCTATATAAATTTCCCTGTCCTTCGCCGTTTGAAGTGGGTTAATTTTTTTTCCATACATAACCCAGACAACCAATGTGGCAAAATATAAGTGCATAAGTAAAATTGCAGTCAGCGATATCACACCGTCACTCATAAAGGTCTGATTTAAAATAATCCGGTAGAAACTGAAAGCAATAAAACACAGAAATGTAATGACGGCAGTGATTAAAACTGTTGGGGAAATATAGTCAAAATAGCGTCGCCTTTTCAGATCGGCACTTCTAATTCTGTTCTGGTTTTCCGTCCTCATTAAACGATAATGATTTAATTCTGCCTTTTCGAGTAATGCGAAGGGAATAAACTGAATAAGTCCAAAAATTACCACCATACTGTCCTTTATTTCGGTATGGGTGATGTTGGCAATTAGCAGTAATATAATGCCCAGGGTAAGAGTGGACCATGAAATTAATTTAAATATTCGAAGGCTTTTTCCGGCCTTTTCCATTTTATTGTTTCCCGGATATAATTTTGGATAATCAGATGCCGGGTAATGGGTCAGCATATAATGGATACGGTCTATAATTTTCCGAGGATAATAATAGGACAGTAAAAATAGCTGACTTATAATCACAAAATTTAATAAAATAGATATACTCATCTTTTTAGTCCTGGTTTCTGTTGTTCATGACATCGGCAAAGGCAATCCTGATTTCACTGTCTGTTGCCCCGGAATCTTTAAGTTTTTCAATAACTTGACTTATTTCTGTTAAAATCCAGCTGTTTAAATCTCTGGTGCAGTTTTTCCGTGCATCGGCATGGATATAAGTGCCGCGATACCCTTTGGTTCTGACAACCTTGTCCCGTTCCAGCATGCGGTAGGCTTTGGCAACGGTTTTGTTATTCAAGTCAAGGTCATTGGCGAGCTGCCTTATGGAAGGCAAAGGGTCGTCAGGGGATAGAATTCCAATTTGAACAGCCCCTTTAATCTGGTCTACCAGCTGGGAAAAAAGCGGTATGTCGCTTTCTGTATCGATTGTTATTTCCATTTCCTGAGTGCTCATAAAAAAATATATGTACCAGTTGTAGTAAGGGTACAATTGGAATAATAATATTACAAGCAAAAAATTTAGGTGCTAAATAAAAAGGCCGCTGAATAAATTCAGTGGCCTGATTAAATTTTTATTTCATTTGTTTTATTTCTGGTAAACGATCTTACCATCAACAATGGTCATGACATTATTTGATGACATGATTTCTTCAGGAGGGATGGTCATCAGGTCTTTATCAAAAATACTGAAATCGGCAAGCTTACCAACTTTAATTGAGCCCAGAACATCTTCCTGAAATGCCGCTGTAGCGGCCCAGATTGTAAACATTTTTAAGGCTTCCTCGCGGCTGACAGCCAGTTCGGGATGCCATCCTTCACCGGAGAATCCGTCAAGATCCTTTCTGGTTATGGCGGCATAAAATTCAATACGCGGATCGCCAATTTCTACCGGCTGGTCGGTGCCGCCCGGGATAATAGTGCCTTTATCAATGAATGTGCGCCATAAATAGGCATTGGCAAGCCTCGGAATGCCAAGGCGCTGACCGGCAAAGTGAAGATCGCCAATGGCATGGCTCGGCTGCATGGATGGTAAAATATCCAGATCAATGAAGCGGTCAACATCTTCCGGCTGAACATTTTGCGCGTGTTCTATGCGCCAGCGTGGATTGATCACTTTACGCTGTGATTTGGGCACTTCATTTAAAGCCTGTTCATACGCGTTTAGCACCATGCGGTTTGCCGCATCACCAATGGCATGGATCTGAATCTGTATGCCGGTTTTTAGAGCACGAACCAATATCGGTTTAAGGTCATTTTCATTATATCTGACCAGCCCAACGGTATCATAATCGGCATAGGGTTCAATAAAACCGGCCCCGCGGGAGCCAAGGGCCCCATCAACAGTAATTTTGAACTGACGAAGTGTGACATAATGTCCAGGGTCAATTTCCCCGCTTGACTGATAAACTTTTTCCGCGTCTTCCGGATAGAGCATCGGGCGAACAGCATCATAAACCCTATGCTTCAGTTTTCCTTCTGCATGCAGTTCCTTCATTTGAACAAAATCATCATAAGTGCCGCCGGCATTATGAAATCCAGTCCAACCGAGCTTGACATCCCGCTCTGTAGCGACACGGAAGGCTTCCTTGTTTTCTTCACGGGTTATCGGCGGTATCAGCGGCGTAACAATGTCTTTTGCCTTATCAATCAGCATACCTGTCGGCTCACCATTTTCATCAAGATTGATGGCCCCACCTTTTGGCGCAACTGTTTTCCCGGTAATTTTGGCAAGGTTCATCGTGACGGTATTGATGACGGCTGCATGACCGTCCGCGCGGGTCAGATAAACAGGGCGGTCAGGGACAATGGCGTCAAGTTCCTGCCTGGTCGGAAAGCGGTTTTCCGGCCAGACTTTTTCAATCCAGCCACGTCCGTTAATCCAGGCCATGTCAGGATTGGCATCGGCATATTCTTTAACCTTCGTAAGCATTTCAGCGAGACTATTAATGCCCTGCAGATTCAGGCTTGTTTCACGAAAGCCAACACCATTTAAATGGCCATGGGCATCAATCAGCCCTGGATAAACGGCCTTTCCAGCGAGATCAATAACATTGGCATCGCCGCAGGCATAACGCTCTACGCCGATATTATCCCCGACATAAATAATTTTATTTCCCAGTATGGCAACGGCTTCAGCCGTTGGATTATTATCATTGACCGTATAGACAACCCCGTTTTTAAGAACGATATCGGCGTCCTTGCAGCTTTGGGCAAATGACGGGGCGGAAATAAGTGCACCGACACAGGCCGTAATTAAAAAGTTTCTGATCATAAACTCTCCCCTATATTTTGTTTGAAATATAAAAATCAGTTTAGACAATATAGTGGGTATTTTTCAACTTAATATCGTTTAACAGGTTGATTATTATGAGCGTCCGTATGTGTCTTCAAAGCGTACAATGTCATCTTCACCAAGATATGAACCAGACTGTACCTCAACAATAAACAGAGGAATTTTTCCTGGATTTTTCAGCCTGTGTGTTGCGCCAATAGGAATATAGCAGCTTTCATTTTCACTTAAAGTCGAGACCTTGTCATTAATGGTGACTTCGGCAGTCCCCTTAACCACGACCCAGTGTTCTGCACGGTGATGATGCATTTGCAACGATAATATCTGACCCGGATTAACAACGAGCCTTTTTACCTGAAATCTGTCATCAGCATCTGACGTTTGGTATGATCCCCAGGGACGGTAAACAACTGTATGACTGATATGTTCCGCCCGTCCGCTTGCTTTTAATTTATCAACAATGGCTTTTACGTCCTGAGTTTTATGTTTATCACAAACAAGAACTGCATCCTTTGTCGCAACAACAATAAGATTCTCAAGACCAACACTGGCCAGTGCCGGACCATCGGTTTTTAAAAGACAATTTTTGCTTTCATGGGAAATTACATCGCCGCTAATGACGTTACCGTCTTTATCTTTTTCGGAAATATCCCAAAGCGCATTCCATGATCCGACATCATTCCAGCCCATATCAACGGGGACCACAGCGGCCTGATCGGTTTTTTCCATCACGGCATAGTCAATTGAATTTGAAGGACATTTCAGGAAACTTTTCCTATCAGGTCGGATAAATGTCATGTCATTTTTTGCCCCGTCAATGGCATTCTTACAAGCAATAAGCATTTCCGGTTCGTTTGCCGCCAAAATATCCAGATACTGGGCAACGGGGAAAAGAAAAATTCCACTGTTCCAGTAATAACCACCAGCATTTAGATATTCTTTTGCAGTTTTCAAATCTGGTTTCTCAACAAACCTGTCAACCATGTTACAGCCAAATACACTTTCAAGATTCTCACCGCATTTTATATACCCATATCCTGTTTCCGGTTTATCAGGAACGATGCCGAAAGCAGTAAGCAATTTTTCTTCTTCAGCTGCCTGTTTTGCAATATTAAGGGCGATTTGAAAAGCTTCTTCATGAGAGATAACATGATCCGATGGCATAATAAGCATCAATCCGCCTGGGTCTGTCATTTGAATATGTAGAGCTGCCAAAGCGGCAGCCGGAGCCGTATTGCGTCCCTCAGGTTCCAATATTATTTTTGCATTTTCAAAGCCTATTTTCCTGAGTTGTTCAGCAATAATAAAGCGATGCTCTTCATTGGCAATAAAAAGCGGCTGATTAAAATGGTCAGGATTTTTAACCCTTAAAACAGTTTCCTGTATCATTGTCTGCTCACTTACCAGAGGAAGAAGTTGTTTTGGATAAAGTGAACGGGAAACGGGCCACAAGCGTGTACCTGATCCTCCTGATAATATTACGGGCGTTATTTTTCTATTTGTCATGACTTTGATTTTGCCTTTTGTGCCTTTTTATAAATTATTTCTATTTTATATAGCTATAAATTTAATTCATTATTAATGACGGACAGTTGTTTAATTTCAAATATTTATTTATGTAAGGTCGCTTAACAGTTTTTTCACAAAGCTATGATAGTTTTTGTTAGTTTATAATTAAATAATAACAACAGGTTAAATTGAATAATGCACGAATCAAATGAATTTTTTTTAAATTAATGCTGATTTATTCAATTTAATGAGAAAGGGAATAAAATAGTATAAATGAGCCGATCAGTTAACAGACTGGTTCAAGTAATAAATACTATTGAAATATATTTCAATGATTAGAATTTTTAAACATTATATCCCAAAATCAATACTTTATCTCGCCATTATAGAATGTGTAATGCTTTATCTCGTCATATGGCTTGCTTTGGCAATACGGTTTGAGCAAATTGGCAACCCGGCACCCGGGATTGGCGAATATACCGCCGAAAAAATATTTTATGTTGTTATCGTTTATTTGGTTTTGCTGGCGACGGGACTTTATCGGCTGGATACCTGCAGGGATATAAAAATTTCTGTCGTTCGATTATCGGTAAGCATGATTCTTTCCTTTTTTGCCATATCTATTGCGCTTTATATGTTTCCTAATATTGATATTTGGCGAAGTGTTTCGGTTTATGCCATTATACTGACTTATCTTATGCTTATCAGTGTGCGTTTTTTCTTCTTGCATTTTGTAGATCATGAAAGCATTGAAACCAGGGTTATTGTCTTAGGTGCCGGTAGAAGGGCCAAACGGGTACTGGATAGTGATGACAAATCGACCTCAAATGTAAATTTCATTGCCTTTCTTAGGATGGATGAAAATGAAAACGAAATAGAAGATGCTATTGATTATAAAGAAATCGGTTGCCTTGAAGAATTGGTCGAGAAAAAGGCTTGTCAGGAAATTGTGGTCGCTATTGAAGAAAGGCGCGGTACGCTGCCGGTTAATGATCTACTCGCCTGTAAATTAAATGGTACATATATATCTGAAGCTGCCAGTTTTATCGAAAGGCAGATGGGTGCCCTTAATTTGGCAATGTTTAACCCCAGCTGGATGATATTTTCTGATGGTTTTGATAACACTAAGAAACTCGATCTTTTAGTAAAAAGATTATTTGATGTTTTGGCAAGTGCAATATTGCTTATAGTAAGCACGCCGCTTTTGCTGATTACAGCACTCGCTGTTAAACTGACAAGCAAGGGGCCCGTCTTTTACCGTCAAGAGAGGACGGGACTGATGGGTAAAAAATTTGATGTTCTCAAATTCCGCAGCATGACGCAAAATGCCGAGGCGGACGGCGTCCCGCAATGGGCACAGAAAAATGACGCCAGAGTTACACTCGTTGGTAAATTTATCAGAAAAACACGCATTGATGAAATTCCACAGATTTTCAATGTCTTGCGCGGGGATATGAGCTTTGTAGGCCCAAGACCTGAACGCCCATATTTTGTTGAACAGCTAACACAAAAAATTCCAATGTTTGATAAACGTCATACGGTAAAACCGGGAATTACCGGTTGGGCACAGCTTAATTACCCATATGGTGCATCAGAAGAAGACAGCCGCCGTAAACTGGAGTATGATCTTTATTACATTAAAAATTATTCAATATTTCTAGATTTACTCATTCTGGTTCAGACAATTCGTGTTGTGTTATGGCCTGATGGGGTTAGGTAACATAAGTGGGGAGTTTAGCTCTTAACATCAGTTTTATGACCTATGGTCTGGCGGCAATGGCCTATGCCGTTCTGTTTGGGCTACTTATAGAAAAGAAACAGTATAAAGGTGAAAATCTCTGGCTTTCGGTTGCAGTACTTGCAAGTATTGCTTGGGGCTTTATCCATGTTGTTGATGCTGTGGCAGGGGCTTATACTACCAATATTGCCTTGTTAACATTGTCTTATTTGGTGCCTTATGCCGATTGGTTAAAAGGTGTATTATGGGCGCTATTCCTTTTTAATCATTTGCGACTTATATGGAATTCGCAGGGGAACGAGAATTACAGTAAAAGGGTAGGGACGTTAATTGCCGTCCTTATCATTGTTGGCTTTTTCATTGAAGGGGCCAATTTTGCTTCCCAATGGGGAGTAATTGATCGCAATATTGTTGGCAGATTGCCGCTTTTTAATAAATTACTGGTTTCATTTTCCATTTTGCTGCTGGTTGAAAATCTATACAGAAATATTGCCAGTGAAAATCGCTGGGGGGTGCGCTTTTTTTGTTTGGGACTTGGATCAATTTATGCCTTTAATTTCCTGCTTTACAGTGATTCAATACTTTATTCTTTGATAGATACTGATCTTTTCCAGGCTCGGGGTGTTGTGAATATAATTGTTGTGCCTCTTATGGCTGTGGCTATATCAAGAAGGGCAAACTGGTCTGTTGGTATAAGCCTCTCCCGTAAAGCTGCGTTTCATATGGTATCCCTGATAGCGGGTATTGCCTATTTGATGTCGATTTCCGTGCTGGGATATTATATCCGTAGCTTTGGCGGTGACTGGGGAAAAATTCTACAGGTAAGCTTTGTCTTTGCGGCCTTTGTCGGATTTGTTGTGATTATTTATTCCGGCAGGATCAGATCAACTGTTCTGGTGCTGATGAATAAATATTTTTTCATGTATAAATTTGATTATCGTGAAGAGTGGCTGCGCTTCATTCAGACAATGACGGCGTCAGAAGATCATTATAATATTCAGGAACGGGCCATTAAGGCTGTTGCCAATATTATGGACAGTCCGGGTGGTTCGCTCTGGTATCTTGAGAAACCAGATAGTTACAGTCAGAATGCAATGTGGAATTTCAGAAGGGAAATTGATGAGGAACTGCTGATTGATGAGCCTTTTGTAAAATATATTGAAAAAAATCACTGGGTTGTTGATCTGAATGATATAGAAGGCGGAAGAATTCCAAAAACCGATATAATAATTCCGCAATGGATATCACAAAATCCTGATTTTTGGCTTCTGGTCCCGCTTATCCATCATAGCCGGATGATCGGCTTCATTATAATATATCAGCCAAGAGCGGGGCGGGAGCTGAATTGGGAAACCATAGATATACTTAAAACTGTCAGCCTTCAGATTGCCAGTTATCTGGCGGAGCAAGAAACATTAAAAGCGTTATCAATTGCCAGTGAATTTGATGCTTTTAACCGAAAATTTGCTTTCGTCATCCATGACATTAAGAACATGGCAAGCCAGCTTTCATTACTTCAACGTAATGCGGACAGGCACGGGGATAATCCCGAATTTCAAAAGGACATGAAACTTACAGTCAAAAACACCGTTGAAAAAATGAATGATCTGCTCTCCCGCATTAATATTGTCAATGAACCATCAAAAACGAGGGATTTTGAAGTTATTGATGTAAAGCCGGTGGTCACTTCAAGTGTAGAGATATTCAAAACAGCAGGACATAACGTTGCCTTTAATGGGATGGAGGATAAGTATTCTGCCTTAAGTAATCATGATGATCTTGAAACGGTTTTGATGCATATTATTCAAAATGCACTGGATGCCAGTGAGGAGCAGAAACTAGTTGAAATATCACTTACCCAGGATAAAAATTACGTGATGATAAAAGTAGCGGACAGTGGCGCAGGTATGGATAAGGAATTTATCCGAAATGAGCTATTCAGACCATTCCGGTCATTAAAAAAGGGTGGTTATGGCATAGGCGCCTATGAGAGCCGACAGTTAATTCAAAACATGTTCGGGCGGATGGAAGTAAAAAGTAAACCCGGGGTAGGTACGCTGGTAACTATATATTTAAAAAAGGAATAAAAAATTACTGAACAAAAAAGGATATTACTGGTAATCGAAGACGATGAAGGGCTTCAAAGACAGTATAAATGGAATTTTGAAAATTTCGAAACACTGATTGCCGGTGAACGGCAGACAGCGATGACGCTTGTTGAAAAATATCAGCCGGCGGTGGTGTTGCTTGATCTTGGCCTGCCACCTGATCCGGATGGCACAACTGAAGGTTTTGCCATATTAAATGAGATATTATCCCAGCACCCGGGTACAAAAATTATCGTTGCGTCTGGCCATGGGGCTCGGGAAAGCGCGATAAGGGCGATTTCAGAAGGGGCCTATGATTTTTATCAGAAACCGGTCGATGCGGATGAGATTGGCTTTATCGTTGATCGGGCCTTCAGGCTTTATGATCTTGAGCAGGAAAATAAAAAGCTTCAGCAAAGGGAGGAAACAACCCGCTTACCCGGTCTGGTCACAGCATCAGAACAGATGGAACAGGTGTGCAGTGTAATTGAACGCGTTTCGCCGACATCGGTTTCTGTCCTTCTTTTAGGGGGAAGCGGAACAGGTAAGGAACTTCTGGCCCGGGCGTTGCATGAACTGAGCGAACGAAAAGATATGCCGTTTGTTGCTATCAATTGCGGGGCAATTCCTGAGAACCTGATTGAAAGTGAACTATTTGGATTTGAAAAAGGCGCCTTTACCGGTGCGATGAAACAGGTAAAGGGAAAAATCGAGCTGGCAGAAGGGGGAACCCTATTCTTGGATGAAATTGGGGATCTGCCTCTGCCGTTACAGGTTAAATTGCTTAGGTTTCTTCAGGAACGCGTGATTGAGCGTATCGGCGGGCGTAAAGAAATACCAGTTGATGTCAGGGTGATTAGTGCCACTCATCAGCGGCTGGAGGACCAAATTACTGACGGTCGTTTCCGCGAAGATTTATTTTACCGGCTCAGTGAAATTGTTGTTAATATTCCTGATCTTAAAGACAGGGACGGGGATGCTTTGTTGCTTGCCCATAATTTTCTGAATAAATTTTCCCGTGCCTATGATAAACGCGCAAAAAGTTTTGATAAAGATGCGGCGCGGGCCATAGCATCATACGACTGGCCGGGAAATGTTCGTGAACTTGAAAACCGGATAAAACGGGCAGTGATAATGAGCGATAGCAAAAAAATCACATTGGAAGATTTGGAGATTGATTATAGTGATGACCATATTGAAACGCTTAACCTGAAAGAAATCAGAGAAAAAAATGACAAGGCGGCAATGCTTAAAGCTTTATCGCTGACCAATGGAAATATCAGCGAAACAGCAAGGCTTCTTGGCATCAGCCGTCCAACCTTCTATGGATTAGTCAAGCAATATGATTTAAACATAGATAAGTGAACAGGTTACGGAGAGAATAGGCGATCATGAAGGCGGGATATAAAATCTTTGCAATTTTGGGTTTGGGCTTTATGTCCACTGCCGTTACAAGCCATGCGCAGCAGACGATTGTATCAGTCCCAAATACGGAAAGGGTCTCGGAAAAAGCGGAAGAAAAATATGTCCCGCGTGAGCCAACCAAAAAAGAACTGGAAAGAAATGCACTCATTGCCCAGATTGATAAAAAATGGGCAGCCGTTTTTGATAATCCTGGAAATGGTGAACTGCATCAGGATATTGCCAGACTATATATAAAGCTGGGAAATGCCGATATTGCCCTTAATGAACTGATACGGGCAGAAGCCCTTGGTGTTGACAGATCATTGTTACTAGCCGATATCGGCAAAGCATATTTTCTCCTTGGCCGGTATCAGGAAATTCTAGAAGAAGTGTCATTCGAAGCGGCAGCGACAGATACTTATGGAGAGGTATATTTGGTTAGGGCGCAGGCCTATTACGCGATGGGCGATTTTAAGCAGGCTTTTTTCAATTTTTATCAGGCTGATGTGCTGTTACAGGAAGACAGACTGGAATTTAACCAGCCGCTAGCGGTACTTTACAATATGGCGGGGGATTATGATAAGGCGGAATATAATGTTGATAAAGCGTTGTCAAAAGATGAACTGAATGCTGACCTTTATGCCTTAAAAGGTGAACTGGTTCACCGCCGGCAAGGGGCCAGTGCCTCCTACCGATATTTTGCACGTGCCAATTTTTATAAGCCGGATGATATTGGAATTGAATCAAAACTGGCTGGGGTTCTCTATGACTTAGGGGAAAAAGACGATGCGATGAAGGTGCTTAGGAAAATCCTCGCTCAAAAACCTGATGACGCCTATGCCAATTTTATGATCGCTACCCTGTTTGCTGAAGGCAATAATATCAGAACGGCAAGTGGTTATTTAAACAGAGCGGGAGATGCCTATAACAATTCAGTTGAGGGACTTTTGCTTAAAGGTAAACTGAGTTATGCCACGGGAAATTATTCTTTATCGGAACAAGCACTTAGCCGTCTGATCAGAATTATGCCGGATCACGTAAATGCCCGGCGTATTCTTGGAGCAGCTCTCATGCAACAGCAAAAATATCAGCAGGCTGTTGAAGTGCTTGACTATCTGGCGGAAATTAAAAAACTGGATATTACTGACCTGACTTTGCTGGGAGATGCTTATCTACTGGCCGGAGATGATGATAAGGCGAGTACATATCTGTGGCGAGCCTCTAATGAAAATATGGATCGGCTTAGTGCTGATCAGATCAGACAAGTTGAAGAATTTAATAGCGGCGAAGAGTTTGGTGTTAAACTAGATCTCCAGTCTATGATGAATAAGAATCCGTCGGTCAATAAAGGACTTATAATAGAGACTTATCAGAATCTGAAAAAAGAAAAATATAAGGAAGCCATTGAAAAAGCAGCAGCACTGATCGATCAGGATAGAGCAAGCCCGATTGGTTATAATTTGTTAGGACTTGGATATATGGCACTGAACAATATGGATGCGGCAAGAAGTAATTTCAGACGGGCGATTGACCTTGATAATAATTTTAATCAGGGCCGCATCAATCTTGCAAAACTCGAACTGAAATCTGGAAACCATAATGAAGCGGTCAGAACCCTTAATGATATTCTTGCAAAAGATGAGGGGTATATTCCAGCTTATGAGCAGCTTTATGAATTGGCACGGGGAAGTGGGGATCTGATTGCAGCGGAGCGATATCTGGTAACGGCAACGCTTGCTAAACCGGATCTGGTCTCTGTCCATGAGACGTTAGCTGATTTTTATTTTGAAGATAGCAATTTTGAAAAAGCAAAATCTTTGGGACAAAAAATGGTTCAGGTATTCCCTGAAAACCCGCTTTCTTATAAAATTTTGGGAAAAGCGCAGCTTATGCTTGAAGAATATATTGAAGCCCGGGATAATTTATTTAAATCCAAGTCACTTAATAATCGTGATGGCGATGTATATGTTATGCTTGCCCGTGCTTACTGCTTGACGGATGAAGTGGAAAAAGCCCGCCCATTATTAAAAGACGGGTTAAAATATGCTTCTGATATTTGGCCGCTACAGATAGAGCTTATCAATCTGGCGAAAACGGATGGCGATTATGATGGAAGCCAGCTTATAGTCAGTCAGTTGAAACTTGATCCCTCGACCAGAGCAGAAGCCTTTTTGCTTGAAGGAAAGCTTTTTCTTGAACAGGGCCGAAGGGAAGATGCCATTAAATCATATCAAAATGCGGCGAAAGCCGGGGCCGGAACTGATCTGGTGATGGCGGGTCTTAATCAGGCCAATGTTAATGGTGATACTCTTCCCGACCTGGTTCAGTAAAATTTCATATTAGTTCAGTTGATAATTAGTCAAATTGTCCCAAAGACAAGGAAAATATTAATAAATTTGCGCTAATTGATATTAAATAAATAAATTTAAAATAAAAAATTGAGTTAGCCCGTTGAAAATACTGTTTTTAAGCCATCGTTTTCCCTATCCGCCAACCCGTGGTGATAAGATCAGATCATTTAATATGGTCAAATATCTGCATGAACAGGGGCATCAGGTGACTGTTGCCTCTCTTTCGCGTTCGCCGGAAGAAACCGCTGAGTGCCAGGGAATTAAAGACTATTGTCATGACTTCATTCTGGTTGAAATTAATGAATTCATCCAGAAAATCAGGATGGTCTCGCGTCTGTTATTCAGCGATCCATCGTCAATGGGATATTTTTATTCAGGTGAGCTACAGAAAAAAGTTAATCGGCTTCTTGGGACACAAAAATTTGATTTGATTGTCGTCTTCAGCTCATCAGCCGCGCAATATGTAGAGCATGTGACAGATACACCCAAAATGCTTGATTTCTGTGATATGGACAGTCAGAAATGGCTAGCCTATGTGGATTATAAGAAATGGCCGATCAGCGCAGGATATGCCCTTGAAGGCCGTAAACTTGAAGCTGACGAAAAAAGGCTGGCAAAAAAGTTTGACTTATGCAGCTGTGCCACCGATTTTGAAGTGGAAACCCTTGACAGTTATGGTACCGGCGTGGCCAGTGGATATTTTCCAAACGGAGTTGACAGCGAATTTTTCAAACCGATTGATATTGATTATCAAAAGAACAGTATTTGTTTCGTTGGACGGATGGATTATTATCCAAATGAAGTCTGTATTATTAATTTCTGTCATGATGTCCTGCCTATAATTCGCAAACATTATCCGGATGTTACATTTAAAGTTATCGGGGCTGCGCCGCCGCAATCGGTGCTGAAACTTAATGACCTACCTGGGGTGCTGGTGACCGGGACCGTGGATGATATCAGGAAACATGTTCAGTCATGCCAGGTTATGGTGGCACCATTGGTTATTGCCCGCGGTACACAGAATAAAATTCTTGAAGGGATGGCCATGGGGCTTCCTGTTGTGTCGAGCCACCTGGCGGCGCGCGGCGTTGATGCGGTGGTGGGGGAACATATTCTGGCGGCAACAAAGCCAGAGGATTATGCAAAAGAAATTATGAGCCTTTTTGCCGACCCTGAACGCCAAAGAAAATTTTCAGAAAACGGCAGAGCTAGGATCTTAAGCCATCACACGTGGCAAAGAGGAATGGACCTTATGTCAACCTGTATAGACAGGACGATTGATGAATTTAAAAGAAAGGCTGCCTGATGCGGATACTCCATGTTTTTGATCATTCAATCCCGCTTCATAGCGGCTATACTTTCCGAAGTTTTCAGATTTTATCTGAGCAGCGTAAGCTTGGTCTTGAAACACTTCAGGTTACAGGTATAAAGCATGTAGCCCCGTTTCAGGAAAAAGAATCCGTTGACGGTTTTGAATTTTACCGTACCCGCCCCAGCGGTTGGATACTGAATAAAATTCCTGTCCTCAATCAATGGAATGTGGTCAGAACTTTAAGCAACCGGATTGAGCAAATAGTGAAAAGCGAGAAAGTGGATATTATTCACGCGCATTCCCCTGTTCTGAACGGACTTGCCGCCTTAAAAATTGGTGGAAAATATAATATCCCTGTCCATTATGAAATCCGTGCATTCTGGGAAGATGCCGCCGTCAGCCACGGGACAACCAAAGAAGGGGATCTTCGTTATAAATTCACTAAATGGCTTGAAACTTATGTCGTGAAAAATGCGGCATCAATAACCACAATATGTAATGGCCTAAAACAGGATCTGATCAGTCGTGGAATTGAAGCCGATAAAATTACCCTTATTCCCAATGCCGTTGATATAACCAAATTTTCCGGCCCGCGTGAAGCAAATAAAGAGTTACAGGAAAAGCTGGGCCTAGAAGGGATGACAGTACTTGGTTTTATAGGTTCCTTTTATGATTATGAAGGGCTTGATATTTTAATCAGGGCAATGAATTCAATTATTATCCGTATTCCCAATGCCTGTCTGCTTCTGGTTGGTGGCGGTCCGCAAGAAAAAGCCTTAAAAGAATTGGCAGAAAGTAAACATTTGGGGGACCGGGTTATTTTTACCGGACGAGTGCCCCATGATAAAGTGCAGGATTATTATGATCTTGTTGATATATTTGTGTATCCGCGTAAAAAAATGAGGTTGACGGACCTGGTTACCCCTTTAAAACCATTGGAAGCAATGGCTCAGCATAAGCTGGTTGCAGCATCCGATATAGGCGGCCATCGGGAACTAATTGAAGATGGCAAAACTGGCATTTTGTTTGAACCGGACAGTCCAATTGCGCTGGCCAAGAAGATATGTGACCTTATTGAAATGCGGGAAAAGTGGCCAAAATTCCATGCTGCCGGACGCCATTATGTAGAAGAGGTCCGTAACTGGAAAAATTCAGTTGCCAATTATCCGGCAATATATGAGAGAATTACGCATAAATAAATTTTCAGGATTGATTGTATAACTGACATTTATTTAATAGTCCTAATGTTATAAGTTAATTAATTAATTCGCCTTAACATTGCAATATAAATTGAAGAATTAGACAATAAAAGAGCAGGAATAATGCAGGAAAACAGAGATAATTTACCCAGGAACCTATTATTTATGATCACCTTGTTGGGTTCGGCGGTCGCAGCATATTTTTTAAATACCGGCCTGTTTTCATTGTTGCAGTTTGTTTTTGATATTAAAGTAAACAGCATATTTACCCGGATTCTTGATGGAAGCTCTTTATGGGGCATTGCCAGCTACTGGTCGACTTTTTCGATTTTGATGTTTCTATTCGCATTTCTGATCCCGGCCGTGGTTAATATTGTCGGGCTGGTATCAATGAAAGGCAAAATTTCTGAACTTCCACGAGCAGCGGATAATGCGCAGCATGTTACAAAAGAAAAATTCTTGAAAGTTATGTCGGAATTCAAACTTGTTTATGCTGAATTTGCGGTGCCTTACGCGTCTTATATTGTTGAGCGGCAGGAAAAGGATATACGTAAAAAAACCACCTTTATCGACAAGGGTAAAACAAAAGTAATTAATCCGGTGATTGTTAGCGTGCTGGCCCCTGCGTCACAGATTTTTAAAATTGAACGCGTTATAAATTCTAGACTTTCTGTATGGTTTATGAGGCCAATGCCAAGGGTTCTGATCGGTATCGGCTTTTTGCTGTTTATTGTTTCCTTTGCCGGGGCATTACAGTCTGGGGATGGTACGCTTGTTGGTAATGAAATTTTCCTGATGGGGGCGTCTTCATTCGCGCTCTGTATTGGTGTCGGTGTTTTTATGGCGGCCATGTTCAGGGTTTTTATGGGGCATATTTATCACCGTGCAAGTGAAGTCGTGAAAATGATTGAAGACCTGTTTAATTTTGAAACAAAAGAACAGGAAGCAATGCAGTTTGAATCCGTAGAAGCAGCCCTTAATAAAACCGTTTCAACATTTAAGGACTTTTCCAAATCCATTAATGAAAAACAGGAAGAGGCCGTCAATGTCCTGATTGTGAAAACCCTTGATGATTATGTGAAACAGATCGGAAAGACGACTGCTGAGCAGACAAAAGAATTACAAAAACTGGTTGATCAGTTGGCGAAACAGTCAACAGAAGCATCAAAGGATATTTCAAACAGATTTGAGGATTATTCAAAGAAAATTGAAGAAATCCAAAATAAATTGGATAAAGGGCAGGATAAAACTTTTGAATCCATTTCTGTCAATATTGAAAAGCTGATTACTTCCCTTAATAAAGAAGTAAGCAAAGCGTCCGATACGGCATTTGTTAAAAATTCCATTCTGGAAGATCTGAATAAGACGGCCAAAGATTTAAATAACGTTTCAAAAGCGTCTGATCATGTTACAGCAAAATTTGATTTAGTAAGTGCCGGTCTGGACCGGTTGATAGCCCAGGTTGAAAAAATTGCGCCTATGAGCGAAGAGAAAAGAGAGCATATTTCAGCTGAAATAGAAGAACTAAAAAGGGTAAGCAACAGCACGGTCGGGATGGGGCGAAGCTCATCAACGGTTAGCCGGAAAAAGGCCTGATTATCATTGGAAGCAAGACTTAAAACCAGCTTGATTGTGGGGGCGGAAATCAGACGCTGTGAGAATATGTCAATGTCCGCGACTGTAAATCATAAGGGTGATGCAGATCGGGGATTATTGCTGATTAAACAGTATGTTTATGGTCAAGGGTGCAAAATATATACTCAAAGCCGGGATATGGATGGTAACCTATACTGGCATCAGCCAAAGGGTGAGGCGTTTATTGAAGAAAGAGATGCGGATCAATATATCGCCCGACAGATTGAATTTGATCCTGATTTATGGGTTCTGGAAATAGAAGATAATAAGGGCGTTTATTCGCCACCAAAATAAAACCGGATTGAAATGAGTAGATAAATGACTGATTTATCAGAAAGATATTGGAATAGCATAGATGCCGTAGGCGAAACTGGCATTAAGTTTCTGAGAAAGAACTGGTTTGAATCATGGCTTAACCTTGTTCAGTCTTCAAATAGCTGGACCAGGGAAATTAAGTATATTTATGTTGGAGAAGCAGATAATGACTGTGCCATTATTCCTTATGCTTATCAGAAAGTAGGGCCCCTTAAATTTGCGTCATTGCCGGGGGCTTATTTTCCACATAGGGGTATTTTAAATACAGGCCCTAAAGTCATACTTATTGAAAAAGCGGCAGAAAAATTAAGTGAATTATCTGGAATATACGGTTTCCGAATGGGCCCCGTGGAAAGTAGTGATCTTTTTATTTCGGGACTTACGGAAAAACTAAAGCAGAATGGTTGGAAAATCATTACAATGAATATCGGTGCCAATTATGGCATGGTGCCTCCTGCCACAGTTGAGGAGTATTTATCGGGCTTCAGTGCAAACAGACGTCAGAAAATGCGGTCAAACGCCCGTAAAATGGACGCATTGGGCAAAGTTGAATTAAAACATTTTAATGACGTAGATAATGCGACCTGGGAACAGATATTTAAAGATATTGAAATAGTTGAAAGTAATGCATGGGTATCCAAAACCGGCGAACCGCGTTTTGTGGGGCTGGAAAAACAATTCTACTGGAATGAGCTGGTTAAAGATGAATTTTATAAAAAAGCGCTGAGTGTCTGGATCTTGTATCTTGATGATAAGCCGGTCAGTAAAAAAGTGGCTCTGGATGCAGGAGGGATAAGATATTATCTTACCAGCAGCTATGATGAAAAAGTAGCCCGTTTTAACACGGGTGTCAGAATGGAAGTAGAATTTGTTTCCGATGCCATCGTTAAAGGTATAAAATATATTAATAACGGACTTGGTGATTCCGGTTACAAAACACAATGGGGATCTGAATATTATAATGACCTTATTGATATAATTGCGTTTCCACCTACTATAAAAGGGCGATTTGCCTATTTATTGGCAAAATTAAAAGCGGCATTGGGGCGTTAGACTAAGAGAGAAGGATAAAAAATGAACAATGCCCGGCCACGCAAAAGACTGATCTTTGCCCGGGGCATTTGTTTTATATCTTTGCTTGTTTCCTTTTGGATTGATCCGACATTATTGCTCAACCTTGAAAGGGCGACTTTCATTGAAGCGCTGCTGTTAATTATCGCCATTTTGGCTGGTGCATATATCATATGGCAGAAATGGATTGATAAAAAAGCACGTATTTGATGGCTTATATTCTGTACTTCCCGGGACCGTGACTTTAATATCCTAAAAAAATAAAGAGGGATGTTTATGGAAACAGCGGTTAATTACGGTGCGTGGTCATTGGTGCCGCTCATTTTTGCGTTAGTTACGGCTTTCAGAACCAGAAGTGCAATTTTTTCATTATTTGCTGGATGTCTGATCGGGGTTATGATGTTGGATTATAACCCGAAGGCGACTTTATACGGACTTGATCCGGCGGGTGGGCTGGTGCGTCTGATTGAAAACAGTCTGGGCGGGGAATTTATCCGTATCTGTGTGATTATTATTTTTATCGGCATTTTGTTTGAATTGTTTAAAAGGGCAGGGGTACTCGTAACTTTTGCGGATAAAGTGTCAAAAACAGGAACATCGCCCAAAAAAGTAAAATTTACCACCTGGCTGATGGGTTTTTTAATTGTGGATGATTATTTTAGCCCCTTAATGACTGGCCCTGTGATGAGGCCGTTAACCGATAATGCAAAAGTATCACGTGAAAAACTCGCTTTTATTCTTGATTCAACGACAGCTTCGGTTTGTGTGCTTGTACCTTTTATGTCGTGGGGGGCCTATATTGGTGGCCTGATTGCAAAAGAGGGGGGGCCAATAGTTTCCATTGATGATGCCATTACCCTGTTCGCCGGATCCATACCCTATAATCTTTATCCGATTTTGCTTGTTATCTTTACCATGCTGATAAGTCTAGAAATCATACCAGATTTTGCCTTTATGAAAAAAGCGGAAAATAGAGCAAAGGAAGAAGGCAAAGTTCTGCGCGATGGCGCCATTCCCATGGTCAGTGAAGAAGGCGGTGGGCTTTTCGAGAAAAAATTTGATAAAGCTTATCTGTTCTGGGATTTTGCCGTGCCGATTATCATTGTCTTTGGTACCGTGATTGTCACTTACTTTGTCTTTGGCAGCCTGATGATACTGGAAGCCTTTATAATGGCGGTGATCTATCTTGGCTCGTCGCTATATATCAAGAAATATGTAGAAAATTTCAGCGACCTGACGGAAATTGGTATTGCTGGGGCCAAAAGTGTTATGTCGGCTATTATTATCACGGCTCTTGCCTACTGCATCAATTCAGTGACTAAGGGACTTGGGGCAGCAGAATATATTATGGCTTTTTCCGAAGATTTTATGACGCCAACATTGCTTGTTGCTTCAACATTTTTTATTACGGCGGTGATATCATTCTCAACAGGGACGTCCTGGGGAGCATTTGCATTGATGATCCCGTTTGTTCTGCCTATTGCCTATGGGTTTTCAGGAGGAGTGGCGAGTGATCCAATTGTTTATAAAACGTTGGCAGCGGTTGTTGGTGGCGGCATTTTCGGTGACCATTCGTCACCGGTGTCAGATACATCTGTTTTAGCGTCAATTGGGGCAGGAAGTGATCATATGGATCATGTTATTACCCAGCTTCCCTACGCTCTTACAATTGGCGCAACAACCATTTTTCTCTATTTGATAATTTAAAGCTAATAGTGATCTTAAGATTACTATTAGTCTTATTTTAATAATAACGAGGTAATATCGGGTGCAGTTGAAAATAATACATTCAAAATATACCGGGTGAAGATACAGTAATGAATATATTGAAAGCGATAAAAGTAATTTTCTGGCAAATTGCCATATTGGCCGTATGCGGTATGGTCATTGGATATTGGGCTATACGCTTTCCATACCCATCACCGCTTATTTTTGATCTGCTCAGCCCAAATAAACGCTGGCCGACACAGCAGGTTGCCGATTGGGTGACATCCGGAAATATTGATGAAGGCTTTATGACATTTTTTTACCGTGATCCCGACCGTATTATTCCGGCAGGGGATGATATGGTGGCGCCGGCTGATGGCAGTATCCGTTATATTGATGAAAAGGACGGAGTTAAATATGTGGTTATTGCCCTTACATTCTGGGATGTTCATGTACAACGTTCGCCGGTTTCCGGAATAGTTGTCAAAATTGAAGACCAGGGCGATACATTAATGGACGGTGAAGCCTATAATATGGTTTATCTTAAGGAAAAGATGAGCCCAGTTCAGAAAATTATTCATATCCAGTCTGATTGGGGATTAATAAAAGTTCGATTGATTACCAGTGCGCTTGCCCGCAGAATTGAAGTCTGGCCGAAAGTGGGGGATAAAATTGAAAAAGGGCAGCGTCTGGGAAGAATTCATCTGGGGAGTACAGTTGTTGTCGATGTCCCTGACCAATTGACACCTGCAGTCAATATACGTGATGTGGTTGTTGGCGGCGAAAGTATTTTATTTAAAGCAGAAGAGCTGAAAAAAATTGAAGGGAAACAATAATGATCTGGAATAAAGAAGAAAACCGCTTCAGTTGGAGTTTTATAATTCTAGTCGTTTATTCTACCCTTTTTCTTGTGGTGTTTGATCTTTTCTGGCGTCTTGTAAATATTGGCTTCGTCGAACTAGCAGCAGGTGGTGCAGCGCTCTGGCTGGCTGGTGCTGCATTCATTATTTTTAAAAGCCGAAAATAATTTAAAAAAATTTAGATTTTTTTTCATCTACGCCTTGACTATTTCTCTGTAACGATTATCTGTTCACTACAGCTGTTAGCACTCTACTGTTGAGAGTGCTAACACACATTGATTTAACACTTTAATATTAACAACCCAAAAAAAGGGGTAGAGAAAATGGGATTTCGTCCTTTACATGATCGCGTCCTCGTTCGTCGCGTTGAAAATGAAATGAAAACAGCGGGTGGTATCATCATCCCTGATACAGCACAGGAAAAACCAAGTGAAGGTGAAGTAATTGCTGCAGGAAATGGTGTAAAAGCCGCAGATGGCAAAGTCACACCACTCGATGTTAAGGCAGGTGACAAAGTGCTGTTCGGAAAATGGTCTGGCACTGAAATAAAAGTCAACGGTGAAGAACTGTTGATTATGAAAGAATCCGATATTTTAGGCATCGTTGAATAATCGGCGCCTCAATCAGAAAATAGAATTAGCAAAAATAAGGAATTTTAAAAATGGCTGCTAAAGACGTAAAATTTGGAACCGATGCCCGCGCACGTATTGTTGCCGGCGTTGATATTCTTGCCAATGCCGTAAAGGTTACGCTTGGTCCAAAAGGTCGTAACGTATTGTTACAAAAATCATTTGGCGCACCGCGCATCACGAAAGACGGTGTGTCTGTTGCAAAAGAAATCGAACTTAAAGACGTATATGAAAATATGGGTGCACAAATGGTTCGTGAAGTTGCTTCACGTACCAATGATGTTGCCGGTGATGGAACTACTACAGCAACCGTACTTGCTCAAGCACTCGTTCGTGAAGGATTTAAATCAGTTGCCGCAGGTATGAACCCGATGGACCTTCGTCGCGGTATTGATCTTGCTGTAAATAAAGTTTCTGCTGAACTTAAATCACATTCAAAAGAAATTTCAACAAGTGAAGAAGTTGCCCAGGTAGGATCAATTTCTGCCAATGGCGAAAAAGAAATCGGTCAGATGATCGCAAACGCCATGGAAAAAGTTGGCAAAGAAGGCGTGATCACTGTTGAAGAGGCCAAAGGTCTTGAATCAGAGCTTGACGTTGTTGAAGGTATGCAGTTTGACCGTGGATATCTTTCCCCATATTTCATCACAAATGCTGAGAAAATGGCAGTGGATCTAGAAAATCCATTTATTCTTCTCCACGAATCAAAACTTTCAAACTTGCAGACAATGTTACCAATTCTGGAAGCTGTAGCACAATCAAGCCGTCCGCTTCTTATCATTGCTGAAGACGTGGAAGGTGAGGCTCTTGCAGCACTGGTTGTTAACAAGCTTCGTGGTGGTTTAAAAATCGCTGCCATTAAAGCGCCAGGGTTTGGTGATCGTCGTAAAGCCATGCTGGAAGATATCGCAATCCTGACTGGCGGACAGGTAATTTCCGATGATCTGGGTATCAAACTTGAAACTGTTACTCTTGATATGCTCGGAACAGCAAAAAGCGTAAATATCACTAAAGAAGATACAGTAATTGTTGATGGTGCCGGATCAAAAGAAGATATCGGTGCTCGCTGTGCACAAATCCGTACTCAGATCGAAGCAACAACTTCTGACTATGACCGTGAAAAACTTCAGGAGCGTTTGGCCAAACTTTCCGGCGGTGTTGCCGTAATTAAAGTTGGTGGTGCAACCGAGATCGAAGTGAAAGAAAGAAAAGACCGTGTTGACGATGCACTTCATGCGACACGTGCCGCTGTAGAAGAGGGTATTGTCCCAGGTGGCGGTGCTGCACTTCTTTATGCAATCCGTGTTCTTGATGGCGTTAAAGGTGATAATGCTGACCAGTCTGTTGGTGTAGATATTGTACGTCGCGCACTTGAAGCTCCAGCCCGTCAGATCGCACAAAATGCCGGTCACGATGGTGCTGTTATCGCCGGAAAAATGAAAGAGCAAAAAGACATTAACTTTGGTTTTGATGCACAGACAGGCGAGTATAAAGATCTTGTTACTGCTGGTATTATTGATCCGACCAAAGTTGTTCGTACAGCTCTGGAAGATGCTGCATCGGTTGCGGGGCTGTTGATTACAACAGAAGCAATGGTTGCTGAAATTCCTGAAGAAAAGTCTGCGGGCATGCCTGATATGGGCGGCATGGGCGGTATGGGCGGTATGGGCGGTATGGGAGGTTTCTAAACCCCTATATAAAACAGCGCTTTACAAGCTACAATTAATGTATTATATGAAGGTCGGAGATTATCTCCGGCCTTTTTTATGGCTGGGTAGATTAATTTGCCACAATTTTGATTTAATTAAAGTGTAATGATTTTCGAGTATAAAAAGTTACTTAAAAAAGACAGGCGATTCTCTTTAACAACGCTTAAGGCTTGAGTAAAAGATTATGAATAAACATTCCGACATTTATAGCGTAGAATATTATCTCTCCCGGTTAGACGCAGGTGATAACAGAACATTAGTTTTGCCGAAACAGGAAAAAAAAGCGACCTTTAAAATACTGGTGCAGGATCACGTTAAAGATAGTGTATATCTTATTGATGCATAATTATAAATTATAATTTAATCCCCATTCTTCCAGCCAAATCCTGCATAAATTGATAAGCAACCCGCCCTGAACGTGCTCCTCTGGTTCTTGACCATGTCAAAGCTTCAGCATGAATTGTTTCCCTATTAACTTTTATCCCATAGTGATCAAGATAGCCGTTAATCATTGAAAGATAATCTTCCTGATTGCAGCTATGGAAGCCCAGCCAAAGACCGAACCTGTCAGAAAGAGATACTTTTTCCTCTGTAGCTTCGGATGGATTAATTGCTGTTGAACGTTCATTTTCCATCATATCACGGGGCATTAGGTGACGTCGGTTGGAAGTGGCATAAAAGATGACATTGTCTGGACGACCTTCAATTCCACCTTCAAGAACGGCTTTTAAGGATTTATAGGTGCCGTCGTCATGGTCAAAGGACAAATCATCGCAAAACAGAATACAGCGTTTATCCGACGCCCGTATTATATCAAGGAGCCGAGGCAGGCTTGGGATATCCTCACGGTGGATTTCAATAAGGATAAGTTTTTTTATCTGTGCATGGATTGCTTTGACGAGTGAGCTTTTACCCATGCCACGCGCTCCCCAAAGCAGGGCATTATTGGCAGAATGTCCCTCGGCAAACTGCCTCGTATTTTTAATCAGGATATCGCGCACATGGTCTATGCCTTTAAGGATTTCAAGATCAACATGATTGACGTTTCTAATACCGATCAACCGGTCCGGTTCTACCTGCCAAACAAAGGCATTTGCACCTTCCAGTCTTGGTTCCTCGATTGCGGGAGGGGCCATACGGTCCAGTGCATCGGCAATTCTTGATAATATTTTATTGTCAATTTCGGGCATGTTTTGGTTGATTCCTTAAAAATAAAAGCTTTATCCTTGTTTTTACGCTGTCATACGCTTATATCCAATAGATAATTTTTATAATAATAACGAGGAATATAAAATGTTTATTTCTGAAGCATATGCACAAGGTGCGGGTGCGCCAGGTGCAAATGGCCTGATGGATTTTCTGCCATTTATTCTGATTTTTGTTGTTTTCTACTTTCTGCTGATCAGACCACAGCAAAAACGTGCTAAAGAACATAAAGCAATGGTTGAAGCCTTAAAACGTGGTGATAAGGTCATTACCTCAGGGGGAATTATCGCCAAAGTAACCAAAGTCATTGATGATGAAAAAATCGAATTGGAAATAGCCCCTGATGTTAAAATTCAAGTGCTCCGGGCGACAATCAGTCAGGTTCAGGGTAAACCGGCCCCGGCTAATGACGATAAAAAATAATTTAAAATAGACGGAAAATTATAGACGGATCAGGAAAATGCTCGAATTCCCGCGCTGGAAAGTTATTACAATTCTACTCGTCTCATTCTTTGGAATGTTGCTTTCTTTGCCAAATTTTTTAAGCGATGAACAGCTTGAAAAATTACCATCCTTTTTGCCAAGCGGAAGGGTAACACTCGGACTTGATCTTCAGGGTGGCGCTCATATGCTGATGGGGGTTGATGTCAGTGAAGTCATCAAAAGAATGCTTGAAGACAAGCGGGATAACATCAGGGATGATCTGCGTGATGAGAAAATTACCCACAGAATTACTATTCGTGGTGAAGAACTGGTTGTCACATTGAATAATGCGGCTGATCGGGAAAATGCCACCCGCGTTATAAGATCATCTATTGAAAAAGTAGGTGCTAGTATGACGTCGATCGGCGCGGATGATCTTGTAATTGAAGATGGAAGCGGACCGGTTATTAATTTGCATTTGTCAGAAGCGGCCGTAATAGACAAGAAAAACCAGACCGTCGCCCAGTCAATTGAGGTTCTCAGACGCCGTATTGATGCGATGGGAACCAAAGAGCCGACCATTCAGCAGAATGGCGAAGACAGCGTTCTCATTCAGGTTCCCGGTATCAAAGATACACAGGAACTTAAAAAGATTATTGGAACGACAGCCCAGATGAACTTTCATCTGACCGATCTTACGGTCAATAATGCGACCTTGACCAAAAACAGTCGTGTACCACCGGGAACGAGCGTCCTTCCTTCCTATGAAGTTGATGAAAACGGCAATCCGCTTGCCTATTATGCAATAAAAAACCGGGTTATGGTACCAGGCGAAGATCTGGCCCAGGCAAACCAGGGTATTGATCAGGATAATCAGATTGTTGTCAATATTTCATTTAATACAAAAGGTGGAAAATTATTTGCCGATGCGACTAGGGCCAATGTTGGTAAACCATTTGCGATTGTTCTTGACGGTAAGGTCATCAGTGCCCCGAGGATCAATACGGCTATTCTTGGCGGGTCGGCAAGTATTTCTGGCGGCTTTACAGCAAAGGAAGCCAGTGACCTTGCGCTGCTGCTAAGAGCAGGCGCCCTTCCGGCACCACTTACCGTGGAAGAAGAAAGAACCGTTGGGCCGGACTTGGGAGCAGATTCTGTTGAAGCTGGTAAAAAAGCCTCAATTATCGGGCTGTCGGCCGTAATGATATTTGTCATGCTGACCTATGGATTTTTCGGGTTCATTGTTAATGTGGCCCTTACCGTTAATATCTTTATGATATTTGGAATTCTTTCGCTTTTCGGGGCGACCCTGACATTACCGGGTATTGCCGGGGTGGTCTTGACGGTTGGGATGGCCGTTGATGCCAACGTGCTGATTTTTGAACGAATACGTGAAGAAATAAAACGAGGTAAAAGCGTCCTCCCGTCTATTGAAGTTGGATATGACCGGGCACTCAGCACCATTGTTGATGCCAATGTGACCACACTGATTGCTGCGCTTATTCTGTTTCAGTTTGGTTTGGGACCCATTAAGGGGTTTGCCGTAACACTGGCAGCTGGTATTTTTACTTCCGTATTTACGGCAGTAAGCCTTTCCCGACTAATGATTGTCACCTGGGCGCGTAAGCGACGCCTCAGCAGTCTAGTACTTTAAAGGAGGAACCCATGAAGCTACTTAAACTGGTTCCGGAAGATACACATATTAATTTTATTGGTGTGCGGAAATTTGCCTATGTTTTGTCGTCAATGCTGCTTATCAGCTCAATAGCACTCTATATTGTCAAAGACCTCAATTTCGGTATTGATTTCAAGGGCGGTTTCCTGATCGAAGCCCATACGGATCATGCCACGGATGTTGGAAAGGTCAGGAGCCTGACAAGTGATCTTGGCTTTGGTGATGTTGCGGTACAGACCTTCGGTCAGGATAATGAAATTCTTATCCGTCTTGAATATCAGGAAGATAAATCCTTAAGCGAAGTTGTCGATATTGTTCGTGTTACCCTTGAACAGGGCATTGGCGATAATGTAAGGTTTGAGAGGACGGAATCTGTTGGTCCCAAAGTTTCAGGGGATCTAATTGAATCCGGGATATTATCAGTGCTACTGGCGATAGGGGCGGTGCTGTTTTACATCTGGGTCCGATTTGAATGGCAATTTGGTCTTGGTGCGGTGATTGCACTTATTCATGACGTTCTGATCACAGTCGGAATGTTTTCGCTGACCCGGCTTGAATTTAACCTGAATATTATTGCAGCACTTCTGACTATTGTCGGTTATTCACTTAATGATACCGTTGTGGTTTATGACCGTATCCGTGAAAATCTTGGCAAATACCGAAAGATGGAATTACCGGAACTGTTAAACCATACCCTTAATGAAACGCTTTCGCGCACGACAATGACGTCTTTTACTACAATTATTGCCCTGTTTGCTCTGTTTTACTTTGGTGGGGAGGTGATTCACGGTTTCACAGCGGCGATGATCTGGGGTATTTTTGTCGGTACATATTCATCGATCTTTATTGCGTCACCTGTGCTTATGTGGTTTGACCTAAACCGCGAACCGACGGCAAAGCCGGAGCCTCATAAGGAACATATCCCAGAGCAGTTCAGGTAATGGAATTTAATGAAATAAAATCCAGCGAAGAAGCCTTCATTGCCGGTTATGGTGACGGGGGCTTTCGCATGGGTGAAAGCCGCTTTGAAGGCTCAATGCTGATCACACCGAATGGGTTTTACCCATGGTCAGTAACAAACAAAGATGCAATTACCCTTGAAAGCCTCACTCCTATTCTTGAGGCGGCTGAAAATGTCGAAATCCTTATAATCGGTATGGGGGAAAGAATGGCATTTCTGGATAAGACGATCCGTCAGAAGTTTGGCCAGAATGACATTGCTATTGAGGTGATGGATACCGGGGCCGCGGCCCGGACCTATAATGTCCTGCTTCAGGAAGGCCGCAAGGTTACAGCTGCACTTATTGCAATTTGACCTTTATTGGTAAAATTAGCTAACGCCCTATTTATAACATTTTTCACTGTCATATAAGGCGTCTGAACATAAGCAGAATAATAGAAAAAAATTTATGTTTAAGCTTTTATTAATTTCCGCTCTTCAATAATTATCAAAATTTAAAAAATTAATGGATGACCAGATATGAAAATGATTAGTCGTAAACCAGTAACCCTTATTTTGACCTCAGCAATGCTGCTGTCTTCCTGTGCAACTGACCCCTATACAGGGGAGAAAAAAGCATCCAACACAGCGGTTGGTGCCGGAATTGGCGCAGTGGTCGGGGCCATTGGCGGCGCGATTGTTGGTGGTAATAATACCCGAAAATCAATGTTGATTGGGGCCGGTGTTGGTGCTCTTGCCGGAGGTGGCGTCGGTTTTTATATGGACAGACAGGAAGCAAAACTGCGTCAGCAGCTCCAGAATACCGGAGTACAGGTGGTCAGAAACGGAGATAACATTATTCTGAATATGCCGGGTAATATTACCTTTGCCACGAACAGTGCAGACGTGAACCCCAATTTTTCCGACGTGCTGCATTCAGTAGGACTAGTGCTTAAGGAATATGATAAAACCTATGTCGATGTGCTGGGTCATACGGATTCAACAGGTTCATCAAGCTATAATCAGATGCTGTCCGAGCGCCGGGCTCAGTCGGTGGCCAATATTCTGATGAATGAAGGTATTATCGGACAGAGAATTATTGTTAAAGGTTTGGGTGAAGATTACCCGATTGCGGATAACAGCACAGAAGGTGGGCGTTCCCTTAACCGCAGGGTTGAAATTGCCCTCTCACCTGTTACCTGATAGAAAACTCCATCATGTTATTTAAGGCCGGATCAGATGTTCCGGTCTTTTTTGTTATTGCTCGGTCCTTGCTAAAAAGCCAGAATTTCTGATAAAACGGAAAATCAGTTAAAGCGGGGAGCAGGGCATTGACAATTAAATTATCCGGGGAAATTTCAAGACGACAGTTTTTGTCAAAAAGTCTGAGCGGTGCAGCCGGTGCCGGGCTCGCTTCATTCTCTATTGTTGGGGGTGCGCGGGCGCAAAATGCAGCAGCAAAGAGCGATATTTATTTCCCGCCACCGGAGGATCAGGGCGGCTGGCGCAGTATTAATCCGCGGGATTTGTCCGGCATTAATGCTGAAAAACTTGAAAAAACAGTTTCCTTTCATGATCAGTCCCCAATCAGTATAAGCCGGGGGGCAGCACTCCTGATCATACATAAGGGTGCAGTGATTGCTGAAAGCTATGTTACGGGCCGGGAAGGCGGGCCGAAAAACTGGACCGCCAAAACCTGTAACGATATGAAGTCCTCAACCAAGTCGGTCTTTGGCACCGGGGCGGGCGTCTTTCTTGATGAGTTTAATGAAAGGGTCAGTCTGGACAGCCTTCTGGTTGGGGAAAGCAGGGAAAGTTCCCTTATCCCGCAGATCTGGGACCAGCCCATTACTGATGAAAGAAAGACAAAAATCAAAGTTAAACATGTGCTTTCGATGACGTCAGGTCATGCCGGACCGGAACCGTGGCTGGGGACAGCTAAACGCCAGCATAAAGCGGGCTATGGCGGTGCATATCAGATGTATGAATATTGTTTTGGCTGGTGGAATTTTGAAGGGGTACTTTCCCATGAGAGGCTTCTGTTCGCGCCGGGAAGCGATTTCATGTATAGCAATTTTGGCATGGAACAAATGGCACTGGCTATGCGCAATATTTCAGGAAAAACTCTTGGTGAATATACTTATGACAAAGTGCTCGGCCCGATTGGTATGCCCATAGGGCTTCGAAATAATCAATATCGGGATATGCCCTATTCTGACAGTTTTGAGCTTAATTTTGCCGATAATCAGGGCTGGGGTGTTGGCGGATCGGAAGGTTGTGATGCTTATGGTGCTGATGGCAGCAAAAGCCCATATGGTATTAATTCAATAGCCGGCAGCACATTTCGCTGCACGGCCCGTGATTATGCCAGACTTGCGTATCTCTGGCTCAATGGGGGTCGCTGGAAGGGGAAGCAGCTGGTGCCGGAAGCATGGCTCAAACTGGCAACCGGCCGGTTTCAGCGCGAAGATGGCTCCACGCCCAATAATTACGGTTATTCATTCTGGGTGATGGATAACTTGCATGGTGTGCCGAAAGACTTATTTATGTCGCGCGGGCATAATCAAAATCACAGTTTTATTATTCCCAGTCTTGATCTGGTGGTGGTAAGGCAGGGTAATGACAATAGACGCGAATTTGACGGTGTGTCTTTTGAAACAACATTGATTCAGAAAATTGTTGAGGCCATATCATAGGATAATATTTTCTGTCGGTTCAATGATCCCAGCAACTATATATTATGAGCTGGCGAAAAATGAAGTTATAAACGAATTGGCCATAAATTAAAAAAGCCGGGTTTGTAGCCCGGCTTTTCATTATTCATATGCTCAATAGCGTGTTACATAATCGGGTTTTGAACCGAAATCATACTGGCAAGCATTGGAATTGAAAGCATTGTATTGGTACGGCTGAAAAGCATGGCGCGACGGGCCATTGTCGGCTTTAAGGCAGCGTCCGCTTCAACAATACCAAGGGCAATTTTCTGTGCCGGCCAGATAATGAACCAGACATTAAAGGCCATAATCAGGCCAAGCCACATACCGAAGCCGATATTTGGCTGCTGAAGTGTCAGTGCCTCAACCAGGTACCCGTTTCTCCAGGCCAGTGCAAGGCCGAAGAAAACAGTAAAGAAAGCACCCCAGCGGAACCAGAAAAGTGCTTCCGGTGCAATCACCTTGCCGATAGCCGGTTTTTGTTCATCCGGAATTTTCGGCATGCTTGGAATTTGTACAAAATTGAAGTACCAGAGAATGCCAATCCACATAATACCGCTTAGTACATGGAGGTAACGGATTAAAAACAGTTCTGTGTCCATAATAAATTCCTCCTTTACATATTGTTCATAACATCAGAGATTGCCGCTTCCGGCGCGCTCATCTGACTGTCATAAATTGCATCTGTCGCGAAAATCATAATCACGGTGAGAACGACACCTGCGACTATGGTCAGTGGTAGTGATTCTAGAATTTTACCCATTTTTTAACCCTCGTGTTTAATTTTAAGTTCTGTGTCCCTTATGGTTCGGATTATCCTGTAAGTTTCCTTAGAACGAGTATAAACTTAACAGTAAATTAACCTTGCGTCAAAAAGACTCTTGTAACTTTACATAATTTCAGTCATTTAGGGCCCATGTCGGATTTAGAAACATATTGTGCCAAACAGGTCAAAAAATATGATTATGACCGTTTTTTAATTACTTTGTTTGCCAAAGCGGACATCAGGGAAGATCTATTTGCGCTTTATAGCTTTAATCATGAAGTGGCAAAAATCAGGGAAGCAGTGAGTGAGCCGATGCTTGGAGAAATCAGGCTTCAGTGGTGGCGGGAGTCTATAGAAGGAATTGCTTCGGATAACCCGCGTAATCATGAGGTAGTGCTGCCATTATCCGATGCTTTTCATAGGCATGATTTATCTGCAGACAGTTTTATAAATATAATTGATGCTCGTTCAGCCGATATTTATGATGAAAATCCAAATACCATTACCGATTTTGAACAATATCTTGGAGCAACTTCAGGCAATCTGATGAAAATAGCAGCCCGAATAAGTGGTGAGCAGGATGAGCATGTCTTATCACTTTGTTATGATTTGGGAATGGTTTGGGGGCTGATCGGGACGATCCGGGCGCTCCGGTTCCAGCTGGCACAGGGGAAAATATCGTTGCCGCAGGATATTATGCATCAGTTTGAGGTCAGAAAAAGTGATCTGATGGCTCTCGAAGGTAATGAAAATATAAGACGGCTGATCCGGGGCCTTCATCAGTCAGCTACTAACTATCTTAATCAGATTTCAAAAGATAAAAAAAGCATCGGCAAGGATGTGAGGCCATTATTTTTGCTGTCCGCCTTAAGCCGCAGTTATCTTAATATGATCCGCCGTGCCGGGTATGACCCCTTTAAGCTGAATGAAAAAGCGAGCATGTTTCCGCGTCAGTGCCGTTTATTTTTCAGTGCCCTGTTCGGGATTGTTTAACCAGTGTTTAAGGGCTTCAAGCGCCCGTTTGGATTTAAGGGGCTTGCGGTCCTTTCGCTTTACTTTCTGACCGCCAATTTTACCATAGTCCAGAGGCGGCATAATACCGAAATTAACATTCATTGGCTGAAATGTTTTGGCGGTTCCTGCCCCTTCTATATGACCCCCGGTGATATGATTGATCAGGGCACCAAAGGCGGTCACAATAGGCGGTGATTTTACACTTTTACCATGCTGCTCAGCAGCCAGAAAGAACCCTGCCATAAGCCCCATAGCACCACTTTCCACATATCCTTCAACACCGGTGATTTGTCCGGCGAAGCGAAGCCGCGGCATTGATTTAAGCCTGAGCTGATCATCAAGTAGTTTGGGGCTGTTGATAAAAGTATTACGATGTAATCCGCCTAAGCGGGCAAATTCAGCCTTTTCCAGTCCGGGAATTTTTCTAAAAATTTCCTTCTGGAACTTATATTTAAGTTTGGTTTGAAAGCCGACCATATTATAGAGCGTGCCCAGTTTGTTATCCTGACGCAGTTGAACAACGGCATAAGGCCTTTCACCACTATGTGGGTTTTTAAGGCCGACCGGTTTCATCGGACCGAAGGAAAGGGTTTCAGGGCCACGTTCGGCCATAACCTCGATCGGCATACAACCTTCAAAAAACGGAATATCCTGTTCCCATTCCTTAAAATCGGATTTTTCAGCGTCTGTGATATCCTCAATGAACTGATAATATTGTTCTTTTGACATCGGAAGATTGATGTAATCCGCGCCATCCCCCTTGTCATAACGGCTTTGAAACCAGGCTTTGCTGAAATCGATCGTGTCCTTATAGATGATCGGGGCAATAGCATCAAAAAACTGCAGTTCATCAACCCCGGTAATTTCCAGAACGGCTTTTGCCAGCGCGTCTGAGGTGAGGGGGCCGGTGGCAATTATCACATTGCCCCAGTCTGAGGGCGGGATGGCTTTAACTTCACCACGTTCAAGGGTAAAAAGCGGGTGAGCCAAAAGCTTTTCCTGCACATACTGGCTGAACAGATCACGGTCGACGGCAAGGGCGCTTCCGGCAGGTACCTTTGTCTTTTCCGCTGCTTCCATCATCAGGCTGCCCATGCGTCGCATTTCTTCGTGCAATAATCCTACGGCGTTATTTTCAAGATCGTCGGACCGAAAACTGTTTGAGCAGACCAGCTCGGCAAGGCCATCAGTCTGATGGGCATTGGTGCCTTTAACCCCGCGCATTTCATGAAGGATAACTGGGATGCCCACTTTGATCAGCTGCCAGGCGGCTTCTGTACCGGCCATACCGCCACCAATGATATGTATAGGGGAAATTGTCATAAAATCTGCTCAAATAAATTTTTGATGCTGATAGCATTTTTCTGATCAATATCAAAAAGAAAAAAGGGCCTAAAAATGATAACGCCTGCTTGGGCAAGCAGGCGCATCAAAATGGAGTAAGTTGAGTATTATGGTATTACAGTTATGTTTGGGCATCTGTAATGATTTCAATATAGGACGAAAAGGTTAACAAAAGGTTAACAAAATTAAAAATTTTATGAGAATTTTTAGAAAATCGGACTGTAGTGCTTTAAAGTCATTTAAAATCAATAGGTTAAAATGTCATTTTTTGGCAAAAAATAGTTCAAAATAGTGCAATATATTATGAAAATTATCCGTACGTACACCAAAAATTAACCATAATTTGCGCCAAAATGACACATTTAAGAGCGTTCTAATTTAAAGTATCTTTGCCAGATATTCTCCGGTAAAACTGGCCTTCACTTTGGCAACTTCCTCGGGCGTTCCTTCGGCTATAATCATGCCGCCGCCGCTGCCGCCTTCGGGGCCGATATCAATAATCCAGTCGGCGGTTTTAATGACATCAAGATTATGTTCGATAATGATAACCGTATTCCCCATATCAACAAGGGCCTGGATCACTTCAAGAAGTTTTTTGATATCCTCGAAATGAAGGCCGGTTGTCGGCTCATCCAAAATATAAAGCGTGCGTCCGGTTGAGCGTTTGGAGAGTTCCTTTGACAGTTTGACCCGTTGAGCTTCGCCGCCGGACAGGGTGGTGGCGGCCTGACCGATGGTGATATAATCCAGACCGACTTTCTGCATCATTTTAATTTTGTCCCGAACGCTTGGGATGGCCGCGAAAAATTCAACCCCGTCTTCCACAGTCATATCGAGAATGTCGGAAATTGATTTTCCCTTGAATTTAATTTCCAGGGTTTCACGGTTATAACGTTTACCCTTGCAGACATCGCATTTCACATAAACATCGGGCAGAAAATGCATTTCAATTTTAATAAGGCCATCCCCCTGGCAGGCTTCACATCTTCCGCCCTTGACATTAAAACTGAAGCGGCCTGGTTTATAGCCTCGGGCCTTGGCCTCCGGCAGGCCGGCAAACCAGTCGCGGATTGGCGTAAAAGCGCCGGTATATGTTGCAGGGTTCGAACGCGGTGTTCGGCCAATGGGCGACTGGTCAATTTCAACAATTTTATCAATATATTCCAGCCCGCTAATGTCCTCATGCTTACCCGGAATGACACGGCTGTGGTTCAGTTTACGGGCAACCGCCTTATAAAGCGTGTCAATGGTCAGGGTTGATTTACCGCTGCCCGATACTCCGGTGATACAGGTCATGACCCCAAGCGGGAATTTTGCCGTGACATTCCTTAAATTATTGCCGCTGGCGCCTGTTATCACAATTTCTTTTCGCTTTTTACCGGCATAATGCCCTTTGCGCCGCTCGTCCGGCACCGCAATTTTTAGGGCGCCACTTAAATACTGACCGGTAAGGCTTTTTTTATTTTTCATAATTTCGGCCGCCGTGCCCTGTGCCACCACTTCACCGCCATGGACACCGGCACCCGGCCCCATGTCAATCACATGGTCAGCGGTCATAATGGCTTCCTCGTCATGTTCGACCACCAAAACGGTGTTACCCATATCACGCAGGTTACAAAGCATTTTAAGAAGCCGGCCGTTGTCTCGCTGATGAAGGCCGATTGACGGTTCATCAAGCACGTAAAGCACTCCGGTCAGGCCGGAGCCGATCTGACTGGCGAGGCGGATACGTTGACTTTCCCCGCCGGAAAGGGTACCTGATTTTCGCGACAAATTAAGATATTCAAGACCGACATTGTTTAAAAAGCCAAGCCGTTCGGTTATTTCCTTCAAGACCCGGTAAGCGATTTCATTTTCCTTATCTGTCAGTTTCGCGCTTAAGCCATCAAACCATTCATATGATTTACGCACGGAAAGTTCGGTAATTTCGCTGATATGCTTGCCGTCAATTTTAACGGCCAGGGCTTCCGGCCTTAGCCGGTGACCGTTACAGGCATCGCAGGTGGTGGCACTTTGATAGCGGGCAAGCTCATCGCGCATCATTGAACTGTCGGTTTCGCGCCAGCGCCGCTGAATATTACCGATAACCCCTTCAAAGCTTTTTTTGACCACATAACTTTTGACATTGTCACTGTTATATGTGATTTCAATTTCCTCTTCGCCGCTGCCGTGGAGCAGCACATTCTGGACCTTTTCCGGCAGATTTTCAAACGGGGTTGATGTCTTGAACCCATAATGACGGGCAATGCTTTCAAGGGTTTGGATATAATAGGGTGAATTTGATTTTCCCCACGGTGCCAGTGCCCCTTTATCAAGCGACAGCTTTTTATCCGGCACCACAAGGTCCGGATCAAAATAAAGCTTCTGGCCCAGGCCGTCACAGACAGGGCAGGCGCCAAAGGGGTTATTGAATGAAAAAAGTCTGGGTTCAATTTCCTCGATGGTAAATCCTGATACGGGGCAGGCAAATTTGGCAGAAAAAAGTGTCCGTTCGGCAGTGTCATTCGCCACTTCGGCCACCACCAGCCCGTCAGACAGGTTAAGCGCGGTTTCAAGACTGTCGGCAAGCCGGGTTTCAAGGTCTGGCCTGACCACGACACGGTCCACCACCACTTCAATATCATGTTTAATTTTTTTGTTTAAGTCGGGGACGTCCTCAATTTCATAATATTCGCCGTCAACCTTGACCCGCTGATAGCCGGCTTTAAGCAGGTCCATGAATTCTTTTCTATATTCGCCCTTGCGCCCGCGCACGATCGGCGCCAGCAGGTAAAGCCTTGTCCCCTCCGGCATTTCCATGATCTTATCAACCATCTGGCTGATGGTCTGGCTTGTAATGGGTAGGCCCGTTGCCGGGGAATAGGGAATACCGATCCGCGCATAGAGTAGCCGCATATAATCATAAACCTCGGTAACGGTACCGACAGTTGAGCGCGGGTTTCTTGATGTTGTTTTCTGTTCAATCGAAATGGCAGGGGAAAGCCCCTCAATATGATCGGCGTCGGGTTTTTGCATCATTTCCAGAAACTGGCGGGCATAGGCGCTTAAGCTTTCCACATAGCGGCGCTGCCCTTCGGCGTAAATTGTATCAAACGCCAGCGATGATTTGCCCGAGCCGCTAAGTCCGGTAATTACCACCAGTTTATCGCGCGGGATATCCACATTCACCGATTTAAGGTTATGTTCTCTTGCCCCGCGAACGGAAATTTCAGTCAGCATTGAATGCACCTTTTTAGACCAATATATGTGCAATTTAAGGGATTCGAAAAATAAGTAAAGTTCTTATTTTGTTCTTGGTTGCAATCATGGGAGTGAGTGGCTATTGTAAGGGCAAATAGATTCGAATTTTAGATAAGGAAATATGATCATGGCGGGGAGCGTTAACAAAGTAATTTTAATCGGAAATCTGGGCCGTGACCCTGAAATCCGCCACACACAGGACGGCTCACCGATCGTGCAGCTAAGCGTCGCCACATCCGATACATGGAAAGACCGCGCCACAGGTGAGAGGCGCGAGCGCACAGAATGGCACCGGGTGGTGATCTTTAACGAGCATCTTTGCAAAGTTGCCGAAAACTACCTGAAAAAAGGCTCGAAAGTTTACGTCGAAGGGTCGCTTCAGACCCGCAAATGGACCGATCAGCAGGGTGTTGAAAAATACACCACCGAAGTGGTGCTGCAACGCTTTAACGGCGAGCTGACCATGCTTGACGGCCGCGGCGAAGGCGGTGATGGTGGCGGCTACGGCGGTGGCGATTACGGGGGTGGCTCCTCCGGCGGCTTTAATCAGGACACCGGTGGTGGCGGTTCCGATTTTGACGACGAAATCCCGTTCTAAGTTCTAATAAAAAGCCCCGCACTGCGGGGCTTTTTTTAATAATATAGATGATAGCTTATGAACAAAAGTTGGCGAAATCCGCGGGAACATAGTTGCTTTTTTATTTATTTCGGAAGATTTTTTAAAAACTGCCCCATTTGAACGTTGACATCAAAATATAATCCCAGTTCTTCATTTGTTTGACGGTCAGTTACGGTCATTAAATCAAACCTTCCTAATTCATCTTGTATAAGAGCCTGCTGTTTCACAATGTAACCTGACAATAGTAAAAAAGACTGTACTTCATTTACGCTTATCGTTTTAAAAGCACTTTCCGGACTTTTTCCATCTCCTGTATCTGCAATAGCTTTAATCAAACTTTTTAATATATTTGCATGAAACTTTTCTTTATTTTTATTTTCTAATTTTGAATAACAATATGCAGCGTTCAAATGGCCTCTTATATATAAATAATTATAATCAAGAGCCTTTTCTGCCAGACTGATACACTTCTTCCATTTTTTAGCTCCCATAGCTTTTGCCATGGGGGCTCTGAGAGTTTCTTCTTTACTGTTATATGGATTATATCGCTTCGTATTGACAAAAATTTGCCTTAACTCGCTGAAGTCTTTTGCAGTTCCATTTGTTTTTATTTTTTCTACCAGAGACTGATATCTTTTTTCTGACTGTTTTGTATCAGCCCCGTAAGCGACAAGCGATGTAAAAAGCAAACATGCTATCAGAGTGATTATAATTCGCATTGAAAACTCCCCAATTTTTCCAGAAAACCTGATTATGACATAACATGAATTATGGGGTCAAATTTAATTCACTTAGTGGTTCACTATTGGTTTGGATTGTTTATTTTTTCGTATTAGCATTTTGGTCAAGGGTTATCATTCAAACCTAAACAAAAGCCCCGCGAAAGCGGGGCTTTTTTTGATTGTACTGGGAGATTTTTTTGCTTAAAATTTGAATACAGCGCCGACGGTTACTTCATAGCCGGTATAGCTTGTTTTCACGGTGTTTATGGTTGGATCTTTATAGGCCAGTGTCTGAACATCAAAACGGAGATTCAGATTATCGCTCATGATATGTTCATATCCGACACCAAGTGTTATGCCGTCAACATCAACGAAATCGGTATCCAGCTTGGCATAGCCAACTTTGGCGAATGCCAATCCATTTTCGTTCACCGGTAATCCAATAAGGGCCCCACCGCCGTAGCGCCAGTCCTTGCCGGCAGAATAATATAGGGCGTCGCCCTCAATACCGACGACAATCTGATTTGTGACCTCCGTACGGGTTCCGGCAAATAGGCCGGCAACACCGGAATCAGACGAATTTGAAAATGGCCCTTTAACCGACCTTCCACTGGTATTTACAAGGCCAAGTCCACCTTTTATACCGGCGTAAAAGCCATCAAAACCATCCGCCGCGAAGCTGGTCGCCGGAATAAGAAAACCAGCTAGTGCGCTCAAAAGAAATACTTTTTTAAGAAAAGTCATTTTATACTATTTCCTCTAATAAAAATTGTTGCTGAGCAAAAATTAATAATAAAAATAATCTGAATAAAAGATGAACAAATTAATGTCAGTAATAAAATAACCAATTAAAAAAGGCGTTCTAAAATCCCTGTTTTCAGTAAAACCGGATCAGATAAAAATCATTGAAGTCTATTTAACTGAAATTGGGCATTCCGATTTTTTGGGTCTATTTCCAGAACTTTATTGTAATTGAGTTTGGCGTCATCAATCTGCCCAAGCCGGCTATAGGCATCAGCGAGACTGTCATAGGTGTTCGCGTGGTCAGGAAAGAGAAAGACATTAAGTTTAAATATTTCAAGGGCATCCTCTTTTCTGAGATTATTTAGCAGTCTATAGCCCCAGTTGTTAATTTCACTTTCCACAAAGGAAATGTTGTTCATATTCTGAGCAAGCGATACAGCTTGATCATACCCTTCGTTTTCCAGTTTAATTCTGAATGAATTAAGCTCTTTTGATAGGCCAAAACCATTATTGATGCTTAATGCCGGCAGGAAATATCCGGCCACCTCATCAGCGAACTGATCAGGACCAGCCCCCATAAGGTTTGTCAGAATAACAACCGAAAGATTGTCTTTTGGATAGATAATCACAAAAGCGCGATCGCCACCGGCTGGCGCTACGGCGGGATGCTCCGCTCTCCGGACGACAGGCCAGCCCAGCGCATAACCGTTCAGAAATCTGTTAAAACCGCCGGTTTTGCCGTTATCCAGTATGGCTGGCGTCCAAAGGGTGATCAGGCTCTTGCTTTCGAGTAATTGACCGCTTTGCAGGGCCATCAGCCAATTGGCCATTTCTGCTGCGTTTGAGCTCATCCCCGCGGCCGTGCGAAGATAGGGTGGGAACTCCTCGTAAACATTGGTCAAATTGCCGGTTTTATAATATGTATATCCGCGGGCCTGGGCGGGAATGACCATTTCCATATGGGCAAAGCCGGATTCAATTGTCCGGGGCATGCCCACTTTGGCTAACTGGTATTTCCGGATAAAGTCCTCAAATGTTTCACCGCTTACCTGTTCGATGATTTTTCCTAACAGAAGATAATTTGTCTGATTATATCTGAATTGTGTGTTGGGTTTAAAATCCATTGGTAATTGTTTTACAAGGTCCCATGCGGCGGCGTCGCCCTGATCGGAAATCAGTTTTGCGTCATTTGACATAATATCCGGAAGGCCCGATGTATGGGTAAGTAGTTGTCTGATAGTTACAATATTCCATGCTTCGGGGATATCCGATATATAGTCAAGAGGGTGAGCATCAAGATCAATTTTCCCCTGTTCAACCAGCTGCATGACAGCAATACCGACAAAGGCTTTGGTAATGGAATTTATGGTAAAAACGGTATTATCGGTTACTGGAACATTGTCCTGTAGATTGGCAATACCGTAACTTGCCGTTTTCACTATTTCATTATCCTTGATAACAGCCAGCTGTAAGCCTGGTATTTTTCGATCGATCATCTGAGCTTTTATAAAATCATCCAGATCATCTGCTTGTGCCCTATGACCAAAAAGCAAAAAAATTGCCATTGACAAAAATAATATGGATGATTGTGCTGAAAAATTTAATTTTCGAATGATCAGTGATGTCATGTGCTTCGCCCTTCCGGAATTTGTTCTTTTCCGGTGTCAGTAAGCTTATTATCATAAGCTATGACAACCTGAATTCGATCAAATAACCATCTGGTGCGACAAATGGCATTAAAGAGGGCATGCTATTTTTATTATCGCCTGATCGGAACTAAAAAGAGTTCAGGATGTTTTGTGATCTGTTTTTAGGTTACATCCGTTTTCGCACGGCCATATTAATGGCTTCGACAAATGATGAAAAGGCCATGGCAAAATACAGATACCCTTTGGGAATTTGCATTTCCAGTCCTTCACCAATTAAAGCAAAACCGATTAAAAGCATGTAACTCAGCGCGAGAACTTTTATGGTAGGATGATTATTTATAAACCGGCTGACCTGATCAACAGCCAGAACCATAATGGCAACGGAAATAAGAATGGCGGCAATCATGACAGGAAGATGGTCAGCAATACCAATAGCGGTCATGACTGAATCAAAGGAAAATACAATATCCATAATGGAAATCTGCACGATCACGGCCATAAAGGCGGCCTTTTTGGAATTGGTGGTTTCCGCCTGATCTTCCCCTTCTATCTTATCGTGGATTTCCAGGGTGCCTTTTGCGAGCAGAAATAGTCCGCCAATCATCAGCATTATATCCCGCCATGAAATTTCATGATCAAAAGCGATAAAAAGTGTTTTTTCAAGATGGGCCATCCAAAAAACCAGAGAAAGCAATAACAGCCTTGTCAGCAGGGCGGCCCCAAGCCCGAGTTTTCTGGCCAGTGGTTTTTGATGCTCAGGAAGCTTATCTGTCAGAATGGAGATAAGGATCAGATTATCAATCCCCAAAACAATTTCCAACAAGGTTAAAGTTACAAATGCTGCCCAGATTGCCGGATCAAAAAACAATTCCATATTTTTAAAACCTTTTTAATAATTCTACAGCTGATATGCCTGTACTTAGAATTTCTTGAAATATACATGGCAAAAAAATTAATGCACCTGAAAACGGATTATTTTAGTTTGCTGTCGTTTTTTTTATGTGCATTATGACGGCTTCACAGAGTAAACGGAATATTATTATGTCAAAAAGCATAAAACGGGTGGAGCAGGCAGCAGCGGATCTTGGACTTAAGATCAGTGTCGAAAGAATGCCGGAAAGCACTAGAACAGCGAAAGAAGCAGCGGCAGCGTGCGGCGGCGAAGTGGGACAGATTGTCAAGTCTCTTATTTTTGAGGGAGAAATGTCAGGAGAATTGATCCTTCTTCTGGTCAGCGGTGGACATGATGTTGACTTAAAGAAAGTATCGA
Organism: Kordiimonadaceae bacterium; assembly: GCA_024236295.1. Taxonomy (GTDB): domain Bacteria; phylum Pseudomonadota; class Alphaproteobacteria; order Sphingomonadales; family Emcibacteraceae; genus Pseudemcibacter. The sequence continues at coordinate 68,407 of JACKKT010000006.1, read as the reverse complement.
AGATCATTGGTGAAACGCTGAAACGGGCGGACCCAAACCGAATTCGCAAGGAAACCGGCTTTGCTATTGGCGGGGTAGCCCCGATCGGGCATCTTATCCCGATAAAAACCTATTTTGATAATGTGCTTTTTACATATGAAAATATATGGGCGGCGGCCGGTGCGCCGAATGCTGTGTTTAACACAAATACACAAAATTTATTTGATGTAATAGAGGCCGAACTTATTGTGGTTTCTTAAAACAACAGAAAATAAATTGTGGTACTGGACAGTTTGTGGTTTAATTAATTCAGAAATCTAATCATAAACATATCAATGCCGGGGGAAAATGTATTTAAAACCTACCACATTTATTGCAGCGATTGTCATTTTCATGCAATCAACAATTGTCAATGCACAAACCGTTCAAACAGGAGTTTTCACCATTACAAGCACCAGCGAAAAGATCCTGGGAAAAGAAAATGCCAATGAATTTAAAAAAATTCTTGATATAGATGAAGAAATTACCTGGTCCGTTTATGTGCCGGAAACCTATGATCCCGGAATCCCGCCCGGAATTTTACTTTTTCAATTTTATACAAATAAAATTGAGCATCCCATTGGCTGGGACACAGCAATGGAAGAACGGAATATGATTTTAATCAGTATAGTTGGCAAGGGGGGAGAATATCCGCTAAAGAAAGAATTGATAATCAGTATTTTAGCACCTGTAATGTTGCAGCAAAAATACAAAATTAATACAAGTCGTGTTTATACTTCTTCGGTAGGGGGATGTGTTAACGCCGGGGCTGTCGCGATGAATTACCCTAATATTATTAAGGGTGCCATTTATGTAAATTGTAATCCCGGAACATGGCGCAAAAAAGAACCAGAACGTGTCGATTTAATGCGTTTAAACCGTTATTATTTTATTGCGGGCCGCGATCGATTTAAGCAAATTGATAATACTCAGGAAATCAAAAAATATGAAAAAGCCGGTATTAACCAAGTAAAATTTGTCAGAACCGGAAGGTTGAACCGCTTAGACAATCTGAATAGAGAAATGTTGCTTGATGCAATTGATTATCTTGATGGTCAGGAAAACATAAACTCAGATACTGATGAAAATTAGTTATAGTGTAATTATTTCATATAATAAGAATTTAATATTCTAGGGACCGATCGCGGTCAAAATCTGTCGGGCTAACGGCATGGCAGAAAGGTGGAAAATATTTAGCGTTTATATGCTCCGTCAATGATATTCATGATTTTAGGCTGGTTTGAATTTCCTGCACAATATGATTGATAAAACCAAGGTGGGTCCATAATCCATTTCCAACTTTAGGATGACCGCAAAAATAGCTGTCTCCCACTGGGAATATCTGTTTTCCCTGGAAAGTGCCCAGTTCACCATTCAGGTTTATATAGGGTGCATAACGAAAGGGTGGATTGATTTTTATATTATTGCCTTCGTCCAGCTCAATAAGTCTACCAATTAATGAATAGATATGTTTATTCAATGAGTTTAATTTATCTGGATTATTGTCTATGAACGATATTAAATTGACCGGATTATCAATAACTGATGATAATATATCATATTCTTCTATAGAAATATTGATAAGCACCAGCCCATGATTTAATTCCTCTATCAGAACGCCATTCCAGATATAAAATGTGTTTTTACTGTTTATTGGAAGAATAAAATCCAGAACTTCACTAAAAAGGCTTTGCGGTATTCCGGTGATTTTAAACAGGTGTGTCAAAATTCTTGTTTGGCCCAAATATGGAATATGAAAGGGACCGGATGCCCTTAATATAGTATTGACAAAGCCAGGCATTGTACCTGGCTTATAAAAAAGCTGTTTTACCCCGGCAAAACTATACTCCATTGGCTTGTTCGGCAAATTTAAGGTAAATTCCGGCGGTGTTGATGAGCCATATTCACATCCCTCCAGTCGCCCACCTGTTGCATCAAAAAAGAAACTGATAGAACTATTTTTAAGCTTTGAAAAATCCAGGTTTGGTGAAAAATAAAAATGGACTCCTAATTCTTTGCACGAAAGCATAAATAAAGCTTCCATCATATTTATTGGTAGTCCCGCCAAATCACCCAAACCAAAACAATCTAGCAATTGCCAAATATTTGGAGGTGTATATTTTTGAACAAGTTCAGCATGAATATGGGTTACCCACTCCCGGTCAAAGATCTTTCTGAAATGTTCAGAATCTGACCGGTTATCAAGGACAAGTATATTAGCTTTTTTACCAAATGTATTTTTAAGGCTAGATGCCAAATACAAGCCTGTAATTCCGCCTCCGATAATAACGATATTTAGAGCTTTTTCTGAAAAACAAATGTCCTGCGCTACTGTTATGTCAGCTTCAGTCTTATCAACAAAGCTGTCCATAGTTAGGTTGGGATCAGAATTAATAATGAGATCTTTTAACTTATTGTATTTCAGGACGATATCAGTTTCTTCATTTAAAAATTCAATTGTTTGTGCAGCGCTTCGAACTGGAACGTAATCTTTTATTTTTTTTGCATGATTAATTTTTAATTCTGTTGGCGGCAATTTCCTTTTACCAGCGGACTTATTATTCCCAATATAGTGTCTGTCCATACTAGCGGTAAAAAACCAACCTTGTGCCGCATTATTTAAAACTGTATTTTTGCTTTCCCGATAAAATTTTTCAAGTGAAGATATTACTTTTAAATCACTGTTATTATAGTATTTTTTTTGATTTTGCTTATTTGAATTCGACACCGAAAATATTCCAATCCCTTTTAATATATTGCTCTTTTTATAGAGTGCCTTTTTTCACTTCGAGATACTATCCTTATTTACGGGAATTCTCAATATTCGCCTTATGGAAAGGTCTTTATTCCTGTCTGGACTAAATGAAATAGCAGTTATAGACTAAAAATAAATCAGGGAAGAATTAAAGGGGAAACCTAAAATGGCTATGAGCTCATTGGAAAGACAGCATATTATCGCGGGGCCCAATTTTAATCGTTGGCTGGTGCCGCCAGCGGCACTGGCTATTCACCTATGTATTGGTATGGCATATGGTTTTTCCGTCTTCTGGCTGCCGATGAGCATGCAGCTTGATTATCCGGAAATGAATACTTGTCTGGATATCGGCTTTTTTACTGCCCTCACTACCACAAAGTGTAATTGGACAGTCTCACAGGTAACCCATATTTTTGAAACCTTCATTGCCATGCTCGGTATTTCCGCGGCAATCTGGGGGGCATGGCTTGAACATGCGGGTCCAAGAAAGGCAGGCTTCATTGCTGCCCTTTGTTGGGGCGGCGGGCTGATGATTGGCGGTATCGGTGTCTTTATGCATCAGTTGTGGTTGGTTTATCTTGGCTGCGGTGTGCTTGGCGGGATCGGGCAGGGGCTTGGTTATATATCGCCGGTTTCGACTTTGATTAAATGGTTTCCTGACCGTCGCGGTATGGCCACGGGCTTTGCCATTATGGGCTATGGCGGCGGAGCCATGATTGGCGCACCCCTTGCGGTGGGACTGATGGCTCATTTTGAAGCGGATGGGACCCTTGGGGTGGCAACGACACTTATCATCATGGGAGTTGTTTATTTTCTGGTGATGTCGGCCGGGGCCTTTGGCTTTCGTGTGCCTCCGACCAACTGGCAACCAACAGGATGGACGCCACCGGAAAATGCGACAGTGAATAATAAAATTACATCACGCCATGTCCATCTTGATCGGGCATGGAAAACACCGCAATTCTGGCTGATCTGGGCGGTGTTATGCCTAAATGTAACGGCGGGGATTGCCGTTATATCAATGGCCAGCCCAATGTTTCAGGAAGTCTTTGGTGCAAGACTGCTGGGACTTGCGGGGGATGCGTCGCCAACAGCGGAGCAAATAGCGATGATTGCTGCTGCGGCAGGTGGACTTGTCGGGCTCATTAGCCTTTTTAACAGTATCGGGCGGTTATTCTGGGCTTCGCTTTCCGATAAACTGGGGCGGACCAATACTTACAGCGTGTTTTTTATTCTGGGTATTCTGCTTTATTGCAGTCTGCCGACCCTTGGCCATATGGGCCTGGCGGGATTATTCGTCATTGCCATCTGTATCATACTGACCTTATATGGTGGTGGTTTTGCAACGGTTCCGGCCTATCTGGCTGATATTTTCGGCACCCAGATGGTTGGGGCAATTCATGGGAGATTGCTGACCGCCTGGTCGGTCGCGGGGATTGCAGGACCGTTACTGATTGCAGCAGTGCGTGAAGCGCAGCTCAAAAGCGGTATGGCGGCCAATCTTGTTTATGACCGAACACTTTATATGATGGCTGTTCTTTTACTGATAGGGCTGATTTGTAATCTTTTGGTGCGTCCAGTCAAGGATGATGTAACAATGAGTGATGAAGAACTTGCGAGCGAGCGCGCGCAGTCACACGAGGATAATATCACGTCCCATGTGATGAGTGCTGCGCGTGGCTCATTCGGGTTTCTTGGTGTTTTGGTCTGGCTTGCGGTGGGAGTGCCTTTTTTGATCGGGCTTACTATCGCGATTCAGAAGGCTTCAGCCCTTTTTGCCAGTTAAAAAACAAGTCATTGTTATGCTTTTTTTATTTTTCAGGAATATTATGCAGCTGTTTTTCGGTTATGGATGGGGGCTTATTTTTATTGCTGAAATTCAAATATTTACAAGTACTATAACTTATTGATTTTAATGGGATAAATAAGACATTTTTCTGACAGAAAAATAATTGCTGAAAAAGTCTATAAATATGGTCCTGCTTCTTGCTATGAGGGGATATATTTTGTATAAACGGGGGTCAGGTTTGCCGCATTTTTCTGAGTAGAAAATATGGGGCAAATTTAAAAGAATAAGTAATCCAAAAGGGCAAAAATTTGACCGATAATACCGTCTCCGAAAATCCGGATAAAAACATCTCCAATATCACCATTGAAGAGGAAATGAAAACTTCCTACCTTGATTATGCGATGAGCGTGATCGTATCAAGGGCACTGCCGGATGTGCGCGACGGGCTTAAGCCTGTTCATCGCCGTATTCTCTATTCCATGTATGAAAATAACTATGACTGGACCAAACCATACCGTAAATCGGCCCGTGTGGTCGGGGACGTTATGGGTAAATACCACCCTCATGGTGACAGTGCCATTTATGATGCGATGGTGCGTATGGCACAGGATTTTTCCTTAAGACTACCACTGATTGACGGGCAGGGTAACTTTGGCTCGATGGACGGTGATCCGCCGGCGGCCATGCGTTATACCGAAGCGCGGATGGCCAAAAGCGCCAGCGGCTTGCTGGAAGATATTGATCAGGATACGGTTGTATTCCAGGCAAACTATGATGAAAGTGAGCATGAACCAACAGTGCTTCCGGCGCGTTTTCCGAACCTTCTGGTTAATGGTGCGGGCGGTATTGCGGTTGGTATGGCAACCAATATTCCGCCGCATAACCTGGGGGAAGTTCTTGATGCCTGTTGTGCCTATATTGATAATCCGGAAATATCGGTTGAGGAACTGGTTGAGATTGTCCCGGGACCTGATTTTCCGACCGGTGGACTGATAATGGGCGGGGCAGGTGCCCGTTCAGCGGAAATGACTGGTCGTGGGTCCATTGTTATGCGCGGACGAACCCATATTGAGGAGTTTAAACAAGGGCGTGAGGCCATTATCATTACCGAAGTGCCTTATCAGGTTAATAAATCCCGGATGATCGAAAATATTGCGGATTGTGTCCGCAGTAAAAGAATTGAAGGGATCGCCGATATCCGTGATGAAAGTGACCGTGACGGTGTTCGTGTGGTGGTTGAAGTAAAACGTGATGCTGTTGCCGATGTAGTTCTTAACCAGCTTTTCCGCTATACACCGCTCCAGACAAGCTTTGGCGCTAATGTTCTGGCGCTTTGTGGTGGCCGTCCTCAGGTTCTGACTTTGCTTGATATTATTGAAAATTTCATTCGCTTCCGTGAAGAGGTCATTACCCGCCGCACCAAATTCAGACTGGGTAAAGCCCGGGACAGGGCCCATGTGTTGGTCGGTCTTGTGATTGCGGTTAATAACCTTGATAAAATTGTTGCGATGATCCGTCAGTCTGCCAATCCGGCAGATGCCCGTGATTCACTTCTTGCCGAAGACTGGGATGCGGTTGATGTTGCCGGCTATATTGAACTGATCAATGAACCGGGGCGAATGATTGTTGACGGTAAATATAAACTTTCAGAAAAACAGGTTCGGGCCATACTTGAACTTCGTCTACACCGTCTGACGGCACTTGGCCGCGATGATATTGGTGGGGAACTTAAGGAACTTGCTGAAAAAATAGAAGACTTTATTGATATTTTAAGAAGCCGTCAGCGACTTTATTCGATAATGCGGGATGAGTTTGTTACCTATCGGGACGAATTTGCCACCCCGCGCCGGAGCGAATTTACCGCCGATGCTTTCGGATTTGAAGATGAAGACCTTATTCAGGTTGAGGATATGGTGGTGACAGTTACCAACACTGGCTATATTAAACGTGTCGCACTAGATACCTACAGGGCACAGCGCCGTGGCGGTAAAGGACGCAGTGGTATGACCACTAAAGATGAAGATATTTTGAGCAATGTTTTTGTTTCCAACACCCATGTGCCGATCCTTTTCTTCAGTGATTTCGGTCAGGTCTATAAACTTAAGGTCTGGAAATTGCCACTGGGTTCTCCTACGTCAAAAGGAAAGGCGCTGATAAATCTGTTGCCGCTTGACCAAGGTGAAACTATTTCGGCGATTATGCCGCTTCCAGAGGATGAAGACAGCTGGGGTGAGCTTCATGCGGTATTTGCTACATCAAAAGGTAATGTCAGAAGAAATCTTCTTTCCGATTTCTCAAATGTCAGGGCAAACGGTAAAATTGCCATTCGCCTTTCAGAAGGGGACCGCCTTATTGGTGTATCTGCCTGTACAGAAGAAGATGACATTCTGATAGCGGCCAAAGGCGGAAAATGTATCCGCTTCCCGGCGACTGCTGTGCGTCTGTTCAAAGGGCGTAATTCCGATGGTGTGCGCGGTATCAAGCTTGCCGACGGCGATGAAGTTGTGTCTATGTCTATTCTTCATCATGTTGATATGGATCAGGATGAAAAGCTGGCCTATCTAAGATATGCTGCAGCCAAGCGTCGCGGTGAGGAGCCGGAAAAACCGGCAGAAATTGATGAAGAACGCCTGATCGCGCTCGAGGAACGGGAAGAATTTATTTTAAGTATTACTATGAACGGTTATGGTAAAAGAACGTCGTCCTACGAATACCGGGTCACCGGGCGGGGTGGTAGCGGCATTATTAATATTGAAACCTCCGAACGTAACGGGGACGTGGTCGCCGCCTTCCCGATTGAGGAAAATGACCAGCTGATGATGGTGACGGACCAGGGGCGCCTTATCAGGGTGCCGGTTCATGATGTTCGTATCGCAGGGCGCAGTACCCAGGGGGTCACCTTGTTCAAGGTCGGGGATGAGGAACAAATAGTTTCTGTTGACCGGATTATGGAATCAGACGATGATGAAGAGGATGAGGAAGCAAACGTTGAGGCTGCTTCTGATGAGGAAACGACGTCTGAGGAGTAAATAAATGCTACCTAAGAAAAGAATTGGACTTTACCCCGGTACGTTTGATCCTATAACCCTCGGCCATCTGGATATTATTGAACGGGCGACCAAGCTTGTTGATCACCTGATTGTTGGTGTGTCGACAAACCCGTCCAAAAAAACGCTGTTTTCAATGGAAGAGCGTATTAATATCGTCCGACGGGAGATCGAACATCTCAATAAAAAAAATGCGGCAACTGTTGAGGTTGCCGGGTTTGATACTTTGTTGATGAGCTTTGCTGAAAAAGTAAATGCCACTGTGATAATCAGAGGGCTACGGGCCGCTTCGGATTTTGAATATGAATTTCAGATGACGGCTATGAATGATCAGCTTAATGCCGATATTGAAACAGTATTCATGATGGCGCATCCATCACTTCAGGCAATTGCCTCTCGACTTGTAAAGGAAATTGCCATATATGACGGTGAAATAGACAAGTTTGTCACAAAGTCAGTGCGTAATGATGTGCTGGCAAAACTTGGTAAAAATTAATCAGAAAAACAGGATTTGAAGATGAAAACATCCCTAAAGTCTTTTTTGGCTGTCCTTATGTTATTAAGTATGCCTTTTGGCGCTATGGCACAGACAGAAGATCTTGACCCTGAAAACACACTTTATCTAGATCTTGAATATGGTCGTGTAGTGATTAAAATGTTTCCAGATGTTGCCCCCAACCATGTCAAAAGAATAAAAGAACTGGTCAGACAGGGCTATTATGACGGCTCGCCGTTTCATAGGGTGATTGAAGGCTTCATGGCTCAGACCGGCAGAAACGGAAAAACCGGTGAGGAGGGAACAGGCCAGAAAATTGACGCGGAATTTTCGGATATGTCCCATTATCGCGGCATGGTTTCCATGGCACGTCCCGATGATATTAATGGTGCAGACAGCCAATTTTTTATCTGCCTTGGATTTTCACCGCATCTTGACGGGAAATATACAATCTGGGGCGAAGTAGTATCGGGCATGCGTAATGTCGATAAAATTAAATATGGCGAAGGCCCGGATTTTACAGACCCGGACAAAATAATAAAAATGCAGGTTGCTGCAGACGTTAAAGAATAAGGAAAATATTATGGACGCTGAAAACTTACTCTATCTTGATCTTGAAGGCGGTCGGGTGACCATTGAACTTTATGAAGATGTGGCACCTATGCACGTTAAGCGGATTAAGGAACTGGCAAGACAGGGTTTTTATGACGGGCTTACTTTTCACCGTGTGATTGACGGCTTTATGGCGCAAGGCGGTGACCCGGATGGAACCGGAATGGGTGGATCAGGTCAAAACATTCCGGCTGAATTTTCTGATAAACCCCATCACCGCGGTGCCTGTTCAATGGCGCGGGCACAGGACCCGAATAGTGCCGACAGTCAGTTTTTCATTTGCTTTGGTGATGCAACATTTCTTGACGGGCAATATAGTGTCTGGGGACAGGTGATTGACGGCATGGAGTATGTCGATGACCTAAAACGTGGTGAAGGAATGAATTTTTCCATGAACGGTAACCCGGATAAAATTGTGAAAATGCAGGTTGCTGCAGATGCATAAATCAGTTTATGAAGGTTGAACAGTTCGATTTTGAGCTTCCCAAAGAGCTTATTGCCCTTCGCCCCGCCGCTACACGTGACGGGGCACGTTTGCTTGTGGTCAAAGGCGAGGAACTATCTGATCGAAGTGTCACAGACCTTACCGATTATATAAATACCGGTGATTTGATGATTTTCAATGATACCCGGGTAATTCCTGCACGGCTTACGGGCATGCGACGCGATGCTAAAATTGAAATCACCCTGCACATGAATTTGTCAGGCGGCATATGGAAGGCGTTTGCCAAACCGGCAAAGAAATTAAAACCGACCGATGTTGTCCGTTTTAACGGGAAACTTGAAGCCTGTGTCCTTGAAAAAGGGGAAGCGGGGGAAGTCACTCTTCAGTTTAATTTTAGCGGGGATAATCTGCGGACAGCGTTAAACGAAGCGGGGGTTATGCCACTTCCTCCCTATATCGCCTCGCAAAGGCCGGTTGATGAACGGGATAAAGACGATTACCAGACCATTTACAGCAAAAATGACGGGGCGGTTGCCGCGCCGACTGCGGGACTTCATTTTACCGATAGCTTATTGGATGATCTGGATAAAAAAGGCATTAACAGAGCCTTTGTTACGCTGCATGTGGGGGCGGGTACCTTTTTGCCGGTAAAGGCTGATGATACCGATGATCATAAAATGCATGCGGAATATGGCCAGGTCAGTGGCGAAGTCGCAGACCTGATCAACGAAACCCATGCCCGTGGCAATAAAGTGATTGCCGTTGGTACAACGTCGCTCAGGCTTCTTGAATCGGCAACGGACGAAGAGGGGATGACCCATGCCTATGACGGGGAAACGGATATTTTTATCACGCCGGGCTATAAATTCCGCGTTGTTGATATATTAATGACCAATTTCCACCTTCCGAAATCGACCCTTTTTATGCTGGTCAGTGCCTTTGCCGGTTTTGCCAATATGAAAGCGGCCTATGCTCATGCTATAGAAGAAAAATACCGTTTTTATTCATATGGTGATAGCAGTCTGCTTTTTCGGGAGGATCAGTTATGAACTTTTCCATGGAAATAACCGCCACCGACGGTAACGCCCGAACCGGAATTATCAAAACCGTGCGCGGTGACATTCGCACCCCTGCCTTTATGCCGGTGGGAACGGCGGCAACGGTCAAGGCGATGAAGCCGGAAACGGTTCGTGAAACAGGTGCCGACATCATTCTTGGAAATACTTACCATTTAATGCTGCGGCCAACAGCGGAGCGGATCGCAAAGCTGGGCGGGCTTCATAAATTTATGAACTGGCAGGGACCGATCCTGACAGACAGCGGCGGTTTCCAGGTAATGTCGCTGGCCAAGCTTAGGAAAATCAGCGAGGACGGCGTTTCTTTCCAGTCCCATATTGACGGCAGCAAACATATGCTGAGCCCTGAACGCAGTATGGAAATTCAGCGGTTGTTGGGCGCCAATATCGTTATGGCTTTTGATGAATGTACGCCTTACCCGGCAACGGAACAGCAGACAGAGGAAAGCATGCTGCTTTCCATGCGATGGGCGAAACGGTCCTATGATGCGTTTCATAACGGCTCGGATCATGCGGCACAGAATGCCCTGTTTGGGATTGTACAAGGTGGTGTCTTTGAAAAACTGCGGCATCATTCGGCATCCGTGCTGAAAGATATTGATTTTGACGGCTACGCCATCGGCGGTCTTGCGGTAGGGGAAGGGCAGGATGTGATGTTTGACGTTCTTGATTTTACCATGCCGGAAATGCCGAATAATAAACCACGTTATCTTATGGGGGTTGGGAAGCCCGACGATATTGTCGGCGCGGTCCAGCGCGGAATTGATATGTTTGACTGCGTGATGCCGTCGCGGTCAGGCCGCACGGGTCAGGCCTTTACCAGGCGCGGTGCGATAAACATGAAAAATTCCCGCCATACCGATGACCCAAGGCCCATTGATGCGGAATGCCACTGTTCGGCCTGCCGCCATTATAGCCGTGCCTATATTTCCCATCTGATCAGAAGCGGTGAAATATTGGGACCTATGCTGATGACCGAACATAATCTGACCTATTATCAGGATCTGATGGCGGGTTTACGCGACGCAATTTCAAAAAAAACCTTAAATAAATTTGTTAATGAATTCCATGCCATGCGGGAACTGGGCGATATTGAGGAATTAACGTAAAATAAACGAAAAAAGTCATAAATTACTATTGACCAATTAGTCCAGTGGCCTTATGTTCCGCACACCTATTTATAAGGGCCCGTAGCTCAGCTGGTAGAGCAACTGACTTTTAATCAGTAGGTCACAGGTTCGAATCCTGTCGGGCTCACCAAAAAAACCCTGATCGCCATATGGCCGTCAGGGTTTTTCTGCATTTGGAAAGGTGAATAATATTTTCTTTTTTCTAATCAATACTATTGAACATCATTAATTCAGATAGACTGTCCGTTATCGACCCAAAGCTGACGTTTTCTACATCCTCTATTACTATCCAGAACTTTGGTTTGGTTGACTTACTTGTTTAGATATTTCTTGTATAAGATTGTTCCAACTTCTTCATCTTCTGGCAATCCTCGTCGCTTCTCCCAATAGCTTGCAAACTCAGGAAATTTAAGTTTCATAATCTCTACTGCTTTTTTAAAATTCTTTTGATTACTATCTATTCCTAAAAAATCATCTTCTGACGCAACAATATCCAAATACTCCACCATTTTTTTATCAATTTCCAACTCGTACCAATAAATTTCCCGAACGCTCGGCCAATAAACGATTACAACATCCCTAAAATAAAACTTCGCTATTGACTGTTCATTAACTAGAAACCTTATTTGATCTGAGAAAAGTTTTCGGATGTTCCACCAATTGGGTTCTGTAATTCCATGTTCCTTAAGTATTCTGATACTGTTTTCGTTATTCATATGCCAGTTATATGGCTTCCAACTTGCATAGATAGCAATAGCAATAATATTAATGAGAAAAATCACCCAGCCATAGGGAATATATTCCCGTGTCAAAATCAGCAATATGAAAAAAACACCCGTAAAAACAGAAGTTGTGATCAACATTTCGAAATTAGAAAGAATTTCTTCCAACCTTTGCCTCTGCTCAACTCGCCATTTCAAAATGCGGTAGCCCCCCGTTACAATAGAAACGAAGAAGACAGAATAAATAATCCAGATGATGGCTATTTTGACGATAAAAATAATGTTCCCCCTTTGTGATAAGGTCAATAGAAACCCGGAGCGTCTCATAAATCTCAATATGCGACCTTGGAAAGTCAAGGGCTAAATTGATCCTTTTTTACTTTATTGATTTCCCAATGAAGAGTGGTCAAAATCATAGGAAGCTATAGGTCCGCTTTGGGTAGTTAATAGGCATTCAGACGTACGACAGATTTCGACCTGATGCGGACGGTCGATTTGTAAAGATTATTATTGCAAATCAATAATATTTCCATGTGTATAAAATGGTGTTAGTGCGTTCACAAAAATAGGGGTCTAAGTCTTGAGTTATCTATCCGAGCCAGGTTTGGGTTCTCTGATTAACATGATTTTAATTACGTAAAATATTTTCAATTAGTTTAGTTAAACGAGGAATATCGACACGATATCCAGCACCCTCACTTTCAGCAACAACAGTATGCATAGTGTCGCCTAATGCAATCATATAATCAGCCAGTAGATTATTGAACTGAGCGGCAGGGTTTATAACAATGTGAGTTGCTCCCGTGGTAGCACCCAGTAATAAATGAGCAAAATTGCTCCCTTCTATGGAAAGTGTCAGCTCCGCTCCGCTGCAGGCATTTATTATTTCTTCGGCTGGCGCGTTTACGTCAATTATTAGAAAGCCCATCTTCTTTAATTGATCATTTAACGCATCTTCATTATTTATTACTCTTGATATGCCGGTCTGTCCACGCCTGACGTATACTTTCTTACCTTTTTGACTGCTCGATTTGGAAGAAATAACTGATTTGAGTTTTCTTATGCGAGCCCTCCGGTTAGTATTCATTCCTCTGTCTAAACAAAACGTCATGTTTTTGAAGAAAACATAGTCATGTTTTATAGTTTCGATCCCAAAGATATCTAAGTATGCCGTTGTGTGGCCCCAACTGGGTGGGGCCCAAAGATATAGTTCTTCATCTTTTTCCTTTAACAACGATGTTGCAATCCCATCAATCAACCAATGACCGAAATATGTATTTGTAACAAAACTGGATGCGAAGAACCCTTTATCAATTATGGGTATAGTTTTTGAAAATATCGGATTTATCAAGTGTCTTTTACCGATAATATGTTGCCCATCAAGAGAAAAAAAGCCGGTAGGTGTAGCTAACACGTTCTTAAATTTAAACTTTACTGTAGCTTCATGAACAACCATCCTTTTTTCGGCTCTTCGCCATTGCTGTTCAGGAGTAGTGCCTTTTACGACTTGCGTGACCAAACTGCGGTAATGATCTTCCATCGAGATACCAGGCATATATTCTTGAGAAGCCTCGCAAACAATCTCTTTTCTGATGCAAAATTTATCCAATGTTTTTGATGGGAGGAAAAGCTCCCTCAAGACATTATAAACTGGTAAAAATCTATAATACACTTGCCCCCCCTGATTTTTTACTGATCCTCATTGGTTTTTAATTTTAATATAAACACGAAATATATCATAATGGAACAAAACCGTAATTAAATTTTTTTAATTTACTAATTATAGAGTGTCTTAAGTTAAAGTTTAGAGCACAATCTACGATACTGAGGGTGAACATTGGGCAACAAAATTCCTTAGGAAGTAAAAATTGTAAAAAACTGAATTTTTTTTATAGTATTACTAAATACGTTTTATACAGGGGGAGAGAAAATTGTTGAATAAAATAAGAGCTCATTTGAGGCGGTTTAGTTTTCATTTAGGAAAAAAAATAAATACAGGTAGTCAGAAATTCAAAATGCGGGGTTATTATGCAAGTAGATTGGATTGGGATGACAAACATGAACCATATATGTTGAAAATAATTAGAAAGCAAATAGAGAATAACGACGGTACGTTTCTAGATATAGGCGTAAATGTAGGTCAAACTTTGCTCAAGGTGTTAGAAATAAATCGAGATCAACGTTATCTTGGCATTGAACCATTAATTGGATGTTGCTTTCATGTTCAAGAGTTCTTGCGTTTAAATAATTTACATAATGCATCTATTATCCCAATTGCACTCTCAGATAAGAATGGCACTATGAAGCTCTTTTTTCGACATCAATTCGATGACATGGCGAGCTTTGATGACTCTAATGAAGGCCGACGTGCAAAAGGGGTGGACACTATGTTTACTTATGTGCAGACGCGAATTGGTGATGAGCTTATTAAAGAGTTGAATATTGATCAGATTAGCACAATTAAAATCGACGTCGAGGGAGCAGAAATTAGAGTTCTTAGGGGTTTGAAAGATACTTTAAAGGCCATGAAACCAACAATAATATTTGAAGTGTTGCCTAATTATTATTGGATAGGTGAATACATTAGTTTGTCATCTGAGGCCGCAAAGAATAATCAAGCTAATGCTGATGCCATTTATGCTTTCTTGACGGATTTGGGGTATGATATATTTCTTTTGGATCATAGCGGAAATGAAATAAAAATAAACAAGTTCATTCTCGATAATAAAAGCTCCATAATAGGAACTAACTATATTGCATACTGACGCCGGCTTTAAGATGTTAGAGGACATTTAAATTTAACAGGCAAGTATCAGTGTTTATCCTAAAATCGTTAGTGCCGTTTGAAGTAAAGTGGTTATTTTTATAATTCATGAGGAGCATCTGGCATGTTTGGTTGAACGTCCGCTTTGGGTCGGAAGTGGACATTCAAAATCCCCTATCAAAGCGTACCCTGTCACTTCCAAAATATAAGTTCCCTTTGACTATATCCTATTTCATGTTCTCCTAATGGGTCTGGTTTTCCAACCTGTCACAATTGTTTCATTTCCTCTTGTTAAATTGCCGCAAACTTGCTTTAAATAAAGGCAAAGAAATAAAGGAAAAAAAATAAAGGAAAAAAAATGAAACGACTTATTGCCCTGCTGACAGTGTCTGTTGCTGTCCTGACGTCTGCTGCGCACGCAAAACCAAAAAATATTATCCTGCTGATTGGCGATGGGATGGGGGAATCCGAAATTGCCCTGGCCCGTGATTATGAATTTGACGGGGAGGCGGGGCTTTATGTTGATGAAATGAAAAACCGTGGCTCGGTCATCGTCAAGCAGCTGATGATTGAGGACCCGACCAAAATTCAGTTTACCGGGGAAAGCGCCAGTGGCGGTACCACCATTTCCACCGGAAACCGCACCAGTCAGGGGCGGATTGCGGTCAGCGCTTTTGATGGCTCCCCCTATAAAACAATCCTGGAGGAAGCGCAGGAAAAAGGCTTTAAAACCGGGCTTGTAACAACGGCGATTATTACCGATGCCACACCGGCGGCTTTTGCTGCTCATGCCCAGGACAGGTATTGTTTTATGTCCAGTTCAAAAGCATGCGCCAATTTTAACGATACGCCAATTGTGGAACAGATGCTTGACCATAATGTTGATGTCATGCTGGGTGGTGGATATAACCTTCTTCCGGCGAAAGAGGCAGGGGGTCGCACGGTAAAGGAAAAGGCAGAGGCGGAAGGATATACCGTTATTACCAAACGGGATGAGCTTTTGGCCCTTGAGCCGGGAAAAAAAGTTTTCGGTGTCTTTTCAAACGGCCATATGCCGGTTGAGTGGGTCGGCCCTGGCGGGAAGGGCGCTGATTTTATTGAAGTTGATGAGGACCGTGTTGTGATCTTCCCTGAGCCAGCGGCCTGCGAGGCCAACCCCAAATATGAAGGAATTCCAAGATTGGAGGAAATGGCAAAATATGCCCTTGATACCCTTAAAAATAAGGATAAGGGATTTTTCGTAATGATTGAGGGCGCGTCCATTGACAAGCAGGCCCACGTGGCCCGCCCGTGCGGCACCATCAGTGAAATGCTTGCCTTTGACCGTACGGTCAAAATGGCTGTTGAATTTGCCAAGAAAGAAGGCAATACAGCCGTTATTGTCACCGCAGATCATGCACAGGCGACACAGATCATTTATAAGCCGGAGGCCTATTTCGGTCCGCTTCGCCGGGATCATATTCCGGGCCTTTATCAGCTGCTGTTGACCAAAGGCGGTAATGAGCTTGGCGCTTATTATGGCACCAACAATATCAATGATCAGTCACATGCCGGGGTCAATGTGCCGATCTATACATACGGGCTTAAGAAACCGGAAGAGCTGATGGGCATTATCCAGCAAACCAAAATTTATGGCGAAATGAAAAAATTCCTGTTCAATTAGGATTTTTTGATTTCTTTCGGGCGGTGATTATCATCGAGGGCGACAAATATAAAGTCGCCTTCGGTGACCATGATTTCCTTATCCTCATTGCGTCTGAGCACCATCACCTCAATATGGATGGTCAATGACGTTCTGCCGACTTTTGTGATGTCAGTATAGACGCTCAACCAATCCCCGAGATTAACGGGCGCATGGAATTTCATGGCTTCGATGGCAACGGTCGCCACCGGGCCACCGACAAAGCGGATGGCTTCGACACCGGCGGCGCTATCCATTTGTGATAATATCCAGCCACCGAAAATGTGTCCGTTTGAATTTATGTTGCTGTGCCTAGGCAAGGTTCGGATAGTAGGCTGGCGATCAGATAATTTATTCATAAATACCCCGCTATGTTAAATTTTAATCCGATTATGCCTAATTGGGCAGAAAATTTCGAGTGATTATTTTATCATTTTCTTGAAGGGCTGATCATTGATGAGGTCAGGGATTTTATCGGCACTCATGGCTTTGGAAAAGAGAAACCCCTGTCCATAATGGCAACCAAGTTCCTTAAGCTTCTGCATTTGTGCTTTTGTTTCAATTCCTTCGGCAATAATGGTCATGCCAAGGGATTTGGCGAGATCAATGATCACTTTAATGATATTGTTCCCTTCCTGATTGCTGTCAAGCATACCGGTAAAGCTGCGGTCAATTTTAATTGTGTCGGCAGGAATGCGGCTTAAATAGGATAAAGAAGAATATCCGGTGCCAAAATCATCCACGGCAAGGGAAAGGCCATAGGTTTTCAGATCAAGCAGAATATTCCGGGCAATATCCGAATTTTCCATAATGGTCGATTCAGTTAGTTCCAGTTTTAGATTGCTTCCATCCAGCCCGCTTTTGGCAAGAGCATCACGGGTCAGGGCAACAATATTACCGGCTATGATATGGGAACTTGAAACATTTACCGCCATAAATAATGATGACGCCAGCAGATTATCATCAATCCACGATTTTAAGTCCTTACAGGCAGTGGTCAGCGCCCATTCACCAAGCGGGATAATAAGTCCGGCTTCTTCGGCTAGAGCAATAAATTCAAGTGGTGAAATGCTGCCCCGCTCGGAATTATTCCAACGGGCGAGGGCTTCAAAACCGCTGATCAGGCCATTTTGAAGATTTATAACAGGCTGGTAATTAAGTTCCAGAGCATCAGCGACCAGTGCCTCTCGAAATTCTGTTTCAAGGCGTAGTTTTGTGGCCGCCTGCGTTTTTAGGTCCGGATTAAAAATGACGGTTTGATTGGCACTGATATTTTTATTCCGCTTCATAGCAAGATGGGCGTGCTGGATAAGCTGTTCTATTGTTTTTGCGTTAACCAGTCCGGTTGCGATACCAACAGAAACAGAAATTCGCGGATCATTTTTGGATACTGTCGTGCGGGTGGAAAAATTATGATGAATTGACTTTGCCAGCGTTTCGGCTTCGCGTTTTACATTTTCAAAATATCTTCCAGACAGGAAAATGACGAACTGATCATCGGCAAAACGGGCCAGGATTGAATGTTCCTGAATGGTTTCCTGTAGTATGTTTGCCACTGCCTGAAGGGCATCGTCGCCTTTTTCATATCCATAGCTTTCGTTAATGCGCTGAAGCTTTCTGACATTTACGAAAAGAACGGCTCCTTCAATGCTTTTTCGATCAAAAAATCCGTCCCGGGTTGAATTTATTTCGAAAAGTAATTTTTCAAGCTCTTCATAAAATTTAAACCGGTTTGGAAGGCCCGTAAGTTCATCATAATAATTATAGCGGCTTACTTCGATTTCAAGATTTTCATTATCATCAAAATCTGAAGTGGAAATCGTTATCTGCGCTATATCGCCTTCTTTGGTGCGAAGCGGGATTATTTTACAAAGCAGGTTTTTCTTTTCACCACCTATTGACAACTGCCAGATATAGGCGAGTGGTTTTTTTTCAACGAGCGTTTTTTCAAGATGCGACTGAAGTTTGTTATCATCCACATTATCGCCCCAGATCAGCATATTGATATATTTGCCGATCGGGTTTTGGCCTTCGCTGGGAAGTGCCTGAAGAAAGACTTCATTGGCGGAAATAAGCCTGAAGCTGTCTTCGCCTTCAACATTGATAATGGCAATTCCGTCGTTTATCGGGCTTGATACATCGTAGGATTTTGACCTTGATGTTAAAGTAGGCTTTTGATTTAAAAACAAAAACGGTGATGCGCCTGACTTGCCAGCCATAAAAAATGAACCTTGATTAATATTCTTTCAGTACCAGGCAGATTCCTGATGAATCTCCAAGAAATATAAACTGCGCCATTCAGGTAAATATTTGGTAAAATTTACATTTAAATTATTAGATTAATCAGTTTCAGATTATGAACAGCCGTTTGTTGAACCACATGTATCGCATTTTAAGCATGTGCCGTTACGAACCATCGTGAAATTTCCACATTCGCCACAGCCATCGCCTTCGTACCCTTTCATCTTGGCTTCAAGGATCAGGCTTGATCGATTGCTTTCCTGCGTCAGCGTGGTTTCGGTCATTTCTTCAGCACCGACAGCGATTTTTGCCTGTTCCGTAACCGCAAGCGATGTCGTTTTTGACGTTTCAATGCTTTCCTGCTTTAAAACATAAAGATTGCTTTTTCTGACATATCCGGTGCTGGTCAAGCCTATAACGCGGTTTAAGGCGGTATCGGTCTGGGCGATAAATTCATCAGCGCTTATTTCCTGACCGCCGGAGCCAACAGAATCCGGCATCAGATCATCCGGCACCACATGGGCAAGGTCCGTGCGGCCAAGATAGGAAACCGCAAGCTCACGGAAAATATAATCAAGCACTGATGTTGCCATTTTAATGGCATCATTACCGGTAACCTGACCTGATGGTTCAAAGCGTGTGAAGGTAAAAGCATCGACATATTCATCCAGCGGTACGCCGTACTGAAGACCAATGGAAAGGGCAATGGCAAAATTATTCATCAGGCTTCTGAAGGCCGCCCCTTCCTTATGCATATCGATGAAAATTTCTCCCAGTGTTCCATCATCATATTCACCGCTACGTAAATAAACCTTATGCCCGCCTACGCTGGCTTTCTGGGTATATCCTTTCCGCCTTGTTGGCAGTTTACGGCGTTTTGCTGTGGTGGAGTGCTCAATGACACGTTCAACAATTTTTTCTGTGACTGCCCTAGTTTTTTCCAGAAGTGGCAATGCTTCGATTTCCTCTTCTTCCAGAATAACTGCATTAAGCGGCTGGCTCAGTTTTGAGCCATCGCGGTAAAGGGCATTGGCTTTAAGACCAAGGCGCCATGATAGCTTATAAGCATCCTTACAGTCTTCGACGGTGGCATTGGCTTCCATATTGATGGTTTTTGAAATGGCTCCGGAAATAAACGGTTGGGCGGCGGCCATCATATAAATATGGCTTTTGGCGTTTAAGAAACGCTTGCCTTTTTTCCCGCATGGGTTGGCACAGTCAAAAACCGGTAAATGTTCCTCTTTTAAGTGAGGGGCTCCCTCAAGCGTAAATGTCCCTGTGCAATGTTCATTGGCTTCTTCAATCTGCGCTTTGGTGAAGCCAAGTTCCTTTAGCATATTAAATTGGGGATTGGTTATCTGCTCTTTGCTGAAGCCAAGAACTTCCGTGCAGAAATCATCACCAAGGGTCCAGCGGTTAAAGGCAAATGTGATGTCAAAGGCGCTTTCAATGGCCTTTTCGATCTGATCAATTTGTGCAGTGGCAAAGCCTTTAGCCTTAAGACTGTCATGATTGATATGCGGGGCACGTTTCAGGTTGCCGTGACCAACAGCGTAAGAAGCGATTTCGCCGATCTGCTTTGGTGTATAGCCAAGCGTTTTAAGGGCTTCCGGCACCATACGGTTGATGATTTTGAAATAACCGCCACCGGCAAGTTTCTTGAATTTTACCAGCGCAAAGTCAGGTTCAATTCCGGTTGTATCACAATCCATAACAAGGCCGATAGTGCCGGTTGGTGCTATCACCGTTGTCTGGGCATTGCGGTATCCATGCTTTTCACCAATGGCCAGGGCAACATCCCAAGCTCGCCCGGCGGCAATGGCAATATCCTTATAAGGACAGTTGGCAATATCAAGCGGTGCCGGTTTTGTATGGAGGCCGCGATAGTAGGATTTGCCCCATGCGGCTGTGCGGTGATTATGGATCACTTGCAGCATTGGTGTGCGATTTTCGTGATATTTCGGGAAGGCCCCAAGCTCGGATGCCATTTCCGCTGATGTTTTATAACAGACACCAGTCATAAGCGCACTTATTGAACCGCAAAGGGCACGGCCTTTATCACTGTCATAGGAATAACCGCAGGACATAATCAATGCACCAATATTGGCAAAACCAAGCCCCAGTGTCCTGAAATCATAACTGCGCTGGGCGATTTCCTGTGATGGGAACTGCGCCATCATGACCGAAATTTCAAGAACGATTGTCCAGATGCGAGTGGCATGTTCGAAACTTTCAACATCAAATTCACCTGCAGCACTTTTAAATTTCATCAGGTTAAGTGATGCCAGGTTGCAGGCGGTATCATCCAGGAACATATATTCGGAACAGGGGTTCGAAGCCTTGATTTCCCCAGAATTAGGGCATGTGTGCCAGTCATTGATTGTGGTATGGAACTGTAACCCCGGGTCAGCACACTGCCAGGCACTTAAACCGATATCCTCCCATAGATCTCTGGCGGAAACTGTTTTATGGATTTTTCCGTCGACACGTCGTGTAAGGTTCCAGTCATCACCATTCTCGACCGCTTTCATAAAGTCATCTGTGACGCGGACAGTATTGTTTGAATTCTGTCCTGATACAGTTGAATAGGCTTCTGAATCCCAATCAGTGTCATAGGTCTTAAAATCAATATCAGTAAATCCCTGTTTGGCAAAACCAATGACGCGCTGAATGGTGTTTTCAGGGATTAGGTCACGTCGTGCCGCCAAAACAGCTTTTTTAAGATCCTCATTTATTTTGGGATCACAACCGTCTTCCGCCCCGACATCGCAGGCCGCAATAATGGCTTTTGCATGTTTCTCAGTGATTTTTGATCCGGTAACAAGGGCGGAAACCTTTTGTTCTTCAATTACTTTCCAGTTGATGAATTCCTCAACATCCGGATGGTCAATATCGACGATAACCATTTTTGCCGCACGTCTGGTTGTGCCGCCTGATTTGATGGCGCCGGCCGCTTTATCACCAATTTTTAGAAAACTCATCAGGCCTGATGATGACCCGCCGCCGGAAAGTTGTTCACCTAGGCCACGAATATTGGAAAAATTGCTGCCTGTGCCTGACCCATACTTAAACAGGCGGGCTTCACGGGTCCATAAATCCATAATGCCGCCGTCACTGACCAGATCATCACGAACACCTTGAATGAAACAGGCATGGGGTTGCGGATGTTCATAGGCACTTTTCGATTTTGTCAGTTTTTTGGTTTTATAATCGACATAATAATGGCCCTGCGACGGCCCGTCGATGCCGTAAGCCCAATGAAGTCCAGTGTTGAACCATTGCGGTGAATTGGGGGCACACATTTGTGCTGCCAGCATAAAGCAAAGCTCATCATAAAAGGAACGGGCGTCTTTTTCACTTTCAAAATAGCCACCTTTCCAGCCCCAGTATGTCCATGTTCCGGCAAGGCGGTTAAAAACCTGCTTTGCGCTTGTCTCGGGACCATATCTTTCCGCTTCGGGCAGGGCATTCAGTGCATCCTGATCAGCTTCATGTCGCCAAAGCCATTTTGGTACATCTTTTTCCGGGACCGCTTTTAAGCGGGCAGGGACACCGGCTTTGCGGAAATATTTCTGGGCAATAATATCCGATGCCACCTGTGACCAGCCATTTGGAACTTCGAACCCTTTAAGACCAAAGATTACTTCACCATCAGGATTGCGAATCTCGCTATCCGCTTTACGAAAATCGATGTTTTCGTATGCTGACTTTGATGACTTCGTATAGAATCTTTGTATCTTCATTTCTGTTCCTGCCTTTTGTCCTGTTCCTTTAAAAAATGATTAAAATACTGACTAAACTGACCCTAAATTTGTTTCATTTTTATGTAATGATTCTGACCGGAATAGTAACTTACCTCTGATAAATCATAAAGCGTTTTTTAGTATATTTTGTGGTTGACTTAGAAAATAAAACCAGATGTTGTGCTTTTAATGAGTCGGTATGATTGGACATAATTAAGCAATTACATGCATAAATGACTGTAATTTATTGTGCCAAAGGCAAAAATCAGAAATAAGCGTGAAAGTACTGCCATAATATGACCATTCTTTCAAAACAAAATCAGGAATTATAAATGTGACCATTTGCTTTAATGGTTGTTCTCTTCACGCACACAGGGTATAGAGTGTGATATAAATTTATACGTGGCTCACATCATAAGTGGATAAAATATGATTGTTAGATTGATTAGACGAATTTTCGGTTGGTGGCATGTTGGTACGATCGGTACCCTTTTACACACATATTTTAAAGGCGTAAAAGTGGGGGAAGATAAGCAGGGAAACAGTTATTATGTATCCAAGGACCGTAAAAAACGCTGGGTTATTTTCGCTGGAGAAATAGAAGCAAGCGCCATTCCGGCAGATTGGCATGCCTGGCTACATAAAATCGTTGATCAGACGCCGCTTGAAAGTCCACGGGCCATAAAAAGCTGGGAGAAAGAACATCTGCCCAATCAGACCGGAACAATTAATGCCTATTATCCAAAAGGTGCATTGTCAGAAGGCGGTGTCAGACAAAAATCAACAGGTGATTATGAAGCCTGGACCCCTGGCAATTAAATCCACAAACAGGAGCATTATATGAGAAGTAATCTTGTTGAGACGATAATGGGGGCAATTGTCCTGCTTATTACCGGCGGTTTTCTCTATTTTGCTTTTAGTAATTCCGGTGTTGGTGCCACCGGCGGCGCAACCTACACAGCTGAATTTGATAAAATTGACGGACTTGCCATTGGTGGTGAAGTAAAAATCAGTGGTATAAAGGTTGGTAGCATTACTAATGTGCATCTAAATCATGATACCTATGGTGCAGTTGTCGAAATTAATATCGATCCGAGCATAAAGCTTCCTGAAGATACGTTTGCCAAAATTACTTCAGAAGGGTTGCTGGGGGGTAATTATCTTGTTCTTGATCCGGGCGGTAGTGATGTGATGCTTGAACCGGGCGATCAGATTACCGAAACGCAGGGGGCTGTCGATCTTCTTGGATTGTTGAGTAAATTTTCCAGTAGCAGCAGTGAGTAATGATCATGCTTCGTGGATCTTTAATGGTCATTTTTCTTGTCTTTTTGACGGTGTCGTCAAAAGCGCAGCAGGTACCTGTTGTGACCTTGGGTGCGCTTGATAAAATCACGGCCAAACTTGAAACACTTGAAGTAGCCCGTGATCAAACCGCCAAATTCGGAACGCTTGAAATTACCATGCGAAACTGCCGCTCAAACCCGCCGGAAGAAACACCGGAATCAGTTGCTTTTCTTGAAATTTCCGATCTGGGCCATGGCGGGGAGCCGCAAAAGATATTTACCGGCTGGATGTTTGCGTCTTCTCCGGCTGTATCACCACTGGAACATGCAGTTTATGATGTCTGGGTGATTGACTGTAAAATGGTTGATCCGTCAGCATCCTCGGACAATAAATAAAAATCGGCACCTTCCACTGCAAGTGCTTCTTTCAGGCGCTGGCGGTAATCAAGCCGTGGAATTTCAATGGCGCCAAACTGGCTTAGATGATCAGTCACAAACTGGGTATCCAATAAAATATAGCCCCCGACAATTAGCCGTGCCACCAGATAGACAAGGGCGACTTTACTGGCATCTGTTACTGAATGAAACATGCTTTCACCGCAAAATGCACCGTTTAGGGAAACACCATAAAGGCCGCCGACCAAAGTGTCATCTTGCCAGCATTCAACACTATGAGCATAGCCCAGTTCATGAAGTTCACAGTAACGACGTAAAATTATATCATTTATCCAGGTGTTCTGCCGATCAATATTATCGGTGGGTTCCGCACATTTTAGCATAACCTCGCGGAATGCCGTATTGATGCGCACATCAAACGGTTCAGAGCGGATTTTACGCGCCAGTTTTTTGGGGACATGGAAATTATCAAGCGGGAAAATGCCCCGCTCGTCCGGATCAACCCAGAAAACATCATCAGCATCGGCACTTTCCGCCATGGGGAAAATGCCCTGCATATAAGCACTTAGCAGGAGTTCTTTTGTGATCTCCATGTGCCGGAACCTTTATTTATCGTCTTTTGCCAAACGCTCAAGATAATGTTCAAGCCAGTGAATATTGTAATTTCCGTTGATAAAATCCTCTTCATGAATAAGTTTCTGATGAAGGGGAATTGTTGTTTTTATACCGTCAATTACATATTCCTCGAGCGAGCGCCGCAGGCGCATCAGGCATTCATTTCGGGTTTTACCGTGAACGATCAGTTTGGCAATCATGCTGTCATAATAGGGCGGAATTCTGTAGCGGGCATAAAGGCCGCTATCGACCCGCACACCAAGTCCGCCAGGCGTATGATAATCCTTAACCTGGCCCGGTGAAGGGGCAAAGGTAAAAGGGTCTTCTGCATTGATACGACATTCGATGGCATGGCCGGAGAAGGTAATATCTTTCTGTGAAAACTGGAGCGGCAAACCATCAGCAACACGGATCTGTTCCCGCACAAGGTCAATACCGGTAATCATTTCAGTGACCGGATGTTCAACCTGTAAACGGGTATTCATTTCAATGAAATAAAATCCGCCATTTTCATAGAGAAATTCAATGGTTCCGGCGCCGCGATAGCCGATAGCCTGTATGGCTTTGCGGCAAATCTCGCCAATCTCTTCGCGCTCCTCTGGCTTCAATGCCGGGGAAGGGCTTTCCTCCAGAATTTTTTGATGTCGGCGCTGCAATGAGCAGTCCCGCTCGCCCAGATGAACCACATTACCATGGGTATCGGCAAGCACCTGTATTTCAATATGCCTTGGTGTGGTCAGGAATTTTTCCAGATAAACCGTACCGTCGCCGAATGAAGCAGCAGCTTCACGCTGGGCAGAACTCACTGCCATTTCAAGCTCAGTTTCACTGTGGACGATCTTCATTCCCCGGCCGCCGCCGCCAGACGCGGCTTTGACGATGACCGGATAGCCGATTTTTGCGGCCACTTTCGCAGCGTCCTTAAAGCCGTTTACGGCCCCGTCAGAGCCAGGGACCACAGGTATGCCGGCTTTTTTAACAGCTTCCTTGGCGGAAATTTTATCGCCCATAAGGTTGATATGCTCTGCCGTTGGGCCGATGAATATTATACCATGCTTTTCAATAATTTCGGCAAATTTGGCGCTCTCCGATAAAAAGCCATATCCCGGATGAATGGCATCGGCACCAGTAATTTCCGCAGCGGATATAATCGCCGGAATATTAAGATAACTGTCGGTTGATGCCGGCGGGCCGATACAAACGCTTTCATCCGCAAGTCTAACATGCATAGCGCTTTCATCAGCCGTTGAATGCACAGCAACGGTTTTAATGCCCATTTCATGGCAGGCTCTGTGAATACGAAGGGCAATTTCACCGCGGTTGGCAATGAGTACTTTTTCAATCATGCTATAATCCGCTATTCAATAATTACAAGGGCTTCGCCATATTCGACCGGTTGTTCGTTTTCAACAAGAATGGCTTTTACTGTCCCTGCCTTGGCAGCATGAATCTGGTTCATCACTTTCATGGCTTCTACGATCAGGATAGTCTGCCCTGCGGAAACCTTATCGCCCACTTTAATGAAAGGATCAGATGTCGGATCAGGGGATGTATAAATGGTTCCAACCATGGGTGAGAAAATTGTACCCGGATGATCAGCAGCGGCAACGGCAGGTGCAGCAGCAGGCACTTCTGCTACGGGTGCCGCAGGGGCTGGCACAGCCGCCGCAATCGGCGCATGAGCAACATGAACCGCTTTGCCGCCTCGTGACAGTTTTATTTTTAGATCCCCGTCTTCTACCTCAATTTCAGAGAGATCAGTTTCATTCAGCATATCGGCGAGCTCACGTATTAACTTCGTATCCACTTGCATTTTTGCCATTCGTGTATTCCTTTTAATAATTCCCGTTTTACTTAACTATATTTTTAACGGCATCAACAGCCATTAAATAACCAGCAGAGCCAAACCCCGTAATCATACCGACAGCGACGGATGATATATAGGAGTGATGGCGAAATTCTTCCCGTTTGAAAATATTTGAAAGATGGACTTCGACTGTTGGAATGCCCACAGCGAGAAGTGCATCCATAATTGCAACTGATGTGTGGGTCAGTGCCCCCGCATTTATGACAATGGCGTCATGACTTCCCCGGGCATCCTGAACCCAGCCGACAATTTCCCCTTCTATATTGGATTGGCGGAAATCCACCTCAAGATCAAGCGATGCCGCTTTTTCAGTCATTCTGTCTTTGATATCGGCGAGAGTCTCTGCGCCATATATTTCTGGTTCACGCGTGCCCAAAAGGTTTAAATTTGGACCATTGATCACCAATATTGATTTTGTCATAATTCTCTACTGACTTATTATCATTAGATATGTATATAATACTATAATTGTAATTTGAAAACAGTCATTATCAATTTAAGGC
Source organism: Kordiimonadaceae bacterium (assembly GCA_024236295.1). Taxonomy (GTDB): domain Bacteria; phylum Pseudomonadota; class Alphaproteobacteria; order Sphingomonadales; family Emcibacteraceae; genus Pseudemcibacter. The sequence goes on along the minus strand of JACKKT010000006.1, from coordinate 41,224 downwards.
TATTATAATGATAAATGTAACGATAAACGGCGATGCGTTAAAATTTGAAACAGCTCTCAGTCTGGATGAGCTTTTGATGAAACTTGATATCGAACAGAATAAGGTGGCGATCGAGCATAACCGTGAAATCGTACCAAAAAGCACATTTCACAGGGTAAAGGTCGCAGACGGGGATAATCTTGAAATTGTTCATTTCATCGGGGGTGGCTGAACAATAAATCTTAAAGAAATCCAGGGAAATAAGAAATATGACGGATAAATTGGTAATCGCGGGAAAGGAATATAGTTCCCGCCTGATAGTCGGTACGGGCAAATATAAGGATTTTGAGGAAACGAAACTCGCGGTCGAGGCATCGGGGGCGGAAATTGTCACTGTTGCGGTGCGACGGGTCAATATTGCAAAACCGGGAGAGCCGATGCTGGTCGACTATCTGGACCCGAAAAAATATACCTATCTTCCCAACACGGCAGGATGCTTTACCGGTGACGATGCGGTCCGTACCTTGCGGCTCGCCCGCGAAGCTGGCGGCTGGGACCTGGTAAAGCTGGAAGTGCTGGGTGACCAGAAAACGCTCTACCCCAATATGCCGGAAACGGTGGAAGCCGCCAAAATCCTGATCAAAGAAGGGTTTCAGGTTATGGTCTACTGCAATGATGATCCGATCCAGGCTAAAATACTCGAAGATATCGGCTGCTGTGCCATTATGCCGCTTGGCGCGCCAATTGGCTCCGGCCTTGGCATTCAAAACCCGGTCGGGATCCGGATCATTGTTGAAAATGCGGGCGTGCCGGTGCTGGTCGATGCCGGGGTTGGTACCGCGTCCGAAGCTGCGCAGGCGATGGAGCTGGGCTGCGATGCGGTGCTGATGAATACGGCGATTGCCGAAGCCAAGGACCCGGTCAGAATGGCCCGCGCCATGAACCATGCGGTTAAAGCGGGAAGGGATGCGTACCTAAGCGGCAGGATGCCGAAAAAGCTCTACGCCGACCCGTCCTCACCGCTGGCGGGGTTAATTTGAGTTCTTGATTCAGGACTAAAAAACTACAGGAAATTAGAAGAGATGAGTTTGATAAAAATAATAACTCATCTTCGCTCTAACTTATACTCAAGTCTTACAAGCAGATTTTTAACAGGTACAGGGGTGTCATTAATTAATTTGGGTTTATATTTATATTGCTGAACAGCTCGTATTGATACCGGTTCAAAAAAATGACTGCTAGAGGCAATTGCTTTAACATTTTGTGTATTCCCTTTCTCATTAACATCAAAAAGTAAAACTGCAAAGCCCTCAATTCCATTATCAGCGGCTTCTGCTGGGTATTTGGGGTTCACCCTTTTTGAAGGTAAAAATTCGTCACCATTATTGTCTTCATTAAGAGGGGCATGTTCAGGGACTATAAGATCAATATATTTCATTATATATTGTGCGGAAGTAGCTTCATGATTTAAGCCAAAGAGTATTTTTCCCAAATTTAAATAGGCTTTTTTAATAATAATATCAGTCTCAAATGAATTTGTTTCATAAATTTCAATAACAGTTTTAAGTTTGGCTGCGGCATCATCTAAACTCTCTTTATCCATCAATATGACTGATAGCAAATATTCAATTTCGGCAATTTTGTGTTGGTCAGTGTTCGGGTTATCAGAATAAATTCTATGGGCATTGGATAGGGGTTCTTCCGCCCCTTCAAGGTCACCTTGCTTAATATGAAGATTGGCAATGTTATAATTAAGGCTGGCAAGTTCGGCTGGTGAATAATCAATATCATTTGCATATTTTAGAAGCAGATCGGACAAATCACTCTTACTCTTTCTGCCATTGACATTATAGTATGCGGTTAAATATTGAAAAAATTGTTCAATATAATTTCGGTCTTTCGGGGCTTCATTGGTTTCAAGGATTTCGAAATATTCCTTATATAGATCGAATGCTTTTTTCTCATCGTCTGAATTTGTTTCACCACCTTTTTCGTCATAAAGGCTGGCAAGGTTATAGGTGACAATGGCCATATTCTGTGAATTTTTGCCATAAATTTTCGGGGCGAGTTGATAAAGTTTTTCCCCGACCTCTATAATTGGATCAAGATCTTCTGAATTGGCATAAAGATCATTGAACTCGGCATAAAGTTTTTGGAATTCAGCTTTGTCCGCCGCTTCGTCGGCAAGAGCAGTACTTGCAGCAAAAATAATGAATATTATTAGATATTTGAACATAATTTACCTGGATTTATATAGCCGGTATTTTATTAAAACCCGTGCCCCTTTTGTTACAACAAGTTCGCCGTTTTGAATGCTAGGTGCGTATCTATATCCTTCAGCTGCTTTAATAGATGCAGATTCAAAATTTTTAGAGCTGCTTTCAATAACCCTTACATTTCTTGTAAAACCATCTGTATCTACATCGAATTCAAGTAAAACCTCGCCAGAGTTGCCGGTTCTGGCCTGCTGTGCAGGGTATATTGGTTTTTTTCGGTAAAGCGGTTTGATAAACTGGTCAAAGTCTTTTGGTCGTTCTTCTGCAATCGCTTTGCAATGCAAAGTCGCTTCCTGTGATCTGTCCATTTCTTCATATATTGCAACCAAAAATGCATGGGTGTTTTCGGTTAACTTTTTACTTTTTTCAGGATTTTTCTTAAAAATGTCCAAAGCCTTTAAAAAATGGGTTTCAGCTCTTGAGTTACTGTTCGTTCCCATATCTAATTTGGCAACCCAAAATTCGGCTTCTCCAACATTATAATTATCCGGGCCGTAGGCTGTTTCAAATAACTCGCTCGCCCTTTCAAAATGACTTTTCGATTTTTGATAATCGGTATTTTTAAATAATAATAGGCCGACATTAAATTCCAATGATGCCATTTCCGCATCATTGTAATTTGCATCTTTTGCAAAACCTATTACTTTGTTTGCAGTTGCGTGAATTGATCTTGATCTGTCATCAAATGCCAAGGTTTTAATATATTGCAGATATTGATTTATATATGTGTTGTCTTTTGGCACATCGTTGTCATCCAAAATCTTGAAATAGTCATTATATAACCTTGAAGCTTTTACACTAAGCTCGCCATTTTGCGTTTTTTCACCTTTTTCAGAATAAAGACTGGCTAGATTATAGGTAACAACTGCTGTGTTCATATGGTCTTTTCCATAAACTTGCTGACCCAATTCATAGACTTTCTCGGCCACCGCGATAATCGGGTCGAGGTCTTTGGAATTGGCATAAAGATCATTGAACTGGGCATAAAGTTTTTGAAATTCAGCTTTATCCGCCGCTTCGTCGGCAATGGCAGCGTGGCTGAAAATAAGCATTAATACGATAAAAAAACGACGGATCATAATTCCCCCCTTCATTATTTTTCTTAAACTGTAAATCAAAAAGTACCTTATTTCAATATTGTTGATTTGGGAACGGTCGCCGATTACAATCGGGATAGGGAGAGGAAAGGGGAATAATCATGAGACATTTATTGATTTCACTATTGATGATTTGTGCGGCACAGGCCCAGCATCAACAGGCGGACGGCGACTTTACCATGGCGCTGACGGGGGACAGCATAATTACCCGGCCACTGTCGCCGTATAAGGAACCGGAATTTCTTAAAATGATTGATCTGATCCGCGGGGCGGATATGGCATTTACCAATCTGGAAATGCTGTTTCATGATTATGAAATGTATCCGATGGCCGAAAGTGGCGGTACCTATATGCGGGGGGAACCGAAACTGGCGAAGGAACTGGTCTGGGCCGGGTTTGATATGGTTGGCCGTGCCAACAATCATACAGGTGATTATGGGGTCAGGGGTATGGAACTGACGACAAAATACGTGGCTGAGGCTGGGCTTGTTCAGGCAGGTGTTGGTATGAGCCTGGCCGAAGCGCGGGAGGCAAAATTCCTTGAAACCGGAAAGGCACGGGTGGCGCTTATTTCTATTGCGTCGACATTCGCCCGCCATATGGCGGCGGGGCGTTCACGCGATAATGTACCGGCCCGCCCCGGGCTAAACCCGCTGCGGTATTCAAAAACCTATATATTGCCGGAAGATCAGTTTGAAAATTTACGGGCGACCGGGGAAAGCCTGGGATTATTCACGGATCAGGACGGGGGCGCGCGCGGCACATCGGAAAGCCGTCCCGACGCCATTAATATATATGGCCAGTGGTTCGAAAAAGGGGACATCGCCGGAGAGCGGACAGTGGCCAATGCGAAGGACGTCGAAGAAATCAACGCCGTGGTCAGGAACGCCAAAAAACTGGCCGATTATGTGATTGTCACTATCCACGCCCATGAGGAAAAAGGCCGCCGTGAAATCCCCGCCGATTTTATCGGTGAATTTGCACGAAGTGCTATTGATGCAGGGGCCGATCTGTTTGTCGGTCATGGCCCCCATGCCTTACGCGGCATAGAAATATATAAAGACCGGCCAATCATTTACAGCCTTGGGGACTTTATGTTTCAGAATGAAACCCTGCTCAGACTTCCGGCAGAAAATTATGCCCCATATGGCCTTGATGACAATGCTCATGTCGCGGACTTTAATGATAAACGTTATAAGGGCGGCACCAGCGGTTTTCCGGCATTACGGGAAATATGGGAATCCGTGATTGCCATACCGACATTTGACGGGCAGAACTTAAAGGGACTTGCCCTTTACCCGATTACGCTGGGCTATGGCCTGCCGGAGCAGGTGCGGGGCCGCCCCTTACTGGCCAAAGGAGAACTGGCGCTGAAAATATTGAATGATCTGGTAGAGCGCTCAAAACCATATGGCACGGAAATCACCATTCGTGGTGGTATCGGTTATGTGAAGGTTAAATAGCCCGTTTTTCAATTTCAGGATATTTGATAGCAAGGGTAATGGCACGCATGACAATGAATATGCTGTAGGAAGCCCAAAGGCCATGATTGCCCCAAAGCGGGATCAGGGTATATACACAGATGGCATAACATATCGTTGAAATCACCATGCCGTTTCGCATGGCACCGCCGGCAGTGGCGCCGATGAATATGCCGTCCAGTTGAAAGCTCCAGATCGACAGAAGCGGCAATAGTATCACCCAGATCAGATAATTGGCTGAAATTTCACGGATCGCATCAAGACTGGTCAGCAGGTGAATAATCATATCGCCGAAAATAAAATAAAAGGCGCTGAAAGAAGCGGCTGTGAAAATCGCCCATTTGCCGGAAATGATAACGGCGACCCGTAAATTTTCGCGCGATTTTCGGCCGATTTCCTTACCCACCAGCACTTCTGCAGCCTGGGCAAAGCCATCAAGGCCAAATGCGGTCAGGTTCTGCAAATTCATCAGCACCGCATTGGCGGCCAGGATTTCAGTACCAAATCGGGTGCCCAGTAATGCGAAGCTGGCTAATGTCAGGGTCAAGCACATGGTGCGGATAAATATATCCCGGTTTAAGCTGAACAGATTTTTAAACGCAGGTAATGAGAGAATATTTTCAAGCACAGAAGGGTCAAAAAGCGGCAGTTTAAAATAATGACCGCTATGGCGCCTGGCAAAATAAATACAGAGCAGAAAGGCAGAGCTTTCAGAGAGCAGGGAGCCCAGCGCGACACCATCCACCGTCATATCAAAGCCATACACAAAAAGGAAATTAAGCAGAATATTGCTGATATTCATATAAAGCTGGATATAAAGAACTTCCCGCGCCCGGCCAAGGCCCAGAAGCCAGCCGGCAGCAACATAATTCATCAGCGCAAACGGGGCGCCCCAGATACGGATGCTGAAATATTGTTCGGTGAGGGTAGTCACAGACGGTTCGGCCGACATGAACATAAAAAACAGTCTGGCCAGAAGAACCTGACATATAATAAATAAGAGGCCAATAACCGTGGCACTGATAAGACCACGGATAAAAAGCTGATTAAGGCTCAGCTCATCATCCCGCCCATGGGCCTGTGCTGCTAGGCCGGTTGTGCCCATACGCAGAAAATTGACCCCGTTATAAAGAAGACTGAAAAAAACCGAGCCAAGGGCAACAGCAGCCAGATAGCGTTCATGGGGCAGGTGGCCCATTATAAAACTGTCTGATAAACCGAGCAGTGGTGTTGAAAGATTGGCAAGTATGCTGGGAATAGCGATTTGCCACATTTGACGGGATATTGTAGAGTTTTTATCAATGAAAGGCATAAGTTGGACCGGGCAATTTAATAATGATTAAAAAAAATTTGAGTTTAACTTTAGAAATTATGTTTAAAAATTAAGTTTACTCTTATTGTAATGGAATGACTTTTACATTAAAGGGACTATAAAATAATTATTATAAAAAATTACATATAAATAGTATCTGCTGAAATAAAGCAGTATAATATATGTAATTAAGAGTAAGGACTAAAAAATGAATGTGCAAAACCCCGCACAGGATTTTGATGAACTTGATTCAGTCTGTGTTCGTTTTGCCGGAGATTCCGGCGACGGAATGCAGCTGACAGGAACTCAATTTTCCGTCGTAACCGCCCTAGAAGGCAGTGACTTATCAACATTTCCGGACTTCCCGGCTGAAATCAGAGCACCGGTTGGTACCACGTTCGGTGTTTCCGCGTTCCAGATAAATTTTGGCTCGGTAGAGGTTTCAACGGCTGGTGATGAACCGGATGTGCTGGTGGCAATGAACCCTGCTGCGTTAAAAGTCAGTCTTCCGGGACTTCGTAAAGGGGGTCTTATTATTGTTGATGAAGGTGCTTTTAACAAACGTAACCTTGATAAGGCAGGATATTTTGATAACCCGCTCGAAAATGACAGTCTAAGTGATTATCAAATCCAGAAACTTGATATCACTAAAATGACTCTTGAATCAGTGAAAGATTTCGGGCTTGGCAATAAAGATGCCGTTCGTTCCAAAAATATGTGGACACTGGGTCTTGTGCTTTGGATGTTTGGACGTCCGCGTAAACCAATTACGGATTGGCTTGAAGAAAAATTTAAAAAAATACCTGATGTGGCCCAGGCCAATATAGCGGCGCTGAACGCCGGACATGCGTATGGTGAAACAGTTGAAGCATCATCAAACCTGCATCGGTATCATATAGGTAAGCATAAGGAAGAACCAGGTGAATATAGAACCGTAAATGGAAATCAGGCTCTTGCCTGGGGACTTCTGGCCGGGTCAAAACTTGGTGAAATACCACTTATGCTGGGTTCTTATCCGATCACGCCGGCTTCCAGTCTGCTGCATGCATTATCAAGTTTCAAGGAATTCGGGGTCATCACGTTTCAGGCAGAAGATGAAATTGCCGCAATTTGTTCTGCAATCGGTGCCTCCTTTGCCGGAAGCCTTGGTGTGACATCAAGCTCTGGTCCGGGCATTGCCTTAAAAACTGAAGCCATTGGCCTTGCCATCAGTACTGAACTTCCTGTGGTGATTATTGATATTCAGCGGGCCGGACCATCAACAGGGATGCCGACAAAAACAGAGCAATCAGACCTTTATCAGGCAGTGTGTGGACGAAACGGCGACGCGCCTGTTGTGGTGCTGGCAACATCAAATCCTCAGGACTGTTTTGATGTGGGGATTGAAGCTGTTAGGCTTGCAACTAAATATATGACACCGGTTATGGTGCTTTCTGACGGGTATATTGCTAATGCCTCCGAGCCATGGAAACTGCCGGATATTGATAAACTTGAGAAATTTCAGGTGAATTTCTGTACCAATCCGGAAGGCTTCCATCCGTTTAAAAGAGATCCACTGACGCTGGCGCGGGCGTGGGCAAAGCCGGGAACACCAGGTACACTTCACCGAATTGGTGGTATTGAGAAATCATATGACAGTGGTCATATTTCCTATGACCCAGCCAATCACCAGAAAATGACAAATATACGCGCTGAAAAAATAGCCAATATTGCAAATGATATTTCAGAACAGTCTGTTTCCCAAGGAAATGAAGGATCAAAACTGGCCGTCGTCGGCTGGGGATCAACCCGAGGGGCAATCCACCAGGCGGTAAAACGTGCGCGCGGTGAGGGAATTGACGTTTCCCATGTTCATATTGGCAATATCTGGCCGCTGCCAAGGAATTTGGAAACTTTATTAAAAAGCTTTGACAAGGTGATTATTGCGGAAATGAATAACGGGCAGATGAACCACCTGCTTAGGGCGGAATATTTGTTGGATGCCTATTCACTGACCAAAATAACAGGGCAGCCCTTTAAAATTTCTGAAATACTTGAATGTATCCGTGTACAGGCGGGAGAGAGATCGTGAACGAGCAGACAGATGTAAAAAAACTGACTTTCAAGGATTTTGAAACAGATCAGGAAGTTCGCTGGTGTCCGGGTTGCGGTGATTACGCAATCCTTAAAGCGGTGCAGATGACTTTGGCAAATATCGGAGCAACGCCTGAAAATACTGTCTTTGTGTCCGGTATCGGCTGTTCATCGCGTTTTCCTTATTATGTTGAAACATATGGCTTCCATACTATTCACGGGCGCGCGCCTGCGGTGGCCACCGGTGTCAAGCTTGCCAATCCCGATCTGGACGTGTGGCTGGTTACCGGTGATGGGGATGGACTGAGTATTGGTGGTAATCATATGCTTCATGTGCTTCGCCGTAATGTGAATATGCAGATTATGCTATTTAACAATGAAATTTACGGCCTGACCAAAGGTCAATATTCGCCGACATCAAAACTGGGAACCAGATCGCCATCAACGCCTTATGGTTCAGTTGATCTTCCGTTATCGCCCTGTGCATTTGCGCTAGGAGCAGGGGCCCGGTTTGTTGCCCGTGGCATTGATACGGGACTTAAGGAACTTCCATTGACCCTGGCACGGGCAAAAGACCATATCGGCGCGTCATTTGTCGAAATATTCCAAAATTGTATAGTTTTTAATGATAAAACATTTGAAGGCTTTACTTTAAAAAAAGAAGCCGCCAATACGCAGATTTATGCCGAACATGGAAAACCGCTTATTTACGGAAAAGACCGGGATAAAGGGCTTATTTTCAACCGGGATAAATTTGCCATAGAAGCAGCAGTAATTGGAGAGAATGGTGTCACGGAAGAGGATGTTTTAATTCATGATGAAACCAACAAGGTATTGGCCCAAATGCTTGTTGAGCTGAAATCACCGGAATTTCCTGTTGTTTGCGGTGTGATTTATTGCGTTGAGGAAGAAAGTTACGATCATGCCGTTCACAAGCAAATCGAAGATGCAAAAAAGAACGGAAATGATGATTTCAATGCGTTGATCCGTAAAGGACGCACCTGGACAGTTGAATAAGCAATTAATGTATAATAAAAACGGGGAAGGGTATCTTTCCCCATTTTTATATTCATATCCCTGTATAGATTGCCGAAATTATGTGGGTAACATCGTGTCCATTATCGGCTAGGGGTAATTCAAGCCAAAGAACCGAGGACAGGCGACCGTCACTTTTTGGAATGGCACCAATGTTAAAGCCATAGTGATGATCATAGATATATTGCAAATACTGATAATATTTTTTAACAGTATCATCTGAAGGCGGATGGCCATCCTGTATCTGTTCATAAATAGTTTTTTTGCCCCAATATTGTGAAAATGTCTGGCCGATAATCATATTATGTTTTGGATCACCAATATTTTTACCTAGGTTCATAACACGGAGATTGCTATGCCAGCCTTTAAAATCTTCAAACTTGAAATCTTTCCATGCAGGAAATTTATTATCATTAAGTTTTGAGCGCCAGATCTCATAAAAACCCTCAAGTGCCTTTGCTTCAGCAGGTAAGGGAGTATTCCATTTATATAAATGGCAGTCCAGATTTCTCTGATCTTCGAGAAATCTAATAAAGGCGACAGGTTTTGTGGAAAATTCCATAAAAAAATTCGGAGAGTAGTTAACAAGTTAAATTCGAGTGCGCTTATATAGAAGATAATTCCATTAATCAAGACCTGGTTTCAGATTTATTTAAGAACTTTCTAATTGATGAATTTATGTGCTTTTTGGCGTTTTAAAGACTATAGTTTATTATCGACACTGCGCTGGTTTTTTTTAATGACAGCGTATAATGGCTTAACAGTAATGAAATTATGGTGCGTATATGGGGACAGATGCGATAACCGACGAAGATTTGATGCTGCGTATCGGTGATGGTGACCAAACGGCCTATGGCATGTTGGTTGATCGACATCTATCCCAAAACCTGGGGTACGCTACTAAAGTTTTAGGTAATGTTTCAGAAGCGGAAGAAGTGATGCAGGAAGCATTTATCAGGGTGTGGAAGCATGCCAGCCGTTGGGATCCGGCCAGAAAAACACGTTTTACAACATGGTTTTATCGGGTGGTAACCAATTTATGTTACGATGTCGGGCGCAAAAGAAAACCGCAGGATAATGTGGAAATGCTGGAAACAGTGGCGTCGGATGATATGAGTGCGGAAAATGTAATTGCCGTAAATCAACGTTCGGAACAGGTTCAGGATGCTCTTGATGCATTGCCTCAGCGCCAGAAAATGGCGATTATACTTTGTTATTTTGAAGGGCTTTCAAACAGGGAAGCATCGGATGTTATGGAAGTTAGTTTAAATGCGCTTGAATCATATTTGGTAAGGGCCAGGAGAAATCTGGCTGATATATTAAAGGATGATAAAGCAAATCTCTTAAAGGAGATCGGATAATGAATGACTCTAAATTAAATGAATTGCTTAATGAATATCAAAAAACCCACAGCCCGGAGCCGAGCAGGGCCTTGATTGATAAAATCATGAGGGTCCCTCATGAAATTGAGCAGACTTCTGGTTTTTCCTGGAAACTTAGTGACTGGATTGTCTTCCTTGTGCCGCGTCTATCAGGACTGACAGCGGCGCTTGTGATGGGAATATATATGGGTGGCGCTGGCAGTTCGGCACTTGCAGAAGATGAAATTGCTGAAATTGATCAAGGAAATATAATTGTTGCAGATTTAGGGTCTGCTTTAAGTGAAAATTCTGATGCATTGCTTGATGTTGAAGAATTAATCTTTGTTGAGGAATAATAAATATGAAGAATTTTTCTTTGAAAATGAACTGGGTCAGCATAGTAATGCTGCTGTCATTGGGGGTTAACTTCTTTGTCATTGGCTATATTTATGCCCAGCACAAGGCCAAAGAGATCAGAATGACAAGACTTTCATTCGACCATTCAATTTCAAAACTGATGGAACCACTTCCGCGCAGTAGTAAACATGAATTTTACCTTGCAATGCGAAGTAAGCGTGATGAACTTATCCCAATATACAAAAATATAGTCGCAAAAAGAGCAGAAATCATGTCAATCATAGCTGTAGACCCGTTTGACCGGGAAAAACTTCATCTGGCTATGCAGGAATATAATGACATTTATCAAAAAATGGTAGGTCCTACCCAGGATGTAATGATAAGGATTATCGGTAATCTGGATGCTGCTGAAAGAAAGGCAATATTGGAGCGTTATAAAAACCCACCGAGACGCGACTATAGAAGCAGAAGCAGCAATGACAGTCGTATGCCGCCGAGGCCGGAGCAGAATGACCAGCGCCGTGACTGGTGATGATTTGATAAAATCTTTATATTCTGGTTAATATATGTTTAATAAAGCTGATTTAGCATAAAAGCATGATATCTATATTATCGACACCTTTACCATTTTTCCAATCGGCGAATGCAGGCAGTGAAAAGACGCCTGCAGCGGCAGAAAAAAACACTGCACAATTTAATGTTGGAAAAAGTGCCGAGCTTAATGAAGACGGACAGGCGGAGGTAGAGCGCCTTAAAAAAGTGGATCAGGAAGTTCGTGCTCATGAGTCCGCTCATAAAAATGCCGGGGGGCAATATGCCGGCAGTGCTTCATTTTCCTATTCCGTTGGTCCGGACGGTAAGAGATATGCGGTTGGCGGCGAGGTTTCAATTGATGTCGCGCCGATAGAGGGAGACCCCGAGGCAACCGTCGCCAAACTGGATGTGGTTATTGCAGCAGCACTGGCGCCGGCAAAGCCGTCAACACAGGACCGAAAGGTTGCCGCTGCCGCAGTTGCCGCCAGAAATAAGGCGAGAGCGGAACTTCTTGATAAAAAAAGAGAAGAGACAGGCAACGGTGATCAAATTAACCCTTCATTTGATGTCAATAATTTTGGTAAAACGTCTGCTTTAACGGTTCGAAAAGCTTATGAAAATGGCAATGATTTGACTGATAATTCACAGAGATTCGGAAAAAATTTTAGCTTGATAAGTTAATAAAATTAGTCACTTAAATAATTTACTTAAAGTAAAACATTAGTATTTTTGAAAATTTAATAAATGAATTGTCAATTCTTTGAATATTGTTTCAGATATGCTATTCAAACATTATGACCCAATCATCATATAATATTCCTAAGAACTCTGTTTTTTATCAGGAAGTGATAAAAAAAAGCCGTTTTATCGTTCATATTGAACATACACCGGATGTGGAAGCCGCACGGAAATTTATTGCAGACATAAAGGAAAAATATTCTGATGCAGTACATAACTGCTGGGCCTATGTTGCGGGGCGTCCTGATGACAGTCAGGTGCTTGGCTTTTCAGACGACGGTGAGCCGAATGGAACAGCGGGAAAACCAATTCTCAACGTTTTACAGGGTAGCGGTATTGGTGAAATTACCGCCGTTGTAACCCGATATTTCGGTGGAATTAAATTGGGGACCGGCGGACTTGTCCGTGCCTATGGCGGTTGTGTAAATCACGCGCTTGAAGAACTGGAACGCGGAGAAAAAATACCGGAGGTTATTATCAGCGGTACTTCCGATTACAGTTTTCAGGGCATGATTGAACAGATTTTAAAATCTTATACGGTGCTTGATTTAAAAAAAGAGTTTAATCAGCAGGTGACCTGGGAAATCAGAATGGATAGGCGGGAAGCGCCGCTTGCCTTATCGGAAATTACCGATAAAACAAGCGGGCGTGTCATTTTTCATCTGCCGGAAAACTTATAAAGCTTTAATTATATCCTCGACCATTTTTTTGGCGTCTGCAAACAGCATCATTGTATTATCGCGGAAGAATAGCTCATTCTGAACCCCGGCATAGCCGGAGGCCATCCCGCGTTTCACGAAAAGCACGGTTTTGGCCAGCTCAACATCAAGCACAGGCATGCCGTAAATCGGGCTTGATTTATCCGTTTTGGCGGCCGGGTTGGTCACGTCGTTGGCGCCAATGACAAAGGCGACATCTGTTGCTGAAAATTCGCTATTGATATCCTCCAGCTCAAAAACTTCATCGTACGGCACGTTTGCTTCTGCCAGAAGTACATTCATATGGCCAGGCATCCGTCCGGCCACCGGGTGAATGGCATATTTTACAGACACGCCTTCCTCTTTCAAAATATCAACCATTTCACGTAAGGCATGCTGCGCCTGGGCAACGGCCATGCCGTATCCGGGTACAATGATGACGGAACTTGCATTTTTCATTATAAAGGCTGCATCGTCAGCGCCGCCCTGCTTAACGGGACGGGTTTCAATTTCACCACTGCCAGCCACGGCATCTTCACCACCGAAGCCACCAAGAATTACGCTGATAAAGGACCGGTTCATGGCCGCACACATAATATAGCTGAGGATTGCCCCGGATGACCCAACAAGGGAGCCAGTAATAATCAGCGCATTATTCTGCAATGTAAAACCGATACCGGCCGCTGCCCAGCCCGAGTAGCTGTTCAACATACTGACGACAACAGGCATATCGGCACCGCCAATCGGGATGATAATTAAAAATCCGATCAGAAAGCTTAAAGCGATAATCAGCCACATAATATTGCCCTGGCTTGAGGCAGAGGCCTCATCAACTGCGAAAAAGCCGATCAGTGCGAATATGGCGATCCCGATTGCCGCATTAATCAGATGCCGGGCAGGGAGTATAATCGGGGCTCCTGACATATTGCCATTCAGTTTGGCGAAGGCTATGACCGAGCCGGAGAAGGTAATGGCGCCAATTGCCGCCCCAAGGGACATTTCAATACGGCTGGACATAAGAATATGGCCCATTGCATCAACCACCCCGAAATGGGAAGGAACAAGAAAGGCGGCCGCTGCCACGAGAACCGCGGCCAGGCCAACCAGCGAGTGGAAAGCCGCCACCAATTGCGGCATTGCCGTCATGGCAATGCGTGAAGCGATCAGAAGCCCTATGCCGCCGCCGATGGCAAGTGCAACGATAATCCATGTATATGAGACAATCTCCGGGTTGGCGAGCGTGGTCGCAATGGCAATGGTCATGCCGACCATACCGTAATAATTACCTTTTCGTGAGCTTTCAGGGGACGATAGGCCGCGAAGCGCAAGGATGAATAAAACACCGGCAATCAGGTAGGCGATAGCAGTGATATCAACAATATTTTGTTCTGACATCATTTATCCCCTTTCTTTTTTTCTACAGGCGTTTTTTTCTTATACATTGACAGCATGCGTTTTGTGACAGCAAAGCCACCAAAAATATTCACAGCCGCCAGCGCGATGGCAACAATTCCAAGGATTTTGGCAATATTCATTTCAGCTGGCCCAGCAGCGATTAGAGCGCCGACAATAATGACAGAAGAAATAGCGTTGGTTACGGCCATAAGCGGTGTATGAAGTGCTGGTGTAACGCTCCAGACTACAAAATATCCGACAAAAACAGAAAGTATAAAAAGTGAGAATTGTGAAACAAAGGGTGACATGCCAAGCCCGTGCAAAGTATCTGTCACATGCGTAATCTGATCCATACTAGTTTCCTCCCTTCAAGCGTTCGTTGACGATTTGCTTATCTTTAGTGAGCAGAGTGCCGACGATAATTTCATCTTCCCAGTCTATATTAAGTGTGCCTGCTTCCTCGCCCGCCAAGGGAGTGATGAAATTAAGCAGGTTTTTTGAGTAAAGGGCGCTGGCATCTGCTGCCAGCTGACTTGGCACATTAAGATGCCCAACGATGATTACACCGTTATCAGAAGTAACAACCTCACCAGGTTTTGAAAGAGTGCAGTTTCCACCGGCTTCCACAGCCAGATCAATTATAACCGAACCAGATTTCATGCTGGCAACCATTTCATCGGTAATCAGAGTTGGTGCAGGTCGGCCCGGAATAAGTGCCGTTGTAATGGCAATATCCTGCTTTTTAAGGGTTTCTGCAATAAGTTCTGCCTGTCGTTTTTTATAATCATCACTCATTTCTTTTGCGTATCCGGCAGCGGTTTCCCCTTCTTCATCGGTTTCTACCATAATGAATTTGGCTCCCAGACTTTCAACCTGTTCTTTCGCGGCGGAGCGGACATCTGTTGCCGAGACAACAGCACCTAGTCTTTTTGCAGTGGCGATTGCCTGTAATCCGGCAACACCAACGCCCATAACCATCACTTTTGCCGGGGCAATGGTTCCCGCAGCTGTCATCATCATTGGAAACGCGCGGCTGAATTGTGCAGCGGCGTTAATGACAGCTGCATAACCGGAAAGGTTCGACTGACTGGACAGGACATCCATACTTTGCGCTCTGGTGATACGGGGCATAAATTCCATAGCATATGCATTTATGTTTTTGTCGGCATAGGCATTTACATGATCGGGATTTCTGATCGGGTCAAGAATGGCAATTAGCGCCGCGCCATCCTTTATCATGGATAGTTCGTCAATGTCCCCTTCACCAGCCATAAGCGGTCTTTGTACTTTAAATATGATTTCGGCAGCAGAATAGAGAGCTTTAGCATCAGCGGCTATTTTAGCACCGGCTTCCTCATACTGACTATCTGAAATCTGGCTTTTTGCACCAGCTCCTTTTTCAATATATACGCCAAAGCCCAAAGCAACCAGTTTTTTGACAGTATCAGGGGTAGCCGCAACACGTTTTTCGTGTTCCCGACGTTCCTTTGGTATTGCTATAATCATTGGTAACCTCTTGATATAATCAATTCTTGTAAAATGATTGACGAGTATCATTTACGGTAGTGGGAAGCTTAGCAGAAATTAACCAAAAGAATAGGGCAAAAATAAAATATCGGCATTGTCATTTTGGAATATCATGTAGGTATTGTCTGTATCATATTGACACATAATTTCAGCAAAATTGTATATTTCTTAACTTTTGTCCCGTATTGATACAATTTATAAAAGCTTAAAATAAGTATAGTGAACATGTAAAATGGTTAATGATAATAAAAACGATAAATCTAATTCTGCTAAACCGAATGCTTTTTCGAAAATAATTGGCAGCAGTGAAGTGATGCGAAAAGCCATTATGCTTGCCCATAAAGGCGCTGAAACTGATGTGCCGATGCTGCTTGAAGGGGAAAGTGGCGTTGGGAAGGAAATATTTGCAAAAGCTATTCATTTATCCAGTAATCGTGCAGATAAACCCTTTATTGTAGTAAATTGTGGCGCTCTTCCGGCCAATCTGGTGGAAAGTATTCTGTTCGGGCATGCCAAGGGAGCCTTCACGGATGCCAAGGAGGATCATGCAGGTAAATTTGTTGATGCAAACGGCGGCACCATTTTTCTTGATGAAATTGGAGAACTTCCGCTTGAACTTCAAGTGAAATTGCTTCGAGTTCTACAGGAAGGGGAAGTGGATCCGGTCGGTGGTGAAGGGACGGTGCCAGTAGATGTACGGGTTATTTCTGCGACCAATAAAAATCTTGAAAGTCTTACCGCTTCCGGAAAGTTCAGAGAGGATTTATATTACCGCTTGAACGTATTTCCGGTTTTTCTACCGCCGCTCAATAAACGAAACGGAGACATTCAAACACTTGCAGCGCATTTCATCCAGAAAATCTGCAAAAAGGAAGACCGTGCCATAAAATCGTTGACCACCAATGCCATTATGTTGTTGAACAGCTACCACTGGCCGGGAAATGTCCGCCAGCTTGAAAATGTCGTTCTGCGTGCCGTAATTCTGTCAGAAGGTGAAATGATCACTGAAAAGGATTTTCCACAAATCCTTGCCGATATTGAGCGAATGGCCAATGAAAATAAAAAGCACAATCGCCGGATTGATGATCTTAAACGCACTCTGGAAATCCCCAAAGAATTTCATAATACATCCATTTATGATGAAAATGCAGATGTGTACTCGATTGATTATATTGAAGGGCTGATGATCCGTTATGCCTATATCCGTTATGAGGGAAGAATGACTGAAATTGCCAAACGTCTCAATATCGGCCGATCAACCCTTTACCGTAAAGCAACAGAAATGGGTCTCCTTGGCGAGGAAAAATAAAACCTAATTGCGACAAAAGAACATTTCCCTGCGACAAGCTGCTATTAAAGTGCTTGAATTTTGATCTATTAGCATTAAATTTGGAAGATCATCAATTATCAGGAATTAATTATGATTTATCTTGTTGCAATTATCTGTCCCCCACTTGCTCTTTTATTTAAGGGTAAAATTTTTCAAGCAATCTTAAACGGGTTTTTGTGGCTTCTTAGTGTTGTTATGTTTGTTTTTTCACTGGGAATTCTGGGTGGTTTGACCTTTCCGGTCTGGATAGTCACTATTGCATGGGCGATTTTAAGTGTTAAGAGCGCCAATGATGATGAACGTACCCAACAGATTGTTGATGCCATCAAATCACGTCATTAATTTAAGGTATTTAAGAAGATATTTGTCAAGGTACGATTTGTCCCCCTTTTATAACGGCAGCGACTTGTTCAAGCAGGGTTATGTCTTTAAGGGGGTCTCCTTTGATTGCCACCAGATCAGCATATTTTCCTTTTGAAATTGAGCCGACATCATTTTCCAGAGACATTGACCGCGCCCCCCAAATTGTTGCAGATTTAATTGCCTGCAGAGGTGTCAGGCCATATCGGACCATATAGGCAAATTGTTTTGCATTCGTACCATGCGGATAAACGCCACTATCGGTGCCAAAAGCAATATTAACACCTGCTTTTACTGCTTTGGAGAATACTTCACGCTGGGTATCAGTGGTTTCATCATTTTTTCTTAAAGTTTCTTCTGGCCAACCTTCTCTGGTGCCGACCTCTTTAATATAATCTCCGTTATAAATATCAGCAACCAGCCAGGTACCGCGTTCTTTCATCATATTAATACCCTCATCATCCATTAACGAACCATGCTGGATTGAACGGACACCGGCTTTTATTGCCATTTTAATCCCCTCCGCACCGTGGGCGTGTGCGGTGACATACTTGCCATATTTTGCAGCTTCCTCTACTGCCGCCCTGATTTCACTTTCGTTGAATTCAGGCTCGCCCGGTTCGGTGCCGACAGTTAGGACGGCGCCCGTTGCAATTACTTTTATAAGATCGGCGCCGCCATTGATAAGATAGTGTACCCTTTCTCTGATCTGACCTTCATTTTCAGCTACACCACGTCTGAATTCATCAGGAATTTCTATGCCATAATCGAGTCCAACCACTTCACCGCCACCGCCAGGCTTGGTGACATAGGCACCTGCAACATGCATTCTTGGCCCAAGGGTTTTTCCTGAATTTATTTCATTACGAAGAGTAACATCAACAAAGGCACGGTAGCTACCAACGTCAATGACACTGGTAAATCCCGCTTTCAAGGTTTTATAGGCATTTTCCATACCAAGTTCCAGGTCATCTTCCGCGCTTGCATTAAGCGGTGCTAACACGTTATCTGACTGGATATCACCAACTAAATGGGTGTGACCATCAATCAGACCCGGGATAACTGTATATTGAGACCAGTCGATCATATCAGGGTCGGAAAAATCTTTTTCCTTGGGACTGATATCCACAATTCGTTGATTATTAACTGTTATTATCTGATTTTCGAGTATTTTATCGTTAATGACATCAATCATTTTTCCGACAAGAATGTGGATTGGGCCATGATCATTCTGCTGTGCCTTAGCTAATTGATATAAAGGGGTGGATACTGTTATAATTACCGTAAGGGTAAATAATCTTAGAAATTGCAACAAAATCCATCTCCCTTTAATATATCATCCTCTAATCATCCCAAGTGCATGGGTATAAAGATCTAGAAGTGCTTCCTGTTCCTGACGGTCATTTTCATCCATTTTACGGAGCCTGACAATCTGACGCATAATCTTTACATCAAATCCAGTTGATTTTGCTTCAGCGTAGATATCTTTAATATCATCGGCAAGTGCTTTTTTTTCTTCTTCCAAACGTTCAACGCGTTCTATGAATGAACGCAAGGCATCGGCTGCGATGCCACCTGCTTCTACCATATTATTTACTTTCCTTTATTTTTCATTTCTTCGTTTTTCTTCAGACTTTCGTCCATTAGTTTCATTTGCTCATCCGTTGCCGGGGTTTGGTATTTATCTGTCCATTTATCATATGGCATGCCGTAAACCATTTCACGTGCGTCCATTTTGTCAATTTCAATGCCGCGCTTTGCTGCTTCGGCCGCATACCATTTTGAAAAACAGTTGCGACAAAAACCGGCCAGCCCCATCAGATCAATATTCTGGACGTCACTTCGCATTTGCAGATGATTTATAATGCGGCGAAAAGTAGCGGCTTCAATTTCAAGTTTTGTTTGCTCGTCCATTTATTTTCTCCTTAAAATTTTTTAATTTCTGACAATTCAGGTAGTTCACGGATGGCCTCAATCTCTTTAGCAAGTATCCGACTCCATTTTTCAATGCCCGCTTCATTCTCAAGTTCGTCCTGCCTGATTTCAATGCCGACATGGGGAAATCCGTGGCGATCACCATGAGTATTCATGGTATGGAACAAGTCCTGACCTGAATAGGGCAGGTTATCCCCAACAATGCAGCCATAAGTTTCAAGCCGTTTTTGTACTTCAGTAGCAAGCCGGTTGTCACGGTTCCATAACATGCCAGCATTCCATGGCCGGTCAAAGCCGTTCATCGTCGGTGTAAAGCTGTGTAAATTAAAAATTAGTGGTGCCTGGTTGTTTTTTGCTTTTGTCTCAATAAGTTTTTCAGTGGCATTATGAAATGGCATATAAAACCGGTTAATACGCGCGTCTATTTCATCGTCTGACAGATTTTGATTGCCGCTTATGTGATGACCGTCACTGGATACAGGGATCAGTCCATCCTGCTCAATGGCGCGGTTGGCATCAATTAATAATCTTGAAAAGCGGGCAAGAATAGCAGGGGCATCAAGCGTCTTAGCAACATTTTTTGTAACCGCTCCGATGCCAATGTCCCATGCAATATGAAGCTTGAGCTGCTCTTCGCTCAGGCCTAGATTTTCAAAGTCATCTGGAATATGATTGCTGGCATGTTCACAGATAAGAACAATATTGGCCTTGCCGCGCGGATTAATAATTTCAAATGCCATCGTATCCTGCTTTTTGATGAATCGGGTTGGTATTTTTATATCGGATTACCATAAGATGTGTAGGAAAAAATAAAGTTTCGAAACAATTTTATCCTGTACACGGCATGATCGCTATGATTAATATTTTACTGAAATAAATAAAATTGAAGGGCGGAAAAATGTCATTAAATTTAAAAACAAGTTATTTAAAAACTTTTCTGATTTCTGGATTGCTGGCAACAGGAAGTCTCGGGGAAACAGTGTCAACGGCCAATGCTGCTGCTTGTAATGAAAATATGGATTGTCAGTCATCCTGGATAGGGATGAGTCAGGCAGACAAAGACAAAATTTTTGCATTTGCTGAAGACTACAAGAAATTTATGGATAAGGCGCGCTCGGAGCTGACATTTGTGACCGAAGCAATCAAAATTGCAGAAGCCAATGGTTTTAAACCACTTCGTGATAACAGTCCGATGACGCCGGGAGCCAAATATTATGACAATAATCGTGACCGGGCCATTTCACTTATCGTGATCGGCAAGGATGATTTTTCCACCGGTTTTCAGGTGATAGGGTCCCATATTGACAGCCCTCGACTTGAACTTAAAAATATTCCGCTTTATGGCAAAGAACAGTTTGCCCTGTTTCAAACCAATTTTCACGGTGGTTTGAAGCGTCACCAGTGGACCAATATTCCACTGGCACTTATTGGCCGGGTTGATAAGAAAGACGGCACCACTGTACAGATTAATGTGGGAATGGATGAAAATGATCCTGTTTTTGTGATCCCTGAAATTTCACCGCATACTGATCGTGGTTATGGAAACAAGAAAGTCGATGAATTACTGACTGCCGAAGATATGGACCCTATTGTTGCCCATATTCCGGGGGCAAGGGGCGGTGATGTGTCAGATCAGGTCGAAGCCTATTTGAAAAGCACATATAATATCAGCCGTGGTGATCTGGTATCTGCGGAATTGCTGCTGGTTCCGGCAATGAAAAGCAGGGATATGGGTTTTGACCGTTCAATGGTTGCGGCCTATGGTCAGGATGACCGCCTTGCCAGTTATACCAATGTTCAGGCTATTCTTGATATTGGAATACCGCAAAAAACGGCTATCGCCCATCTAGTTGATAATGAAGAGGTCGGGAATGTTAATAACACCGGCGCGAAATCACAATATTTTTCAAACCTGATTTCCCGTCTTATCGAGGCAAAAATGGGTAATGAAATGCGTGAAAGCTATGTACGCCGCGCGCTTTCAAAAACAAATATGATTTCCATTGATGTGAATCCTGGTATTAATCCAATGCGCCCAAGCGCATGGGAGCCGCTAAATGGACCACGGCTTGGGTATGGTGTAAATCTAAAACTTTACGGACGTGGCTTTAATGCCAATTCCGAATATATTGCTTATATTCGTACAGTGCTTGATGATGCCAATATTCCCTGGCAAACAGCAACATATAAGGTTGGCGCTGCAGGCGGAGGTACCATTGGTGGTGAATTTTCACGACAGGATATGAATGTAATAGATTTTGGTATTCCCGTACTGTCCATTCACACGACTTATGCTGTAAGCTCTAAAGTGGATATTTATAATCTTTATCGTGCCTGCAACGCTTTTTTTAAAAAATAGATCAGGATAATTCATGCACCGTCGTCGTCGTACCCGAATAATTGCCACCCTTGGACCCGCATCATCAAGTTTTGAGATGATAAAAAAACTGTCGGAGGCAGGCGCTGACGTCTTCCGTCTTAATATGAGCCACGGGTCATATGAGGCGGCGGCTAAGCTTCATGCGACGGTGCGTGAAGTGGAAAAGGCAACAGGCAGACCAACCGGAATACTTGTTGATTTGCAGGGACCGAAATTGCGGGTCGGGGTTTTTGCAGAAGAAAAAGTGAAACTGGTTCCAGAACAGAAATTTATACTGGATATGGATAATACACCCGGGGACGTCTCAAGGGTGGAACTTCCCCATCCGGAAATTTATCAGGCGGTGGAGCCAAGAACGGAGCTTCTGATTAACGATGGTAAAATCAGACTGCTTATTGATAAGGTTGAAAAAGATAAAATAACCACCACAGTCAAAGTTGGCGGTGAAATTTCAAACCGTAAAGGGGTCAATGTTCCAAGTGCAATTTTGCCGCTGGCGGCGTTGACGGAAAAAGATAAAAAAGATTTGAATTTTGCTCTTGATCTGGGGGTGGACTGGGTAGCGCTTTCTTTTGTCCAGCGTCCGGAAGATGTGCGGGAAGCTAAAAATATTATCAAGGGGCGGGCGGCCATTATGGCGAAAATTGAAAAACCGTCGGCGGTCCACGCGATTGATGAGATACTAGCTGAATCAGACGGGGTAATGGTGGCGCGCGGAGATATGGGCGTTGAGCTTCCCATGGAACTGGTGCCGGCAAAACAAAAGAAAATTATTCGCCATGCGAGACGCGCAGGTATTCCGGCAGTAGTGGCAACACAAATGCTGGAAAGCATGATAAATGCGCCTGTACCAACACGGGCAGAAGTTTCAGACGTTGCTAATGCTGTGTTTGATGGGGCTGATGCGATAATGTTGTCGGCAGAATCAGCTACCGGCTCCTATCCTGAAGAAGCCGTATCCTTAATGAACCGGATCGCTAAAACCATAGAAAGCGAGCCAAGCTATTTAAGAATGCTGGGTAAGGATAATACCCCGCCGGAAGCAACAACCGCTGATGCGATCAGTGCAGCAGCCAAGCAGGTTGCAACCACCATCGAAGCTCGAGCTATCGTTACTTACACAGGATCCGGTTCAACCGCCCTTCGTGCATCTCGGGAAAGGCCGGAAACACCGCTACTAGTTTTAACCCCGAATATTACCACTGCAAGACGGCTTGCGCTGGTCTGGGGGCTTAACTGTGTTTATTCACAGGACGCAGTCAATTTTCAGGATATGATCGATAAAGCCTGTAAAATCTGTCTTGAATATGGCTACGCTGGAACTGGTGACCGAATCGTCATTATGGCCGGCATGCCATTTGGCACTCCTGGTAAAACCAATGTTCTTCGAATTGCCAGGGTTGAATAAATTGAAGTTAAAGCATTTCCCAACCGAAATATAATAGCAAAATTAGAGGGTTGGCATATCTTTAAGTTTTAACAAAACTAGGCCCAAAAATGAAGGAGACCGAGCCCTTGGGGGGGAAGCTCGATCTCCTGTTTGCCACAGACACTGAGGTCTATAACAAATCCTAAATTACTATATATTAGATAGTTGTGTCAAATATCTTTAATAGTATAATTAATAAAATTATCCTTGACGCGCTTTGAAACGGCGATTGGTTTTATTAATAACCAATGTTCTGCCTTTACGGCGAATGACACGACAATCGCGATGGCGATTTTTAAGCGATTTTAACGAATTTACGACTTTCATAATCTGTCTCGTATTTTTAATTTTGGCTCACAATTCACCTGCCCAGGCTGATGTTTTGGAGCACTTTCCAAAAACTTTCGTGGAACCTATATGGACCGATGTTAAATGTCAATGACTTCCGTGCAAAATTTGAAAAAAATAATAATTTCCCCATTCGTGAAAATTTAAACTTATCTTAACCGTTTTTTTAGCTCTGAGGCCTTATAGTTTTCAGCATTGAAGGCAATAGTCCGTTTATGTGTTGCGGAGGGAAAAGTGACTTATGGATAAACAGGTTTTAAAAAATCATGAGAGTGATATGAGCACTATTGAATTGAGAGAAGTTGAGCCCACCCGTGAGATTGGAAAAATCATCGAAGTAAGCGGCAATGGTGCCAAAGCTATCTGTAATCTCGGTGTTCTGCGCGAAATGTCCAATATGGATAGTGAAGATGCCGAATTTTCCCCGGGTCAGATCGGAACAATCCTGAAAATCAAAGTTTCAAAGGGATATCTGTTTGTAACCGTCCGGGATATCATTTCCCAAAATAACGACACACGTTTTGAGCAGGCGATTATGACACTGGACTATCTGGGCCATGGTATCCGCGCGCCTTACACGGAAAGCGGAATGATTTTTGAGCGGGGTGTCACCGATTTTCCATTGCCGGGACAACCCATTTTCCCGGTTAGCCTGCGGGATATTGAAGGTATTTTTGGCGATAATGACAATAATCACTTTCATCTTGGTCACGTATATCCGCAATATTTGACGCCAGCTTCGATTAATATTGATGCATTACTCGGAAAACACTTTGCCATACTTGGCAGCACCGGTACCGGTAAATCGTGTACGGTTGCACTTCTGATTAGACGAATGGTTGAAAGATTACCTCATGCCCATATCATTATGCTTGATCCCCATAATGAGTATGAAAGCGCGTTTTCCGATTGTGCGCAACATTTTGATATTAACAATCTTCGTCTTCCATACTGGATGATGAATTTTGAAGAACATATTGAAATGTTCATCGGGGCTTATCACGGTAATGACCGAATGATTGAAATTGATGTGCTGAGGCGCTGCATTTATGAAGCCGGGCTCAGCAATAACGAAGGATATCCACCCGAGCGTATTACTGTTGATACGCCAATCCCATATAAGCTTTCATTTGTTATGAGGTTTCTTGATGAGGAAATGGGCAAGCTGGATAATCCTGAGACCTTAACACCCTATTTGAGGCTTAAAAATAAGGTTGAAGAGCTTCGGCGGATTCGCGCTTCTCCTTTATGTTTTCTGGCATGCTGGTCAATGATACCCTGAATTCAATCATCAGGGAACCTTCTTCGTTTCCCGGTTAATAATAAACCGGTTTCAACCATCGATCTATCCGGTGTGCCATCGGAAATCGTGAATGTGGTGGTATCTATTATCAGTAGGGCAGTATTTGACTTTGCGGTATGGAGCCGTGGTAATGATGCTCGCCCTATTTTGCTGGTTTGTGAGGAAGCCCACAGATATGTGCCAACCGACAACAGCACTATTTTTAATTCGACCCGTAAAGCGATTGAAAGGATTGCCAAGGAAGGCCGCAAATACGGAGTGTCGCTAGGTCTTGTTTCCCAGCGGCCGGCTGATGTATCTGAATCAGCGCTTTCCCAGTGCGGAACTATTTTGCCATGCGTCTTAACAATGAACGGGACCAGAAATTTGTGTCCCACGTCATGCCCGAGGGGGCCGAAGGATCGTTAAATTCATTGTCTTCACTACAAAACCGAGAAGCATTGGCAGTTGGAGAAGGGGTGGAAGCCCCGGTTCGGCTGCTTGTTGACAAGCTTGATGAAGAACATCTGCCGAGCAGTGGAAGTCCGTCCTATTCAGTGGATTGGCAGTTGGGGTTGGAAGATCCGAATTTTGTCAGGGCAACAATCGAAAGATGGCGGCGTACCGGCCAATAAACAGACTTTAAGGATAATTTTTCCGGTATGCTCACCATTTTCAAGATAGCGGTGGGCTTCTGCTGCCTGTTCAAGCGGAAAAATTTTATCGATAATTGGGGCTATTTTCCCTGCTTCAAGCAGTGGCCAGATATTTTCTTTGAGTGCCGATGCAATGGCGGATTTGAAGTCATTATCACGCGGGCGTAAGGTCGACCCGGTAACCGTCAGGCGTTTTGTCATAATGGGCAGCACATTAATATCGGCTTTAACGCCGCCCTGAACGGCAATAATGATTGTTCTGCCGTCTTCATTTAAGGCGCTGATATTTTTTGCCACATAATCCCCGGCGACCATATCTAGGATCACATCAGCCCCTTTGCCACCTGTTAGTTTCATTGTTTCTTCTGAAAAATCCTGCGTTTTATAATTGATTGTATAGTCCGCACCGATTGATCTGCAGATTCCACATTTTTCATCTGTGCCAGAGGTGGTAATCACTGTTGCTCCAAATATTTTGGCCATCTGAATAGCGGTGGTGCCTATACCTGATGTGCCGCCATGGATAAGCACCGTTTCCCCGGCTTTAAGTTTTCCACGGTCAAAAGGTTAGTCAGACTGTGAAATAGGTTTCCGGCAGGGCCGCTGCCTGTTCTAATGAAAAACCATTGGGGATGGGAAGGGCGCATCCTTGATGGGCCACTGCATATTCTGCATATCCGCCACCAGTAAGCAGAGCACATACTTTGTCTCCGACTTTCCAGTTTTCACATTCCCTCCAATTTCCTCAATAATACCTGCGCATTCAAGACCGAGAATATCAGAAGCCCCGGTGGTGGCGGATAATGTCCTTTTCGCTGAATAATATCAGGACGGTTGATACCAGCAGCCATAACTTTAATCAGTATCTGATCAGTCGAAGGTTTCGGCCTTTCGCGGTTTGAAATTTCAAGCATTTCGGGACCTCCGAAATTTTTTATATTTATCACCTTCATTGCATTATCCTAATTGACAGATTTGTTATTTTATAGAGAATGGAATTATAAATGTATATAAGATAAATATGGGTAAGAATTATGGACGACGACTTTGACAGGCCTAAAGTGCCGCTTTTAAAACAGCTCGTAAAAGAAGACCTGAGCGTTCACAGTATAGAAGCATTGGATGACAGGATAGCTATTCTTAAATCAGAAGTCAGGCGGACAGAAATTGAAAAAGCCCATAAAAAAACTGCCCACGCGGACGCGGACAGTTTATTTAATTAGGGTGCTGTTAATTAGGCAGCATCTTCATCGACGAGCTTTTTACCTCAGCAGTTTTACCGATTTTAATTGTACGGGGCTTTAGATGCTCCGGTACTTCACGCTGAAGATCAATCATCAACAGGCCGTTTTCAAACTGGGCGCCAAGAACCTTAATGGTATCAGCCAGTCTGAAATGACGGGTAAAGGCACGTTTGGCAATACCACGGTGAAGGTATCTTTCTGCGTCGGCCTCATCTTCGCCACCATCGGCGGAAATGGTAAGAACACCATTATCCAGTTCGATTTTCAGATCATCTTCGCTAAAACCGGCAAGGGCCATGGTAATGCGGTAATCGTCATCGCTGATTTTTTCAATATTATATGGGGGGTAGGAAATATCATTGTTTCCTGCCGCTGATTCAAAAATACGGTTCATCTGATCAAAACCGATTGTTGATTTAAGTAGCGGGCTTAAGTCTAATGCTCTCATTTTAATATCCTTTCTCTTTAAGCGATATAATTCTGCAATCGTCTAATGACCGGATGCAGATGTTAGTTTATTACTTTGTAAGGTTTATAACGCCCCGTCCGGCAACGTTCTTTTCCGCCTTACAAATATTAGATAGGTAGCGTTTTTTGGATTTCAATATTTAAATATGTTATTAACGGTTATATTTTTATAAAAAGTCGAAACATTAAGGACGATTATGATTAAAGACACTGTGGTTAAGGACGGAAAAATTAATTTAGAGCTGCTTGACGAGCTTTATAAGGAAGCACTTGACCTTAGTAAACTGGTTGTAAAATATCTTCAGAACGACAAAAACAGGGATATAAGCCATCTTGGTGCTGAAAATATGGGATATTATACTCTTGAATCCAACCGCATGACTGCCGGCATTATGCAGTCTATGTCATGGTGCCTTATGCAAAAGGCGTTCATTCAGGGAAATTTCAAAAAACAAGCCGGTGAACAAAAATCCCGCATCAGCGATCATGAACTATTCGATGATCCGATCGGCTGTGACACCAGAGACTTTCCCAGGACTTCATGAATTATTCAAGTCGTGCCCGGGCGCTTTTACCTGCATTGTCCGGCTTGACCGGATCATATATGACATTCCGGCAGCAGAGGATAACCCGGTTCATAACCTTATGGGCAAAATTGACGGGATATAAGTGGGAAAACAAAAAGGCTTCCTAAGACAAGGAAGCCTTCATTTTTACCGATCAAAAATAAACTTATTTTGACAGTTTGAAATTGGCAAAACGCTTGTTGAACTGGGCAACGCGGCCTTTGTCCTGAACCTGTTTTGTACCACCAACCCATGCAGGGTGTGATTTAGGGTCAATATCAAGTGTTAATGTGTCACCTTCACTGCCCAGGTTGAGCGTGTGTCATAGGTGCTGCCATCAGTCATAACCACTTTAATCATGTGGTAGTCTGGGTGAATATCATTTTTCATATTAAAAACCTTTTAACTTTGGCTCGTTTGAGCAAATTTGTTGGGACTTATACCCAAGAGGATTGCCGAGTGCAAGCAGGAATGTGCCTAATTCTCACTTTTTCCCTAAAAAATGACACTTTTCCTTATCTTTCATTGTTTAGCGCGCTTTCAGATGCTATATCCCAGCTACAAATTTGAAAAAGGCGGCAGATTTTAAGTAATGGCTGAGAATAATAATACCACGGGAAATGGTGCGGATAAAGATGAAGCGCCAAAGAGAAAGGTAAAAGAAATCAATCTGTTATGGGTTTTCTTTCGCCTTATAAATCAACAATAATAAAGCATTGATCGCGCTTGTGGTGGCGGCTGGTTCGACTCTGGCAATACCGCAGGCGATCAGGCGTATTATTGATATGGGGTTTAGCTCTGTCGGTGCCGATCTGATCAATTTATATTTTCTCGCCTTACTTGGTGTTGCGGTGGTTTTGGCTGTTGCCACTTTTGCCCGTTATTATCTGGTTACTGGCTTGGTGAACGAGTCGTCACTGACATCAGACGTGAAGTATTCAGCAAGGTTCTGACCCTTAGCCCGGTATTTTTGAGAATAACCGCTCGGGCGATATTCTTTCGAGACTCAATACCGATACAACGGTAATACAGTCTGTGGTGGGCTCCACTGCTTCCGTCGCTCTTCGGAACCTTCTGACCCGGTCGGCGGGCTGATTATGATGCTGGTGACCAACTGGCTGCTGACGGCCTATGTGTTTTGCTGATCCGTTTATTGTAGCTCCTCTTATTATCCTCGGTCGTCGCGTACGGGGGCTATCCGTATTTCTCAGGATAAAATTGCCGATGCCAGCGCAACTGCCAATGAAACCATCGGTGCGGTGCAGACGGTTCAAAGCTATACCGGGAAGAATTTGAGAGCAAGAAATATCAGGGCTTTATTGAAACCGCTTTTTCTGCGGCCATTGACCGCACACGGATGCGGGCTATTCTGACATTTCTGATAATTCTGCTCGTCTTCGGTGCGGTGGATCTGGTGCTGTGGTTAGGGCGCGGGACGTGATTGCCGGTAATATTACGGGCGGGGAACTGACGGCCTTTATCATATATGCGGTGCTAGTTGCCGGTGCTATGGGAGCACTTTCCGAAGTATATGGGGAGCTTCAGCGCGCCGCCGGTGCAGCAGGACGATGCCTGAAATCATTTCAACAGAATCCGAAATCAAGGCGCCGGAAAACCCGGTTCATTTTCCTGCCTCGCCGGAAGGGCGGCTTGCTTTGAAAATGTCAGCTTTGCTTATCCTTCGCGTCCATCCGAAATAATCCTGAATGGATTTGATCTTGATGTTCGTGGCGGTGAAACAGTAGCGATTGTCGGCCCGTCCGGAGCCGGAAAAACAACAGTGTTTCAGTTGTTGCAACGGTTTTATGATCCTCAGCAGGAAGAATTACCATTGATGGTGTAGCCTTTGCGAAGCCGACCCGGTTGAAGTCAGGCAAAATCTGGGCGTTGTCAGTCAGGAAAGCATGATATTTGCCACCACAATAGCTGAAAATATCCGTTACGGCAATCAGGATGCCAGTGATGAAATGATCGCGGCTGCGGCAAAAGCGGCAAGGGCAGATGAATTTATTGACCGCCTGCCGGAAGGTATGGATACATTCCTGGTGAGCGGGCACCCGTCTTTCCGGCGGTCAGCGTCAACGCATTGCCATTGCCCGGGCCATATTGCAGGATGCGCAGATTTTGCTGCTTGATGAAGCTACATCTGCCCTGGATGCCGCCAATGAGAAACTGGTTCAGGCGGCCTTAGAAAGCTGATGCAGAATAAAACCACGCTCGTGGTTGCCCACCGACTGCCACCGTGCAGAAAGCGGATCGGATTGTGGTGATGGATCATGGCAAAATAGTTGAAAGTGGCACATGACGAACTTATTGCCAAAGCGGGTCTTTATGCTCATCTTGCGGGGTTACAATTCGGGGTATAAATTCCTTATTTGTGCCGTCAGCTCATCAAGGGCACTTATCAGCTCATTTTCTTTGAAATGTCCATAGCCAAGGGCAAAGCCGTGCCAACCACCCGTGCTGATCTGATGGGGCAGGTAAAATGATTTTGATTCAGTTTTTTAATCAGCTTGATGGGCATTTTATCAAAAGACATAAACGCGTGAATGCCGCTATCAAGTCCGGAAATTTTAATGCCTTCTGGCAAATCGCATAACTTTTGCCGCATAATCCGGTTTAGCTTGGTGTAATGACGGCGTGATTTAGCGATATGTTTATCCAGTGAATTATCAGCAATGAAAGCGGCCAAGGCCTTTTGCATCAATTGCGGGGTTCGGCATGTTCAGCAGCGATGATATTTTTAAGAACGGAGCCAATTTTTGCGGGGCAATCAGATATCCGATTTTGATGTTGGGGCTGATACTTTTGGAAAGGAAGAAAAATAAACCACATGGCCGCTTTCGTCCCGGGATTTAAGGGTAGGCAGCGGCATCGTGTCATAATGAAATTCGCTGTCATAATCATCTTCCAAAATCAGGGCGTCATTTTCAAATGCCCATTTTAAAATATCATACCGTCGTTTAAGGCTAAGACGAAAGCCCAGCGGAAACTGATGGGACGGGGTACAGAAAAGCATAGCAGGTCGCCCCACAGTTTCGGGTAGCTCCCGGGCGATCAGCCCGTTTTCATCAATATTGACAGCGGTCAGATCGCCTCCACCGGCAAGCCAGCCCGGGCTATTTTGAAGCCGGGATTTTCAATGAAGGTCATGGGCGCAAATTCGGCGGTTGCTTTTGCCAGCAGTCTCAAGGTTTCGGCAGCGCCGGACGTGATAATAATATTATCAGTATGACATTTAATATTGCGGGTCCGGTGTAAAAAGCGGCGATTTCTTCGCGCAGTGTTTTTCACCAGCCCGATCTGAACGGACGTTTGAATAGGAAAAATCAAGTGCTTTTCGCCGGGCCCGACGCCAATTACTTTTTGGGAATAGTTCGCTTGCCGGGTGACCGATGGAAAAATCAAAACAGGCATTATTTTTATTATCATCATCATAGGCAGGATTTTACCTGTGGGGTTGAACCAGTCCGGTCCTTTATAGTCTTTTACCTGATCAGTTCGTGAGGTGATTATATTGTCACTGACAAAGGTGCCAGCTCCGGCTTTGGTTACCAGATATCCTTCCGCTATAAGCTGTTCATAGGCGGTCAGTGTAACAATGCGGAAATATTCAAATTCTAGCGAGGGTGCGGCTTGACGGTAATTTTTCACCCATTTTCAAATCACCAGAAACCATATGATTTTTAAGATGTCCAATCAGTTGCCGATGAAGCGGTGTCTGTGATTGTCGGTCGAGATCAAAATATAAACTGGTCATAATATAATTCAGAAAAAATGAAATATAGCATAACCATAGCAAAAAATTCAGTGAATTTAAAAAGAAATTAATTAGTCAAGTTTATAGAACAGTATAACAAAATTATACGGTATTTTTATAATCAGGAACTTTTGCTAATATTCGCCCGTCTTGAGCCCGCCGAAGATTTCATATGAAAACAAGAAGCGGAAAGACCAGGGGCCTCTGCAAGATTAAAACAGCGACACAGACTTAAACTTAAACAGGTGAGTGTGCATAAGTAATTATGCGCAAAAGAAAATGTTATATTTAAAAGAAATGAGAATTGCCGCTTTAATCATTGCCTTGATCGCAATGTCCATAGGTGTAAAACAGGCAAATGCAGAAGGTGTGGATGTTGATTTCGGGGGTTTTGTTAAGGTCAATGCCGCCCTCGCAACAAATGGGGTTAACGGCATTGATGATGCATCTGGATCTTATAATGCTGATTTATTATTTGCGTCCGACAATAAAGGATCACGATTTGGCATCAATGCCAAGGAAACCAGACTTTATGTCAGCATTAATAAAAATGATACACCATTTGGCCCAATCAAAACCTATGTTGAAGGAAATTTTGGTGTTGAAAGTAACGCTGATGGCAACCGTGTCGAAGCCTATGGCACCAGCAACACACGATTTGTGCTTCGTCATGCCTATGTAGAAGTGGGAAATTTCCTGATCGGGCAGACCATAAGCACATTTATTGATCCAAAAAGCTTTCTGGATATTCTGGATTATGGGGGCAATTCCGCGGTCACTTTTGCCCGTCAGCCAATGGTGCGCTTTACGGTCAGTGCGGGGGAATTTTCGCTGCGGCTTGCTCTTGAAAATCCTACATCGAACCTTGGCGATTATGATATTACCGATGATCAGCGTATGCCGGATTATGTCGGGCGGATTGATTTTGATCCATCCTGGGGCCATTTGTCCGTTGCCGGAATACTGCGGGAACTGCGCATTGATAATGGTCAGTTTGAAGCCCATAAAATGACAGGCGGGGTGATCATTACCGCTCATAAGGAAATTATCCCGGGCCGGTTCGAAATAGTCGGTCAGTATCTTCGCGGCGGAATCGGTCATTACGGGGCATTTTCGGCCTTTGCCGATGGCATCGTGCTGGATGACGGGCAGGGTGGTAAATATATTGACCCTGTTGACATTCAGGGGGCGACTTTCAGCACCACCATGCATTTTACGGAAAAACTTCGGTCAACAGTGGCCGTTTCCTGGGCGGAAAGTCTTGATCCCGGTCATAATCAGCAGACATTGGGAACCGGCCATGCCATCGAAAATGTCAAATCGCTTCATGCGAATATATTTTATGATCTGATCAAAAATTTTATGATCGGCTTTGAATATAAAAAACTGATTGGGGAGCTTACCGATCAGACAAAACCCAATGTTGACCGCTATCAACTTTCAGTACTTTATACATTTTGATGAAAAGTGGTTATATAAAAATAGTATAAAACTGGATATTTTAAATAGCCATAAAGCAAACTATAAAAGCCGCGTTTTTAAATAAAAGTGAGTGAAGATTATGTCACAGGCAAGAGCAAAAAAACGCGGTTATGACCTAGAAAGCCGCCCGGAAAATCAGTCCCGTCGCCGTCATCTGGTCAAGGATAATGAATGGATCACCGATTTTATCAAACGGGCTCCATTTGGGTATTTCGCCACGCGCTGGGATGATCAGCCATTCGTGCATCCGATGACATTCTGGTATGACGAGGATAAACACTGCCTGTATATGCATGGTGCAATGATTGGGCGGCGCGATGCCAACACAAAACGACATGAGAAAATTGCCTTTTGCGCTTCTGAAATGGGACGCCTTCTGCCCAGCAACCGGGCGCTTAATTTTTCGGCGCAGTTCCGGTCAGTCATGGCTTTTGGCGATGTGATTGAGGTCACATCCGAAGAAGAGCAGAAACATGCCTTTTATGGGTTGATAAGAAAATATTTTTCAGAAATGGAATTGAACCGGGATTTTAGCCCGATTATTCAGGAAGATCTTGACCGGACAAGGGCTTACCGTATTGATATCAAAAGCTGGAGTGGCAAGGAAAACTGGAAGGAAGAAACACCGGTTAACCCGGATTTTCCGCCCCTGGATGAAAAATGGCTTCAGGATGACAGCTTTCCCATGTCCTACGGGAAAATGGGCTAGAATTTAAGTTCTGATACTGTTATTGGTCATTTGTCCGCAATTCAAAACCGACCTTCGGGGTGATATTATTAAATGACTATTACCGCACTGCTTCTTGTTCTGGCCGCTGCATTTTGTCATGCGACATGGAATTTTTATGTGAAGCGGATCGGTGGCGGCGCTGAACTGGTCTGGCTTATTTCCTTTCTGTCGGTGATCCTTTATCTGCCGGTGGTGATTTATATATTCTGGGCGTCAGTTCCGAATTTTGGACTATATGAAATCGGCTGTGTTTTTATCAGTTCAATCATTCACACGGTTTATTTTACACTGCTTCAGCGCGGCTATAAAAATGGCGACCTGTCGCTGGTTTATCCCTTGGCCCGTTCAACCGGGCCGATTATTTCCGTTGCGCTGGCCGTGCTCTTCCTGGGGGAAACAATCACCACCCAGATACTTACCGGTGGCCTTATTATTATTTTCGGTATCTTTTTCCTGACCGGCGGTTTTCAGAAAAGAGCACAGCATGTCTCTACCTCAATCATTTATGGCCTTATGGTCGGGCTTTGTATCGGCAGTTATACCGCCTGGGATGCCTATGTGGTATCAGTCGTGCTGGTTTCCCCGGTGCTGCTTGATTATGCATCGAATATTTTTCGCGCCGGGCTGCTGTCCCCGGTGGCGTTCCGGCGGCGGCAAATTGTTATCGGATACTGGCGCGATCACAAGCTCGGGGTTTTACTGATCAGTGTGTTAAGCCCGCTTGCCTATATCCTTTTCCTGTTTGCGATTACCTTTACACCAGTAACCTTACTGGCGCCGGTACGGGAAACCAGCGTGCTGATTTCCGTGCTGATGGGCAGCATTCTACTTGGCGAGGGGCATTTAAAACGGCGGCTCATCTGGTCCGCGGTGATCATCAGCGGTGTGGCCCTGCTGGCAACAGCCTGATTTAACGCTGGTCCAGTCTCATTTCAATGCGGCGATTTCGGCGGTAGGCATCCTGATTATCGTTGGGGTCAAGCGGGTGAAACTGGCCAAAGCCGGTGGCGGCGAGCCGTTCGGCAGGAATGCCGCGGCTGATCAGATATTTGACAACCGATAATGCCCGCGCCGTTGAAAGGTCCCAGTTTGACGGGAACTGCGCCGTACGGATTGGCAGCACGTCGGTATGGCCGTCAACACGCAAAATCCAGTCAACATCCTTAGGGATCGTTTGCATAATACTGGAAAGCGTGTCGGCGAGCTTGTCCATTTCCTGCTGTCCTCCTTCACCAAGGGTGGCGGAACCGGAGGCAAAAAGCACTTCCGACTGGAAAATAAAGCGGTCGCCCTGAATGCGGATGTCGGAACGATCCCCGAGCACCTGACGTAATTTCCCAAAAAAGTTAGACCGGAACTGGTTCAGTTCCGCGACTTTTGAGGCGAGAGCGGTATTAAGTCGTTCGCTTAAGTTCTTGATAATGGCTTCCTGTTCCTTGTCATTGGCCTCCGACGCTTCAAGCGCAACATTAAGGGCGGCCAGTTGCTGTCGAAGACTGGCAAGCTGCTGGTTAAGAAC
The DNA here is from genome assembly GCA_024236295.1 of Kordiimonadaceae bacterium. Classification (GTDB taxonomy): domain Bacteria; phylum Pseudomonadota; class Alphaproteobacteria; order Sphingomonadales; family Emcibacteraceae; genus Pseudemcibacter. The sequence continues at coordinate 5,872 of JACKKT010000006.1, read as the reverse complement.
CTCCACCTCGTCCCGGGCGGCTTTTGACATGTTGCGTTCTTTATTCAGTGTATCCATTGCCACATTATAGCGGCTTTGAAGATCGGCGATCATTTGCTGCTGCTCGTCACTGGAGCGGGCCACGCGTCCATTTGTGCCTTCCGCCTCGGCGATATCCGCTTCAAGTTCCTGAATGCGGCGCTGTAATTGTTCGCGGTCACCGTCTGCCACCTGAAGCGAGGCGGAAAGCTGCGTGACATTGGCGCGAAGATCGTCATTGGCCTGACGCTGCAGATTTAAAAGATCACTAAGCTCAAGGACCTGGGTTCGTAGCTTATCCAGAGCTTCGTCGCGGCCGGAGAGGGCCTGACCAAGGAAAAACTGAGCCAGCATAAATATAGACAGAAGGAAAATAATCACCAGAAGCAGGGTACTGAGCGCATCAACAAACCCCGGCCAGGTATTATCACGGGTGCCGCCCGGACGCCGTCCTGTTCTAAGCAAAGCCATTAATCGTCCCTTTTCGCAGTAAGGACAGGTTTTTTATCGGTTTTTGGGTTTACTTCCGGCATGGCATAATTGCCTTCCTCAATGATCAGCTTGCGTTTTTCCGGTGTCTCAGGCGTGGCTGCCTTTACCGGCGCTGCTGCCGTTTTCACCGGTGATACGGATGTTTGTGCCGAGGATGTTGTCGTTGTCGACGGCTTTGCCGATGCCGCAGGAGGAGGTGTCGGGATGGCTTTGCCATCAACCATAGCGCCTAGCGTCCTGGCCAGCAGTCTTATTTCTGATTGCAGGCTTGATGCAAATTTATCCTGCGTTTTGATGGTTTCATCGGTCAGAGCTTTAAGCTGAACATCAATATTTCGTAGATGTTTTTCACTGACATCGGAACTGCCGGATTTTCCGGCGGTTAGAGCGGTCACCATCTGTTTCATCACCGAACGCATTTCCGTCTGATGATCAACCAGACTCGAAAGCTGTACGGACAGATTGGTAATGGCCTGATTGACCTGTGACCTGTTTTCTTCTGACTTGGCAATGACTTTATGCAGATTATCCAGGCTGTCGGCAGATCCTTCAAGCAGGGCGCTGACATATGCGGGGACAGAAGCATCCCCGGTTTCGAGGGCGATGTTTGATCCTGCACTTGAAAGCTTGGTGATCCCTGAAAGCCAGTCTTCAAGATGATTGAAAAATCGGCCCTGTGCCTGTCCTGTCTGAAGGTCAATGAAGCCGAGGATGACGGAACCGGCCAGACCGAAAAGGGAAGAACTGAACGCTGTTCCCATACCGCCAAGTGGCGCGGCAAGGCCCGCTTTCAAATCTTCAAACATCAGGCCGACATCACCACTGCCGACACGAAGGCTGTCTATGGTATCCCCGATGGAGCCAATTGTGGTTAATAACCCCCAGAATGTCCCCAACAGTCCAAGAAAGATAAGCAGGGCAATATTATAGCGGGTGATTTCGCGTCCTTCGTCCATTCGGGCGGCAATACCGTCAAGCAGGGTGCGCATTGACATGGTGGAAAGGGCCATTTTGCGGGTTTTCTGCTCTTCCATCATCGTGGCCATGGCGCCAAGCAGTTCTGGGGCTTCATTCTTGCCTCCGCTGCTTTCATTTTTTTTGAAATTTTCAAGCCAGTTGACCGCAGGGATCAGCATATAGGTCTGACGCATGGAAAAGATTATACCGATCATAAGAACCAGCAGAATAACGCCGTTTAAGCCGATATTGGCGGTAAATGAATTCTGTAACGTCGGAAACAGATAGGCCCCAATGGCAATCACACCAATGAGAAAAAATATGGTTCTGTTTAAATATTTTTGCAGATTGATCATTTATATCCAAGCTCCTGGCTTAATTCGCATTGCTAAGTAAAATGCATAGCCCCTTATTATTTATATATTTTTCCCTGATATACGCGAACTTATCCAATATTATCAGGGCTGGACGCAAGAGTCTAAGAATTAGTTGGCAATATTATGGCGATATTAGGTTTTATTTATGAAATCAGTTGCTTCTTATAGTGATTCTCAGCATGTCAGACGGGCTTACATCTGCCGGACCAATTGCATGAAGGGCGATGAGTCGCTCTGGTATGCCCTCATTTTCAATCGCATTACGAGCATCCAGCGCCCGGTTAAAAGCTTTTCTGATTGCCATGTGAAGGGCCGATTTTTCAGTCATATCCATTCGGGCGGTTGGCGGGCTGGCATAGCTGTAAATATGGATTGGTACTTCAGATTTTTTAACCTCGGCAATCCATTTTTTTAATGATTTCAGATTTTCTTCCTCAAGCTTAATCTGCTGCGGATGAAAACTGATAAAAAGAGGCTCAATGGTCGTCAGGCTACCGGCGTTCAGGAATAATTTCGCCTGTTCACTTGTGGTGTGTTCGGCAATACCGCTAATTTCGTTGGCATGGGTCATAACCGGTAACAAGCTTAGCCATAACGCTGAGGTGATCGCTAAATTTGAAAGGGGCAATGGACTCATTATTTGATTTTTTCCTTATGGGCTTTGCGGGCATTTGATAATAACCTTGTTACGCTGCCGTGTATAGCCCCATTCGTTGCCAAAATCTGACCCGTCTGCATCATTTTGTTCCGACCATTAAATTCGCTGACCATGCCTCGGGCTTCACGGACAAGCAGCATTCCCGCAGCAATATCCCAGGGGGACAACCCTTCTTCCCAGAAGCCGTCATACCGACCGGCCGCAACCCAGGCAAGGTCAAGGGAAGCGGCGCCAAATCGGCGCACCCCGGCCACTTCACCCATTATATGTTCAAGATTGGTGATAAATGTATCCTGATGGGGGCTTGCATGAAACGGAATACCAGTAGCCAATAGGCATTCAGTCAGGTTCTTACGGCCGGATACCTGAAGACGACGATTATTGAGGTATGCGCCACGGCCTTTTTCGGCCCAGTACATATCATCGGTAATTGGGTTATAAACCACACCTGCGGTTATTTCGCCGCCCTGTTCAAGGGCGACGGAAATGGCAAAATGGGGAATACCGTGGAGGAAATTAGTTGTGCCATCCAGAGGATCGATAATCCAGACACTGTTATTTCCATCCTGTGGCGGGATATCATCACCTTCCTCAAGAATGAAGCCAAATTGGGGACGGGCTGTTTTCAGTTCCTCGACAAGGGTTTTTTCCGCTTTTAAATCCGCCTTTGAGACGAAATCGGCAGGGCCTTTACGGGAAACCTGCAAATGTTCAACTTCACCAAAATCACGGGCCAGTCGGATGCCTGCTTTTTTGACGGCTTTTTCCATCACATTAATGAGGGCGGATTGTAAGGCCATTATTTTACTCTTTCGTAGTAGGTACCATCTTCTGTGTTGACTTTGATACGGTCATCCTGACTGATAAATGTTGGGACCATCACCCGCATACCGTTATCCATAAGGGCGGGTTTATTTGATGATTTCTGAGTCTGCCCTTTGACAACTGGCTCAGTTTCTACAACAGTCAATTCAACGGTTGGTGGTAGTTCAACACCGATCGGTGTTGTTTCGTAAAATTCAACAACCACTTCCATCCCATCCTGAAGATACTGGGCTTTATCGCCAAGAAAGTCACCGGAAATTTCGATTTGCTCGAATGTTTCACCGTCCATGAAGGTATAGGCATCCTCGTTGGCAAAAAGGAAAGAGTAATTCTTCTGTTCAAGACGGACTTTTTCGACTTTTTCAGAGGAACGGAAGCGCTCATTCAGTTTACGACCGTCAAGCAGGTTTTTAAGTTCAACCTGGAGATAGGCGCCGCCTTTTCCGGGTTGGGTATGGGCTATTTTTACAGCAACCCAAAGGCTGTCCTGATGTTCAATAACATTACCGGGTCGGATCGTATTGCCGGGTATCTTCATGGTTCACCTGTTTTAAAGAGCTATTTAATAATTTGCGCGGAAATTAACACCAAGCGGCATTTGATGCAATGTTTATCACACCTGATTTATGCTTTTAATAGGCCCTTTTCGGATCAACCTGATTGAGAAGTGGTTTACCGTTTATCAGCCGTGCATAATTTTCAAGGATCTGACGGGCCACCTGTGCCTTATCTGTCGGGCTGGAAATATGCGGTGTGATATGGATTTTCGGGTGTTTCCAGAACGGATGATCCTGCGGCAGCGGTTCAGTCGAAAAGACATCAAGCAGGGCGCCTGAAAGTTTTTCATGTTGCAGTGCGTCCAGAAGATCATTTTCGGCCAGATGATCGCCGCGACCTACATTAATCAGATAGCTGCCTTTTTTCATGGCGCCAAACAAATCATTGTTCAGAATATGTTTTGTGGACGGTGTCAGCGGTAAAAGACAGACGACATAATCCGCATCGGCAACGGATTTTTTAAGCTGATCTTCCCCAAAATAGCTTTTGACACCGTCAATATTTTTTTCCGAGCGGCTCCAGCCGCTGACCGAATAACCATTCTTATTTAAAAGTTTTGCGGTGGTGGACCCCAGTTCACCAAGACCGAGAATTGTGATTTTCCGCCCTTTTATGAAATCAAGACAATGCCACTTGGAAGCGGCCTGGAATTCACGGTATCTTGTCAGGTGCAGGCGATGGTTAAGGATGGCGCCCAGCGCGAATTCTGCCATCTGATCTGACAGTGTATCATCAACAAAACGGGTGATCGGCACCCCGACGGGCAGGGACGGATCGCTTAAGATATTCTCAACCCCCGCGCCGTAGGACGCGATCATTTTCAGGTTCGGATAATCGTTCAGAACACCCGCCGGGTGCTTCCAGACAATCACGCAGTCAATATCACCCGGATTTCCCACATCCGGATAAATGCGCACCTCCGGGCAGTCTGGGTGGGATTTCAGGTTTTTTTCCAGAAGATGCGGGTCCGCCTGATTTAAAATGATTAAAATAGCCATGGTGTCCGTTATCCCAAAATTTTCTTTTGTTTAAGTTGAATGATATCAGCCCGGTTCAGCGGCGGCAACGGCCTGACTGATAGCAAGGGCACTCATTAGCATCTGAAAGGTCAGCTCCCCGAACAGAAGCCTTAAATCCTTATGATCGGTGGCAATCTGATCATAGCGTTTGCGTGTTTCATGATCGCCTGGGTTAAGGCCCATATCGTCCGACCATTCAAGGATATCATCGCAATCCTCATATAGCTGAATTTCCGTGGCATAATAATATATCAGATTGCCAAGCTGTGGCGCGCCGTAGCCTTCAGCCATAGTGATGGTGCGGCTCATTTTTCCATGTTTGCTTACCAGTTCACATTTATAGCTGTTGTCACCAAGATCGCTTACTGTCATGGTAACATCCGCTGCGTTAATGGCATCATCAATAAAATCAGTCATTAAAATTCAGCTTTATTTTTTTGCAGCAACAATGATAACTTCAACCAGAAAGTCATCCGTAGCCAGGCGCGTTTCGCCACAGGCACGGGCCGGTGGATTTTCCGGATCAATCCATTTGTCCCAGACGGCATTGAATTCATCATAATAATCCATGCTGGCAAGCCATATGGTTGCGGTCAGAATGCGGGATACATCACTGTCTACTTCGGCCAGAAGTTCATCAATACTGGCCAGAACACTTTTGGTCTGGTCTGTCACCGTATCGCCATAGCCGACCTGTCCGGCCAGATAAATTAAATTTTCATGGGTGACAATCTGGCTCATTCTGTGGTTTTTATTGTAACGTTTGATTTCCATTTTTATTTTCCTGTTATGATTTATCAAAATTTTATAACATGAAATTGGATTTTGGCATCAGGGAAAATGATAAAAAAGGACATGGCTAAATGATCATCAGCAGGCTTTTAAATGCCATCAGGAAACAGGACTGGTTCAGGGTCTTTCTAGAGTTTGTTGTTATTTTACTTGGGGTATTTATCGGGCTTAAAATT